>NZ_JBXAIA010000001.1:0-1145376 GCF_058795755.1 Ensifer sp. GW823-FHT05D09 | reverse complement strand
ACTGCTGCGAGAGCTGCAGCGGAGCCGAGAAGAAGGCTCTTGATGTTCATTTCTGACCTCCAGTCAAAAGTTTCAAACGGGTCTGGGTATTTTGCTGAAGGACAGCGTTCCCTGCCCCATCCCCAACGTTCAAGAAGTCGGACGATCAACCGCCCTTGCTTCCGGAGTTGAAAATACAAGACGCGGTCATCGGCGCAACGTCCAACTGGCGAGATCGCGTGCTTTGCATCGCCCTTCGCAGAACCCTGTTGCTGAAACGACACAAAATCGCCGCAGGCGGCCCGAGGAAATTAACAAAGGATTAAGAAAGCCCTTTATTCCCTGGGGTTTAGCCTGTGCGAAAGGAAGGCGGCCTGTTTCAGAAAGAGGCAGAATGCGGCCGAAATTGAGGGGAAAGGCCGATCCGGGCTGCAATTTGGCGGGAATAACCCCTGTGCTGCGTCGTCCCATTTTTCTGAATCGAGCTTGCCGAAGGCTCCCGCCGCGACCGAATTCCCAAGAATCAAACGCGAGATTCGCTGGCAACCGTTCGCAACGTCCGATTCTCGATCGGAAGAAACGGGCTCACCGAAAGAAAAGATTCGCGAAGACGAACGCATCGGGCACCAGGAAATCACGCCAGCTGATGATCGAGCGGATCCATACGAGACGTCCGGGATGCGTCGAAGCGAAAAACCGATACTGATATCAATCCTTATCAATCAGAACCCATATGCCGATGGACATGATTTTCCATGGCTGGTTCTGGAGCTTTTGCCATGCGTGGCAGCAGTGTTCGACCACGATGAGGTTTGCCGACCTATGCCAGCCCGCCCTGTCCACGATGAGGGCAGCATGGGGATTGTCGGCGACATGGCGCGCTATCTCCATCAAATGCTGGTTCATGCAGCGGGTATCACACCAAGGCATGACCAGGGCTGCCGCCTTGCCGTGCCTCGGGCAGATCGCGCCGACGATGTAGGCGGAACTTCTCCCATAGCCACTTCGCCAGATCACATGGACGCCAATGGGCGACGCCCTCGAGATAAGGTGTGGGGTTGCGTTCGATGGCTTGAGCCAAAGCCGCACGCTGAGCATCGTTCAACAGCGACGACTTGCCGGGAGCTTTGTCGTTGATCACCCCGTCGAGACCGCGTGCATTGCAGCGCACCACACAGTCACGCACGAACTGCAGGGGCACACTGCCCAATCGGGCGGCATTTGAGCGCGAACCGCCGTTATAGATCGAGGCAAGCGCCGAGAGCCAACGAGCTTGGCTGGCATCCCAGGGTCATTGGAGATCATACCCGCCGCTTCCCCTCAAGCTTCTTTACGCAGATGCAGCCAAGCGGGATCTCGCGTCGGCGTCGAACACCGCCTCCACAAGAGGCTGAAGAATCGGGCTGAGACGTCCGGCCCCTGAGCCGATGACGTGAGCGGAAGAGGAAATGATTGACGTCGCCGTGGCAGCTTCAACGTTTCGTGTCGATCCATGGCCCGATCGCCAAGGTCTTCCACCGTTTCCGCCACGAGATTCCACCTCGCACCTGCCTATGCAATGCCTCGGGCACCACCGAGGTCGGCGACCTTCATTTCAGGTTACCCCTGCAATCGGCGCAAAAGCACACCCAGTCGCTCTGCTGACGGGCAATCCTCAAGGAACCGCCGAATGGGGATGCCACCTCCGCCTCGGTTTCTCACCTCGCTCGGGCTGGAGCCAAAGGCTCGCTTGAATGCGCGACTGAACTCCGCCCCGTCGCTGAAACCACGCTCTTCAGCGATCTGGAAGATGAGGCGCCGATCGTTGGGATCGGTCAGCGCCGCACAGGCGCTGAGCAGCCGGCGGTGTTGAATAAAATGCATCACCCCGCCGAAGGGCTCGAAAAGGTTGTAGAGCCGCGTGCGCGAAATGCCGAGCTCCCTGCGCACCATCTCGCAACCGAGTTTCGGGTCGAGCAACCGGCTTTGTATCAGTTGCCGCGCCCTTTCGAGAAGGACATTGGCGATCGGCCCCTCCGCCGCTTCGATATGCTCGGCGGATGGCGATACACAAGCAAGGATCATCGCGCGCGTGGCTGCGACAAGTCCAGGAAGATCGGCCTCGGTGAGCATCGGCAGACGCTTGGCCACATCGACAAGATAGTCCGAGAACAACCGCCCCATGCCGGTCCCTGCTGCGGAAAACTCTGCCGAGCCAAGGATGGCCGCCGTCTCAAGGGAATGATCACGCGGCACAAAAAGCATGAGCATCTGGCTTTTATCGACCACACCGGCAAAGGAGCGACCAAGCGAATGAATCTGCACTTCTCCCGGACCCGCCGTAAAGGCACGCATTGCTGCGTCGGTCCGGATCGATCCGGACAGCAGGACGGTCATTGTCCAGTGGTCGACGGGATCCCGCCGAACATGCCCGGGCAGGCTGGAAAATGCGAGGCGGTCAGTGCTGATTTCTGCAAGGACAAGACTGCCAAGGTCCCAGAGTTTCTGTCGCCCCTGGAAGTCGCTGGTCGTTTCGTCGATCTCGGCTAATTCAAGCATGGGCGAGAAGCTGTTGCGCCACGCGGCAAACTGATCCGATCGTGGCAGGCCAGCAGTCGAAAATTCAAAGGACGGTAAAAACTGTGCCCTCTTCTTCACCGGTTTCGCGCTAACCGTTTCACGAGCGGAGATCTCGTGCCGCTTGTCGTCACGTCGTCTTTCAAGCAATGGGGCATACGTCATGGCATCTTCAGTTGTCATCGCGTCACCTTCCAGTTGACCGATGGCAGGAAGCGATCGGCCGCAGAATGTCGAAGAGCTGTCGATTACTGAAAAACAAGTTGTCTTTGTCCCCACCCCCGGCGACCCATCATGGTGCTGCAGCCAATTTTCGCCCGCCTCATGAGCGGGGTTGGTACGCAGCCTGCCAGCCTGGCATTTTACACCATCGATTTCGGCTTATCGTGCTGAGGTCATCGAGCCGGCTGTTTGCTTTCCGCGGGTGTCTAAGGCGATTTTTCATCTACCCACGACAGATATCCCCGCTAGGCATTCAGCCGACGTCTGCGCATGTTGGACGTGGCCCTCTCCGGCAGTCGTTTTGCCTCCCACCTGCAATCTAACCCTTTCAGCCGCGCACCTCAACCGTCAGATGCAAGGTCACTTTATTAGCGTCGCCACAGGGTGGCTTTGTTCGCGACAGATCGATCGCCCGCGCGCCTTCACGACCCACTGTCCGTTGCGACCTTTGAACTGCTCGACAGTAATGTCGCGATCCACTTTCCCGACGGCGTGCCCGCGCAATAGACGATGAACGCTATCAGCATCGGCACGCCGATGAAGGCACCCGCGATGCCCCACATGAAACTCCAGAAAAACACCGCGAAAATGACGGCAAACGGGGAAATTGACAGCGAAGCTCCAGTCAGCCTCGGCTCAAGGTAGCTGCCGATGATGAATTGAATGACGTTGAGGCTCGCAAAGATGACCGCCGCGGTCTGCCATGAGTCAAATTGGGCGATGGCGAACAGTGTCGGGAGCGCCGTGGCAACAAACGGTCCGAGAAAAGGGATGTAGTTGAGAGCAAATGCGATCGCGCCCCACGCCGTGGCAAGCTCAAGTCCCGCGCCCAACGCAAAGAGCCAGACCACCAATCCGGTGAGAATGCTGGCAAACGTCCGGACGATCATGAAGCGGCGCAGCTTTGCTCCAATAACCCGATTGGCCGCCAGGATGCGCATTCCGTAAGGCTGAGCGGCGGGCACGAGCAGGCGCGCATTGAAATCTTCAACCTCGAGCAGGCCGAGCATGATGAAGATGAAGACCAGCAAGGTGAAACCGGCGAAGCTGTTTACTCGCCCGGCCATTCCCTGCACAAAGCGAACCAGCCAAGTGACATCGAAACGGTCTGCCAAAGGGCCAGCGACGGCGACGCCGTGCCCTTCCAGCCACGTTGTCCAGTCGACATAGATCGCCTGGAAGCGGTCAGCGTTGACGAAGAGCCACTGAGCAAGCTTGCCGAACCCCCACGCCACCGAAGACCCGATGACGACGATCACGACCATGGTTGCGACAAGTGTGATCAGAAGGGCCAGAAGCTTTGGCAACCAGCGCTGTAAAGCGGCCTGAATCGGCCAGACCAGTGCAATGGTCAGCAAGGAAAAGATGAGTGGCGCAAAAATGGATTGCGCGAAATAGAGCAAAGCAAGCACCAGGATACCGGTCGTTACCGAACCGATCGCGCGACCACCACCTGCTTCTACCATACCCGCCCCTAGAAATTGTCCCAATTTCCCGAGTTCCGCTTCAAGGAACCGGGAACTGGTCGTCGCACGTGCCTCCCCGGAGAGGCCGCGCGGCGCCACAGAAATCCCGTCCCGCGAGAAGCGCGCCAGTGTCCTGACCCGATCCCGCGGAACGCGCGATATATTCGATCAATGAAAACTAGCCGGCCGCGGCGGCCTTTTCCAGCGCGTCGCGCAAGACCTGTTCCTTCGTTTCGTCGAGCGAGGTCTTGAGCACGACACCGCCATAGGGCGCCAATTCCTTCAGCACCTTGTCCGCTGTCATCTCCTTGATCAGCACGAACAGCGCCCCGTTGCCGGGCTGAAGATTGGCGGCGAGATCCTTCATGAAGGCATCGTTGATACCGACGTCGGTCAAGGCGCCACCAATGGCGCCGGATGCAGCGCCGACCGCAACGCCCACCAGGGGATTGAGAAACAGAACACCGATCAGCAGCCCCCAGAAACTCCCCGACGCTGCGCCGGCGGCGGTCATGTTGACCATCTGGTTCAACTTGATCTTACCGCCCTCAGTCTTCGTGGCGATGACAGCATCCCCGACCTTGATCAAGTATTCCTTCTGCAACTCGAACAAGCGCTGGCGCACTTCCTCGGCTTTCGCTTCGGTTGGGTAAACAACTGCAATCAAGTCCGACATGGTTACTCCCCTTGAACAACACGCTTAAAAGAAACACTGAAATCAAATCATAACCGGGAATGTATCGACGGAATTAGCATAAAATCCCGTGGCTTAGCATTGCGTCTCTTTCTCTTGCCCTCGCGGCTACGCCCCCGGCGCTCATCGCGCCGGGCACAAACGGAAAAACCAACGGAGGGTCCATACCCACGCCAAGGCCGTGCAACATCCCACTTACCGTCACGCCCCGGCCGCAACCGGCTCGGCCGTGGCAGGCTCTGCCTTGTCGGGCTCAGCTTCGGCGGGAATGCGAAACCACAAGACGTAGAGCACCGGCAGGAAGATCAGTGTCAGCGCCGCAGCCACCACCAGACCGCCGATGACGGTAAAGGCGAGAGGCGACCAGAACGGATCGCGGATGATCGGCAGCATACCGAGGACGGTCGAGCCTGCCGTAAGGAAGACCGGCCGCAGACGCTGCCCGGTGACATCGATGACGCTCTGCCACGTCCGGCCTCGCTCTTCGATCGCAAGGTCGATCTGATCGATCAGCACCACGGAGTTTCTGGTGATCATGCCTATGAGTGCGATCATCCCGAGAACGGCGATGAAGCCCACCGGGGTATTCGTCACCAGCATGATCAACACCACGCCGATCAGGCCCAGAGGTACGACGCTGACGACGAGCAGCAGACGCTGAACGCTCTGCAGTTGGAACATGAGTACGATCAGGATGATGACACCCATCACCGGAAGCATCTCGACGACTGAGGCGAGCCCATCGTCTGCGCCTTCGACCGCACCGCCGACCTCGATCAGGTAGCGGGGGTTGGCTTGGCGCAACTCCTCGATCTTGCCTGCCGCGGCCTCAACGACACTGGCAGCTGTCACGCCCGCTGCCGTGTCTGCCTGGACGGTGATGTTGGTAGAGCTGTCGTGACGCCAGATGATGGGCTGTGTCGTCTGGTACTCGATCGTGGCGATGCTGGAGAGCGGCACCGTATGATTGGGGCCGACCGGGATCTGCAACGACCGGATTGTGCCGATATCGACGCGCTCCTCCTCCGTC
This sequence comes from Ensifer sp. GW823-FHT05D09, assembly GCF_058795755.1. Classification (NCBI taxonomy): domain Bacteria; kingdom Pseudomonadati; phylum Pseudomonadota; class Alphaproteobacteria; order Hyphomicrobiales; family Rhizobiaceae; genus Ensifer; species Ensifer sp. GW823-FHT05D09. The sequence continues at coordinate 1,139,429 of NZ_JBXAIA010000001.1, read as the reverse complement.
GCCCGGGCGACGACGTTGATGAGGTAGATCGAGTCCCGCACCTGCGTGATCGGAAGGCCGGATGCCGTCGCAAACAGGGTCTGCGCAATCACGGAGGAATTAAGCCCCACCAGTCGAGCGCGGTCCTGGTCGACATTGATGACAATCTTGCGGATCGGTTCATTCCAGTCGAGATTGGGCTGGACCACGCCAGGCACTTTGCTGAGCGCATCGGCAAGCTGCCAGGCGACTTGGCGGACACCGGGAATGTCCGGCCCGATCACGCGGTATTGAACAGGCCAACCGACCGGAGGACCCATTTCGAGCGGCGACAGGCGCACCAGGATGTCCGGCAGCCTTTCTTCGAGCGCCTCCTGCAGGCGCGCCTGCAGCGCCTCGCGTGCACCGACGCTTTTGGCGATTACAACAGCCTGGGCGCGGGACGGCGCCGGAGGCTGCAGCGCCATCGACAGAAAGAAGCGCACCGGATCGGAACCAACGTAAAAGCTCCAGTCTGCCACATCCTCGTCGGCGGCGAGAATCTCCTCGGCCTTCGACACGTACTCGGCAGTGGCCTCCTGCGACGCGCTCTGCGGCAGGGTCAGTTGCAGGATGAGCTCTGGCCTGTCGGACGGCGGAAAGAACTGCCGCTTCATGGCCGACGATCCGATCAGCGCCGCCACGAACATTGCGACAGTGGCAAGGACCACGACGAGCCGCATCTTCATGCAGGTATGCAGGAGGTTCTTGAAGCCACGGAGCAGCGCGCCATCGGGCTTGGGACCGGTTGCAGTTCCCGATTTAAGTACGGCAAGGCCGACTATCGGGGTCAAAAGCACGGCCACCAGCCAGGAGACGACGAGCGCGAAGCCGATCACCAGGAACAGCGATCGTGCATATTCGCCCGAAGAGCTGCTCGCAAAGCCGACCGGAATAAAGCCGGCGATTGTCACCAGCGTGCCGGCAAGCATCGGAAATGCGGTTGACGTATAGGCATGAGAGGCCGCCTGAATGCGCTCATAGCCCTGCTCGAGCTTCGCCATCATCGTCTCGACGGTCACCATGGTGTCGTCGATCATCAGCGTCAGAGCGATGATCAGTGCGCCGAGCGAGACGCGCTGCAGGGCGATGCCGGCAATATCCATGAACAGGAAGGTCAATGCGAGGACAAGCGGAATTGAGACGGCAACCGCGATGCCGGCGCGCACGCCAAGCGCGAGGAAGCTGACGCCGAGAACGATGACGACCGCCTGGCCCAGTGATGTGGTGAAGCCACGAATAGCGGTCTTGACCACGGTAGGCTGGCTCGCCACGTGCGTCAGGTTGATGCCGATCGGCAAATCGTTCTCCAGCTCTCGCATCGTTGCATCGATGTTTTGGCCGAGTTGCAGGATGTCTCCACCCGACGCCATGGAAATGGCGATGCCGATTGCCGGCTTGCCCTTGACGCGAAAGCGTGGCTGGGGCGGGTTCACCGTTCCCCGCACGACGCTGGCGATATCGCCCAGCCGCACGAAACCGGATGTCGTCGGGATGTTCAACTGGCGGATGGTGGTCTCGTCGGCAAGGCTGCCGGACACCTGAAGGATGGTCCGATCCTGCGGGGACGTTATGAGCCCTGCAGGCAGGACCGCATTCTGCGCTTGGATCGTACCGATCACCGTCGCGGCGCTGAGGCCGAGGCTTGCCAGCCGCTCGGTCGAGAATTCGATGTAAATCGTCTCGTCCTGCGTGCCGATCAGCTGGACCTTGCCTATATTTTCGAGCTTGAGCAGGCGATTGCGCGCCTCATAGGCCCAATCGCGCACTTCGCGATCACTGAAGCCGTCCGAGGTGAGGCCGTAGATGATGCCGAACGTATCGCCGAAATCATCGTTGAAGAATGGCCCACGCACGCCAGCCGGCAGCGTCGACACCATGTCGCCGACCTTCTTTCGGGCCTGATACCAGGATTCGCCCACCTGATCGGGCGGCGTCGCATCGTCGAGCGTGACATAGATGACCGACTGGCCTGCCGTTGTCATGCTGCGCAAATTGTCGAGGTTCGGTACTTCTTCAAGCGTCCGCTCCAGGCGGTCGGTAATCTGGTCGATGGTCTGCTCGATCGTCCCGCCCGGCCACGCCGCGGAAACGATCATCGTCTTGAATGTGAACTCCGGGTCTTCGTCGCGCCCCAGGTTGATATAGGCAAGAATGCCCGCAAGAGCGCTCAAAAGCACGAGAAAGATGATAAGGCTCTGCCGCTGGATCGCCCAGCCCGATAGATTGAAGCCCTCGTTCATTCTGCGCTTCCTTCAAGCAAGCGGACAGGCATGCCGGGACGAAGCTGCTGCACCCCGGCAACGACGACGTTGTCTCCGCTTGAAAGACCCTTGGTCACGAGGAAATCCTTCGTGTCGAAACGATGCACCTCGACCGGCACAAGCTTGGTCGTCTTGCTTGCGTCGTCGACGATCCAGACGGCGCTCTGGTTGCCCTCGCTGAACAGCGCCGAGATCGGCAGCCGGGCCGCCGGCTCGCCGGAAAGCCGGATCGAACCGCGCACGGCACTACCGAAACGGAATTCATCCGGCGCAGTGTCCAGCCCCACGCGTACCGTGAAGTTGCGCGTAATTGGATCAGCTGTCGGCGAGATCTCCCGAACCGTTCCCGTTGCCTTGATGTTGGGGTTGCTCAGCAGTTGCACGTTGACGCGCGCGTCGCCTCCGGTGGACTGGATCGTGGCCTCTGGCACCTGGAAGACGGCATCGCGTGTTCCAAGCTGCGCAACGCGCACCACCATCTGGCCACCGCCGACAACCTGCCCCACTTCGCCTCCGACCGCGGTGACGACGCCGGCAGCGTTTGCCTTCAGTATGCGGTTGTCGAGATTGGTCTGGGCGATCCGCAGGCCAGCTTGCGCGGCGTCGACACCAGCCTGTGCCATGCTCGCCCGAGCCGTGGCGGCCTCCAGGACCTGCCGGGTCGTGGTGCGCGGGTAAAGTTGCTGCTGGCGGGCCCGGTCGGCCTCGGCATTCTGGAACTGAGCCTCGGCCGAGAACAGGTTCGCTTCGGCCTTGCGCACCGCGTCCTGCGCATCCTCGGGATCAAGGCGCGCGAGAACGGCCCCGACATCGACAAGGTCGCCGACCTCAACGTCGCGCTCCCGGATTTCGCCGCCCTGCCGGAAGCTGAAGCTGGTTTCGGTGCGTGGCCGAATCTCGCCGACAAGCGATCCGTACGTATCTTCGGGATTGAACGAAACGGCCACCGTTTTGACGGGTCGTGGCGGCCGCTCTCCGACGTCGTCCTCGCCCTGGCAGCCGATCAGGAAAAAGGCAGCCAGCACCGCGGCAGACACTCCGAACGCAGCGCGAGATCTCGATGCAGCAGGACGTATTTTCATGCGCTATTTCCCCGGATGCTTTACGGGCGCGACGGTTCGCCGCCACGCGTGGATGATTGAAGAAATAAAATAAAACCAATTGGATAATGGCGTTTCATAGAACTGGATGCGTCATGTCTTACGAGGTGAGCGTTGAAACCGATCGACGATTGAGGTCGCAGCAGAGGGCCGGAGCCGGCGATCACCCGCGCCAAGAACGATCTGGCCCGCAGCGCCGCATTTGCAGGGGAACGGGGCAGCGAGAAGCCGCGCCCGTCGTTCATCAATGCGTCTGTCCTGGTGATCAATGCGAAAGGTGGAAGTCGTGAGTAGGAACCCAAGTCATGATGCTCCCTTAAACGCCCGGATCCGCTCGCCCCTCTCCCTGGAGGCCGAAGGCGCAGTGCTCCGTCCAGAACTATAGTGCGCATCAAGAAGCGAAGTGATCAGCATAGAATCCCGCAAACTGGCATGCCGTCCAGATATTCGCAGTCGACTGCGGAGAAGAGTTCGCCTCGCACAGGATTGAAACATTGTAATTTTTTCATCCGAATGACACAAAACACCGGATACGGTGAATGCACACGGAACTCATCTTCCGCACCCGTCGCGGATAGCTTAGAACTACGAACTGCTTCGCCCAATGCGCATGGCCAGCGTGAGAGCGATCCGAACCAATTGTCTGCGAGGCGCCTTGCTGTTCACAGACCTGGAGAGCTTGCCGGTGGAGTTGAGACGAGCCGTGTCCTCAATGCGATTGTCCGTCATCGTAATCATGCTGTTGGCCCTCGCCGGCTGTGGCGGACCACGCGCAGTGCTCGGTCTTCCCGTGGACGCTTCATCCGGTGCCAAGCCCCAGGCAATCGTGCCGATCTTTGTCGCAACCACGCGCGCGCCATCCGGAAATCTGTCGCTGCCCTTTTCCGCGGAGCGGTCGAAGACCTTGAATTTTGCGAAACTCGACATCGGAATTCCACAAAACCATGTTCCCGGAAACGTCGAGAAAAGTGGGCGCGTCCCGGATCCGAAACGGCATTTCTCGGCACGGACGTTCCAGCCGATCGACCAGCGGCAGGAATTCGTCAGACAGTTGAACGCGGCGCTGGCACGCCGCGCGCCCGAGGATCGCGAGATCTTCATCTTCGTCCACGGATACAACAACAACTTCGCCGACAGTGTCTTCCGCAATGCTCAGATCATCTACGACTACAACATCAAGTCGGTCGCGCTCCACTACGCCTGGCCGTCGGGGGCGGCGATCCCTCTCTATGTATTCGACCGCGATAGCGCCCTGGTCGGCCGGCGTGGACTTGCTGAAACGATCGAGATCGCTGCACAGACCAATGCGAAGAGGATCGTCCTGGTCGGTCATTCGATGGGTGCCTATGTCGTCACCGAAGCCTTGCGCGATCTGGCCCTCAGAGGCCGCACCAGCACTCTGAAACGCCTGGGCGGCGTGGTCCTCGCCGGGCCGGATATAGACGTCGATGTGTTTCAGAGCCAGCTTGAAGACATCGGCGACATCCCTCGGCCCTTCACGATCGTCGTTTCACGGCGTGATCGCGCGCTTGGAATTTCGCGGCGCTTGGCTGGCGGTCACCCACGTGTCGGTAGCGGCGCCGATATCAAAATGCTGCAGGACAAAGAGATCGCGGTTATCGATGTCTCGGACGTCGACGGCGGCACGCACAGTGTCTTTGCCACGTCGCAGACGCTGATGGACGTCGTCAACAACGATGCCTTGATGCGCAACGTGCTCAGGGAGGAAGCGGCGCCGGCGGGGCAGACCATGCTCGCCGATGGCGCATCCGTCATCGAGGGCGCAGCAAGGCTGGTGATCTTTCTTCCGAGCCGCCTTCTCGGCGGGATGGCCCAAGCCGCCGCCGGGCAGTAGCCGAGCTTTGTGCAATTGGCTCGCTGCGGCTCCACCCTTACGACGAGCCCTTGCCTATCAGCCTGCTGTCAGTCTCAGGGTGCCGAGCAGATACAATGCAATCACGTAGCAGAGCACCTGAAGCGCATAGGTCTGGCCATTGCCGGTGTAGACCCTGCGGACCAATCCAGCCAAACCGACGGTTAGACTGCAGACCCCGTCCCACACGAAGTTGGCAACCGGTGTCACGAGCGGCGCAAAGACGAGCCGATAGAAGCCATAGAAATGCGCGGTGCTCACCGGAATGGAGCGCCCCCACCCGGCTCTGTAGATCAACAGGAACAGCGCGAGCAGAACGGCAGCGGCCGCCACGCTGAACGCCATGACCGGAATAGGGTTCCAGTAGCCATAGATCGTCTCGAGCGACATGCCCTGCCAAACCAGCGTTGACGCGAAATAGGGGTCAATGGCCGCCGACACCGGATCCATCAGCAGCTTCGGGAAGAAGGACAGCACGAAAATTGACAGGATCAGGACGAACTGCGGGACGAGCAACGGCCACGGCGCCTCCCGCACCTCCTCATAAGCCGGTTTCCGCGGTCCAAGGAAGATCGAATAGGCCAGCCGGAACATGTAGAGGAAACCGATAAACGTCGCCAGAACACCCACGATTGCCAGGCCATACCAGCCCCTGTCCATCATCGCGCTCAACAATAGCCATTTGCCGCCGAAGCCGGCGAGCGGCGGCAGGCCCGACATCGAGATCAGGGCAATGACAACGGCTGCAAAAGTGAGCGGCATCTTTCCGGCAAGGCCGCCGGTCTGATCGAGCAACCTGGTGCCGGTTGCCAGGATGACGCCGGCGGCGGCAAGAAACAGGATGCCCTTCACCATCAGATGGTTGGCGACGAGATAGAACGCCGTTACCCAGCCCAGATGACTCATCAGCGCGATCGCCGTGATGATATAGCCGATCTGACTCATGCTGGAATAACCAAGCATACGCTTGATGTCGCTCTGCTGAAGCGCCATGACGGCACCCGCAATGGTCGTCAGAAGCCCGATCCAGCCCATCACATGCGCCATCTCGAGCCCGACTTCGGAGCGAATGGCAAGATAGGTGACCATGAACAGGCCGAAGACCGCGACCTTGCTGATGACGGCAGAAAGCATTGCCGACAGATCATCATCGGCCTCGGCATAGGCCCCCGGCAGCCAGACATGAACGCCAACGGCACCGGCCTTGATCAGGCAGCCGATTGCCAGGAGCATGAAGGCCGGAGCCGCATCCGGGCCGGCCGTGGCAAATGCCGCAAGCGCGGTGGTACCGTTGGCGCTGGCGGCAATGCCAAAGCCGGCGAGCAGGCAGAATGCCGACACCAGCGAGAACAGCAGGAACTGCAACACATAGGGATGGGCATCGCGCCTCTGCGCGATCAGGAAATAGGAGGAAAGCGTAATCAATTCCCAGTGGAAGAAGAACTCCAGGCTGGTGGCGGCGCGCAGCAGACTGGCGATGGACAGCAGCAAGATGGCCATCATCGGATAGAACCCGCCACGAGCATCGGAGCGATAGAGGCTTGCGAAGGCGATGACCAGCCCGCCGGCAAGAAGGAGTACGGCAAACAGCCGGCGCAAACCGTCAATATCACGAACGATCCACACGCCGACAACCAGCACGGCCGCCAACATCAGCACGCACTTGGCCCGCCCTGGAAGCCAATCGAGCATGTAAAGACCCGCACCGACGACAAGCGGCGCGACTAGCAGCAGCGACGCCGCACCGGCCAGGCTCGCCGCAGCATAGCCGCTCGCAAACAGCAAAGCCGCACAGACCAGCACGGGCACCAGCCGACCTGGCGTCGGACTGATCTTCGTTTCGCCCGGCAGCGGGCGCGTGGCATGCTTGAACCAGCGGAACATATAGGCTGCCTCGAGCAGCGACCCGACCAGGATGACGGCAATCCAGATGTATCGCTCGCCCGCCGCAGCCTGCATCACCAGTTCCCATTTGGCCCAGAAGCCGGGAAATGGCGGCAAGCCGGCAATCGCGACTACGAACACTGCAAGGATGGAAAGCACGACGGGATTGCCTGCGACATCGGACCAGCCGTCAACCTCGCGCCGCTCGACAATCCCGGCGAGCCAGAAAAGGCCGGCCTTGGCGAAGAGATGGTTGATGAAAAGTCCACCGACGACCAGCGGCAACGCCTGTTCAGCGTCAAGCAGGTGCAGCAACGCAAGTGCGAGCGTGAGAAGGCCCATTTGCGCGATCGAGGAATAACCGAGCATCCGTTGAACGCTGGTCTGCCTCAATCCGACAAGATTGGAGAAGAGGAAGGTTATCCCGCCAGAGAGAGCGAGCATTCCGAGATGGTCTTCAAAAAGCGGCAGCAGCTTGAAAAGCGCGAAGAACACGCCGGCCGATACCCCAACGGAAACAAGCGCCGCAATCCCGCTGTTCGCGGTCTCGTAGACATCGAGCCCCCAACCGTTTGCCGGGAATGGCTTCAGCTCGAGCACAAGGCAGGAAAGAACGAACAGCAGCGCCGTCACCCCGATGGGGCCAGCGATCAATGCCCGGTTCGTAATCATGTCGTCGATGTTGAGGGTACCTGTCACATGGTAGAGCAGACCCGCACCGAGCAGGAAGAAGGACGAGGCGAGCACCGTCGCCATGATGTATTTGAAGCTCGCCGCAAGCGCTGCCGGCGTCCGCTCGAATCCGAGAAGCCCATAGGTGCCGATCGATGCGATCTCCAGAAAGACAAACTGGTTGAACAGATCGCGGGTCATGACCATGCCGTTGATGCCCATGGTCAGGATCAGGTACAGCAGCAGCGCTGGATAGCTCGCGCGCAGACGTCCCCAAAGATGCCAGGCGCCAAGCACTGCAACGACGTTGACGCAGACAGAGAAAAATCCCTCCCACGGACCGAAACGCAAGTTGATCGAGAACGGCGGCACGCTGCCGGCGGTCAGCACCTCGATTGTCGATCCGCCATGATGGACGCTCCACAGACAGACGCCTGATATGACGGTCATCCCTAAGAGGGCGATGATAAACCCGGCCGCCGGCAACGGCTTGGCGATTTTGTACAGGAGGGGAATGAGAAAGCCGCCGCCGAGGCCAAGCAGAAAAATGTTCAGCGGCTGGAACAGGCTGTCTACCATCTCGACTCCGTTAGCGCGTCGATCGACAGGGTTTTTCGGGTAGCGTGAAGCCGGATCGCGAAAGACAGCATGATCGCCGTCACCGAAAAGCCGATGACGATGGCGGTCACGACCAAGGCGGCGGGAATGGGATCGACGGTGCGCGTGGCCGCTTCCTTGATGCCGAGCGCCTCGTCGATGATCGGTGCAGTGCCGCCGGTGATGTAGCCTGTCGCCACCAGAACAATATGCATGCCGGTATCGATCAGCGAAAAGCCGATGATGATGCGCAGGATGTTGCGATGCCTCAGTATGCCCCAAAAGCCGATGAGCACGAGGAGAAATCCTGTCGTGAGAAGTATCTGTGATATCGGCACGCCCATACTGCCCCCTTGTCGCCCACGGCTCAGTTGCGGAACCGGTCGATGATGACGCTCAATTCCGCGCCGACCTTGATACCGAGAAGCATCGATATCAGCGGGATGGCCCCGGCACTGAACAGTGTCCCGAACTCGCCGCGCGGCAGAATGTGGCTGTCGAGAAAGCCACCGGCCAAGACCATGCCCAGGATACCGATGGAGACATAGAAAACGCCGGCAAGCGTTTCCGTGATGGTGAGAAAACCATGGTGGAGCGGTCCAGTGGGATAGGCGAGCATCATGAGCATCACGCCGGAGGCAACGACCGCCCCCCCCTGGAAGCCGCCGCCGGCCGAAAGGTGACCGTTCATGATCACGTAGGTACCGAAAAGGAAGATGAGCGGAAGCACCACCTCGGCACCGTTGCGCACCAGTTCGCTCGGCCCCTGCCCTTTGCCGCCGATGGCGGGCAGCAAGAGCGGCTTGTCACCCGGTTCGCTTGCCAGGATGACGCCGACGCTCGCAGCCACCATGAAAAGCACCGCGACCTCACCCAGTGTATCGAAACCCCGAAACGAGATCAGAATGCCGGTCACGACATTGGCGGCACCGAGATCAACCGGAACCTCCGTCAGGTAAAACGTCGCCAGAGCCGACAACGCCTGGCGCTCGCTATAGCCGGTGACCAGCCCGGCAAAGATGACGCCAAACCCCGCGACGACGAGCAGGATGAACACGCGTCTCATGAGGAACCCTTTGCCGCGGAGGCGTCATTCTCGTCCCGCAGGGCGTCAACGACTGTTGTGCGAGCCATCGGGGTGCGGATCGAATGGGCGGCGCGTGACAGCGCATGCGACGACAACGGATTGGTCATCAAAACGAAGTACGCGATGATCAGCAGCTTCAGAGACCATCCGGGGTGGTAGATGCCGAGACCGGCAAGAACCAGGATGTTGCCCAGGGTCGAAGCCTTGGTTCCCGCCTGGATACGCGTGAAGACATCGGGCATGCGCAACAGGCCGACACCGGCGGAAAACAGGAAGAATGCGCCGACAAGGATCACGATACTGCCGATCAGTTCACTCATCCGTCACGTCCCCGCCGGTTTTGCGGATCGCGTAGAGGAAAATCAAGGTCGCAAGGCCCGAACCGATTGCAGCCTCGGCCATGGCGACATCGGGCGCGGCAAGAAGAACATAGGAGGCGGCAGCAAACAGGCTTGCGAGCCCGGCGCTGACCATCGCAGCCATGAGGTTGTTGAGCATGACCGCAAGAACGCCGCTCACCAGAATGCTGCCACAGACCAAAAGGATCAGCATTTCGAGCATGATCAAGGCCCCTTTTCCAGATAGCGAGCAATAGCGAGGACCGCGAGAAAGCTCAGCAACCCATAGACAAGGGCGACATCGATGTAGACGAAGCGCCCCGAAATATGGGCATAGAGCGCAATCAGCGAGATCGTCACCACCGACAGCATATCGATGGCAACGACCCGGTCGATCGTGGTGCGCCCGACAACCAGCCGTACGACGCCAAAGACGATGCTGAAGAAAATCAGAACGACGGCGATCTGCAGGATGATCTCAGCCAAAAACCGCTCCCAGGTGCTTCTCGAAGGGTCCGATGATCATTCGGGTCGCCTCATCCGGGTCGGTGGTTTTCACGTCAAGCCAGTGAATGAACAGCGCATCGCCCTGCAGATTCATGACAAGCGAGCCGGGCGTCAGCGCGATCGAATTGGCCAAAGCCAGGCGGCCTATCGGCGACCTGAGCGGCATCTTGACCTTGACGATGCCGGGGCGAATATCAATTCGCGGCGCGTAGACGTAGCGCAACATCTCGATGTTGGCTTTGACCAGCTCGACGAAGAAGACACCAGTGTACGCGAGAAAATGGAAGACCTTGCGCGGCGTCAGCCCAAGCCTCCAGACATCGCCGCGGCGCACGAATATCGCGGCCAAGGCCAGTGATGCCAGCGCGCCGATTACGACGATCGGCGGCTCCACCGAGGAATTGATCACCAGCCAGACAACGAACAGAAAGCCCCAGAGAACGATCAGGCTCTCCGGAAATCCCACTAGGCGTCGCTGCGTTGTTTCGTGGTCTTCTTGCATCGCGCAGGCTTTCGGCAGGTGATGAAGGATTGGTAGCGCGCACTCAAGGCAGGCAACTCAACTCACACTCCCCCACCGGCTGGCCTCAATCCGGATGCCGTGCATGAGCCGGTCCGAATGGGCATTGATGCATGATTTCGATAGCTTAGCATCGCCTGGGTCGAACTGTGATCGGCACTGAATCCAGAAACTTTGCTTCTGGTCCGATACGCCGCCGCATCGTTGCGCTTTTCGACACCCAAGGTCACCTGCGGCAGCCAACACCTCTTGACCCGCCCTTAAAACGGGGAAATCTATCACTCACAATACCAGCAGCGGACCGGCAGCGCCGCGCGATCAAATGGTTCGGTCGTCGAAGCCCGCTGCGTCGGAGGGCATGTTCGGGACAATCGCGGTTCGCATCGCCTGCATGGATGCGGTCAGCTTTGCGGCAAAACCGCGCCTGGGATCCGATAGGGATAGGGGCAAGCGTCATGGCGGAGGAAACGATCGCATGAACAGACGCGTCATGACTGCCTGCCGGCCGCAGCGAATGCCACAGGCGGGCTCGTGGCGACCGACCGAGCGGCAAGCCTCCACAGGTTGCGCAACACGGATGCCAGGCTCATGAACGAGAAAGCCCCGGAGAATGGATCTGCCGTTCCCGTCGCCCCGACCGCTGCCAGTTTCCATCCACTTAGCGCCGCCGAAGCCAAGGTCGTTGCCCACCTGCAGCTCGGCGACTTCGACAGGCTGGGCGACGGCTTGCGGCCGGAGCGGGAAGACCCCGAGCGGATCGTGCGCGCGGATCTTCTGCGCCTGCTCATTCTTGGCAAGGACGGCCTGCGTTTGCACGAGAAGGGGCTGCGGCTGAGCGGAGCCTGGATCACCGGCATTCTCGACCTCGAGGGATGCCGAATACCCCGCGATATCGGTCTTAAGGATTGCCACTTCGAAGCATCCCCGGTGCTGCGCTCCGCCATCATCGACAACCTGTTCCTGGATGGCTCGGCCCTGCCCGGATTGCAGGCCGAACGGCTCGAAGCACGCGGCTGCGTCTCTCTGCGCAGCGCAACGATAACCGGCGAAATCCGGATCCCGGGCGCACGCCTCGGCGGCAACATCGAGGCGGACGGCGCGTCGATTTCTGCATCTTCCGGAATCGCGCTCGACGCTGGTGGCCTGGAAACCCGAGGCGGCATTCTCCTGCGCGGCGCGAATGTGCGTGGCGGGATCAACCTTTCGGCGGCTCGCCTCGACGGCGACGTCAACGCCATGGGGGCTCGAATCGAGCGCCCCGACGAAATTGCCTTGAACGGCGATGCAATCGTGGCAGGGGGCGATCTTGCCTTGCGGGGCGCGACCATCATCGGCGAAGTTCGCGTGCTGGGCGCCCGCTTCGGTGGAGACGTCGATTGCACTTCGACTTCGCTCTCCCAGCCCGGCGGCTATGCACTGAGCCTCAACCGCACCACGATCGCTGGCGCGTTCTTCCTGCGGCAGAACGCGTCTGTTGTCGGTACGCTCGACTTGACGGCCACGACGATGGGAGCGATCGACGACGAACAGGCAAGCTGGCCACAGCGCGGCGATCTGTTGCTCAACCGTTGCCAATACGGCGCCTTCATCGGCGGCCCTGTCGATGCGGCAAGTCGGCTCGACTGGCTGTCACGGCAAACCCCGGATCGATGGAAGGCGGATTTCTGGCCGCAGCCTTACGAGCAGCTTTCGATGGTGCTGCGAGAGATGGGCCACGACGAGGAAGCCCGCGCCGTTCTGATCACCAAGGAACGCCTGCAACGCCGCGCGCGCCGGGCACGCACCCGGAATCCAGTGTTGCGCGCCATGCTGGCCACCATAGACGCCATACTGGCGGGAACGCTCAGCTATGGGCGCCAGCCGCTGCTGGCGTTGGTTTGGCTTACGCTTTTCTGGGCGATAGGCGCAGGCGTGTTTGCTTTCGCCTACCAGAATGGCGCGATGAAACCGAACAGTCCAGTTATCCTGCGATCGCTTGAATGGACCTTGTGCGATATCGAGCGGAGCGAAAGCCGCTATATGCCGTCAAGTGCACAAGTCCTGGCCGGACGTGCCGACGCCGGAGAGAACCAGCTCTCCTGTTTTCGCAATCAGCCGGAAGCTGCCAGCTACCCGGAATTCAATTCGATCATGTATTCGCTGGATGTTCTCCTGCCGGTGCTGTCGATCGGACAAAAGGAGTTCTGGCGAGCGAACTCGTTGAAGCCGACAGGCACATTCACCTTGAGATACTACTTTTTCCAGTCGGTCATAGGCTGGGCCTTGAGCCTTCTAGCCGTGGCCGGGTTCTCAGGGCTGGTCAAATCGAAATAGGCTGATCGCGAGCAAGCGCATCGATGCAGCCCGCTTCAGGCCGACGCCGCTCGTCTTTCTGGATGCGCAAAGGTCGCGGCAGCGCTTTGAATTGCTGCGTGTTTGTCCCTGAAACAGCTACGGCAACTCAAACGGGCTGCAGCGAGCGGCAGATCAGTCAGCTGACGTGGCGCCCCCGAAGATCAGAAGCGCCAGATCAACGGTACGATGAACACGGAGACGACGAAAAACCAGATCAGCAGAGGCAATCCGAGCTTCCAATAATCGGTGAAGGCATAACCACCCGGCCCCATCACCATCAGGTTGGTCGGCGTTGCAATGGGAGTGAGAAACGCCCCTGCCGCCGCCACAGCGGTGCTCATAAGCACCGGACGCGGGGAAATGCCCATGGCCGTCGCTGCCGCCACGCCGATCGGAATAACGATCAGTGCGGTTGCGGTGTTGCTGATCAGTTGTCCCATGATCGCCGTCAGGACGAACAAACCGGCGAGCAGTGCGATCGGGCCGGCATCCCCAACGAGGTTGACCAAATGCTCTGCCATCAGTTTTGCCGCTCCTGTTTGCACCATGGCAGTAGACAGCGGCATCATCGCACCCACGAGGATCACAGTCGTCCAGCCGACAGCGCGATAGGATTGCTCGACGCTCATGATCCCCGACAAGATGATCGCACCGGCAGCGAGCAGGCCGGCCACTGCGGGCGGCACAAGGCCCGTGGCGAGAAGCAGAACCATGGCGAACAGGATGATGACCGCCTGGCGTGCGCCCGGTCCCATCGGAACAGCTTGACGGCGGACGAGCTCCGGCGAATTGACCACCAGCACGTCCGGATCATCCAGGTGAACGTCAAGCGCCTTCCAGGTTCCCTGCAGAAGCATCGTGTCACCGGCCTGCAGCACGATGCCACCCGCGTCCCTGGTTGCGCTTCCGGCTGCGATTTGCGCCCCGGCGCGCTGCACCGCCAGAACGATCAAGTCGCCGCTGTCGGTAACCATGCCCGGAAAGACGGTTTCGCCAATGAGCCCCGAGCGTGGCGGGATGACGACTTCAGCCAGGCCTGAACTGCGATTGAAAAGCGTTTCCTCGCCTTGCCCCCCCGCCTTCTCGTCGCGAAAGGCGAGATGCATCTCGGCGGCGAATACGGCGGCGCTTTCAGCCTCGCCGCGTACAAGGAGATGATCCCCCTCGGCCAGCTGCTGTCGCCTGATAGGACCGGCCGTTTCGCCCTCCTGAATGGCAACGAGCTGCAGCCCTGGATAGGCAGAAAGATCAACTGCGGACGATGATGCACCCACGAAGGGCGAGCTTGCGCGCACACGCATCTGATAGATTCCACTCGCCAGGCCATATTGCTCGACGAGCGTCTTTGCATGCTGACTGAAGTCGGCCGGCATGGTGGCACCGTTGCGCTCGGGCAGAAGCTGCTTTCCGAACAGCACGATAATCGCCATCGTCCCGGCCAGAAGCGGAACACCCACAAGGGCGAACTCGAAGAAGCTGAAACCACGCCCCTCCGCATCGATGGCTGCTTCCGACACCAGCACGTTTACCGGCGTTCCCGTCAGCGCGAGCATGGAGCCGGCGTGCGCCGCAAAGACGAGCGGCATGAGCAGCTGCGAGGAATTTCGCCGAAGGCGGACAGCGATGACGACCACCACAGGCAGAAGCGCCGCAACGGCACCGTTGACGCTGATAAGCGCGGTGAGAAGCGAGACGAGCACCATGGTCAGGAGCAAGAGGCGCGTGCGGCTTTCTTCGCCCGCGCCGCGGATCAGCAGTTGCCCGGCCCAGGCCGTCACACCGGTGACCTCGAGTCCCGAGCTGACGACGAAGAGCGATGCGATAAAGATGACGGCCGGATCACCAAATCCGCCAAGCGCCTGACCAAGTGTGAGAACACCGGTCGCCCACAGCGCCAATGCGGTCAGCATCGCCACGAACACAACCGGCAGCTTGTTCCAGACGAACAGAACGACGGCAACGGCGATGATGGTGGCGGTGTATGCTATCGGGCTCAATCGCTCCGCTCCTCATTTGGCCCCTTCGGGCCGTCCAAACCACACAGCCGCGCTGTCCACGCAACGTCGACATACACACTACGTCCGGTGAGTTCGCCTCGAGCAGTCAACGGCCTCCAGACCTGACGTGGCCTTGATGACTGTCAGGTCAGGGATCGACCGCAGAGGCGCCCTCTTCCACCGGCGAACAGTCCAGCGAAACCGCTAGTCATCCAAGGTCGCCATAAGGATGCCCAGGCGGCAGCCTTTCTCGTACTCCTTGAGATTGACGTACTCCTTGATGGTATGAATCTCGGCCTGGCCGGCACCGATGGTGATGGTCGGCACGCCGTGCTTGTCGAGCCAATTGGCGTCCAGGCCGCCATTGGAAAAGACGTAAACCGGCTCGATGCCGAGGATCCCTAGCGCCTTGGTCGCGCGCTTGACGATCGGCGTGTCCTTGCCCAGTTCGAATGGCGGATAAGACGGCTTGTGGCTGAATTTCACCTCGGCCGTATCGCCCTTGTCGTCCGTCACCTCGCTCTGCGCCTTCGAGAAGGCTTCCTTGTAGCCGTTGGCGATTTTCGTCGCGAATGCGGCTTCGGGGCTGCGCGCCTCACCCTTGAGGAAAGCGTAATCGGTTACGACGTTGGTGGCGTCGCCGGCAGGCTTGTCGTTCTTGCCGCCGAAGATGCCGATATTGCTCGTGCCTCGGCCGTCCGGCTTGACCACCTTGCCGAACCAACCGCTGCGCTTCGCCTCGGCGAGCGCCATTGCTCCGACCAGCGTCGCCGAGATACCCTTCTCCGGCGCAACGCCCGCATGCGACGCCCTGCCCGTGATCTCGACTTCCCAATTCTCCTGCCCGACCGCACCTACGATCAGATCCGAAGCCGATTGGCCATCGACGTTGATGCACATGACCGCGCCATTGAGGTCAGCGGGGTTGAGTTCCCTTGCACCATGGAGCCCGCTCTCTTCACGCACGGTGAACAACAGGGTGATCGGTGGATGCGGCAGCTTGTGCTTGATCAATGTCTCCGCAACAACCACAAGAAGGGCAACGCCGGTGCGGGCATCGCCGCCGAGCGCGGTGGTGCCGTCAGACACTATACGATCACCCTCGCGCCTTGGCTTGGCGCCGGCACAAAGCGGCACCGTGTCGAGATGCGTGGAAAAGAGCAGCCGTGGTCCGGGCCGCGTTCCCGGAATATCCACGATCAGATTGCCCGTTTCGGTCGGCAACGGAATGCGCTTGTTGACGTCATCGAAGCGAATGGCAGAGTCCGGCACCCCGATTTTCTTCAGGGCGTCACACACAGCCAGACCGATGTTCTTTTCCTGTCCGGTAACGCCCTCTACCGAGAGGAATCGCATCAGATGTTCTTCCGCTGCGGCGACGTCGAGAGGAATTGAGATGTTGCTCATGATATCCATCCGATTGTTTGCATGGTGTTTCGATCAGAGTTGCCGAATGGACCCTCACAGGCCCCACGGCAGGCCAAGCGCCTTCCAGACCGCAAAGAGGCCCGTCCAAAGCACGAACATCAGCACGACATAGGGGAGCATCATCGAGACGATCGTGCCCACCCCGGCAGACTTGTCATACTTCTGGGCGAAACCGACAACGAGTGCGAAATAGGCGTTGAGCGGGGTGATGGCGTTCATCGGAGAATCGCCGACACGATAGGCCGCCAGGACGGCTTCCGGCTCTACACCGAGCTTCATCAACAGCGGCACAAAGACAGGTGCGAAAATTGCCCATTTCGCAATCGCCCCTGTCAGCAGCAGGTCGATGATCGCGACGACGACGATGAAGCCGATCAGGAGCGGCAGCGGCCCGATATTGGCAGCCTGCAGGGCACCCGATAGGCTCAAGGCCATGACCGTGCCAATGTTGGTATAGGTGAAATAGGCAACGAACTGGCTGAGAACGAAGAACAAGAAGATGGTTCCGCCCATGTTCTTGATCGATTTCTCGATCGCCGCAATCACCTCCGCCAAGGTTCGCATCGTTCCGGCACCGATGCCGTAAGTCCATCCCGTCACCAGAAAGATCAGCATGATCAGGGCAATCAGGCCGTTCATGAACGGTGAGTTGCCGATGAGTTCGCCGGTGGTGGGATTGCGCAGCGGCGCGCCGCTTGGGATGGTCAGAAGGAGGAACACCGCAAGGAGGGCGATGAGCCCGTAAAGAGCAAAGCGCAGACCGCGCGATTCCTGCTCGGAGAGCGTCGCTCCCTGATTTTGAACACCGCCTTCAGCGGCCTCAGGATTATACTCTCCCAGCCGCGGCGCGATGATGCGATCGGTAATGAAAGCGATCACGACCGTCAGGAACACCACCGAGGCGATTGAGAACCAAAGATTGGATGCCAGGCCGATCGACCGGTTGGGATCGACAAGATGAGCCGCATCGTTGGTGAATTCGACGAGGACGGCATCGAGAGGCTTGATCAGCATGTTGACCGTGAAGGCACCGGCCACGGCTGCGAAGCCGAGCGCGAGGCCCGCAAGCGGATGTCGTCCGACAGCGAGATAGGCAACACCGGCAAGCGGGATCAGCACCAGATAACCAGCGTCAGCCGCGATGCTTGCCAGGATGCCGACGAAGGCCAGAATATATGTCAGCGCCCAGCGCGGTGAGACTATGACAAGCTTGCGGATCAGCGCGGTGACCAGACCGGATTCCTCGGCGACGCCCGCGCCGATCATGGCAGCAATCATCAGCCCGACGGCGGTGAAGCTCATGAAGTTGGGAATGAGCGACGAGTAGAGAAAGCGGATGCCCTCCACATTCAGCAAGCTGCGGATTGCCGTCGATGCCTGTTCGATCTCGTGCGTATCCGGGTTGATGCGCTCGTAGGTGACCGCCGCTCCAAAAGCGCCGAGCACAGCCGAAAGGACGATGACAATGCCGATGAGAATGAGGAAGATGACCACAGGGTGGGGAACCATGTTGCCCACCTTCTCGACAGCGTCGAGAAATCTCTGCATCGTGGTCTTGGATGCGGCATTGGCAGTGGCCATATCGTGCCTCCGTTGAGCCAAAGGGCGCGTCCCGGGAGGACGCTGGAATCTCGCATTTCGGGTCGCGTGCTTTCTTGGCGGTGGTTGGACACCGGCTTGGCATGCACCCCAGCCCGACAGCCGAGGCCGCCGACCTGATGTCTTATCCGGAAAGCCCGGCAAGGCTCCCCGGCCTGAAGGCCAACATTCCGCACCAATCACTTTTCAGGGAAGCCGACCACAGGAGCCGCGCAGGAAGAATCCGCGTCACAGAACCGGTTTGAACGATCCTCGAAGTGTACTCCGCAGCCGCCGAGCACGATTGATCGTTATCGCGACACGCCGGTTCAACGTGGGCAGGGCGCAACATATACACGGCCGGTATTACGATCCTGGAACCGGCATTGGCCCGGTTGGCCAGCCACATTTCCGATGATCGCCCCTGACACGCCGCCGATCGCAGCGCCAACGGCCGCACCACGGACGTCGTTTCTCACAGCGCCACCAACGACTGCACCGGTTGCTGCGCCGATGCCGGCACCCTGTTGAGTCGATGAACAGCCAGCAAGCGCCAAACCTGCCAAAATGCACAGCAGCAACTTCTTCATCACACTCCCCTATGTAACGCCCACAAATCTGAAGGTCGCGGCAGAAGCCATACACGCCATCACTAAAGCATTATGTCGCTCAACATCGCCTGTGATCGGCATAGAATCCCAAAACTACGCTCTAAGTTCAAATCTCTTGGCAGAACCACAGAGCTAACGGACTGCAGATACTGAAGGAATTAGCGCGTAATACCAAACCTCATTGATATTGGCTGACGGGATACCCAAAAGCCGACGAATCTCGATCGAGGGTGCAAACAGGAGGTTTGCGATGGGTTCAGCGGTTTCGTTCCGGGCGGACTTTGAAGGGGAGAGGCTGCGCCTTTCGGCCCGACAGACAACGGACGCGAGCCAAGCTCGTCGGCTCATGGCGCTTGCCTCGATCCATGACGGCGGCGGGCGCACAGATGCCGCCCGATTGGACAGTGTGATCCTGCAGATCGTGCGTGACTGGGGGGCGCTTCAATGCACGCGATCTCGACGGGCTGCCCCGGAAGGGCGGACATCTGGCCGACAGCCTTTATCGTCTTCTCGAATCCTAGCCGAATGTGTCCCAAGACATGTCTGGGTTACTCGACTGAGTCACAGCAACAACAGACCCCTTCATTAGGGACTGCTTCAAATCTTTGAAAAATCGGATGAAATTGGGATCGCCTGCAGCCCAAAAGAATAATGGCGGAGAAGAAGGGATTCGAACCCTCGATACCCTTCCGGGTATACTCCCTTAGCAGGGGAGCGCCTTCGACCACTCGGCCACCTCTCCGTTAGCGCCTGACTAGTGTCAGACCGCGGGCAATGCAAGATTTTTTTGTCGGTTTCTGGGAAATGAGCGAATTTTCATGTGGGCACCCGAAGAACGGACCCCGTCATGGCCCTGAAGAGGCACCTCTTGGCCTGCGATGCCTCCCCTGCTCGGACAATGCCAGTGGCGCCCTGATCAAGGGCTTGCTGCCGGGGATCAATTCATGACTTCCGGGAGAGCCTGTCGATCGCATCGAGCGTCGCCGCTCCAAAGTCCCCATCGACGGGACCACTATAGAGGCCGCGGTCTTTCAACAGCGCCTGCATCTCCTTGCGGAAGGCAGGTGTGAAATTGCTCGGCTGGGACTTCAACTCCTGAAGCTTGGCCGGGTCACCACCCTCGACGCTGGCCGCCGCCCAGCGCACAGCCTCCCTCGCATCCGCCTTGGTGCCGAGCCCATAGTCATAAAGACGGCTCAGATTTCCCATCGCGTAGGCGCTGCCGGCATTCGCGGCCATTTCGTACCATATGCGCGCCTGGGCATAGTCCTGGGCGACGCCGGTGCCGACATCATAGAACCAGCCGAGCAACGCCATCGAATAGGAATCACCGACATTGGCCGCTTTTTCATACCAGGTCTTGGCTTCCACATAGTTCTGCTCGGTGCCAAGCCCGTTCTGATAGGCCCAACCGAGTGACGACATCGCGTTGACGTCGCCGCCTTCGGCTGCCTTCTTGTACCAGGCGAGCGATTGCGCCAGGTCCTTCGACAGGCCAAGCCCCTCTCTATAGAACCACGCGACGGTCGCCATGGCATTGGCGTAGCCCTGGTCGGCGGCCAGTTGATACCACCTCGCCGCTTCCTCGTAGTCCTGGGCAATGCCGCCATAACCCTCGCGATAAAGCCAGCCGAGCGATGCCTGGCCATAGGCATTGCCGGCCTTTGCCGCCTGCTCGAACATTCGCTTGCCCTGATCGACATCGACGGCCCCGTCGGTGCCGTAGACGGAGAACCAGGCCAGGTTGGTCAACGCATACATATTTCCGCCGTCGGCCGCCTTTTGGTAATTGCGGCGCGCCTCGATGTAATCGCGTCCGGCGTCCTGCGCTCGTCCCAGCATGTTGACGAGCATCATGTCGTCGGGGTTCTCGTTGACCGCCTGCGCACAGGCGGTCAGTGCGCGCGCCGAATCAAGCTTCAGGAAATTCACACCGACGAAACCGGGCATGGACTGCGGTTCGCCTGCCAGCAGATAGCAGTCGCGCGAGGCCTGCGTGTCCTTGCCGGTCTGCGAGATGTTGAGGCCCTTTTGCGGCTCGAGGGCCGCGATCTGCTGCTCCGCCTCCGCCTTATGCTTGCTGTCGGGATAACGCTCGAGGAACCGCGTGAGGGCTGCGGCATCGGTCGATTGCTTCAGGGCGTCCCAGGCGATTTCGTCAGGTGTCACGCTCGATGTCTGCTCGGCCTCGCTCAAAAGCTTCAGCTTCTTCTCCGCCAGCATCTTGTAGACCGGATCGGATCCATGCTTGGCGAGGAAGGCGGCGATCAGGTCCTTGTCGGCGAGATCGCGGATATTCTGCCAGTCGGCGGCAGCGGCCGACTGGCTGTTCGGCGAGAGCTGCTCGCCGTTGTTGGTGATGCTGATGTTGACTTCCTTTATGTTCAGGAAGATTTGCGCGCCACCGAGCGATCCATAGACAAAGGGCTCCTGGCCGCGGTTGGTGACAGAAACCACCTCGTCGCGCACCTTGCCCAAGGCGATCCGCACATCGACGCCCGGCTCTGTGAGATACTTGGCAAGCGCCGTGGCAAAGGGGCTGTTCTTCCCCTCGCCGTCAAGGGCCACTGTGCCGGCCTTGGACGCAAAGGCGACCAGCAGGTCGGCCGATTCCGGTTCAACCCGCGCGAGACCTCGCGAAACTGCCCGCGTCGAGATCGAGCGCGTCATGCTCTGCTCGAACGGATTGTTGCGACAGGCGTCAAGAATCACCAGCTTGAGCTTGGTCGCGCCCTCAAGCGAACGCTGAACCCGATCGAGCCCGACCGCCTCGTCCTCGATATCCTTGTCCGTCTGCAATTTTACGTCGGTCGGCAGAAGAAAATTCTGGCCGTTCATTTCCATGCCGTGGCCGGAATAGTAGACAATCGCCACATCGGCGCCCGTTGCCAGGTCTTCGAAATCCCGCAGCGCCTTGACCATAGCCTGGCGCCCGACATCGTGGACCGTGGTGACGGAATCGAAACCGGCCTCCTCGAATGAGGCCTTCATCAGCTCGACGTCATTGGCGGGGTTGTTGAGTTGCGAGGTCGCCACATACTTCTCGTTGCCAATCAACAGGGCGACGCGTTTTGCGGCCAGGACATCCGTCGGCGCAAAGGCCAGCACGGCCACGAAAAGAATGACGAATGACCGCCACCGCGGGAGTTGCCCCGTAATCATGCTCTTCCCTCCGGCGCCCCCTCACCTCCTGGCTCTTCGGGAGCAGGAGACAGGAGGCGCACAACCCCATTGCCGGCATTTCGGGACGATGCCACCGCCCCACAGTCATGCCCTGATGAAACTATTACGTATGAGCCAGGGGCTTTCAATGTCCCCGATCGCCATATTTTTTGAGCCTCGTCCTCCGGACTGCGCCGCAAGGTCGAAGCAAGTCGGCAACCTTAACTCAGACGCCGCATCTCTTGCGCCGGGTGATTCCGGGCGGGCGCGATGCGTCTCCTGCGCCAAGGAAAGGCTATGCGTTATCGGAGCTTGCCATGTCGATGAAAATGCATGTCGCGGAAGCGAAGCCAGGGCAGCTGGCAACCACGTATCAACATTACTTCATTGAGCGTCCCTGCCGAATCCTGATCATCGGCCAGCACCTCAAGGCAAAGACCAAATATCAATGCCTGCTGCGTCACATTTCGATCGCCGGCGCCATGCTCGACTTCAATGCCGCGCTGATGGTGCCAAAACACTTCTTCCTCCAGATCGACGGGTTCAAGGAGGAGATCGGCTGCTCTCAGGTCCATCGTAGCGGTGCTGAGCTCGGCGTCCGCTTCAACATGCTGCTCGCCCCGGACTTCGTCAGCCGGCTGATCCGCATGCAATTTTCTAGCGGTGGCTTTTGAGCCCCGCCGGCTTCGCCTCAAGGAAAACGACCGACGTTACATTTTTATCGATCTCCTTCAGGGGATTGCAAACTTCTGCACCGAAACTGCACTCGACTTACCTCGGCATTCACGCGAGGATTAAGCGTGGACAAATGAATTGCCCACGATCGAAGGCCGAATGATCGCATTTCGCGATCCGGCGCAGGCGGAGAATGACAGATGCAGCAGACGATGTATTCCTGCGTGCCCTCGCCGTTCTACGAGCGTCGATACGAACGCTTTTCCATCGGCCATGCCGCCACCCTGACGACGGTACAGCCCGGGCTTGGCAGCGTGTCGGTCCGCACCTGTCGGATGATAGACATCTCGCGTGGCGGCGCGAGCTTTGCCGTGCAGACCACGATCGGATTGCCGCAGCACTATTATCTCCACATCATCGGCACGTCGCTTCGCATCGGCTGCGCCGAGGTCTATCGCAACGGCGAGCGCATCGGCGTGCAGTTCATCAAGCCGATCGAACAGACCCTGCTGCGCGAGATCATCCGGCAGGAATTCTTTACCGGCCAGAACGCCAAAGCACCCAAGCGCCGCTAGGTCTTGCCCTGCTGGCTCTCGCCCGTCGAAGCGCTACAATCCGCGTCGCCATTTTCTCATCAAGGCTGTTCCGCATCACCAAAGCATTCGTTGCAGGGCTGCGTGTCCGCTTAGGCGGGCAAACGTTGCTGCAACACTTTGAATCGCGGCATCGTTTTGCCCTCAAATCGATTCCGATTTAGGGAATTATGCAGTAAGTTCCGCGAACTTTGTTCGAACGGGGCCCTATATCCAGCATGTCCGCCTTTACTCGTTTCACGCCACTCATCCAATCCCTGCCCTCCACCATTCCGTTTGTCGGACCCGAGGCCATCGAGCGCCAGCGCGGACGCGCTATCGCGGCCCGCATCGGTGCAAACGAAAGCGGCTTCGGGCCTGCCGAAAGCGTCGTGCAGGCGATGCGGGAGGCGGCGACCGGAACGTGGAAATATGCGGACCCGGAAAACCATGATCTGAAGCAGGCGCTGGCCACTCGAATTGGTGTCTCGGCCGCCAACATTGCGATCGGCGAAGGCATCGACGGGCTGCTTGGCCAGATCGTGCGGCTTGTGATCGAACCTGGCATGCCGGTCGTCACCTCGTTCGGCGCCTATCCGACGTTCAACTACCACGTCGTCGGGCATGGTGGACGGCTGGTGACGGTGCCCTATGTCGGCGATCGCGAGGATCTAGACGGCTTGCTTGCTGCGGTCAAAAAGGAGAACGCCCCGCTCGTCTACTTCGCCAACCCTGATAACCCGATGGGAAGCTGGTGGGGGGCCGAGCGTATCGTCGAATTCGCCAAGGCGTTGCCGGAAACCACGCTGTTCATTCTGGATGAGGCCTATTGCGAGACTGCGCCGGCGGAAGCCCTGCCGGCGACCGACGCGTTCATCGACATGCCCAATGTCGTGAGAACCCGGACTTTCTCGAAAGCCTATGGGCTTGCGGGCTCGCGGGTCGGTTACGTCATCACCACGCCCGGGACCGCCCAGGCGTTCGACAAGATCCGCAATCATTTCGGGATGAACAGGATCGGCGTCGCAGCAGCAGTCGCGGCACTCGCGGATCAGGATTATCTGGCAACGGTCACGGCGCGGATTGCGGGTTCGCGCGAACGCATCGCTGAGATCGCCAGACACAACGGCATGTCGCCGCTCGTATCGGCCACCAATTTCGTTGCGATCGATTGTGGGCGCGACGCGGTCTATGCGCGCGCGATCGTCGATACGCTGATGAGCGACCACGGCATCTTCATCCGCATGCCCGGCGTCGCTCCGCTCAACCGCTGCATTCGCGTCAGCACCGGCCCGCAAGCGGAGATGGATTTGCTGGAAGCAGCCTTGCCCAACGTTATGGCGAAACTGGCTGGCGGCCAGTAGGTCATATATCCGGCGCCTGCCCGCTCGCGGGCGCCGCTGGACGGGAGCGCGAGCCCCGCCTGTTTCTCAGTGAACCGTCATCCATTCGCGGGCGGCGCGAAGAGCGGCCGCCAGATCGGCCTTGCTCATGGTCATCGAAAGGTCAGCGCGCAAATCGACGGCGCGGTCGCAGCCCTTGATCGCGGCGATATTCAGCCATTTGTGGGCGGCCACCAGATCGACCGGACGACCGCGACCGGTGGCATAGGCCAGCCCCATCTCGCAGAAGACGTCCGCCTGGTTTTCACCACCCATCGCGGTATTCGAAGCAACCTGCATATCAAAGCGTGCCATTGTCTTGTCCCTGTTTTGCCTGGTTGGTTTTCCGAAGCGGCCCGCCCTTTAGAGGCGGACCATGCTACAGATCAGCATTTGTTTTTGGTCCCTGTTCGACCGAGCCTCTTTGCGGGCCTTTCCGAACCGCGCCGTCTTTTGCAGCGTCATCTTCGGTTGATTGGCGGGGTGAATTTCTCCGCTCGTCTTATGGGTCTTACTATGCGGCACCGCCTTCAATACGCGCTTAAAATGCATGATTAATTTGAGACAAACAAAGTTCAAACACTTGGTAAACTTGAGTTTTTGTTAAACATCGAAAGGCCGGAAATTCGGCGCTTTCGCATAAAAATTTACGAAATATTCAACCGCCGATTTCAACCAAATGGTAACCACGAAAAAAGGACCTAAACCGCAGATGCTGTGTTTCCTCGATTTTTCTCCGCCGGAAACCGGCAAAGAAAAAGCATAAACGGGTGCGTTCAAGCCAGTTTACCTTTACGTACGCGTAAGCTATCTTGCCCGCGGCGGTGAGGAGACTGCCTTTCAAACGAGGATATCTGCAGAGATGCCGGCGAAGCGGACCGCGCCGGCGACTTCTATCTGGAGGAATGAATGATACGTACCTTGATCATCACAGCGGCTCTCGCTGTCGGCGTTGCCGGAACGGCTGCTGCCGCCGAACCGATCGTCGGCAACTGGAAGACCGCAACCGGCGCGACGGCCGAAATCGCCCCTTGCGGCGGCGCCTACTGCGTCACGTTGAAGACCGGCAAATTCGTCGGCAAGCGGATCGGCAACCTGACCGGCACGGGCGGCAACTATTCCGGGGAAATCACCGATCCGGAAACCGACAAGACCTATAGCGGTTCCGGTGCGGTCGACGGCAACTCGCTAAAGATGAAGGGATGCGTGCTCAAGGTTCTCTGCAAAACGCAGACCTGGTCGCGCCTCTAGACCGCCGGGCCTTCAGAAGGGCGCACAAAGCACGCTCCGGTACTTGAATTCCAGAGCACCCGATCGGCCTTCGGTGTATCTATTGAAGGGCGGGATACTCCAGGAACGATCCTTCCAAAATGGGTGCCCCTCAGATGCCCTCCGATCATCGACAAGCCCGCCGAGATTTTCGGCGGGTTTTGTTTTTGCAAGGACGGGCCCATCGAGCCGTCAACCCAACACCACCCACTGCCTGATTACCGCGTTTGCCGCGCCCTACCCGCGAGAATGACGGCGACATCAATCGCAAGATGAACGCCAGATGAACGGCGATATCAGCAAGAGTTCAGTTTGGTTGTGCGAAAACCCACTCAATCGATTTGAACCGCCTCCAGACCAACGGACAGAACCATGGACATTCTTGCTCGGCGCCTCACCATTATCAGCCTTCTGATGGTTGTTTTCGCGATGACCCTTGCCGCCGCAGTCAGTGCAGACACCGAACGTCGCCGCACCAACACCTATCTCGGCTCGCTGACCGATTGCACCGCACATACGGCGCAATACTGCCAAGCCAAGCTCTAACGGAGAGACCGACATGCTGGCCGCCCTTTCCACCTCCGCCTTTCTCTCGCTGCGTGTTCTTGCACTTGCCAGCCTGCTGATGGCGCCGGTTGGGGCGCTCGCCTATAGCAAGGCCAACGGCCTCGGCATCGGCAAGCAGGGCGCCGGCCTCGTTCTCTTCGTGACGCTGCAGCGCCAATCCATGAGCTGACCGAAGGCGCCACCAGCGCCTTTTATTTTGCCTTCCTCTCTTGCATCGCCAAACGCCTTCCTGTCCTTTCACGCGTGAAAGGATCCGCCATCCATGCCAGCCTATGCCGTCTATTCGCTTGCTGCCCTTGCCGAGATTGCCGGATGCTTCGCCTTTTGGGCCTGGCTGAAACTCGACAGGCCGATCTGGTGGCTGATCCCGGGCGTGGCGTCGCTGGCGCTGTTTGCCTGGCTGCTGACCTTGATCGACAGCGAGGCGGCCGGCCGCGCCTATGCCGCCTATGGCGGGGTCTATATCGCCGCGTCGCTTCTATGGCTGTGGCTCGCCGAAGGCATCAAGCCCGATCGCTGGGATCTGGCCGGAATGACCGTCGCCCTCGTCGGCAGCGTCATCATTCTCGCCGGACCGCGCTAGAGTTGTTCTGGTCGGTGCGGTTGTGCATGCCGCATCTTGTCGTTTGCTTGTCAGAAGCCGCAGCCTATAATGCGACATGAACAAGCGAATCTCTTCACACTCCGTCCTTTCCGTCTCCACACCCGACCCGTTCGAGCCACAGTTCTTCGAAGATCCGGCGGCCGCGGTCGATTGCCTGGAGGCACTTTACGATCGCAATACCCGGTTCCTCACAGAGGCTTTCGAGGGGCTGGGCAAGAACGGCGTTCCGATGACGCGCTATCGCGCCTGCTACCCGCAGGTCAGCATCGAAACCAGCAGCTTCGGCCATGTCGATTCCCGCCTGTCATACGGATATGTCAGCGCACCGGGCGTTTACACCACGACGATCACGCGACCGAAACTGTTCCGGCACTATCTGAAGGAACAGTTGGGGCACCTGATGCGCAATCACGGCCTCGGCGTCACCGTGTCGGAATCCTCGACCCCGATCCCGCTGCATTTTGCGTTTGGGGAAGGCGCGCACGTCGAAGCATCGGCCGGCGATTCCATCGATATTCCGCTGCGCGACCTGTTCGACGCGCCGGACCTGACGACGACTGACGACGAGATCGCAAACGGCTCCTATGAACCGGGCCCGGGCGAACCCTCGCCGCTGGCACCGTTTACAGCCCAGCGCATCGACTATTCTCTGGCCCGCCTCAGCCACTACACGGCCACGAGCGCGACGCATTTCCAGAACTTCGTGCTGTTCACCAACTACCAGTTCTATATCGACGAGTTCTGCGCCTGGGCACGCCAGCAGATGGCGGAAGGCGGCAATGGCTACACGGCCTTCGTCGAACCCGGCAACATCATAACGCCCGCCGGCGCCGACAAGCCCGAAACGGATTATACGCTCGCCCGCCTGCCGCAGATGCCCGCCTACCATCTGAAGAAGAAGGGCCATGGCGGCATCACCATGGTCAATATCGGCGTCGGCCCGTCCAACGCCAAGACGATCACGGACCATATCGCCGTGCTGCGCCCGCACGTCTGGCTGATGCTCGGGCATTGCGCCGGTCTCAGGAACAGCCAGCGCCTCGGCGATTATGTGCTTGCCCATGCCTACATGCGCGAAGACCATGTGCTGGACGACGACCTGCCGGTCTGGATCCCACTGCCGGCACTTGCCGAGGTTCAGGTGGCGCTGCAGGACGCTGTCGCCGAAGTCACCGGCTACCGCGACTATGATCTCAAGCAGATCATGCGCACCGGCACCGTCGCCACCATCGACAATCGCAACTGGGAACTGCGCGACCAGCGCGGACCGGTCAAGCGCCTGTCGCAGGCGCGCGCCATCGCGCTCGACATGGAATCGGCGACGATCGCGGCCAACGGCTTCCGCTTCCGGGTACCCTATGGCACGCTGCTTTGCGTTTCCGACAAACCGCTGCACGGCGAGCTCAAGCTTCCGGGAATGGCCACGACCTTCTATCGGACGCAGGTCAGCCAACATCTGAAGATCGGTATTCTGGCTCTGCAGAAGCTGGCTTCGATGCCGCCCGAAAAGCTGCATTCCCGCAAGCTCAGAAGCTTTTACGAGACGTCGTTCCAATAATCGGTAACGACCCTTCCGGCTCTCTCCACAGTCGCACCGTGTCCGCGACAGCGGATGCGATGCATGGCAAATGGAAGTTGGCGCCAGCCAATTGGTCCTGCGCCATACGGCAAGGACGACCACGACGACAGCATCGGCTGCCTCAGGCGCGTGGCCGAGCCCCGGAGCGATCGATTGGCCCCGGGGTCACGGACCGCCCCGGGGTTAAGAACCAGGCCTATCGGCACCGACGAGCAATTTCAGTTCGCCCGGATGGATCCTTAGAGCGACGTCCCGCCCCATCGGCAGAAGTTCGCCATCGATCACGCAGTTGATCTTCCGATCAACCTTGGGGAAATGCAGGTCCAGCGCATGGCCGCTCATTTCCGTAATCACGGGATTGTCGCGAAACTTGCCACGCAGCACGTCGAGCGCCAGCTTGGCAACGCCGGGCGGGCTGAGCGGCGGCGCAGTGTAGAAACCGAGGTGGCCGGCCGTCACATCGTCCGCATACATCAGCGTATCGCGCCCGAACGGATTGTTCGACACGGACACCGCCGAGACATGGCGGCTTTCATGATGGCCATCCACGTCGAACTCGATCTCGAAATCCGGCGGATTGAGGATGACCCCGACGGCAGCGCGCGTGCTGGCCGTAATCTTGCCCAGCCGCGATCGAAAGCTGAACGACTCACGGTAGCGCACCATGCGCGCGTGCAGCCCCATCGAAAACTGGTGCACGAAGGCGCGGCCGTCGGCGCTGCCGATGTCGCCATCGATGATGGTGCCCTGCGCCAGAACCTCCGGCGCCTTCCAGATATCGAGCGGCAATTTCAGTGTCCGCGCAAAAAGGTTCATCGTCCCGGCCGGGACAACGCCAAGCGGCATGCCGGTTTTCCAGGCTACACCGGCGGCTGCCGAAATCGTGCCATCGCCGCCACCAGCGACGATCGCGTCGAGATCGTCGCGCCTGCAGGTCTTTTCGAGTGCCTGCTGCATCTCGGCACCCGAGACGGTCGCGATCTCGATCTGGTGGCCGGCGTCGCGAAAGATCGCCTCAACCTTACTGCCATAGGCCGTCATGTCCGTCGTTCGGAAGGTTCCACCGTCCCGATTGAAGATCGCTTTGATTTTCATGAAAGGCTTACTGGCTCCATTGCCGTGACACGAGGGCGGTCACCGCGATGAGATAAGCGCAATCGGCGCCGTTTCCAGTGCCTTACAAAAACTTAACCTGCCGCCTGCGGGAGATGGGAACCCGATTTCGCTATCGCCGACCTGCTTTCAGTCCTACTCCGGCAGCTTCAGCGGGCCGCCCGTCTTGATCGAGCGGATGGCGAAATTGGAGCGAATGTCCGTCACGCCGGGCATCGCCAGCAACGTCTCCGTCAGCAAGGTCTCATAGGCCGACAGGTCCTCGACGACGACTTCGGCCAGGAAATCGGCATTTCCTGAAATCAGGAAGCAGGACACGACCTCGGGAATGGCAAGCAGTGCCTCCTGCTGACGCTGGGCATTCTCGCGGCTGTGCTGGCCGACCTTGATCTCCACGAAAACGGTCAGCCCAAGCCCCACCTCCTTGCGGTCGATGTCAGCCCGATAGCCACGCAGGATGCCAGATTTCTCCAGATTTCGGATGCGCCGCAGGCAAGGAGACGGCGACAGATTGACACGTTCGGCAATCTCCACGTTCGTTGCCCGCGCATCCTCCTGTAGGATCTTGAGAATCGCGAGGTCGAATTTATCCAGATTTGGCATAGCTGACATTCCAATGAGGCCATTTTGGCACATGATTGCGCACCATAGGCTATTCCGAGCATAAATCGCAAGGACATGCCTTGCCCATTGGCAGTAATCTTCTTCCCAGCCCCGATAACGACGGGCATCCAATTCGGGAAGGAAAATCAGATGGTTGCGCTCACACTCGATCGCGGCACCACCGCACCCGTCGCCACCGGCTATGCCGGCGCCTTCATCACCGTGCTGATCTGGGCCGGGTGGATTCTTGCGACACGACACACCGCCGGCACCGCGCTCGGCACGATAGACCTTGGCCTTATCCGCTACGGCATTCCAGCACTGGTCCTCACACCGGTGTGGCTGAAGACCGGGTTGCTACCGGCCAAGCTGCCGGCGCTCCTGCTCATCCTGATGGTCGCGGGCTCCGGCGCGCTGTTCTTCCAGGTCGCAGCCTTTGCCATTCATGCCACACCCGCATCTTCGGTCGGCGTGCTGCTCGGGGGCTCGATGCCGCTGGCAACGGCACTGATCGGCATTACCGTTTTCGGTGAGCGGCCCGACCGCATGCGTATCGCCGGTTTTGCCGCGATCGTCGCCGGCGTCGCCCTCCTGCTTGCCCGCAGCCTTGCCGGCACCACCGGCACCGGCTGGGCCGGCTACGCGCTGCTTCCGGCGGCAGCCACGCTCTGGGCAATCTACACCCACGCCTTCCGGCGCTCCGGCCTCAGCCCGCTCGAAGGCAGCGCACTGATTGCGGTCTGGTCGTTCCTGATCCACCTGCTGCTTGCCGGCATCTTCGGCAGCACGCTTGTCAGCGTTCCATTGAAGGAGATCGCCTTGCAGATCACCAGCCAGGGCCTTCTCTCGGGCCTCGTCGCCATGGTTGCCTATGGTGTCGCGGTCCGCAGCCTCGGCGGAACCCAGGCCGCCGCGTTCACGGCACTGACGCCGGTGTTGGCGATGATCGGCGGTGCCGTCCTTCTCGGCGAAGAGATCGGCCCATTCGAGATCGTTGCCGCGATCATCACGGCAGCCGGCGTCGCGCTCTCGACCGGCATCCTTTCACCGCGCAAGCCGTAAAGGGTCGGAACGAAAAATGGCCCGGAAGCGACAGCTTCCGGGCCATTTTGTTTGTTGGCGCCGTCATTTTTCAGCCGTGAACGATCTCGCGATGCTTCTGAAGCCGGTGGCCGTAGGCCTGGCTGACGCGGTCGAAGATGATGGCGATGCCGACGATGGCCAGGCCATTGAAGATGCCGAGCGTGAAATACTGGTTGGCGATCGCCTTCAGCACCGGCTGCCCAAGCCCCTGAACCCCGATCATCGAAGCGATGACCACCATGGCCAGAGCCATCATGATCGTCTGGTTGATGCCGGCCATGATTGTCGGCAATGCCAGCGGCATCTGCACGTTCTTCAGTTTCTGCCAGCCGGAAGAGCCGAACGCGTCGGCCGCCTCCAGCACATCCTTGTCGACGAGGCGGATGCCGAGGTTGGTCAACCGGATCATCGGCGGGATCGCGTAGATCACAACGGCAATCAGCCCCGGCACCTTTCCGATGCCGAGCAGCATGACCACCGGGATCAGATAGACGAAGCTCGGCATGGTCTGCATCACGTCGAGGATCGGATTGACCACATTCTGGACGCGGTCAGAGCGCGACATGACGATGCCGAGCGGTATGCCGATGGCGATCGACAGCACGGTACAGACGAAGATCATCGAGATCGTCTTCATCGTATCGTCCCACATGTCGAAATAGCCGATGAGCAGCAGTGTGCCGATGCAGCCGGCGACGATCTTCCAGTTCCGGCTGGCAAACCAGGCGAGAGCAGCAATCAGCAGGATGATGATCGGCCAGGGCGTGCGCGTCATGAAGCGCTCCGACTGGATCAGAAAGAACTGTAACGGCTCGAAGAACGCTTCAATGCCGTCGCCATAGGCGCGCGTGAAGGTGCGAAACCCCTCGTCGATCGCCTTTTTCAATGCCCGCAGGCGGTCGTCATCCATATGTGGAAATTGGGTCAACCATTCCATTTCATTCCCCTTCACTCTTCCACGGTGGCGACCTTGTTTTTGTTTTGCGTCCACCAACCATCAACCAAAGGGCGGCGCACGGAACAGTGCGCCGCCCGATTTCATCAGTCGATGGCAATCAAAGCGCGGCCTTGACCTTCTCGGCAATGTCAGGGGAGACCCAGGTGGTCCAGATATCAGGGTTTTCCTGGAGGAAGTGCTTTGCACCTTCCTCGCCGCTTGCCTGGTTGTCGGTCATCCAGGCCATCAGCTTGTTGACGGTGTCGTTGGTCCAGGCGCGCTTGTTCAAGTAGTCCATGGCCGGACCGGCGCGATCGGCAAAGGTCTTGGTTACCAGCGTCTGGACCTTGTCCTTCGGCCAGTCGTTCTTCTTCGGATCCGGGCAATCGGCAACCGTGTTGCAGCGTTTCCATTCCGCAGCATCAGCCTCGACGCCGTGGCCGAGCTTCACCATCTCGTACTTGCCGAGAAGTGCCGTCGGTGCCCAGTAGTAACCGACCCAACCCTGCTTGCGCTCGTAGGCCTTGGCAATCGAGCCATCGAGGCCCGCAGCCGAGCCGGTATCGACCAGCGTGAAGCCGGCCGCCTCGCCGCCATAGGCCTTGTAGAGCTGGGTCGTGACAACCGTGCCGCCCCATCCTTGCGGGCCATTGAAGACGGCGCCCTTGCTGGCGTCTTCCGGATCCGGGAAGAGATCCTTGTGCTTCAACACATCGTCGATCGTCTTGATATCGGGGTTGGCGTCGACGACATATTTCGGCACCCACCAGCCCTGCACCGCGCCATCGGAAAGCGCCACGGCGGCACCGACCAGCTTGCCTTCTTCAAGGCCGCGATTGACAACATCAGGCAGCAGATCCACCCAGCCTTCCGGCGCAATGTCGGGCTGGCCCTTTTCGATCATCGAGGTGATCGTCGGCACGGTATCGCCGACGACAAGCTCGGCGTTGCAGCCATAGCCTTCCGTCAGAATGATCTTGTCGACACTCGCCAGAACCTCGGCGCTCTGCCAGTTCATGTTGGCGATCGTCACGTCGCCGCATTCGGCTGCCGAGGCCGTGCCGGCAAGGCCAAGAAGGCCGGCGGCCAGGCAAGTCGTTGTAAGAAGCTTGTTCATTTCTGTTCCCTCTGCTCTGGCGGTACGTCCCGTCGGACGACTGATCTCACCGCAGTGATCGGCCGCGTGTCAACAGGCTCCGGTCCAACGCAAAAACAACAGGGACCGAATGGCCTGCAGATCCGTCGACGCGCTTGGCACGACAACGACACCTCCAGGCTATAGGGTCTTTCCGGCAAGGACTTTCCCATTTGCGTCAACGATTGCCTTTCCTAATGTTCCCGCCGTTGCCGGCGCATGGGGGAAGGAAAGACCACGTCCGATCAGGGCGACTTGCTGCGCTTGTAGTAGCGCGACACGCGGACCCGGTTTCCGCAGCGGGCGGCCGAGCACCAGCGCCGACGGGCATTGTTGCCGACGAACAGCATGACGCAGTCATCGGCCTCGCATTTGCGGATGAGCCCGGCATCCGGCCCCGCCAGCAACAGGGCGGCATCCTCCGCCAGGAAACCTGCCAGCTGGACGCCTGATGTTCCCGCCCTTTCGCTTTTGACCGCAGGTGCATCCCTCCAATCCAGCCGCCGCGTCACCGGCGCTGCAGCCATAGCCGCATTGAGGCCGGCGACATCGCCTGCCGCCACATCCCGACCTTCCATCAGGCTCCTGACTGCCGAGGCCACGTGGTCGCGCACAGCATGCACCAAAGCCAGTTCTTCAACGGCAAGCCTGCCGGCAACCAAGAGAGAGGCGTCCTGCAACCGACCCGCCTGCTGCTCTACCCACGCGGCAAGCCCATCCGCATCGCCGATAAGGTCAACGGGCCCTTCCCCGGTCAACGGACGCGTGTTGATCAGGTCCAGCGCGAGGGGCTCTCCAACGAAAGGGATCAATTCCATGTCATGCTCATTTATATAATGCATATTTTTGATATTGACACATTAGATTCTCCAGCGCAATTCTAATGCATAAACATTGGAAACAGGAGTGTGACATGAGTGCGATCAGCGTCCCCGCCATTCGGCACCGCTTTGCGGTCGTTGACGGCGTCAAGATCTTCTACCGGGAAAGTGTGCCGGGCGATGCGGATGCGCCGACGCTGCTCCTACTGCACGGGTTTCCCTCATCCTCGCATCAATACCGCCGGCTGATGGACGCGATTGGCGGCCATTATCGCCTGATTGCACCTGATTATCCGGGCTTCGGCCACAGCGACGCGCCCACTTCGACGAACGAAGGAGGCGAGTTTCTCTACAGCTTCGATCGCCTCGCCGACCTGATCGAAGGTTTTGTCGAGGCCCTGTCGCTCAGGCACTTCTTTCTCTACGCCTTCGATTTCGGCGCCCCAGTCGGCTTCCGATTGGCAAGCCGCCGTCCCGAACTGATCGACGGGCTGATCGTCCAGAACGGCAATGCGTACCGGGAGGGTCTTTCAGACACAGCCCGTGACTTCATCGCGCTCGCGCCTGGAGACGAAGGCGCTACAGAACAGGTCCGGCAGTTGCTGACGCTGGAGATGACGCGGGCGCAATATGAAGGCGGCACATCCGACCCGGAACTGGTCGCCCCTGATGGCTGGACGATGGATCAGCATTTCCTTGACCGGCCGGATCGTCGCCAGCCGCAGATCGATCTCGCCTTCGACTACAAGAGCAATCTGACGCGCTATCCGGAATGGCAGCAATGGCTGCGCGACGCGCGTCCGCCTGTTCTCATCACTTGGGGGCGCAACGATCCGTTCTTCACCGAGGCCGGCGCTCGCGCCTTCCTGGCCGACGTTCCGGAAGCCGAGCTTCATCTGTTCGATACGGGCCATTTCGCCCTCGATGAACGCCTGCCCGAGATCGCACCGCTGATCGCCGAGTTCGTCGATCGGATATCGGCGCGCAATTGACATGAAAAAGGCGCCGGGCAAGTGCGCGGCGCCTTCCAGATGCTTGCTGTTCGGAGGTTGAGTTTTGCGCAGTCGCGCGAATACCCATCCTTACATGTTGGGATAGACAGGTCCTTCGCCACCCTGCGGCGGCACCCAGTTGATGTTCTGGTTCGGGTCCTTGATGTCGCAGGTCTTGCAGTGCACGCAGTTCTGCGCGTTGATGACGAAGACCGGCTTGCCGTCCTTCTCCACCCACTCATAGACCCCGGCGGGACAGTAGCGCGTCGACGGCCCGGCAAAGACGTCGAGCTCCGAGGTCTTCTGCAGTTCCGGGTTCTTCACCTGCAGGTGGATCGGCTGGTCTTCCTCATGGTTGGTGTTCGACAGGAACACCGAGGACAGCCGGTCGAAAGTCAGGACGCCGTCGGGCTTGGGATAGTCGATTTTCTGGTGCTGCGCTGCCGGCTCGAGCGCCTGTGCGTCGGTCTTGCCGTGTTTCAGCGTGCCGAAGAACGAGAAGCCGAACAGCTGGTTGGTCCACATGTCGAGACCGCCGAGCGCCACGCCGATCGCCGTGCCGAACTTCGACCACAGCGGCTTGACGTTCCTGACCCGCTTCAGATCCTTGCCGATGTCGGTCTGGCGCCATTCGTTCTCGATCTCGACCGGCTCGTCATTGGCCCTGCCCGACGCGATCGCTTCGGCCAGCTTGTCGGCCGCCAGCATGCCCGAGAGCACCGCATTGTGGCTGCCCTTGATGCGCGGCACGTTGACGAGGCCGGCCGAACAGCCGATCAGCGCGCCGCCGGGGAACGACAGCTTCGGCACCGACTGGTAGCCGCCCTCGGTGATGGCGCGAGCGCCGTACGACAGGCGCTTGCCGCCCTCGAAGGTGCCGCGGATGGCCGGATGGGTCTTGAACCGCTGGAACTCCTCGAACGGGAAGAGATAGGGGTTCTTGTAGTTGAGGTGCACGACGAAACCGACGGCGACCATGTTGTCTTCGAGATGGTAGAGGAACGAGCCGCCACCGGTCTTCATGCCGAGCGGCCAGCCGAACGAGTGCTGCACCAGGCCGGGCTTGTGGTTCTCGGGCTTGACCTGCCAGAGTTCCTTGAGGCCAATGCCGAATTTCGGCACGTCGCGGTCTTTGGAGAGATCGAATTTCGAAATCAGCTGCTTGGCCAGCGAACCGCGCACGCCCTCGCCGATCAGTGTGTACTTACCAAGGAGCGCCATGCCGCGGGCAAAGTTCGGGCCAGGCTCGCCATTCCTCTCGATGCCCATGTCACCGGTGGCAACGCCGATGACGGCGCCTTCGGCGTTATAGAGAACTTCGGTTGCTGCAAAGCCCGGATAGATCTCGACACCGAGCGCTTCGGCGTGACCGGCAAGCCAGCGACAGACATTGCCGAGCGAGACGATGTAGTTGCCGTGATTGTTCATCAGCGGCGGCATGGCGAAGTTCGGCAGGCGGATCGAGCCCGCGGGGCCGAGCAGCAGGAAGTGATCGTCCTTGACTTCAGTCTTGAACGGATGATCCGCCTCGTCGCGCCAACCCGGCAGCAGCCGGTCGATGCCGATGGGATCGACCACGGCGCCCGACAGGATATGCGCGCCGACTTCGGCGCCCTTTTCCAGAACCACCACGGAAAGCTCAGGATTGATCTGCTTCAGCCGGATCGCGGCTGAAAGACCCGCAGGCCCCGCGCCGACGATCACCACGTCGAACTCCATGCTCTCGCGCTCGGGTAGCTCTTGTCGCTCGCTCATTCCGTCTCTCCAGTCCCGCCGGTCTTCTGCCAGCTCAGTTCCCAGGCCATATCATCTCGTCATGGCAAATGCAGTTTGGCTTGTCGAGCCGGGATGCGACAGACGATGCCCGCTTTTGCGCATGAGGTCATGAGTTTAGCACAAATGTCTATATGACGTGAACGTAAACGTAAATATGTCATTTCGCCGCTGTCATTGTGGGCTGCCGGGCTTGCAGCCTTGCTTTTGCCGAATAGCCATGTCACGAGGCCGGTCATTCGACATTCCGGCGGAAGACGCCGGCAATCCCATCCGCAACCGGCATTTCGGCAAGGCGCCCACGGCGCCGGAACGGCATGCCTTTCGCTGCATTCCAGGTGTCGCCGACCTCCCCGGCACAGGCCTTGAAAGCAGCGTGCGGAACAAAGCCGTGTCGCCTTGCGCAGCCCTGGACAGGGCATGGCGCAACGACACCAAAGACACAGGACGTCAGGAGACATCACATGGCCAGAGCACTGGGCTTCGATTTCGGCACCACCAACTCGGTCCTCGCTGTTTCGGCAGGCGACACCACCCATTCGATGAATTTCGACAGCCTGGCGGGCAGCACCGACGCCATGCGCACGGCACTCTCCTTCATGAAGGATCCGAACCTCGGCGCGTCAGCGTTGAAGGTGGAAGCAGGACAGGCGGCCATCCGCTCGTTCATCGACAATCCCGGCGACTGTCGTTTCCTGCAGTCGATCAAGACCTTCGCCGCCAGCCCACTGTTCCAGGGCACGCAGATCTATGCCAAGCGCCACAGCTTCGAAGACCTGATGCGGGTGTTCCTGACCAAGCTGAAGGACTATGCCGGCGACGATTGGATGAGCCAATATAGCCGCATCGTCGTCGGCAGACCCGTCCGTTTCGCCGGTTCCAGCCCCGATCCGGCATTGGCACTCGAGCGCTACAGCGCTGCCCTTTCGGAATTCGGCTTCCCCGAAATCCACTATGTCTACGAGCCGGTGGCGGCGGCATTCTACTTCGCCCAGAACCTCAAGCGCGACGCGACCGTGCTGGTTGCCGACTTCGGCGGCGGCACCACCGACTATTCGCTGATCCGTTTCGAGACCAAGGCGGGGCGCCTGACGGCGACGCCGATCGGTCACTCGGGCGTCGGCATCGCCGGCGATCATTTCGACTTCCGCATCATCGACAATGTGATCTCGCCGCTGATCGGAAAGGGGAGTCTGTTCAAGAGCTTCGACAAGCTGCTTGAAGTCCCGTCGAACTACTATGCGAATTTCGGCCGCTGGAATCAGCTTTCCATCTTCAAGACCTTGAAAGACTTCACGGAACTGAAGAAGCTGGTGCGCCAGAGCCTGGAGCCGGAAAAACTCGAGGCCTTCGTCGACCTGATCGAGCATGACGAGGGTTACCCGCTCTACCAGGCGATCTCCGCAACGAAGATGCGCCTGTCGCAAGAGGAAGAGACGGAGTTCTATTTCTC
The DNA here is from genome assembly GCF_058795755.1 of Ensifer sp. GW823-FHT05D09. Taxonomy (NCBI): domain Bacteria; kingdom Pseudomonadati; phylum Pseudomonadota; class Alphaproteobacteria; order Hyphomicrobiales; family Rhizobiaceae; genus Ensifer; species Ensifer sp. GW823-FHT05D09. Next base: position 1,100,901 of record NZ_JBXAIA010000001.1, on the reverse strand, counting down.
GCCGCTCGGCGAGATGTCTCGCCGCACCGTGCGCCGCGCCGACTTCGAAGGCTGGATTGCGCCCGAGCTTGCCCGCATCGAGGAAGCGCTCGACGAGGTCCTGACGACAACGGAGACGCCGCCCGCAAGCATCGACAAGGTGTTTCTCACCGGCGGCACCTCCTTCGTGCCGGCGGTGCGCAACCTGTTCGAGCGGCGCTTCGAAAAGGACCGGATCGAAAGTGGCGGCGAATTGCTGTCGATCGCCCACGGTCTGGCGCTGATCGGCGAACACGACGATATCGGCCACTGGACCGCGAATGCGGCATGAAGCCATTGGACCGACTTTTCTGACGTGCTAGGTTGGCGCCCATGATCTCTGCCGACACCCTCTCCCCCGGCCAACTCGCCGCCCTGCTCGCCTTCCATGCGGACGCGGGTGTCGAGTGGTTGATGGAGGAGGAGCCTGTCGATCGCTTCGCCGAGTTCGAGGCGATGAAGGCGGCGCGTTCGGAGCAGCGCCAGCAAGCGGGCGCAAGCCAGCCCGCAGCCCGCTCGGAGGCAGCGCCTGCGACGCGACAGCAGGCAAGCCCGGCCGCCAGTCAGGCCCGTGAAACGCGCGCTCCGGCCCCCGCCGTCAACGCCCCGGCGGTCGCCATCCCCGACGCCCAGGCCGTCAAGGAGGCGCAGTTTGCCGCCGATTCGGCACGCTCGCTTGCCGAGCTGCGCCTCGCCATGGAAGGCTTCGTCGGCTGCAATCTCAGAAACAGTGCCCGCAATCTCGTCTTTGCCGAAGGCGACGCGTCAAATGGCGTCATGATCGTCGGCCCCATGCCCTATGCGGACGACGATCGCGACGGCCAGCCCTTCTCGGGAAGGCTCGGCGACATGCTCAACCGCATGCTTGCCGGAATCGGGCTGTCGCGCGAGAACGTTCTTCTCAGCAACGTCGTGCCGTGGCGCCCGCCGGGCAACCGCGTGCCGACCGCGCGCGAAGCCGACATCTGCCGCCCCTTCATCGAGCGCCAGGTTGCGCTCGCCGAGCCCAAGCACCTGTTGCTGCTCGGCAATTTCACGGCGCGCTTCTTTTTCGGGGGGAGCGACACCATCCACCAGCTGCGTGGCGAATGGCGTGAACTTCAGATGGGCGGACACACGGTCCAGACGCTGGCGACACTGCACCCGCAGGACCTGGTGTCAGCGCCGATCAACAAGCGTTTCGCCTGGCAGGATATGCTTGCGTTCAAGGCCCGTATCAACGGCTGACCGCCGCCTGTCCTTTTCATGAACAAAGTGTGAAGAAAGCCATGCGGTTTGCGCATATCTGTGCGGCGTTCTGATGCATTGCAAAATCCATGCTGCAGCGCAATATATCGGAACGGGAGGAATGGAATAAGGAACAAGAACCATGACTGCCCGCTTTCGCCCGATCCACAGCAGCTTTGAGACGCTCCGTCATACGGGCGCTGCTCTGCGGACGCCGTTCAACCGTTTCGGCACGGCAGCCAACGAGCAGATGACTGCAATCGGCCTTGCCCGGACCACCCGTCCGTCGCAACTTTTCGCCGACTTCATTCAGCGTTGATCGCTACGCGGTGCGCCGAGGCGTGCCGCCCTAATGAGACGACGATAAGACAAGGAACACGATCATGACCAAGCCCATCGCAAGCCTCAGGGTCCTGTTCGATTCGATCGCCGATATCGGCACAGCCGTTCGTGCCTCGCGCGAATACACCGCGCTCAGCACCACCAAGGATGCCCGCCGCGCTCATCGCTCGGCGATCAGCCCGCTGCTGCCGAACTGACAATGCCCGACGACGGACAGTTACCGTCTTTTTGCTATCGGTTGTCGCAATCGACAGCGCCTTGAAAACTGGATACAGCCACACTCGTTTCGAGTTTGAAGCGATCGGTTCATCCGGCATCACCGCCTGACTGCCCTCGCTCCACGTCGCGCCTTCGTTGCCAGCCATCCGGTTGGTCAACTCGGCGCGTATTTGTTTTCAGGAGCGCCGATGCTGGCCAGTCTCGCTTCCGTCCTCAGCCTGATGCTGTCCACCCTGTTGATGATGGTGGCCTTCGGGCTTCAGAGCTATGTCATCCCAGTTCGATCCGTCGCCGAGAACTGGTCGACGCTGACTGTCTCGGTCATCGCCACCGGCTACACGGTCGGCTTCACGCTCTCCTGCATCGTCACGCCGAAATTCGTGCTGCGCGTCGGCCATGTCCGCGTCTTCACGGCACTGATCACCCTGCTTTCGATCGCCATCCTGCTTTGCGGGCTCGTCGTCGACTGGCGCCTGTGGATCGTCTTTCGCGCCATATCCGGCTTTGCCATTTCCGGCAGCTATCTCGTCATCGAAAGCTGGCTCAACGAAAGGGTGACCAACGAGAACCGCGGCATGCTGTTCTCGCTCTACCTCATCACCACGATGGTCGGCACCATCGGCGGGCAATACATGGTGCCGCTCGGAGACCCGACCAACACGTCGCTCTTCATCCTGTGCGGCGTGCTGTTCTCTTTGGCGCTGCTGCCGACGGCGCTCTCCTCCTCTCCCATGCCGGCACCGCCGGCACAGGCGCGGTTCGATATTCCCGGACTGTTTCGCCGCTCTCCCGTGGCCGTGGTCGGCGGCTTTCTCGCCGGCGCACTTTCGGGCGCCTGGCTCAATCTCGGCGGCGTGTTTACCCAGAAGATCGGCCTCTCGACGGCTGAAGGCGCAACCCTGCTTGCCTCGCTCCTGACCGGCAGCGCCATTTCGCAGATCCCGATCGGCCGCGCCTCGGATCGCATCGACCGGCGCATCGTCATGGCCGGCTGCGGTATCGTCGGGGTTATCTCCTGCCTGGTCATGTCTGCCTCCATCGGCAGCAGCCCGACGGTGCTCTATGTGATTGCTGCCTTCGTCGGCTCGGTGCTGTTCCCGATCTATGCGCTCAACGTCGCGCATGCCAACGACCTCGCCAAACCGGACGAGTATGTCGAGATCTCCTCAGGCCTGATGATCACCTACGGCCTTGGCACGATCTCCGGCCCGCTCATGGTCGGGCCCGTGATGGACCGCTTCGGGCCGGCGGCACTGTTCATCGTGCTTGCCGTCTACTTCGCTCTCTATGGAGGTTACGCCGCCTGGCGCATCCTGCGGCGCGGCCAGCACGAAGGCCTCGTCGCCAAGACCGACTTCCAGGCGACCACGGTGCTGCCGACACCGGGACCCGACGTCACAAGCCCGACCGCCCAGCAGGCATCGCAGGAGAGGCTGATCGAGGACGACACGGTGCCGGCCTGGGAGCGCCAGCCAGAGTAGATCCGGGATGTCAGCCCTGGGGCGTGACGTGCTTGCGCGCGCCCTTGCGCTCCAACCCGAGACGATGTTCGCGAAAGATGATGAAGATGCCGGCGCCGACGACGATGGCAGTGCCGATCAGCATCGTGCCCGTCGGAATGTCCTCGAACAGAAAATAGCCGATGATCAGGCCGAGCACGATCGACGTGTATTCGAACGGCGCAATCGTCGACATGTCGGCGTGGCGGTAGCTTTCGGTCAACAGGATCTGCGCCACGCCGCCGCAAAAACCGGCGACCATCAGCAAGAGGAACGCTTCCTGCGAGATGCTTGGCCAGCCGAACGGCAGGGTGGCCAGCGAAAAGACCGAGGCCGAGAGCGAGAAGTAGAGCACGATCGTGTGGGTGCGCTCGGCCTTCACCAGCTTGCGCACCAGCACCATGGCAATCGCGCCGAGGGCTGCCGAAAGCAGCACCGCTGCCGCTCCGAGCGCCTCGGACGACCCCAGACCACCTTCACGAAACAGCGTCAGCCGCGGCCAGGTGATGATCATGACGCCGACCAGGCCGATGGCGACAGCAGACCAGCGGTAGAGGCGGACGGTCTCGCCGAGAAAGATCGCGGCAAAGGCAACGGCGATCAGCGGCATCGCATAGCCGATGGCGATGGCTTCCGGGAGCGGCAAATGCACAAGACCATAAAAGCCGAAGCTCATTGCCAGGATACCGACGAAGCCGCGCGCGATGTGGCCACCCAGGTCTTTCGTCTTGAATGCATCGCGCACTTTGCCGCGAAAGGCGAGATAACCGAGGATCGGCACCATGGCGAATGCGGATCGATAGAAGGTGATCTGGCCAGTGGCGATATCGGTTCCCGCCGCCTTGATCAGGGTCGACATGCAAACGAAAATGACGACCGAAAGGACCTTGAGCAGGATCCCTTTCATCGGGTTTTCGACTTCGGCATCCATGGAAAGCACTTCTCGGGCCTGCGCGGACAAGGACCGCAGCGGCGACAGTTTGGGAGATTTGGGTGAGAAGCTCACCGGAGAACCATGTCACTGTAGCCGTGCTGCCCGCGAAAGTCGGATCAAACTTCTTGATGACTTGTGTTTTTTCTTGATGAATTCGCAGTCGTCGCGCCGGCCGCAAAGATTTCTTTAGCGAGGTCGAAAAAAACCTTTCCGGTTTATTTCTTGTTAGTGCCACTTCGATACACGTCAAAGCGATAAGGGAGCGGGAAGAATACCGGACGCCATGTCTTTTCTGCCGGAAGTGCGGTCGCCGGCATCACAATCGTGTGGCATATCCGGCTTTTCGCCCTTTGGCCTTTTCACCATCACAAGCGCCCTCTACAAATCCACCAGTAGCAAGGCGCGAGCGGGACTGACCATGCGGACAAATACTGGCCAGATCATTCATCTGGAAGACTACCGGCCGACCGACTTCGTTCTTGAAAGAGTGGATCTGACCTTCGAACTAGACCCGAAGGAAACGAAGGTCGAAGCGCGGCTGATCCTGCATCGGCGGGAAGGCGTGGACGCATCGGCGCCCCTGGTTCTCGACGGCGACGAACTCGTCATGACCGGCCTGCTGCTCGACCAGGAAGAGCTTGCAGCCTCGCTCTACGACGTGACCGACGATACGCTGACCATCCGTGGCCTGCCCGAGACCGCCCCGTTCGAAGTCACCATCACCACGTTGCTCTCGCCCGAGACCAACACCAAGCTGATGGGTCTCTACCGCACCAACAGCGTCTATTGCACGCAGTGCGAGGCGGAAGGCTTCCGCCGCATCACCTATTTCCCGGATCGCCCTGATGTTCTCGCCGTCTATACGGTCAACATCATCGCCGACAAGAAGTCCGCGCCGCTGCTGCTTTCCAACGGTAACTATCTCGGCGGCGCCGACATGGGCGATGGCCGGCATTTTGCCGCCTGGTTCGATCCGCATCCAAAGCCCAGCTATCTCTTTGCGCTGGTTGCCGGCGACCTCGGCGTAGTCGAGGACACGTTCACCACCCTGTCTGGCCGCGAGGTCGCGCTGAAGATCTATGTCGAGCACGGCAAGGAGCCGCGCGCATTTTACGCCATGGACGCGCTGAAGCGCTCGATGAAGTGGGACGAAGACGTCTTCGGCCGCGAATACGATCTGGACATCTTCATGATCGTCGCCGTCTCCGACTTCAACATGGGCGCCATGGAGAACAAGGGGCTCAACGTCTTCAACGACAAATACGTGCTGGCCGACCCGGAAACGGCGACCGACGCCGACTACGCCAACATCGAAGCGATCATCGCACACGAATACTTCCACAACTGGACCGGCAACCGCATCACCTGCCGCGACTGGTTCCAGCTCTGCCTCAAGGAAGGCCTGACGGTTTACCGCGACCACGAGTTTTCTGCCGACATGCGTTCGCGCGCCGTCAAGCGCATCGCCGAAGTCCGGCACCTGAAATCGGAACAGTTCCCCGAGGATGCGGGCCCCCTCGCCCACCCGGTCCGGCCGACGAAGTATCGCGAAATCAACAATTTTTACACGACGACCGTCTATGAGAAGGGCTCCGAAGTCACCCGGATGATCGCGACCATTCTCGGTCGCGACCTGTTCAAGAAGGGCATGGATCTCTATTTCGAGCGCCACGACGGCCAGGCTGTGACGATCGAGGATTTCATCGCCTGCTTCGCTGAAGTCAACGGCCGCGATCTCAGCCAGTTCTCGCTCTGGTACCATCAGGCAGGCACACCGCTGGTGACGGCCTCCGGCGCCTATGACGCGGCAAAACAGACCTTCACACTGTCGCTCGAACAGACCGTGCCGGCGACACCTGGGCAAAGTGCCAAGGAGCCGATGCACATTCCGTTGCGCATGGGCCTGCTGCTTGAAAACGGTGCGGAAGCCGACCTTTCGAGCGTGTCGGGCGCCGACATCACCGGCGACGTGCTCCATCTCACCGAGCGTAAGCAATGGGTGGTGTTCTCCGGTATCACCTCGCGCCCGGTTCCATCGTTCAACCGCGGCTTTTCTGCCCCGATCAACCTGCATATCGAGCAGTCCGACGACGATCTGGCGCTGATCGCCCGGCATGAGAGCGATCTGTTCGCCCGTTGGCAGGCGCTCAACGCCATTGCGCTTGCCAATCTGGTATCAGCGACAGCCGACGTTCGTGCTGGCAAATCCGTCACTGTCGAAAGAGCCCTCATCGATGGCCTTATCGGCGCGGCCGCCGACGACACTCTTGAGCCGGCATTCCGGTCGCAGGCGCTGTCGCTGCCAAGTGAAGCCGACATCGCCCGCGAGATCGGCGCCGACAACGATCCAGACGCCATCCATACCGCCCGGCAGCAGGTCCTCAAGGCGATCGCCGTTGCCGGACGCGAGACCTTCCTCCGGCTCGCGGACGAAATGGCGTCGAAGGCTGCCTTCAGCCCGGATGCGGAAAGTGCCGGACGCCGCGCTCTGCGCAACGCCGCCCTCACCTACCTCGTCCATGGCGAAGACAATCCGGCGCGGGCGGCCGAAGCCTTCGCAGCCGCCGACAACATGACCGACCTCAGCCATGCGCTGGCGCTGCTGGCGCACCGGTTCCCGGACGCAGCCGAGACGGCTCAGGCACTGGCAACCTTCCGCAAGCGATTTGCCGACAACGCGCTCGTCATCGACAAGTGGTTCGCCGTTCAGGCGACGATCCCGGGCGCCGGCACGCTCGATCGCATCAAGACCCTGATGACGGAGCCGCTTTTCAACGGTAACAATCCGAACCGCGTGCGGTCGCTGATCGGCAGCTACGCCTTCGCCAATCCGACAGGTTTCAACCGCGCCGATGGCGAGGGGTATCGTTTCCTCGCCAAGCAGATCCTCGACATCGATCCGCGCAATCCGCAACTCGCAGCGCGCATCCTGACCTCGATGCGCTCCTGGCGCTCGCTCGAAGACGTGCGCGCCGGTCACGCCCGCAATGCGTTGAAGGAAATTGTAAGCGCGACCAAGCTTTCAGCCGATGTCAGCGACATCGTCGAGCGCATGCTCAAGGCCTGAAAAACCTGGGAAAAACAGGTGTTATCGAGAGGCCGGGCCGCTTGGGCGACCCGGCCTATTATTTTCCAACGATAAGAAATGGTTAAGAAATCTTTACCCTTTCCTCTGGACAAGGCGAATCGCCCTGTGATTCATTGAGTCAGATTCGGGCGAGCGGCGCGCCGAATCATCAGAGGGTTTCACATTGGGTAAGATGGCGGACGCGCGACCAGCGAGCGCAGCCGACGGGCGGTTGCGACTCAGGTTTCCGGGCTTTGCCGGCCTGGAAAGCGAGTTCATCTCGCAGGCGAAGATTTTCGCCGAGCCGACGTCGCAGCGTCTGGCGAGCGCGGAGCCCATTCTCAAGCGTTCCATCCCGATCCTCATCATCGCATTCCTGATCATCGTCGCGGTTTCGCGCATGTCCGGCATCATGGACGAACACAGCAGGATGGAGGACAGCTCGCGCCAGACCGTCGGGCTCGCAGCCGCCACCGCTGTCGCAGCGTTTCAGGCCGACGGCATGACGCTGTTCGACGAGGGCCGCCGTTGGGACGCTGAGCAGCGCCTGACCCAGTACTTGCCCACCACCATGCTCGATCCGGGCACGTTCCTTTTGACTGTGCGCAAGGATGGCCGGATCTTCGCCAGCACGCCGGATGGCGTGCCGCTGATCGGCCGGACACTTGCCTCGGTGGCACCAGATATCGCCACGCTGCAGTATTACGGCGAACATTCCAGCATCATGAAGACGGCCATCGACGGCATCGACCATATCGTCGCCTTGGCGCAGTTGCCGGAAGCGGCCGGCGTCATCCTGGCAGCAACGCCGGTGACCCAGCTGGAAACGGCGTGGCGCGACGAGGTGTCGCTCAATGTGACGCTGTTTGCCGGCATTTCGGCGATCCTGCTGGTGGTCCTTTATGCATACTACATCCAGGCCAAACGGGCCCGCGACGCCGACTCGGTGTTTGTCGAATCAAACCTGCGGGTAGAGACCGCGCTGTCGCGCGGCCGCTGCGGCCTCTGGGATTTCGACCTTGCCAACCGACGGCTGTTCTGGTCGCGGTCGATGTACGAAATGCTGGGCATGCCCGGCGAAAGCAGCGTGCTGTCCTTCGGCGACGCCGCCCGGCTGATGCATCCCGACGATCGCGGGATCTATGGCGTTGCCCGCACGATCGCCCGCGGCGATGCACGCCAGATCGACCAGGTGTTCCGCATGCGCCATGCGGACGGCCACTATGTCTGGCTGCGCGCCCGCGCCGAGATCATCCGCACCGTTTCCGGCCGCGCCCATCTCATCGGCATCGCCATGGACGTCACCGAACAGCATCGCCTGGCCCAGCGTTACGCGGAAGCTGACCAGCGCCTTGCGGATGCGATCGAATGCACGTCCGAAGCCTTCGTGCTCTGGGACAAGCAGGATCGGCTGGTCATGTGCAACACGCACTACCAGGAAGCCTACAAGCTTCCAGACCACGTGCTGGTGCCGGGCACGGAACGCATCGCCGTTCACGCAGCGGCAGCCCGTCCGGTGGTGGAGCGCCGCATCGCCGATCCGGACCGGAGCAACCACTCGCAAACGACGGAAGTGCAGCTCGCCGACGAGCGCTGGCTGCAGATCAACGAACGGCGCACGCGAGACGGCGGCCTCGTTTCTGTAGGCACCGACATCACGCTTCTGAAGCGGCACCAGGTGCGGCTGCGCGAATCCGAGCGCCGGCTGATGGCGACCATCGGCGATCTCTCGGCCTCGCGCATGACGCTGGAAAGGCAGAAGACGGAGCTTTCGATCGCCAACGCCAACTACCAGGCGGAGAAGGAACGCGCCGAGGCAGCAAACCGCGCCAAGTCGGAATTCCTGGCCAACATGTCCCATGAGCTGAGGACCCCGCTCAACGCCATCCTCGGCTTTTCGGAGATCCTGCAGACCCAGATGTTCGGGCCGCTCGGCTCAGAGAAGTACGATGAGTACTCGCGCGACATCCACGAGAGCGGCAAACACCTCCTGAACGTGATCAACGACATCCTGGACATGTCGAAGATCGAGGCGGGACATATGCGCATCAGTCGCGAGACGATCGATCTGGCACCGCTGATCGAGGAGACGATCCGCTTCACCACGATCCCGGCGCAGCAGAAGAACATCCATGTGGTGCAGCATATCGCTTCGGGCCTGACCGTGGTCGCTGATCGTCGGGCGATGAAGCAGGTGCTGCTCAACCTCCTGTCGAACGCCGTCAAGTTCACCAATGAAGGCGGGCGAATCTCGTTACGCGCCCGCAAAGTCACCGGTGCGGTGACGCTGACGATCGCAGACTCCGGCATCGGCATCCCGCGCGACGCCCTGCAGAAGATCGGCCAGCCCTTCGAGCAGGTGCAAAGCCAGTATGCCAAGAGCAAGGGCGGCTCCGGCCTCGGGCTTGCCATCTCCCGCTCGTTGACGCGCCTTCACGGCGGAACGATGAAGATCCATTCCGCCGAGAACGTCGGCACCATCATTTCTCTGCGCATGCCCGATCGCGAAAGCGACCCGCAGCCCTATCCCGAAACCACAGACTGAAAAATTCGCCTGACGGCCTTCGACAGCCGCTTGATATCGGCCTCCAGCGTCTTCAGGTCGGGATAGTCTCCGGCACGGCAGACGAGGTCGACGAGACCGGCCGGCGCCTCCTTCGGGTCGAACTCTCCCTCGATGCACAGCCGCACGATCTGCGACAGCTCGGTGAAGAGGCCCAGCGCTTCCATCGTGGTATCGACATCGTTCGGATTCATCATCGCACCACCAAGCACCCTCAAGGCATCGGCCGTATGGGCGCCGGCTTCAAGCGGTGGCACGCCCTTGGTGGGTGCAATCAGCGCCAGGTATTGCGCGATGAACTCGATATCGACAAGACCGCCGGGGATCAGCTTGAAATCCCAGATGTCGTTTGGCGGCTTCTCGCTGTCGATCATCTCGCGCATCGAGATCACGTCGGCGCTGACTTTGGCAACATCGCGCTTCTGGCCGAGCACTTCGGCGAAGATGGCGTCGGCTTGCGCCTTCAGGCTGTCGTCACCGCAGATACAGCGCGCCCGCGTCAACGCCAGATGCTCCCAGGTCCAGGCTTCTTCGCGCTGATACTTGGCAAAGGCATTGATGCGGGTGGCGACCGGCCCCTTGTTGCCGGATGGCCGGAGCCGCATGTCGACCTCATAGAGCACACCTTCGGCGGTCGGCGCCGAGAGGGCTGCGATCAGGCGCTGGGTCAGCCGGGTGAAATAGCGCATCGGATCGAGCGGCTTGCCGCCGTCCGATTCCGTGGCAGCGTCGTCATAGTCGTAGAGCAGGATCAGATCGACGTCAGAGCCCGCCGTCAGCTCGTGGCTGCCGAGCTTGCCCATGCCGACGACGACAATGCGCCCACCCGGAAAATCTCCATGGACCGAACGCACCTCTGCCAGCACCGCGTCCACCGCCGCAGCGATGATCAGGTCGGCAAGATCGGTAAAGGCCCGGCCCGCCTGCGCACCAGAGATGGAGCCCGTCAACAGGCGAATGCCGATCAGGAAACGCTGTTCAGCAGCGATGATGCGCAGCCGGTCGAGCACTTCTTCATAGTGACGGGCGCCGGCAACGAAGTTGGCGATGCGCGGCGCCAGATAGCCCCTGGTCGGCAACTCCGCCAGGAGGCCGGGATCGAGCATTCCGTCGAACACATGTGGCCGCGCCGCGATGATCTCGGCCAGCCGCGGCGCAGACGACATGATGTTGACGATCAGCGACAGGAGCCGCGGATTGTTGCCGAGCAGTGAAAACAGCTGGATGCCGGCCGGCAGACCGGAAATGAAGTGATCGAAACGCAAGAGTGCTTCGTCGGCGCGCCGGCTCTCGCCGAAAACGCGCAGGAGCTGTGGCGTCAGTTCCGTCAGACGCTCGCGCGCTTCCACCGACTGCGTCGCGCGGTAGCGGCCGTAATGCCAGGTGCGGATCGTGTGCGAGATGTCGGACGGCCGCTGGAAACCGAGTTTCCTCAGGGTCTCGAGCGTATCGGGGTCGTCGCGCTGGCCGGTGAAGACCAGATTGCCGGTCTCGCTCGAAAGCTTCGCCTCCTGCTCGAAGAGCTGGGCGTAGCGTCGCTCGACGGTACGCAGGACCTTTGACAGGTCCTTTGAAAAGCTGGCCGTGTCCTCGAAACCGAGCATGAAGGCGATGCGCTTCAGCTCCGCCTCTGTCTCCGGTAACACATGGGTCTGTTCGTCGCGCACGATCTGGATCCGGTGTTCGACATCGCGCAGGAACCAGTAGGCCTCGACCAGTTCGTCTGCCGTCGTCTCGTCGATCCAGCCGGCCTTGACCAGCGCGCGCAGCATCGGCTCGGTTGCCTTCAGCCGCAGATCGGGCATGCGCCCGCCGGCGATCAGTTGCTGCGTCTGCACGAAAAACTCGATCTCGCGGATACCACCGCGGCCAAGCTTGATATTGTGTCCCTTGACCGCAATCTCGCCGTGGCCCTTGTGCGCGTGGATCTGCCGCTTGATTGAATGGATGTCGGCGATTGCCGCATAGTCGAGGTACTTGCGGAAAACGAACGGCGTCAGTTCTTTCAAGAATGCATCGCCAGCAGCGATGTCACCGGCAACGGGACGCGCCTTGATGAAGGCGGCGCGCTCCCAGTTCTGCCCCCTGCCCTCGTAATAGAGCATGGCCGCCTCGACGGGGATCGCGAGTGGAGTCGAGCCGGGATCCGGACGCAGCCGCAAGTCCGTGCGAAAGACGTAGCCGTCGCCGGTGCGCTCCTGGAGGATGCGGATGAGGCGTCGCAGCAGCCGGCCGAAGGTCTCTGACGCGTCGTCGCGATCGACGACGATGCCGGACTGCGGATCGTAGAACACCACGAGATCGATGTCGGAGGAATAATTGAGCTCAAAGGCGCCGAGCTTGCCCATGCCGAGAACGACGACGCCGGAACCTTCGCTGGGGGCAGTCACATCCTTGAGTGCAAGCTTTCCCGCCTGGTGGCCGCTCAGCAGCAGATGGTCGATCGTGGCAGAAACCGCAGCACCGGCAAAGTCGCTCAGCCAGCGCGTCGTCTCGCGACCGTCGAAGTGTCGGGAGAGATCAGCCAGCGCCACGGCAAAAGCAAGCTCGCGCTTGGCCTTTCGAAGTCGCGTCATGACCTCGGTGTCGGGGAGCGCCACGCCCGGCTCTGCCGGCGCCCAGGCGTCTCGCGCTCGCCGAACCCTTTCGGCAAGAAATTGCGGCAGCGGTTCGGTCAAGATCTGTTCGAGTATGCCGGGCTGACTGCCACCGGTGTCGCGCAGGAACGGCGACAGGGCAAAGGCAGAGACGACGAAAGCCTTGAACGGCGTTTCGGATGCCAGCAGGCGGCTGATCCAATCATGGCCCTTGGCCATGTCCTTCAGCACCGACAGCGCGGATTTGGCGTCGGCCTGGCTCGCCGGTTTGATCGGCGCCGTCTCCATGCCCCACCAGTGCCCTGCCATCGTATCCTGCATGCCGTTTTCCCCCTGTTCTCCGCAAACCGGTCTATCAGGTCGCGGGCGCCGGGAAAACCATGTGTACCGTCAGACCCTTGCCGTTATCGGCGCCGTCGGGATCGGTTGCGGCAAGATTCAATGCGCCATGGTGCATCTCCATCACGGCTTCCACAAGCGACAGTCCGAGGCCGGTGCCCGGCTTGGAGCGGCTCTCGTCCAGCCGGACAAAACGCTTGACGACTTCCTCGCGCTTTTCCTCGGGAACACCCGGGCCGTGGTCGGCAACCGAAAGAATGACCTTGCCGTCGCGCCTGCCGAGCGAGACCTTGATCAGCGGATCGGCGCCAGCTTCAGCGTACTTGATCGCGTTGTCCAGGAGGTTGCCGAGCGCCTGGCCGACAAGCTCGCGGTTGCCGGAAATGACCGTGCCCAGCGCGACATCCGCTTCGAGCCTCAGGCCGACATCTTCCGCGACCGGCTCATAGAGCTCGACGCAATCCGACACGATCTGCGAAAGGTCGACTTCGCTCATCTCGGCAGCGGCAGAGCCCGCTTCGACACGCGAGATCATCAGGAGCGCATTGAAGGTGCGGATCAACTGATCAGACTCGCCAATGATTTCTTCAAGCGCACCACGCTGACTTGTGCCCTTGCGCGCCAGTGCCGCCTCCGCCCTGTTGCGCAGCCGCGTCAGCGGCGTCTTCAAGTCGTGGGCAATGTTGTCCGAAACCTGGCGCAGGCCTTCGTTCAGCTTCTCTATGCGTCCGAGCATCGCGTTCAACGATTCGGAAAGCCGGTCGAATTCGTCGCCTGAGCCGCTCGTCGGCAGACGCTGCGACAGGTCGCCTGCCATGATCTTGGTGCTCGCCTCCGACATGCGGTCGATGCGCTTCAGCGCATTGCGGCCGATGGCAAACCAGATAATGAGCGCACCAAGGCCCATGATGCCGAGCGCCACCATCAACGCCTGGCGCACGAGGGCACGGAACTTCTGCGGTTCCTGGAGGTCACGGCCGACGAGGATGCGCAGGCCGTTGTCGAGCATCAGCACATGGGCAAGCGCCACGTGGCTGTCCTTGCGGGTCTCGTCGGTATAGCGCTGATAGGCGAACGGCTTCTCCGTCCAGCCTTCGCGATCGAGAAGGCCTGGCTCAAGGCTCGCCACGTTGCCGGCAAGGATTTCGCCGCTCGGCCCGGCGATCACATAGAGATTGGCACCCGGTTGGCGCGCGCGTCGCTCAAGCGAACGCAAGAGACCATTGATCCCGCCTCGGGTATAGACCTGTTCGATCTGGGTTACTTCTGCAGTCACAGCGTCGCGTGTCTGCTGCTGCAACAGACGCTCGGACATGCCGGTGACGTAAAAGACGAGAAACGCGGCGCAGAGCGAAAAAAGAATCAGATAGAGCGCGGACAAACGGACGGCGGTCGTCCGGAACAGGACGCCGAGCTTGCTCATGCGCTGGCGGTCCGATCATCCTTGATCATGTATCCGGCGCCGCGCACGGTTCGAAGCAGCGGCAGATCGAAATCCTTCTCGATCTTCGAGCGCAGCCGCGAAACGTGCACGTCGATGACATTGGTCTGCGGATCGAAGTGATAGTCCCAGACGTTTTCGAGCAGCATGGTTCTGGTCACGACCTGGCCGGCGTTCTTCATCAGATATTCGAGCAGCCGGAACTCGCGCGGCTGCAGCGGGATTTCCTTGCCCTGACGGCGAACCGAGTGCGAAAGGCGGTCGAGCTCGAGATCGCCGACCCGGTAGACCATGTCCTGCTCGGGCGCGCCCTTGCGGCGTCCAAGCACTTCGACGCGGGCAAGAAGCTCGCTGAAGGCGTAAGGTTTCGGCAGGTAGTCGTCGCCGCCGGCGCGCAGGCCCGTCACCCGATCGTCAACCTGACCGAGCGCCGACAGGATGAGCACCGGCGTGTGGATGTCCTTGCGACGCAACTCCGTGATCACCGACAGGCCATCGCGGCGCGGCAACATACGGTCGACCACAAGAACGTCGTAGCTGTTTTCGCTGGCCATGAAGAGACCGCTTTCGCCGTCGCTCGCATGGTCGCAGACAATGCCCGCTTCCCGGAACGCCTTTCCAAGATAGGCAGCTGCCTCGATATCGTCTTCAATGATAAGAATCTTCATACGCGTGACCATAGTCCCGGACCTCTGTCTGTCTCAACCGGTTTCGGAATCCGACGACCGGATTGGCGATCACTTCGCCTCAAACGGCGAGCGCCGCGAAATCGCTCGGATATCGCGGCGCCCCGGTCATTCATTCGCTGCCGCGATCAGCCCTGATCGATGGGAAGCGCCACGAAGCGGCTGCCGCTCTCGGCCTCGATCTGGAAGAGCGCCTTGCTGCGGCCGTCCTTCTTGGCGGTGCTGATCACCTTGAGGATATCGTCCGCCGACTTCACTTCCTGATTGTTGACGGAAACGATCTTCTCGCCCTGCTTCAGGCCACGATCGCTGGCATCCGAGTCCTCGTCTACCGAGGCGATCGTCACGCTCTGACCGTCATCCGACGGAACCACGGTCATGCCGAGGTCGGCCAAGGCCTGCTCGCTCGACGGCTGGGCTTCCTCGGACTGCGTACCGGAATCCTTGGCCGCTTCCTTGTCGTCCTTCGGCAGCGTTCCGATCTCGAGCTTGACGGTCTCGGACTTGCCGTTGCGCCACAGCGCGACATCGACCGTGGTGCCCGGGCGAATGCCGGCGACCTTGCGGGCAAGATCACGCGGATCCTTGATGGTGTCGCCGTTGAGCGCGGTGACGACGTCACCCTTCTTGATGCCGGCCTTTTCGCCAGGCGAGCCGGCCTGCGGTTCGACGACGAGGGCGCCGTTTGCTTCGGAAAGGCCGAGCGATTCGGCAATATCCTTGCTCACCGGCTGAATCTGAACGCCGAGCCAACCACGCGATACCGAACCGTCCTTCATCAGATCGGCAACAACGTCCTTGGCGACCGATGCCGGGATGGCGAAGGCGATGCCGACATTGCCGCCCGAGGGCGAGAAGATCGCGGTGTTGATGCCGACGACTTCACCCGAAAGGTTGAAGGTCGGGCCGCCGGAGTTGCCGCGGTTCACGGCAGCGTCCACCTGCAGGTAGTCGTCATAGGGGCCGGAGCCGATATCGCGGCCACGAGCCGAGATGATGCCCGATGTCACGGTGCCGCCGAGACCGAAGGGGTTGCCGACGGCAACGACCCAGTCGCCGACGCGAACCTTGTTGTCGTCTGCCCAGCTGACATAGGTGAACTTGCGCTTGTCATCGACCTTGAGTACCGCGAGGTCGGTGCGGCTGTCCTTGCCGATCAGCTTGGCGTCAAGCTCGGTGCCGTCGTTGAGGATGACCGTAAACGCCGAGCCATCGGAAACGACGTGGTTGTTGGTGACGAGGTAGCCGTCTTCAGAGATGAAGAAGCCGGAACCCTGAGACGTCGGGCGCAGGCGACCTTCGCCGTGCGGGCCACGACGGCCGGGGCCGCGTTCGGCGCGGTCATCGCCGCGCGGGCCACCGAATTCCTTGAAGAAGCGCTTCAGCGGGTGATCGTCGGGCAGTTCATCCAGACCGCGACCGCCGAAATCGAAGGTGAAACCGTTACCCTCGTCGGAAACGGGGTTGGCACGCGACTGAACGCGGACCGAGACGACGGCCGGGGAAACGGCGTCGACGACATTGGCAAAGCTCGGCACCTGGGGCGCATCGACCTTGACGGCTTCGGCGAAGGATTGGCTGATCGTCGCCGGCAGGCCGGAGGTCAGCATGACAGCCGCAAGACCCGCAACGGTCGAGGCCTTCAACACAGTCTTGAGGGAGGGACGCTGGAATTTGTTCGTAAACATCCGTTTTGCCTTTTCTCTTCCTTGAAGCCGCAGACAAGCAGCTTCGACATCGTGATTTCGAAAATCGCCGCGGGGGTGGCGATCTCGCTACTGGCTGACTGGAGGAACAGCCGATGACGAAAGATGTAACGGATGGGACCTTACTGAGTTCTGTCCGGAGAATGAATATTTGGTAATGTTGGCAAAGGTCACCGAAAGCGCCAGGTTGCCCGTCGGTTCTAGGGCTGAAGCAGCTTCTTCAGCTTTTCCTTCTCGTCGTCGGAAAGCGGCGTGCCGCGCGATTGGCGGCTACGCTTGAGCGCGGCCACCAGCAGCGTCATCGCGCCGATGAACAGAAGCAGGATCGGCATGCCCCACAGGATCATCGTCTTGATTTCAAGCCGGGGTTTGAGCAGCACGAACTCGCCGTAGCGCGAAACGACGTAATCGATCACGGCGTCGTCGCTATCGCCATTTGCCAACCGCTCGCGCACCAGAACCCTGAGGTCCTTGGCAAGCTCGGCGTTGGAATCGTCGATCGATTGGTTCTGGCAGACCATGCAGCGAAGTTCGGCCGAGATCGCCCGCGCGCGCGCTTCAAGCGCCGGATCGGACAGGACCTCATCCGGATTGACCGCGAAAGCCGGGGCGATCGACGCCAGAAACAGAAAGAACGCGAGCAACAATCGGTTCATTCGGCCGCCCCCACCGGGATCGTCTTCGGCCGCTTGGCGCGTGTCGGCGCACCGACGCGCAGGCGGCGATCGCTGAGCGAGACGAAACCACCCGCCATCATGAACAGCGTTCCCCCCCAGATGCAGAGGATCATCGGCTTCCACCAGATGCGCACGACGATGCCGCCTTCGCTGATCTGGTCTCCGAGCGAAACATAGAGCTGGCTGAGGCCAAAGGTGCGGATACCGGCTTCTGTGGTCGGCATGCGCCTCGCCTGATAGAGCCGCTTCGACGACCAGATGTCGGCGACCACGACGCCACCGCGCGTGATGGTGAAATGACCGGATTCCTCGGAGTAGTTTGGACCGCTGCCATTGCGCATGCCATCGAACCGCAAGGTGTAGCCTCCGGCGTCCACCGTCATGCCCGGCTTCATCTCGACGACAGTTTCGGTCTCGAACGCGGTGACGGCGACGATGCCGATCAGCGTGACGCCAAGACCGATGTGCGCAAGTGCCGTGCCGAAGGCCGAGCGCGGAAGGCCGGAGAAACGTCGCCAGGCGACGTTGCCCGTCACCTTGCCGAGCCCCGATCGCAAGGCCAGATCCGTCAGCGAGCCGACGATCAGGTAAACACCGAGAGCAATGCCAAACAGAGCGAGGATAGGCCCGCCGTTCATGGCATAGTAATAGATGCAGCCGACGACGAGACCGATGGCAACGGCCGCAAACAGCCGCTGGGCGACGCCCATCAGATCACCGCGCTTCCACGCCAGCAGCGGCCCGAAGGGTACTGCAAACAGAAGCGGCAGCATCAAAAGCCCGAAGGTCATGTTGAAGAAGGGCGGCCCGACCGAAATCTTGTCGCCGGTCAGCGCCTCGAGCACCAGCGGATAAAGCGTGCCGGTCAAGACGGTCGCAGTCGCCGTCGTCAGGATGAGATTGTTGAAGACAAGGGCGCCTTCCTTCGAGATTGGCGCGAAGATGCCACCGGCTTTCAGCCGGGAAGCACGGAAGGCAAACAACGAAAACGCACCGCCGATGAAGAAGACCAGGATCGCGAGAATGAAGATGCCGCGCGTCGGGTCGGTGGCAAAAGCGTGGACCGAGGTCAGCACGCCGGAGCGCACGAGGAAGGTGCCGAGCAGCGACAGCGAGAAGGTCATGATCGCGAGCAGAACGGTCCAGATCTTCAGCGCCTCGCGCTTCTCCATGACGAGAGCGGAGTGCAGCAGCGCGGTGCCGGCAAGCCACGGCATGAAGGAGGCGTTTTCGACCGGATCCCAGAACCACCAGCCCCCCCAGCCAAGCTCGTAATAGGCCCAATAGGAGCCCATCGAGATGCCAGCCGTAAGGAACGTCCAGGCAGCAAGCGTCCAGGGCCGCACCCAGCGCGCCCAGGCGGCATCGATGCGCCCCTCGATCAGGGCGGCGATGGCGAAGGAGAAGCAGACGGAAAAGCCGACATAGCCGAGGTAAAGCAGGGGCGGATGGATGGCGAGGCCGACGTCCTGCAGGATCGGGTTCAGGTCCTTGCCCTCGCCCGGCGCCGGGATCAGGCGGGCAAAGGGGTTCGACGTCAGGAGAATGAACAGCGTGAACGCCACGGCAATCCAGGCCTGGACTGCGAGCACGTTCGCCTTCAGTGTTTCCGGCAAATTGCGACCAAAGGTGGCGACCAGCGCCGAGAAGAACACCAGGATCAACAGCCAGAGCAGCATCGATCCTTCATGGTTCCCCCACACACCGGAGATCTTGTAGATCAGCGGCTTCAGCGAGTGGGAATTCTCCCAGACGTTACGGACCGAAAAATCCGACGTGACATAGGCGAAGGTCAGCACCGCAAAGGAGAAGGCAACGAGCAAAAAGCAGGCAACCGCCGCGCTCGAGGCAAGTTCCATGAGGGCGCGATCGTTGAGCCTGGCACCCAGTATCGGCAACGCAGCCTGCACGAAGGCCGTCGCGAGCGCCAGAACCAGCGCATAATGTCCAAGTTCGATGATCAACGAACGGTTTCCTTCCCGCTGAGTTCGACACCCTGCGCCTTCAAGCGGTCGGCGACGTCCTTCGGCATATAGGTCTCATCATGCTTGGCAAGCACGGAATCCGCAACGAAGACAGAGTTGCCGGCGACGAAAGTGCCTTCGGTCACCACGCCCTGCCCTTCGCGGAAGAGGTCCGGCAGGATGCCGGTATAGGTCACGGGCACCTGGCCGAGCGTATCGGTGACGGTAAACGTCACCGTCTTTCCGTCGCCACGCTTGACCGAGCCGGCCTCGACCAGGCCGCCGAGGCGAATGCGGGTTCCGGGCGGGACATCGGCCTTGGCGAGGTCGCTCGGTACGTAGAAATAGGCTATCGCCTGGCTGAAGGCGAACATCACCAGAAGGACGGCAAGCGTCAGAAAGCCGACGCCACCGCCGATGATCGCCAATCGCTTCTGTTTGCGCGTCATTGCGTTTCTCCGTCCGTCTTGATCCCGAGTTCACGGGCGAGCGCCAGCAGCTGCTTTCCCTGTTCGCCACCCGCGGGGAAGGTTTTCTGGCTTTCCTTTAGGGCGGCAGCCGCCTGGTCTCTTTGATCAAGCACAACATGGGAACGGATCAGCCGCGCCCAGCCTTCGGCGTTGGCGGGATCCTCCTTGAGGCGGCTTGCCAGGCTTTCAACCATGCCGCGGATCATCTCCTGGCGGTCGCCGGCGCTCATGTCCTGTGCGGCAGCGATATCGTCGGCACTCGGATTTCCGGGCGCTGCGGCGGTAGCATTTCCGGCGGCGCCACCCGAAAGCTCCGCGACATGCTGCCTGACCAACGGCACCCACGGCGCATCCGCCGGAGAACCGGCGATCAGCCGGTTGAAGGCGGCAAGTGCCTCGTCCTTCTTGCCTTCCTGCTTCAGGCCAAGGGCAAGATAATATTCGGAACGCGGGTCGTTCGGGTCGATGGCGAGAGATCTGCGCAGTGCCGACTGCGCTTCGGTGGTCACCAGTCCGTCCGAAAGCGCGATCAGGGCTTCAGCATAACCACCCAGCCGCGCCGGCGTCGGCCCGAGCAGGCGGACAGCGTTATCGTAGGCGGCGACCGCCTCCTCGACGCGACCGTTGCGCATGTAGATCGGCGCCAGAACCTCCCAGCCCGCCCCATCATTCGGATTTTGCGCCAGATGGTTTTCCGCGCGCGCGATCAGAATGTTGATGTCGGAACCGGGATCGGCGAGGCGTGCGGCCAAAGGCTGTGCCGGAACACCCGGGCTGCCGGTGAACAAGTAAAGACAGAGCCCGATCGCGGGAAGACAGAGAAGCACGAAGGCTTGCGCCAGGAAATTGAGACCGCGGCGCGGCGTTGCGACCGGCGCGGCGGCGCGGTCGACCTCGCCGGCCGCAAGCAGCCGGCGGGCAACCTCGGCACGCGCGAGCTCGGCATCGTCGCCATTGATCAGGCCGCTCTCCTGATCGCGCGTCAGCTCATCGAGCTGGTCGCGATAGACTTCGATATCATGACTGTGGGGAGACGATGCGGGCGCTGCCGCCCGCAACAGCGGGAGGATGAGCACGACGGCTACAGCCGCCGTCAGCGTGGCGACGAGGATCCAGAACAACATGCATGCTCAATACTATGGCACCCATGCCATTCCAACTCGAAAACCTGCGATGACAGAGATTTGAGGCGTTTCGCCGCAACCGGAAATCCGGTCAGCTGAGCGGCGTCCAGCTCCCGTCGGAATTCCGGCAGGCGGCACCACGCGCAGTTGTCGGCTGTCCCTTGACGGTTACGGTGTGGCTGTACTGGCGGCAGTTCTGCGAACCGACCTGAAAAGGAGCGGCAGCGACGACCGAGCCGTTGACGCTGCGCCCCTGCCAATTGACCGGCTGGCCGCCCGGAGCGGCTTCCAGCGCGCGGTACTCGGCTTCCAGCGCGCGCTGGCGATCCGACGTTCCGATATCGAGATTGCTGAGCCGGCCGATGATGCCCCCCTGAAGGGCGGCGATGTAGGTTGTCGAAGACACGCTGCGGGTTGCGGTCGTGCCCAGCCCAGCCGCCGCGGTCTGCCCGCCCGACGTGGTGCTGCAACCGGCAAGAGCAACCGCCGACGCGATCACCGCGATCCTGCCGCTGACAACAAACGTTCGTGTCATTTCTGCCTGGTTCCTCATGATCCGCGACATGTACTCTCTACTGCGGGGGGCTCCGACTGTACCGACCATCAAGGTCGAGTGAAGACTTCCCCTTTGATTTTCTTTTGGCATTCCCTGTTGACAGAGGCAACGGCTGGGGCCGTCGACGCGATACTTTCGCGCGCCAGTGTGACACCTAAACCGCAGCCGGCAGCACCAGCTCTGCACGCAGCCCGCCCTCATCCCGACGCGACAGCGTCAGCGTGCCCTGATATTCTCGCACGATTTCACTGACGATCGACAGCCCGAGGCCTGTTCCCGGCTTGCTTTCGTCCAGCCGCTTGCCGCGCTTCAACGCCAACGCGATCTGATCGGGATCAAGACCAGCTCCGTCGTCGTCAACGTCGAGGACGATCCATTGCCGCCCGCTCTCCTTCGCATGCTGTTCGTTTAGAGCCGGACGAACATTGAGCCACACCTCGCCCCTGGCGTGGCGGGCAGCATTTTCAAGCAGATTGCCGACGGTTTCTTCGACATCCTGCAGTTCCATGGCAAGCACTAGGCCTGGTGGATTGATCGACAGATGAACCTCTTTTTCCGGATTGAGCTTGCGCATCACGCGCACCAACCGCTCCAGCGCCGGCTGCGCTTCGGTGCGGGCGAGAACGGATTCGCGCTGCGCGGCGATCCGCGCGCGGCTCAGATAGGATTGAACCTGCATCTGCATCGCATCGACCTGAGTGCGAACCAACTCGCCATGCGACGCCTCGAGCACGCGGGCCTCGTTGAGCAGAACGGCAATCGGCGTCTTCAGGGAGTGTGCGAGGTTGCCGACCTGCATGCGTGCGCGCTCGACGATGCGCCGATTGCTGTCGATCAGCGCATTCACCTCGTTTGCAAGCGGCTGGATTTCGCGCGGAAAGGCACCGTCGAGCCTTTCGCTTTCGCCGGCCCGGATTTTCTCGAGAGAGCGGCGAACCTGGTCGAGCGGCCGGAGGCCGAAGAGAATGGTCAATGCGTTCATGCCGAGCCCGCCCAAACCGAAGATGGAGAGCGCGATCGTCAGATTGCGGGTGAAGCGGTTGATGTCCGCCTCCAGCACATCGCGGTTGCCGGCAACGCGGAAACGGGCGGTGTGGCCCTGAATGTCGAGAACGACCTCGGTCTCGGCCACTTCGACCTCGTTCCCGAAGGGATCCTTGGTGGTGTAGAAGCGGACATAGCCAGTATCGAAGGGCACTTCGTCGACGCTGGCGATCGGCAGCTTCGCATTGCCGAGCGAGGTCGAGATCAGCGGTGGCGTGTCGAACTCGCCGATCGGATCGACGATCCAGTACCATCCGGTCTGCGGCTGGGAAAAGCGCAGATCGCCGAGCTGGGGGCTGCCGGCAAGCACTGTCTTCTCATTGACCGAAATCGAGTTGACGACGTTGAAAAGCTGGGCGCGCAGGAGGTCCTTGAAGCCGCGCTCCGACCCCTGTCGGTAGAGGGCGGAAATGACCACCCCGATCACGACAAGGGCGACGACGGCCCAGACGGTCGAAACCGCCAATACACGGGCCGTAAGAGATCTAATTGCCATTGCCGGGCGCTTGCATGCGGTATCCCAGACCCCGCACCGTCTCGATCAGGTCGTTGCCGATCTTCTTGCGCAGGCGACCGACAAAAACTTCGATCGTGTTGGAATCGCGATCGAAGTCCTGATCGTACATGTGCTCGACCAGTTCCGTCCGCGATACGACCTGGCCCATATGATGCATGAGATAGGACAGCAACCGGAATTCGTGCGACGTCAGCTTCAGTGCCGTCCCGTCAACGGTTGCCTTCGAGCCCTTGGTGTCGAGGCGCACGGGACCGCAGACGATCTCCGAGCTTGCGTGACCTGCCGCCCGGCGGATCAGCGCGCGGATGCGGGCAAGCACTTCCTCGACGTGGAACGGCTTGGCAACATAATCGTCGGCACCGGCGTCGATGCCGGCCACCTTGTCGCTCCAGCGATCGCGCGCCGTCAGGATCAGCACCGGCATGGTCTTGCCGCCGCCGCGCCATTTTTCGAGAACGGTGATGCCGTCCATCTCGGGCAGGCCGATATCGAGGATAACGGCGTCATAGGGCTCGGCTTCGCCGAGATAGTGTCCCTCTTCGCCGTCATAGGCCTGATCGACGACGTAGCCAGCCTCCTTCAGCACTTCGGCGAGCTGCCGGTTCAGGTTGACGTCGTCCTCGACTATCAGAATGCGCATTCGTACCCACTTCCCCTCTTTCGCAGCGTCGTCACGCGCGAATTACATCGGCACCCTTACCGTCACCTTCTTCGGTCGCCCGCCATTGCCTGGCACGAGCACCGTGATCACGCACTGGCCATCAGAGGTCGGTTGCGCCGAAAGCAGTTCGCCGCCGGTTTCCGAAACGACTTGCTGAGCGGCGGCGCTGCAATCGCCCGCCACACGAACGACAAGGTCCGTGGGCATGCGGACCTCAGGCGGAGCAAAGCCCGCAAGGCCTGCGGCAAGCGCGGCTATGATCACTGGTGAAGACATGAACGCACTTTCGACTTGGGAAGCATCATGGCAAAAGCAATAACGGATAGAGGCTGAATGGCAAATGAATGTCGGCCACCCAGCCGGGCGAACAGCTATCCGTGAATGCCGGTATCCACGGCGAACCGACCGCAGATTGCAACGATTCCCTTAAAGGCGAAACCCGGGAGGGATCAATCCATCGCCTGATACCAGCCCTGCGAAACCCTGCCCCGCGCCGTACGGAGGCGACAACCAGACGAACAGGTCGATGTTCGCGCCTCTCCCTATCGATGGTTTTCACCGCCTTTCGACAAAAGGCAATCGATCCGGTCCCGGTTCGGTGAGCCACTCCCCGGCACACAAAAAGGCAGGCGGACGCGGTGGGAGGGATACCGCGTCCGCCCGTCGCGCGGCGGCGGCAAAGCGCGCCTGCGCGATGGCATTGCACAAGTATCTCGGGCGATACTGGAAAAGGTCCAGCTTCGGCGGCAATATTACATCTCGCCTACCCGTCGCGGGCGCAGCACCCCACCAAGAGAATAGCAAAGACGCAGCCTCTGGCGATCAGTCATTTGTTAAGCCCTTTTTGCTATCATCCGACAATTGGTCAAGGACCAGGTGGGCGCAGGCTCCTTCGCCGGGCTTGCGGCAGAACTTGAAGTGAGTCCGAATATCCGAGTCCTTTGAATCCCTTGGCCGCACCTCTTCCCAAGTTGAGTCCGGACCCTGCAGGATTAAGTGAGCGCGGTCAGGCGAAGAATCCACCCCCTCCTCTAAGCCTCTGCTTTGTTTGACGCCGTCGCGCAGGCTGCAGGCGTTTCGGATCGACAGCCTTATCTCACCTCACATTGCCTGTCGCGATTTTCGGAATGCGCTGTGAGGTTTTCGCTCCCATCGTGGTGAACTCGAGCACCACCGCCGTGATCGCAAAACAGCGTTGGCTCGACAAGATCGGTTGGCCGAAGCATCACCCCTTCGACTCACACGGCGCGAAATGGCCCGCCGCTGCCAACCGCCTGAACGCAACTGTGGATCAGCTAAAAATTAATCGATTTAAAGATTTTTAAATCGTTTAAATGACTTAACCTACTGATTTACAAAGCGTTTACGATGTGAAATTGTCCGCCCATCAACTTGTCATGAAATTGCAACAGGCCCGGGAGGATCGGATGCAGACGCTCGTAAACAACCAGCAGGCATCGCAGCAGTCCAAGGTACCGCAGTCGCTGCTGGACCGTTTCGAAAGCGAATGGCGCGAAATGCGCACTGCCAGCCAGACGACACCCAAGCCCGTTCAGCCGGCTGAATAAACGCGCTGGTGGGCGAGCAGCGCTCGTCGATAATGCACCACATCAAGCTTCAAGCCGCCCGCGGTCAACGCCGCGAGCGGCCTTTGTTTGTCATTCGCCGCGGACACAAAGTGCATCTTGCACCCTGGGGCTTTCTCGCGCTCTGTGCGTGATCAGGTTGCATGCAAGTCACGCTCCGAGACAGAAATTGACGGCCACCCGGAGGCAAAATAGCGTCGCGATCTTGTCGCCAGAGAACAATGCAAAACCGCTTCGTTACGCCTGCCGGTGTGGCAATTTTCCGCCTTTTGGCCAATCGGAAAAACCGTGTTACTCTTTTTTCCATGCTGACCGACGAGATTGAAAAACTGGCGCTAAGCCTGCCGGGAACGGAAGAAAATGCCCATTTCGGCACGCGGGACTTCCGCGTGGGCAAGCGCATCTTCATGTCCCTGCCAGAGGCGGGTCGGGCGGTCTTCAAGTTCACGCCTGACCAGCAGCGCATGCTTTTGGAAATGGAGCCTGGCGTCTGTGCCGCAGTACCCGGCGGTTGGGGCGACAAAGGCTGGACTTCGCTCTACTTTGTCGAGGCCGACGAGGATCTCATCCGCCAGTCGATGGAAACCGCCTGGCGCAACGTTGCGCCTAAAAGCCTCGTGAAGAAAAACGGCCGTCATTGACGCAACTGGCGTAGAGACTTCCGGCGCATCGGGCAGAGACCACCTTAGAGAATATGGTCGAACAGCGTGACGGGCTTGTCGTGATACTCCGTCTGCGCAAACAGTTGCATTCCCAGCTTCTCGACGATCCGAATGGACGCCACATTGGCCGGACTGACGATAGCGGTGACACGGCGCCCGGCGTGATGTTCCCGCCCCCAATCGAATGCCGCCTGTGCCGCCTCGCTGGCATAGCCGCGCCCCTGCGCTGCGGGCGCGATCGTCCAGCCGGTTTCCATCGTGCCGGTCAGTGAAGGCGAAATCTCGCGGCGCAATTCCTGGAAGCCCATCTGCCCGACAAAACGACCGGAGCTTTTTTCTTCGATCACGAAATAGCCGAAGCCAAAGAACTGCCAACCGCCCTCCTGGCGCAGGAACCGCGTCCACATCTGCTCGCCGGAAAAGGGACCTGGCGCGACATGCCGAAGGATCTCGGGGTCCAACCACATCTGCTGATAGGGTTCGAAATCCTCCAGCCGTGGTCGGCGGAGAATGAGACGGTCGGTGCTGATCATCGGGGCGCCTGAGAACGATGGAATTCCATCAACCTCTAGCTGCTCTCAGTGGCGCCCGCAATGGCGCGAGCTTGCGATACCGATTCCACCGGAACGACTAACCGTCTGTTAACCTGAGCTTTTCTCTCCGACTTCCAGCGGCCAGGTCACCAGATAATCTTCGTAATCCTCAATGTCGATGCCGTCTTCGGCGACGGTGCGGCCACGCACGGAAATGCCGGCGGCGTGCACCGTCTCGGCATCGCCCGAGAGCAGCGGATGCCACCAATAGAGGTCACGACCTTCCGCCACCAGCCGATAGCCGCAGGTCGGCGGCAACCAGGTAATCTCGCGCACCGCATCCGGTGTCAGCTGGATGCAATCCGGCACCGTCGCCTGACGGTTGGGATAATCCTTACACCGACAGCTCTCGCCGTCGAGCAGCGTACAACGGATCGAGGTCCAAGCGATCTCGGCCGTCTCCCAGTCTTCGAGCTTGTTGAGACAACAGAGCCCGCAGCCGTCGCAGAGGCTTTCCCACTCCGCGTCATTCATGTCGTCAAGGCTCTTCGCCTTCCAGAAAGGCATTTCGCCCATCATCATCACACTTTCGTCAAATCGGTCGCGCTACTGCTCCGCACGTCTTATCAGACGTGCAAAGGTCGCAGTAGCGATTTGAGTTTCTCCCTGCTTTGTCCTTCAGTCGGCGACGATCGAAGGAAACATGCAGAAGAGAAATTTCGCAGAAAATTGCCGGTTTTTTAAGGCCGCCGGCGCGATATGCAAGTAGAGTGAAATTTCGCGCCGCGCAAATATCGCGGGGCGCCGGCATGATGCCAAAAGCCTTCAGGACGTTGCGACCGTGCGGGAACCGAGGAAAGACGATAACCGGCCGAAGAAACGGCACATCTTTCTGAGAATCGATTCCTGGATCGATTCGACAGTCTGGAATGCCGGATTCAAACTCTCGCAATGGTGGGAGGATACGACGATTTTCTTCCGCCGCTTCCGCGTTACCGGCTGGAAGAAAGTGGTCTTCGAGGTGCTTGGCGAAGGCATGACCTGGGGCACGGCCGGCTCGGTGCTGATGCTGGCACTGGCGCTTCCGGCCTTCGAGGAAACCAAGGGCAACTGGCGGGCGCAAAGCGATTTCGCCGTCACGTTCCTCGATCGCTACGGCAACGAAATCGGCCATCGCGGCATCATCCACGAAGATTCCGTCCCGATCGACGAGCTGCCGGATCATCTGATCAAGGCGGTGCTTGCGACGGAAGACCGGCGCTTCTTCGACCATTACGGCATCGACTTTCTCGGGCTTGCCCGTGCCATGACCGAGAACGCGCGTGCCGGTGGCGTCGTCCAGGGCGGCTCGACCCTGACCCAGCAGCTTGCCAAGAACCTGTTCCTGTCGAACGAGCGCACCATCGAGCGCAAGATCAAGGAAGCATTTCTGGCCATCTGGCTCGAATCCAACCTGTCGAAGAAAGAGATCCTGCGGCTCTACCTCGACCGCGCCTATATGGGCGGCGGCACATTTGGCGCGGCGGCAGCGGCGCAGTTCTATTTCGGCAAGGCGATCACCGACGTCAACCTGGCGGAATCCGCGATGCTTGCCGGCCTGTTCAAGGCGCCTGCGCGCTACGCGCCGCACGTCAACCTGCCGGCGGCCCGCGGCCGCGCCAACGAGGTTTTGACAAACCTCGTCCAGGGCGGACTGATGACCGAAGGCCAGGTGATTGCAGCACGTCTCAACCCGGCAACCGTCATCGACCGCGCCCAGGTGAAGGCGCCCGACTTCTTCCTCGACTGGGCCTTCGACGAAGTGCAGCGCATCGCCCGGCCGTTTGCCCAGCATTCGCTGATCGTGCGTACCACCATCGACATGGGGCTGCAGAACGCGGCCGAAGATTCGGTCGAATCCAGCCTGCGCCAATACGGCGAAAGCTTCCATGTGAAGCAGGGCGCGCTGGTCATGGTCGAAAACGGCGGCCCAGTCCGGGCGATGGTTGGCGGCCGCGACTATGGTGAGAGCCAGTTCAACCGCGCGACGCGGGCGCTGCGCCAGCCCGGCTCTTCCTTCAAGGTCTACACCTACGCGGCCGCGATGGAAAAAGGCATGACACCCGAGACCATCGTCGTCGATGCGCCGATCACGTGGCGCGGCTGGTCGCCGCAGAATTACGGCCGCAGCTACGCGGGCCGCATCACCATCCTGACGGCGATCGCCAAGTCGATCAACACGATCCCTGTGCGTCTCGCCAAGGACAAGCTCGGCACTGAACTGATCGTGCAGACCGCCAAGAACATGGGCATCGAGACGCCGCTGCGTACCGACAAGACGATGCCGCTCGGCACCTCCGAAGTGACGGTGCTCGATCAGGCCACCGCCTATGCCGTGTTCCCGGCAGGCGGGCTGCAATCGCGCCGGCACGGCATCAGCCAGATCCTGAACTATGACGGCGACATCCTCTACGACTTTTCCCGCGATGAACCGCCGGCCAAGCGCATCCTGTCCGAACAAGCCAATGCGTCGATGAACTCGATGCTGACACAGATCCCGGTGATCGGCACGGCACGCAAGGCGGCACTCGACAACGGCATCGTCACGGGCGGCAAGACCGGCACCACCCAGGCCTACCGCGATGCCTGGTTCGTCGGCTTCACCGGCGATTACACGACCGCGGTCTGGTTCGGGAACGACGACTATACTTCGACCAACAATATGACCGGCGGGTCGCTGCCGGCCATGACCTTCAAGAGGCTGATGGACTATGCCGAACAGGGGATCGACCACCGCCAGATTCCGGGAATAACCAATCCCGCACCTGCCCCGAGCAAGCAACCACAGGTCGCCAACGCCAAGCCGGATGAAAATGCCCTGCCTCCACTTGTGCGGCCGCGCTCTCTTTCGGCGGATGTCACGCGGTTGCTGCGTTCCGTGGGCGAAACCTTCGAGAAAGCTCCCGCCTTGAAAGCGCCTGAGAAGAATGGCGGCAAGGTGGCTGTCCTCGGCGCCACCGACGGTGGATCTACCCAAGAGGGTCTCCCGAATGCCGCCAGCAACTGAACGCGCTCGAAACCTTGATGTCAGAGACCGGATCGATGCTGGCTGCCAGCTCGGCAGAATGATCGCCGTTGCGTCGCGCGCGCGTATGGGCGAGACATGGGCAGCGCTGCGCCGTGCCGCGACGCATAACCATATTCGATAGAGCCGCCATTGTTCCGAATTCCCCTCCTCGCCGCCCTTGCCCTTGCCATCGCCTTCGGCGGCGGCATCGCGTCGGCCGTCTGGGCGCTGAAGGCGACGGTCGGTTTCGGCGCCATATCGATCGGTCCGTGGGTTGCCTTTCCCGAGGCACAGACCGATAAGGCCGACCCCTATGCCAAGGCGCACCGCGCCCGGGCCGGCGAACTGCTCTACGGCGGCGCCGAAGGGTTGATGTTCATGGCCCAGGTCGATGACAAGGGAGACAAGCTTTCGGCGGCCTGCTCCTACGATGTCACGGGGCTGACGCCGCAAGCACGGTTCTGGACGCTCTATGCTGCGAATGCCGACGGCGTCCCGTTGCGCCCCGGCTCGGATCTGCCTTGGGCCATCAATTCATGGACGGTGCTGCGCGCCGAAGACAGTTCCTTTAGCATCCATGTCTCGCCGAACGCCAAGCCGGACAACTGGGTGGCATTGCGGCATTCAGGCACCTTCCGGCTCATACTGACGCTGCTCGATACACCGACCGCAGGCTCCTCCGGCCTCATCGATCTCGCAATGCCGAAGGTCGTGAAAACGGGATGCGGCGATGCGTAGTGTTCTGTTCGCCTCCATCCTTGGCCTCGTGGGCGCGGCACTGCTGCATATCGTCATCGTGCTGGTGCTGCCGCAGTTTACCGGTCGTGACGCCTATACGCGTGTGCTCGGCCTTCTCGAGATGGACAGCTTCTTTTCCTTGACCAGCACGCCCGGGCCGACGGGTCTCAGCAATGACGACCCTTACCTGCGCACGGCGGTTTGCAGCTTTTCCATCGCCGATGGACCGGCGCGTTTCCTCGCCAGCGGCTCGGTTCCCTTCTGGTCGCTCGCCGTTTTCGACAGCAGCTCCAACGAAGTCTTCAGCATGAACGACCATACCGCCGTCAACGGCAGGCTGGATCTTGTGGTCGCGACGCCGATCCAACTGGTTGAACTGCGCAAGGCGCCGCCGGAAGCCCTGGCGCAATCGATCATGGTGGAGATGAAGGAAGAGGATGGCTACGCGGTGCTGCGCGCCATGGCGCCGCTTGACAGCTTTGAAGACCAGGTGCGGAATTTCCTGGCGGAATCAAGCTGCGAGCCGTTCCGGCGCTGACGCATGTCGCGCGAAAGCAAAAACTTAAATCGCCATAAGTGAACCGGGACGATCACGCGTCGGGCCGTGCAATCTGATCGTCAGAAGATCCGACCTTCAGTCTCGCCGTTTCTATTCAAATGTCGTGAAGAAGATGATCGCGTCCGCACAGACGGAGCGTTGTCAGCACGAACAAAGCCGTGCTTAAGCCGGCCGATGGGGCCGACACATGGCGGTGGCTAGAAGCCTACTGCTTTTTGATCCGACGTCCGTCAGGCGCGGTTGGCTGCGGGTCGCGGCCGTCGAGACGCTCGTAGCGGATGCCGGTAAACAAAAGCACTTTCGCTCCGCCCGATATGGCCGGAGGCCTGCGTGGTGGCATTTGGACCTTGCGGTCCTCAATTCTGATCACGTCTGCCATGCTCGTCTCCATAAAGGCTTGAGACGGATGAACTACCGTACAGATTTCACCCTGCCCTTTCGGGGCCAGCGCATTTTCCCGGGCATAACCCGGACAGGCGCGCTTTTCTCATCTTCTCCTTCTTCCGGTCGCCCGGAGGTTGCGGCTTGCTCGAGTGGTACAGACCAATCATAGACGGTCCGCTTCGATTGAGCCATAGGCTGGTTAACAGATGGTTAACGCCGCATCTGCGCCCCGAACCTAAGGGCAGTATGTCCCCCGGAAAAACAAAACACTGTATCCGGGGTAACAGCTTTGGGCGGACGGGGAACGGCTAGCGCCTGGATAACAGGCCAAAGAGGAACGAAACACCGGCAACGGTCAGAAGCGTCGAAATCGGCTCTTCGCGGACGCGCTCGCGCACCCGCTCCGTCATCAATTCCGCTTCACCCTGCACCACCGCCTTGGCACCAGTACCTATCGCCGAAACGGTCTCGGTCAGTCGGCTGATCTCGGCGCGCAACTCCGCGATCTGCGCCTCCAGCTCGACCCGGGCTGCCGATGTTTCCACTTCACTTTCGATCGTGTCAGCCACCGCCTGCAGTTTCTTTTCTACCATTGCAACGCTCCTTCTCTTGCCCGGCCTCAACGCATCGAAGCAACAATGGTTCCGACGACAAGCCGAAAGCCCGTGCGAAAACGAAAACGGGCGACCCAAGGGCCGCCCGTCTGGAAGCGAGGGCAAAACCGCCCGCCGCTCTTCATTTCACCCACATCATTCTACGCAGGATGGGTCCATCGCCTGGCATCGAATGAGCGGGGCTGGGCGCGCGCCGCCATAACCATCCTCGAAATCTTCCCGGACACGGACGCCGTCGCGATCACGGCGACGCTCCCATTCGCGGCGGTTGTCGCCGCCCGCCTGATCGTCCCAACGTTCGCCATCCCTTCGGTTGCGCTCCCAGTTCTGGCGATCTCGATCCCGTTCGCGCTGCTCGCGCGCCTGGTCGCGCGTCCACTCGCGCTCCTGCCGGACGCGGTCGCGTTCCCAGTCGCGGCGATCACGGTCGCGCTGACGCTCCCAGTCCCGCGGGCGACGGTTGTCGTCGACCCAATCCGGCCCGCGGCGCCAGCGGTCACGGTCTCGATAGAAGTCACGGCTGCGATAGTTGCGATCCCAGTAGCGATCAAACTGGAAGACCACCGTCGGGATACCGAGCGGGCGGTAATATTGCGGTTCGACATAGACCCTGTTGCGGCGATAGTTCGCCTGCACATAGCGCCCCGCTACCCAGCCGCGGCCGCCATAAAAGGAAACGTCGCACCAGGGTAGGTCGGCAAGGCAGCCGTGGATTTCAACGGACTCGCCGGCCGGGATCATCGACACCGCCGGATAGCGCGTGCTTGGACCGGACCGCATATTGACGTTGGCAGTTGCAAATCCCTCTGCAGCCTCGGCGATCGCCGGCGCCAGGAAAAGCGCGCATATGGCCGCCGCGCGCAACACTATTTTCTTCACAGTAAGCTGTCTCCCATCGGAAGGCCCCTCTTCACTAAGCCTTCTTGCGTCGGCGGGCGTCCGGAACCCTTCACCGTCACCGCGATCACTTAAAGCCGCTTGTGGATTTTTTAAGGCTGGAGGCGATCGAACCCACAGCAAGCAGGGCTTTACGGCAGAAACCACACAAAACCGCCCGCGGCTTGCGCGCCGCAAGCCTGAATAAAGCCCCAACCTCCATAGTTAACAGTACGCTAACGCTTTTCTTTTATTTTTAGTGACGTGTGCCGTTCCGGGTCGCCGGCAATGGCAATCATGTTTTGCGTGCAAGGATTTATCGTGACGGATCGCTTTCGTGAGTTGGAAAGGCCACAGACGGGCCGCTTGAAGGACGTCGTCCTGATGGCAACCGTCAGCGGTTTCGAGAGCCTGCGAATTCCGCGCAAGTCCGATATGAAGCAGTTTTCCGAACTGTTCGAACCCCTGTTCCTCGGCTCCAGCAGCGAAGCGCGCCGTCAGGCCGCCGCCGCGCTGTCGCAATGCCCCCATGTTCCCGAACCGGTCGCAGCTTTGATCGGCAGCATGCCGATCTCGATCGCCGCCATTTTCCTGACCCGCTCGCAAGCGCTTTCGGATCGAACGCTGATCGGCATCATCCGCCAGCACAGCGCGGCGCATGCTAGCGCGATTGCGCGCCGCGCCGCCCTGTCCCCGTCCGTCATCGATGCCTTGGTCGAACACCACAACCCCGCGGATCTTTCCGCCCGCCCAGACGTGCAGCAACGACCAGTCACGGCTCCGTCAGCTTCGGCCGAGCCGGATGCCGACGCCGAAGTGGATCGAGCCGCGCGCGAGGAGAGCCTGCGCGCGGAGATAAAGGCGCTTGCGCGTACCGGTGCGCGCGAAGCCGCGTCCACCATCGTCCCGATCAGCGGGCTGCACAGCGCGCTGCTGGTGCGTTTTGCTCGGAGCGGTGAGATCATCCTGTTCTCTCGTGCGCTGGCGACGGCGCTCGATGCCGGCGGCCCTCTGGTCGAGCGCATTCTTCTCGACGTCTCCGGCCAGCAGCTGGCGACGAGCCTGATTGCCCTTTCGCTGCCAAGCGACGATCTCATCTTCGTCCTGCAATCGCTCTATCCGCATCTCGCCGAGCGCATCGGCGGGGCCAGCCGCGCGGAAGCCTTGACCGGCACAATGGACCCGAAGTCAAGTAGAGAGCGGCTTGACGCCTGGCTGCAGTCGGACGCGCGGGAAGACGCGCCCACAGCACGGCACCAGGCCTATCTTGCCGACGACCATGCCAATGATGCCCGTCAGCCCGCCATCCGCAAGGTCGCTCCGGCAATCGGTGGCGCCAGGGCGCAACGTGTGTTCGGCCGCCGATAGTTTTCAGCCGCAGCGAGCTCTGTGCACGACCGAGCGCGTTCCATTCCAAGTGGAGAGGCAAGCGCCTCTCACTGATGTTTCAAGAGAGATTTTTTCCCTCGTCCGGCACGACATCGAACAGATCGGCGCGATCATCCAGTTCGATCTCGACGATCCAGCAATCCGGATCGAAGCGGATTTCGCGAGCAAGCGCATCCTCCACCGCATCGCCGTCACGATCCTTCAGCCGCGTCTCGAACTTGCGGCCGGTATCGGCGTCGTCTTCGAAGAAATTTTGCGGCGCCGGCGCAAACAGCGTCTCGGTCCCCATGCGCGTACGCTGGCGGATGAAGATCGCGCCGGCGTCCTCCGCCCCTTTGCGCAGGACGGCCGCATACCCCCCGAGCGCGAAAGCACGGCGTAGCAAGGCGGAGACGAAGATGTGGGATTTGAGGCGCATGGTGATGCCTGTACACGGGCGGCGGCGGGCTTGCAAACCGGATGCGCCGCGAGGAAGCACCGCGGCCTCCCAAGTCGTTGGCTGGCGCGCCTGCACGACGCATCAAAGACGCCGTGCCATGGGCACCCCGGTTGCCTGACCTTGCCGGAGACGGTGCGTCAGAGCGCGCCGATCTCCTTGAGCTTCTTCAGTACTTTGGGATTGGGCTCGCCGGTCTGCGGCAGGCGGTAGTGCTTTTCGAAATGGCGGATCGCAGCGCGCGTCTGATCTCCGGCAACGCCGTCGACGACAATGTCGGCGTAGGCGAGATTGCTCAACCCCTTCTGGATGTTCAGCACCAGTTCGCTGGAAACCGGGATTTCGGCCCGCGGGATCAGCATCTTGTCCGTCTCGGCCGAACGGATGGCGGCAGCGACCGGGTCAACGTCGGCAACGGCCTGTTTCGGGTCGGCGTAGGGCCGGTTTGCAGGCATGGCGGCTGCCAGCTTCGGGCCCGACGTGGCGCGCAGCGTGTGCAGAAGCTCGGCGCTCGCGATCCCCGTCTGGGGCCGCCCGGCCTGTTTCTCGAACCGCAGGATGGCGGCCGACGTGCGTGGGCCCGGGCGCCCATCCGGCACGCCATCGTAAAGACCGATGCGTCCCAATTCCTTCTGGACGTCCGCGACCAGCGGCGACGCGGATGTGTCCGGCACGGAGGCGACCCGCTCGGGCGTCGGCTTTTCCAACGGCGCTTCGGATGATGATGCTGCAATCACGTCTTCGACGCTCTCCGCGTCTTTGTCGCCCTCGCGCTTGATGACGAAGGTCGTGACATTGCGCGGCTCGATCTCGGCGCCCTTGGCGACGGCGATGCGCTCGGCCGTCTCGGGACTGACGAGCGGCACGCGGGTGCGAAGCAGAGGTGATGGATGTGAGCCGTGCTGATACCACATGGCGTTGGCGGCAACGAACGAGAACACAACGGCAAAGGCAGCCGTACCGCCGGCACTCAAGGGGTGGCGGGCGACCACCCGGCCGGCAAGCGCAACACCTCGGCCGGCGAGCGCCAGCCCACGCATGGCAAGGCCTGGCGCGGGACGCGCCGCCTTCTTGCGTTCAGGCTGTTTTCGCTTGCGCGGCGCCATATCCCCGTTCCTCGTTCGTCCTTTCGAATCGGTCGCCATCGGCAACCGCCTGCGTGTCGTTATCTCTCAGCCGCGGCGGAAATTCGACAGTCACGGCCGAGCGCTGTTCTTCGCGGTTGGCCTCGACGATGCCGGAGCCGTCACAAGGCAGCGTAACGGTAATCACCGTGCCTTCGCGTTCACGGCTACGGATCGTAATCTCGCCACCGTGAAGCGCCACGAGGCCCTTGACCAGCGACAGACCGAGGCCGGTGCCCTCGTAGCGGCGGGTGTAGTCGTTCTGGATCTGGACGAAGGGCTGCCCCAACATCTGCAATTTGTCGGCGGCGATGCCAATACCTGTGTCGCTGACTGTCAGCTTCAGGGAAGGACCGTCAAGCTCGGCGTCGATCGTCACCATGCCACCCTGATCGGTGAACTTGATGGCGTTCCCGACAAGATTGATGAGAACCTGCTGGAAGGCGCGCTGGTCGGCATTGATCTCGCCAACGTTGCGGGTCACGCGGCTTGCCAGCTTGACGCCCTTCTCCTGCGCCTGATGCGACAGCATTGCTTCGCAGGCGGAGACCGCTTCGACCACGCGGAAGGGTTCAGGAACCAGTTCGTAGCGGCCCGCCTCGATCTTGCTCATGTCGAGCATGGTGTTGACGACGGACAGAAGGTGTTCGCCCGACTGGTGGATCAGGCTGACATATTCGCGCTGGCGGTCGTTCTCCAGACGGCCGAAGTATTCGCCGGTCAAGACGTCGGAGAAGCCGAGGATGGCATTGAGCGGCGTACGCAGCTCGTGGCTGACGGCGGCAAGGAAACGGGTCTTGGCATCGTTTGCCGATTCCGCTTCCGCCGTTCTCGCCGCCGCTTCGGCGCGCAGCCGCGCTTCCTGCGAGACATCGCGCGACTGCGCAAGGATCGCCTTCAGACCGCCGTTGCGATCGAGAAGCGGTGCAAGCTCGCAGCACATATGAACGAATTGTTCGCCTTCCGTCGGCTGCGAACGACGCTCGATGCGAATGTTGACGGTCGCCCGCTCGCCGCCCTGGCGCAGAATGTCGATCGCACTCAGGAACGTGATGCGGTCGGAGACATGGATCTGCTCGATGAAGCCGCGGCCAGCCGGGTCGCGCATCAGCGTCAAATGCTCGGCGGCGTCGCGGCCATGCACGGAGAGAACATTGCCACGCAGGTCGTGCACGGTGACGAGACCGGCGAAAAGGTCGTAGGCGGCCGAAAGATCAGGAAGCTCGTGTGTCGCCGCATCGAGATCAAGCGTCTCGGCACCTTGCTTGCCACGCCCACGCGCAATGGCAGCCGCGGCGGCCAGTAGCGAGGCGGACGCCCAGAGTGCTGTGCCGAGCGGCAATGCGGAGGAAACGGGCATTGCGAGCGCGAGTGCAAGCGGGACTGCCGGAAGCGTGGTCAGGGACACTGCAGCGACCGTGCGCAGACGCTTGAGGTCCCGGCGGCCGACGGCGGAGCCGGCCTCGCGGCGAGGCAGCCACAGGGCAGCGGCCTCGTCCACGCGGGACGTCCATCTGCCAACCATGTCACGCAATACGCTCACGCCTTACCCTGCCACATTTGTTGTTCTTGCGAGACTGAGCGTGACCGTTTTCCGCTTCATGCGGGCCGCCATTCGAACTGCCTCGTGACATGTCGGAATCTCGCATCCCCGGCTTAATGAAAGAATAAGCGGGACTGTCCCGGAACGGCGCCAAATGCCTGAAAAATCCCGTTTTGAGGCAATTCGCGTGACCTTCATTTCTTGTGGTTAACGGGGCGTAAGCAACGGATTTCCGTGCATTTTCCGCCTCTCGTTAAGGATTTGGGCAAGGCGCTCCGGTGCCGTTGCCTACGCTTTCAGGCTTTGCCGGCGGACCGCCGCCACGATCCTTAACGGCAAAAGCTAAAATGCGACACAAATGCCAGGCAAATCCTCGAAATCGGGAATTTCATTAAAATTCGAAACAAATGCTGCGGTTTTTTGAAAAGCGGTCTTGTGATTCCCTGCCTAATGTCCGTCTCAACAAAGGGCCGGACGACGAAAGACGGCGGTCCTCATGGAAACGACGGCGGGCGTGAACGGGTATCAGGGGATACAGCGGCGCTCCAGGATGCCGAAGGCGGAAAAACCGGCTAGAAGACCGGCGGGCGCGGCAGCCGAATACAGGATGGGCAGAACATGTGGTTTCTCATCAAGGCGACATTCTGGTTTTCGATGGTACTGGTGCTGCTGCCGTTCCTCGATCCGTCGAGCGCGGAGAAGCTGGAGCACGGACCGAAGGTCGAGCTCGGCGATACTTTCTCTGCCGCCAACGAGGCCTTCCAGTACATCAGCGCCATCTGCATCCAGAAGCCTGACGTCTGCGAGAAAGGTGCTGAAACCTTCGTCGCTCTTGGCCACCGGGCTCGTGAAGGCGCCCGCATCGCCTACGAATTCCTCGACACGCAGTTCGCCGAGACCGATGCGATTAAGCCCGACGCCAAGGTAACGACCGGAACCGTGGGCCAGGTGGCCGAGACCGCCGATCAACTGGCAGCTCCCGTCGAACAGACTGCCGCGGAGGCTGCTCCAGTTTTCAAGCGGACCCCGGTTCCGGAAAAGCGCCTCGATCCCAAGGCATCGCTGACCCAGTAAGCATTTCTTCCGGCAACAGCAGGTCCGTCCGACCGCCGCCGAAACATCCTTTGACACTGCCTGACTTGCCGCCTTCATGCGGCCGCCGCGAGGAACCCATCCCCTCGCGGCGTTTTCTTTTTTCGGGCTGCAACCGAAGGGCGGTCCGGCGACAGGCTCGCACAAGACATGGCTGTTTAGGTCCCCGCACATTCAGCGGAGACTACTGCCCCGATGCAGATATACGGGTTCTTTTCAAATGCCGGCGCGACGCGTGCGACCACAACCGGATCGCCAGCCGCGACCGACGCGGCAGCGCTCGAGCAAAAGAACGGGTCTCCTCTTCTCAATCTCTTGCGCGCGGATGAAGAAACCGCTGCCAGCCGCAAGGCCGTGGCCAAGAAGAAGCTGGACGAGCTGAAGGAACAGCTGCGAATGCTGCGGTTTTGGGCTTCGGACCCGGAAACGCTCGCGCGGCTCGCAAAACAGCTGGCCCAGCAGCTTGGCGCAGCCGCACAGCAATTCGCCGGCGGCGGCTCGACCGGCATGACAGGCGGAGGCGGCGTTGCTACGGCAGGTGCTGCATCCGCGGCAACAGCGGCTGACATGGCGGCGATGCAGGCAAGTACAGCCGAGGCGGCAAATACAGGCGGCGAAGAAGGCAACGATCACGACAAGCCGCAGCCTTCGTCCTTTGCGGAGCGCGCCTATCGCGAATTCAGCTCCGACGGCTCGCAGGACAGCTCCGACGCAAGGACGATCGCGGAGTTCAAGTCGCTCGCCGAGCAACTCAAGCAAGTGCTGAGGAAGGCAGAACAGGATCTGCGCGCCAAAGGTGCGGGCAACGATGCGGATGACGCGAGAAAGGCAAGCAACACCCTCGCCACCTCGATGGCATCCCTCGATGCGGCGGGCACAGCCGGCGCGCCAGCCAGTGCCGTCACAATTCCCACAAGCGTTTCGATCTAGCGCACCAGCTTCGACCGAAATGAGCGCTGACGCATCCGAGTGGCGATTCGCGGTTCTCATCTGTGCTACCATCACCTATATGAACGTCACGCCGATCGCGATGCCGTCAGGGCTGGCGAGGATCGCGCGGTATGGGCATCGCTCTCGAGCGGCGACGGGCGCCGCCTGATGGTGCCGACAATCGGACTGGACCATGACCACGCTTGACCAGATTATCGACGACTTCGCCTTCCTCGACGAATGGGAGGATCGCTACCGCTATGTGATCGAACTCGGCAAAGCTCTGCCCGAGATGCCGGAAGCCAAGCGCACCGGCGAGAACAAGGTGCAAGGCTGCGCCAGCCAGGTCTGGCTCGCCACCCAGGCGACCGGCGACCCGGAAGATCCGGTATTGATCTTCGAAGGCGAATCCGATGCGCACATCGTGCGCGGATTGGTCGCCATCGTGCTGACGATCTATTCCGGCAAGCATGCCTCTGAGATCGCCAGGCTGGATGCGATCGATACGTTCAGCAAGATCGGCCTGATCGAGCACCTGTCGACGCAGCGCGCGAACGGCCTGCGCTCGATGATCCGGCGGATCAAGAATGAAGCCGAGACGCGCCTCGCCGCTTGAGATCACGGCTGCGTGCTATCCTCGGAACCAAGCCTTGTGAATAGCCACACTTTCCCAAACCACAAAAGATAAAGGCCGGGCAAAAGCCCGGCCTTTATATGAACTTACGCTCCGCCCCTCAAACCAAACCAGCGCAGAGCGCGATCACGGCGATGGACGGCGGTTTGCTTACTTGCCGCGACGCTTGCGACGCTGGCCGAGGCCCATTTCCTTGGCGAGGCGCGAACGGGCTTCGGCGTAGGCCGGAGCAACCATCGGGTAGTCGGTCGGCAAGTCCCACTTCTCGCGATATTCTTCCGGCGACAGGCTGTGATGCGTCATCAGGTGGCGCTTCAGAGATTTGAACGTACCGCCACATTCGAGGCAGGTGATCTGGTCGTCCTGAACGGATTTGCGGACCGATACGGCCGGCTTCGGCTTTTCGACGGGAACCACGACCGGCGCCGGCGCCGCCGTGTTGTTGAGAGCCGAATGGACGTCGGCGATCAGCGTGGAGAGCTCGGCGGCCGGAACTACATGGTTGCTGACATAAGCGGAAACGATCTCAGCCGTCAGTTCAACCAGAAGTTCATGGCTCGCGCCAAGCGTTGTTTCAGTCATTTCTTTCTCCTATCGGAATTCAGCACAAGCCCGAAAACATTTCAGGGGGAGGAATACATGCAAATGCCGTCGGGAAGCCTTCGCTGCCTTGGGATAGACCATCAATCGCACGACAAGGACAAATTCTTGCCGCAATATCAAGAGTTGGAATTTTGATCACGAAACCTATTGCCGAGTCGCTGGAACAACCAACCTCTCAAAGCAACAGCCAATATTCACAACTCAAGCTGGAATTTCAGCTCTAAGTATTTTCCACGACGACACTTTACATTTACTCGATTAACACTGATCAGTGAAAATTCCAAACATAAATTTGGCCGCCGCTAGCAACTTTATTTCGAAATTGCTAACGCGGTCGCGGTCTATCGGAATGTTCTGAAATACAAAAACAGAAACGTTGCCGTTCAATGCCGGCGCGGCTCTTCCTTTTGCGGAAGCTGATCTATGACCGACTGCTTCGTCAGCCTGTAACCCGCCTGATGAGCGGCCTTTGCCAATAGATGGGCGGAAATGGGGGCCGTCAGTACGAAGAAGAAACATCCCGCCAACGCCCGAAACAGTATTGCCACATCGAGCGAATGCAGTCCCGCGGCCAAAAGCAGCAGGCCCGAGCCAACTGTCCCGGCCTTGGAGGCCGCGTGCATGCGGGTGTACAGATCGGGGAAACGCACGATGCCAATCGCTGCGAGCAAGGAAAAGACGGCGCCGCCGACAAGCAGTACGGCGACGGAAAGCGTAATGATCGTCTCGAAGGTCGCTTCCATCAGCGTGCCCCCTTGCGTTTGCGCCTGTTACTTTTCGCCCTCGGCGACCGCCCCCCTTTGCCTGCATCTGGCGCAGCCTGCACCAGGCTGCTCTTCTCCGGCGACAGACCGCGTGCCAGAACAAATCGGGCAAAGGCGATGGTTGCAAGGAAGCCGACCAGCCCCAGGGCAATGGCGATATCGATGTAGAGATTGAAGCCGGTGCGGATGGCAACGACCGCGATCAGACCGATGGCGATTGCCACGAGCATATCGAGGCCGAGAACACGATCGGGCAGCGTCGGGCCGCGGATGATGCGCCAGACGGTCACCAGCAGCGCCACGGACAAAAACACAAGCGCGAAGCCGGTGGCGGTCGAAAGTATCTGGTCCGGCAGCGTCATTCGAAAGCCTCCTTGATCCGGCGTTCGAAACCATTGGCAATATCGCGCCTGAGGCCGCCGGGATCCGCACAATCAAGGGCGTGAACATAGAGGGTCTTGCGATCCTCGGAGACGTCGACGGAAAGTGTACCCGGCGTCAGTGTGATGAGGTTGGCCAGCAGTGCTATCTCGAAATCGCTCTTGACGGTCAGCGGGTAGGAGAAGATGCCTGGCTTCAGCCGCATTTTCGGCTGGACGACCATGAATGCGACCTTGGTCGCCGAAACCGCCAGCTCCTTGAAGAACAACGCGGTCAACAGCAGGATCTTCAGCGGTCGGACCGGGTAGGCGACAGGCTGCAATTCGCGCCGGATCAGCCACAGGGACAGTGCGCCGACGGCAAAACCAAGCAACAGGTTCGGCACGCCGAGGCTGCCGCTGATCGCAGCCCAGATCGCGGTGAAGACCAGATTGATCCAGAGGAACTTGATCATCGCGCGGCTCCCGGGAAGACCGAGTTCAGATATCCGGACGGTTCGGATAGGCCGGCGGCGGCACTCTGGATCGTTGCCAGCAGCGGCTCGGGATAAAGGCCGATCGCGAGCGTCAGCAACGTCAGCACGCCCAAAGGCAGGAGAATGGTCGCCGGGATCTGCGCCTTGTCCGTTGCCCCCTGCCCTCCGGCCGTGTCCCGCCAATAGGCAAGCAGGAAGAAGCGGCCGGTCGCGATCGTCGTCAGGAAGCCGGTGACGAGCAGTGTGGCCGCAAGCCACCAGGCGCCAATGTCGAGTGCTGCCTTGACCAGCATGACCTTCGGCCAGAAGCCGGAGAACGGCGGCAGGCCGGATACGGCAAAGGCGAGCATCAGGCTGATGGCGGCAAATCCAGCATGGCGGCGGTAAAGACCTGATAGCGACGATAGCGAGAAGCTGCCGCCAAGCTTCGCTGCGACGCCCGAGGCGAAGTAGAGCGCCGTCATGACAAGCATCGAATGCAGCGCATAGAAGACCGCGCCGCCGATGCCGCCCGGCCCGCCAACGGCAACGCCAGCAAGGATCGAACCGATGCCGGAGATCACGAGATAGCCGAGCATGCGACGGAAATCGGACTGTGCGAGCGCGCCGAACACGCCGACGAGCATCGTCAACGCCCCGATCACCGCGATGACGAAGCTGAGTTCTTCCCGCTCCACCGGCAAGAGCATCACGGTCACGCGGATCAGCGCGTAGATGCCGACCTTGGTCAACAAACCGGCGAAGAGTGCCGACACGACGACGCGCGGCGTGTGATAGGACGCCGGCAGCCAGAAATTGACGGGGAATGCGGCCGCCTTCATCCCGAAGGCCAGCAGGAACAATGCTGTCAGCGTCATCAACGGCGCGGTGCCGCGCAGGCCTTCGGCCTTGCGGGCGATGTCGGCCATGTTGAGCGTTCCGAAGCTTGCATAGAGATAGCCGGTGGTGACCAGGAACAGCGTCGTCGCGACGAGGTTGAGGAAACCAT
This sequence comes from Ensifer sp. GW823-FHT05D09, assembly GCF_058795755.1. NCBI lineage: Bacteria > Pseudomonadati > Pseudomonadota > Alphaproteobacteria > Hyphomicrobiales > Rhizobiaceae > Ensifer > Ensifer sp. GW823-FHT05D09. Next base: position 1,057,893 of record NZ_JBXAIA010000001.1, on the reverse strand, counting down.
ACTTCACCGCGCCATCGATCTGCTCGCGCTCGGAGCCGAGCACGATCAGGCCGAAGGACGAGATCAGCAGCACCTCGAACCAGACGTAGAGATTGAAGATGTCACCGGTCAGAAACGCACCGGAGACGCCGGCCATCAGTAGCATCAGGAAAGGATAGAAACCGTATCGCCGGCCGCTGTCATTGATGTCGGAGAGCGAGTAGACGCCGCCGGCAAGTGCTACGACGGACGCCGTAAGTGCAAATAGTGCGCCGGTGAGATCGACGGTAAAGGCGATACCGAAGGGCGGCAGCCAGCGCCCCATCACCATCGTCACCGGGCCGCTCGCGATCACATGGTGCAAAAGCAACCCGTCGATCACCACCAGGCCCGCAAGCCCCGCAATGGCGATGAACGGATGCAGGCCGATCGGGCGGCGCAGCATGACCAACAACGCACCGATCGCCAGGCACCAGGCAACCGGGAGGATCACCAGCCAGTCGGCTGCCGCAACCGGCTCGAGAACGAGGGCAGCAGAAAGATCGGCGGGGGGTGAAGTCGAAACGGCCATGTGTCGGTCAGTATCCAAGTGGGGGAGCCGGCTCTTCTTCCGGCTCGGCGACGCGCATTTCGTCGGTATTGTCGGTCGAAAGATCCTCGTAGGCGCGCCAGGCCAAAACGAGCAGGAAAGCGAAGAAGGAGAACGAAATGACGATCGCCGTGAGGATGAGAGCCTGTGGCAGCGCGTTGGCCGCCGATCCGGTGAGCGTATCGGCACCCTCCTGAATGACGGGCGGCACGCCGCGCGTCAGCCGGCCGCCGGTAAAGATCAAGAGGTTGACGCCATTGCCGAGGATCGCCACGCCCAACAGGACGCGAATGATGGACTTCGACAGAAGCAGATAGATGGCGACAGTGAAGAAGGTGCCGACCAGCAGCGCAAACCAGGCTTCCATCATTCGCCTCCCCGCTCTTCGAGCGACAGGGCGATCGAGCTGATGGCACCGACGACGACCATATAGACGCCGCAATCAAACAGCGTCACCGTCGATAGCGGCACTTCCACGCTGAGCAAGGAGGGATAGATCCAAAGCCCGGTCATGAAAGGCACGCGGGCCGCGATCGAGATCAATCCGGCGATCGTGGCCGCAAACAGTCCTGCACCGGCGATCGCCATCGGGTGGAAGTAGATCGCGCGACGTACGGTCTCGACGCCGCAGGCGATACCGTAGATCGCTAATGCCGACACGGCAATCAGTCCACCGATGAAGCCGCCGCCCGGCTCGTTGTGCCCGCGCAGCAGCACGAAGATCGAAAACAGAACCATCAGACTGGTCAGAAACGGTGCGACGGCCCGGAAAATCACCGATCTCATGTACGTTCCTCCGCATCCGGGTCATTGTCGGCGATGCGCCGCAACGCGCCGGCCCTGAGGCGAACCAAGGACAGGATGGCGAGACCGGTCACCATGACGACGGCGATTTCGCCGAGCGTGTCCGTGCCGCGGAAGTCGACGATGATGACGTTGACGACATTGGCGCCATGCGCGATCGTTTTCGAATAGAGGTTGAAGAAGTCGGTCAACGAGGCGTCGAAGGGCACGCCGGTCACTTTCAAGAGCATCAGCCCGAAACCGATACCGCAGGCAAGCGCGATCGTAAGATCCGGCACCTTCTGAACGAGCGGCCGATGATCGGAGGGTGCGAGCCTCAGCCGCGTCATCACCAGTGCCAGCACGACGACCGACAGGGTCTCGATCATGAACTGGGTAAAGGCGAGGTCCGGCGCACCATAGAGCAGGAAAATGACGGCAACGGCAAAGCCCTGAATGCCGAGCGAGACAATCGCGGTCAGCCGATCGGAAGCGAGCACGACGGCGAAAAGGCCGATGACGGCAATCGCCATGATCGCCAGCTCGTGCACCGGCACATCGGCGGCGAAGAACGGTGCGCGCGGCAGCTCGCCATAATAAAGCGGCGCGCCCAGCAGCACGGCGGCAACCAGGATGAATGTCACCGTCATATAGACATCGAGCCGGCCGGATTGCAGCCGGCGGGTCAAAGCGACGGAAAAGCGCACAAGCCCGCGCATGAACTGGTCGAAACCACGATCCGGTCCCCAGCCAATGTCACTGAGGATGGTGGCGATGAAGGCGCGTAGGCGGGCAAGGTTGAGATAAAAGATCACCCCGAGAGCAATGGTGACGCAGGACAGGGCCAGCGGCATGCCGATATGGGGAACGATCGAAATCGTGACCTGTCTGCGCTCGCCGGCAATCGCCGTTGCCATCGGTGTCGACACGAGCTCGTGGGTGAGGCCGGACAGCAGGGCAGCTGACAGCCCCTTGGCAGCCAGGAGCGCCGGGCCGAGCCACAGAAGCACCGGCGCCTCATGCGCGGACTTCGGTGTTTCGGTCTTTGCGCCGACGAAGGGCTTGAGCGCAACGGCAAACGCCACGGCAAACATCAGCGCATTGCCGAGGATGGCGAGCGCCGCGAAAACCATCGCGCGCCGGTCCAGGCTGGCCAACGCGTAATAGATCTCTTCCTTGGCGAGGAAGCCGAAAAACGGCGGCAAGCCACCCATCGAAAGTGCCGCGGCGAGTGCGATCACGAATGTCAGCGGCATGGCGGAACGCAAGCCGCCGAGCTTCGTCACGTCGCGGGTCCCGGTTTCATGGTCGATGATGCCGGCAACCATGAACAGCGCGCCCTTGAACAGCGAATGCGCCACCAGATAGAGCGCCGCCGCCTCGATCGCATGCGGAAAGCCGATCCCGGTCAGCATCACGAGCAGACCAAGGGATGCCATGGTCGTATAGGCAAGCATCAACTTCAGATCGGTCTGTCGGCAGGCGAGAACTGCGCCAATGACGAGCGTCGCGCCGCCGAAGAGCGGCAGCAATATCTGCCATTCCGGCGTTCCGCCAAGCACCGGGTTGAGGCGCATCAGCAGGTAGACGCCGGCCTTCACCATTGTCGCGGAGTGCAGGTAGGCCGAGACGGGCGTCGGCGCCTCCATCGCGTTGGGCAGCCAGAAATGGAAGGGGAACTGGGCAGACTTGGTGAAGGCACCACCGAGCACCAGCAGCAGTGCCGCGAGATAGAAGGGGCTCGCGCGCATCTCCGAACCGAAGGACATCAGCAGCGAGAGCTGGGTGACGCCGGTGACATTCCAGATGACCAGCAGGCCCGCGAGCAGAAACAACCCACCTCCCCCGGTAACCACAAGCGCCTGCAGGGCGGCACGCCGGGCGGCCTCCCGCGAATGGTCGAAGCCGATCAGCAGGAAGGAGGTAATCGAGGTCAGCTCCCAGAAAACGAAGAGCATCAGGAAGCTGTCGGACACGACGAGCCCGAGCATCGATCCCATGAACATCAGGATGAAGGAGAAGAACCGACCCTGCTGCGGATGTCCCTTCAGGTAGCCGCCGGAGTAGAGCACGATCAGCGTGCCGATGCCGGCGATCAGCAAGACGAAGGTCAGCGACAGACCATCAACCAGCCAGGAGAAACTGACGTTGAAGGAGGGGATCCATTCATAGCCACCGGTCACGATCTCGCCACGAGAGATTTCAGGCAGAAAGCGCGTGAAGTGCAGGACGATCGCCGCAGGAAAAAGCGCGAGAATCCAGGCAGCGTTGTGTCCGAGCAGGCGGGTCAGCAGCGGCGCGACAAGCGCACCGACAAACGGAAGCGACAAGGCCAGCAATGTCAGGGCGGCAGCATCCATCGTCCGGGCGCGCTCCTTTGCGATTTGATTGTCGGATCAAACGAATACCCGACATAAAAGATGGGTACACGCGCCTCAAGCCTTATTCGGGGAAAATCGACGTTATGCGCTGTTAACTCCAGAAAAGCCGGTAAATCTCCGGTTTTCTTGTGAGATTTGCGGCCATGATCGCGGGCCGAGGCGCAACCGTCCGATATATGGCAACGCATTCACACACTCAGGGTCATCGCTACCGATCAACCGGCGAATGCGATTAACGTGTTGTTGGCAACGTCCAGCTTTATCGGTCGCAAGAGATGCATCGCATCTGGTACTTCGTCGTGATGCAACGGCACCATGTGAGCTTCGATACGAACCCCAGACCTCTGGCGTGCGCATTTGAGAATCGTCAAGTGCGCTATTTTTCAAGGACTAAAGCCATCCTTCGTGCTTCCTGGCGAGCACGTCATGGTCTAGATCGGTCGCCATCGCTGATCGATTGATGCAACGAATTGCACAGCGCTTCTCTTGAGCTCACGAGGTCTGGCTTGGAACGGTCCTACATTGTGGCGATGACCAGTGTGCTCGCGGCGCTGGGTGCCATCCTGCCGATCGCCGCCGCGTTTTATCTCTCCTGGTCGGTCGCCACCAACAGGGAGGAGACCCGTCTCAGTCGTCTCGCAGAGTATGCGCTGGTGCGTGCCGATACGGCGCTCGGCGAAGCGACTTCGGCGCTCAAGTCTGCTGACCAGTTCAGCTTCGCGCCCTGCTCCCAGGCCCATATCGCGGCGATGCGCACCCTCGTCGTCAACACGCGCTCCGTCGAAGACATCGGCTACTTCGAAGGCGACGAGCTCAAATGCACTTCGTGGGGCAAACCGGAGTCGACCATCGGTCGCGGGCCAGTCGACTTCACCACGGCCAGCGGCATCGGCGTGACGGCTCGGGTTCACCCAACGATCAGCAACGGTCGGGCGATGCTGGGATTGCGATATCGATCCTACAGCGTGCTGACCGATCCGGCACGGCTTGTCGACGTGCTCGCTTCCCCTGATACGCGCCTTGCGATCGCCAGTGACACGGGCACCCTCGTCAGCGCATTGAACGCGCCGGACGCCTCGCTGATCAAGCGGCTGGTCGAGCATCCGCAGACCGGCAGCGATGCGGACAATCTCTTTGCCACCGCGAGCGGCTCCGGCTGGATCGCGATAGCAACGTCGTCAAGGGCGTCGCTGCTGAACGATCTCGGCCGCGAACGGCTGCTGCTCCTGCCGCTCGGCGCGATTGTCGCCGCCTTGATGGTTGGCCTCGTCCTCTGGCTGTCGCGACGACGGCTCTCGCCGCTCGGCGAACTCTCAATCGCCGTACATCGCCGTGAATTTATCGTGCATTATCAGCCGCTCATCGAGATGAAGACCGGCATCTGCGTCGGTGCGGAAGCGCTCGTGCGCTGGCGCAGGCCCGACGGCTCGCTGGTCAGGCCTGACACCTTTATCCCGCTTGCGGAGGAAAGCGGCCTGATCCGGGCCATTACTGATCAGGTCATCGACGGGGTCATTGGCGATCTCGGCGCGGTCCTCGTCGCCGACCGTTCGCTGCACATCGCCATCAATCTCTCGGCCGACGACATCAAATCCGGACGTGTCCTGCCCGTCATCCAGGCAGCGCTCGCGAACTCCGGCGTCCTCACCGAGCAGATCTGGCTCGAGGCCACCGAACGCGGCTTCATGGACGTGAAATCCGCTCGAGCAACGATCGAGGAAGCCCGTCGACTTGGCCATTCCGTGGCGATCGACGATTTCGGCACGGGCTATTCCAGCCTGCAATATCTACAGGACCTGCCGCTCGACGCATTGAAGATCGACAAGTCTTTTATCGATACCGTCGGGCTCGTCTCGGCCACGAGCGCCGTCACCCCTCATATCATCGACATCGCCAAATCGCTGAACCTCTACATCGTCGCCGAAGGCATCGAACGACAGGAGCAGGCGGATTATCTGCTCGAACGCGGCGTGCACTACGGCCAGGGCTGGCTTTATTCCAAAGCCTTACCCGCGCAAGAGTTCATCGCGTTCTACAACGAGAGCAAACGCGTTCACGGTACCGGCCCGACTGTAATCCGGCGAGATTTTAACGAGGTGCCGCCGGGCGTCGGAGGTGGTTGAGACCACACCTCGCATCGCATCTGATCGAGCTGAAGTTCCGCTGTCGGACACAGCCCAGACTGATCGCAGCCTGCCGGCACGCGAGCGTGATTTGCGGCGCGCCGCCAGCGATCCTATATACTCGTCGACAATCACAGGGAGATCTTCGATGAGAGACGCAAGGGCGCCGAAAGTGATCAAGACCGATGCGGAGTGGCGCGCGCAGCTGTCGCCCGAACAATACCGCATCACCCGCGAACACGGCACCGAGCGCGCCTTCACCGGTCCCTTCCTTTCCAACAAGAGGGTGGGCACCTATGAATGTGTCTGCTGCGGCCGTGCGCTGTTTCGCTCCGACAGCAAGTTTGATTCCGGTTGCGGCTGGCCGAGCTATTTCGCCGCAATCGACGATGAGGCGATCCGCGAGATCGAGGACCGTTCACATTTCATGGTGCGCACCGAAATCCGCTGTGCGGACTGTGATGCTCATCTCGGTCACGTCTTCCCCGACGGACCGCCGCCCACCGGCCTGCGTTACTGCCTGAACGGCCACGCGATGACGTTTACCGAGGATTGACGCAAACGGAAGGTTGCGGTTTTAGGCTTGCCGCTGTTCCGATAGAAACAGCGCTTCCTGCACGGATGTGCTATTCATAAACAGACCGTCGAAGCAAGTCGGGAGGAGGTCCGCATGCGTCGCATTCTCGCTGCATTCGCGCTTCTGTTCTCGGCTGCGTTCCCGGCCGCTGCGGACGATGACTGGCATGCCTACGCCAATCCGCGTTTCGGCTATATCCTCGACATTCCGCCCGGCTTCGAACCGCAAGGTGAAGCCGACAATGGCGACGGCGTCAGCTTTCATGCCAACGACAACGGCGCCACGCTCGCCGTTTTCGGCAGCGAGCTTGTCGACGGCGATTTCGAGATCGACGTCAACGATCGGATGGCGAGCGAACGGGAAGACCAGTGGCGGATTTCCTACTCGCGCGTCACCGCAGCCTGGGCAAGTTTTTCCGGCGTGCGCGGCGACGAGGTATTTTACACGCGCGCCATTGCGCTCTGCGACGGCAGCGCGGCCTATTTCCGCCTGCAATACCGCAAGAGCCGGCTGACCAGCTTCGATGGTGTCATCTCGCGGATGGCGGAGGCTTTGCGCCCCTCGGAAGGCTGTCAGCAGACGCCGGTGGCGGCAGCACCCGTGGCCGCGCCGAACTGAGCGGTGTCGTTCGTGACCGTTTCCGACCAAAACCGAGACGGTCTATCTCTTTGTTTTTACGCGTTTCCCAACGGAAACCGCGTCTTGCTTTTCCTGGAAATGCTTTCGCCGAGCTGGATCAGGATATCGCCGTGCCTGTCAGACAGTTGATGACGGCCGAATAGTGCACGGCGGCGCCGGTAACGACGAAGGCATGCCAAATGGCGTTCTGGAAACGCAGCTTCTCCCAGACATGGAAGATCACGCCGGCGGAATAGATGATGCCGCCGACGAGGATCAGCACCAGCGTCGTCGACGATAGCGCCGACAGCAGCGGCCCCACCGCAAGGACACCGCTCCAGCCCATGGCGAGATAAAGCAGAATCGCCAGCCGGTCGAACCGACCGGGAAAGAGGCACTTGATCCCCACGCCAAGCGCGGCAATCGCCCAGATGCCAATCAGCATGGCAAACAGAAACGGATCGTCCCAGCCGCGCTGCAGGAAGGGCGTATAGGTCGCGGCGATCAGCACGAAGATCGACGAGTGATCGAAGCGACGCAGAAACCATTTGGTGCGCGAAACCGGGTAGAGATTGTAGAGGAACGATATAGACAGGGTCGCCAGCAGACCGGTGCCATAAATCGCGGCAGCAGCAAGCTGGCCGGCCGAACTCCAGAGCATCGCGTAAAAGATCAGAGCGGTGACGCCAACGAGGGCCGCGGCAAGGCCAACCCCATGCACGATGCCATCGGCGATCAGTTCCGATCGATCATAGTTCCACTTGACGCCGGCGAATTCCACGGACCCCACCTCCGACCTTCCTTCGCCCTCAGGCGGCGGTCGCGTTGCTGATATGCTTTATCCTGCCACAGCCAGACGCCGCGGCAAAGGGCTCGAGGATGACGAAAGCATCAACTTTTGCAACGCATTACAACAGCGGCATGATGTGTTTGCGAAGACGGGCATCCCTTGTCCGCAGCACGGGCCGCAACCACATTGGCAAGCGAGGCGGACAACCGCACGTTCACGGGGAGGACTAGTGATGACGGCTTTACGCACGCCGGAGCCGGACGAGGCCGAAATCCTGACGCAGCTTTGCCTTCGGTCCAAGGCGGTCTGGGGCTACGACGCGGCGTTCATGACTGCTTGTCGGCCCGCCTTGACGGTAGCGGTGGCCGACTGGCAACAATCGGATATCCAGGTCGCCGTCGACGATGGCAAGATCGTGGGCGTCGCCCAGGTGATGTGCCACGGTGACGCTGCCGAACTCGACAAGCTGTTTGTCGATCCCGACGCGTTGCGCGGTGGCATCGGCCGGAGGCTCTTTGGCTGGAGCGTGGAAACCGCCCTGAACAGAGGAGCGAAGGTCATGACGATCGATGCCGATCCCGGCGCCGCCGATTTCTATCGACGCCTGGGCGCGGTCGATGACGGCATGGTCGCCTCGACGGTCGTACCTGGACGGTTCCTGCCGAGATTGAAGCTCGATCTGGCGAACGTCCCGCCGCGCTGACGGCGAGACAACACAGCCCCGGAGCAAGATTGGCAGTTTCAATTGGCTCCCATGCTGTGTTCCCGGGCACAAAGCATGCCAATCGTTCAACAGCCGATCGCTAAACTGGGCGGAAACCTACTTTGCCCCGGCCGAAACCTCGGCCGCGCATTCCTGGCAGAGCGGCGTATGCGGCACCGCATCCAGCCGTTCAGAAGAGATCGGCAAGCCGCAACGCACGCAGGTCCCGAAGCTGCCGGACGCGATGCGGTCGAGGGCCGCGTCGATCCCGCGGATCTCTTCCTGGCCGGCAAGGCCAAGACCTTCCAGCACCTCGTCATTCTCCCGCTCGGTTACCCGATCCGGCACGTCGGCGTTCATCGGCTCATCGAGATCATGCTCGATCTTCACCAACCGGCCATAGAGTTCCCGTTTGCGGCTGGTCAACCGTTCACGAAAGTCGTCAAGCACAAGCTTGTCCATCAGATGACTCCTTGAAGTCGTGGCACTTCACGCGCGCCACGCTCCTGTTCTTGTTTGTTGGCGGCTCACCGGTCGACGAGAACGGCGCATGGGCAATGGCTGACGACCCGGCTCGCCGTCGACCCGATGAAATAATCGATGAGGCCCGGTCGGTGCGAGGCGATGATCACGAGGTCGGCATTCTCTTCCTTGGCGAGCGCATTGATCGTGCCGGCGGCGCCGCCGGTGCGGATCTCGATGCGGCCGTTGATCCCGTGCTTGGCCTTCATCGCTTCCAGCGTCTTCAAGGCATGCTTGCGCGATTCTTCGACCATCTCCAGCGGGAAATCGACGATCATGTAGCCCTGGGCATAGGCGTTCAGATCCTCGACGACATTGAGCAGGATAATCTCGCCCCCTTCATCGATCAGCTTTTCGGCAATGCCGAGCACGGTTTCACCATGCTCCAACTGATCCATGGCAATCGGGACGATGATCTTCTTGTACATACTGCACTCCTTTGCGTTGCCTACCCGGATCGCCGGCGCCGAAACGCGGGGGCAAATCCCTCGACTTCGAGACTGAGCCCAGACGGCTCTTCCGGCATTGATTGAAATCAAATCGAAAGCGCCGCGATCGCATTGCCCTATGCAATTGAGCTAGGGCGATAACGGCCACTGTCAACGCTCATCGAACACAACATCAAGTGACTGGCAGTCTTTCGTGAACGCCCGGTTGGGCCCATATTCAGCCGACAGTTTCAACGAAACTGAGGACCCGGCAAGGCCTCCAGTTTCGGCGCCCAAGGAGGCAAAACATGACGTCCAGCCAGACCACACAGACCATCGATGTTGCTGCGGATCACGCCTTGGCAATGCCTGCGCATGTCGATCATTCGCATCTGGTGGTGCAAGATCTGCCGACGGTGTCGCAATGGTATCAGCGCATCATGGGCCTAAAGCCGCTTGAAACTGCTGCCAGCGGCGAGACGCTGGGTGTGGGCGGCCGGCCGCTGTTGACGCTGACCACAGCCGGCAACACCGCCAAGGCGCCGCGCAATGCGCCCGGTCTTTTCCACACGGCCTTCCTCGTTCCAAACCGCGAGGAACTCGGCCGCTGGCTCGCGCATGCCGCACACAACAATGTCCGTCTGCAAGGCGCTTCCGACCATCTCGTCAGTGAAGCGATCTATCTCGCCGACCCGGAAGGCAACGGCATCGAGGTCTATCGTGACCGGCCGCGGGCCGAGTGGACCTTCAAGCCCGATGGCACGGTCGGCATGGATACGCTGCCGCTCAACCTGCAGGCGCTCTATGACGAGGCGCCGAAGGACGACTGGAACGGCCTTGCCGAGGGCACCGGTATCGGCCACATCCATCTGCAGGTGTCGGATATTCCTGAGGCCGATGCGTTCTTCCGCGACGTGCTGGGGCTTGGGCTGATGGCGCGCTATCCGGGCGCAAGCTTCTTCGGCTCGGGCATGTACCATCACCATGTTGCCGCCAATATCTGGAACTCTCGCGGTGCACCGAAACGTGAGGCCAACATGACCGGCCTCTCCGACTACACGATCCAGTACAAGGATCCGGCAGAGCTCACCGCAGCGCTTGGCAAACTCGACGAGATGGGCATTTCGGTCAACCGAAGCGGCACCGCCTACAGCCTCGTCGATCCCTGGGGTATCGGCCTAAGGCTCGCAGCCTGAGGCCACTTTCCTCCTCCAACGCCGCCACGACGAGGTGCCGCGTCGCTCACACCGCGGCGCGGTCGTATTTCTGCTGGGCTGCCAGCACGGTCTCGATGTTGTCCTCGGCCCAACGGCGTAGCGCGTCGACGGTGGCGCTCAGCGTTCGTCCGAGAGGTGTGATCGCATATTCGACCGTCACGGGCACCGTCGCGAAGACCGCGCGGCTGACCAGCCCATCGCGTTCCAGCTTCTTCAACACCTGCGACAGCACCTTTTGCGAGATGCCATCAATCTCGCGTTTTAGCTGATTGAACCGCACGGGCTTGTCGTCAAGCCGGCCGAGAACCAGCACCGCCCATTTGTCGGCAAGGCGATCCAGCACCATGCGGGTCGGGCAAGTCTGGATATAGGCATCGTATTCCATAGCGCGCGGGCTCCAACTGGCGGTTTCCCGGAGGAAACCATGTCACCGGAAAGTGCCTCCTTTACAGCATTTTTCGGTACTTATATCTAGTTCCCGTTATTAACATGGTTTCTATACGATACCAAGGAGACGGATATGTCAGGCAAGATTCTGGTGCTCGCAGCAAATGGCACAGTCGGACGCAAGGTGATCGACGCGTTGGTCGCAAAGGGAGAAAGCGTCAAGGCCGCGACGCGCAAGGCAACGCCGATCCCCGGCGCCGAAGCGGTCGCGTTCGACTATCAGGACAACGCAAGCTATGGCGGCGCGCTCGACGGGGTCGACCGGATGTTCGTGCTTACTCCGGGCGGCCACCTCGATCCGGTCGGCCTGCTGACGCCGATCATCACCGCAGCCGCAGCGCGCGGCGTCAAAATCGTGCTGATGACGGTCATCGGCGTCGATGCCGACGACAGCATTCCCTACCGGCAGGTCGAACTGCTGGTCGAAAAGACCGGCGCACCGTTCGTGATCCTCAGGCCCAACTGGTTTTCGGACAATTTCCAGACCTATTGGATCGAGGGCATCCGCCACGGTACGATCGCGGTACCGGCTGCGGAAGGCAAGACGAGCTTTATCGATGCCCGTGACATCGCCGAAAGTGCTGCTGCCGCCCTGACCAGCAACGCATTCAACGGCCGTGCCTTCAACCTGACGGGGCCTGAGGCCCTGAACTACGCCGAGGCGGCAGCGATCCTGTCGCGCGTCATCGGCAAGCCCATCGCCTACACACCTATCGACGACGAGACCTTTGTCGGCATCCTGACCGGTGCCGGCGTGCCCGAAAACTATGCGCGCTTCCTGGCCGCAATCTTCCATCCGGTGCGCGAGGGTTGGACGGCGACGCCGACCGGAGACGTCAAGACGCTCACCGGACACGAGCCACGTAGCCTGGAGACCTACGCCCGGGACAATGTCGCAGCGCTTAAGGCCTGACGCCACCAATTGACGAGAACGCAAGCCCTGCCCGTCCGACTGACAGGCAGGGTCTTCCGGCCTCTGGCGCCCCTTTGAAAATGAACGGACGCGGCCCGGGGACGTTTTCCGGGACTACCGCCATGATTGTGGATCTGACGTGCTGCCACAGCCTGCGTCATCACGCCGCTGGAAAGCCATGGGATAATCGATCAATAAACTTGAGTAATACAGTCGTATAATCTAACCGCATCGCCAAGGGCGCGCCAACGCCCCAGTGTATGCGGAGTTAATAATATGAAAAACAATACTATTTTAGCGCTTGCTCTCGCAAGCGGCACGATGCTTTCGTCCTCGGCCCTGGCTGTGGATTTCCGACCACAGGCTGAAATCGAAGGCGGTTTCTTCAGCGGCGGCTCGGCTGCCAGCGGCGGATTCTTCCTGCCTTTCGTGCTCGACTCAGGCAATGCCATTTTCATCGATACACGCGGAACGATAGGAAACGACAAGGTTCGGCAGGGCTCGATCGGCGCGGGTTACCGCTTCCGTGCCAACGACCAGTGGGTCATCGGCGCCTATGGCTACTACGACTATCTGAAGAGCGAGCACGGCAATTCGTTCAACCAGATCTCCTTCGGTCTCGAAGCGCTCAGCGGCGACCTCGAGATGCGCAGCAATCTCTATTTGCCGCTGTCAGGCGCCAAGACGCTGAGCGCCTTCAATGCCGCCTATGTTCGCGACCATGTCCTCGTCTTCCAGGAAGGCAAGGAGCGGGCTCGACGCGGGCTCGATGCCGAAATCGGCGGCCGTCTTCCGGTCTTCGATGAAGGATCCGATGTGCAGTTGAAGGTTTTCGGCGGCACCTACTGGTACGGCGGCAAGAACCTCGGCGACATGTTCGGCGCCAAGCTGCGCGCGGAACTGACCTTCGCCGACCTGCCCGGTCTTTCCGAGGGTTCGACCGTATCGCTCGGCGTTACCGGCACCTATGACAACGAGGACAAGCTCAAGGGCGCCGTGATGGCGCGCCTACGCATCCCGTTCGGCGCGACGGCCAAGGCAAGCGATGCCTTCGATCCGATGGTCCAGCGCGTCGAACGTTCCGCCAAGATCCGCACCCATGCCGGTGCGACCGGCGATGTCGAAGCGGCACAGTTCGTTTACGATGGCACCACGCCTGGGAAAGTGATCAACGTATCCGCTGCAAACGGCAATGCTGCGAGCATCAACCAGCTGCTGGCAGATGCGGGTGCAGGTGCGCTCATTCTTGTCGACGGCAATCTCGGCCTTGAACGGTCGCTCAGCCTTGGCCTCGGGCAGACGCTGCTGGGGGGTGGTGGCACGCTTGCGGTGCGCGGTGCAAACAGCGGCGCGACCGCTAACTTCGTCAACAGGGGCGCGGCGACGACTTTGACCGGTTTCGACCCGGCGCAAGACGTTGTCACGATGGCGTCCCTGAGCACAGTCTCTTCCGTGGCCATTCGTGGGGGTCGTGCGGGGATCGGCAGCACCGGGACTGAAGGTCTCTGGATCGACAATGTTGACATCGCAAAGACCAGCCACGACGGCATTCGCCTGACACGGGTGGTCGGCGCAGAGATTGAAGACACCCGCATTCACGACCTCTACATCTGCGAGAACAACACACAGTGCGAATTTACCGTCTACAAGCCGAATGAAGCGCCTTACGCCGCCATCAGCGCATTGGGAACAAGCAGCCTGACGATCCGCAACACCGATATCGACAAGGTGACCTACGGAATATTCACGGGCAGCGAGATCGACGAAAGCGGTTGGCCGCCAGTGATCGCCAACGAGGCGAGCAGAATCTATCTCGACAATGTCACGATCAGCAATTCGAGGCGCGAAGGACTGCTGATGGTTGCCGCCAACAATGTGCTGATCGAGAACTTCACCATCGACAACTCGAAGCAGGACCGCGACATGGATCTTGTCGTGTTTCAAGGCACATCGGATGTCGAGATCAACAACATGACGCTGAAGGGCGGCATCAACGGCCTGATGATGGTCTCGGCTTCCACGTTGCCGACCACGACCACGGATATCGTCGTCAATGGTCTGAACATCGATGGCACACGGAACGCAGGCATCTTCCTCAACCCCGTTTCCGATATTACCTTCAACGGCGTGAACATCACCAATGCCGGCAGCTACGGCGCGTTTATCTACGGTAGCGACTACGCGTTCCTCGGCGGCCCAGTCAGCGATATCGAGTTCAACGGAATGAAGGTCGACAAGGCAGCCAAGGCCGGGCTCTATTTCATGGGGCCGTCGATCGATGTGAAAGGCGATGTTGTGACAACCAACACGCCGAAGGATTGCATCGCCGACGCCGGATGGACTGCTGGCTCGCTGACACAATCGCCGGGCTCGGTGCTGACCGTCAATGGAAAGCAGCTCGACCAGTCGAATTTCACGACGCGTTGCCGCTGATGGCGGTTGCCACGCCCTCTTCACACTGAGGGCGTGGCTTTTCATCCTGCCTGGGACGCCCGCTACTGCGGCCGGCGGCACTCGAAGGTGACAACCTCGTCACCATCCTTCGGCGCACGACCGAAATCGTAATTGCCCGTGATGACGAGATCGACATATCCGGCAGCGCGCAAGGTCAGCGCCATTTCCTCGATGCCCCACCAGCGCATCGTGAAGAATTCAAGCTCGCTCAACGCCAACCTCCCCTCGCACCAGAGCTCGTAGCGCAGGTGCGACACCGTCGTCTGGGCGATAAGGTCGGCCTTGACCCGCTGGCTGGTCAATGTCAGCAGATCACCGGCCTCGGTCTGCCAGCTGCGGATGTTCGGCTGAGTGTCATCGGCGAAAAGATCGTGCGGATAGATGTCGAAGATCAGGCGGCCACCCGGCCGAAGATGATCGAGGAAACGCTTGAGGATCGCGGTCGCGGTGGCATGGTCGGCGATCAGTTGCAGCGAGCCGGCAGGAATGACGATCGCCTCGAAGCGCTCCTCGTAGGAAAACGCCTCGTAGGTCAGCTGTGATAAAGCCGGTGTCAGCGCGCGTTCGGCACAATGCGCCTGGCAATAGTCGAGCATGTCTTGCGAGGCATCGAAACCTCTAACGTCAAGGCCGGTTTCAAGCAGCGGGATCAGCACACGACCGTTGCCGACGGCCGGTTCCAATATCGGGCCGGAACAGCCTTTCAACCGTTCGCGATAATACTCGACGTCGCCGAAGGATTTTCCAATATATTTGTCTAAATTATAAACATGAGAGGCAAGCTTGCCATAAGTATTGTTCAACATGCATTCGTCCAAACTGCTGAATAAAGCGAAACGCCTATCCTATACAGCAGTTTGATCGAACGCGGTGTCATGCAATTGCAACGTCAATCGCTTTTGTGATGCGGACCGACATCGTGCATCGCATCAACGGCGCAGACATGTTTTTTTTGGGGGGGGCGAGAACGATCAGAAGCGCGCCGGCCGGATGAACTTGCCGTAGACCCAGCCTTCCTGCCAGCGGCCGTTCTGTTGCGGATCGTGCCAGATCTGGCACCAGGTGGCGCGTACCGCATTACTCTGCCGTTGCGCCGACCAGCGGGCAATCCGCTGAAGATCGACGCCGTTCATGCAGCGACCGGTCATCTGCAGTCTGGTTCCATTCGGATAACCAGCGCGAACGGCAGACGACGAGGACGGCCAGGCGCGCGCATTGAGCACGTCGTTCCAGGCGACACCGGAAACCTCCCAGGCAACGAAAGTGCTGGCTGAAGCGACCTCCACCTTGGAGGCAAGTCCGGCGGTCACCACCGCCAGTGAAATCAGGACGCTGCGAAAGCCGATCATCACGAACCCCTCCCAGGAACAATGATCGCAGCATATTGGCACAAGGCTGAATTGTGGCTGAACAGGCGGTTCACTTGAGATGTGGACTTGAATGCAACGGCCGTCCCGGCTCCCCGGGACGGGCCCGAAAACTCAACCGGGCATGCGGCAGACGGCACCGACGAGTTTCAGGACAAAGGGTCGGACGGTCAGCACGCAAAGGAATGCCACCGGCATCGCCAACACATAGGTGCTAAGAACACGGGCGGGGTAGCCGGCGTCGATGCCGGTGTTGACGCCGACGATGACGCAGCACATCAGAAACGCCATGATCGCCGACATGAAGAAAGCAAAGGCAATCGGCACCGCGCGGGGCGGCAGCTTGCGGCTGCGCGCGACCCGCAGCGGGGGTATCGTATCTTCCATGATGAAGATCTCCGTAGCTTGTCCGCAAGGATCATCCGTGCGGTATGGCCGGCACTATACGGATGGTGCCGCGCGCAGGTAGACCATTGCAGCCTTGTTCAGAATTAGGCAAAACCATCGAATTGAAACAACTATTCGATGGATGTCATTATGGATACATTGCGCGGCGTCGAGAGTTTCGTCCGGAGCGTCGAGGAAGGCAGCATCGCCGCGGCGGCGCGCAAGCTCGGCATCACACCGGCCTCTGCGAGCCAGAATATCGCCCGGCTTGAGCGGACGCTCGGAACGCGGTTGCTGAGCCGCACAACACGGCAGTTGGGCCTGACGGAGAGCGGCCGGGTCTATTTCGACCGGGTGCGCAGCGTCGTTCACGATCTCGAACTCGCAGCCGTTGCCGTCGCGTCACTGAATGCGGAGCCGCGGGGATCGCTGAAGATCGCGTCCTCCGTCGCCTTCGGCCGACATGTGGTAGCGCCGCTTGTGCCATCTTTTGCCGAGCGGCATCCGGAAGTCTCGATAGAACTCGTGGTCACCGACCGGGAGATCGATCACATCGGCGAAGGCATCGATATCAGCGTGCGCTTCGGCCTGCAGCTGGAGCCTGGGCTGATTGCGCGCAAGCTTGCCTCGGTGCCGATGGTCATCTGTGCCTCCCCCTCCTACATCAAGCGGCACGGTCGGCCCGAGCGGCCGGAAGACCTGATCCATCATCATTGCCTCGTCTACCGTTACGCCGGGCACGGGCGGATCTTTCGCTGGGGCTTCGTGCGCGACGGCCTGCGCTTCGAGCCCGAGCTGAAGGCAACGATCGTCAGCAACGATATCGACACGCTGGCCGAAATGGCGATCGCCGGTGCCGGCATCACGCGGCTCGGCGCCTTTATCGCGACGGACCTGATCGCGCGCGGCCTGCTTGTGCCGCTGTTCGGCGGCGTACCTTGCGAAGGTGTTGCCAACACCGACCATGAGCCCTTCGACTTCTACGCCTGCTTCGTCGATCGGCAGGCGGAAACACCAAAAGTCCGCGCCTTCATCGAGCATGCGGCACAGTCGCTCAAGGGCCGATGGTAGACTTCACAACTGCGCTATAGGTTGCGGTCAGGCCGGCACCGCATGCTCCGTCTTCAGGGCGGCGGCTTCCTCTGCGAGCTTCGCTTCGCGGCGAAGCTTGAGCTTGTAGCCGACCTCGACGATCGCGTGGATTGCGGGCACGAACTCCTGACCAAGTTCGCTCAGCCGGTACTCGACCGAAGGCGGCGATGTCGGCATGATCCGCCGTTCGATCGCGCCTTTCTCCTCCATGTCCTTCAGGCGCGTGCTCAGCACTTTTGCCGAGATGCCGGGAATGTCGATCTTGAGCTCGCTGAAGCGGCGCGGGCCGCCGCTTAAATACCAGATGATGTTGGGCGCCCAGGCGCCGCCGAGCATGACCATGCATTCGCCAACCGGGCAGGTCGGTGGCAGGGCGGCAGCCCTATTCTTTCGAATTTTCAAGCTCATGGGCAAAATTCTCCAGTTACCCCAGGGAAACCTGAAACGTCGGTAACATAAAGTTATCTCATATACAAAAGTTATCGCATCGGTTTAGGTTCCGCCGTCTTCGACAGAGACCCAATTGCAAAAGGAATTTGGCCATGAAGCTTTATTATGCCCCCGGCGCCTGCTCGCTCTCCCCCCATATCAGCCTGCGCGAAGCCGGCGTCGAGTTCGAGATCGTCAAGGTCGACACTGTCACCCACCTCACCGAAAGCGGCGCCGATTTCAAGGCGATCAACCCCAAGGGCTATGTGCCGGCGCTGGTGATCGAGACCGGCGATGTCGTCACCGAGGGTGCAGCCGTCGTGCAGTATATTGCCGATCGCTTTCCGAAGGCAGGACTGGCACCCGCCAACGGCACGCTGGAACGCACCCGCCTGCAGGAGCAGCTGAACTTCATCGCTTCCGAACTGCACAAGGCGTTCTCGCCGCTGTTCAGCAAGACGGCGAGCGCCGACGCCAAGGAAGCTGCCGCAGCGCAGGTCGGCAAACGGCTCGGCAACGTCGAAGCCCTGCTGTCCGACGGTCGCGCCCATCTGCTCGGCGACACCTTTTCCGTTGCCGACGCCTATCTCTTCACCGTCGTCAACTGGACCAGCGTCACCGGAATTTCGCTTGAGCCCTGGCCCCAGCTGACGGCCTATATGCAACGCGTCGGCCAGCGCCCGGCGGTGCAGGCGGCCATGAAGGCGGAAGGACTGATCGCGGCATGAGCGGCACCCACAACGATCCACGCTTTGCCGCCGTCATCGATGTGCTCGGACGTTATTTCGACGGGCTCTATTTCAGCGACACGGCAATCCTGCGCGAGGTCTTTCACCCGAAAGCCCACTACGCCACGGCGACCGAGGGAGAACTGCTCGAACTCGACATGGACAGGTATTTCCCTATCGTCGACAAGCGCCCCTCGCCGGCAAGCCGCGGCGAACAGCGTGCCGACAGGATCGTCTCGATCGAGTTTGCCGGACCCGTAACGGCTTTTGCCAAGGTGCAATGTGCCATTGGCGAGAAGGCGTTTACCGACTTCCTGTCCTTGATCTTCGTCGACGGGCGTTGGCAGATCATCGCCAAGGTCTTTCATTACGACATTCGACAACCAGCCTGAGGAACCAGCAATGCCCTATGTGAACATCAAGATCACCCGCGAAGGTGCAACCCCGGAACAGAAGGCAGCCCTCATCAAGGGTGTCACCGACCTGCTCGTCACCGTGCTCGACAAGAGCCCGGCCACCACCTTCGTCGTCATCGACGAGGTGGCCTTCGAAGACTGGGGCGTCGGCGGCCTGCCGGTCGATGAATACCGAAAGCAATTGAAAGCAAAAGGCTAGCCGCTCCACGAGCGTCAACCGAAAGACTACCCCGCCTTCTCCCCACTCCCTTCCGGGGAGAAGGCACCGCCAAAACGCAAAAACCTTTCCGCTTGATCGGCGCAGCCGTGCTCTCTATCTCAGTGTCTCCCGCCGCATAAATCCCGGAGACATGCCTTGTCCGTTTTCAAGAACCTGCCCGAAGCTCCCGTCGCCGCGAAAAAGCCGGTGACCGACACGCGCCACGGCATTACCCGCACCGACGACTACGCCTGGCTGCGGGACGACAACTGGCAGGCGATGTTCAAGGATCCCTCGATCCTCAATCCGGAAATCCGGACGCATCTGGAGGCGGAAAACGCTTACATGAATGCGGCGATGGACGACACCAAGGCGCTGCAGAAGACGCTGTTTGCCGAGATGCGCGGCCGCATCAAGGAAGACGACAGCTCGATCCCGGTAAAGGACGGTCCCTTCGCCTATGGCAGCCTCTATGTGACCGGCGGTGAGCAGCCACGCTATTTCCGCATTCCGCGCGACGGCGACAGCAAGAACGAGACGATCCGGCAGGTCCTGCTCGACGGCGACAAGGAAGCGGAAGGCAAGGCCTATTTCCGCCTTGCCGGCCTCGACCACTCGTCCGACCACGGCCGCGGCCTTTGGGGCTACGACGACAAGGGATCGGAATACTTCACGCTGAAGGTGCGTGACCTCTCGACGGGCGAGGATCTTGCCGACGTGATCGAGAACACCGGCGGCGGTGGCGCCTGGGCACCGGACGGTAAGAGCTTCTTCTACACGGTACTCGATGACAACCACCGCCCGTCGAAGATCTTCCACCACGTGATCGGCAGCCCCCAGGCGGACGACCGGCTGGTCTACGAGGAGAAGGACCCGGGCTTCTTCATGTCGGTCGGCGGCTCTCTCCTCGACGACGTCATCTACATCGACATCCATGACCACGAGACCAGCGAGTACCGGCTGCTTTCGACCAAGGACCTGACGGCCGAACCGAAGCTCGTCGCGGAACGCGTGGTCGGGCTCGAATATGAGATGACCGAAGGCGGCGATGTCTTCTACATCCTGACAAACGCCGATGGCGCCAAGGATTTCAAGATCATGGAAGCGCCGGTCGATGCGCCGGGCAAGGAGAACTGGCGAGAGCTCGTACCGCACAAGCCAGGCACGCTGATCCTCAACCACATGGCCTATGCGCGCCATCTCGTCTGGTTGCAGCGCCGGGACGGCTTGCCGGAAATCGTCATCCGCGACCGCAAGACCGGCGAGGAGCACGCGATCGCCTTTGCCGAAGAGGCCTATTCGCTCGGGCTTTCGGGTGCTGCCGAATACGACACCGACGTCATCCGCTTTTCCTACTCGTCGATGACGACGCCGTCGCAGCTCTTCGACTACGACATGGCGACGCGTGAGCGCACGCTCTTGAAGACCCAGGAAGTACCGTCGGGACACAATCCCGACGACTACGTCACCCGCCGTGTCTTCGCGCCCTCCTGGGACGGAACCAAGGTTCCGGTCACGCTGCTTTATCGCAAGGATACCCCGCTCGACGGCTCGGCACCGTGCCTGCTCTATGGCTACGGCGCCTATGGCATCACCATTCCCGCCGGCTTCAACACCAATTGCCTGTCGCTGGCAGACCGTGGCTTCGTCTATGCCATCGCCCATATCCGCGGCGGCAAGGACCGGGGCTTCTCGTGGTACGAGGACGGCAAGATGGCCAAGAAGACCAACACCTTCAAGGACTTCATCGCCGCGGCGGACTATCTGAATCAGGAGAAGTTCACGTCTTACGCAAACATCGTCGCCGAAGGCGGATCGGCCGGCGGCATGCTGATGGGCGCGATCGCCAACATGGCGCCGGAAAAGTTCACCGGCATCATCGCCGCCGTTCCCTTCGTCGACGTGCTCAACACCATGCTCGACGACACGCTGCCGCTGACGCCGCCGGAATGGCCGGAATGGGGCAACCCGATCGACAGCCGCGAGTTCTACGACATCATCGCCGGCTACTCGCCCTACGACAATGTCGAGGCAAAACCCTACCCGGCGATCCTGGCGCTTGGCGGGCTCACCGACCCACGCGTGACCTATTGGGAACCGGCGAAGTGGGTGGCACGCCTGCGCGAAAAGACGACCGGCACCGCGCCGATCCTGATGAAAACCAACATGGACGCCGGCCACGGCGGCGCCTCCGGCCGCTTCCAGCGCCTGGAAGAGATCGCCTTCGAATATGCCTTCGCCATCAAGGTCGCCGGCAAGATGCAAGGCTAAGGAGAGGCCGATGCCTGTTCACGTCGCCCTTCTTCGCGCCATCAATGTCGGTGGGACCGGCAAGCTGGCGATGGCCGATCTCAGGGCGATCTGCGAGGCGCTCGGCTTCAGCGACGTGAAGACCTACATCCAGAGCGGAAACGTGCTGTTCCGCTCTGACTTGCCGGCGCTGGAGGCGGCGGTAAAGCTCGGCGCGGCCCTTGGCGAAAAACTCGGCAAGGCGCCCGGCGTTGTCATCCGGGATGCCCGGCAGTTACGGGCGATAGCCGACGCCTCTCCCTTCCCCGATGCCAAGACCAACCTCCTGCATGTGGTGTTCCTGCCGAATGCAGCACCGGCGGATGCACTCGACAAGCTCGTTGCGCCCGACGGCGAAGAGGTCGTAGTCGCAGGACACGAGATCTACGTGCACTATCCCAATGGTTCCGGCCCGTCGAAGATGAAGCTGCCGGCGCTCAAAACGGGTACGGCGCGCAACCTCAACACCGTTCGCAAGCTCGCCGAACTGGCGCACGCGATGGAAGCTGACGAGGCTTGATGCTCAGGAGGCTGCCGGCTGGAACAGCAGCCGGATGAAGGTGCGGAAGACCAGCAGTTGAGCGGGCAGGTTCTTCGGCTCCTTCAACGCCTTTGACAGGATGATTCCGCCCTCGATCACCGTCGAGACCATGTCGGCAAGCTGGTCGACATCCAGTGGCTCGCGTGGCCGGTAGACCTGCATGATGTCGCGGAACATCGCGCCGAAACGCCTGCGCCACATCAAGGCTGCCTGCCGGTTGATCTCCTGGATATCGCGGTCGAACGCTCGCTCGTGGCTGCAGATTACCGCGACCAGGCAGCCGGGGTGACCGTTCGGAAGATCGGAGAGCAGCTCCGACAGGAGCTTGAGGCCGAGCAGAAACGCCTGAAGCGGATCATCGACAAGCTCGCGCGCCCGGCTGAAGATCTCGTCGTAAATCCGCTCGTCGTTCTCGACGTAGCGTTCGAGCAGCGCCTTCGCCAGCTCGTTCTTGTCGCGAAAATGATAGAAGAAGCCACTCTTGGTGATGCCGGTTTCGGCGATCAGTTCATCGATCGAGGTCGCGCCAAAGCCCTTCGCCAACACCGAGATTTCGGCTGCGTCGAGGATCTTGGCACGGGTTTCCTCACCCTTTCGCATTAGCCGCTTCCCTACCGTCGGTACAGTTTTCGCCAACGAACCCACGACCAGCGAGCAATGCCGCAGCAAAACTCTACCAGCAACATAATGATTTTACTGAGATATTTACGTATATTAGCAATAGTATACCGCAAGTCGCCTAGTTTAGAAGATGATAAAAAGGCAGAAATTTAACCATCCTTGCGGGAATGGGAGCGCTCCGCCGGGATCCAACGAGACCAAAACGGGTGGAGACCGACATGGCCAAATACCGACGCAGCCTGCCGCTCATGAAGGGTGGAACCTTTCTCAGCGACGGCGGCATGGAAACGACGCTCATCTTTCACGAAGGCGTCGCGCTTCCGCACTTTGCCTCCTTCGTTCTGCTGTCGACGTCCGAGGGACGACGGCGGCTGCTGAACTACTACACGCGGTATCTCGACATCGCGCAACACCACGGCACCGGCTTTGTCCTCGACACGGCGACGTGGCGGGCGAGTGCCGACTGGGGCTCCAAGCTTGGCTATGATGCCGGAGCGCTGGCCGAACTGAACCAGGATGCCGTCTATCTGCTGACGGAACTGCGCGCCGAATACGAGCGGCCGCAGGCACCGATCGTGCTCAGCGGCGCGATCGGGCCGCGCGGCGACGGCTACAGGGCAGGCCGGATGAGCCCCGACGAAGCCGAGGACTATCATGCCGCACAGGTCGCTGCCTTTGCCGTCAGCGATGCCGACATGATCTCGGCCTACACGATTACCAATATCGACGAGGCGATCGGCATCGCCCGCTCGGCGCAGAGCCACGGCATGCCCTGCGCCATCTCGTTCACGGTTGAGACAGACGGGCGCCTGCCGAACGGCCGCACGCTCAAACACGCGATCGAGATCGTCGACGCGGCAACCGGCCGGTTTCCGCAATACTACATGATCAACTGCGCCCATCCGGATCATTTCGAGGCCAGCCTCGATACCGACAGCGCCTGGGTGCACAGGATCGGCGGCATCCGCGCCAACGCGTCGGCGAAAAGCCACAGCGAGCTCGACGAAAGTGAGACGCTCGATGCGGGCGATCCTGTTGAACTCGGGCAGCGCTATCGGATGCTGAGCGATCGTTTGCCGCGACTGCGCATCCTCGGTGGCTGCTGCGGCACCGACCATCGCCATATCGCGGCGATTTGCGAGGCCTGCCTTTCGCCGACGGCGCTGAGCGCCTGACACGAAGACGGCACTCGCCCTCCCGGCCCTCCCGCGAAAGACCTCTCGCGGGAGGGCGCCGCCTTGTCAGCCAACCCTCGCGAAATTGAGATGGCTCGTGTAGACTTTGGTCCGAAAGGGCGGTGGCCGGAATGTCCCGGCAGGAGCCGCTGACCGTTGAACCATGAACTACGTGCCGCCTTCGCCGACCGCCGAAACCGACGGTTTCCGTTTCGACAACAGTTTTGCGCGACTGCCGCCGCAGTTCTTCGCCCGTGTCGATCCGACGCCGGTTGCCGAGCCCTGGCTGATCAAGCTCAACCGACCGCTTGCCGAAGAACTCGGCCTCGACGTCGCAACTCTCGAGCGCGACGGCGCCCAGATCTTTTCCGGCAATAGCGTGCCTGCCGGTGCTGCGCCGCTCGCGATGGCCTATGCCGGCCATCAGTTCGGCACCTTCGTGCCGCAGTTGGGCGACGGCCGCGCGATCCTTCTCGGCGAAGTCATCGATCGGAGCGGGCAAAGGCGCGATATCCAGTTGAAGGGACCGGGACAGACCCCTTTCTCGCGCCGCGGCGACGGGCGGGCGGCGCTCGGCCCGGTGCTGCGCGAATACATCGTCAGCGAAGCGATGTTCGCGCTCGGCATCCCGGCGACACGGGCGCTTGCTGCCGTCGTGACCGGCCAACCGGTCTATCGCGAGCAGATCCTGCCCGGTGCCGTTTTCACCCGGGTGGCGGCAAGCCACATCCGGGTCGGCACCTTCCAGTTTTTCGCGGCACGCGGTGACATGGCTTCGGTGCAGGCGCTGGCCGATTACGCGATCGACCGCCACTATCCGGAGATCAAGAACGAAGAACGCCCCTATCTCGCCTTCTTCAAGGCCGTGGTGGCGCGGCAGGCGGCCCTGATTGCCCGCTGGCTGCATGTCGGCTTCATCCACGGTGTGATGAACACCGACAACATGACGATCTCGGGCGAGACCATCGACTTCGGCCCCTGCGCCTTCATGGATGCCTACGATCCGAAGAAGGTGTTTTCCTCGATCGATCAGTTCGGCCGCTACGCCTATGCCAGCCAACCGGCGATCGGCCAGTGGAACCTGACCAGGCTTGCCGAGACGCTGGTGCCGCTGTTCGATCCGGTGGCAGCGACAGCGGTTGACCTCGCCAACGACGCTCTTGGCGAATACGGCGCGATCTTCCAGCGCCACTGGCTCGACGGCATGCGCCACAAGATCGGGATTGTCGGCGAAGAGGAAGGCGACCTTGACCTCGTGCAGGGGCTGCTGAGCGCCATGCATCAGGGTGAAGCCGATTTCACCCTCACCTTCCGCAGGCTTTGCGAGTGTGCTGCCGATCCCAGTGCGGACGTGGCCCTCGCCTCCCTGTTCACCAACCCTGTCGCCGTGACATCCTGGCTCGCCGACTGGCGCAAGCGCCTTGAGCGGGAGCCGGGGGCTGCCGACGACCGCGCGACGGCGATGAGGGCAGTGAACCCGGCCTATATCCCGCGCAACCACCGGATCGAACAGGCGATCGTCGCGGCGACGGAAGACGCCGACTTCTCGCTGTTCGAAGCGCTGGTCGACGTGACGTCAAAACCCTATGAGGACCAGCCCCGTTTTGCAGCCTATGCCGATCCGCCGCAGCCAGAGGAAGAAGTACAGCAGACCTTTTGCGGTACGTGAGGACAAATCGACAGGCGCGCAACGCTTACAGGTCATGGTCCGCGCCTATGGCCTTCGGCCATAGGCAGCGAGGAAAATCCGCACGCTTTCCCTTGCATGGCTGCGAAGAGCATCGGCATCAGGAATGGCCCGATCACCGAGCAGCATGGCGTCGTTGACGGGCTCGCCCATCACCAACCAGTTGAAGAAGGATGCGGCGGCGCGCTGGTCCTCCGCCTCGACGTCGCCGCTCTCGCTGTAGTGGGCAAAGGCTTTCGTGAGCCGGCCGATTGACCGGCCCGGCCCCTTTGCGTGCAACCTCTTGCCGAGCTCCGGAAAGCGTTCGGCCTCGCCGATCACCAGGCGCCGCAACTGCATCAGCCGCGGCGTCATGACGATCGCCAGCTGCTGTTCGGCAAACTCCAGCAGAAAGTCTTCGATCGGGCGCCCATCAACGGGGTCTGCTACCTGCCCTTCCAGTTCATCGCCGGCCTCGCCCGTCATGCCGGTGACGATCTCGAGGAACAGCGCTTCCTTGGTGCCGAAATGGGTGTAGACGGTCTGCTTCGACACACCGGCGATCGCCGCCACCTCGTCCATGTTGGTCGCAAGGAAACCGCGCTGCAGGAAAAGCTCGGTAGCGGCAGCCAGGATGGACTGGCGCTTCCTTGTCGTTCGCGTCTCGACCGGGTTCGTCATTTTCAGTCACAACCTCTCACAGGGGCCTGCGGTCCCGGTTAGCACGACCGCATTGACAAATCAAACTGGACGGTACAGTTTGATTTGAGTTTGAAGACGGAGATTGCGGGTGAGCAGGAGCGAAAACCGGACTTTGAATGCGCGATGCGAGTGCGGGCAGGTGCACATGCGCGCTGTCGGCAGCCCGATCGTGACAGCCGCTTGTTATTGTCAAAGCTGCCGGACGGCAGGTGAAATCTTCGCGGCATTGCCCGGCGCCTCGCCGGTGCTCAACGGCGATGGTTCCACGGATTTCGTTCTCTTCCGCAAGGACCGGATAAACTGCGTTCGTGGCGCCGATCAGCTGCATGAACATCGACTGACACCAACGTCAAAGACCCGACGCGTTGTCGCAACGTGCTGCAACACACCGATGTTCCTCGAGTTTACCAGCGGTCATTGGCTGACGCTTTATCGAAATCGGCTCGACGAAGAGACGCGGCCACCGGTGCAGATGCGGGTGATGACACGGGACCGCCGGCCAGGTGTCGCCATCGCCGACGACCTGCCCAGCTACGCCGGGCATTCCGGAAAGTTCATGCTGAAGCTCATCGGCGCCTGGGCCGCAATGGCGTTCCGGTCACCTGACATCGACTATGTGAAGGGAACGCTTGATGGCCACGGAACGTGAAAAGATCGAGATCCAGAATATCGTTTCGCCCGGACACGTCACCCGTGTCGACAAGGTCAAATACGATGCGATGAAGGACGCGCTGCTCACCGCGCTATCCCGCTCTGACGCGCCCCTCACGGTTGCGGAAGCAAAGCAGATGCTGCTGCCTTTGCTGCCCGACGATCTCTTTCCTGGCGGCGAGAAGGCCGGGTGGTGGCTGAAGGCGGTCCAGCTCGACCTCGAGGCCAAGGGCGTGCTGCGCCGGGAAAACACCAAACCGCTGCGCCTTCGCCTCGCCTAGACAGTCCACACTCGCTGTCTTCGACGGACGTCTCGCCTGCGCGCCAGGCCTTGGCCTGTCATGCGACTGCCGAGGCGGCCGTGCCCGGCAGGCCGAGAAGCATCGCTCAGCTCCCCGGCGCGCAACTTCATTGCGGACACCTTAAATTTTTGCGCTGCGAAATTGCGGCTATTGAAAGGCAAGTCCGGCGCGTTAGGTGCTAGAGGGCGGGCCGTCGCGAGATTGGCCCAAGCCCGATCTGACGGCCGCGGCCTCCCTCGCGACCGCCGACCCCGAAACCGATTTTTCCCGCGTGGCCGTTCATCCGGGCCGCCCCAACGAAAAAGCCGTGCAACGGCGCCGTTCTTCAATTCGGGAGTTCCCACCATGCTTATTCTGACGGCCATCGTCTTCGCCCTGATCGGTATCGCGCTCGGCGGCGGCGGAATCGAACTCCTGATGCTTGGCGGCAGTCCCTATTATCTCATCACCGGTATCGGCTTCCTGCTGACGGCCATTCTTCTCTTCAAGCGCAACGCCGCCGCTATCTGGCTTTATGCCCTGATCATCCTCGGCTCACTCGCCTGGGCCGTCTGGGAAGTCGGGTTCGACTGGTGGCAGCTCGGACCCCGTGGCGGCATTATCGTGCTGCTCGGCCTGTGGCTGATGCTGCCGGCGATCCGTCGCCCGCTCGGCTTCGAGAGCCCGACCGGCGAACGCTATGCCGCCGGCGCGTGGCCGCTGGCGGTCGCCGTCCTCGCCTCGATCGGCATCGCCGGCTATTCGCTGACCCAGGATCCGCACGACATCCGTGGCGATCTGCCACGCGACGTGGTCGCCGCCAATCCGCCGCTCGGCGGCAACGTACCACCAGGCGAATGGCATCAGTACGGGCGCACGCCGTTCGGCCAGCGGTATGCGCCGCTCGATCAGATTACCCCTGACAATGTCGCGAACCTCAAGGTTGCCTGGCAATATCAGACGGGCGACGTCAAACGCCCCGAGGACGTGGGCGAGACCACCTATCAGGTGACGCCGATCAAGGTGAAGGACACGCTTTATGCCTGCACGCCGCACAACTGGGCGATCGCGCTCGACGCTGCGACCGGCGAGGAGAAATGGAAGTATGACAGCAACTCCGGCATGAACCCGGACCGGCAGCACCAGACCTGCCGCGGCGTCACCTATTGGGCCGATCCGGCGGCAACTGCCGGCGGCGTCTGCGCCGAACGGGTCTACCTGCCGACCTCCGATGCGCGGTTGATCGCGCTCGATGCGGCAACGGGCGCCGTCTGCACCAGCTTTGCCGACAACGGCGTGCTGCACCTCGAAAAGGGTATGAAGTACAACCCGGCCGGCTATTACTATTCGACCTCGCCACCGGTCGCCGTCGCCGGCAAGCTGATCATCGGTGGCGCCGTCAACGACAACTATTCCACCCAGGAACAATCCGGTGTCATCCGCGCCTTCGACATCAACACCGGCGCCCTCATCTGGAACTGGGACAGCGGCAACCCTGACGTGACGACGCCGCTGCCTGAGGGGCAGACCTACAGCACCAACTCGCCCAACAGCTGGTCGGTGTCCAGCTACGATGAAGGTCTCGGCCTCGTCTATATCCCGATGGGTAACCAGGTGCCGGACCAGCTCGGCATGGGCCGCAGCGAACATGTGGAGAAGTATTCTTCCTCGATCGTCGCGCTCGACATCAATTCCGGCGCGGTGCGCTGGGTGCGCCAAACCGTGCACCATGATCTCTGGGACATGGACGTGCCGGCACAACCGGCGCTGCTCGACATTACCAAGGACGACGGCACAGTCGTGCCGGCGCTCGTCGGACCGACGAAACAGGGCGATATCTACGTGCTCGATCGCAGGAGCGGCGAGCCGATCATCCCGATCGAGGAAGTCGCAGCTCCCAAGGGCGCGATCCCGGAAGATTTCACCGCGCCGACCCAGCCGGTCTCGGGCCTCACCTTCATGCCGGCACCTCTGCAGGAGCGGAACATGTGGGGCGTGACGATGTTCGACCAGCTCGCCTGCCGCATCTCGTTCCGCTCGCTGAAATACGAGGGGCGCTATACGCCGCCGTCGCTGGAAGGGACACTCGTCTATCCCGGCAATTTCGGCACGTTCAACTGGGGCTCGGTTGCGGTTGATCCGGAACGGCAGGTCATGTTCGGCATGCCGACCTACCTCGCCTTCACCTCGCGCCTCGTTCCGCGCGACCAGATCCCGCCGAAGGGCCAGGACGAAAAAGGATCCGAGCAGGGCCTCAACCGCAACGACGGCGCGCCCTATGGTGTGTTCATGGGGCCGTTCCTCGGCCCGCTTGGTATCCCCTGCCAGGCACCACCGTGGGGTTACGTCGCGGGTGCCGATCTCAGGACGGGCAAGATCGCCTACAAGCACAAGAACGGCACCGTCGAGGACATGACGCCCTTGCCGCTGCCCTTCAAGGTCGGCGTTCCCGGCATCGGCGGACCGATGATCACCAAGGGCGGCGTCGCCTTCCTCGGCGCGGCGGTGGACGATTATCTGCGCGCCTATGACCTGACGACGGGCAAGCAGCTCTGGGAAGCACGTCTTCCGGCCGGCGGCCAGTCGACGCCGATGAGCTATGCGGTCGGCGACAAGCAATATGTGCTGATCGTCGCCGGCGGCCACGGCTCGGTGGGCACCAAGCCTGGAGACTACGTCATCGCCTATACCCTGCCCTAGAGCGCGAGCAGGCACCCCTAATTCTCGCTATTGGGTTGTATTGGCAAGCTCCACACAAGCCACCGGAAGCAGCTTCCCCCGGACATAAGATTCCGGGGGATTCCCATGAAAATCGACAACAGCATCTCGAACTACTACTTCTCGCAGCGCCGCGCCCAATCGGGACCGGCCGCACCACTCGAAGAAAATGGCAGCACCGATGCCCGACCAAGACTGCCGCCGACCATTGCGCCGGCTTCCAGTTCAGCCTCGCTGTCCAACGCCTTCTGGATCAGCGCGACCCGGGAAGAGGAAGTCAAGCCTTCGATCGGAACCGGCGAACAGACGGCCTCAGGCGAATCAGTCGGCGATGAGTTCCTGAAACGCGCCAAGATGAGCTTCGCGGAGCAGATTCGCGCCCAGATCCTTGAGGCGCACGGCATCACCGAAGACGAACTCAAGGCGATGGACCCGAAGCAGCGCGAAGCGATCGAGGACGAAATCCGCAAGGCAGTCGAGCGCGCGATGGGCGTCGACCAGCAGCGCAATGATACCGCATCCGATATCGCCGACGGAAGCCCTGCAGCCTAAAATAAACTTGCCTATAATTTTCAACTTTTCCTTGAATCGACACCCCCGGCACGCGACATATGTCGCCCTGCCGATTCACAGGAGAACAGGGATATGCGTGACGATTGGCGCCTTGCGGGCGAACCGATGGCGGTTATTTTTGCTCGCTACTGGCGGACGGAGTGGCTCTCGATCCTGTTGCTCGTCGCGATCACGGTCCTGACCTCCCTGAGCTTTGTCGCTGGTCCGTATCTCTTCTCCAGACAGATCGACAGGCTGAACGACCCTTCCGTGTCCGTCATCGGCGGTTTCCTGCTCTATGCTCTGGTCATGGCGCTTTCGACGGCGATGCAGAACAGCCTCATGTATCTCGCGGCGAGCCAGGGCCAAGCGCTCGGCTTCATCGTCCGGACCGCCTTTTTCGATCGGCTGCTGACGAAGACCGGGGCTTTCTTCGTCGAGCACAATCCCACGCAGATCCAGCAGGCAGGCACTGGCGGCGAACGCGCGCTCAACAACATCTCGACCACGCTTCTCGGCGGTTTCATTCCTGGAACACTGCAGATTGGCGTGACGCTGGTCATGCTCGGTGCGACGATCAGCAACGAGCTCATCCTGGTGGCGCTGTTTTATGGCTGCATCTTCATCGGCCTGCGCTTTTACACCTCCAAGGTCGCCGCACGCCACATCGAAACTGCGATGAAAGCCTCGCAGGAAAATGCCAAGTTTACCGGCAACGCCATCAACGCGATGGAAACATTGCGGCACTTCCGCAGCGAGCGGTGGATGAACGCCCGTTTCGTCGAAAAGGAGGCAATCTCGCGTGACGGATGGCGCCGTTTCTTCGGCACCGAAGCGCTCGGCGGTGCTGCGTCCGCAGCCGCGTTGGGCCTGCAGCTTGGCGTTACCTTCGTTCTTCTCGTTCCACGTCTCGAGACAGGAGAGCTTTCAACCGGCGACCTCGTTCTTTTCAACATGCTGCTGCTTCAACTGAACTCGCCCTTCGAGATGATCGGACGGGCTGTCAGCACGCTGATGGAATCCAAGGCGCGTTTCGGCCCCTTTGCAGCCATGTGGCATGCGGAAGACGAAACCAATGCCCGCCATTCCAAAAAATTTGCGCCAAACGAGGGGCGCCTGACGTTCGACGGCGTCGGTTTTTCCTACGGCGAGAGCCGTGGTGTCGAAGCGCTGAGCTTCCAGGCGGAACGCGGGCGCATCACTTATCTGGTCGGCCCGACCGGCGCGGGAAAGTCGACGGCGTTCAAGCTGGTCTTGAAATCGATTGATCCCACCAAGGGTCGGATCGACGTGGACGGTCAGGATCTGGCTGACATTTCTCGCGCCGAATGGTTCGCAAAGGTTGGCGTTGTGCCGCAGGACATCGTGATGCTCAACGAAAGCCTTGCCACCAACATTGCGCTCGGCCGACCGCAGGATCATGACCGCCTTGTCGCCGCCGCCCGCAAGGCCGCCATCCTCGATTTCATCGAGGCTTTGCCCGCGGGCTTCGACACGTCAGTCGGCGAACGTGGCCTCAAGCTTTCGGGCGGCGAGCGCCAGCGCATCGCGATTGCCCGCGCACTCTACGACGACCCCGAATTCCTGTTTCTGGACGAAGCCAGTTCGGCGCTCGACGAGGCAACCGAGCGCGA
Source organism: Ensifer sp. GW823-FHT05D09 (assembly GCF_058795755.1). Lineage (NCBI taxonomy): Bacteria > Pseudomonadati > Pseudomonadota > Alphaproteobacteria > Hyphomicrobiales > Rhizobiaceae > Ensifer > Ensifer sp. GW823-FHT05D09. Next base: position 1,025,921 of record NZ_JBXAIA010000001.1, on the reverse strand, counting down.
TATCATGGCGCATATCCGCGAAGTCTGCGGCCAGGTGACGGTAATCGCCATCACCCACCGCAAGAGCGTCATTGGCGTCGATGACCAGGTCATCCGGCTGAAGAAGTGGCGCACGACGGAGACCGCTGCGGCCAATGCCAACCTGGCGACCGCCGGCTAAACCATCTCCGCGGCCATCCGGCCGACATCGGCAAAGACGGTGTTCAGCTCGGCAAGCGGCGCCGTCGCCTCTGCGATATAGACCGCGACCAGCAACGGCCCCCGGCCCTCCGGCCAGACGATGGCGATGTCGGACGCCGAGCCCGTGGAGTTCGTTCCCGTCTTGTCGCCAACTCTCCAGCCCTTCGGCAGGCCGGCACGGATGCGCTGGTCGCCGGTCGTGTTGGCAACCATCCACTCGATCAGCAGCTTGCGCGACGGCTCGGTGAGTGCCGGCCCGAAAGCGAGAAGCCCAAGCGTTTCCAGCATCGCGGCCGGCGTCGTCGTGTCGCGCGGATCGTCTTTCCTGGCTTCGTTCAAGGTCGGTTCGTTGCGGTCGAGACGCGTGGTCTCGTCGCCGATCGTGCGCAGCCAGCCGGTCAGTGCCTGCGGACCGCCGAAGCTTTCGAGCAAGAGGTTCGCCGCCGCGTTGTCGCTCGTCGTCATCGTTGCGGCACAGAGGTCTGCGATCGTCATGCCCTCGCCGCCGATATGTTTCTCAGTCACCGGCGAATGGGCGATGATGTCCTTCTGCGCAACGACGATGCGGCGATCTAGCTTTTCGGCGCCCTGATCCGCGCGGGCCAGAACGAAGCCGGCGGCCAGCGTCTTGAAGCTCGAGCACATGGCGAAACGCTCATCCTCGCGGCAGCCGAAGGATATGTCGGTTTCCATGTCGAGGACGGAAACGCCGAGCCGGCCGCCGGTGCGCTTTTCGAGTTCGGCGAGCCGGGCATCGACATCATTACCGGCGGCAGCGGCGGCCTTTACGGGCGAGCCGAAGGCGATGGCCGGGTAGATCAGCGCGGAGCCGACGAGCAGTTGGCGACGATTGATGAGTAGCGACACGTGTTTCTCCGTCGTGCGCCGCGCACGCATGCCGACGCTCTAACTGACTGTTGAACAACAAGCATTCGGCCCGACGCTGAGCTGAGTCGAATGCTGCGCAGATCGCTAGGCGCCGATTGTGGCGTCCTTGTGCCACCGTCTTCGAATGCGGCTGACGGTCGGAATGCCTCAAGGTCGGCGCTTGCGGCTCGACCGTACTGGCTGGTATGAAGCCGCTTTAAAACAGGGATACCGATCCGTGCGCCTGATCCGTTAGCGACGCTCACCGGCATGAAAAACCACCGACGCCAAGGTCGCTTTGCGGCTTCATTTGGCGTGGACGCTTTTCTTGAAAGCCGATGAGAACGCCAACTGTTGAACCATCGTTCTCCGGCCCATTGCAGGATCCTATCCATGACGACGACCCATCCATCCCTGCCAAAAACCGGTCGCCTGCGCGCCGGTCCTTTCGAGCTCGGTTATCGCATAGAGGGAGACGGTACGCCGCTGCTGATCGTCGGCAGCACCGTCTACTATCCCCGGACATTCTCACAGCATCTGCGCCGGCGGATGAAGCTCCATTTCATCGATCACCGCGGCTTCGCGCCGGTACACGCGGCCTATTCTCCCGATGATATTGGCCTCGAAACGGTGCTCGACGATATCGAACGCATGCGCCAGCATTTCGGCCTCGATCGCTTCGCCATCCTCGGCCACTCCGGCCATGGCTACATGGCGCTCGAATATGCCAAGCGCCATCCGCAGCGCGTCAGCCATGTGATCATGGTCGGCACCGGGCCGAGCCATTCCGCTGGACACATGGCACTCGCGGATCGACGATGGGAAGAACTCGTAGCACCGGAACGCAAGGCAGTGTTCGAACGCGAGATGGCTGCGCTCGGTGCCGATATCGCCGCGCGCCCCGAGGAGCGGTTCAAGTCGCTGCTGATCCGGCTCGGCGCCAAGAGCTGGCACTCGCCCGACTTCGACTCGGCACCGCTATGGCGTGATGTCACCGTTAACAACCCCGTCTTCGACCATCTCTGGGGCGAGGTGTTTCGCGACATCGATATCCGCAAAGGGCTCGACCGGCTTACCATGCCGGTGCTCCTGGCACTCGGGCAATTCGACTATCTCGTTGCACCGGCCGGGACCTGGGACGCCTATCGCGGGGATTTTGCAGACCTGACGATCCGCATGTTCGAGAAGAGCAGCCATACGCCGCAACTGGAAGAGAGCGATCTCTTCGACGAGACGCTGCTGTCCTTCCTCGCACGTTGAACGGACGACCAAAGGGAGAGGCCTAACCGGCCTTTCCTGCCCCATTGACGGAAATTGCAGAGCGATTATCTAATGCTCCAGAAGCTATAGGTTTGGAGCACGAGCATGTATTCGATCGGCGATCTCTCCCGCCGCACCGGCGTAAAAATCCCAACGATTCGCTACTACGAGCAGATGGGGCTGATCGCGGCGCCGGAACGCTCGGAGGGCAACCAGCGGCGCTACGAGAAGCGCGAACTCGAACGCCTCGCCTTCATCCGCCATGCGCGTGATCTCGGGCTGTCGATTGAATCGATCCGCGATCTGCTGGCATTAAGTCAACACCCGGAGCGCCCCTGCGGCGAAGCCGACCGTATCGCCAAGGAACATCTGGTCACCGTTCGCGAAAAGATTGCGCAACTGCAGAAGCTGGAGCGCGAACTCGAACGCATCGTCGCCTGCAACGGCGACCACACGATCGGCGACTGCTACGTCATCCGTGCGCTTGCCGATCATTCGATGTGCGGGACCGATCACTGAACTTCGGTTCGGGACAGCGGACTAAGGGCGACTTCGAACATCGGCCTCCTGACCTGTCCCCAACCGAGCGCAAGAATCCCCGTTGACAAACGCTCGGAAACGGACAATCTAAGCACATGATCAAGAGCGCACCCATCTGCCGCGTGTATTTTTGGCTGTTCCCATAGGAGCGGCCTGCTGATCATATTCAACAAGGCCGCCATCAGGCGGCTTTTGTTTTTCACGGCACCTGATGGCAAGAGAACCATGAGGAGCCGACAATGCTACAGACCGCCATCCCCTCTCTCCATCCGCTGCCATCGACGCGCCCGCCGATGGTGACGATCCGTTGTGCCAAGCAGCGCGACCTTCCGGAACTGCGCGAAATGATCGCCGAGCTCGCCGCCCATCATGGCGACGCCGCCCCGATCACGCCCGAGCAGCTCGAGCGCGACCTCTTCGGCCGCAGCCCCTGGATCACGGCGCTTGTCGCCGAAGCCGGCAACCGGCTGATCGGCTACGCCATCCTCGTGCCGGTCTACCGGGCAGCGGAAGGCGCGCGCGGCATGGAACTGCATCATCTCTTCGTGCGCTCCGACAATCGCGGCACCGGCATCGGCCGCCACCTCGTCGCCAAGGCCCGTGAGCAGGCGAAGATGGCCGGTTGTGATTACCTGTCGGTCAGCGCCGCCACCGGCAATTTCAAGGCGCATCACTTCTACGAATCCGAACGCTTCGTGCCTCGTCCGGTGACGGGCATGCGCTATATGCAGAAACTTGGCTGAGGACGAGACGATGCGGCTTGCAATCGTGCTGCATGAAGGCTTTGCGGACTGGGAATGCGCGCTGTTGATGGCGACGGCGCGCGCGCACCTTGGGGTCGATATCGAAGTCGCCACCCCTGATGGCGCGCCGGTGATGTCGATGGGCGGCCTCGATGTCTCCGCCCATCTGTCGATCGACGCACTCGACCCCGCGGGCTTCGACGGCCTGGTGATCTGCGGCGGCGCGATCTGGGGTACCGCCGACGCTCCCGATCTCGGCGGGACGATCCGCTCGTTTCACCGGGAGAAGCGGTTGGTTGCGGCAATCTGCGGCGGCGTCGATGCACTGGCTTCGAGCGGAATTCTCGACGCCATTGACCACACTGGTAACAGTGCGGACAGTCTTGCCTCGCTCCGTGGCTATCACGGCCACGGCCGTTATCGCGATCAGCCGCAGGCATGCAGCAGCGACCGCGTCGTCACCGCGGCCGGCACCGCACCCGTCACCTTCGCAGTCGAAATCTTTCGCGCGCTCGGCCTAGGCTCACCCGAACTCGACGGCTATGCGGCACTGCATGGCCACGAGCATGCGGCCGTGACGACAGCCGCCTGAGCGGCCCGGCCATCAAAGCCAAGTCGAAATCTGCTCAAGCGGCTTTTTCACCTTGCCTGCGACCGGCACGGTCGCATCGGGCGCGGGATAACCGACCACCAGGATCAGGAACGGCTTCTCACTCTCCGGCCTACCGCAGATGTCGTTGAGGAAGTTCATCGGTGCCGGCGTGTGGGTCAATGTCGCGAGGCCCGCGTGGTGCAGGGCAGTGATCAGGATACCGGTGGCGATACCGACGCTTTCGTTGACGTAGTAGTTCTTCTTCATGTCGCCCGGATTGGGACCGCCGCGTTTCTGCGAGAAGATGGCAATGAGATAGGGTGCCGTCTCCAAAAACGGCTTTTCCTCATCGGTGCCGAGCGGCGCCAGCGCATCGAGCCATTCCTGCGGCGCCTTCTGCTGGTAAAAGACGCGCTCCTCCTCTTCGGCCGCTTCGCGCACCTTCCTCTTGATGTCAGCGCTTTCGATGACCGTGAAATGCCAGGGCTGGTGGTTCGCGCCGCTTGGGGCGGTGCCTGCCGCCAGCAGGCAGGTCTCGATCACGCCGCGTGGCACCGGCCGTTCGCTGAAGTAGCGCGTGGTGCGACGACGGTTGACGTCCTCGTAGAACTGCGACGCCCGCACCGCCATCTCCTCGGGGCTGCGCTCGATCCATTGGTCGTAGGGCAAGGTCTCATGGGTGCGCATCGTCGATCTCCTCCTCTTTCCGGGAAGAGTTAGAGCGCGCCGGCGGCCCGGAATCAACCAGGTCCTCCCTGCCCTTCAAAGGGCAGGAATGGCCTTGAGGTAGGCGGCGATCGCCTCGCGATCGGCGGCAATCAACTTCGCCATGTTCTTCTGAACTTCGACCATGGAACCGCCAACGGAATCGAATTCCGGCGTGAAGCCGGTTTCGAGATAGGAGGCGATGTCGGAGGCGCTCCAGCCACCGATGCTCTTCGAACCGGGCGTGATATTGGGGATGCGTCCCTCGCCTTCCGGGTTCGGCGCGCCAGCCAGCCACTGTGCCGGCTCCAGACCGCCAAGCGCGTTTCGCGGCGTATGACACTCGCCGCAATGGCCTGGCCCTTCGACCAGATACTGGCCGCGCGCCAGTTTCGGATCGGCGCCATCGATGGCGACGCGCGGCGTGTCGGTGAGGAACAGCAGCTTCCAGCCACCGAGTGCCAGCCGGATGTTAAAGGGGAACGGCAGCTCATGGCCGGGCGCGACATCGCTCGTCTTGGGCAGCGTCTTCATGTAGCCCCAGAGATCATTGATGTCCTTCGGGGTCATCCGCGCATAGGAGGCATAGGGGAACGACGGATAGAGATGCTCGCCATTTCTCCCGACGCCGCGCGTCATCGCATTGCCGAATTCGGCAAGCGTCCATGAGCCAATCCCTGCCGTTTCGTCCGGCGAGATGTTGGGCGCGTGAAAAGTGCCGAACGGGCTCTTCAGCGGCGCGCCACCGGCAAGAACGAGCCTCGCATCGCCCTCACTGCCCGGCTTGGCATGACAGCTGACACAGCCGCCAGCCCAGAAGATCTGCCCGCCATTGGCCAGATCCGGTTCACCCAAACCTTCCCAATGATCCGCAGGCCAGGGCGCCGGCTTCGTCAACCACCAGAAAGCCGCACCGCCGACGAGGCCCAGAAACACGATGCCCGAGACAAGCTTTCTAATTCGTCGGCCCATCAAGCTGCCTTTCAACTGCACACTCTTGAATTCGTGAGCTTCGCTCACACTCCATATAACGCGGCAAGCCGCAACCGTCGTGAGGTTCCAGACGTCACGACAACAGTTCAGCGCGCCGGCGAAAGCCGGCGCGTCATCATCAGTTCTCTGGGAAGACGACCTATTGTCAGTTCTTCTTCACGCGATAGATCTCGTGGCAGCTGCCGCAGTCCTTGCCGAGAATGCCCATGGCAGCGCCGACGCCGGCCTGATCAGCTGGAAGCTGGGCGAGCACGGCGTCCGTGTCAGAACCAAGCTTGGCGGCCTTGGCTTTGAAATCATCCATGTTTTCCCAGATCTTCGGGCTTGCTTCCGTCTCCATGCCGGTTTCGGAGCCAGCGGGGAAATGGTCCGGGAACACCTTGACCGTTTCGGAGATGGTCGTCAGCGACGCCTTGACGATCTCGGCATCATAGGGCTTTTCGCCCTTGGCGATGCCACCGAGCGCACCAGCAGCCTTACCAACCTTCTTCATCAGTTCCTGACGAACCGCCTGCGGTTCGTCAGCCGCAGTCACGGCTGTAACGCCAAGCCCAGCGAGGGAGGCGGCAAGCAAAAGAGCGCGTATCTTCATCGTGATCTCCCGGTCATTCGAATCCGCTTCTGCGGCCTTCGTGTTGAATGCGCCGGCATGATGGCATTTTAGCTATTCGACGGAAGTAACATTTTTTTGATGTCCTTGTCGCATCAGCATAATTCGAAACGGACGAGGCTATTGACAACCATCCCGTCTGATCCCTTCTTATAACATGAATATAATAATCATGTTTATACTTTGCCCTTCAATCATCCAGCTGCCCAGCCCTGCCAGACCGTGAGTGCCGCCACCAATACGAGGATGATGCCGGCCACGCGGCCGATCAAGACGGTGGCACCGGGGCTCCCAACGAGGAAATCACGGCCGCGACCGGCGGCGAGCGCCAGGCCGCCGTAGACGGCAAGCTGGGTCACGGCGATCATCACAGCCATAACGGCGGCCTGCGACCAGACCGGCCCGAATTGGGGTTTGAGAAACTGCGGATAGACCGCAAGCATGAAGAGATAGGCCTTGGGATTCATCAAGCTGGTGAGTGCGCCCTGACGAAAACTCGCCCAGCGCGACAGCCGGCCGATGCCATCGATACCGCCAATGGTGATGGAACTGCGGACAAGGGAATACCCGATCCAGGCGATGTATGCGGCGCCGCCGACCAATAGAACATTGAAGAGCTGCGGCACGAGATGAAGGATGACGCTGACCCCGAGCGCTGCATAGAGTGTGTGCAGCACGCCGCCCGCCATGATGCCTGCGGTCGCCGACAGGCCGGAGGCCCGGCCGCCCGTCAGCGAGTTCGCCAGAACGAAGATCATATCCATGCCCGGCACGATAATGATGCCGAAAAGAAGGGTGAAGAAAAGCCAGAGGTTTTCAGTGTAGCTCATGTCAGTTGTCCGAGGTCCGTTCTATCGTTGCCTGAGCGGATTGCTTATTTTTCAATCCGTTGTCGGATGTTATAACCGCCGGCAACTGACAGGGTCTTGTCAGGAGCGTTTTGAAATGGTGGAGTTTTTTCGATGCGCAAGGCCTCGCGCCTGTTCGAGATCATCCAGATCCTGCGGCTCGCCCGAAAGCCGGTGACGGCGGCCGAAATGGCCGCGACGCTGGAGGTGACGCCGCGCTCGATCTACCGCGATATCGCAGCTCTTCAGGCCATGCGCGTACCGATCGAGGGCGGGCGCGGCATCGGCTATATTCTTCGCCCCGGTTTTGACCTGCCGCCGCTGATGTTCTCGATCGAGGAAACCGAGGCGATCGTGCTCGCGCTGGCGCTGCTGGCGCGCACCGGCGACGAGGAACTGAAGGCGGCCGCCGGCCGCGTCAACCAGAAGATCACCGGAGCTGTGCCGGAACCCCTCAGGCTTGCCTTTCGCAACCAAGCGCTGCATGCCTGGGGAACGGTGGCACCGTCCCCCGCCGGCATCGATCTGGCGCTGGTGCGCCGGGCGATCCGGGATGAGCGCAAGCTTGGCGTCGACTATCGCGACGAACTTGGCCGCGCCACCGAACGCACGATCCGGCCGATCGCGCTGATCTACTACTCGGAAACCGCCAACATCGTCGCCTGGTGCGAACTGCGCCAGGCGATCCGTAATTTCCGCGCCGATCGCGTCGAACATTGCGAAGCGACAGACGATTTCTTTCCCGGCGAAGGCGAACGCCTTCGGGATCTCTGGATCAGCGGCTGGCGGACGCAGCCAGGCGGGGCCTGACGGTGGTCAATGCCAGGGTTCGATCCGTTTCGCGGCCATAGCCGCGGATTTCCAATCGGTCCGCATGGATCTCGACGATCGCATAGGCTGTCGTATCGGGGGTTTCGACCATGCCCTTGATGTTGACGAAATGGGTGCCGTCGACGATGCCGTAGTTGCCGTCGTGGTTGTGGCCGCAGAAATAGGCGGCGACGTTTTCGAAGCGGCAGAAAAGGTCGACGATGCGTTCGCTGTCCCACATGTTGTGGGCATTGGGCGGATAGACGGGATAGTGGCCCATCACGACAACCTGCTCGCCGGCAGCTTCCGCCCCGTGCAACACCTCTTCCAGCCAACCGAACTGCTCATCGCCAAGTGCTGCATTCCAGGGCTGGGCGTTGTCGGCCCCTTGCGCTTTCAACGTGTAGATCCACCTCTCGGCGACGGTAAGACGCGGATCGCCCGGTGGTGGGGCGAAGAGGCTGACCTCATTGCCATCGATCAGCACGAACCGGAAGCCGGCCGCCGCAAATGTCTGATAGGGGCCAGGCATGCCGACCCGGGCGAAGACCTCGTCGAGCCGCTCCGGCTCGACGCGGAAATCATGATTGCCGAGCAGGAAGTGCGTGGGATGACGGAGCTTGTCGTAGAGCGGCAGGATGGCATCGAAGCTCTGCCAGTCGCGATCGATGATATCGCCGAGCGTCACCACGAAAGCGAGATCTTCGGCGTTGAAGGTTTCGATCGCTTCGGCGAGCTTCGTCAGGCTGTTGGCATAATAGCGGCCGAGGATGAGGTTCGGTTCCACGGCGGCGTATTGCGTGTCGGCGATGACGCCGAAGCGGAGGAGAGGCTGTGTGACTGCGTGCATGGCGCCCTTCCCTAGCGCCGTGCGATGACACTTTGGTGACGGCGGCGCCTGCCGCGCGAACCTCGCCGAACGAAAAGACCCGGCGCAAGCGCCGGGTCCCGAAATCGAATGGTGGAGAGGCTTACTTGGAAGCCGCTTCGTACATTTCCAGCACGTAATCCCAGTTGATCAGGCTGTCGACGAACGCTTCGAGGTACTTCGGACGCGCGTTGCGATAGTCGATGTAATAGGAGTGCTCCCAGACGTCGACGCCGAGGATCGGCGAAGCGCCGTGAACGAGCGGGTTTTCGCCATTCGGGGTCTTGGAGATTTCCAGCTTGCCGTTCTTGACCGAGAGCCAGGCCCAGCCCGAACCGAACTGGCCGGTGCCGGCAGCGATGAAATCGGCACGGAACTTGTCGTAGCCGCCGAGGTCCGACTTGATGGCCGCATCGAGCTTGCCCGGCAGGCTGGTGCCGCCGCCGCCCTTCTTCATCCACTTCCAGAAGTGGATGTGGTTGTAGTGCTGGCCAGCATTGTTAAACAGCGGCTGGTTGGTGCCATAGGACTTCTTGACGACTTCCTCGAGCGACAGGTCGGCGAGACCGGCTTCCTCGGCAAGCTTGTTGCCGTTGGTCACGTAAGCGAGGTGATGCTTGTCGTGATGATACTCGAGCGTCTCGCGCGACATGTAGGGCGCCAGCGCATCGTAGTCGTAGGGAAGGTTCGGCAATTCGAAAGCCATGTGGGCATCTCCTCTTGGCATGGGATTTCGTCAGGGAAATCTGTGAGCGGGAACATAGGCACCGGCCTTGACGGAGGCAACCGATGCAATGCCAAATTTTCCTCAACCCACGGAATATACTTTCAAGATCATTTTGAAAGCGGCCAAAGCCCGGGCACATTGGCGCCACGTTTGGCGGGCAGCGTGCGCGCACTGCAACCATTCGAGATTAAGGACTGAACATGCCGCATCGCCCGATCCTGACCCTTGCCCTTGTCGCCGCGACCGGATTTGTCGCGACCGGCGCCCATGCATCCTCCGGCGATGCCTGGGAGGAATTCCGGGCTGACGTTTCGGAAAAGTGCATCGCGGCTGCCCCTTCGCTCGACAAGCCGGTCGTCATCGTCGACCCGTTCGGCTCGGAGAGTTTCGGTCTGGCGCTGGTTTCCGGCAAGCCGAAGGGTGCAGAAAATGCCGTCACCCAGATCTGCGTCTATGACAAGCAGAAGAAGACGGTGGAAATCGGTGGCGAACTGGCAGGCGACACTGTCACGGTGGTGGCACCACCAGCCGACAAATAGCTCTGAGACCTTCGAAGGCCGCAGATCGATGGCGGCACGCGCAGAGCCGGTGTCGATCGAGGGGCCGAGGCGTGCATGACGATGTTGCACAGCCTCGAAACCGCGATCGCGGCACGGGCAACGTGGCCCGCGCCGAGCGTTGGCGGCCGCCTATTCTTGATCGGCCTTTTTTTTGCGAAGGCCGACCAGTCCTCAGCCGTCCTGGCTGGAATGCGCCCAATCCATGTAGAGATCGCGTGCCTTGGCAGCGATCGGGCCCGCCTGCAGGTCGCGATCATCAAGGCGGGTCACCGGCAGGACCTTGGAATAGTTGCCGGAGGTGAAGATCTCGTCGGCGGCTTCGAAATCGGCCATCGACAGCGTCGCCTCGACGACCTCGAAACCGGCCTCGCGCAGCAGCGTCATGACGCGGAAGCGGGTGATCCCGGCAAGGAAGGTGCGGTTGGCGGCCGGCGTGAACACCACACCATCCTTGACCAGGAAGACGTTGGACGAGCCGGTCTCGGCGATGTTGCCGAGCATGTCGCGCACCAGCGCATTGTCGAAGCCGCGCGAGCGGGCCTCAGTCAGGATGCGGGCATTGTTAGGATAGAGGCAACCGGCCTTGGCATCGGTCGGCATGGATTCGAGAGTCGGCCGGCGGAATGGCGAGAGCGTCAGTGACGAGCCGCCATGGCCATTGCCCATCGGCGCCTCGAAAAGGCAAAGCGCAAAGCGTGTCGATTCCGGATCGATGGCGACGACGCCGGCCGCGCCATGCTCGGCCCAGTACATCGGCTTGACGTAGAGCGCCGTCTGGCCGTCGAATTTCTTGGCGCCTTCCCAGGTCAGCGCCTCGATCTCTTCCGACTTCATCGTCGGTTTCAACCCAAGCGCCGTTGCCGAGCGGTTGACGCGCTGGCAATGCAGGTCGAGATCCGGCGCGATGCCGTCGAAGAAACGGGCGCCGTCAAACACGGTCGAACCCAGCCACATGGCGTGGGAGGTCGGGCCGATCAGCGGCGGATTGCCCGACAGCCATTCGCCGTCGACAAAGGTCCAGGTCACTGATCGGGGGGATGTATCGACGGCCATCGGCGTCTCCTTCACGTTTTGTCTTCCGTATCTTCCGCCATAGCTCGAAAAAACAGCATGGGGGTGAATGGGTACATCAAAAAATGTCATGGCGTCCATTCTGGAACGGCCGGAAGCCGCATGCCAGAATACCGGCCGACAGCCAAGGAGCCTGCCCCGATGAAAGCCATGTACTACGACGCCTTCGAGAAGACGCCCGAGATCCGCACGCTTCCCGATCCGACGCCGACCGAGAATGGCGTGGTCGTCAAGGTCGAGGCGACGGGTTTGTGCCGTTCCGACTGGCATGGCTGGATGGGGCACGACGCCGACATTCGCCTGCCGCATGTGCCGGGCCATGAACTCGCCGGCATCGTGACCGCCACGGGGCGCGGCGTCATGCGCTACAAGGTTGGCGACCGGGTGACGGTGCCCTTCGTTTCCGGCTGCGGCCGCTGCGGCGAATGCCGCTCGGGCAACCAGCAGGTCTGCGAGGCGCAGTTCCAACCGGGCTTCACCCACTGGGGCTCCTTTGCCGAATATGTGGCGCTTGACTTCGCCGACCAGAACCTCGTCCACCTGCCGGAAAGCATGGACTTCAAGACCGCCGCAAGTCTCGGCTGCCGGTTTGCCACATCGTTTCGCGCCGTCGCCGACCAGGCGCGCGTCAAGGGCGGCGAGTGGGTGGCGGTTCACGGCTGCGGCGGTGTCGGCCTGTCGGCAATCATGATTGCCGCAGCGCTCGGTGCGCACCCGATTGCGATCGACATCTCCGAAGAAAAACTCGCCTTCGCCAGGAGGCTCGGCGCGGTTGCCACGGTCAACGGCCGCGACACGGAAGATGTTGCAGGTGCGGTGAAGGAAATCACCGGCGGCGGCGCCCATGTCTCGATCGATGCGCTCGGCAATCCCGTCACCTGCTTCAACTCGATCAAGAACCTTAGGCGACGCGGCCGCCATGTGCAGGTCGGCCTGATGCTCGGCGACCATGCGACGCCCGAAATCCCGATGGCGCAGGTGATCGGCCATGAGCTCGAGATCTATGGCAGCCACGGCATGCAGGCCTGGCGCTACGATGCCATGCTGTCGATGATCGCCAGCGGCAAGCTGCAGCCGCAGCAACTGATCGGTCGCGAAATCTCGCTCGAAGAAGCGATCCCTGCCCTCGTCTCGATGGACCGCGCTAGCGATCTCGGCATCAGCGTGATTACCCGGTTCTAGCCGGCGCATCCCAAAGCCTGTTTGCTTTTGGTCACGGATGCGATTTTGCCCTTAAGTCGAAACCGGTTTCAGGGCAAAATCATCGCAGCAAGAATCACGACGAGGTCCTGTCATGGCGCTAGCGGCAGCTGCCACCGGGGAAGAACTCTACAGCCCTGTCCTGCAAGCCAATCCGGCCCATCCGAACGGATGGCCGATCCGGATGATCATCAGTTCACAGACGGAGGCACGGCACAATCGGGCACTCTGGGCGCCGACACACCTGATCTCGATGCGGGCGCCGGCGAGCCGGCTTTTGTCGATGATCGACCTGCCGCCGGAAAGGCATCTCGAGCTTTATTTCGGCGACGCCACCGATCCCGATGCGCCCGATGCCGCGCGGCCGGACGCGATCGACGCGGCCTTCAACTTTGTCGACGGCTTGCCTGAGGATGCGCATCTGCTGGTTCACTGTCTGCGCGGCATCGGTCGCGCGACGGCGCTCAGCCTCGGCATTCTCGCCCGCTACCTGGCCCCCGAAGAGGCAGCTGCGGCGTTGCATGCGCTCCGGCCGGAGGCGAAGCCGAACCGGCATGTGGTCGGTCTTTGCGACACGGCGCTCGGGCTGAAGGGCAAGCTTGCGAAACAGGCCCTGCGGTTCCCCGCGAAAGTCTGGAAACCCGGCAAAGGCTGATGCTGACGGCGCAATGTCGTTGTGCAATGCACAAATCTTTGACATGATCGCGCAAAAGAACTGACTTCGCAGCGTGCCTCCACCGGTACAATGCGGTAAGCCCTTGTTTTCGGATGCGCATTGGCGGGATCAGAAATCCCATTCGCCGCGTAGCCGAAGATGACGGACGGGAGGAAAGCATGTCCCACGCGGCCTATGTGTTCGATGCCTATGGCACGCTTTTCGACGTGCATGCGGCGGTTCGGCGCCATGCCGCCGAGATCGGCCCGGACGGACAGGCCTTTTCCGAACTCTGGCGCGCCAAGCAGCTCGAATATTCCTGGGTGCGTTCGTTGATGGGCGCCTACCAGGACTTCTGGCAGCTGACCGAGCAATCGCTCGACTACGCCTTTTCCCGGTTTCCCTCCGCCGACCGCAAACTGAGGAAGCCGCTGCTCGACGCCTATTGGACGCTCGATTGCTATCCTGAAGTTCCCGCCGTTCTGAAGGGATTGAAGGAGCGCGGAGCGCGGCTTGCAATCCTCTCAAACGGTTCTCCCGATATGCTGGCCGCGGCCGTGCGCAATGCCGCGCTCGAAATCGTCATCGATGACGTGTTCTCGGTCGACACGGTCAAGACCTACAAGGCGGCACCAGCGGCCTACGATCTCGTCACCACCCGCTACCGGCTTTATCCGCATGCGGTTTCCTTCCAGTCGTCCAACCGGTGGGACATTGCAGGTGCGACGAAGTTCGGCTTCCGCACGGTCTGGATCAACCGGGCGGATATGCCCGACGAATACCTTGACCAGGGGCCGGCCCTGATCCTGCCTTCGCTTGAAAGCCTGCAATTCGGTATTTGAGGATCTGTCTCCATGGCTTGGTCGGCGTCGCAGTATCTGAAGTTCGAAGACGAGCGCACACGGCCGGCGCGTGACCTGCTGGCCCAGGTTCCGGACCTGCCGCCGGGGCCGGCCTTCGACCTCGGCTGCGGCCCCGGAAACTCGACCGAGCTCATTCATCAGCGGTATCCGGGCGCCTCCCTTTCCGGGCTCGACAGCGACGAGAACATGCTGCTCGCTGCTGCCAAGCGGCTGCCGGGCCTGACCTTCGAGAAGGCGGATCTCGCCACCTGGGTGCCGCCGAAAGGCGCCTCGCTGTTCTTCGCCAATGCCGTGTTCCAGTGGTTGCCGGGTCACCTCGACATTCTTGAAAGGCTGACCGCTTCGCTTGCGCCCGGCGGCACGCTTGCGGTGCAGATGCCCGACAATATCGACCAACCGACCCATGTGTTGATGGAAGAGACAGCCCGCAGCCCTGAATTCACTGATGCCTTCGAAGGCCGGACGGTCCGCCGCAATCCGCTGCCGGCGCCGTCGGTCTATGTCGAGCGCCTGTCACGACATGCAGCCCATATCGATGTCTGGCACACGATCTATTATCACCGGCTGGCGAACGCCGAGGCGATCGTCGAATGGGTGAAAGGCACGGGCTTGCGCCCCTATCTCGACGCGTTGCCACTGGCGCGGCGCGACGCCTTTACAACCGCCTATACCGACCGGATCCGTGACGCCTACCCGGCCTTGAACGACGGCCGGGTGCTGCTGCGCTTTCCGCGATTTTTCATTGTCGCAGTCAAAGGCGACTAGCCCCGGTTTACCGGAGCTGGCCTGAAGCCCCGCAAGGCGTGGCAGCTCAGGTTTCAGATCCGGTCTGCCAGGAAGTCGATGAAAGCGCGGATGCGGGCGGCGAGATGTTCGTGGCCGGCATAGACGGCGTAGACCGTCTCGATCTCGTCGGGTCGATAATCCTCCAGCAACGCGACCAGGCGGCCCGCCGCCAGATCCGGTTCGGCGTGAAAACGGCCAATGCGGCCGATGCCGACGCCGGCGAGGCAGAGTTGCTGAACGATGGCGCCGCTCGATACCTGCAGGTTTCCAAAGACGGACAGGAGCTCGACCGAGCTCTGCCCCGGGGCACGAAAGGCCCATTCGTCGACGCTGCGGCGGAAATTGAAGCGAATGCAATTGTGATTTTCCAGATCGGCCGGCGTCTGCGGGACACCGTGTCTGGCAAGGTAGGCCGGAGAGGCGATCACCACCGGCCGGCTTTCCATCAGCTTGCGGGCCTTCAGCGAGGAATCACGCAAAGGGCCGGTCCGGATCGCCACATCGGCCCGTTCGCCGACCACGTCGATGAGGCTGTCCGTCAGGGTCAGATCGAGGCGCACCTCCGGGTAGCGCTCGAGAAACTCAGGTGCAAGCGGCAGGATGTAGCGCTCGCCGAAGCCGACCGAGGCGTTGACGCGCAAAAGCCCGCGGGGAGACAGCCTGCCACCGGCCGCCACCAGTTGCTCGGTCTCGGCGATCTCGGTCAGGATGCGCTGGGCGCGCTGCAGGTAGACTTCCCCCTCCGGCGTCAGTTGCAGGGTACGGGTCGAGCGCACCAGCAGGCGCGTGCCCAATCGGTCCTCGATCCGGGTGACCAGCTTGCTGACGGCGGACGGCGATAGCCTCAGCCGCCGGCCTGCGGCGGAGAAGCTGCGCGTTTCGCAGACGGCGACAAAGACCTCCATTTCACCGGCACGGTTGTCCATCAATCACCTTTGAATTCAATTCACAGACGTTTATCCGATTATACGGATTATCGCGCAAGCTCTCCACCCTCATATTCCCCCTCGAACACATCAACGCCAAAACGCCCGGTCCTCCCAGCCGGACGGGAAAAGGTCTTGCCATGCCCATTGCGCTCTTTGCATTGACGATCGCGGCCTATGCGATCGGAACCACCGAATTCGTCATCGTCGGCCTGCTGCCGACGGTTGCCGACGATCTCCACATTACCCTGCCGCTTGCCGGCCTCATCGTCAGCGTCTACGCGCTCGGCGTCACTTTCGGCGCGCCCGTCCTGACGGCGCTGACCGGTCGGATCGAGCGCAAGCCGCTGCTCGTCGGCCTGATGGCGCTGTTCATCGTCGGTAATGCCGCCGCTGCGATGTCGCCAAGCTACGAGCCATTGCTGATTGCCCGCGTCATCTCGGCCTTCGCCCACGGTGTCTTCTTCTCCGTCGGTTCGACCATTGCCGCCGACCTGGTGCCGGAGGATCGCCGCGCCTCGGCCATCGCCATGATGTTCATGGGCCTGACGGTCGCCATCGTCACCGGCGTGCCGCTCGGCACCTGGATCGGCCAGACTTTTGGCTGGCGCGCCACCTTCTGGGCGGTGACCGGACTTGGTGTCATCGCGCTTGCGGCCATCGCGACGCTGCTGCCGAATACGCTGACCAAGGCGCCGCCGGCACGGCTGATCGATCAGGTGCGCGTCCTCGGCTCCGGCCGGCTGCTGATCGTCTTTGCCATGACCGCGCTCGGTTACGGCGGCACCTTCGTCGCCTTCACCTTCCTCGCACCGATCCTGCAGGAAATCACCGGCTTTTCCGCGGGCGCCGTCAGCCTTATCCTGGTGCTCTACGGCGTCGCGATCGCCATCGGCAACATCGCGGGCGGCAAGATCGCCAATCGCGATCCGGTGAAGGCTCTGGTCGGGCTGTTCCTGGCGCAGGCAATCGTCCTGGTGCTTTTCACCTTCACGGCAACGTCGCAGGTACTGACGCTGGTGACGCTGGCGAGCCTCGGCTTCCTGTCGTTCGCGACCGTGCCTGGTCTGCAACTCTATGTGGTGCAGCTTGCCCAGCAGCACCGCCCCGGCGCCGTCGATGTCGCCTCGGCGCTCAACATTGCCGCCTTCAACCTCGGCATCGCCATCGGCGCCTGGCTTGGCGGCGTCATCGTCGCCTCGTCGCTCGGTCTCGGCATGACGCCGATGGTCGGTTCTGTCCTCGTCGTCGGCGCGCTGCTCCTGACGGTTCTGAGCGGTACGCTCGACCGCAAGGCAGAAACCGTCGCTCAGCCGGCTTGACCACGCGGCCATCTGGCCCACCTATATGCTCGCCTCTTTCTCGCCCGGCCGCTGGCCGGGCGTTCTTTAGAAAACAAGGAGTTCCCCCATGCATTCGGTCAATTCCAACGGCGCCAACATTCCCGCGCTCGGGTTCGGCACCTTTCGCATGCCCGGTGCCGACGTGCTGCGCGTGCTGCCGGAAGCGCTGAAGCTCGGCTTCCACCACGTCGATACAGCCCAGATCTACGGCAACGAGGCCGAAGTCGGCGAAGCCATCCACAAATCGGGCGTCGCGCGCGCCGATATCTTCCTCACCACCAAGGTCTGGGTCGACAAATACGCCCATCGTGACTTCCTCGCTTCCGTCGACGAGAGCCTGACCAAGCTGAAGACCGACCACGTCGACCTGCTTCTCCTGCATTGGCCGGGTGGCAGCGACGTACCGATGGCGGAACGCATCGGCGCGCTGAACGAAGTGAAGAAGGCCGGCAAGGTCCGCCATATCGGCATCAGCAACTTCAACACCGCCCAGATGGAAGAGGCCGTGAAGCTCAGCGACGCACCGATCGCTACGAACCAGGTCGAGTATCATCCCTATCTCGACCAGACGAAGGTGCTCGACACAGCCCGCAAGCACGGCATGTCGATCACCGCCTACTACGCCATGGCCAACGGCAAGATCCCCAACGATCCGCTCTTGAAGGAGATCGGCGCGCGCCACGGCAAGACCGCAGCGCAGGTCACCTTGCGCTGGCTGGTGCAACAGAAGGACGTGATCACGCTCTCGAAGACGGCGACGATCGAGCGGCTGAAGGAGAACTTCGACATCTTCGACTTCGCGCTCGGCGATGGCGAAATGGCGGCGATCCACGGTCTCGCCCGTCCGGACGGTCGCATCGTCAGTCCCGACGGCCTGTCGCCGGCCTGGGACAAGGCCGCCTGACAATTGTTTGCCGATCCGCCGCCGGTCGAGTTCCCAACCGGCGGCGGATGATCTATGCAGATCCCCTTGGGGATATCTATGCAGATCTCCCGGGGACGCACTGTCTGGGAGGGGCCGATGACGTCGAAAACCGTTGAGGTGGGCGACATCGCTCCGGACTGGCCGGCGATCATCGCCGTCGTGTTGGGCGTCACCGCCTTTTCTGTCGCTCAAGGGCTCACCTATCCGCTGATCTCGCTGTCGCTCGAAGGCCGCGGCGTCTCTGCCGCCACGATCGGGCTCAATGCCATGGGGTTTGCCGCCGGCCTTGCCGCCGCGACCCTGCTGCTCGGGCGACTGACGAAACTCGCCTCTGCCGACAGGCTGATCATCGCCAGCCTCTGCGGCTGTTCGCTCTGCCTGGCGACGCTTGCATCCACGAGCGCGCTGCCGGTCTGGTTCATTGCCCGCTTCGCGCTCGGCTTCTTCGTCAGCATGGTGTTCATGCTGGGCGAAGCCTGGCTGAATACCGCATGTCCGGATCGACTGCGTGGCCGGGTCTCCGGCCTCTATGGCGCTGGCATGTGCGGTGGCTTTGCCGCCGGGCCGCTGGCGATCCCGCTTCTCGGCACCAGCGGTGGCCTCGGCTTCGCGCTGCTGGCGATCTACATCGCGCTCGTCGCTTTCCTCACCGGCCTTCTGACCATGGGTGCGCGCACGCGGCCGGAGCCGTCGTCGACGCGCGATCTCTTCGCCTTCTTCCGGCATGCGCCGATCCTGATCCTGATGGTGCTGATGTTCGGTTTCGCCGATATCGCGGCGATCTCGGCGATGCCGGTCTATTTCGTCAAGACGGGCCACAGCCAGGCCTTTGCGGCTTTGAGCGTGACCGTGCTTGCCGTACCGACTGCACTGGCGCAGCCCTTCGTTGGTGTCTTGCTCGACAAGCTACCCCGTCGACGCGTCGCGATCTCGGCTGCGGCGCTGGCGGCAACCGGTTACCTCGCCATTCCATGGGTCACGTCGCCGCCGCTGTTGCTGGCGCTGTTCGCGCTGATTGGCGCGGCCAGCTTTGCGCTCTATACCGCAGCGCTCACCATGCTCGGCGAGCAATATCGCGGCAGCATGCTGGTGGCGGGAAGTGCCGCCTTTTCGCTCGCCTATGCAGCCGGCAGTGCGGCCGGCTCCGGCGCCACCGGCTTTCTCATGGCACTGATCAACCCGACAGCCGGCCCGCTCGGCGTCGGCCTGGTGCTGGTCGTCTTCACGCTGATTTTCGCCATCGCCGGCCGAAGATAAGGGCTGCCGTCAGCTTCTGCAAAGCAGCGCGAGCGCCTCGCCAAAGACGCGGGCCGCCGGCCCAAGCGGCTCGTCGATCCGGTGCACGAGATAGGCCTCGGCGGTGACCTGGCTATTGCGACCGAGCGAGGCCGTCGGCAAGCGGACGAGCCGACCTTCGGCGAGATCCCGCTCCACCTGCCAGAGCGGCAACCGCCCCCATCCGAGCCCTGCCAGGATCAGCGCATGCTTGGTGTCCTGGCTGCTGACCCGGCAGGTCTGCGGCGAAAGCACGCCGAAGTCGCGTCCCTCTGAGCGTTGCGAGGGGTCCGACTGGACGATCTGCAGATGGTCGGCAAGCTCCGGGCTGCCGAGCACGCCATCGTCGGCGCCGAGACCGAGGGGATGATGGGCTGCAACGACTGCGATCAGATGCACATCCGTCAGCGCCTGCCGGCCGATCGCCGGATCGCGAAAATCCTCGCCGACCATGATGCCCAGCGTGAAGCGCCGCTCGATCAGGCCATCGAGCGGGGCACCGAGGGGCGCAACCGCCAGCCTGATGGAAACGGATGGATAGGCCACCCGCATTTCCTTCAGCGCCGCACCGATGGTTGCGATGGGGAACAGCGTATCGACGATCAGCGACAGTTCCAGTTCAACGCCCTCGCCGAGGCCGCGCGCACGCGCCCGCATGGCGTCTACACGCAGCAGGATATCGCGCGCATTGGCGAGCAAAGCCTGGCCCTCGGGCGTTAAGACCGGCCGATGGCCGGAACGGTCGAACAGGGAAACGCCGAGCCCTGCCTCGAGGTTGGCAATGGCATGGCTGACGGCGGACTGGACGCGCGAAAGCCTGATCGCACCGGAACGAAAGCTGCCGCTTTCGGCAACCACCACGAAGGTCCGCATCTGGTCGAGGGTCAGGACATCCAACATGATCGATATCATAGATCAGTTTGATGAAAATTATATCACTTTTTCAGATCGATTGAAGCCTTCATCCTGCCTGACATCAGCGGCGGCAAATGCGCCGCAAGCGGAACAAGGGAAAGCGAAATGGCAAAGATCCTCGTGCTTTACTACTCCTCCTACGGCCACATAGAGACGATGGCCGCTGCCGTGGCCGATGGCGCCCGTGCCACCGGCGCGACCGTCTCGTTGAAGCGGGTTCCGGAGATCGTGCCCGAGGCTGTCGCGATCAAATCCGGCTACAAGCGCGATCAGGAGGCACCGGTCGCAAGCGTCGCAGAGCTCGCTGACTACGACGCTATCATCCTGGGCACACCAACCCGCTTCGGTAACATGGCTGCGCAGATGAAGAACTTTCTCGATCAGGCCGGCGGCATCTGGGCCAGGGATGCGCTGGTCGGGAAAA
The DNA here is from genome assembly GCF_058795755.1 of Ensifer sp. GW823-FHT05D09. NCBI lineage: Bacteria > Pseudomonadati > Pseudomonadota > Alphaproteobacteria > Hyphomicrobiales > Rhizobiaceae > Ensifer > Ensifer sp. GW823-FHT05D09. Next base: position 1,005,235 of record NZ_JBXAIA010000001.1, on the reverse strand, counting down.
TCGGAAGTGTGTTCACTTCGACCGGCAGCCAGCATGGCGGCCAGGAATCGACGATCCTTGCGACCCATACGGTGCTGCTTCACCTGGGCATGGTGATCGCCGGCCTGCCCTACAGCTTCAAGGGACAGATGCGCATGGACGAGATCAGCGGCGGCTCACCCTATGGTGCCTCGACGCTTGCCGACGACGGCAATGGCGGCGACCGACAGCCGAGCGCCAACGAACTGGACGGCGCGCGCTTCCAAGGCCGCCACGTCGCCGAACTGGCATCGGCACTGGTCGCCGGCAGGGCCCGCGTGGCGGAGCTCGCCTGATGTCGGCGGTTGTCGCTCTCAGCCCGGAGAGAACCGAGTGGATCGCCGTCACCGCCGTCGTTGCGGCCGGCATGGTCGCAGCGATGCAGGTTGGCAAGGGGCTGATCGCCGGCCCCCTCCTGCAGGCAGATCTCGGCCTTGACCTGACTGCACTCGGCTGGATCACGTCGATTTTCGCGATCGTCGGCGTCGCCGGCGGCATGCCGGCCGGCGCCATGGTCGCGGCCATCGGCGACCGGCGCATGATGGTCATTGGCATGGGAATTCTCCTCATCGGCATCCTGATCGGCGCCGTGAGCCCGAACTTCTCGCTGCTCATCCTGTCGCGCCTGTTCGAGGGCTTTGGCTTCCTGCTCGTGGTCGTCGCCGGTCCGGCAATCCTCATGCGCATTGTCGCGCTGTCTCGGCGCGACCTCGTCTTTGCCCTGTGGAGCTGCTTCATGCCCGCCGGCATGGCGGTCGCCATGCTCTCAGGCCCGCTGTTTGCAAACTGGCAGGCGATCTGGTGGGGCAACGGCCTCGTCGCGCTCCTCAGCCTGTTGACCGTGATCGCAGCGGTGCTGCCCTCCCGCAGCGGGCCACGCGCATCGGCCAGCGGCATCCGCTCGGACATGCTCACAACGTTGACAAGCCGCGGACCTGTCTTGCTCTTTGCGCTCTTCAGCCTTTACAGCCTGATGTCGTTCACACTGTCCAGCTTCCTGCCGATCCTGCTCGTCGCGCGCATGAACGTTTCGTTTGCAACGGCGGGTGTGCTCAGCGCCCTCATCACGCTTGCCAACGTCATCGGCAATCTTGCAGCAGGGACCATGCTGGCTCGGGGCGTCGGCCGCGGCCGTCTGGTCATCGTAGCCGCCACGCTGATGGGAGCCGCAGGCCTGTGGATCTTTCTGTCGCAATCGGGCGATACGCTGACCTTTGCGCTGTGCGTGCTGTTTTCGGCCATAGGCGGGCTGATCCCCGCGACGTTGATCTCAACGGTCCCGATAGTCTCGCCACGGCCCGAGTTGGCACCGATGGCGATGGGGCTGCTGATGCAGGGGAGCAATCTCGGGCAACTCGTCGGCCCGGTTGCCGTCGGAACCGCAATCGAAACTTTTGGCTGGACGTCGGGTGCCGGATTCATCGGAGCAGGTGCTCTCTGCTGCATCCTGCTTGCAACCATGCTCAATCGCACCCTTCGTACCAAGCCGCGGGAGACGGCATGATGGAGCATCTGTTCGACACCCTCTATGGCGTCGGTGCCGAGCAACTGAGCTTCGCACCGGATTTCACCGGTCGCGCCTTCGTCCTTCGTCGCCCCGATGGCAACCTCATCGTCTACGCCTCGCGGCGGCTTGCAGACGAGGCGGACGGACTGCTGTCGACGGGGGCGTTCGCCCGGCAATACATCAACCACCATCACCAGGCGATGCCGTCCTGCGATTGGGCCTGCGAGCACCTCGCCGCACCGCTGTTCGGTCCGGAGCTGGAACGACGGCAGATCCTGACACATTGCCGTATGGGGGGTGGCTTTGCCGGCCGCGAGACGCACTTCCCGGATTTCGAGGTGATCCCCACGCCAGGGCATACCGCCGGTTCGGCCTGCTTTCTCTGGAACGATGGCCAGCGTCGTTATCTGTTCACCGGCGATACGATCTTCCTGAAAGAGGGACGATGGATCGGCGCTGTTTTGAACAGCAGCGACAGGGCCGCCTATCTTGCGTCGCTGGCGCTGATCAAGTCACTCTCCTTCGACGTCCTGGTACCCAGCCTGGCAAAGGGGCAGCCGTTCCACCAGACCGATCCCCGGGAAACGGAACGCCAGATCGATGCGATGATATGCCGGCTGGAACGCGGCGCGGACGGTTGAGCGTTGATCGAGGATAGGACACGGAGGCAACAAAAAACCCACCGGCGCGAGCACCGGCGGGTTTTCCTTAGACGCACCCGAAACGGATCAGACGAACTGGCTGAGGCCCGGGACCGAGGCGACGACTTCGTCGACGACGTCGGCGCCAGCCTTTTCCTTGGCGAATGCTATGGTTTCCTTGGCAAGCGAGGTGATCTCGCCCATGCCGAGGCCCTGGCTCATCAGCTGCTGGCCGAGCGCCATCACGCCGCCGCCACCGATCGCAGACATCAGGCCGCCGAGCAGGCCGCCGCCGCCCTTGCCTTCGCCGTTGTACTGGGCGATCAGGTCGGTCGCACCCGGGATCGATGCGATCATCTGGGCAACCGGGCCGTCGGCCGCTTCGCGCTGCAGGAAGCCGAGAATCATGCCGACAGCCTTTTCAGCCGTCGCAGGCTCGAGACCGACATTCTCCGCTACGCGCGTGACCAGTTCATTCATGGATAACTCCCTCGTTGAATTTTGACGTTGACGTCAAGGTAAATGATCGCTTCCGAAATAACAAGCGATGATGGATGGAATGCCGGGTAAACCACCAGCTTTCAAACAGCGGTTTACACTTCGCGCTGGCGTGCATTTCCACAGGTCTACACGATCGTTTCACGCTCGCGACCGCTTGGCAATGCGACCGATCCGCCCCTGCCCCATGCGCAACTTTCGCGGCTGTGCGCCGCAATCGACTTGTTGCCGGGTAGAGCGGCACCGCCTATAACAGGGGCGAGCCACATTTCGATGACGGGCCTCGGCGGAAAGCCGCGAACCGCCCGCTTTCATTGATGAAACGGAGATGAAGCCCACATGGTGGAAGAAGGCAAGCTCTTTATCGGCGCCAGCCGCAAGCCGGACGATACGATCAACAAAGGCGAATACCTCGAGCTGAAATTCGGCAACCGCCACGGGCTCATCACCGGCGCAACCGGCACCGGCAAGACCATCACGCTGCAGATCCTGGCCGAAGGCTTTTCGAATGCCGGCGTTCCGGTGTTCTGCGCCGACGTCAAGGGCGACCTTTCGGGCATCGGCGCGATCGGCGAGCCGAAGGATTTCATCACCAAGCGCGCCGAACAGATCGGCCTGCCGACGAACCCCTACGACTTCCAGGAGTTCCCGGTCATTTTCTGGGATCTCTACGGCGAAAAAGGCCACCGTGTCCGCACCACCATGTCGGAAATGGGCCCGCTCCTCTTGTCGCGCTTGATGAACGCGACCGATGCACAGGAAGGCGTGCTCAACATCGCCTTCAAGATCGCCGACCAGGGTGGCCTGCCGTTGCTCGACCTGAAGGACCTGCAGGCGCTGCTCAACTACATGGGCGAGAACGCCACCCAGCTTTCCAACCAGTACGGCTTCATCTCCAAGGCCTCGGTCGGCTCGATCCAGCGCGAACTCCTGATCCTCGAACAGCAGGGCGCCGAGCATTTCTTCGGCGAACCGGCGCTGAAGATCACCGACATCATGCGCACGACCAATGACGGGCGCGGCGCGATCTCGGTGCTTGCCGCCGACAAACTGATGATGAACCCGCGCCTCTACGCGACCTTCCTGCTCTGGCTCTTGTCCGAGCTGTTCGAGGAACTTCCCGAAGTCGGCGACCCCGAAAAGCCGAAGCTGGTGTTCTTCTTCGACGAGGCGCATCTTTTGTTCAACGATGCGCCGAAGGTGCTGACGGAACGCGTCGAACAGGTCGTGCGCCTCATCCGCTCCAAGGGTGTGGGCGTCTACTTCGTCACGCAGAACCCGCTCGACGTGCCGGAAACGATCCTGGGCCAGCTCGGCAACCGGGTCCAACATGCGCTGCGCGCCTATACCCCACGCGACCAGAAGGCGGTGAAGACCGCCGCCGACACCTTCCGCCCCAACCCGGAGTTCGACTGCGCCACCGTCATCACCAATCTCGGCACCGGCGAGGCACTGGTCTCGACGCTCGAGGGCAAGGGCGCCCCGTCAATGGTCGAACGCACGCTGGTGCGCCCGCCGCAATCGCGCGTCGGCCCGCTGACGGCGGAGGAGCGCCAGAAGGTCATGGATGTCAGCCCGGTCCGCGGCCAGTACGACGAAGATTTCGACCGGGAATCGGCCTATGAAATGCTAACGGCACGGGCGAAGAAGGCGGCGGAAGCGCAGCAGCAGGCCGAGCAGGAGCCGGTGGAAGCCAATACCGGCGGCAGCCGCTGGACGCTTCCGGGCTTCGGCGACGATGAGCCGGCGGCGCCGGCCGGAAAGCAGGCCCGCCCGAAGTCTTCCGGATACCAGCGCGAGACCGTGGTGGAGGCGGCGATGAAATCGGTTGCCCGCACGGTTGCGACGCAGGTTGGCCGCGCCCTGGTCCGCGGCATTCTCGGCAGCCTGAGCAGACGCTAACCCCGTTGGCCAAGACGATACGAAGGACGAATTCCGCGCGCCCTGGTCCACCGGATCAGGGCGTGCCCGCATCTTGAAAGGAGCATCCCATGGACGTGAAAGATTCGAACGGCGCCATCCTCAATGACGGCGACAACGTCACCCTGATCAAGGATCTGAAGGTCAAGGGCACCTCGACCACGCTCAAGCGCGGCACGGTGGTCAAGGGCATCCGGCTCACCGACAATCCCGACGAAGTCGAGTGCCGGGTCGAAAAGATCAAGGGACTGGTGCTGCGTACCGAATTCCTGAAAAAGGCCTGATACTGCCGCAGGCATGTTCGGGAAACGGCGCGCGCTCCCTCCCCGTCATTGAAAAACAGCAAAGCCCGGCGGGAACCAACCCGCCGGGCTTTGTTACTTCCGGATGGGAGCAGGTCTCAGGCGACCGTCAGCTTGACGTCGATATTGCCCTTGGTCGCGTGGCTGTAGGGGCAAACGATATGTGCCTTCTGGACCAGATCCTCGAGAACCGCCTTGTCGACGCCCGGCGACGAGATTTCGAGCGCAGCGTCGATGCCGAAGCCGGTGCCATCTTCGCGCGGGCCGATGCCGACCGTGCCCGTCACGGTGGTGTCTTCGGGAAGCTTTACCTTCTCCTTGCCAGCGACGAACTTGAGCGCGCCGAGGAAGCAGGCGGAATAGCCGGCGGCAAAGAGCTGCTCAGGATTGGTGCCGCGGGCGCCGTCGCCGCCCAGTTCCTTCGGCACGGTCAGCGTGACGTCAAGAACGCCATCGGCGCTCTTGGCCTGGCCAGCGCGGCCACCAGTTGCGGATGCTGTGGTACGATAGAGAATGGGCATTGGCGGGGTCTCCTGTGCGGTTTCAATGTCGATGGAGAACGTGTATCGCAAAATTAAATTGTACGCAAATTAATTTTGCAAATTGCATTTTCGACCCAAATTTGCGACAATGCGACCATGACGACGAAAGCGGCACCATTCGAAGCGATCCCCGACGAAGCGCTGACGCTCGGCAAACAGCTCTGTTTTGCCGTCTATTCCGCCGCCCACGCCTTCACGCGCGCGTACAAACCGCTGCTCGATCGTTTCGGCCTCACCTACCCGCAATATCTCGTGCTGCTGGCGCTCTGGCAACAGGACGGGATGACGGTCAAGCGGATCGGCGAGGAGATCGGGCTGGATTCGGGAACACTGTCCCCTCTCCTCAAACGGCTGGAGGCGGCAGGGTATGTCGCTCGCCAACGGGATCCTGGCGACGAACGGCAGGTGATCGTCAGCCTGACCGACAAGGGCCGTGAACTCAAGACGGAGGCCTTCGGTATTCTGGCAGATATCGGCAAGGCATCGGGTTGCAGCCTGGAGGAAGCCGGAGAGATCCGGGAATCCCTGCACCAGTTGACCCGACGGCTCTCGTCCAGCGAGAGCGAAAACTGATCGCCGCCGTTGCGGAGCAGCGCAACACCCGAATTCAGGCCTTGAGTAGCGTGCAGATCACGAGGTTCAGTCTGCGTGCGCCACAGCAAACCGGGATGCCGCAAGTCGGGCATCCGAATTATTTTGACGCGCGGTACGCAAAAGCGGATCAGACGACGAGGATCGGCGCCTTGCCGCGCACGCGATCGTAGAGATCCATGACATCCTGGTTGAGCATGCGCACGCAGCCGGACGACACGGCCTTGCCGATCGACTTCCATTCGGGCGAGCCGTGCACGCGATAAAGCGTATCCTGCCCATTCTGGAAGATGTAGAGCGCGCGGGCACCCAGCGGGTTGTTGACCCCCGGCGCCATGCCGCCGTTGCCGGCGGAAAATTTCGCCAGTTGCGGCTGACGAGCGATCATCGAATCGGGCGGCGTCCAACGTGGCCACTTTGCCTTCCACTGGATGACGCCACGACCGTTCCAGGCAAAGCCCTCGCGACCGAGACCGACACCGTAGCGCAGCGCGCTGCCACCCGGCTGGATCAGATAGAGGAACCGGTCGCCGGTATCGACGACAATGGTGCCCGGGCGCTCGCCAAAGGGATCGCTGACTTCCTGCCGATAAAACCGCGCGTCGATCTGGCGGTAGGGCACGGCCGGGATCTGATAACCGCCATCGTCGACCGCAGCATAGATGTCGCCATAATAGGCGCTCTGGGGCGGCAGACCGGTCGGCTGCGGGCCTTCACCGATCGGGCCTTCCAGAATGCCCTCGGCACGCGGATCGACCCAACGCCCCTCAAGAGCAGGATTGCGGAACACCGGCGCGGTTTCCTGACGGAAACGGTCGGTGTTCATCGAGGACGTACAGCTTGCAAGACCTGCAGAAGCAAGCGCGATGCCTGATGCACGGAGGAACTGGCGACGGGAAAAAATGACTGAAGAGGACATCGAACTCTGAAAGGCTTGAGTGCGGCGACGAACTGGAGTGCTGCACGAAATTGATTAACGAAACGATTCGCGCAGACCCGCCCAATGTAAGAATGCTGGCATCTACGGCTGGAACGAGGCTTGTGTCAGCAAACGTCGGATCACGTTTCCGATGGCATCACGGCGCGTGCAACGGCGCGGATCAGAGTGCGGCGGCTGTCATGGCTGGCTGGCGCAACAGCGCCTCGAAGTCGGCGGACGCGAGCGGGCGGCTGAAGAAATAGCCCTGGATCTCGTCGCAACCGCTGTGGCGCAGGAAATCTACCTGCGCCTGGGTCTCGACCCCTTCGGCAATAACCCTGAGGCCGAGATTTTGCGCCAGCGATATGATCGCCGCCGTAATGGCTTTGTCGTCGACATCGGCTGGAATGTCCTCGACGAAGGAACGATCGATCTTCAGGCGACGCACAGGAAACCGTTTCAACGCGCTAAGGCTTGAATATCCGGTGCCGAAATCGTCGATCGCCAGATGCACGCCGATTGCCTCCAGCTCATGCATCGTCGCCAATGCACCCGGCACGTCCTGCATGATCAGGCTCTCCGTCAGTTCCAATTCCAGGAACCGCGGATCGAGGCCGATCTCGGCGAGAACGGCAGCGACATGCGCCGCCCAGTTTCGCTCGCGGAACTGTCGTGCGGAGACGTTGACGCTGACGATCAGCAACGGCAGCCCCTCGTCATGCCAGGCCTTGCATTGACGGCAAGCGGCGCGCAGCACCCAATCGCCGATCGGCACGATCAGCCCGGTCTCCTCCGCCAGCGGAATGAAATCGCCCGGCGAAATCATGCCGCGCTCGGGATGCCGCCAGCGAAGCAGCGCTTCGGCGGCAAAGACCCGGCCGGTCTCGAGATTTACCTGCGGCTGGAAATGCAGCAGAAACTCGTCCCGGGCGATCGCCTGGCGCAGCTCCGCCTGCTTCAGCAGTTTTTCGTGGGCCTTGTCGGCCATCTCCTCGGTAAAGACCTGCAGGTTGTTACGGCCGAGCTCCTTCGCCCGATACATCGCCATATCGGCGTTGGCGAGCAACTCGCCGACGGTCTTTCCCTGGTTGGGAAAACAGGCAACGCCCATGCTGCAGGAGACCTGCAGCCCGCGGCCGTTGATCTGCATGGGAGCAGCGATTGCGGCCCGGATATCCTCAAGGCGTGCAAGCACGACATCCCGCTCGCAGGGCAGGCCATTCAGAAGAAGGATGAACTCGTCGCCACCGACCCGCACGACCATGTCGGACTTGCGCACCGATGCGCGCATGCGCGTGGCAGTCACCTTGAGCAGTTCGTCGCCCGCCGCATGGCCGAGCGTGTCGTTGACGAGCTTGAAGTTGTCGAGGTCGAGGAAGGCAAGCACCGCCCACTGCCCCGTCCCACGCAGCGCTTCAAGCGCTTCGGCGACCTGCTCTTCGAACAGCGCCCGGTTGGGCAAGCCGGTCAGCGCGTCGTGGTGCGCCATGAAGCTGATGCGGTCTTCAGCCTGCTTGCGCTCGATCGCAATGCCCGCCAGGTGGGCGGCCATGGCGATCAGCTCCTTCTGCTGCTCGTCTGGAACGCACACGGCCTCGGAGTATAGCGCAAAGGTGCCGAGCACCTTTCGCTCGCGAGAATGGATCGGCGTCGACCAGCAGGCCCGGAATTCGTAGGGTCGGACGATCTCGCGATAATCCTCCCACAGGGGATCTTCGAAGATATCGGCGACGATCACCTGTTCGCCGCGCCAAGCGGCGGTGCCACAGGAACCCGCCTTTGGGCCGATTTCCACGCCGTGAATCATGCCGCAATAGGTTTCGTCGAGATTCGGGGCCGCACCGTGAAGCAGACGGTGACCATCAGGCGACAGCATCAGGATCGAACCGCGAATGCGAGGGATAAGCGCCTCGATCAGCAAGATCAGTTCACGGAAAAATTCGTCGAGCGGCCGGCCATTGGCGATCATCTCCAGCAGGTGCGCCTGCCCTTCGAGCAAGCGTTCCGCCGCCTTTCGGTCGGAGATGTCGCGCGATACGCCGACGATGCCGACGATCTTGCCGCTCTTGTTGCGCAACGGCACCTTGGAGGTCATCAGCCAGCGATCGCGGCCCTTGGTGACCATCGCACGCTCTTCAATCCCAAAGATTGGCTCGCCCGTTTCGATCACCCGGCGTTCCACCTCGGCGATGGCCATGGCCAAATGCTGCGGATGCAGATCGAAATCGGTCTTGCCGATGATATCGCGAAGCGATTCCAAGCCGTTGTCGGCGACAGTCACCTGGTTGGCAATGAGGAAACGGCCGTCGGTATCCTTGGCGTAGATGTAATCCGGCACATGGTTGATGATGGTTTCCAGCCAATAGTGCCGGTCGGCAATATCGGGGTCGGCGGGAAAGATCCGGCTCATTTCTTCGGCCAGACGCGTGCTCGCGTCGATCAGGCGACGCGTATTCTCGTTGCCGCCCGCATTGAGGGCAGCGTAACGCGGATTGCGGGAGGTGTTCTTCGCCAAGCAAGGCCTCCGGAAGCAGTGTCGAGATCGTCCGTCTTCCCCAACCCACGATAGGCGGCCAAAGGTTAGCCTTCCCTAAATAACATCAGAAAAAACGTGTGGAGGTTGCATCTGGCACTAGCATAGCCGGAAAGATGGGGCGGCGCGAGCCGCCCCACGCCAAATCAGGACAGGACCCTGCGCATTGGCGCAAACAGCATCAGCGCCTGGTCCACAACGATCATCACGACGATCGCGATACCGGTCAGCGGAAAAGCGAGCCCGAACAGCAGCGCCATCAGCCACAATCCCGCGTAGATGCTACGGCGCGGCGGCATCGGCGGCACGCCGATGCGCCCGGCCGGGCGTCGCTTCCACCACATGACGACCGCCGAAACCGATACGAATATGATCGCAAGGCAGGTCGTGAGCATCAGCAGCTGGTTGAACAGCCCCCATTCCTGTCCCTTGTGGACGTTGATGCCCCACTCGATCGCCTTGCCGAGCGGCGGGTACTGGCCAAAGGCGATATCGACCAGCGGCTTGCCGGAGTACTGATCGATATGGATCGTGCGTTCGCGCGAAAGGTCGGCCGGAAAGATGGCTGCGGTATAAACGCCGGTCTCGTCGCCGGGAATGGCCAGTTCATAACCCGGCAGCATGCCGGCCTTGTCGGCAATCGCCACGGCCCTGTCGATCCCGATGGAAGGGACCGAAGCGCCATCCGTGGTCGACAGGGGCACAGGCGCGTTTTCCACCAGCCAGCCGGCCTTGGCGAGCACGTCGGTCGATACCTTCGTGGAGGTCGGAACGTCGTCCCAGAGTTGGGCGGGGTAGCCGAGGCCGGCCGCCGTCAGCTTGCCATTAACCGTCGAGCCCCAATAACCGGACCAGAGAAGGCCGGAGAAGGCGAGAAAGACGATCAAAAGCGCCGAGGCGATGCCGGTGACCGCATGCAGGTCGCGCCAGAACACGCGTCGCGCCGGCGTGCCGCGAACGGTGATCACGCCACCGGTCTGCTGCCGCGGCCACCAGAGATAGACGCCTGTAAAGACGAGCAGGATCGCAAAGCCGGCGACGATTTCAATGATGATTTCGACGCGCTTGCCGAAAAAATCCAGGCTGTGCAGGTCCTCGACCACCCGGTTGAACTCGTCGCTCGGGGCGACCATGTCAAGAATGTCGGCGGTATATGGATCGACGTAGACCATCATCCTGCCGGCGCCAACGCCCACGGTCACGCGTGCAGACCGGTCGGCGCCACCAGGCGTGCGATAGGCAATCGCCGCGCTGCCCGGCACCGCCTCGACGGCGTTGGCAACGATCACCGAGGGCTGAAGCGGCGCCTCCCCCACCGGCACGATATTGCGGTAGGCAAACAGCGTGTCGTCGATCTCGTCGTTGAAGAGGTAGAGCCCGCCGGTGACGGCAAGGCTGATCATGAACGGAATGACCAGAAGGCCGGCGAAGAAGTGCCAGCGCCAGATGGCGCGATAGAGCGAAATGCCGCGCTCGGCGACATCAGGCAGTCGCGCGGAGCCGGAAAGAGATGCGGTCGTCATGGGTGTCTCCCCCGGGTAAGGGCCGGCATGAAGAGCCAGCGACTTGCCCCTTGCTTGAAGTGTGGATGTAGTGGCTGAGCCGGCTCCGGAAGCGACCAGGCCCACCGAGATGCTCTCGGCGTCGGTGTCGCTGCCTTCCGCTCACCCCTTCAGGCGCAGATCAGGCGAGGAATTGTGGAGGCGCGCGCGGTCCGAGGCCAGCCAAAAGCACCGGTCGGGCGAGCAGAAGCTCGGCCGCCAGCGAGGAGCGCACAAAGATTTCGGAAGAGAACCTGCCCTGAAATGCCTGTGGCGTCGGCAGGGCCACGGGGGCGGCAAGGCAGCAGGATTGGCACGCATGGCTGCTGGTGCGGCCCTTGCCATCTTGCGCAGCATGACCGGTCAGGCAGAGGTCGGCAAACGATCCGTCCGGCAGCACATAGGCTGCCATCTCCGGCATGACCGGCATGGCAGCGCCCGCCGGCGGCTGGGCCAGGACAGAAAAGACGAGGATCAGCGCGCACAGGATGCGTGCTGGCAGATCCATCTTTACCCATTCTCGCCGCTGTCGCGTCAATCAAGCCCCCGATCGTTGTTGGGATTGCTAGAGCGCGAAGGCTTGAAAGACAAGCGGCCAAGGCGCCGCACCGATCGTTTCATCAAAAGATTTCATGGCGGATATCAACGCCTGCGGCTTCTTGTGCGGCCCGTGTTTGCCTAAGACGGAGGAGGAAAAACGGAGGAGGAAACCGGACATGCTGACGATCTATGGCGTCTATCGCTCGCGCGCATCGCGCAATTACTGGATGGCGGGAGAGCTGGGCATTCCCTTCAAGTCTGTTCCCGTGAAGCAGTCCTATCGGCTGGCCGATCCGCTGGCGGACGACGCGCCCATCAACACCAAATCGGCAAGCTTCCTTGCCGTCAACCCGATGGGCCTGATCCCGGCGATCGAAGACGATGGCCTTGTTCTGACGGAATCCCTTGCCAACAATCTCTATCTCGCCCGCAAGTATGGCGGACCGCTTGCACCAGCCGACATCAGAGAAGAAGGTCTGATGGGCAACTGGACGATGTGGGCGGCGACCGAAGTCGAGCCGCACGCCGTGCGCATCATTTTGACCTACGACGCCGGCACCGAAAAGACCGATGAAGGCAAGGCCAAGGTCACGACGGCTGTTGCCGCATTGGGCAAGGCCTTCGCCTTTCTCGAAAACCATCTCGAAGGTCGCGACCATATCGTCGGAGACCGCTTCACCGTTGCCGACCTCAACGTGGCGGAGGTCTTCCGCTACGCCATGAGCCAGGCGGACCTGTTCGACCGTCACCCGAAGGTCACGACGTGGCTTGCGCGCTGCCAGTCGCGCCCGGCCTTCAAGGCGATGATGGAGGTTCGGTCGACGGAAGCCGCGTAGGCTTACGGCATCGACCATCACGCCCTTGAAGCGACACTAATCTCTCGGCGTCGCGGGCTTGAAACGGCTACGTGGCGCCTTGAGGTCGAGCAGTCGCATGCCCTCTTCGACCTCGTCGCGAACCCAACGCTTGAAGGCGGTCGTGGCCTTGCTCTCGCGCCTCGAAGGCGAGCTGACGAAATAGTGGCCGTAACCGGTTCTGGCGCGGATGCCGAAGGGAACGACGAGGCTGCCTTCGGTCACGGCGAAACCGGCAAGCGTCTGCCAGGCGAGCATGACGCCCTGCCCGGCGATCGCCGCATCGAGGACCAGCGAAGCCTCGTTGAAGGTATGACGCACCCCCAGTTCGGCACCGGAAAGCCCGACCTCGCGCAGCCAGACCTCCCAGGAGAACATCGAATGGCCGTCGATGACGGCCGGGATCTTTAGAATATCTGCAGGCTCGCGCAGGTTCTCCGCCATCGCCGGCGAGCAAACCGGGAAGACTTCCTGCTCCAGCAACAACTCCGATTTGACCCCGGGCCAGCGCCCCTCACCGACGCGTATGCCGACATCGACATCGGACGTATCGAGATTGACCAGCCTCGTGGTCGCGTCGATGCGCAGCCTGATATCAGGATGGCGCTCGGCGAAACGGTTGAGCCGGTAGACCAGCCAGCGGGCGGCGAAGACTGGAGCAACGGAAATCGTCAACACCGATTCATCCCGCCGTCGTGCCAGGGCAACAGCCTCGGCGAGCTCGCTGAAAGCACTGCTCAGCCGCGCCAGCAACAACCGACCGAAATCCGTGGGGACCAGCCCACGCGGCGTGCGCTCGAACAGGATGCGCCCGAGTTGCGCCTCGGTCTTGGCGATCTGCTGGCTGACGGCCCCCGGGGTCACCGCCAATTCCTCGGCGGCAGCCGCCAGCGAGCCAAGCCGACCGGCCGCTTCGACCGCGCGCAAGCCGTTCAGATGAATGGCATTCAGTTCCTTCATATAGTTTTTCTAAATCGTCCTCTCGGCAATCTCAATTGAAACTTTGGCAAAACAGGCGGATGCTCGGAAACATCGAAAGGATGGTCCGCCATGCTGAAGATTTTCTCCTTGTTGAAACCGACTCGATTTTTGACCGATACCCGCCAGGACGCCTTGCTCTCCTGGGCGCGCGATCCGTTGCGGCATCCCGATCTCGAACGCATGGACGGGCGCGAACTCGGCGACCTGCCTTTTCCCGGGTGGCCGTGGCCGACGGCGGCGGAGTGCAACTGCGATTGCGCGCCGACAGGTGGTCGATGAGCCACCGACCCGCCGCGCACGACGGCATGCCAGTCGCTGACCTCGACGGACCGTTTGCCCGCGTGGTGAAGCTCGCCGAAAGCACCGGCCTCCCGGAGGTTTCGCTCGGGACCTCCTATGGCACCCCGGCTCTGCTGGTGAAGGGCAAGAGTTTCGTGCGCATGAAGGATGCCGAAACCCTCGTGGTGATGTGCGCGCTCGAGGAAAAGGAAATGCTGCTCGAACTCGATCCGGCCCTCTTCTTCGAAACCGATCACTACAAGGGATGGCCGGCGATGCTGGTGCACCTTCAAGCGATTGACGACGCCAGCCTGACCCAGAGGCTGATCGCCGCCTGGCGGGAAAAAGCACCGCGCAAACTGTCAGCCGACTTTTCCGCATAGCTCAGGCTTGCGACGGGCAGCACCAACCGCCTTGCCCCTCAAGCGCGGCGCCACGCCAAGGCTTGTGCCTCGATCGACTTGATCCAGGCGTCCTTGCAATCGCTATAGGCGTGGGAATCCTCGGGGTGAAGATCCCGGCACCGGGCCTTCTCGCGATCATAGGCGGCAGCGATCTGCGGATGACTGCGCAGATAGTCACGGAAGGCGAGATGGCGCTCGATCTCCGGCGAACCGTCTTCATAGCAATGCAGTTGAACGAGCCGTCGTCCAGTCGCCGGGTCGCTCTTGGTGCAATAGCGGCGACCGGGCAGCCCAAGCTCGCCCCACCATTCGTAGCCATGCGCCTCGATTTCACGGCGGCCGTCGTCGAGCGCCTGCAGATCGGTGACAACAGGAACCAGGTCGAGGACCGGTTTTGCGCGGATCGTCGGAATGGCCGTAGAGCCAATGTGATGCATGGCCACCAGACACGAGCCGATGATCGCCGCAAAGAGATCACCTTCCAGAGCCGTGCTCTCCACCCATCGCGGATCATGCGGCAACAACTCGACCTTGATAGGCGGGGGCAAATCGACACCTCATCGCATCAGACACTGCAGATCAGCCCCGCTGTTAATCGAGAAATGACGCCCACGCTACATCGCAGAAACACTTGCCCCGTCGAGACGACCGGCGCGAACGGTCACTTGCCGACGCTGTAGACGAGGCTGACCGTTCCGTCGGAACGCGACTTCGCTTCGTTGAGCTGCAGACGATGCCGCTGCGCGACCGTTGCAAACAGTGCCTTGCCCTCCCCCACGACCAACGGATGGATCGTCAGGCGCAATTCATCGATCGTGCCCCGGTCGAGCAGGCCGGACACCGTCCGTGCGCCACCGACGATATAGATCGTCTTGCCGGGCTTGCGCCGCAAGACATCGATCTCGCCCGCGTCGCGCAGCACCGTCGTGTTCGCCCAACGCACGCCGTCGAGCGTATTGGACAGCACATAGTGCGGCGTGTTCAGGGCAAAATCGGCATATTCGATCTCCTCCGAAGTTGGGAGGTTGCCGCTCAGTTCGAGCGGGCTGTGCGGGTCTGCCTTGATCGCGCTCCAATAGTGCTCGTAGCCCTCGTACATGCCGCTTCCGAGCACGCAGGCATCGATTTCGGGCAACAGATCAAACGTATCCGACCAGGAATCCACCCAGTCTGCATAACCATCGGGACCATCGATCATGCCATCGATGGTCATTTGCATGCCGGCAACAACCTTGCGCATTTCGGCCTCCTCTTCGTTCCTCTCATCAAGGACGGGTGGAGTGGTCGACTGCCGACACGGCGCTTCAACGTTTTTCAGGAGGCCGACGCGACAGCACAGAGGCCGATGAAGTCCGCAGCAGACAAACCACTCGTTCAAGTCGTGCAGCTTCGGCAAGGAGCCGTTCCGAGCACAGAGCGACATCGCGCTCTCTTCCAATTTTTGCGTGCCGGCTATACCGATGCTCAATCCTTGCCGCACAGGTGCCCGACAATGATCGTTCGCGACCGCCCAAGCCTTCTCAAGCTCTTCTTCATCCTGCGCGGTTCGGTCATCCAGCGGATCTTCCCGCAGGTCCTGTTCGTCTTTGCGCTCTCTGCCGGCGTCGTCTGGTCGCACCAGGCCTTTCCGGCCATGGTGCCGAGCGTCAACAGCGGACCGTTCGCGCTGCTCGGTATCGCCCTTTCGGTGTTTCTCGGCTTTCGCAACAATGCTTGCTACGACCGCTGGTGGGAGGCCCGCAAGGATTGGGGGCAGCTGATTTTCGTCTCCCGCGATCTTGCCCGCCAGACGCTGGTCCTCGGTGCAGATGGAACAGTCGGCGAAAACAACGCCCGCACACGCCTGCTCAATCTGGCGATCGCCTTTGCACAGACGCTGGTCTGCCACCTGCGTCCGGGCAGTCACCCCGACAAGCCGCTGAAAAGGCTGCCGGCAGATCTGCTGCCGGCCTACAAGGCCAGCCGGAACGCCCCCGACCTGCTGCTGCGCGAAATCGGCGCTATTCTAGCGGAGCTGCGCGCCACTGACAGGATCAGTGATATTCAGCTGATGATGCTGGACAGCACGGTCGGGCGCATGTCGGCGGTGCTTGCCGCCTGCGAACGCATTCGCAACACGCCGGTTCCCTTCGGCTACACGCTGCTTCTGCACCGCACCGCCTATCTCTTCTGCTTCCTGCTGCCCTTCGGCTTTGCCGACGCACTCGGATGGGCGACGCCGTTCGTCACCGCGCTCGTCGCCTACACCTTCTTTGGCCTCGACGCGCTTGGCGACGAACTGGAGGAGCCGTTCGGTACACTGCCGAACGACCTGCCGATCGTGGCGCTTGCCGACACGATCGAGATCAATCTGCGCGAAGCGCTGGGTGAAACCGATCTGCCCGAACTGCCGAAACCGAAGGATTACATGTTGATGTAGTCGGGGGACCTCCCGGGACGAGCGTCGACAAGCGTACGAAGCACGCAGGGATAGCCAAGATTTAATCTTGCAGCTTACGGCTTTACTCCCTACTTGGCATGCAGGGTTTCTGGGCGCGAAGGTTTCAAATGCGGGTCGGCAAGGCATTGAACGGACTCATCGCCAGCCTTGGCCTCGTCGTTGTTCTCATGCTCGTGATGAATTTCAGGGTGGCCGAATTCGGCCGTGCCTCCAACGCTGATAACCTCACGGTCGAGGAATGGCAGGAGAGGAAACGTGCTCTTCGCGAAGAACGTCATGCCTTTTCCCGTGCAGCAACCGGGTGCAGGCTCGGGATGGAAAAGCGCATTGCCGAGGGCCGGATAGCCAATGTCGATCTGGCAAAGCTGGGGACCCACTTTGATGTGCGGCTGCCAGAGATTCCCGCAGCCTATTGCCGGCTGTTCGTCCGCGCCATTATCGACGACAAGATCAGCTATGAAGAGTTCATCGCCTGGGCGGACGAACCCCCGCTCGACCTGCCCGAGAGACTTGCTGGACGCTCGCCCCGAACCTAGTCTTTCAGAACCGCGAGAACCCGGGCGACCGCTGGCCGCTGTGTCATGCGATTGCGGTGATCGAGAACTTTCGGAAACCGCGTCGGGTCGACGCCATCCGGCTCGAGCCAGCCGGCAATGGTGAAGAGATAGGGGTCGGCGATCGAGTAGGTTTCGCCGGCGACGAAGGGGCCGGCGAGCATGGTGGTCTCTATCAGCTGGAAGCAATCCGTCATGTTTGAGGCAACCTTGGCTCTCATCGCCTCGTGCGCCGTCGGGTCATCCGCCCAGCGCGCACCGCGGCGGCCGTGGGCATGGGCGACATGCACGGTCGAGCAGAGGTAGCTGAGGAAGGACTGGATCCGCGCAAATTCGAAGGCATCGTCAAGCGGTGCGAGCTTCGCCTGCGGAACGCTCTGGGCAATGTAGGTCAAGATCGCCGGGGTCTCGGTAATCGTGCCGCGATCGGTAACCAGTGCCGGGACCCGTCCCTTCGGGTTGACCGCGAGATAGTCGGGCTTGGTCTGTTCCGCCTTGGAAAAATCGACCGGAACGGCGCTGTAGTCGATGCCGGTCTCTTCGAGCGCTATGTGCGAGGCCAGCGAACAGGTTCCCGGGGTGTAGAACAATTTCAGCACGTTACTCTCCTTGCCATTCGGTGCGACCATCACGCCGTCTTTCGTGCCGCAGAAGAAATGAAGTCGCCACGGTTGACAAGCCAAATCCAACTTCAATAGAACGTTATTGTTACGTTATAACATATTTTCGGAGTTGCTCATGAAGACCTTCATTTCCTCCCTGCTTGCCGCCGGCCTGATGGCCACCGCCGCCACGCCGGCATTTGCACATGGCGCCTGGATCGGCGAGCGCTGGGGCGATCTTGCCGTGATCTACGGCCACGGGCCCGCCGACGAAGCCTATGATCCGGCAAAAGTGAAGTCCGTTTCCGCGCTCGGCGAGGACGGCAAGGCCCTGCCTGTCACGATCTTGCCGGCCGGCAGCCATGCCTTGCTGAAGCTCGACGGCGAACCGGCCCTGCT
Source organism: Ensifer sp. GW823-FHT05D09 (assembly GCF_058795755.1). Classification (NCBI taxonomy): domain Bacteria; kingdom Pseudomonadati; phylum Pseudomonadota; class Alphaproteobacteria; order Hyphomicrobiales; family Rhizobiaceae; genus Ensifer; species Ensifer sp. GW823-FHT05D09. The sequence continues at coordinate 987,170 of NZ_JBXAIA010000001.1, read as the reverse complement.
CGCGCTTGAGTTCGACAACGGCTACTGGAGCGAGGGTGCCGACGGCAAATGGGTCAACAAGCCGAAAAGCGAAGTTCCTGGCGCCAAGCAGGCCAGCCACTCGGTGAAATACAGCATCGCGCTCGTGCATGTGCATGGCGACATGCCGGCCTTCCCGGCTCAGCCGCTGCAGATCGTGCCGCTCGACAATCCGATCGGCCTGAAGCCGGGCGAAAAATTTCGCGTCCGCTTGCTGCTTGACGGCAAGCCGCTCGAAGGCAAGGAAATCACCATCGATTATGCCGGACTGCCGGAGCTTGTTTCCGAAAAAACGGACGCGAAGGGCGAAGCCGACGTGACCCTGCGCAATGCCGGCGTCAACATTCTCGCCGTCAGCCACGCCATTCCGCTCGACGGCGACACCGCCGCCGACAAGAAGGGATTGACGGCAACACTGACCTTCGTCGCCGAGCCGCACGTGCACGAATAGTCACGTCTTTCCGCAGAGCGGAACGTGCGCGGCCAAGCCGTTGAGAGGCGCGCTTGCGACTTGCGTCCAGGCAATTGAGGCCCCGGTGGAACATGTCCACCGGGGCCGTCTTCACTCAGGCTACCCGGGCCTCGCTGCAGCCAGGCACGTCCTGCAGGCTGTAGTAAACCGGAATGCCGCGCTCGCGGGCAATGCGCACATCGTTGTCCGCGCCCTTGCTGTCGCCCGGAAGGCGCAGCACGGCATCGCAGAGCGCCAGCAGCCGTCCTGCGACGGGATGGAAGATCTCTTCGTAAAGGTCGTCGCCGATCCTGGCACCACCCGCCGCATGCCAGACCGGCAGCGCCACCCATTCGCCGATCATCGGCACATGGCCGGCCCTGAACAGGGCATGGGACGGCTCCTCCAATCGCTTCAAATTCTCCGCCATCTTGGCCGGGTCATCACCGGTGCCCGAGCGATAGGGACCTGCAATCAGGATCAACATGATTTCTTCCTCATTTTTGCACGATATATCCAGATAATTCTGGAATATTTGTGATAATTCGTGCAATATCGTGAAGAGTCAAGGAGCGAAATGAATGCTGACGACACAGAGACGAGCGCTGATTTCGGCGCGGCTGAACCGCGACGGGGAGATCGTCGCCAAGCGCCTGGCAGACGAGCTGCAGCTTTCCGAAGATACAATCCGCCGCGACCTGCGGGAGATGGCGGCCGAAGGGCTGCTGCAGCGGGTGCATGGCGGCGCGTTGCCGCTCGTCCCTGCCCTGCCGGATTTTGCCGCGCGACAGGAGATTGCCGGCGACGTCAAGCGCCGGCTCGGGCGCAGGGCGGCTGGGCTTGTCACACCGGGACAAACGATCTTTCTCGACGGCGGCACCAGCAACGCCGAAATCGCTCGGGCGCTTCCGCGTGAAATGCGGCTGACGATCGTCACCCACAGCCCGACGATCGCGGCCGAACTCGAACGGCACGAGGCGGAGGTGATCCTGATCGGCGGCAGGCTCTACAAACACTCAATGGTGGCGACAGGTGCAGCCGCGGTCGCAACGATTGCCGCTATCCGCGTCGACATGTTCTTCCTGGGCGTCACCGCGATCCATCCGGTGCACGGGTTCTCGACCGGCGACTATGAAGAGGCAGCGGTCAAGCGCGCGATCCTCGCACAGGCGGCGGAGACCTTCGTCGTGGCCACCGCCGAAAAATTCGGCGCGGCTTCACCTCATCACGTCGCCAATGTGGAAGACATTGCCGGGCTGATCGTGCCGGAAGGCATGAATGAGGATGCCCTCAAGCCCTATCGCGACAAGGGCGTGACGCTGCTGCCCGCCTGAGGGCGGAGCACGATTGGCTGCGCGACGTGTGCAAGAACGCGCGGGCCGTTTCCTTGCCCGCGCGCTTCCAAGCCTGTGAATCTCAGGCGGCGAAGGCGTCCGTCACCCTGACGTCGCCGACCGCGATACCGTTCCAGTTCTTCATAGTGTGGTTGGCCTGCGCCATCAGCGCGGACTGTACTTCTGGCTCGTCCTGGAAGAAGCGGGCAAGCGTCGCTGTGACCATCGCCTCGGCAGCGCGGGTGGCGCCGTCCTCGCATTTGACGGCGATGGCAATGCCCTTCTCCGGAATTGCGGCGCAGAACACGCCTTCGGCACCGGTCTTGGCAAAGATCCGGCCAGGCGCCGTTTCCATCAGCCGCGTACAGCCACGCTTGGTGCCGGCGACGTAGAAGGGCTCGGCCATGCAGGCCTCGATCAGCCGCTTCGATGCGCGGGCGCGCTCGGGCGCAAGGCCGACGCCGGTCGCCATCTTGGCAAAACCATGTGCAAGGCCCTTCAGCGGCACTGCATAGGTCGGGATCGAGCAGCCGTCGACGCCGCAATTGTCGCGGCCGAGGATGGCGCCTGTAAGGCTTTCCATGGCGCCGCGGATTTCCTGCTGGAGCGGGTGATCATAGCCGACATAGCCCTTCACCTCGGTGCCGGAATGGCAGCAGGCGCAGACGAAGCCGGAATGTTTGCCGGAGCAATTGTTGTGAAGCGCACTCGGCGCCTCCATCGAGCGCGCCTGGCCGATCAGCGTCTTCTGGTCGGACGACCAGTGAGCGCCGCATTCGAGCGCCGAGACGTCGCGGCCGGCGGCAGCCAGCATTTTTGCGGCCAACGCCACATGCTCCGGCTCGCCCGAATGGGAGGAGCAGGCAAGCGCCAGTTCCTTGTTGCCGAAGCCGTAGGCATCGGCCGCGCCGCTTTCCATCAGTGGCAGCGCCTGCATCGCCTTGCAGGCTGACCGCGGGAACACGCCGGCGTCGGTATCCCCCAGCGAAAAGATCGTCCGGCCATCACCGTCGACAGCAATGACCAGACCGCGGTGGCGGCTTTCGACCAGATTGCCGCGGGTGACTTCGACGAGAACGGGATTCGACATGCCTTGCCCTCAAATTTCCTAGATTGGTGCATGCATTTAGCAGGAATCGAACAACAGGAAACCGGGGCTTTCATGAAATTCGTCCGCAGGCTCGTTGCCGCCTTTCTGGTGATCTATCTCTTGCCGGCGCTCGCCTCGGCCGGATGGTGGTACATGAAGGAGCGCCCGCAGAGCTGGCGGGACGCCGACTGGTCGTCGGCAGGCATCCTGCCGACGCCCGCACAAAGCCCGGATGCGGCAGTCTATATCTTCTCCGCCACCACGGGCGGTCTCAAAGGAGCCGTCGCCAGCCACGCCTGGATCGTCACCAAGGAACGGGGTGCTGCGGCCTATAACCGCTACGACAAGGTCGGATGGGGCAAGCCGATCCGCAGGAACGCCTATCGGGCGGATGCCCGCTGGTACTCGAACGAGCCACGCCTGGTCGCGACCGCGACCGGCGCTGAGGCGGACAGGCTGATCCCGAAGATCGAAGTGGCGATCGCTGCCTACCCCTATTCATCGGCCGGCGGCTACCGGATCTGGCCGGGGCCGAATTCCAACACCTTCGTTGCCCATGTGCTGCGTTCGGTACCGGAGCTCAATGCGGTGCTGCCGCCGGATGCTGTCGGTCGAGATTACCTGCCGGAGGGAAAACTGTTCCAGATCGACGCCGATGGGCGCGACCTGCATGCAACGCTCTATGGCCTTGCGGGTATTTCGGCGGGCATGCGCAGCGGCTTGGAGCTGCATTTCTTCGGCCTCGTCGCCGGTCTCGACATTGCCAGACCCGGGATCAAGATCCCGGCACTCGGGCGTTTCGGCATCTGACGGCACCCGTTCCCTGGGATATCAGACCGGAACGCAGTCGAGGATCACGATGGGCAACTGCATGGTCCGGCCGCCATTGCGACAAGGACCTCCCAAGGCATGAAATTCCGATCAGAACCTTTGCCGTCTGCGTCGTCATCGTGCGCGAAGCGGGTGACCCCCACCAGGTTCTCCTTTTGCGCCGCAACGGATCCCTGGCGGGCAAAGGGTGCCAGATCGCCGGCGCGATCGAGGCTGGCGAAACCGCCTGGCAGGCAGCACTGCGCGAGGTCGAGGTGGAGACCGGGTTGCGACGAAGCTGTTCGAATGGTGCCCTTTTCCGGGCAACGGAAGGTGCTTAGGCACATTCAAGAGGAATTCGTCGACCGCGAACCGAGTGCCTGGCTGCAGATCCGTGACGCGGTAGCCGCCAACGGCTGAGGGCGTTCACGGACGCGGTGGCAAAAAAATGGAAAAGGGCCGCGCGAGGCGACCCTTTCCATGAGTTTTGGCCAAGTGGCTGGCCCGGGTTTGGGACCCGAAGGAAGGCGGGATCAGGTCGAAGATTGCCTCGACGTGTTCACCTCTCCCATGCCTGTCACGACGACCGAAATCTCATTAGACATTGGATCACCTTCCTTTCTGTTCGTTACCGATAGTTCCAAGGTAGGTGATTTTCGCGGGATTGCAAGGTCGACGAAGGTCGTACGTCAGCGCATCGTCATGACGATCTTGCCAATATGGTCGCCCTCTTCCATCATCCGGTGTCCATCTACCACCTTTTCGAACGGCAGCACCGCGTGGATGACGGGCGCCACCTTTCCCGCTTCCAGCAACGGCCAGGCAGATGCCAGCAGCCCGTCGCGGATCGCCTGTTTCTCCAACTCCGTGCGTGGGCGGAGTGCCGAACCCATGACGTGCAGCCGCTTCGTCAGGATCGGGGCGATGTTGGCCGCCTCGACCTTGGCACCGCCGAGAAAAGCGATGATCGAGAGGCGGCCGTCCTTGGCAAGCGAAGCGATGTTGCGATCGAAGTAGCGGCCGCCGACCATATCGAGGATAACGTCGACGCCCCGGCCGCCGGTTTCCTCAAGCACCACCGCCTTGAAGTCCTCGTCGCGATAATTGATCGCCCGTTTCGCGCCGAGCGCCTCGCAGGCGCGGCACTTCTCGGTGCTGCCGGCAGTGACGAAGACCTCTGCGCCCAGGGCTTTTGCCAGCTGGATCGCTGTGGTGCCGATGCCGCTCGAGCCGCCGTGGATGAGGATGGTTTCCCCGGCTTTCAGGCCGGCCATATCGAAGACATTGGCCCAGACGGTGAAGAAGGTTTCCGGCAATGCCGCCGCCTTCACCGCGTCATACCCTTTCGGCCAGGCAAGCGCCTGGGTTGCCGGCACCGCGGCGTATTCGGCATAACCACCGCCATTGGCGAGCGCGCAAACCTTGTCGCCGATGGAAAAACCTTGTGCGCCTTCGCCGAGCGCCACCACTTCACCGGCGACCTCCAGCCCGAGAATGGGGCTTGCGCCGGGCGGCGGCGGGTAATCGCCTTTGCGCTGCAACACATCGGGCCGGTTGATGCCCGCGGCCTCTACCCGCAGAAGAATGTCGCCCGGCTTGAGCGTCGGCAACGGTCCCGTCTTCAGCTGCATATTCTCCGGACCACCGGGGGACGGAAGATCGACGAAGGTCATTTCAGACGGAATCGGCATGGCGTAACCTTTCAAGTTTCACGCGCCATACCTAGCGCCGCGCATGCGTCGCGGAAAGGTCCGATGTCGATCCGGGCCAGCCGCCTTCGTCGCCGAGAAACGAAAGGACCAGCGCCGCGACCTCGGCCGGGTTTTCCCAATGCGGGTTGTGGCCGTGGCCTTCGAGCGTGATCGAGCGGACAGAGGCGAAGGTTTCTGCAAGAACTTGCCGATGGCCGACGTCAAAAAGCGGATCCTGTGCTCCCGCGATGCACAGCACCGGCGCCCTGACCTGCGCCGCACGCGACGTAAGGTCCGCCTCCGCGAGCGCATCCAGGAGCGTACGCCAAGTGCTTGTCGGGATGGCTGCTGCTTCGCGGCGCAGATGCATCAGGAACGCCGTGTCGACCGGCCGGCTGCAGGCATGCCAGCGATCGAAGAAGGCGTCGCCGGCGCCAAGCGGGTCCTTGAGGGCACGTATCGCTCGGGCGACATCCGTCCTTGGCCCGAAGTCCGGCTTGAGGCTCCCCGAGAGCAGGACGACTGCGCGGACCGCCTGCCGTCGACGGGCGGCAATTTCGATAGCAACCATCGCACCCATGGAATGGCCGACAAGCGCATATTCGGGAACGGCCAGCCGATCGACCAGACCATCGACATCGCGGGCGAGTTCGGCAACCGACAGCCCTTCCGTGGGCATCGAGCCACCGTGCCCGCCAAGGTCCGGAATGATCAGGCGATATCCGTCCAAGGATGGAGCAATCAGCGAAAAACTGCGGCTGGTATCGGAATAACCGTGTAACAGAAGGAGTGCCGGCCCCCGCCCGTGATCGACATAGGCGAACTGCCTGCCTCCGGGCAGTTCCATCCGCCGCTTGGCGGCCACCCACGACTGCTGGTCAATCACGCTCAAAGACCGAGCGCGGCTTTGACCGCCGCCAGCCCCGGCTGCCCGTCATAGGTCGTCACGCCCGCGAGCCATGTTTCGAGACGCTGCGGTTCTTGCCTAATCGACTTGACCCCTGCCTCGTCGGGCGACAGGCCGTCATTCATCAGATAGCCCATGCCGCGGTTCTCGAAATCGACATCGAAAACGAGGTTGTTCAGCAACCGAGCGACATTCGGGCATTCCTGGAGGTACCCCTTGCGGACCTGAGTCGCCACCGTCGCCGCGCCGAAGTTCGGGCCATAGAATTTGTCGCCACCCGTCAGGTACTTCACCGAGAACACGGTGTTCATCGGATGTGGCGCCCAACCCTGGAACACGATGAAGGCCTTGTCGCGTACCTTGCGCGTCACCTCGGACAGCATGCCCTGCTCGCTCGACTCAACCACTTCCCAGTCTGCCAGACCAAGATCCGGATCCTTGATCGCGTCGAGCATCAACTGATTGGAGCCCGGCTCGATGCCATACATCTTCCTTTCGAATTTCTCGGCGAAGGTTTTCAGATCCGAGAAATCCTTGACGCCCGCTTCCCAGACGTAGTCGGGAACGGCAAAGGTATATTTTGCCCCCTCGAGATTGGTTCGCACCATCTCGACCGAACCGTCCTCCCGGTAGGGCTTGTAGTAAGCGACCATCGCCGGATCCCAGTAGCCGAGAAAGACGTCGAGATCCTTGCTGCGCAGGCTCGTGTAGATGACGTCGATGCCGAGAAGCTTGCTTTCCGGCTCATATCCGAGCGCCTTCAGCAGGCTCAACCCGACGCCGGTCGTAAAGGCCAGATCGTTCCAGCCCGGCTCCGCCAACCGCACGCTTTTGCATGCCTGCGGATCGCCCGCAAAGGCGGAGCTCGTGGCGGTCAACAGAGCAGCGGCAGAAATCAGGCTCTTCCAATGCAGCATCACGATCCCCCAATTGTCCATCCGGACTTTAAATTGACCCATGGGTCAACAATTGATCTTCCTGGAAAGTTTGTCAATGTGAGAATCGCTGGGGAGAAGACGCATGCGATTGACGAAGATCAGCGAGATCAGGCGCCGCGAGCTGCGGCGGGCGGCCTTCGAGGTCTTGCAGAAAGAGGGAATGGCCGGGGCGACCCTGGAAAAGGTGGCGACACATGCCGGCGCCTCCAAGGGCATCGTACTGCATTATTTTGCCAACAAGCAGGAGCTTTTCGAGCATGCCATGCGCGAGGCGAATGCTGCCTTAAAGGAAGCGGTGGTCGAACGGCTGAACCGCGCGCGCACGCCGCTTGAGCGGCTGGACGCAATCATCGAGGCCAATTTCGAGGAGCGCTTCTTCCAGCCCTCCGTCTGCCATGCCTGGCTGTCGCTTTGCGCCGAGGTGCCGCGCGAACCGCAACTGGCGCGGATTCAGACGATCATTCATGCAAGGATGCGGTCGAACCTGCTGTCGGCGCTGACGCACATACTGCCGGCGGGCGAGTGCGAAGCTGTGGCGCTTGCCATTACGTCGTTGATCGACGGGTTGTGGCTGCGGCTCGGGCTGCAATCGGAAGGACTGACACGCGACATGGCACTGGCCCAGATGCGCGACTACCTCGTCCACCGCCTGCCGAAAACCCAGGACTAGATTGGCGCGGCGGCACTGACTGCCGACGACAAGGTGTTTGCCAATCCACGCGTCAGACGCCGAGCGCCTCCAGCACAAGCCCGCCGGGGCTGGCCTTGGCGCGGGACTTGATTTCGGCGATGCGGGCGCTGACGGCCTGGCCATCCGAGAAGACGAAGCCCTCCGGCAGCCCGAGAACGGCAATCGAACAGCGCATCAGCGGAAAATCCTTGGCCGTGCCATCGCGGCCATGACCGCTGATGCGCCCCTCGGCCTGATGCTCCGGCAGGTAAAGCTGGCGCACGTCGGAAGCGAAATCGTCCTGCAGACGGTGAAGAACGGCCTGCAACTCGTCGACGGTGCAGCCGCTGATGCCGACGAAGAAATCGTCGCCGCCGACATGGCCGAGGAATTTTTCCTCGCCGATGAAGTGCCGCCGCAGCAGGGCTGCGAAAAGCGTGATCGCCAGATCGCCCTTCTGGAAACCGTAGGTATCGTTGAAAGGCTTGAAATTGTCGAAGTCGCAGTAACAGAAATAGCGGGGCTGATCACCATCGAGGATCGCATCCTGAACGTAATCGCGGATGGCGCGGTTTCCGGGCAACCCGGTCAGCGGGTTTTGCTCCTGCGCCGTCTTCAGCTGCTTCTCATTGATGATCTTCAACAGTGACGATGCCGACAGGATGCCGGCGTAGCGCATGTTTTCAGTCAGGATTACGCAGTCGCTGCCGTCCATGCCGGCAAAGATCTTCAGCATCTCGTCGGCCGGCGTATCGAGATCGGCGATCGGCGCGGGGCTTGCGAAATGCGAGATGCGGCGCTGGTAGAGCCGGTTCTTCAGAAGGTCGCGGCCGAAGGGATGATAGATCATCTCCTTGACGTGGTACTCGTGCAGGATGCCGCGTGGCTCGCCATTGGCGTTGAGCACCGGAAAGAAGGCCTGCCGTGGATTCAACCGGAAAAGATCGAAGACGGATTCGAGCTCATCGCTTTCGCGCACCGCCGGCAACTGTTCGATCTGCTTGCGGATGAGGATGCTGTCGAGCGTGGCCGACGACCGGTGGCCGCCGCCGTTCAGGGCCAGATGCGGATAGGTCGGCTGCAATTCACTTAGGTGCGTCGTCGGCCGGGCGATGAAATAGCCCTGTACCAGGTCGCAGCCGAGATCGCGGCAGGTCTGGAACTCGGCTTCGGTCTCGACGCCCTCGGCGATCACTCTGGTTCCGAGCACATGTGCGGTGTTGACGGTGTGGCGCACGAGGTGACGCTTGCGCGCATCGGCGTCGATACCGGAAATGAAATGCCGATCGATCTTCACGTAATCGACGGGTTGATCGCAGAGCAGCTTCAAGCCGTTGAAACCGGCGCCGAAATCATCGATGGCCAGCTTGAAGCCGGCGAGCCGGAGTTCGCGCACCAGCGCCGAAAAATCCGGCATCTTGCCGCTGTCGAAACGTTCCGACAGCTCGAAACACAGGGACGACGGCGCGATGTTGGCGCGCTTCAGATGATTGACGAGGCGCTCGACGATGGCGTTTTCGCCGCCGACCAGGCGCGAATCGAAGTTCAGGAACAGCGTACGGGTCGAAAACTCCGGCAACGTTGCAAAGGCGGCCACGGCACGGCTGTTGACCATATGCTCCAGCGCCAGCAGCTGGCCGGCCTCCTCCGCCTTGTCGAGCAATTCGAGCGGCGAGGCAAAGCCCAGCTTCTGAAAGCCGCGCATCAGCGACTCGTAGCCGAAGACGGCCCCGGTTGCCGCCTCGACGATCGGCTGGAAGGCGCTTTCGATCACAAGCTTAGCAAGCGTTACGATCTGGTCGTCGCCGAACCGGCGAAGCGAGAGAATTTCGGCGGGGGCGGCGGACATGCCGGGCTCCAGAAGATTGAGAACGGACGATCGGACGGCCGCAGGATGGCGGCCAACGGTCAACGAAGTCTTTCCTCAATATGAAGCTTTGATGAAAGCTATGTGACAGCTTCGCCAGTACTGGTCATTGTCGAACTTTCTAATAAAATCAGTGGTTTCATCAAGTTTTCCGAAATTGCCGAAAATGCCTCGCAACAGGTTCAGGCGGAAGCGAGAACGATGACATAGGCGGCACCGATGAGCAGGCACAAAGGCCCGTAGATATGCCGATCGAGCGTCGCGAACGGCTCCTGCGGATGACGCCTGCGGAAGATGGGCAGGAGCGCAAGACTGCCACGGACAAGAAAGATTGTCGCGAGAACCACCATCCCCGTCCACAACAGGTTCGCCGGCAGGCCCGATGGCACACCCGAAACGAACATCGGCGGCAAAAGGCCGGCAATGAAGATCAGGAGTGCGACCGCCATCGTCAATCCCGTGGGCGGCATGGTCTCCAGGCCGGGCGCTCTTCACGAGCGACGCTTCATCGCAGCCCGGCCAGAGTCCACCATATGCCCAATAGGCGTGAAGGGCTGATATCACCGAAAGAACAAGGCAAATTGCCGAAGCAGACACAAGTGCGACCAACTTATCCTCCCTCGCAAGGTTGGGGCCACCGCACTCAGGCGGCCAGCCGGCTCAAGTCCGACGGCGCGGAACGCAAGCCCACCAGAGCGAGAGCGGAAATCAGCAGGAACACGGCCCACTGTGGCGTCTGCCAGAGCGTCCCGACATAGGCGAGCCCGTAGCCGATGAAGAGGCCGGCATAGCCGAGATATTGCGCGACGACGGCACCGGTGAGCGCCTCGCGATATCGGCGGCTGATCGATGCCCAAAGCAATGCGACGCTGTTGACAGCAAGAACCGCCGACGTCGCATGCCAAAGCAGCGACACATAGACCTTGAGCACCGGCGGCATATCGATGGCAAGCAACGGATCGTGCACATCGGGTCCGCCCGCCAGCACATGAATGCCCGTGGTCAGAAGGGAAATTGCTGCTGCCGAAAGAAGCCAACGATTCATGATCTCGTCTCCAAAAACGCACCATACGGCAGCGTATGTAGGCGCGACCATTGCGCATGTCAATACGGTGGCGTATGGGTGCGACATGATGACGAAAACACCTCTTTCGGGCGAAGACTGGATCAAGGCGGCCTTCCGTGCGCTGTCTTCAGGCGGCGTGCAGGCGATCAGGGCAGAGGCGATCGCGCGCGATCTGAAGGTCAGCAAAGGTTCGTTCTACTGGCATTTCAAGGATGTGCCCGATCTCAAGGCGCAGATGCTGGAACACTGGGCCGGCCAAGCCACGGATGCCATCATCGCCGATGTCGAAGCGAACGACGGGTCGGGGCGCGAACAACTGAGGCTGCTGGTGGAGGCTGCCACCGATGATCGCAACCTCGCTTATGGTGGCGTGCGGACGGAAGGTGCGATCCGCGAATGGGCGCGTTACGACAGTGCCGCTGCGGCTGTACTCAAGGCCGTCGACCAGCGGCGGCTCGCCTATGTCGCCGAACTGTTTGCGCGATGCGGCTTTTCGGCCAGCTCAAGCCGAAGCGGCGCGAAAATTCTCTACGGCGCCCTGATCGGGCTGGAAGCGCTCGCGACGGGCGAGCTTGCCGATCTGCGCGCCGACATGTTCGCGTTGCTTTCAGCGCTTCTTGAGAGCGGCGGCAGGCAGGGAGCCTAGGCCTTCGCCAGGACCCCGAAGGCAATCAGCGACAGACCCTGCATCACCAGATCCACCGCCAGGAACAGGCCGAGGATCCACAAGCTGTTGACCGGCCAACCGGCGGCAATGATGAGACCGGCGACAAGCGTCACCAGACCGCCAAGCGCGACCCATCCCCAACCCTGGATCGGCCGCAGCTTGAAGCTGACCCAGATGCGGAAGCAACCGGCGACGATCAACGCTATGGCCATCAGGACAGTGAGGACCGACGAGGCCAGCACCGGATTGATGAAGGCGAAGAGCCCGGCAATGGCGTAGCAGGCGCCGCTCAGGACCCAATAGAGCACACTGTCCCAGCCCTTGACCTGGAAGGCGTGGGCGAGATTGAACAGGCCACCGATCAGCATGATCAGTCCGACGTAATAGACCGAAGCCACCGTCGCCATCAGCAGGTTGCCGAAGGCAAGACCGCCGCACATGATCAAGAGCACGCCGAGCGCGACGAACCATCCCCATTTGCCGGCAACCGCCGCCTTGCCAGCCGGATCGAATGCATAGGTCATTTCAACCTCCAGTCCTTCGACTATCCAGAACGCCACCATCGGATTGAGCCGGATTTCTCTGCAAAAAGAAAGCAAAAACGTCCAAGTTTTTTATTGATTGATGAGTCAATCAAAAATAAACTAACGATCGTCAAGGGAGAGACAGATGCCCAAGGTCGGAATGGAACCGGTGCGCCGAAAGGCGCTGGTGGACGCGGCGCTGCGCGTGATCGGCGATCAGGGCACGCTTGCCGTCACCATGTCCGACATCGCCCGCCGTGCTGGCGTCTCCCCCGCCCTTGCGCATCACTATTTCGGCAGCAAGGAGCAATTGCTGATCGAGACCGTGCGTAGCCTTCTAAGGCAGCTGCGCGACGATACGGTGACGGCGCTGAATGCGGCGACAGCGCCGCGCGAAAAACTGAGCGCTCTGATCCGCGTCTCGTTCCAGGCAAGCCAGTTTGCGCCCGACACCATTGCTGCATGGCTCGCCTTCTATTCCGAAGCCCAGCGTTCGGAGGACGTGCGCCGCTTCCTCGTCGTCTATGCCCGGCGGCTGCGCTCCAACCTGGTGGCGAACCTGAAAGTCCTTTGCCCCGTCGATGACGCGGAACGCATTGCGGAAGGCGCAGCTGCGATGATCGACGGGCTTTACATCCGCCAGAGTCTGCGCTCCGCGCCGATCGGCATCGAAGCCTCGATCGCGTTGACCGAAGACTATGTCACCTCGCATCTCGACCAGCTCTACCGCCAAGGACGGCCCGCATGACCGCCAGACCGAACATCCTGATCATCATGGTCGACCAGCTGAATGGAAAGTTCTTTCCCGACGGCCCGGCGGATTTCCTGCATGCGCCGAACCTGAAGACCCTTGCCGCGCGCTCCGCCCGCTTTCGCAACAATTACACCTCTTCGCCGCTTTGCGCGCCAGCCCGCGCCTCGTTCATGGCGGGGCAGCTGCCGAGCCGCACCCGCGTCTATGACAACGCCGCAGAATACCAGTCGTCGATCCCGACCTATGCCCATCACCTGCGCCGCGCCGGCTATTACACGGCGCTATCAGGCAAGATGCATTTCGTCGGGCCGGATCAGTTGCATGGTTTCGAGGAGCGGCTGACGACCGACATCTATCCCGCCGATTTCGGCTGGACGCCGGATTATCGCAAGCCCGGTGAGCGCATCGACTGGTGGTATCACAATCTCGGCTCGGTCACCGGCGCCGGTACCGCCGAGATCACCAACCAGATGGAATATGACGACGAGGTCGCCTTCCTCGCCAATCAGAAGCTCTACCAGCTGTCGCGCGAAAACGACGATGCAGGCCGCCGCCCGTGGTGCCTCACCGTCTCCTTCACCCATCCGCACGACCCTTATGTCGCACGCAAGAAATTCTGGGATCTCTACGAGGGTTGCGAGCATCTTCTGCCAGAGGTCGGCATGCTGGCGGAGGAAAAGCAGGACCCGCATTCGAAGCGCATCATGCATTCCTGCGACTACGGCAACTTCGACCTCACCGAAGACAATATCCGCCGCTCGCGGCGCGCCTATTTCGCCAATATTTCCTATCTCGACGAGAAGGTCGGCGAACTCTTGGACACGCTGACTCGCACCCGGATGCGCGACAACACGCTGATCCTGTTCTGCTCGGATCATGGCGACATGCTCGGCGAGCGCGGCCTCTGGTTCAAGATGAACTTCTTCGAGGGCTCGGCCCGCGTGCCGCTGATGGTGGCGGGCCCCGGCGTGACGCCCGGCCTGCACCTTGCTCCGACGTCAAACCTCGACGTAACGCCGACGCTTTGCGACCTTGCCGGCATCTCGATGGACGAGGTGAAGCCCTGGACCGACGGTATCAGCCTGGTGCCTGCCATCAACGGCGAGGAGCGCACCGAGCCGGTGCTGATGGAGTATGCGGCGGAAGGCTCCTACGCACCGCTGGTCGCCATTCGCGAAGGCAAATGGAAATACATCCACTGCGCACTCGACCCGGATCAGCTCTACGATCTCGAGGCCGACCCGCTGGAGTTGAACAACATCGCCGCCAATCCCGAAACGCCAGTGCACTCGGCAACGCTGCAGGCATTCCAGGACATGTGCGCCGCCCACTGGGACATGGAGGCCTTCGATGCCGCCGTGCGCGAAAGCCAGGCCCGGCGCTGGGTGGTCTATGAGGCACTGAGAAACGGCGCCTATTACCCCTGGGACCACCAGCCGCTGCAAAAGGCATCCGAGCGCTACATGCGCAACCATATGAACCTCGACAATCTCGAGGAATCCAAACGCTATCCGCGGGGAGAATGACATGAAAGCCCAACCGCAAGCCTCGCACTTCATCGACGGCGAATATGTCGAGGACACCGCCGGCACCGTCATCGAGAGCATCTATCCGGCAACCGGCGAAGTGATCGCCCGGCTGCACGCGGCAACGCCCGCGATCGTCGAAAAGGCGATTGCCGCTGCCAAGCGCGCCCAGCCGGAATGGGCCGCCATGAGCCCGACGGCGCGCGGCCGCATCCTCAAGCGCGCCGCCGAGATCATGCGCGAGCGCAACCGCGAGCTTTCCGAACTCGAGACGCTCGACACCGGCAAGCCGATCCAGGAAACGATCGTCGCCGACCCGACATCGGGCGCCGATAGTTTCGAGTTCTTCGGCGGCGTCATCGCCACCGCGCTCAACGGCGACTACATCCCCCTCGGCGGCGACTTCGCCTACACCAAGCGTGTGCCCTTAGGCGTCTGCGTCGGCATCGGCGCCTGGAACTACCCGCAGCAGATCGCCTGCTGGAAGGGCGCGCCGGCGCTTGCCGCCGGCAACGCCATGGTGTTCAAGCCGTCGGAAAACACCCCGCTCGGGGCGCTGAAGATCGCGGAAATCCTGATCGAGGCCGGCCTGCCGAAGGGCCTATACAACGTCATCCAGGGCGACCGCACCACCGGACCGCTGTTGGTCAACCATCCTGACGTCGCCAAGGTTTCGCTGACCGGTTCGGTGCCGACCGGCAAGAAGGTGGCGGGTGCTGCCGCCGCCGAACTCAAACATGTGACGATGGAGCTTGGCGGCAAGTCGCCGCTGATCGTGTTCGAAGACGCCGACCTCGAAAGCGCCATCGGCGGCGCCATGCTCGGCAACTTCTATTCCACCGGCCAGGTCTGCTCGAACGGCACCCGCGTCTTCGTGCAGAAGGGCATCAAGGACGCGTTCCTCGATCGCCTCAAGGCTCGCACCGAAGCGATCATCATCGGTGACCCGATGGATGAGGCGACCCAGCTCGGGCCGATGGTGTCGGGCGCACAACGCGACAAGGTCTTCTCCTATATCGAAAAGGGCAAGTCAGAAGGCGCGCGTCTCGTCACCGGCGGCGGCATCCCGAACGCGGTGAGCGCCGAGGGCACCTATATCCAGCCGACCGTCTTCGCCGACGTCACGGACGACATGACAATCGCGCGCGAGGAAATCTTCGGCCCAGTGATGTGCGTGCTCGACTTCGACGACGAGGCCGAGGTCGTCGCGCGCGCCAATGCCACCGAATTTGGCCTGTCGGCCGGCGTCTTTACCGCCGACATCACCCGCGCCCATCGGGTGGTCGACCAGCTGGAGGCCGGCACGCTGTGGATCAACACCTACAATCTCTGCCCGGTCGAGATCCCCTTCGGCGGTTCCAAGCAATCCGGCTTCGGACGCGAGAATTCCGTGGCGGCGCTCAACCACTACAGCGAGTTGAAGACGGTTTACGTCGGCATGGGGCCGGTGCAGGCGCCGTATTGAGATTGGGGGCTTGCCCCTCACCCTAACCCTCTCCCCGCCAGCGGGGAGAGGGGACGTGGCCGATCTGCACGCCCGGCCGGGACAGGCATACGGAACGCCCAAGAGGATGTGTGGGACATGACCGCAACGTACCTTCTCCCCGCAAGCGGGGAGAAGGTGGCGGCAGCCGGATGAGGCGCGCATCCCTCACCGCACCGATGAGGGGCATGCCGCTGGCAGCCAGGTAGAAGAAAGAGCACGACTATGCAGGCAGATTACATCATCATCGGCTCCGGCTCGGCCGGTTCGGCGCTCGCCTACCGCTTGTCGGAGGACGGCAAGCATTCGGTGCTCGTGCTCGAATATGGCGGCTCTGATATCGGGCCGTTCATCCAGATGCCGGCAGCGCTTGCCTGGCCGATGAGCATGGATCGCTACAACTGGGGCTATCATTCCGAGCCCGAGCCGAACCTTAATAACCGGCGCATCACCGCGCCGCGCGGAAAGGTCATCGGCGGCTCCTCCTCGATCAACGGCCTTGTCTACGTTCGCGGCCACGCCGAGGACTTCAACCGCTGGGAGGATCTTGGCGCACGCGGCTGGGCCTATGCGGATGTGCTGCCCTACTTCAAGCGCATGGAGCATTCTCACGGCGGCGAGGCCGGCTGGCGCGGCACCGACGGGCCGTTGCACGTCAAGCGCGGGCCGGTGAAAAACCCGCTGTTTCACGCCTTCATCGAGGCCGGCAAGCAGGCCGGCTTCGAACTGACCGACGACTATAACGGCTCCAAGCAGGAAGGCTTCGGCCTGATGGAGCAGACCGTCTGGCAGGGCCGCCGCTGGTCGGCGGCAAACGCCTATCTCCGGCCGGCGATGAAGCGGCCGAACGTTTCGCTGCTGCGCTGCTTTGCCCGCAAGGTGGTGATCGAAAACGGCCGGGCGAACGGCGTCGAGATCGAGCGCGGCGGCAAGATCGAGATCGTAAAGGCGAACCGCGAGGTAATCGTCTCGGCCTCCTCCTTCAACTCGCCGAAACTCCTGATGCTTTCGGGCATCGGGCCGGCGCAGCACCTGAAGGACATGGGCATCGAGGTCAAGGTCGATCGACCCGGCGTCGGCGCCAATCTGCAAGACCATATGGAGTTCTATTTCCAGCAGGTCTCGACCAAGCCGGTCTCGCTCTATTCCTGGCTGCCCTGGTTCTGGCAGGGTGTCGCCGGCGCGCAGTGGCTGCTGTCGAAGGGCGGTCTCGGCGCCTCCAACCAGTTCGAGGCCTGCGCTTTCCTGCGCTCGGCGCCGGGCGTCAGGCAACCCGACATCCAGTACCATTTCCTGCCGGTCGCCATCAGCTACGACGGCAAGGCGGCGGCGAAGAGCCACGGTTTCCAGGTGCATGTCGGCTACAACCTGTCGAAGTCGCGCGGCAACGTCACGCTTCGGTCGTCAGACCCGATGGCCGACCCGGTCATCCGCTTCAACTATATGAGCCACCCGGAAGACTGGGAGAAATTCCGCCACTGTGTGCGCCTCACCCGCGAGATCTTCGGCCAGCAGGCTTTCGACCAGTATCGCGGGCCGGAAATCCAGCCGGGCGAGAAGGTGCAGACGGACGACGAAATCGACGCCTTCCTGCGCGAGCATCTGGAAAGCGCCTATCATCCCAGCGGCACCTGCCGGATGGGCGCCAAGGACGACCCGATGGCCGTGGTCGACCCGGCGACGCGTGTCATCGGCGTCGATGGCTTGCGCGTCGCCGACAGCTCGATCTTCCCGCACGTGACCTACGGCAACCTCAACAGCCCGTCGATCATGACCGGCGAAAAGGCCGCCGACCACATCCTCGGCAAGCAGCCGCTTGCCCGGTCCAACCAGGAGCCGTGGGTCAATCCGCGCTGGGCCGTCAGCGACAGATAGGGATTGTTCGATGGCGCCATCTGCGCGCCATCGCCGCTACGATCTCGACCATGCGACCGCCACCGGCCCGCTGCCGGTGCGGCTTTGCACGCCAAAAATCAGTGATCGCCTGTTTCAAAGAAAGCCGATCCAGCGGCCGGCCAGCAAAGCGCCGGGCCAGACGAGCAGGGAAATTCCGGCGGCCAGCCGCACAGTACCTGCGATCGGGCCGCCAGCTGCAACCGTCCGCCAAGCGTCGCTCGATTGCAGGAGAATGGCATTGACCGCTCCAACCGCCAGCAATGCCAGCTTTATGAGGAATGCCGGATTGCCCGCATAGGCCGCCGGTCGCACGCTGAAGAGGCAGAAGCCGGTTACGACCACGAGGGCCAGACCAACTGCGGCTGCGCGCGAGAGGAAGGGGCCAAGCACTTCCAGCGAAGTGTTGCCGAAAAAACCGAGCAGCCGCAGGTCCAGCGGCACAATCGCACCGACCAGAAGCGCGATCGCCAGGATGTGTCCCGCGTTGACGACGAGATAGAGGATCGCGGATCGACGCATCGCCGATGCAAGTGGCCAGGCCGCGATCGCTTCAAGCAACTCGGCCGCGCTCATCCACCGGTCCGGATGCGTTCCGGATAGATGTCAAAGGTCTTGCCGCCGATGCTGACGCGGACCGCCTTTAGGCGCTTTTCGGCCGGATCGAGCGAGCGATTGCCGAGAACGACGATCTGATCGCCGACATTGGCAACACCCTCGACAAAGCCAGAGCGCTCCGTCTGCCTGGGATTGCCCAATTCGATACGCCACAGTCCATCCTTTTCGGTTTCGACTTGGAGCGTCGGGTGCGGCGGTGCCATCGAGATTTCGCGGATCGTGCCTGACAGCTCGATCTGGTCGGCTTCGGCCCAGGACCAGCCATGATGGGCGTAGGCGCCGGAAACCAGAAGCATCACCCCCATGCTTGCGATAAGAACGCGGCGAGGAAAGAACACGAACATCGGCCACTCCTTCATTTGCCTTGGAGACCTGGAGATTGAACCCGAAGCTCCGGAGGCGAAAGCATCTGTCGTTCAACAAATCTTGAGCGAAGGGCAGCGTTCTGCAGTCCGACAGTCGGCCTCGCCGCAAGTCACGAACTGATGGTTGCATAAGTGTTATTCAACAGCTTAAAATTTAGCCATTTTTAATCTCCACCTGTTATGTCTATATCAGACGGAGTGAACGCTTGGCGGATGTGCCATGACGGCAATCGGCTGCAAAGATTTTGCGTGCTCCATCGGACCATCGTCATCTCCCTTGCCAAGGCAAGCACGCCAACTGATGTCCAAGCGGTACGTCCGCAGCCATCGGACGAGGACGAATTTGCCTTGCGGGCAACCGAAGAGCGTTTCCATGACAATCAAAGCACGCCTGCTTATTTGTTTGTCGCTGCTCGCCGTGGCCATGCTGGTCATGATCGTCACGGCATTCAATGCGATGACATCGATTTCCAAGCGCACAGAATCCATCGTTGCCGATCGACTGGTGCCAGTCGATCAGTTGAAGACAGTGTCGGACATGTATGCGGTCGAGATCGTCGACACCACCCACAAGGTGCGCAGCAGCGCCCTCGGCTGGGGCGCCGGCAAAGAAGCGATCACGGCAGCCCTTTCCACGATCGACACGCAATGGCGCGCCTACGAGGCGACCAGGTTGACGCCGGAGGAAAAGACGCTCGCGGAGAGCTTCGATAGTGCACGGGTGGAAAGCGACGCTTCGATCCGCGCGCTCATGCAGATCCTCGATCGCCAGGACAAGGCGGAACTCGAGCGCTTCGTCGATGCCCGGCTCTATCCCGCGGTCGATCCCCTCGCCGTGCCGATCAGCGAACTGATCAAGTTGCAGCTGTCCGTGGCAAACACCGAACTCAGGGCAGCGACCACCGAAAAGAACACCCTGACGCTTTGGCAAACGGTGATAGCCGGCCTCGCACTCGCCACACTCGCAGCAACGGTGTGGTTCGTCATCTCCGGACTTTTCCGCCCGCTTTCGAAGCTGCGCGAAGCGATGCGGCAGCTTGCCGCCGGCAACCTCAAGACATTGATCTACGGTGAAGGGCGGCGGGATGAAATCGGCCAGATGGCAGGCGCCGTCGCCGTATTCCGCGACAATGCGCTTGAACGCCAAAGACTGGAACAGGACGCGGAGGCAAGCCGCTCGCTTTCGGAGCGCGAGCGCGAACAGCGCGAGGCACAAAAGGCCAGGGAAACTGCGGAAGTGCAAGCGGCCGTCGAAGCGCTGGCCTTCGGGCTCGACCGCCTTGCCGAAGGCGACCTGACCTATCGTATCCGCACGCCGCTTGCCGAGCGGCTCGACGCGCTTCGCACCAACTTCAACAGTTCGGTCGGCAATCTGGAAGATGCCCTGCGCTCCGTCGGCGACAATGCCCGCAGCATCAATGCCGGCGCCAGCGAAATTCGCTCGGCGGCGGGTGACCTATCGAAGCGGACCGAACAGCAGGCAGCCTCCGTCGAGGAGACGGCCGCTGCCCTCGACCAGATCGCAACGACAGTCGCCGACGCAAGCCGGCGCGCCGAGGAAGCCGGAAGTCTGGTCACCAGAACCCGCGGAGCGGCGGAAAAATCCGGCGAAATCGTCGGCAACGCCGTCACCGCCATGAGCGGCATCGAGGCCTCTTCGCGAGAGATCTCCAGTATCATCGGCGTTATCGACGACATCGCCTTCCAGACGAACCTCCTGGCGCTCAATGCCGGCGTCGAGGCTGCTCGCGCCGGCGAGGCCGGCAAGGGTTTTGCCGTGGTCGCCCAGGAAGTACGCGAACTCGCCCAGCGCTCGGCCCAGGCCGCCAAGGAGATCAAGGTGCTGATCGCCACCTCCGGCGCCCAGGTCAAATCCGGCGTCAGCCTGGTGCGCGAGACCGGAGCGGCACTGGAGGGCATCATTGCAGAGGTGCAGGAAATCAGCGCCCACGTGACGGCCATCGTCGAAAGCGCCCGCGAACAGTCGGCCGGAATCCAGCAGATCAACACGGCGGTCAACTCGATCGACCAGGGCACCCAGCAGAATGCGGCGATGGTGGAGCAGTCAACGGCTGCAAGCCATAGCCTCGCTCGGGAGGCCGGTGCGCTCAACGATCTCCTGATGCGTTTCAAGACCGGCAACGGCCAGACGCATCCGGTGCATCTCGTCGGATCCCCCTCCGTCGAGCAGGCAGCCTCTTCGCCAGCACGCACGCTCAACCGCAGGCTTGCCGCCGTCTATCGCAGCCCTGCGGCCCAACAGGAGAAGGGCTGGGCAGAATTCTAGCCGGCGCGAATACCCAACCACCGATTGGAACGCGGACCGAAAGGCCCGCGCTTTTCATGTAATGGCCGGGCCAACGGCGCCAAGGCAAGTATAAAGTCTAGTAAATTACTAGTTTACCTTGCGTTTTTCGCTGGTTTTCGATCTGAGAGGCAGATTTGCTCCAAACGCCCGGCATTAGAAACCGCTATTTCTGTCCCTTCTCACGTGCGGCTGCGATATTCCTGAATAGTTGGAACAGGACGCAGCCATGACCACGTCACCCCTCGATGCCACCGCAAAAGCTTTGAACGAAGCGCTTGAAGGCCTGGACCTCGCGGAACGTCTCGCGTTCGTCGCCGAGCTTGAAGGTCGCGCCGTCTTTACCACGTCGCTCGGCATCGAGGATCAGGTGATTACCGCCGTCATCGGCAAAAACGATCTCTCGATCGACGTCGCAACGCTGCAGACGGGCCGCCTTTTCAACGAAACCGTGGCGCTGATCGACAAGACGGAAGAGACCTACGGTATCCTGATCAAGCGTTTTCACCCGGAGAGCGCCGATGTCGACGCCTATGCCGCGCAGTACGGCGCCAACGGCTTTTACGACAGCGTCGAAGCCAGGCATGCCTGTTGCGACGTGCGCAAGCTTAAACCCCTTGCGCGCGCACTCGAGGGCGCCGGCTACTGGGTGACAGGACTTCGCCGCGGCCAGTCCGGCAACCGGGCAACGACGCCCTTTGCCGAAGCAGATGCAGAGCGCGGCCTCATCAAGATCAATCCGCTCGCCGACTGGGACATCGACACCATCCGTGCTTACGTTACCGCGAATGACGTTCCCGTGAACCCGCTGCATGCCCGAGGCTATCCCTCGATCGGGTGCGAGCCCTGTACCCGCGCCATCAAGCCGGGCGAGCCCGAACGGGCCGGCCGCTGGTGGTGGGAGAACGACGAGAAGCGCGAATGCGGTCTCCACGTCCCCGAGGCAACCACCTCAACTATCCCGAACACGAGCAGCGCCGCCTGAGGGCAGGCGCGCTCCTCAAAAGACAAGATCCTCCCGGAGACTGAAATGCCCCTTACCCATCCGGAAACGGAACTGCATAACCCGCAGAGCACCAAGCCGCCGCTTGATCCGCATCTGAAGGCGCTGGAAAACGAAGCGATCCACATCTTCCGTGAAGTGGCCGCCGAGTTCGATCGCCCTGTCATGCTCTACTCGATCGGCAAGGATTCCTCGGTGCTGCTGCATCTGGCGCGCAAGGCCTTCTATCCCGGCCGTGTTCCCTTCCCGCTGCTGCACGTCAACACCGGCTGGAAGTTTGCCGAGATGATCGCGTTTCGCAACGAGATCGTGAAGCGCTACGACCTCGACCTGATCGAGCACGTCAATCCGCGCGGTGCTGCGGAAAACGTCACGCCGTTCAGCCACGGTTCGGCGCTCTATACCGACATCATGAAGACCGAGGCCCTGCGCCAGGCGCTCGACGCCGGCCAGTACGATGCGGCATTCGGCGGCGCCCGGCGCGACGAAGAAGCCTCACGCGCCAAGGAACGCATCTACTCGTTCCGCACCCCCGACCACCGCTGGGATCCGCGCAACCAGCGCCCCGAGCTCTGGAACGTCTACAACGGCATGGTGCGCAAGGGCGAGAGCGTGCGCGCCTTCCCGCTGTCGAACTGGACCGAGGTCGACATCTGGCGCTACATCCAGGCCGAAGACATTCCGATCGTGCCGCTTTATTTCGCCAAGAAACGCCCGGTCGTCGAACGCGACGGCATGATGATCCTTGCCGAAGACTCGCGTCTCGAGCTTTTGCCTGATGAAACCAGGCGCGAAGAAGTGATCCGCTTCCGCACGCTCGGCTGCTTCCCGCTGACCGGCGCCATCCGCTCCGAAGCGACATCACTCGACGACATCATCTCCGAACTTGAAACCGCGACCGTATCCGAACGCCAGGGCCGCGCCATCGACCGTGACCAATCCGGCTCGATGGAAAAGAAAAAACGCGAAGGATATTTCTGATGACCGCACCAGCAACCGCGAATGCCGTTCAGGAAGACGCAGCCGGCCAGGTTCTGGCGTTTCCGGCCTCCGAGACGGCACGCGCCACGCGCGACAGTCGTCCCCTTCGCCTCATCACCTGCGGATCGGTCGACGACGGAAAGTCGACGCTGATCGGCCGGCTGCTCTGGGATACCAAAGCAGTCAAGGAAGACCAGGCGGCAACACTGCGGCGTGATTCCAGCGGCAAGCAGAACGACCTTGGCCTGCCGGACTTCGCGCTGCTGCTCGACGGTCTTCAGGCCGAGCGCGAACAGGGCATCACCATCGATGTCGCCTATCGTTACTTCTCAACCGACCGGCGCTCGTTCATCGTCGCCGACACGCCCGGCCACGAGCAGTACACCCGCAACATGGCAACCGGCGCCTCGACGGCCGACCTCGCAGTGCTGTTGGTCGATGCCCGTGTCGGCCTGCTCGAGCAGACCCGGCGCCACGCGACCATCGCGACGCTGATGGGCATCAAGCAGTTCGTCCTGGCCGTCAACAAGATCGACCTGACGGACTACGACCGTGCCCGGTTCGACCAGATCAGCCACGAGTTTCGTGAGCTGGCGCTGTCGCTTGGCGTGCGTCAGGTCACGGCAATTCCGCTTTCGGCGCTGAAGGGCGAGAACGTCGTTTACGACGGTCGCGCCTCCATGCCCTGGTATGACGGCCCCACGCTGGTGGAAGTGCTTGAACTGGCGACGACACGCTCGTCCCAGACGGTCGGCTTCCGCCTGCCGGTGCAGCGTGTATCCCGTCCAGGCGAGAGTTTCCGCGGCTATCAGGGAACGGTTGCCGGCGGCTCGGTGAAGCCGGGCGACAGCGTCGTCATCCTGCCCTCCGGCATGGTCGCCAACGTCACCAAGATCGTCACCTTCGATCTCGTGCGCAATGCGGCGGTGGCGGGCGACGCCATCACGCTGGTGCTCGACCGCCAGGTCGATGTCTCGCGTGGCGATATGATCGTCGCCATCGACAGCCAGCCGCTGACGGGCCTTGCCTTCGACGCCCAGATCGTTGCGCTGCAGGCGGACGGCATCCAGCCGGGCAAGCGCTACTGGCTGAAAAGCGGCAGCCGCCGCCAACGTGTCCAGGTGCAGCCAGCAAGCCAGCTGGATCTGAAGACCGGCAAGTGGGAACCGGCCGAGCAGCTGCCGATGAACGCCATCGGCAAGGTTCACCTGGCCTTCGACGAACAGGCGATCTTCGACCCTTACGAGCAGAACCGGACGACTGGCGCCTTCATCCTGATCGACCCGGACACCAACAACACGGTGGCCGGCGGCATGATCACGGCCAAACGCTCGGCGCTCGGCGGCATCCACACGGAAGACGCACGCGTGATCCTGTCGCTGCCGGCCGATCTTGCCGACCAGTTGATGGCAACCGAACTGTTTGCGGCTCGGCGTGAGGATGCTGAAGTTCGCCGCGTCAGCGCAGGCAAGGCGAGCGAGATCATCGACACGATCGACGGCTGACCTGCAGTCACCCACGACCAGAAAAGGGCCCACGAGGGCCCTTTTCTTTTCGACCGATCTGCACGACGCCTCGCTGAATGGCGCCAACGCATCTTTCCGAAATTGACTGCTGCACTACTTTCCATGGACAGGGAAGGAGGGCAACCATGATGCTGGACCATGAACGGGAAGACGCGCCGCACCGTGGCTTTCTTGGGCGGGCCGTGACGATCGAGGCCTTCGCGCGGAAGTACCGGCTCGACGCGGAGGAAACACGAAGGCTTCAGGGCCAGTTCGGCTCGACGGCCGGCGAGATCGAGTTGCTGCAGGCCGCTCGGCGCAACGGCATGCCGGAAGAGTAATACCGACCTGCGCTGTAACTCTTTAAGATTGCCGCATGTTTTCGTCCCTCAATCGATTTCGATTTAGGAATGATGCGGCAATCACGACCGCTGCTCGATGCTCGGAAGCACCATCGTCAGCGGTGCGGGATCGGCGTGCTGCCAAAGCTGGTACCCGACCACGCTACCGAGAATGGCGGACCATATGGCGATCTCGCGGAATGTGAATATCGGTTCCTTCAACATCTGAGCCTCACGGAGAGAACGATTGCTGAAGGCAATATCGCCTTTGTTGTTCACTCCGATAAGACGTCTCCGGGTGAACAGGCCGTTTCCAATTGAACAGCAATTGGCGCGATCACAAGGCGCGCATGCGGTTCCGGGCCTCCGCGCCTGAAGCAGGCTTCATCACGGGCTCCTGCCGATCCGCGAGATGGCATCATTCGGATAACCGCCCGCAACGGCCTGCCGCGCCACCCTGTGCCGAAACAGCACACCGCATGCAATTGCTTCACCTTGAGCAGCGGCCATAAAATTTGAGGGTTTAAATATGCCGATGCATTTGTAAGTTGGCGCGTCGATCATGATGACCGATAGGGCTGTTTCACCGTTTCCAAACGTCGTGGGACAGTCCGCCTGACCACAGCTCCTTCCAGACTTTGATCGCACGACAAACAGGGCCCTTGCGAGCCCTCTCCGGTCATTCGCGACAGGATTCCTGATCAGCGGATGCTGAACGCTGGTCGATGCGACTGCCTTCAAAACTCTGCTCCTTGGCGCGATGACGGCTGTCCAGCAGCATCCCGCTTGCAAATGGAATCACTGAAGTCGGATAAGACCTTCTGGAATCAAAGTGTTCGAGTGTCCCTCGTGCATTCCTGTGAACGCATGACGCGCTTGTCGTCAGGCCGGGGTGCTTCGACACGTTTCCAAAAAGATCCGCCGAAGGTCGCAAAATTGTGTCGATAACGACCAGACAGCCGACACAAACGAGACGCAACTGGACATCAGCCGCGACATGCGGATATCAGGCAGGTCTGGCGCGACGACGCGCAGGATCGCAAGGAGACGAAGATGACCGCGGACAAAAAACCGGAAACGGCCGTGACTATCGAAAAGCGCCCGAATGGCAAATGGTGCTTTGTCGTAAAGTATCGCGGCGTCACCCACCCGGCGCAGGGCAACTTTTCCTCGATGCTGCAGGCGCAGGCAATTGGCCAGTCCGTCCTCAGGGCTCTGGAAAAGCAGGGCTGAGCGATCTGGCCAAGATATTGCTGGCAGCAGTCCTGCCGGCACTTGTCAGACTGGCTCGCCTAATCGACGCGGCTGGGCGCGCCGAACCCGGAAGCGGCCCAGAATCGCTGCCACTTTTTTCTGACTGAAAGCATCAGTGTCCGAATGCGCCTGTCGCGCCTTGTCTGAAGCCTGGTCTTCCGCCAGGGCGTATGTCTTCGGTACTCCAAGAAGGTCGCCTTTTCCGGGTGCAGGCATTCTTGCGTGTTTGGCTTGGCGTGCATGAAATGCACGATGGAGGCATTGGAATAGTCGTCCCATCCCTTTCGCGCATTCCATTGGTCGGCAAGCTGCACGAAGTCGCCATCGGCAGCGAAATTCAAGACATCCTGATCCAAGAATTCGAATGAGCGGCTCTGCAAGAGGTCGGTGATCCGGGCGGTATAGCCGCGTTCGTTCCAGGCATCGATATCGACAAGTGCGCGCCCTACTCCACGCCCTGGAGAGAATGTCGAGTGAGAGCGCGGATCAGCGGCCTGCGCAGAATTTTGAGCAGCCTGTCCGCGTGCAAGGCCAGCCTTTTGCAAGGCAGCGGCTTACGTGCCTTGAAAAGGCACGCAATTGCCCCGCATCGAAATGCGATCCGGGCAAAATGGGGAATTAAGGGATTGATTTAGCTGGTCGGAGTGGCAAGATTCGAACTTGCGACCCCCACGTCCCGAACGTGGTGCGCTACCAGACTGCGCTACACTCCGTGACCAGCGGCGCCTCTATAGAACAGGCATTTGGATTGCACAAGCGCCTATTGCGAAAAACATTCACGGTCACGACAATAAAGAGCAGGACCAGTGGAAAACCGAGACGCGAACAGCGATCCGCCTCCTGTTCGACACCGCCGGCAAACCAAATATCGGCCAGAACGGACGATGATCGCTGCCGATCGAGACGCCCCTTGACGGGGACTGTCTGTGTTGCTTGTCTAATAAGCCGGCTTCAGGTGCTTGCCCGCCATCGCCAAGGAGTACGTCAATGCCGCCGATCCGTTCTGTTTCGCTTGCCGCGATCGTCGTTGCCGGCCTGGTGCCCGGCACGGCAGGTGCCGATATTGCGGCCCCTTGGGGCTTCGAAGTGGATCTGTCCTTTTCACAAGCCGCCGCGAGCAAGCTCCAGGCGCTCAAGGAAGGGATCGTGATTGCGGCCTATTATTCAGGCGAGCCGGCGCCGGGCGCCGAAGAGCACGCCGATCAGATCGGCATGATCGATCTCGGTGAAGACAGGACCGAACGTGACGGCGAACCGGCCATGGTGGCTATTCCCGGCAAGGGCGATATCGAAACACGGCTGCACTGGGTCAAGGACGGCGAGCCCCTCGTCAACATCAACGTCTACTCCGCCCGTCGCAGCGGCCCGGACAACCTGCTCGACTGCGATGTCTACGACGGCCCGCTGAAGGCGATCGCCGGGAGCGCTACCAAGATCGGCTGCAAGCTGATCGGTGAATAGGCCGAGCAGCAGAGCCCCCTCGCCGGACGCATCGGAGCAAATCGCGCCCGCGCATCAGCACGAAGACAGCGCGAACGCCGCACCAAAGGCATTGCGCGCCAGCGCTTTCCAGCGCTTTCAAGACGAGTTGTTCGAATCGCTGTGTCGCAACCTTTCCCATGTTTATGGCGGCGGGCGAAGAGGCGTGAATCGGCTCCAACCGTTCACGTTGCCGTGAGGCTGTGGGGCCAGGTAGGGCCTTTCTGCAACGCTTCGCATTTTCCTGAAATAGAATGCAGACAGCGGATTTTCTTTGCAGGCTTTTGGCGCTAGAGGCTCAGCGGAAAGCGCGCAAGCTCAGGGGATTGAGGCCTGCGCGCCATGCCTATTTCCGAACGAGAGCCAAAGGGACGAAAACATGAACTTCCGCATGATGACGGTGGCAGGCCTCGCGCTTGCGCTCGCAGGCTGCACCACGACGACGACGGGGATTTCGAGAAACGCGGTCGAATCCCGCTGGCTCGGTCAGCCGGCCGGCGCCTTCTTTGCCCAGTATGGCCCTCCGCTCTCCGACGTCGAAAGCGGCAGCTCCACCGTCTACAACTGGAAGGGCGGCTACAAGACCCGCAAGGTCCCGGCCCAGTATGAAACCGGCAAGGACGGCAAGCGCGGCAAACGGATTGCCTCAGCCCGCACGGAGTATCTGAGCTGCTCGGTGCAGCTGACAGTCTCTTCCGACTACGTCATCCGCTCGATCCGCCTCCTCGGCGACCACAAGCGCGCCGACGGCCCAAGCTGGTGCGAGGAATTCCTCGGCGGCGCCAAGCAGGAAAAGCCGGCAACGCCGGCGAGCTGATTGCCGAGCGCGTCAGACGACAGACATTCGAAACCCGCCAACATCCATTGGCGGGTTTTCTGTTTCGGCGGCGCAGAGCGGACGGAGCGAGTGACTGTCGCCGCGCGCCAATGAAGGCGAACGATCCGCGCAGCGCGGCCTGACGACGCTGAAACGATCATGCTTGTTTCCGGCATGGGCCAGTGCGCCAACAGCGACCGGCCTCATGCCGGACATGGCAATCGGGACACGAAAGAACGCTGAGCACTGCCTGAAGGAAAAATATGGCTGGGGCGCCAGGATTCGAACCTGGGAATGCCGGTACCAAAAACCGGTGCCTTACCGCTTGGCGACGCCCCAACGGAGTTGACGAAATATAAACTCGCCAAATCGAGCGCCTGATTATCAAAGGTCGTGCCGCGTCACAATGATTAAGTTTGCTGTTTGCGCGGTTTTGTTCGGCTTTGTTCACGCGCATCATTCACGCCTTCGGCGAAAGGCCGGCATCTGGTGCCGAAGCGCCCTTCCCTTCGCCATCGTCCCCTCCTATTCTCCGGCGCGAATGGAGACCTCTATGAGCCAGTTTCGCGCCCGCCCGCCTGCCGTGCCCAGCATTCTTGTCGACGACGCGGTGGTGCGCATTACGAGATGGGACTTCGAGCCCGGCGCCGATACCGGCCACCATGTCCATGGCCTCGGCTATGTCGTCGTGCCGATGACCGATTGCCAGTTCCTGCTGGAAGAAGAAGGCGGTAACCGCCGGGTGGATATCGCCAAGGGTGCTGCCTACCGGCGCGAGGCCGGCATGGCGCACAATGTCGTCAATGCCGGTAGCGAGCCGATGTCCTTCATCGAGATCGAATACAAGTGAAGGCCAGGAAAAGACGCATGCAAGGCCCCGACTTCGATCTCGACTTCAAGCCTGCCCATGGCGAGGCCGTGACCGTTGCCGACGGGGTGCAGCGCATCACCGTCAACAATCCCGGCCCCTTCACCTTCCACGGCACCAACAGCTATATCGTCGGCGGACGCTCGGTGGCGGTGATCGACCCCGGCCCGGACGACGAAGCGCATTTCCAGGCGCTGATGACGGCGCTTGCGGGCCGGGAAGTGACCCACATCGCTGTCAGCCATACCCATCGCGATCACTCGCCGCTGGCACAGCGGCTCAAGGCGGCGACGGGCGCGACGATCGTCGGCGAAGGGCCGCACCGGGCCGCCCGCCCCTTGCATGAAGGCGAGATCAACCCCTTCGCCGAAAGTTCCGACATGGACTTTTCGCCCGACATCGTCCTTGCCGATGGCGGGCGGATCGAAGGCGACGGCTGGGTACTGACAGGGCTCGCCACCCCCGGCCACACCGCCAACCACATGGCCTTTGCGCTCGAGGGCACCGGCACTGTCTTTTCCGCCGATCACGTCATGGCCTGGGCGACGACGATCGTCGCGCCGCCGGATGGCGCCATGGCGGACTACATGGCCTCGCTGGAAAAGCTGCTTGGGCGCGACGACCGGCTCTATCTGCCCGGGCACGGTGGCCCCGTCGTCGAACCGGCCTCGTTCCTCAGGGGGCTGCGCGCCCATCGCCGGATGCGCGAACGTGCGGTGCTTGAGCGCGTGCGTGCCGGCGACAGCAAGATCCCCGACATGGTCAAGGTGATCTACGCCACGACCGACGTCCGACTGCATGGCGCGGCGGCCCTTTCCGTACTGGCGCATCTCGAAGACCTGGTCGAACAGGGGCGTGTCGAGACCGACGGGCCGCCTTCCCTGTTTGGCGACTACCGGCTGGCGCCCGGAGGTGCCGGCTGACCATGCGACAGCAACCCCATGGCTACCGCAACGATGCGTCGGTGCCGGACTTTCCCGACGATCGCCCGGTGATCGTCTTTGACGGCGAATGCATTTTCTGCTCGGGCTGGGTGCGCTTCATGCTACGCCACGACCGGCAGGGGCGCTATCGCTACCTGACGGCGCAGTCGCCGCTCGGCCGGGCGCTCTATCGGCATTACGGCCTTGATGACCGCAACTATGAGAGCAACATCCTGATCGAGAACGGCATCGCGCGCTTCAAGTCCGACGGATCGATCCGCACGCTTGCAGGTCTTGGCCTGCCGTGGTCGCTGGTAAACATCTGCCGTATCCTGCCTGCCGCCCTTCGCGATCCGCTTTACGATCTCGTTGCGAGAAACCGTTACCGGATCGCCGGGCGCCGCCAGACCTGCATGGTACCATCAGCGGAAGAGCGCGGGCGCTTCATCGCATGAAGAGCAAAGCGGCGGAACGTCTGGTTCATCGGCAAAGCCTCTACCGACAGATTCTCGGCAAGGATTGGGATCGCCTGCCCTCAGCGATCCGCGGCTTGCACGAGATGTCGGAGGGAAACGCCACATTCAGGGGACGTGCGGTCGTCGAACGCGGCCGGGGGCCATTTGCCCGTCTCGCAGCCTCTATCGCCGGTTTTCCCGCGGCCGGGGAGGATGTCCCAGTGGAGATCCGCTTCGCATGCGCCGATGGTCGCGAGGTGTGGACCCGGCGCTTCGGCGACAAGGTTCTGCGCAGCTCACAGCGGCCAGCCGAAGGCCGCGAGGAACGATTGCTCGCCGAGCATTTCGGGCCATTTCGCATCCTCTGCGCCCTGGAGCCCGAAGAAAACCGCCTGCACCTGAGGGTTCGAGGCTGGTCCTTCCTCGGCCTCCCGCTTCCCGCACTTCTTGCACCGGGCGGGCGGACCTTCGAGGAGGATCGCGACGGCCTATTTAACTTCCATGTGGAGGTCGAAAGTCCGATGACCGGGTTGATCGTACGTTATCGCGGCTGGCTCAAGCCAGCGGACCAGCCGACAGCGCCGATCACGAGGGAAATGCTTCGCAAATCCGACGATTTCGGCGCCCTCATGCACGGCTGAGGCGTTCGGGCCGGTCCTGTCCTGATCAGTCGCCGGCAATGCCGAGCAGCTCGGCATCGAGAGCGCGCAGGAACTGGTCGGCGAAGGCAGCGCCGATGCCGAGGTCGTGCTGGCCGTAGCGGGACGCGACGCGCAGGTCGACGAAGGTCGTTTCCGCTTCTTCGCGCAGGCGGATCAGCACATCGAAACGAAAACCGGCGATCAGAGTACGCCATTCACCCTGAAGCACGACATCGCTGGAACGCCGTCCCGGAATGGCGCCTTCGAGAGCGACCTCCGGCCGAGATTCCGGCACGGGTACATTCTCCGGTTCGGCAGTGGCGTCCGCCCCGGCATTCGGCCGGACCGCCAGATCCTCGAGATCGGCGCGGGTATTTTCGACGCCGAGTTCCTGCGTAATCCCGACGCGCGTTTTCTCGACGACGTTGCGCACGCCCTGGAAAACACGGTCGAGTGCGCCGTCGTAACGTCGTCCGGTCAGGCCGGGATAGGCGACGATCTGCGCTTCACGATCTTCGAGAGTGACGGTCGGCTTACGCTTCAACCAGCTTTCCTCCGTCTGCGGTACTTTCAGCCAGGGTGGCGGCGTCACCGTATCGGTGCTGACATCATAGATCGCTGGACGGGTCAGGTATTGCGCGACACCGAAGCCGATAAAACCGAGGGGCGGCGCGGCATAGACAAGGGCCGAAGCCGAGGCGAGCCCGCCGATCGCGGCGACCTGCCAAAGCCGCGCGAGCCCGACGACGGCAAGCAGGACGCCAACCAAAGCGAAAGCACCGGAAAGGCCGACCAGGCCGAGGAAGTGCGGTGTCGTCAACGGGCCGAACCGATGCGCAGCCAGGGACAGGGCGAAGATCGCAAAGGCGATGCGGGCAAAGCGGCGCGCCCAATGGGCGGCATGGGAATAGGGGCGCTCGTACCGGACCATCATGTAACGGAATCAATCCCCTGCATCGAAACAGATCCGCATTCTTAGACCATGGCCGGGGCCGTGAAAACAGGCAATAGAATCGAGAAGGAAGCATGGGGTGGGCGCGTCAGGAGCATTGCCGCAAAATCGCCATTCTCGTTAACCACCTATCAGACATTACGAATATGCCCGCACGGCGGCAAAGGCCGCAGGGAACAGTCAACCGGAGGCAATGGCCGACGTCTGGGAAGTGATCCAGCACGGCAGGACGGAGAGACATCATGGTCGCATCGCAAGCAGCCGTGGCAACTGCCACCCACGCAGCACCGCCCTCACCGGCTGACGCCGGCATACCGATGGCGTTGCTGGAGCTTGAGCTTTCCCTCGACGGTTTCTCCGGCAGCAAGGATGATTTCACCGCTTTCATTCGGACGGTCGCCGACAATGTCGGCGGCGAGTTTCTCTTTGCCTTGCCGGCTTCCGGCCTGATCGAGGACTGCCTGAGCATCGCCGTCCTGCGCCTCGGCGAGACTGAGGGCGATACCTCGCCGATCCTGTTCGTCTGCCTTGAGGAAGAAGGCTCGACGATCCGGCTTGAGCACCCCGGCGAAAGCACCCAAGACCTGAAAAGCTTTGCCGAATCCTTTGTCGGCGTGCTCGAGCGAATGTAAACATCGAGGTGTACGGAAACGGATTGACGGCTGGCCGCCGGCAGGCTCATCATGTTTCCATGCGATTGAATCGTGAATGCAAGATCCTTGTGGGGCGCGCACGCCTGAACTCCGGCGTTTGGCCTAGCGTTGCGCCGACGCCTCGGCCGGCGATCGCACGAACCGCCCTGCCGGTCGTCATAGCAATACCCGAAAAAATCAGGGTGGACACGACAGCCCGCCATGCGGCAGAGCTCTGTTCTGCAGGCGGCGGTAAAGAGCTGAGCGACTTGGTGTGTCCGACCTCCTGACAAGGATGCGGTTGGGGCACAAGCAAAGACGGTTTTTCGCCGAGCCGATCTGCATCCGCTCAGGAGGCATGAATATAATGAAGACCAAACTGCTGACCCTTTGCGCCGTCGGGCTTTTGCTTGCGGCCTGCCAGACGATGACCCCGGAAGAGCGGCGTGCCGCCGATGGCAATACCTGCGCCTCCTACGGCTTCCGTCGAGGAACCGACGCATTTGCCACCTGCCTGCAGCGCATCGAGCTTGACCGCCGCGCCGAGTCGCGCGCCTTCCGCTACAACAACGATGCGATGATGTGGGGCTGGAACCGCCCTGTTGTCATCGCGCGCCCGGTTGTCGTGCAGGCGAATTGAACCGCGGCGGCCGCATGTCGATAGCTGCAGACGCGCGACCCGGACGCTCGGCGCCCGGGCCGCACAGTCGCATAGCTAGAGCCGGAACGTCTTCACCGCATTGCCACGCTCCAACTGCTTGCTGGCTACGAACAAGGCTGCTTTTTCCTGCTCTTCGTGATCGGCGGCTATGAGCTCCAGAATGCTCTGAATCCTGCGGATTGCGGTTGCCTTGTTGCGATGCTGCGATCGCTCCTCCCGGCAGACAACGGTGATACCGCTTGGCACATGCGTCGCCCGCACCGCGCTGTCGGTGGTGTTTTGATGCTGGCCACCAGGTCCACCGGCCCGCAATGTCTCGAAGCGCAAGTCCTTGTGCTCGATCGTCGGCACCACGGCCGCATCGGCGCAAGGATCGAGGCGCCGAACGCCGACAAACCAGTTCTGACGTTGGTGGCCCTTGCGCACCGGGCTCTTGAAGACAAACCGGACCGTACCGCAATAGGCCTCGGCCATTTGCTCCGCCATCTTGCCGGACACCGTCACCACGGCCGACTTCGGACCGAACGCATCGGGTTGATCGCCACGGGTCTCCTCGAAGCTGCAGCCGCTCGTCTTTGCTTCCCTGGAAAGGATATCGATGAGCGCGGCGGCGGGCGATGCGGCACTCGACTGGACCGTTGCCCGCAGTCAGAAAGAGCATCACCTCACCCACGGCGCATCCTCCTCATCGTCATCCGCTCCCGTTTTGCCTTGTCCCAGTCGATCGCCTGCCGCTGGACGTTCTTGTAGGTTACCAGCGGCTTCATGGCGGCGAGCGGTTCTACGAGCCCGAATGCCTGGAGATCGCCGACGACTTTCGCGGCATCCTTGTAGGCACTCGCGGCTTCCTCGATCAGCAGGTCGCGATCGTCACAGATGGCAACGCCGCCCCAGCCGTTGAGACGAAGGGCATCACGCTCGGAGCGGTTCGCGCCGGCGCGGCCATGCATGGCCTTCCGGTCATACTTGCGCCCGGCGCCGTGCGAAATTCCCCAATGGGAGGCCTCTGCGCCGGCCAGCGCCCGCACGAGATAACTTCTCGTGGCGCGCGAGCCGGCGATCGGAGCAACGGTGCCTTCGCCGATGGCCGCCGTACCCTTGTAGTGCAGAAAGCCGGCCGATGTGCTTCGCACCAGATTGTGCGGCACGTCGGCAACAAGCGTCACGTCGGCACGCAAGGCCTGGGCCGCACGCTCGGCGACCATCTGCCTGTTGAGCGACGCCCATCGCACGCAGTCGGCGCTTCGTGCCAGCCACTGCCTGGCGGCAAGCGAATCTGCAGCCAGGCCGTCGCGCAGCGTTGTGGCTGCATCGAGCGTTTGGCCGAAGAGATCCGCTCCCGCCGAACGCGAGCCGGAATGAACCAGGAGATAGAGCTTCTGGCGATCGATGAGACCTCCGGTATCGTCATTCAGCATTTCGTCGACAGCCTGTATCTCGCAGAAATGATTGCCTCCGCCGATCGTGCCGAGTGAATGCGGGCACATATCTGACGAGAGATCATGTTCCGCGAGCCGTCCGGCCAGGTCGCCCGGATCGATCTGCTCCATTCCGCGCAACTGTTCGATCGCCCTCTCGACCTTGAACTTGCGCAGCGGCAGGGAAAGCTCAAAGAACGACATGCCGCAACCGATATCGTTGCCGATCAATTGCGGGTAAAGCCGCTCACAAAGAGCGACCATGCCGACCGGCCCGTATTTGCCAGGATGAAGGTCCGGAAAGCCGGCGACGGAAATCATACCTGCGAGCGCCGAGACTTCTCGCAGTTGATGAATTGCCGCGCCTTCTATCCAGCTGCCGGCGGTGAAATAGTGTGTGACGGTCGCATTGCGCGCGCCGCCTTCGGGGACGGTGTCCCCAAGATGAGTGCCCATGAAAATAAATCCAGAACAGGGTCAAGCAACCGGCGCGATGGCCGGCAGGACGGGTCTCACCAGCGCATCAACGCTGATCAGCCACGAAGCCCCAAGGGGCGTAAGGAAATGCTCTGCGTCATTTTCCGCTCCCGTTCTGAACAAATGGCCATGTCATGCATGGCCAACACCTGCCCGCCCGACAATATGCCGTGCGAACGGTGTGCGTCATGAACCGTTGGCCCGCACTTTGCAACCAGGAAATGTCAAGGCGATACTGAAGACGCCTTTCCGTTGCGCGACGGCAACAGCGTGAGCCGTTGCCGCTTTTTGCGCCTCACGCCTTGCCGTTGATCGCTGCCTGCGCCGCCGCCAGCCGGGCGATCGGCACGCGGAAGGGCGAACAGGAGACGTAATCGAGGCCGGCATCCTCGCAGAAGCGGATCGAGGCCGGATCGCCGCCGTGCTCGCCGCAGATCCCGAGTTTCAGGCCATTCTTGGTCCGGCGTCCACGCTCGGCCGCGATCTGGATCAGTTCACCGACACCATCGAAATCGAGCGAGACGAAGGGGTCCTGCTCGATGATGCCTTTCTGCTGATAGGTCGCCAGGAACTGCGAGGCGTCGTCGCGCGAAATGCCGAAGGTCGTCTGGGTCAGATCGTTGGTGCCGAACGAGAAGAAGTCTGCCGCTTCCGCGATCACATGGGCGCGGAGGGCCGCGCGCGGCAGTTCGATCATCGTGCCGACGAGATAGTCGATCTCGATGCCGGCTTCGCCGATCACCGCCTTTGCCACCGCATCGATGCGCGCCTTGACGTAGTCGAGCTCGGCACGCAGGCCGACGAGCGGCACCATGATTTCAGGCACGACCGGAGCACCGGTTTCGCGTGCGGCTTCGACCGCCGCCTCGAAGATGGCGCGGGCCTGCATCTCGGCGATCTCCGGATAGGAGATGGCAAGCCGGCAGCCACGATGGCCGAGCATCGGATTGAACTCATGCAGCTGGTCGACACGCTCGCGCAGGGCTGACGGATCGAGCGACAGGACGCCGGCGACGTCGGCGATCTCTTCATCCGTCTTCGGCAGGAATTCGTGCAGCGGCGGGTCGAGCAGGCGGATCGTCACCGGCAGGCCGTGCATGATGGAGAACAGCTCGACGAAGTCCGATCGCTGCATCGGCAAGAGCTTGGCAAGCGCGAGGCGTCGGCCGGCCTCGTCTTCCGCCAGGATCATCTCACGCATGACATTGATGCGGCCGTCCTCGAAGAACATGTGCTCGGTGCGGCAAAGGCCGATGCCCTCGGCGCCGAAGGAGCGGGCAGCGCGCGCATCGGCCGGCGTTTCGGCATTGGTGCGCACCGTCATGCGGCGGCTGGCGTCGGCCCAGGCCATGATCTTTCCAAAGTCACCCGAAAGCTCCGGCTGGAGCATGGCGATCGCGCCTTTGAGCACCTGGCCGGAAGAGCCGTCGATGGTGATGATGTCGCCCTTCTTAAGGGTCACACTCGGCGTGATCAGCAATTCGTTGCGCAGATCGACGCGGATGCCGCCGGCACCCGAAACGCAAGGCGTGCCCATGCCGCGTGCCACCACCGCGGCATGGCTGGTCATGCCGCCACGGGTGGTCAAGATGCCCTCGGCGGCGTGCATGCCGTGAATGTCTTCCGGGCTGGTCTCGATGCGCACGAGGATGACCTTGCGACCTTCCTTGTCGGCCTGAACGGCCTCTTCCGAGGTGAAGACCATCTCGCCTGTCGCAGCGCCCGGCGACGCCGGCAGGCCGGAGCCGATGATATCGCGGCGCGCGTGCGGGTCGATCGTCGGGTGCAGCAACTGGTCGAGCGAGGCGGGATCGATGCGCGCAACCGCTTCGTTCTTCGAGATCATCCCCTCCTCGGCCATATCGACGGCAATCTTCAGCGCAGCCTTGGCCGTGCGCTTGCCGGATCGCGTCTGCAGCATCCAGAGCGTACCGCGCTCAATGGTGAATTCGAGATCCTGCATGTCGCGATAGTGGCGCTCGAGCTTGTCGCAGATCGCGCGGAACTCGGCGAATGCCTCCGGCATCAGCTTTTCCAGCGACGGTTTGTCGGAGCCGGAGGCAATACGGGCAGCCTCGGTGATGTTCTGCGGCGTGCGGATGCCGGCAACGACATCCTCGCCCTGCGCATTGACGAGGAACTCGCCGTAGAGCTCGTTCTCGCCGGTCGACGGGTTACGGGTAAAGGCGACACCGGTTGCCGACGAATTGCCGAGATTGCCGAAAACCATCGCCTGAACGTTGACCGCTGTTCCCCAAGCCGCCGGGATCGAGTGCAGGTGGCGGTAGGTGATGGCGCGCGGGTTCATCCAGCTGGAGAAGACGGCACCGATGGCGCCCCAGAGCTGAATTTCCGGGTCCTGCGGAAACGGCTCACCGAGGGCTTCCTCGATCGCTTCCTTGTAGCGGGCAATGACATGCTGCCATTCGACCGCCGATAGCTCGGTATCCTGCTCGTGGCCGAGGCGCGCCTTCTCGTCTTCGAGGATCTCTTCGAAAACATCGTGGTCGACGCCCATGACGACGTCGCCATACATCTGGATGAAGCGACGGTAGCTGTCCCAGGCAAAACGCGCGTCGCCGGCGTCGTGACCGAGCGCGTGTACGGACTGGTCGTTGAGGCCAAGATTGAGAACAGTATCCATCATGCCCGGCATCGAGGCGCGAGCGCCGGAACGCACCGAAAGCAGCAGCGGACGGTTGGTATCGCCGAAGATCCGCCCGGTCACTTCCTCCATCCGGCGAATGCCTTCGCGGACCTGATCGTGCAAGCCCGCGGGTATTTCGCGGCCATTGTCGAAATAGCTGTTGCAGGCATCGGTGATAATGGTCAGCCCCGGCGGCACCGGCAGGCCGAGGCTGCACATCTCGGCAAGGTTCGCACCCTTGCCACCCAGCCGATCACGATCGCCCGCCCGCCCTTCGGCCTTGCCTCCACCGAAGGTGTAAACCCATTTCGTCATGCCTGCTCTCCACCCAGAAACAGTCTTTTGTGACGATTTACAGTATATGCTTCGGCCTGGAAATGCACCCGCCGAAGATTTATGCTGCAGCGCATCATTTTTGCGACAATCGAGTGCAAGGCGTCGCGAGCCGCGGCTCAGCGGATCGTCGCTCGTACCATCTCCCCCTTGATGCGAACCTGTGGCTTGGCGCCGGGGATAGCCGTTCGCGAACTGTCGACCCAGGACGCCGTCGCCGTCACCTGATAATCGATCAAACTTGCCGCATCGAAGCCAAGATGAATATCGAGCGCCTTTCCGGAGATCTCGACTGTCTCTGATTGCCGGGTCGTCTCGTAAATGAGCCGCGCCCGCAGGGCCTCCACGTCGAGCCTGACCTGTCCGACGTGCCCGTCGATCGAAACATCCGCCGCCTTGCCCTTGAGCGCGACACGCGAAAACTCCCCCTCAAGCTTGGCTTGAAACGCCGGTTGCTCGATAGAGACCGATGCTCCCTGTTTGAGGTTGGCGCGAAGCTGGGTCTTGCACTCCTCCAGTTCCGGCCAGGACGGGGCAGCCACGTCGACGTAGAGGGTGGTGCCTTCGACACGCATCCGGGTTTGCGATACGCAGTCGCTGTAAAACCAGCTGGAATAGAAAGGCGCAAACCAGCCGGAACGGCGGCTCTCGACCGACGCGCTGTAGGGCAAGCTCTCGTCGCTGGTGAGTTCGATTGCGCTTGCCTCGCCACGCGCGACAATTGCCGTGACACCGGTGATATCGATGTCGGTCGCCGATGTCTCGGCGGTGCTCGCCATGGCGACGAGAAGGATGGGGGCAAGGACCATTGCAGGCAGTGCGATCGACATGTGACGCTCCGTTCGTTGGATCCGGCACCATCGCCGGACGGGAACAGCTCGCCTGAAATCGACCCCAGCCGCGACCTTGATCGCGTTTCGGGTCGACCACGAACGCAATCGAGGGCATCATCGCAGCGTCAACACCTCCTCCGAAGAATTCATCCGCCCATGCTCTTTGTACCGCTACCCTTCATCGTCTCCCTCCTGTTGACGATCGTGATCGTCCGCATGCTGTCGCAACGGGACGAGACCATGACGTTCGAGCAACGCCTGTTCCTCCTGCTCGTCTGCGCCTATGCGCTGCAATCCGTGCTGATCGGCATCCGGTGGGGCTACGACATCCGCGCCATCCTGCCGGCTCAGGCGATGCTTGCGACGTTCAACGCGGCGCTCGCCTGGGTCTGTTTCAGCAGCCTTGCAAGCGACAGCCAGCCACGCCTGAGGCACATCGGCTGGCATCTCCTGCCGGCGTTCATCGTCGGGGTGATGATGTTTGCCTGGCGAGATGCAGTCGGCACCGCGATTATCCTGTTCTTTCTCGGTTACGGCACTGCTTTGCTGTGGCTTGCGCGGCTTGGACCGAACGCATTGGTCACGTCCCGCCTCGACGGTGTGCTTCGATCATACCGCTCGCTGCAGATCACCGGATGGGCGCTCGTCGCGTCAGCCCTCAGCGACGTCGCTATCGGTTTTGACCAGACACGCAACGGCGGCGCCTATTCCGGCGCGATCGTTGCGGCCGGCAACGTGCTCGCCCTGCTCATTCTTGGGTCCGCCGCCTCAATCGCCAGCCTCGACACGTCCACAGACAGCGAACGGCAGGAGGAAGAGCCGTTGCCCGAAGAGCGCGGCGCAAGCGAAGAGGACGCACAAATCGTGCAGAGCATCGACGCGTTGATGCACAAGAAGGCGCTCTACAAGGATCTCGAACTCAACCTCTCGCGGATCGCGCGCAAGCTCGGCGTACCGGCGCGGCGTATTTCCAACGCCATCAACCGCATCCACGGCATCAGCGTCTCGCAATACGTCAACAACTATCGGGTCGAGGAAGCCTGCCGGCTGCTTCAGACGACAAATGAGGCGATCACGCAGATCGCCTTCGAGGCGGGCTTCCTGACGAAATCCAACTTCAACCGCGAGTTCCTGCGCGTCACCGGCAAGAGCCCTTCCTCCTGGCGCGAAGAACATCGCATCAGCGAGCTTAGAAAAGCGGCATGAAGTGGAATGTATGCTTGCGTTGAAAGCTGAGCCCATCGCGCATCGCCGAGGGAAAGTCGACACCAAGTCCATTTACGTCGACACTTGGAATGACACAGGGGCAACCGAAGGAACGGGCGGCCTCATTTCTCGAATTCGAGCGACCGCCTAAACCACTTCCCTCAGCCGCTCTGCCGTCTGCAGGTCGACGGACACGAGTTGGGATACGCCTTGCTCCGCCATGGTGACGCCGAACAGGCGGTTCATGCGGGCCATGGTGATCGGGTTGTGGGTGATGATGACGAAGCGAGTTTCGGTCGAAGCCGCCATCTCGTCCATCAGGTTGCAATAGCGCTCGACATTGTGGTCGTCGAGCGGCGCATCGACTTCGTCGAGCACGCAGATCGGCGCCGGATTGGTGAGGAAGACGGCGAAGATCAGCGCCATCGCCGTCAGCGCCTGCTCGCCACCCGACAGCAGCGTCATCGTCTGCGGCTTCTTGCCCGGCGGGCGAGCGAGGATTTCGAGACCCGCTTCGAGCGGGTCGTCGCTCTCGATCAATTGCAGTTCGGCCGTGCCGCCGCCGAAGAGATGGGTGAAAAGCCTCTGGAACTGGGCGTTGACCACGTCGAAGGCAACGATCAGCCGCTCGCGCCCCTCGCGGTTGAGGTTCTGGATGGCGCTGCGCAGCTTGCGGATCGCCTCGATGACGTCGTCGCGCTCCTTCAGGAGCAGAGCGAGCCGGTCGGAAAGCTCCTTCTGTTCCTCTTCGGCCCGAAGGTTGACGGCGCCCAGGCGCTCGCGTTCGATCTTCAGCCGTTCCAGTTCGCGCTCGACATTGCGCATGTCCGGCAACGCCTCGTCGACGGCAAGTCCGGTCAGGCGCATCACCTCGTGCGGGGCGCAGGACAGCGCCTCCTGGATGCGGGCCTCGATCTCGACGCGACGCTCGCGAGCCGACACCAGTCGCTCCTCGGCGCGGCCGCGCTTTTCGCGCGACTCCGCCAACTCCGAAAGTGCGGTTGCGGCCATGCGGTCGGCCTCGCGCTGGCGGCCTTCTGCCTCGGCCAGGATGTCGGCCGCCTCGCGACGTGAAGCCTCGGACTTCTGCAGTTCGCTCATCAGCGCGCGCCGCTTGTCCTCGAACTCGTCGGGCGCGTCCATCAGGTCTTCGACCTCTTCGCGGGCTTCGGCCTCACGGTCCCTGAGTGTGGCGATATGTTCGTCGGCGCTGGCGGCTCTCGCCTTCCAGGTCTGGCGCTCACCTGCAATCGCCGCGATCCGGCGCTGGCGCGCCTCGTTCTCGCGCGCAAGACCATCGTGAGCGGCGCGCCTTTCGGCAACCGCTGCGCGGTCGGTTGCGACATCTGCCGTCTGCGTGCGCAGTTTCAGTTCGAGTTCGGAGAGATCGGGCGCATCGGCAAGCGCGTCGTTGGCCGTCTCAATCTGTTCGGCAACTTCTTCGAGCTGGTTTTCGAGCTGGCTCTTGGTTTCAGCAACAACGGCGCGGCGGCGCGAGAGATCGCCGGATGCGCGCTCGGCGGCGGCCAGCGCATCGCGGGCTTCGCCCAGCTGGCGGGTGATCATGCGCTGGGCGTCGCGGGCAAGCCGCAACCGTTCGTCCTCGGCGCGGATGCGCGAGCCGGCTGCGGCAAGATCAGCCTCGGCACGGCGCAGCGCCTCGCCGGCGTCGTCCGCTTCGGCATCGAGTTCGGCGAGGCGGTTCTTCTGGGCGAGTCTGAGCGCCGCAGCGCTCGGCGCCTCGGATCCGGTCACATGGCCGTCCCACCGCCAGACCGAACCTTGCTTCGTCACCAGGCTCTGGCCGGGCTTCAACAGCGGCATCAGCCGCTCGGCCTCGGCCTCGCTGTCGACGATGCCGATCTGGCTCAGGGCGCGTGTCAGTGCCTGCGGCGCGCGAACGTGCTCGATCAGCAAGCGTACGCCCGGCGGCAATGCGGCGTCATCGGATTGGTCGCCCGGGGTGCGCCAATGGGCGGGAGCGGCGCTATCGAGCGGCGAATCGAGATCGTCGCCAAGGGCTGCTCCCAGCGCCGTCTCGAAACCGCGATCGACCTTCATCTCCTCGACGACACCAGGGTAGTCGCCACCGCCGGCCGCTTCGAGCATGCGGCGGATGGTGCGCGCCTCGGTCTCGATACCGTTGAGAACGGCCCTTGCCCGATCGACCGGCGGGCGGGCTTCCGCCTCGGCGCGACGGGTTTCGGCAAGCGCCTCTTCGATATCGGCGACATTCGCCTCGGCCTCTTCAAGCGCAGCCTCGGCCACTTCCACCTGACCCTGCTTTTCGTGCGGGTCGGGCAGCGTCGACATCTGCCGGTCGAGTTCGTCGAGATCGCGGGCCTGGTCGGAAAGCTGGCGCGCCAGCCGCGCCTGCCGCTCCGAGAGATCGCGCAGCGCACGCTCTAGCTGGTTGCGGCCGGCCTGTGCCTCTGCACGCTCCGCCGTCAGCCGACTGAGGTCGGCTTCACTTGCGGACAGCTTTTCATTCGCCTCTTCCAGCCGCTCCCTGGCTTCGCTTGCCCGGTCGTCCGCCTCGGCCAAGAGTTCGCGCAATTCCTCGTCCTCTTCGTCGAGGCGAGCGATGATGCCGGCATTGTCGGCGACCAGGCGCTCCTCGCGGGCGATATCTTCGGCCAGTTGCGCCAGACGGCGCTGCAGCTCGTCGCGGCGGCGCAGGATACGACCGGCATCCTCCTCCAGCTGCGACCGGGCGATCTGCAGACGCTGCAAAGCGGCGGCAAGCTTCGCCTCGTTCTCACGCAGTTCCGGCAGCTTCAGGCTGGAAATCGCCTGATCCTTGGCCGCCTGCATCTGCGCCTGCGCCTTTTCGGCGACGAGGGCCGTCACCTGGTTGAGCTGGCTGGTCGCCTCGGCCTCGGCCTCCTTGGCCTGGACCCAGCGGATGTGGAACAGGATCGCCTCATGCTTGCGAATGTCGGCAGACAGCATCTTGAAGCGATTGGCCTGTCGGGCCTGGCGTTTCAGGCTCTCGATCTGGCTTTCCAGCTGCGAGGTCACATCATCGAGGCGCTCGAGATTGGTCTCGGCAGCCTTCAGCCGCAGCTCGGCCTCGTGCCGACGCGAATGCAGACCGGAAATACCGGCCGCTTCTTCGAGAAGCTGGCGGCGCGCCTGCGGCTTTGCCGAAATCAGTTCGCCGATGCGGCCCTGGCCGACCATCGACGGCGAACGGGCGCCGGTGGAAGCATCGGCAAACAACAGCTGCACATCCTTGGCGCGCGCTTCCTTGCCGTTGATCCTGTAGACCGATCCCTGCTCGCGCTCGATGCGGCGCGTCACCTGGATTTCGTCGCTGTCGTTGAAGGCGGCAGGTGCGGTGCGATCGCTATTGTCGAGGAAGAGACCGACCTCGGCGGTGTTGCGCGCCGGGCGATTGCCGGAGCCCGAAAAGATCACATCGTCCATGCCGGACGCACGCATGTTCTTGTAGGAGTTTTCCCCCATCACCCAGCGCAGGGCCTCGACGAGGTTCGACTTGCCGCAGCCGTTCGGGCCGACGATGCCGGTCAGTCCACGCTCGATAATGAATTCGCTGGGTTCGACGAAGGATTTGAAGCCGAGCAGGCGAAGCTTGTTGAACTTCATGCGGCCGACGCTGGCGCGAAACGCCCCTCGTCAGCTGACCATCGGGCATAAAAAACGGGCGCACGGCTGCTGCCGTCGCCCGTTTTCAGGAAAAGCGAAGGATCAGAGCTTGCTGTC
Source organism: Ensifer sp. GW823-FHT05D09 (assembly GCF_058795755.1). Lineage (NCBI taxonomy): Bacteria > Pseudomonadati > Pseudomonadota > Alphaproteobacteria > Hyphomicrobiales > Rhizobiaceae > Ensifer > Ensifer sp. GW823-FHT05D09. The sequence continues at coordinate 943,041 of NZ_JBXAIA010000001.1, read as the reverse complement.
GATGAGGGCCGACATAACGTCAACCGACATATCCCCAGAATAGTGCTCTCCATTGACGAAGAAGGTCGGCGTCGATTGTACGCCAAAGTCCTTTGCGCCCTTCTGCATAACTGCGTTCACATCATCCAGAAGTTTCTGGTTCGTCAAGCAGGACTCGAAGCTCTCCTGTGTAAAACCGGCAAGCTTGGACATCTGCAGCAATGCATCGCGGCCGTTCTGGGCGGCAGCCCACTGTTGCTGCTGCTTGAACAGCATCGAGATCATCGGGAAGTACTGGCCTTCCGGTGCGCAGCGCGCCAGCATGAAAGCGGCAGCCGCGCGCGGATCGAACGGGAATTCGCGCAGGACGAAGCGAACCTTGCCGCTGTCGACATACTTCGTCTTGATCGCTTCGAAGGTGTTGTTGTGGAAGGCAGCGCAATGCGGGCAGGTCATCGACATGTACTCGACGATCGTGACCGGCGCGTTGGCATCGCCGATCGCCATTTCCGGCAGCGCGCCCGGTTCCATCAGCTTGGCAGCGTCGACCGAACCTTCCGACGTCGGAAGCTCGACCTTGGCGGCCGGAGCGGCCGTCGTCTGAGCGACTTCGGTGCCGGCAGGCTTGGCTTCGGTCGTCGCCGGTGCAGTCGCCGTCGTCGACGCGGTGGTCATGGTATCGGCAGGCTTGGCATCAGCAGGCTTGGCATCGGTCTTGGCAGCCGTTTCCGTGGTTTCGGTCGGGGTCGCCGAAGCCTGCTCCTTCTTGTCGTCGCTGCAGGCGGCAAGCACGAGAGCAACGGTCGCGATGGCAACACCGCTAAGCAGGCGTTTGGAAAGGTTCATTGCGGAAGCGGACATGAATTTTACCCGTGTTCGGAGGGAATTGCAGTGCGGATTCGATATCTTGCCGCGCGCAGGGCGGCAAGGGGCAGCTTCTCAACAGAATTCAAAGAATTGTGACCGGCTGATGGTGCGGCCCTAAAGCTCGTCGCGCAAAAGTGCGGGACGGTTTTGCGATAACGCCATGCTCAAGAACAAGTGCCCTGGGCGCAGGCAGCGAATCCCGGAGAGCGCGTCAGCGCCGGCGTGGCGACATTACCGCGGTGCCCAGCCGCCGCAGTGCCGCCTTCAGTTCCTCGCTTTCGATGCCCTCGACCATGGTTTCGAGTTTGCGGGCAGGCTCGCCGGTCAGCGGGCGCGGGGTGCGATTGCGTTTGGGCGGCGGCGAGACCGGCTTTTGCACGATCCGCAGCTGGCCAATCGCATAAAAGCCGAAGAAGCCGTTGATGCGCTGGATCAGCTCGCCTTGGGCATGGGTCAGGAACAGCGCCCGAGCGCCCTCGCAAGCGACCGTGAGGACGCCGGGCTGGTGCCCGCCCTCGCCGGCAATTTCCGATGCGCGGCGCGGCCAAGCGATCTTTTCCGGCCGGGTGCAGTCAGCGAAATCAGCGCCGGCGATCTCGTCCCAGGAGCCGAGCAACATGGTGTTGATGCCGGCGCGCTTGGCGAGCACCGGATCGATCAGCCCATTTGCCACCTCTGCGATCTGGATCACACCCCGGCGGAACTTCTGTTCACTCACGAACGCGACTTTCTGTATGCAATGTCGATTGAGCCTTGATGCGCCGGCTCGCCTTCGCCAAGTATATGCCTGAAAAGGAACCTCCGGCAAATCATGGACAATACGATCACGGCGGCGAAGGCCGCCCCGCTCCTTCTTGAATGGTACGACCGGCACCACCGCGAGCTTCCGTGGCGGGTTTCGCCGTCGATGGCGCGACACGGCGTGGTTGCCAATCCCTACCATATCTGGATGTCGGAGGTCATGCTGCAGCAGACGACTGTGCAGGCGGTGAAGGCTTATTTCGAAAAGTTCCTCACCCTGTGGCCGACGGTCGAACATCTCGCCGCCGCCGACAATGAGGACGTGATGAAGGCCTGGGCGGGGCTTGGCTATTACGCCCGCGCCCGCAACCTCAAGAAATGCGCCGAGGCCGTGGCGCGCGATCATGGAGGTCGCTTCCCCGAAACAGAGGAAGGGCTGAAGGCCCTGCCCGGCATCGGCGACTATACCGCCGCAGCAGTTGCCGCCATCGCCTTCAACCGCCAGAGCGCTGTGCTCGACGGCAATGTTGAACGGGTGATCTCGCGGCTCTATGCGATCGAGACGCCGCTGCCAGCGGCAAAGCCGGAAATGCGCGGTCTCGTCGCCGCCCTGACGCCTGCCGACCGGCCCGGCGACTTTGCCCAGGCGATGATGGATCTCGGCGCAACGATCTGCACGCCGAAGCGCCCGGCCTGTTCGCTCTGTCCGTTCCGGCCACACTGTCTGGCGCTTTCTGTTGCCGATCCCGAGACCTTTCCACGCAAGGCGAAGAAGAAGGACAAGCCGCTCCGGCTCGGCGCCGCCTTCGTGGCGATCGATGCCCGCGACACGGTCTATCTGCGCAAGCGCGGCGAAACCGGCCTTCTCGGCGGCATGACCGAAGTGCCCGGCACCGCCTGGACCGCGCGGCAGGATGGCGACACGTCGGTCGCAGCGCAGCCCTTTGCGGCTACCTGGGAAGACTGCGGCACGATCACCCATGTCTTCACGCATTTCGAGTTGCGCCTGTCGGTTTACCGGGCCAATGTCGCGCGCGCCGAAACCGGAAACGACGGCTGGTGGGAGCCGGTCTCGTCGCTGAAAGCCCAGGCATTGCCGACGGTTATGAAAAAAGCGATCGCCCAGGCGATCCCGGATGCCTTCAAAGCCGAGCGCTGAGACGTTTAAAGAGGAACAGGTCGTGAGCAGCATCGAAATCCGCCACATCGTCTTCGACATCGGCAAGGTGCTGATCCACTACGACCCGAACCTGCCCTTCAGCCGCATCATTCCCGACGAGGCAGAGCGGCAGTGGTTCTTCGCCAATGTCTGCACCCACGACTGGAACATCGAGCAGGACCGCGGCCGTTCCTGGGAGGAAGCGGAAGCGCTGCTGATCAAGGACCATCCCGAACGCGAAGAGCATATCCGCGCCTTCCGCAAGCATTGGCAGGAGATGGTGCCGCACGCCTATGTCGAAACGGTTTCCCTGATGGAAAACCTGATTGCCGAAGGGCGCGACGTGACGATGCTGACCAACTTCGCATCCGACACGTTCCGCGAGGCGCAGCAGCTCTATCCGTTCCTGACGATGCCGCGCGGCGTCACCGTGTCGGGCGACGTCGGCCTGATCAAGCCGGATGTGGCGATCTACGAGACCCACGCCCGCGCCTTCGATCTCGATCCGCCGGCGACGTTGTTCATCGACGACAGTATGCCCAATGTCGAGGGCGCGCGTCTGGCCGGCTGGCATGCAGTGCATTTCACCGACCCGGAAAAGCTGAAAGCCGATCTCGCCGCCTATGGCATTCAGCGCTGATCCCTGGTCGTCGCAATGTCCCTCGATCCCTCCGCGTTGACCGCACGCTACCATGCGGCGATCAACGCGCTCGACTTTCAGTCGATAGGCGACGCTTTCGCCGCGAATGCGCGTTATGTCTCAAACGGCGTCGGCGCCCTTTCCGGACGAGCCGCAATCGTCTCCGCCTTTCGCGACTATTTTCTGGTTTATCCGGATCAGGTGGCTGAAGACAGCGTGATCGAAACGCTTTCGCCCTCGTCGGCGCGGGCCAAGTGGCATCTGACGGCAACGAGCGCCAAGACCGGCGAGAAGGTAGAGCGTTCAGGTGTCGAGCTTCTTCATTTCGACAGTGAAGGACGGATCGTCGCGATCGAGGTTTTCGACGACGACTGACAAATCCAAAAATACAAACGCCCGGAAACCTTTCGGCTTCCGGGCGTTTTAAAGCGTTCCTTCCGGGACTGAAGGTACAAAAACCGGTCAGAGCGCTTTCGAAGGACCTGGCGGAACTGGTTGATCAGTTCAGTTTTGCCAGGTCATTTCGAATGACGGTTCTGAGTTCGTCGATGGGCTTCAGGGTGTTCCCTTCTTCGAAATGCCAGAATGTCCATCCGTTGCAGGCATCGAGACCCTGGACCTTGGCGCCCAGGCGATGAATGGAGCCGGCCTCGCCGCCGGAAGCGAGCGTGCCGTCGGCGCGCACGATGGCGCTGTGACGCCGCTTGGCGTCGGTGAGCACGGTGCCGGGCTTGATCAATCCGCTTTCGATCAGCGTATTGAAGGCCACACGCGGTTCGGCCTTCTTGCCGGTCAGGACCGACAGCATGGCCTTGCCGAGCGGCTCGACGGCGTCGATGCGCGCCGATGCCGCGTCGATGTAATCCTGTTCGCGCTCGATACCGACGAAGTGACGGCCGAGACGCTTGGCAACGGCGCCTGTCGTGCCGGAGCCGAAGAAGGGATCGAGGACGACGTCGCCCGGCTTGGTGGACGCCATCATGATGCGGGCAAGCAGCGCTTCCGGCTTCTGGGTCGGATGCACCTTCTTGCCGTCGTCGCCTTTCAGGCGCTCGTGGCCCGAGCAGATCGGGAACAGCCAGTCGGAGCGCATCTGCACATCGTCATTGGCCGCCTTCATGGCATCGTAGTTGAAGGTGTAGCCCTTGGCGTTGGCGTTCGGCGTCGCCCAGATCAGCGTTTCATGGGCGTTCTGGAACCGGCGGCCCTTGAAGTTCGGCATCGGGTTGGTCTTGCGCCAGATGATATCGTTGAGGATCCAGAAATGCAGGTCCTGCAGGATGGCGCCAACGCGGAAGATGTTGTGGTAGGAGCCGATGACCCAGAGCGTTCCGGTCGGCTTCAGCACGCGGCGGCAGGCCAAGAGCCAGGCGCGGGTGAAGGCATCGTAGGCTTCGAAGGAAGCGAACTGGTCCCATTCGTCATCGACGGCGTCGACGACCGACTGGTCTGGGCGGGTCAGCATGCCGCCGAGCTGGAGGTTGTAGGGCGGGTCGGCGAAAACGACATCGACCGAATTGTCGGGAAGCGCATTGAGCGCGGCCACGCAGTCACCCTTGATGATGGAATCGAGCCAGCCCAGCGGGCGGGCGGCACGGGAGACTTCGGCAAGCGAAACAACTGATGACATGGACAACTCGCAAATACGCTTACTCGGGACGGACTATGGAGCTTATGGTTACCGAAGATGGTTACCAAAGCCTGAAGGCCGCCAGAAAAAATCCGAATTAACGATGCGGTGCCAATCGCTTCGCCTGCCGAGGGCCGTCAAGCGGCGTGGAAGGCGCGACTGTCGCTCGGCGCCTGATGCCGCTCGTTCAGGCCGTAGTCGCGCACGACCGATGCGATGCGCAGACGGTAGTCGGCAAAGACGCCATTGCGACCCGCCTCCTGGGCGGCGCGATGCTCGGCACCGTTGCGCCATTCCTTAACAGCGTCCTCATCGCGCCAAAACGACAGCGACAGCACCTTGTCGGGATTGGCGAGGCTTTGAAAGCGCTCGATCGAGATGAATCCGTCGATGCCATCGAGCAGCGGGCGCAGGTCGGCGGCGATGCCGAGATAGGTCTCGCGACAGCCTTCGGCCGGCAGCACTTCGAAAATGACGGCGATCATAAGCTCATTCCCCTCCAACGGGCGACGAAACGTTCTTCAGAAAAATGCGGTTCTCATTGAGGATAAACCGTTCCTTGTGCGCGAAGGCATAGTTTTCGCGGCCCAAGGGGTCGGCAAGGAGCCGGGCGCGATAGGCCTCGTAGGCCGCAAGGCTTTCGACATTGTAGACGCCGTAGGCCGTTGTCGCCGATCCTTCGTGCGGGCCGAAGTAGCCGATGAGATCGGCGCCACAGCGTGGGATGACCTCGCCCCAAGTGCGGGAATAGGCAGCGAACTCCTCTTTTTTGAAGGGGTCGATTTCGTAACGGATGAAACAGGTGATCATTTGCGGCTCCTCGTTGACGCGTTTCGATGAGCCACTATGCCCGCTTGCCGACCCTCAATGCTTCGACTACCATCGAAGTATGAAAGAAGGTCCAGACATCGCTCTCATCGGTTCGCTGATCGGCGATCCCGCGCGCGCCAACATGCTGACCGCCCTGATTGGCGGGCGGGCATTGACGCCGACCGAGCTTGCCGGACATGCGGGCATCACGCTGCAGACGGCGAGCTCCCATCTTTCCAAGCTCGAGAGCGGCGGGCTTTTGACCCAGCGCAAGCAGGGCCGTCACCGTTACTACCAACTCGCCGAAGACGAGGTCGGGCTGATGCTCGAAAACCTCATGGGATTTGCCGCCAGCCTCGGCATGAACCGTCATCGTCCCGGACCCAAGGACCCGGCTCTGCGCAAGGCCCGTGTCTGCTACAATCACCTCGCCGGTGACTACGGCGTGCGCATGCTCGACAGCCTGATCTCCGCCAAGCAGATCGAGATTGCAGGCGACGACCTCGCCTTGACCGATGCGGGCCAGATCCGCATCGAAGCGCTCGGCATCAACTACGCGTCCTTGAAAAAATCCCGCCGGCCGATCTGCCGGACCTGCCTCGACTGGAGCGAACGACGGTCGCATCTTGCAGGCTCGCTCGGCGAGGCGCTGCTGACGCTGTTCATCGACAAGGGCTGGGCAAAGCGCGAGAACAACAGCCGCGCCATCCGCTTCACCGATAGCGGCGAGAAAGCCTTTTCAGAGCTCTTCCCGCAGTAAAGACGGGTCCTCGGCTGCATGCACGAGGGCATTCCCGAAACCACCATCGGCAACGCTGCGGCAGAGGCCGGCCCATTCGCATTCGGCACAGGCCGCCGCAGTTCTCCCCTCGGCGAAGGCCGATCGCAACCGCCGCAGTCTGTCGGCATCGAGCACCAGCACCGAACCAGACTCGACGGACCTGTCGAGGACGTCCGCGACCGCCGCGAGCGCAAGACTGTCCCGTCGCGTGATGCTGTCTTCCCGGCAATGGGCGCCGGCTTCGCACAGCATTGGCGCACAAACATCGTCCGGGCCATCGACGACGGTTATGCTTTCACCGGCGGACAGGCGCTTGGCAATGCCGACATAGTTGCGGGTGAACGAGGGCGTATAGCCCTCGCCCACGAACGTCAGCAGACACAGCAGATGGTGCCCGCGCAGCCGGACGGTCAAATGAGGTCCTTCGGCTTCTGCGCATAGCGCTGGACGGCCTTCAGCACAGCTGCAGCAAGCGCCGACTTCAGCGCAGCGCCGAGCACGAAGGGCGCGGCACCGAGGGCGATTGCCTGCTCGAAACCGATCAACGTCGCAAGCCAGGCAGCGCCAAGAACAAGGCACAGCATGTTGGCGGCGAAATGGGCAGAGAAGCTCAACACGAGGCGATCACCGGTCCACCCGCGTTGCGCCAGCCAGCCGGCAAGGCCGGCGACCAGCGGGAAGGCCGCGAGATAACCGGCGGTGGGGCCTGCAAAATGCGCAAGACCGCCGGCGCCATTGGCCAGGACCGGCAAGCCCATCATGCCCTCGGCGAGCCAGGCAAGGACTGTGGCCATGCCAAGCCGCCAGCCATAGACGACGCCGATCATCGTCACGGCAAAAGTCTGCATGGTCACCGGCACCGGGACCATCGGCACGCTGATCTGCGAGGAGAGAGCAAGAAAACCCGTTCCAAGCAGCACGAACAGGGCCTTTACCGGCCAGGTTTTACCATCGAGGCGGAGCGGATCGAAGAGGGGCGCGTGGGCGGAAGCGAGATTGGGCATCTGGGTCTCCGTGGTTGTTTTCAAATTATAGATAATTTTTGATTCTATCTATAATATGACTCCCACTAGCGTCAGAAGGCGGGGCGGTCAATCCGCAGGCCGCGCGAAAACGGCGCACGAACTCGCACCAGCAAGCTCGCAACAGACTGCAGAATAGAGAAAAACAAAATTATAGATAATTTTCCAAAGGAGACCGCAGCCGGAACGTAACGGCTGCGCTGGAAGCCTATCCGACGATGGAAAACGCCTCTCGCGTCTCGCCCGTAGCGGTCTTGACCGGCGTTTTGCCGATCCAGCCGACATGGCGCTCGAGGATTTTCGCCGCCTCGTCGCCTCGACCTTCGCGCAAGGCGGCAAGGATCGCGCGATGATCGTGATCGGTGCGCGCTTCCCAGCTGCTCCGCCATGCCGAAAACAGAAAGCGGGCGCTCGCCGCATGCAGATCGTCGATCGAGGCCAGCAGCCGCGGCATGCCGCAGGGCGTAAGGAGCAACCGATGGAAAGCGCGATTGGCAGCCTCCCAGGAGCGGACGTCGCGCGACGTATCGGCCGCGACCGTGGCCGCCTCCGCCCGATCGAGGATGGCGGCCGTCAGATGCGGGATCGCATGGCGCAGCGCCAGCACTTCGAGAACCGCCCGCATTTCGGCGACCTCGCGGACCTCCTTCAGATCGAACGCTGCCACTCGAAAACCGCGACGCGGTTCGCTGACAGCAAGCCCTTGCGCCTCCAGCAGCCTGAACGCTTCGCGTACCGGCACGTGGCTTGCGCCGAATTCCTCAGCGATGTGGTCCTGGCGCAAACGCTCGCCCGGCGTCAGCGCACCCGAGATGATCCTCTCGGCCAGTGCCCGGCTGATGCGGCTTGCGATCGTATCGTCCCGTTGCTTGTCCATCGGCTACATCTAGAGGGGCCGGCAGGGCCTGTCGAGCAAGCGACAGCGGCCTTTCGACGATTTCCAAAGGTTGAGATTTCGGCCGCCATCGTATAAGCATTCCGCGTACAAAAGCACGCGCCGCGAAAGAGACCCTCCCCCTGCCTGCGGCGCCTCCTTCTCCCAGGGAACTGACTTAAATGAACGGTATCGATCTCATCATCTTCGATTGCGACGGCGTTCTCGTCGATTCGGAAATCATCGCCTCGGAAGTCGAAGCGGCCCTCTTGACCGAAGCCGGTTATCCGATCAGCGTCGAGGAAATGGCAGAGCGCTTCGCCGGCATGACCTGGCAGAACACGCTGCTGCAGATCGAAAAGGAAGCGAGCGTCCCGCTTTCGGCCCAGCTCATCAGCAAGGTTGACGCCATCCTCGACGAGCGTCTTGCGCGCGACCTCAACATCATCGACGGCGTCAAGCCGATGCTGGCGCAGCTCAAGCTGCCGCACTGCATCTGCTCCAACTCGACCTCGGCGCGGCTTGCCATGATGCTCGGCAAGGTCGGCATCAAGGACCACTTCGGCCGCCACATCTACTCCGCCCGCGATCTGGGAGCGGACCGGGTCAAGCCGAAGCCGGATATCTTCCTGCACGGCGCCAAGCAGATGGGCGTCGCCCCTTCCCGGGTCCTGGTCATCGAGGATTCGGTGCACGGCATTCATGGTGCGCGCGCGGCCGGCATGCGGGTCGTCGGCTTTACCGGCGGCTCGCACACCCACCCATCGCATGCCGACCAGCTGACTGAAGCAGGCGCCGAAACGGTGATTTCGCGCATGTCGGCACTGCCGGGCGTGATCGCCGCTCTTTCCGAATGGTCGGAATCGATGACGGCCTGAACCGGCACACGCGGGCGCAAGCCGCCTGCAGATCCCTTTCGCCCCGGACTATTTCACCGGGGCGGGAAAAAGCTCTCGGCCATCACGGCGGGCGTCGGATTGGGCGCCGAGGGACACGATGTCACATTGATGTGTGATCACTGTCCCTCCGAAGATCTCCCCGGTTTTCGCACCGCGCACGAGGGCCATATCAGCCAAGCCCCACAAGGGGTATTTCTAGGAGGAAACACCATGCGTCTTTCACTGTTGACGGGCCTGACCCTGGCAGCCAGCGTTGCCTTCGGGCCGCTCGCCTTTGCCGATATCACCGTTGGCGTCATCACGCCGCTGACCGGCCCGGTCGCGGCCTATGGCGAGCAGGTCAAGAACGGCGCGGAAGCGGCCGCAGAAGAGATCAACAAGGCCGGTGGCATCAACGGCGAAAAGATCGTCCTGAAGATGATGGACGACGCTGGCGACCCCAAGCAGGCCGTGTCGGTGGCAAACCAGGCAGCGGGTGAAGGCATCCGCTTCGTTGTCGGCCCGGTGCTTTCGGGCACGTCGATGGCAGCTTCCGACGTTCTCGCCGAAAACGGCATCCTGATGGTGACGCCGACGGCCACCACACCTGACCTGACCACCCGCGGTCTCTGGAACGTGCTGCGCACCTGCGGTCGCGACGACCAGCAGGCCGAGGTCGCAGCCGCTTATGTGGTCAAGAACCTCAAGGACAAGAAGGTCGCCGTGCTGCACGACAAGGCGCCCTATGGCAAGGGGCTGGCCGACGGCTTCAAGAAGGGCATCAACGCCGGTGGCATCACCGAAGTCGTCTATGAAGGCCTCAACCCTGGTGACAAGGACTTCAGCGCCATCGTCACCCGCCTGAAGGCCGAAAAGGTCGATGTCGTCTATTTCGGCGGCTACCATCCGGAAGGCGGCTTGCTCGCACGCCAGATGCGCGACCAGGGCGTGACCGCACAGATCTTCGGCGGCGACGGCCTGTCGAACACCGAGTTCTGGGCAATCGGCGGCGAAGCTGCTGCAGGCACGATCTACACCAATGCCAGCGACGCCACCCGCAACCCGGCGTCGGCTCCGGCCGTCGAGGCGCTGAAGGTCAAGAACATTCCGGCCGAAGCGTTTACCCTCAACGCCTATGCCGCCGTGCAGGTGCTGAAGGCCGGCATCGAGAAGGCTGGTTCCGCCGAGGATGCGACTGCGGTTGCGACCGCGATCAAGTCCGGCGAGGCGATCGACACGGTGCTGGGCAAGCTCACCTACGGCGAAGCCGGTGACCTGACCTCGCAGGCCTTCTCCCTCTACAAGTGGGAAGGCGGCAAGAGCGTCGCGGCCGAGTGATCGCTTAGCATCAAGACATGAAAACGCCGGGGCATGCCCCGGCGTTTTTCGTTTCAGGCAGTGGATACAGCCGCTTACTTCTTGCGCTTGGCCGGCGGACCTTCATCGAAGCCGACGTAGACCTTGGCATTGGAACCGGAACCAGCCGGCAGTGCGACGTCCGTCTTGGTGAAGACGAACTGGGTCGAACCGCTTGCGGGGACCTCGACCACGTGCTGGACCAACTCGGAATAGAGCGTCTTTTCTTCATCCGTTGCCGCTACGCGGATCGGCATGGTGACCTTGCCGGGGCCGCCGGCCGGACCGCTGACGACACGGCCTTGAACCACAACGGTGACCGTCATGGCAGTCTCACTCAGCACGCATTGCCGCGTCGTATCGGCAAGCGACACCTGATAGATGACCTTGGTTGGGTCGTCCTTACCGCCCTTTGCATAGGTCCGGAACGACGAGGTGCCGTCTCTCAGGATTACCTGCGGGCATGCGGCCTGGACAACGGCCGGTGTCGGGGCGGCGGCGCTGCCGCCCGCATCGATTGCTCCACCGGATTGCGTCTTGTTACAGCCGGCGAGGATCGCGAGAAATGATATTGCGAGGACAGGCCGGGATACTTTGCCAAACACGTTGAACAACCTCTACTGAACCGGTTGAAACTCCTTGACCGAAATCTCGGCCGGAAGGCCTTTCATGGCCTTCGGGCATCGTCTATAGCAGCGGCGAATTGAAAAATCGATTGGGTCAAACGCCTCGATCGGAATTTTCCGAAACGACGCTTGAGACCGGAAATTGCACGGGTGACAAGAATGCGTGGGGACTTTGTCAAGGACTGACGCAATAAGACAGACGCACCGCGGCCGGTTCGCATAGGGTCGCCGCGATCCGAAGGCAAGACGAAGGACTAGGATGGTGAAGTATATCTCGACGCGCGGCGAGGCCGCCCCCCTCGGCTTTTGCGATGCACTGCTTGCGGGCCTTGCGCGCGATGGCGGTCTCTACCTTCCCAAGGAATGGCCGACCCTATCCAAGAAAGAGATCCGGGCGCTGCGCGGCAAATCCTATCAGGACATCGCTTTCGCCGTCCTCGAGCCTTTCATCCACGGTGAAATCCCCTCGGCCAAATTTCGCGAGATGATCGACGAGGCCTATGCCACGTTCCGTCATCCGGCGATCGCCCCCCTCGTCCAGACCGGTCCCAATGCCTTCGTCATGGAACTGTTTCACGGCTCGACGCTCGCCTTCAAGGACGTGGCGATGCAACTGCTCGCCCGCCTGATGGACTATGTGCTTGCCGAGCGCGGCGAACGGGCAACCATCGTCGGCGCAACCTCGGGCGATACCGGTGGTGCGGCCATCGACGCCTTTGCCGGGCGCGAGCGCACCGATATCTTCATCCTCTTCCCGCATGGCAAGGTTTCGCCGGTCCAGCAGCGGCAGATGACGACCTCGAAGGCAGGCAACGTCCACGCCATCGCCGTCAAAGGCAATTTCGACGACTGCCAGGACCTCGTCAAAGGCATGTTCAACGATGTCGCCTTCCGCGACCGCGTCAAGCTTTCAGGCGTCAACTCGATCAACTGGGCGCGGATCATGGCCCAGATCGTCTATTATTTCACCACCGCCATTGCGCTCGGAGGGCCGGACCGCAAAATCTCCTTCACCGTGCCGACCGGCAACTTCGGCGATATCTTCGCCGGCTACGTCGCCAAGCGCATGGGCCTGCCGATCGACAAGCTTGTCGTCGCCACCAACGAAAACGACATCCTCGCCCGCACGCTGAAGACCGGCCGCTACGAAATGCGTGGTGTCAGGGCGACCACGTCGCCGTCGATGGACATCCAGATCTCGTCGAACTTCGAGCGGTTGCTGTTCGAAGCCAACGATCGCGACCCGGCTGAAGTCCGCTCCGCCATGGACAGCCTCAAGCAGTCCGGCTCCTTTGCCATCCGCGAAAAGGCGCTGAAGGCGATCCGCAAAGAGTTCCGCGCCGGCCGCGCCTCCGAGAAAGAGGTCGCCAAGACCATCGCCAAGACCTTGGAAGAGACCGGCTACCTGCTCGATCCGCACAGCGCCATCGGCGTCTTCGTGGCGGCCAAGCACGAGAAGGCTTCGGCCCCGATGGTGACGCTCGCGACCGCCCATCCCGCCAAATTCCCCGACGCCGTAAAATCGGCAAGTGGTATTGACCCGGCGCTTCCGACGTGGCTTGCTGACCTGATGAACAGGGAGGAGCGTTTCGATATCCTGGAAGCGGATCTGAAGAGCGTCGAGACCTTTATCGGCGAGCACACCCGCCTCCAGGGGTAAGAACGAGAAGAAACGTATGATGAAAGTTGAGTGCACCCGGCTCCCTTCCGGGTTGACGGTGGTAACCGAGCATATGCCGCATCTCGAAAGCGTGGCGCTCGGCGTGTGGATCAAATCGGGTTCACGCAACGAAACCGTGGGCGAACATGGCATCGCCATCTGCTTGAGCACATGGCTTTCAAAGGCACCGGCCGGCGCACCGCGCGCCAGATCGCCGAGGAAATCGAGAATGTCGGCGGCGAAGTCAACGCCGCGACCTCGACCGAAACGACCTCCTATTATGCGCGTGTTCTCAAGGACCATGTGCCGCTGGCGGTCGATATTCTTGCCGACATCCTCACCGAATCGAGCTTCGACGAGGAAGAGCTGCGCCGCGAAAAGCAGGTGATCCTACAGGAGATCGGTGCTGCCGACGACACGCCCGATGACGTCGTCTTCGACCGTTTCGCCGAAACCGCCTATCGCAACCAGACGGTCGGACGCCCGATCCTCGGCACGCCCGACACGGTGATGTCGTTCTCGGCAAACCAGATCCGCCAGTATCTCGGCCGCAACTACACCACCGACCGGATGTTCGTCGTTGCCGCCGGGGCCGTCGAGCACGAGGCTTTCGTGCGCCAGGTCGAGGAACGCTTTTCGACCCTGCCGCGCACACCGCTGGCAACGCCGGTTCTCGAGACGGCGATCTATACCGGCGGCGAGAGCCGCGAAACCCGCGACCTGATGGACGCGCAGATCCTGCTCGGCTTCGAAGGCAAGGCCTATCACGCCCGTGACTTCTACTGTTCGCAGATTCTCGCCAACATTCTGGGTGGCGGCATGTCTTCGCGCCTGTTCCAGGAAGTGCGCGAGCACCGCGGCCTCTGCTATTCGGTCTATGCCTTCCACTGGGGCTTCTCCGATACCGGCATCTTCGGTGTGCATGCGGCGACCGGCGGAGAAAACCTGCCGGAACTGATGCCTGTCATCGTCGACGAGCTGCGCAAGTCGTCGATGAACATCGAGCAGCAGGAAATCGAGCGCGCCCGCGCCCAGATCCGCGCCCAGCTGCTGATGGGCCAGGAAAGTCCGGCCGCACGCGCAGGCCAGATCGCCCGACAGATGATGCTCTACGGCCGTCCGATCCCGAACGACGAGCTGATGGAACGCCTCTCCGGCATCACCATCGAACGCCTGACCGACTTGGCAGGTCGATTGTTCTTCGACACCACCCCGACGCTGTCGGCGATCGGGCCGCTCGAACAGCTGGCGCCGATCAACGATATCCTGTCGTCACTGACAGGAAAGCCCACGGTCGCACACGCCGTCGCAAGCTGAACCGGCCACCGGGTTTCGACCGGGCGAACGATAGCGCCCGGTCGGCGAAGTGTTTGCGACTTTTCGTAAAATCGGATTCGATTTGTGCGCAAAGTTGTGCAACGCTTGGATTTGCGACAGCGCGAGGGGCACTGTGCGCCGGGCGGTCAGGAAACTCCGCGCGTTCAACTGGAAGGCCTCGGAGGCACATATGACACGATCGGTTTTTCGGTTCCTGTCGCGGCAGCCCGAGACGGTCGAGATCGCCAATCAGGATTACCTGCTCCGCCTCCCCCGTTACGCCGACTATCGCCAATGGTACCAGCTGAGAAGCGAGAGCCGCAGCTTTCTCGAGCCGTGGGAACCGAGCTGGCGCGCCGATGAGATGACGGAAAGCGCCTTTCGCAGCCGCGTCATCCGCAACGAGCAGGAATTCGCCTCCGGCCAGGCCGTGCCGCTCTTTCTTTTCCACAAGCCTGCCGAAACCCTGCTCGGCGGGCTCACCATCGGCCACATCCGCCGCGGCGCCGGGCAAAACTGCATGATCGGCTACTGGATGGGCGAGCGCCACGCCGGCCACGGTCACATGTTTGCCGCCCTCAAGCTTGCAATTCCCTACATCTTTTCGAGCCTTGAGTTGCACCGTATTGAAGCAGCCTGTATTCCGGAGAACTCAAGAAGCATCCGGCTCCTTGAAAAGGCCGGTTTTGAGCGTGAAGGCTACTTAAGACAGTACTTGAGGATAAACGGGCAATGGCGTGACCATGTGCTTTTCTCCCTCCTGTCCGATGATGCCGTACCGAACAGGAAATTGCCCCTTTGATGCCTCTAACCCGCTCGCCCTTCGCATGGTCAGCCTCGAAGCTGGCAGCGTTTCTGATCGCTCTCACGACACTTTTCGGCGCCTTTGGCGGCGTTGCCCATGCACTTGAGCCCGTCAAGATTTCGCGCGAAGACACCGCACTCGACCTGACCGCGACGACCGAGATCTATAGCGGTCGCAGCGAAGCCTTCCAGGTTTCGACGGCGCCGGGTGCCGACGGCATTGTCCGTCGCATCGAGGTGCGCTCCAGCACCGAGAACCACCAGGGCGACTGGGCCGTGTTCGCGCTCGCCAATGTTTCCGGCGAACAGCTCGACCGGGTGATCGTCGCGCCGCATTTCCGGCTGGTGAACTCCAAGCTCTTCTGGCCCGACCTCGGCTCGCAGCGCATCCTGTCGATCACGCCAAGCGAGGGTTTCGCACTCGAACGGTTGCCGAGCGACGATTCGGACGTGTTCCAGATCACCCTCAACCCGGGCGCCGTCATCACCTTCGTCGCGGAACTGGCGACGCCGGAACTGCCGCAGATCTATCTCTGGCAGCCGGACGCCTACAAGGACACGGTCAACGCGTTTACGCTTTATCGCGGCATCGTGCTTGGCATCGCCGGCCTCTTGGCGGTGTTCCTGACGATCCTGTTTGTGGTTAAGGGAACGTCAATGCTGCCGGCGACGGCAGCACTTGCCTGGGCAGTGCTTGCCTATATCTGCGTCGACTTCGGGTTCCTCTCCAAGCTCATCAGCGTGACGGCCGGCGACGAGCGAATATGGCGCGCGGGCACCGAAGTCTTCCTGGCGGCGGGCCTCGTGATCTTCCTGTTTACCTATCTCAACCTCAATCGATGGCACCAGCATCTGGGCTACGCGACGCTCGCGTGGATCCTCGGCCTCGGCCTGCTCTTCGGCGTTGCCGTCTATGATCCGGCCATTGCATCGGGCATCGCCCGCCTCTCCTTTGCATTGACGGCAACCGTCGGCATCGTGCTGATCGCCTATCTCGGCTTCAACCGCTACGACCGCGCCATCCTGCTGGTACCCGCCTGGCTGCTCATTCTTGTCTGGCTGTTCGGCGCCTGGCTGACTGTCACCGGCCAGCTGGCGAACGACATCGTTCAGCCGGCGCTTGGCGGCGGCCTGGTTCTCATCGTGCTCCTGATCGGCTTTACCGTCATGCAGCACGCCTTTGCCGGCGGCGCCTATCAACAGGGCCTGTTTTCCGATCTCGAGCGCCAGTCGCTGGCGCTTACAGGGTCCGGCGACACGGTCTGGGACTGGGACGTGGCACGCGACCGGGTGGTCACCATTCCCGACATCTCGCTGCAGCTCGGCCTCTCAATGGGTTCGATGCACGGGCCGCTTCGCAACTGGCTGCCGCGGCTGCACCCTGACGATCGCGATCGCTTCCGCGCCACCCTCGATGTCCTGCTCGAGCATCGCCGCGGCAAGCTCAACCACGAATTCCGCGTGCGTGCGGAGGACGGCCATTATCACTGGCTGTCGATCCGCGCCCGCCCGGTGCTGGGCGCCAATGGCGAGATCATCCGCTGCGTCGGCACGATCATCGACATCACCGAGCAGCGCAATTCGGTCGAACGCCTGCTGCACAACGCATTGCATGACAATCTGACCGGCCTTCCCAATCGGCAGGTCTTCCTCGACCGCCTGCAGTCGATCCTCCTGATGGCCGACAGCACGACGACGGCACGTCCGACCGTGCTTGCCATCGACATCGACCGCTACAAGCAGGTCAACGACCTGCTCGGCATTGCCGCCGGCGACAACATCCTGATCGCACTGACGCGCCGGTTGCGCCGGTTGCTGCGTCCGCAGGATACGCTCGCGCGCCTCGGCGGCGACCAGTTCGGGCTGATCCTGATGTCGGAACGGGATCCGGCGAAGGTTGCCGATTTCGCCGACGCAGTCAGCAAGGCGATCATGGTGCCGCTCAACTACGGCAACCGGGAAATCAATCTCACCGCCTCGATCGGCCTCGTCTCGTGGCTCGACCAGGAACAGAGCGCTGCCGGCCTGATCGACGATGCGGAGCTGGCGATGTTCCGCGCCAAGAAGGAAGGCGGCAACCGCGTCGAGCCCTTCCGCCCGGCCTTCAGGACTTCCGGCTCGGATCGCATGCAGCTTGAAGCTGATCTCAAGCGCGCGATCGAACGCAAGGAACTGTCGCTGGTCTATCAGCCGATCGTGCGGCTCAGCGACGCCGAGATCGCCGGCTTTGAGGCGCTGATGCGCTGGGACCACCCCAAGCGCGGCAACGTCTCTCCGACCGAGTTCATCCCGATCGCCGAGAATTCCGACCTGATCAACCAGCTCGGAATGTTCGCCTTCGACAAAGCAACCAGCGACCTCACGGAATGGCAGATCCAGACCGGCGACCTGCCGATCTTCGTGTCGATCAACCTTTCCAGCGCGCAGCTGCTCAACAACGAGCTCTATGACGACATTCGAGCCGTTCTCAACAAGAACCGTTGCGACCCGACCAAGGTGAAGATGGAACTGACGGAATCTCTCGTGATGGAGAACCCGGAACAGGCGCGGCTGGTGCTCGAGAAGTTGAAGGAGGCCGGGCTGAAGCTGGCGCTCGACGACTTCGGCACGGGCCACTCGTCGCTGTCCTATCTCACCCGGTTCCCCTTCGACACGATCAAGATAGACAAGGCGCTGGTGCGAGACCCGAGCGACAAACGCGGCATTCTGTTGCGCTCGGTGATCACAATGGCGCGCGAACTTGAAATGCAGGTGGTGGCCGAAGGCATCGAGTCCGAGGAAGACGCGATCCAGCTCGCGCAGATGGGTTGCGACTATGGCCAGAGCTTCCTGTTTGGCCCGCCGATCGGCTCGGAATCCATCCAGCGATTGTTGAAAGAGCGGTTTCCTCTGATGAAGCGGGCTTAAAGCATTTCCAGGAAAAGTGCGGAGCGGTTTTTCGTCAGGAAATGCGTAAAAACAGAGACATAGAGCGTTTCTGTGTTTCCGTCTAAATCGGAAACGCTCTAGGCCCGCAAAGGGCGGACCAACCGCGGGCTGCGGATAGGACGCAGCCCGATGGCCACACGGGCCAATCTGGTCGACGTGCAACACCTACATTGATTGTCGGTATCTCAGCGCCTGGCTTCAGGCGTGGCCGGCTTCGATCGACAGCATCGCCGGGCTGACGCCCATCAAAGCGAGAGCGCGATCGTATTTATCGCCAAGCGCCTTGTCGAAGATCAACTCGTCGCGCGCGGGGCAAGTCAGCCAACCGTTCTGGGTGATTTCCGCTTCGAGCTGGCCCGGCCCCCAGCCCGCATAGCCCAGCATCATCGTGGCGCGATGCGGCCCCTCTCCGCGCGAGATTGCGCGGACGATGTCGAGTGTGGCGGTCAGGCAGATATCGTCGCTGACAGGGATGCTTGAATCACTCAAATAGTCGTCGGAGTGCAGGACGAAACCACGTCCGGTCTCGACCGGCCCACCGGCCTGGATCTGGAAGTCACGCGTCATCGCCGGCAGGCGGATAGCCTCATCCTCGTCAAGGATGTCGAGGTGCATCAGCACATCCGGGAAGGTCAGTTGCTGCGGCCGATTGAGGATGAAGCCCATGGCGCCGTCGTCCGAATGGGCGCAGATGAAAATGACGGTGCGGGCAAAATTCGTGTCAAACATCCCAGGCATGGCGATCAGGAACTGACCGTCAAGGAAACCGCGTTCCCGTTTCTTCTGTGCCATGGTTATTGCCATAATGCAGATAGCCTACCAATTCGCCGCGAAATGAAAAGCGCTTCAACGTCGCGACCGCCAAATAATGCACGTAGCGCGTTTACCGTGCCCTGCCTGATCAAACATTTATGATCTCCGCGCCCAAAGGGGCGTCTGGAGCGCTGCCGGTAAAAGCGATATTGCTTTGGCCATGATCAAACGCCCCACATATGAGAACATGGTCCAGCGCATCGGCAGGGCAAGCCTTCTTGTTGCATTTTTTCTGCCCGTCGGCGCCCAGGCTGCGACAAGCGAATGGATGACATCGACAGGCGGCATGGTCCGTCTCGTCGCCGCTCCGCCGCAACAGGATGGCACGATCCCGGCAACGCTCGAGGTCAAGCTGAACCCCGGCTGGAAGACCTATTGGCGCGAGCCCGGCGCCAGCGGTATTCCTCCGCAGATCACCCTTGATCCAACCGAGGGCGTCGTCCTGGACAAGATCGGCTTTCCCGTTCCCAAGACATTCGACGATGGTGTCGTGCACTATGTCGGCTATGACAAATCCGTTGCCTTTCCGCTGACGCTGAAGCGCGTGCACGGTGACGGGGACGTGAACATCCGCGCCTCGGTGTTTCTTGGGATTTGCGAGGACATCTGCATTCCGGTGCAAGGCAAACTGGAGCTGACACTCAAGCAGGGCGACTTCGACAATCCGCTCGATGCCGCCCGCATCGATGGCGCGGTCGCTGCCCTGCCCGAGGCCCCGTCCGAGGATTTCAAGGTGACAACAGCCGTCTATGACGAGCAGAAGGCAACGGTGGAGCTGACGTTGCAACTGCCACCGGATAGGGGCAGCGATCATCGCGAGCTGTTTCTGGCTGGCCCTTCCGGCGTCGCCTTCGGCAAGCCCGTCGTCACCCAGACGAGTGGCGCCGAGCTTCGCGCCGAGATCCCCGTGCGGCTCTCGGCCAAGGACAAGACACTCAAGGGAAAGCCGGTCATCCTCACGGTTCGCGCCGGTGAGCGCAGCATGGAAACGACCCTTGCCTTTGATTGATGCAGCTCTATAGTCCAGGCGTTTCAGGTGGTTGCGTCTAACGACGACCGCCGGAGATAGCCGGACGCAAGACAACTCGAAGCCGCGACAACGCCTTTCCGCAATGAAGGTCTGGCCGTACGCGCAACGCAAGGAGAATGCCGTGACCATTGCCGTCGGAGACAAGCTGCCCACCGCAACCTTCAAGGAAAAGACCGCCGATGGTCCGGTGGAAGTGACGACCGAACAGCTCTTCAAGGGCAAACGCGTCGTGCTCTTTGCCGTTCCGGGCGCGTTCACGCCCACCTGCTCACTCAACCATCTCCCCGGCTATCTGGAAAACCGCGACGCGATCCTCGCACGCGGTATCGACGATATCGCCGTGGTCGCCGTCAACGATCTTCATGTCATGGGCGCCTGGGCGACGACGTCGGGCGGCATGGGCAAGATCCACTTCCTCTCGGACTGGAATGCTGCCTTCACCAAGGCGCTGGGCATGGACATCGACCTCTCGGCCGGCACGCTCGGCATCCGCTCGAAGCGTTACTCCATGCTGGTCGAAGATGGCGTGGTCACGAAGCTCAACCTCGAAGAAAGCCCGGGCCAGGCGACCGTATCGGGGGCTGCGGCGATCCTGGAACAGCTCTGAGAGCAGATACCAGCAAATGGAAACGGGCCCTGACGGCCCGTTTTTTTATTTTACGAGAAGAGAATCCGAACGACGCCCCTTCTTGAAGGGCTCCATGCCCTTGCGGGCGAGTTCGTCGGCACGTTCGTTTTCAGGATGGCCGGCATGGCCCTTGACCCAGTGCCAGGTCACCTTGTGACGACGGTTGGCGGCGTCCAGCGCCTGCCAGAGTTCGCCGTTCTTCACCGGCTTCTTGTCTGCCGTCTTCCAGCCGTTCTTCTTCCAGCCGTGGATCCACTTGGAGATGCCGTCCATCACATATTTGCTGTCGGTGTGCAGATCGACCTCGCACTCGCTCTTCAGCGCGTCGAGCGCCGAGATAGCTGCCAGAAGCTCCATGCGGTTGTTGGTGGTTTCCGCCTCGCCGCCGCACAGATCCTTTTCCACATCGCCATAGCGCATTACCGCGCCCCAGCCGCCCGGCCCCGGATTGCCTGAGCAGGCACCGTCGGTGAAGATATCCACGTGTTTCATACGGAGGCCTCTTCGATCCGCAGACCATATTCGGCGCTGGAAACGATCGCGCGGTGAAAGCGGATCTTCGTCAGGTATTCGAGCGGATCCTTCTTGACGACCAGTGCGCCGGCCGGCGTCATCAGCCAGTCGTACAGGCGCGTCAGGAAGAAGCGCAGCGCCGAACCGCGGCAAAGCAGCGGCAGGGCTTCAACCTCCTCGGCCGTCAGCTTGCGCACGCTCTCGTAGCCCGAAAGCAGCGCCATGCCCTTGGTGATATTGTAGGAACCGTTCTTCTCGAAGCACCACGAGTTAAGGCAGACAGCAACGTCGTAAGCGAGGTGGTCGTTGCAGGCGAAATAGAAGTCGATCAGGCCGGACAGCTGGTCGCCGAGGAAGAAGACATTGTCGGGAAACAGATCGGCGTGAATGACACCGTCCGGCAAGCTCTTCGGCCAGTGGTTTTCGAGATGCGCGAGTTCGGCGGAAATCTCGTCCTTCAGACCAACCTGTACCTCATCGGCGCGCGCCTCGGAATTGAGCCAGAGCGGCCGCCAGCCACCGACCGAGAGCGCGTTGGGGCGCTTCAGGTCAAAGCCTTGGCCTGCCAGATGCATCTCGGCCAGTGCCTTGCCGACCTCGCGGCAATGCTTGGCCTCGGGCTTGCGCAGCCACATGCCTTCAAGGAACGAGATCACGGCGGCCGGACGACCGGACAATTCGCCCAGAAGCTCGCCATCGGCGCGCGGCAAGGGCAGCGGGCAGGAAAGCCCACGATCGGCCAGGTGATGCATCAGCCCGAGGAAGAACGGCAGATCACCGGCATTCACGCGCTTTTCGTAGAGCGTCAGGATGTAGGCGCCCTTCGTCGTGTGCAGCAGGAAGTTGGAGTTTTCGACGCCCTCTGCAATGCCCTTGTAGGACGTCAGCTGACCGACGTCATAGGCCTCCAGAAAGGCGCTCAGGTCGTCTTCCGTGATATCGGTGTACACTGCCACGGCTATTCACTTTCAAAGATGGGCGGGCAAGATAGGTGGATTATTCGCCGTTGACGAAGGCCATATCCGCCGCGGTCAGCGGCACATGGCGGATCTCGCGGTTGACGAGGAAGTTCTCGTTTTCCTCGACCGTGTCGGCAAGCTCGACGACGGCATCGTAGCGCTCGCGGAACGCCTCGATGATCTCGTTGACGATCACCTCAGGTGCCGATGCTCCGGCGGAAAGACCGACGGTCGAGATGTCGCCGATCGTCTCCCAATCGATTTCGGCCGCCCGCTGAACGAGGACCGACTTCTTCGCGCCGGCCTTCAGCGCCACTTCGACCAGGCGCTTGGAGTTCGACGAATTCGGCGCGCCGACCACCAGAAACAGGTCGCAGCCGGGTGCCGCCTGCTTGACCGCCTCCTGGCGGTTGGTGGTGGCGTAGCAGATCGAATCCGCAGCGGGCGCTGTCAGGTTGGGGAAGCGTTCGTGCAATCGCTTGATCACGCCGGCGGTATCATCAACGGAGAGCGTGGTCTGGGTGACGAAACCGAGATTGTCGGGGTCGGGCGGCATGTAGACGTCGGCATCCTCGATGGTCTCGACCAGGGAGACGGCGCCTTCCGGCAGCTGGCCCATCGTGCCGATGACTTCGGGATGGCCGGCATGCCCGATCAGTACCACGTGGCGGCCGAGCCGATTATGACGCATGGCCTGCTTGTGGACTTTCGAGACCAGCGGACATGTGGCGTCGAGATAGAAGAGATTGCGTGTGTCGGCATCCGCGGGCACCGATTTCGGCACGCCATGGGCGGAAAACACCACCGGCTGCTTGCGATGTTCCGGCGGGATTTCGTCAAGTTCCTCGACGAAGATCGCGCCCTTGGCCTCAAGCCCCTCGACAACATAACGGTTGTGCACGATCTCGTGGCGAACATAGACCGGCGCGCCGAATTCCTTCAACGCCAGGACGACGATCTGGATCGCCCGGTCGACACCGGCGCAGAAACCGCGCGGCCCGCAGAGGCGAATGGTGATCGGAGATTTTGCCGCGGATGATGCCATGGATCAGGATGCCAGTAGAACGAAAACAAGGGCTGCAATGGCCGGACCGCCCTGGATCAGCAGGATGCGCGGCTTGACCGACCAAGCGCCATATATAGCGGCAACGATCACGCACACAAGGAAGAACACCTTCAACTCGAAGGCAAATGCCGCATCCGGCTGTATGAGAGACCACAAAAGTCCAGCTGCGAGGAAGCCGTTGTAAAGCCCCTGGTTCGCGGCGAGCACCCGGGTCGCCTCCGCCTGCTCCGCGGTCATGCGGAAGACGGAACGCCCCTGCGGCTTTGTCCAGAGAAACATTTCCAGCACAAGAAAGCCGAGATGCAACAGCGCTGTCAGCGCGATCAGGATCGTTGAAATCAAAGCCATTCCCTATATCCCCCAACTGCGTCGGTCAGGGATAACATGGCGTCGAAGGACCGCCTATGGCTTGCGCCTGAAGACGAAGACACCGCTGACAACCACCAGCGCTGCGGCAAGGCCATACCAGGTCAGAGCATATTGCAGATGGCTGTTGGGCAGATCGAACTGCGTGACGCCGCCGATCGGCAGACCGCCCGGATTGGGCGACGCATCGGCGTCCACGAAGAACGGCAGGACCTTGTCCGCGGGAAGCCCGACCGACGACGCCATCGCGTCGAGGTCCTTCCAGTAGAAGATGTTCTTGGCGAGATCATTGTCCGGAACGATCGATGACGGCTTTTCGCTGAGCTTCGGCCGGGCGAGGCCGTTGATGGCAACGGAGGCCGGGAGCTCCCCGGCGAGCCGGGTCGACGACTCCTTCTGCTCGAACGGGACGAACCCGCGATTGACGAACAGAAAACGACCGTCATCGAGCCTCAATGGCGTGAAGATGTAATAGCCAGTGCGGCCGTTATAGGTCGCGAAGAAATGCCGCTCGCGGCTGTGGTCGAATCCGCCGGGAACCGAAACCGTGCGGTAATCGATATCCCCGCCTTCAGCCAAAATCTTTTCGATACCGGCAATTGTCACCGGCGGCGCCGACCGGCGCTCGGCGATCGCGGCGAGCAGGCCCTCTTTCCAATGCAGCCGCTGCATCTGCCAGGTGCCGAGCGAGATGAGGATCGCGAAGGTTGTCGCAAGCAGGACGAATGCGCCGATGCGCCCGACAAGGCTGCCTTTCTTTTTGGTCAAGACTTCAGCCACGATCGATCTCGCCAGGCCGCGCGTTGTTGCGATATTGCAGGTTGATGAGGATACCCTTCAGCAAGCGCGTCAGGCCGAGGCTGAAGGCGATTGCCAGCGGTATCCAGAGCAGGAAATGCAGCCACAGCGGAGGATTGAGATTGACCTCCGTCCAGAGCGCGGCGCCGACGACGATGAAGCCGACAATCAGAATGACGAAGACAACAGGACCATCACCGGAATCGGCAAAACGATAATCAAGATCACAGCTCGTGCAGGCCGGCTTGACCGTCAGAAAGCCGTCGAACAGCTTTCCGTGGCCGCAGCGGGGACACAGGCCCTTGATGCCTGCCATGACCGGCTCGACCGGCGGATAGAGGGCTTTGTCGTCACTCACGGATTGATCTCGATCGGGGTGCTGTTGGGAACCATGTCCCAGATTTCGTCCATTTCGGCATTGGTAACCGCAATGCAGCCATCCGTCCAATCGAACATCTGCGTCATAAACGCCAGCCAGCCGAAATAATTGCGCTGGCCGTGGATCATGATCATGCCGCCGGGATCGACGCCTTTGGCTGCCGCTGCAGCGATGTCTTCGGGTCGGGGATAGGAGACGTGTATCGACAGGTGATAGCCGCTCTTGTCATTGCGCCAGTCCAGCACATAAAGGCCCTCCGGCGTTCGCCGATCGCCTTCGCGCTCCTTATGACCGATGGGATTGCCACCAAGGGCGATCGAATACTCACGCAGCATCTCATCCCCACGGTAGAGCTGCAGGATGCGTTTTTCCTTGTGCACCACGACGCGATCGGCAACGTCGCCGGCCAGCGCAGAAAAACACCCCGCCAGGAGCCATGCCATTGCCACGGCAACCATGCGCATTTTCATATCCACCGCCCTCCCGCTACAACCACAAGACACATAAAAAATAAGGCGGCTGCATGGCTGCAGCCGCCCTATTGAAAAGAGCGTGCGCTCTGTTCTTCTTACATGTGCGCGATCGGCGCGCCCCAGCCACCCCAGATATAGATGGAGAAGAAGAGGAAGAGCCAGACGACGTCAACGAAGTGCCAGTACCAGGCGGCCGCTTCGAAGCCGAAGTGCTGCTTCGGCGTAAAGTCGCCACGCAGCGCGCGCAGCAGGCAGACGAGCAGGAAGATCGTGCCGACGAGAACGTGGAAGCCGTGGAAACCGGTCGCCATGAAGAAGGTCGCGCCGTAGATCGAGTCCTTGAAGGCGAACGGAGCGTGAGCGTATTCGTAAGCCTGAACGTAGGAGAACAGCACGCCGAGGACGACGGTCAGCGACAGGCCGTAGACCAGGCCCTTGCGGTCATTGTGGAGCAGTGCGTGGTGCGCCCAGGTGACCGTCGTGCCGGAAAGCAGCAGGATGACGGTGTTGTAGAGCGGCAGGTGCCAGGGGTCGAGAACCTCGATACCCTTCGGCGGCCAGACACCACCGGTAAAGGCGGTGCGGGTTGCCTGGATGGCTTCGCCCGGGAACAGGCTCGCGTCGAAATAGGCCCAGAACCAGGCAACGAAGAACATCACTTCCGAAGCGATGAACATGATCATGCCGTAGCGCAGGTGCAGCGAGACGACGCGGGTGTGGTGACCCTCGTGGGCTTCCTTCACCGTGTCCGACCACCAGCCGTACATGGTATAGAGAACGACGGCGAGGCCGATGAAGAAGACCCACGGATTGGCGAGCTCAGCGCCGAACAGCTTGAAGGAGCCGCCCGAGAGATAGCGCATGTAGCCGACACCGCCGAACGCCATGACGAATGCGCCGATCGAGGCAAGCAACGGCCAGGGGCTCGGGTCGATGATGTGGTAGTCGTGATTCTTCTGATGCGCATCGGCCATGTCAGTAATCCCCGATAGGTCTTTCTCTTGTCGCCCTTCCGGCTTAGCCGAAACGGGCCTCCAGTCAAAGTTTGTTCTCAGTTTCGCCCGTCTTCACCTGTGCGACCGGCTTTGACGGCTCGCGCGGGTAGAAGGTGTAGGAAAGCGTCAGTGTCTTGATGTCCTTGGTCTCGACCGCGTTGACCATGTCCGGATCGACGAAGAATACCACCGGCATCTCCATCTCCTCTCCCGGCTGCAGGGTCGTCTCGGTAAAGCAGAAGCATTGGACCTTGTTGAAGTAGGCACCGGCCTGCATCGGCGTGACGTTGAACGTCGCCTGGCCCGTCGTCGGCTTCGACGAAAGGTTCTTGGCGCGGTACATGACCTGCACGGTCTCGCCGATACGGACGTCGATGTCGCGCTGCACCGGCTTGAATTCCCAGGGCAGGCCGCCCGAGGTGTTGGCGTCGAAGGTAACCTTGACCTTTTCGTCGAGGATGACGTCCGATGCCTGCTCGACGCGCTGTGTCGTGCCGTTATAGCCGGTGACGCGGCAGAACATGTCGTAGAGCGGCACGGCCGCATAGGCCATGCCGGTCATGCCGACGACGAAGGCGACGCAGGTGCCGACGATGACGCCGTTGGAGCGCTGCTTCTGCTCTGGGTTCTGAGAGGTCGTCATGCTGCGGCTCCTCAGTTGACCATGCCGTTGCCGAACTTGATCAGCGTGACGACGTAGAAGAGGACGACCAGACCAGCCAGGACGACACCGAGCGCGATGTTGCGGCCGCGGCGGGACTTCTTCTGGGCTTCGTTGAGCTTGACGGTTTCCATCAGGCAACACTCCCGGCATTCAGCCAGATATTGACGATCAGGTGATCCGCCATCAGGGCGGAGAAGATCACGAACAGATACATGATCGAGAAGGCGAAAAGCTTCTTGGCGGGCAGCATGC
This sequence comes from Ensifer sp. GW823-FHT05D09, assembly GCF_058795755.1. Taxonomy (NCBI): domain Bacteria; kingdom Pseudomonadati; phylum Pseudomonadota; class Alphaproteobacteria; order Hyphomicrobiales; family Rhizobiaceae; genus Ensifer; species Ensifer sp. GW823-FHT05D09. Next base: position 916,033 of record NZ_JBXAIA010000001.1, on the reverse strand, counting down.
GCTCATCCGTTTCGGGCATGCGCAGCACGCCGATCGAATACCAGACGAAGCCAAGACCAAGTGCCGCTGCAACCGCGCCGTAACCGATGCTCGCAAAACCGAGCAAGGTGGGACAGATGCCGATCAGCGCCGTCAGAACCGCATAGATGACGATCTGTTTCTTGGTGGTCGCCTGGCCGCAGACGTTGGGCAGCATCGGCACGCCGACGGCGCCATAGTCACCCATCTTGAACAGTGCGAGCGCCCAGAAATGCGCAGGCGTCCACAGGAAGGTGATGAGGAAAAGCACGATGCTCTCCACCGACACGCCGCCGGTCACACAGGCCCAGCCGATCATCGGCGGGAAGGCACCGGCAGCACCGCCGATGACGATGTTCTGCGGCGTCGAGCGCTTGAGCCACATCGTATAGATGACGGCGTAGAAGAAGATGGTGAAGGCGAGCAACCCGGCTGCGAGCCAATTGACGGCGAGCCCAAGGATGATCACGGAAAAGGCTGACAGTGTCAGGCCGAAGGCGAGCGCTTCCTCGGGCAGGATCTTGCCTGCCGGGATCGGGCGCTTGGCCGTGCGGGTCATGACCGCGTCGATGTCGGCGTCATACCACATGTTGAGCGCGCCGGAGGCGCCAGCACCAACGGCGATGCACAGGATGGCGATGAAACCGATGAAGGGATTGATGTGTCCGGGTGCAAGCACAAGGCCCGCAAGCGCGGTGAACACGACGAGCGACATGACTCGGGGCTTCAGAAGCTCGAAATAATCGCGCGCAGTGGCCTCGGACAGGCGCGGCGCGCCATCCATGCCCATTGCTTCGTGATTGTCGATGACCGTCATGTCTCGTCCTTGATCGTCTTTTGCCCATAGGGGCCGTCTTTTGCCGGTTCTCCGGCGGGGTGAAGCCGCCGGAACCGGCGGCTTCTGTTTATTTCCCATCACTTGATGCGCGGGAGCTGTTCCCACTGGTGGAACGGCGGCGGCGAAGACAGCTGCCATTCGAGCGTGTTCGCACCCTCGCCCCACGGATTGTCGCCAGCGACGCGCTTCTTGGCGAAGGCTTCGGCGACACAGAAGAGGAAGATCAGTACGCCGACGGCTGCGATGTACGAGCCGTAGGACGACACCATGTTCCAGCCGGCATAGGCATCCGGATAGTCGATGTAGCGGCGCGGCATGCCAGCGAGACCCAGGAAGTGCTGCGGGAAGAAGATCAGGTTCACACCGATGAACATGACCCAGAAGTGCAGCTTGCCGAGGAACTCGGAGTACATGTAGCCGGTCATCTTCGGGAACCAGTAGTACCAGGCAGCGAAGATCGCGAACACGGCGCCGAGCGACAGAACGTAGTGGAAGTGAGCAACCACGTAGTAGGTGTCGTGCAGCGAACGGTCGAGGCCGGCGTTGGCGAGCTGAACGCCCGTGACGCCACCGACGGTGAACAGGAAGATGAAGCCGATCGCCCAGACCATCGGGGTCGTGAAGCGGATCGAACCACCCCACATCGTCGCGATCCACGAGAAAATCTTCACGCCGGTCGGAACCGCGATAACCATCGTCGCGAAGACGAAGTAGCGCTGCGTGTCGAGCGACATGCCGACGGTGTACATGTGGTGTGCCCACACGATGAAGCCGACGGCGCCGATCGCGACCATGGCGTAGGCCATGCCGAGGTAGCCGAAGATCGGCTTGCGCGAGAAGGTGGAAACGATGTGGCTGACGATGCCGAAGCCCGGCAGGATCAGGATGTACACTTCCGGGTGACCGAAGAACCAGAACAGGTGCTGGAACAGGATCGGGTCGCCGCCTCCTTCAGGCGCGAAGAAGGCCGTGCCGAAGTTGCGGTCCGTCAGCAGCATGGTGATGCCACCTGCCAGAACCGGCAGCGAGAGCAGCAGCAGGAAGGCGGTGATCAGAACCGACCAGGCAAACAGCGGCATCTTGTGCAGCGTCATGCCCGGAGCGCGCATGTTCAGGATCGTGGTGATGAAGTTGATTGCACCGAGGATCGACGAAGCGCCGGCAATATGCAGGCCGAGGATCACGAGATCCATCGCCGGCCCGGGCATGCCTGACGTCGAGAATGGTGGATAGATCGTCCACCCGCCCCCTGCACCATAGGCGCCAGCCGGACCTTCGACGAACATCGAAAGCAGCACCAGCAGGAAGGCCGGAATGATCAACCAGAACGAGATGTTGTTCATGCGCGGGAACGCCATGTCCGGCGCGCCGATCATGATCGGAACCATCCAGTTGGCGAAGCCGCCGATCAGCGCCGGCATGACCATGAAGAAGATCATGATGAGCGCGTGCGCGGTCGTGAATACGTTGAACATGTGCTTGCCGCCGTCGATGGCAGCGTCGCCCTCGAAGCCGTAAACCATCTGCGCCAGACCGTGGAAGATCTGAATGCCCGGTTCCTGCAGCTCGGCGCGCATGAAGATCGACAGCGTGCCGCCGATGATGCCCGCGAAGATCGCGAAGATCAGGTAGAGCGTGCCGATGTCCTTGTGGTTGGTCGACAGAAACCAGCGCTGAAAAAAGCTCAAAGGCTTGTGCGCGTGATCTGCGTGACCATGATCGGAATGATCATGGCGTTGGTCGTGATGAGCGGCTGTTCCAGCCATGGGTCGAGCTCCCCTTACCGATTACTGTGCGGCGTTGGCAGCGACGTCAACGGCCTTCGCCGCGCCGTCGATGGACGCCATGAGCGCCTTGTTCGCATCGCCGATATTGGTTGCGGCGGCAGCGAGCCAGGCGTCGTATTTTTCCTGCGAAACAACGCGGACGGCGATCGGCATATAGGCGTGGTCCTTGCCGCAGAGCTCGGAACACTGGCCATAGTAGAGGCCTTCACGGTCAGCCTTGAACCAGGTTTCGTTCAGGCGGCCGGGAACGGCATCGATCTTAACGCCGAAGGCGGGCATCGCGAAAGCGTGAATGACGTCGGCAGCCGTAACAAGCAGACGAACGGTCTTGCCGACCGGAACGACGACTTCGTTGTCGACAGCGAGAAGGCGCGGATATTCGACCTTGTCTTCCTTGCCGAGGCTCGCACGATCTTCTTCCTTCATCAGCAGGCTGTCGAAGGAGAGCGGGCTTTCACCGACTTCATATTCATAGGACCAGTACCACTGGTTGCCCGTCGCCTTGACCGTCAGATCCGGATTGGCCGGCGGCGTCAGCTGCGCGGTCAAAAGCTGGAAAGACGGAATGGCCAGGAACAGCAGGATGATGACCGGACCGACGGTCCAGACAACCTCGATAGCGGTGTTGTGGCTGGTCTTGGAGGGCACCGGATTGACGCTCTCACGGAATTTGACCACCACGACAATCAGCAGCAGGAGGACAAAGAGAGTGATCGGAATGATGAACCACAGGGTGTAGTGTTCAAACCACGTGATTTCTTCCATAATGCCCGTCGCCGCCGCCTGAAAGTTCGTCTGCCAATCGACAGGCTTGTCAGCGTAGGCGCTCGAAGCAAAAAGCAGACAGGCAAGCGCTGCCATAACTGCATAGGCCTTGTTTTTCACAATATGTCTCCCCAATGCGCTTGATCAGGATCAAACCGAAACGCAGAATCCCTGCGATACTGCTGCGCTTCAAACCACAGTTTGCCCAACGCCGCAACATCTGTGCAATCAACCCCATGCGGCATTTTTGCACAAATGCGACTTTTCTCACAGGCACCCCTCGGAAGCCTCAACGAATCGACTTATATGCCTCGATCTGCGCCACTGTTGGCGCTCTCACGCCACGTCAGCGCGACAATGGTGTTCCGCAAGCCCAATTTCCGCCATATGGCGCTGGAATGTACCCCGCAGGGCTTTTCATTTCTCCCCGCGCGCTTCAAGAATAGCCCTGATGATTCGACGTTTTGAGGTTTACATGGGCCTGCCCCTCTTCTCCCGACTGTCGGCTCTTGCCGCTCTCGGACTTGCCGTTCTCGCCCTTCCTGTGGCGAGCGCTGCCCAACAACCTGCTGGCGCGCCCGGAACGGTCAAGTCCAACCACGGCGCCTGGTCGATCGTCTGCGATCAGCCGGCAGGTGCATCGACCGACCAGTGCGCCCTGATGCAGAACGTCATCGCCGAAGACCGACCGGAAGTCGGCCTCTCCGTGGTCGTGCTGAAGACCGCCGACCGCAAGGCGAAGATCCTGCGCGTTCTGGCGCCGCTCGGCGTGCTTTTGCCGAACGGCCTCGGTCTCAATGTCGACGGCAAGGATATCGGCCGCGCCTATTTCGTGCGCTGCTTCTCGGACGGCTGCTATGCCGAGGTCGTGCTCGAGGACGAGCTGTTGAAGACCTTCCGCTCTGGCGCGACGGCGACCTTCATCGTCTTCCAGTCGCCGGAAGAAGGCATCGGCATTCCTGTTGATCTCAAGGGTTTCGGCGAAGGCTACGACGCCCTGCCCTGATGGCACTTGCCACTGCGTGTTTCCCAAAGCCGCGCCTCGTGCGCGGCTTTTTCGTTTCAACCATCAAGCGGCAGGCAGCAAAAAGCCCGGATGTTCGTCCGGGCTTCCAAGCTTCGAAGGCGCTCTCTCGGTTCAGCGTCAGATAATGTCAGTCGCGGCGATCTTGATGCCGAAGCCTTCGAGACCGACATAGTGGCGTTCGCGCGAGGCGAGCAGCCGGATCGAGCTGATGCCGAGATCCTTGAGGATCTGCGCGCCAAGGCCGATCTCCAGCCATTCGCTTTCGCGGGCCTGCGCCTCGTCATGGGCTTCGCGATCATGCTTGCCCTTGCGCGCCGTGTGCGACACGCCAACGCCGACCGAGCCTTCACGCAGATAGACGATGACGCCCCTGCCCTCTTCGGCGATACGCTTCATGATCCGGTCGATCTGGCAGTCCTTGCCAAAAACGTCGGCTCCGACATTTTCAAGGTGCAGGCGAACCGGAATGTCAACGCCGTCACGGATGTCGCCGAAGACGACGGCAAGATGCTGCATCGGATCCCAGGGCAAGGAATAGGAATGCCCCTTGGCCTTGCCGTAGGGCGTCTCGATGTCGAAGGAGCCGCCCTGCTCGATCAACGTTTCCTTGCGCTGACGATAGGCGATCAGGTCGGCGACGGAGACCTGCTTCAAACCGTGCTTTTCAGCAAAGGCGCTGACCTGCGGGCCGCGTGTGACGGTGCCGTCATCGTTGACCAGCTCGCAGATGACGCCGATCGGCGGCAGGCTTGCGAGCTTGCAGAGATCGACGGCAGCTTCCGTATGGCCGGAACGCATCAGGACGCCGCCTTCGCGGGCGACCAGGGGGAAGATATGGCCGGGCCGCACGAAATCGGTCGGCCCGACATTGGGGTTGGCGAGGTTGCGCACCGTCAGTGTGCGATCGTCAGCCGAGATGCCGGTGGTGGTTCCGTGCTTGAAATCGACCGAGACGGTAAAGGCCGTGGTGTGCGCCGAATCGTTTTCCGCCACCATGGCATTGAGATTGAGGCGCTTTGCCTCTTCGCGCGGCATCGGCGTACAGACGATGCCCGAAGTATGGCGCACGATGAAGGCCATCTTCTCCGGCGTGCAATGCACGGCGGCGACGATCAGGTCGCCTTCGTTCTCGCGGCCGTCGTCGTCGGTGACGACGACGATCTCGCCCGCTTCGAAGGCACGGATGGCATCAACGACACGCTTCTGGTCATAGGACATCTTGTTCTTCCCGAACTATTTGAGCCGGCCGGTCTGGCCGCGGTCACGCAGGTAGTGATCTGCAATGGTGCAGGCAACCATCGCTTCGCCGATCGGCACGGCGCGGATGCCGACGCAAGGATCATGACGCCCCTTGGTGCGCACATCCACTTCGTTGCCGTCGCTGTCGATCGAACGACGCTCGGTCAGGATAGAAGAGGTCGGCTTGATCGCAAAGCGGGCGATGACCGGCTGGCCGGTCGAAATGCCGCCAAGAATGCCGCCGGCGTTGTTGGAGAGGAAGACGGGCTGACCGTCAGCGCCGATACGCATCTCGTCGGCATTTTCCTCGCCAGTGATTTCGGCTGCACCAAAGCCGTTGCCGATCTCCACGCCCTTGACGGCGTTGATCGACATCAGGTTCGAAGCGATGTCCTGGTCGAGTTTGGCATAAACAGGCGCACCGATGCCGGCCGGCACGCCTTCCGCCACCACTTCGACCACGGCGCCGATGGACGAACCCGATTTGCGGATGCCGTCCAGGTATTCCTCCCAGACGGTCACGATCGCCGGATCCGGCGCGAAGAACGGGTTGTTGTTGACCTCGGCCCAATCCCAGTTGGCCCGGTCGATCTTGTGCTTGCCGATCTGCACGAGCGCTGCGCGCACGACCAGCCCCGGGACAACCTTGCGGGCGATACCACCGGCGGCAACGCGTGCTGCCGTTTCGCGCGCCGACGAACGGCCACCACCGCGGTAGTCGCGAATGCCGTATTTGACGTCATAGGTGTAGTCGGCGTGCCCCGGGCGATAACGCTTGGAGATTTCCGAATAATCCTTCGAGCGCTGGTCGGTGTTTTCGATCAGCATCGAAATCGGCGTGCCGGTCGAGATCATCGTCTCGCCGTCCTCATCCAGCATCACGCCGGAGAGAACCTTGACGAGATCGTCCTCACGGCGCTGCGTGACAAAACGCGACTGGCCGGGCTTGCGCTTGTCGAGCCAGGCTTGCAATTCGGCGAGCGTGAAACGAATGCCGGGTGGGCACCCATCCACCACGCAGCCAAGTGCTGGCCCATGGCTTTCGCCCCAGGTGGTGACGCGGAAAAGATGACCGAAGGTATTGTGCGACATGAGGCAACCGAACTCTGAGAAGCAACGGACGTACATGTTTCATGTACGGGCGCCACTCTCTTAGTGGAAAGCCGGGACAGGGGAAAGTGTTTCCGATAGGCAGGCGAGATTTGCAATCGCCTCAGGAGGCGAGCCTCAATCCGCGCTCCGTTGCGAATGCCAGGAAGTTCTCTGCGCTCAGCGGTTTCGAGAAGGCGTAACCCTGCAGCAGATCGCAGCCGAGAATGCCGAGCATCTCGGCATGCGCCATGGTCTCCACGCCTTCTGCCACCGTTTCGATGCCGAGCGAGCGGGCGATATCGATGATCGACCGGATCAGCGCCTGTTCGGTACGGGCGCTGAGAACCGGAACCACGAGCTGCCGGTCGATCTTCAGCCGCTTTGGCTTGATCTTCAACAGGCTGACGATCGAGGTATGACCCGTGCCGAAATCGTCGATTTCGATGTCGATACCGAGCCTTTTAATGCCCTCGATATTGGCCGTGACGATATCGTCGCTTTCGTCGAGGAAGATCGATTCCACCAGTTCGAAGGAAAGCTGCCCCGGCGCGATGCTCAACCCCTCGAGCGAGGCGAGCAGCCGCTCGTCCTGCAGGCGCTTGGCCGACACGTTGACGGAGATCTTCGGGACTCTCAGGCCGGCCGCTGCCCAGCGCATCTGGTCGGCCAGCGATTTTTCAAGCACGAGCCGGTCGAGCGCCGCGGTGACGTTCAGGTCATCGGCGATCGCCAGGAACCTGTCCGGCGTCAGAATGCCGTGGCGCGGATGGCGCCAGCGTATGAGCGCCTCCACACCGGAAAGCGCCAATGTCGAGGCGTCGAATTGCGGCTGGTACCAGGGAACGAACTCGTCGCGCTCGATGCCCTCGAGGATCTCGTCGGCGACGCGTTTGGCGGTGACGACTTCGGCCTGGAGGATCTGTGTGAAGAACTGATAGCGGTTTCGGCCATTCTCCTTCGCCCGGTAGAGCGCCATGTCGGCATTGACGAGCAGCTTGCGCGCGTCGCCATGCGCCTGGCGCGCCACGGCGACCCCGATGCTGACGCCGAAGCGGCAGGGAAATCCGTTGTAATCGACGGGCTGGCGCATCTCCGCGATGATCCGGTCGCACAGTGCCGCAAGCGCCACATCGCCCGGCGCACCGGTTACGACGACGACAAACTCGTCGCCGCCGATGCGCGCCACGAGGTCACCCGGCCCAATGTTGGAGCGCAGGATCTCCGACGCATGGACCAGCATCGCGTCGCCGGCCGCATGGCCGAGCGTATCGTTGATCTGCTTGAAACGATCGAGGTCGATATGAAGGATGGCAATGTTTTGCGGCTTGTCGGCCCCCGCACCGGTCAGGCGCTCCAGCGCCTTGTCGAGCATCCGGCGATTGCCGAGCCCCGTCAGCGGATCGTGCAGCGAATTGTGCTCGATGCGGATTCGCGCCTGCTCCAACTCGGCGTTCTTGGCGTCGGTCATTGCCTTTGCCGCGCGCAATTGTTCTGTCATCACGACGTCATCGGTCACATCGAGCGCGATGCCGACCAGTTTCCTGCGTCCCTCCGGCGACACATGCAGCTTGCCGACTGAGCGAATGTGTCGAACGGCGCCCTCGGCCAGAACCACGCGCGCCTGGTGGACATAGGTTTCGCGCGCGCCGATCGCCGTGTTGACGGCCAGAAGTGCAGAGCCACGATCTTCAGGATGAAGGGCACCGAGCCAGATTTCCTCGTTGGTAGCGCCATCGGTATAGCGCAGCCCGTAGAGCTGGTGCATGCGCTCGTCCCAATAGGCGACGTTGTTGTCGAGATCCGCCTCCCACATGCCGCAACGATAGCTGTCGAGCGCGAGGTCGAGCCGGCGCGACAGCTTCTCGAGTTCCTGCTCGCGCTCGTAAAGCCCCTTCAAAGCCCGCTCGAGTTCCAGGTTCTGCTGATCGACCTGAGCCTTGGCGGCGCCCAGACGTTCGTTCTTCAACACGTCATCGGTCACATCCCAGCTGATGCCGGTGATCTTCGAGCGACCGTCGACACCCTGATGGCCGGAACCGACATTGCGGATGTGTCGTATGTTGCCGTCGGAGAGGACGACGCGATATTGAGAACGGTACTCCAGCCCCTCGTCGAGGCTGCGAAAGAGAGTGTTGGCGGCAATGCCGGCATCATCAGGGTGGACGGTCGAGCGCCATTCCTCGTAGGTCGGCTCGTCGTCATGGACGGGCAACCCATGCAGGTGGAACATGCGGTCGTCCCAGGACCGCTCCTGCGTTGCCTGATCGATTTCCCATATGCCGATCTTGGAGGCCTCGAGCGCCAGATTGAGACGATGCGAAAGCGTCATCACCTCACCTTCGCGCGCCCTGAGCTTGGCGATGTTGCGCTGGCGCTCATTGACCAGACCGCCGGTCAAAAGAATGGGAATGACGACAACCGCGACCGCCGCGGCAATGGCCAGGCGCAGGTCGGTGCTGTTTTCCGGCAGTTGGTCCCAGCCGCCGATCGGTGTCGCCGCGAGCTCCCACACGCCGCCGGGCAGGACGAGTTGGCGCATGGCCGGAGCCGCCCGAAAAACGCTGTCGCTACCGAAGAAGGCATCCTGGATGCGTTCCGGTTCCGACACGTCTCGGATCGCGAGATGCACGTCGACATGGCGATGATCACCGGTCGATTCCGGTGTTTCAACACCGTCCTCAAGCAGGCGGGCGGCGCGATAGAGAGCCTTTTCGTCAAGGATCGCCTCGACATAACCCCAGCGCTCCATGCGCCCCTGGATCTTGGCGAAGACAGGCAGGAAAAGCTCAAAACCGTTGCGCCCGCTTGGCAGGCGAATAGGGCCGATCATCACGGGCTTGACGGTGGACGAAGCCCGCTCCACGGCACGCCGCGTCGCACCGAACTTGTTGAAATCGGTGCCGACGAACCATTGCTGGCTTTCGCGGGGAAAAGCGATGCGCACCACGCCGCCGGGAGCGGCCGACGCCCGCACCATCTGCGGGTTCTGCAGCAGCAACTTGGTCGACATGACCGTGAAATCGTCCGCGGTCATCTCGGGATGAACGCCGATGCTGTTGGCGAACCCGTTGAGGGCGGCAATATTGGTGTTGACCTCCGACTGGAGGCGATTGGCGATGAGGTTCAGCTCATTCTCGACGTCGATCCTCAGATCGCTTCGGAAGTTTTCAAGGTTCTGGCGCTCATAGATGTGGCCGCCGCTGAACACAACGATGCCCGCGATCGCAGCCGGTATCAGCGACGGCTTCGCAAATCTGGCTGCGGCCCGAATGCGCTGGCGCAGAACGTCAACAATCTTCACTCTATTCCCCTCGATCCCCAACCGAAGGTAGCGAGCGAGTCTTAAGATTGGCTTTCGTGACATTTCTTTGGAAAACCCCATAATTCATGGGGATACAATGCGGAAGCGTCGCCGATCCCACCGGCCGAACGCTTGAAAACTGCACGTTTGGCGTTCAGTCTCCCCCAACCGGCCGGGCAATCCCCAAACGAGGGAAAATGCCTGTCAAAAGCGACGGTACAAGGCAATTTTTGCCACAATCGGGGATCAAATGGTGATGACAAGAAGAATCGCAGATACATTGAAGAGGGCAAGAAAGATGCGTTTTGTCATTGCCGCGCTCATGGCCACCGCCGGCTTGCTTTCGCCTCTATCGGCCCTTGCCGAAAGTGCCGACGTAGAGGCTGTCATCACCGGCGTCGATACCGATCGCCTCAGCCTCCAACTCGACGACGGCAAGAGCTATCAGGCACCTGAAGAGTTCAACTTCGAAGGCCTCACCGCTGGCGTGAAAGTTCTCGTGTTCTATACAGAGGTCGATGGCAAGCGTGTGATCAACGACCTGGAAATCGTCCAGTAAGACTTTTGAGAGCCACGTCCCGCCCCATGGGGGGCGGGTGCCCTGATCCGGCGTTGCCGAAGCATTTCCAGGAAATGCGTGAAGACAATGAGAGAGCCGTTTCCACGGCTTCGCTCAGGCGCGATGCGCCAAAACCTCAGATCCAGCCGATGGTATTACCGGCAATCCGCAACAAACGATCCTGAGGGATGGCGGCGGAAGCCGCCTCATCTTCGTCCATCTCGCCAAAAAGCTTGAACAGCGCGCGGATGACGCCGCCATGGCTGACACAGACCGTCGGCCTGTTGACGTCCTTGAGCCAAGCCGCAATCCGCCAGGACAGGATCTCGTAGCTTTCGGCATCATCACCGGGCGGGATGAAATCCCATTTCACCTTGCGTCGCTCGGCGATACGCTCTGGCACGGAGCGCTTCAACTCCGGAAGCGTAAAGCCTTCCCAATCGCCGAAGGAGACTTCCTTCAACCGGTCGTCGGTGCGGTAGAGGGTGGGGTCAAGCCCCATGGCACGGCGCAGGCGCTCCATGGTTTCACGGGTGCGGCCGAGCGGGCTTGCGACGAAGTCGAACTGCGCCGCGTCGCCACCGAGGATGGCTGCGAGCGCCATCCCGTTTCCGGTCGCCTGCTGGCGGCCGGTATCGTTGAGAGGGATGTCCTTCTGCCCCTGGAGGCGGCTTTCCGCGTTCCAGTCGGTTTGTCCGTGACGGATCACATAGATCAGCACAACATTTCGCTCCGGGCAGAAGGCTGTTCGGGCCGGTCGGCGGCGCCGATCAATCCTTGATGACGGAGATATCCGGGGCGTCGACGGCCTTCATGCCGACGACATGATAGCCGCTGTCGGCATGGTGGACTTCACCCGTAACCGAGCGCGACAGGTCGGACAGCATGTAGAGGCCGACATCGCCCACTTCCTCGATGGTGACAGTGCGACGCAGCGGTGCGTTGTACTCGTTCCACTTGAGGATGTAGCGGAAATCGCCGATGCCGGAAGCGGCCAGCGTCTTGATCGGGCCGGCGGAGATCGCGTTGACGCGAATGTTCTTCGGCCCGAGATCGACCGCCAGATACTTGACGCTCGCCTCAAGTGCAGCCTTGGCAACGCCCATGACGTTGTAGTTCGGCATCACCTTCTCGGCGCCGTAGTAGGTCAGCGTCAGCATCGAGCCGCCGTCCGTCATCAGCTTTTCAGCGCGACGGGCAACCGAGGTGAACGAATAGACCGAGATCTGCATCGTCTTGGCGAAGTTTTCCGGCGACGTGTCGACATAACGGCCGGTCAACTCGTCCTTGTCGGAGAAGCCGATCGCGTGAACGACGAAGTCGATCTTGCCCCAGTGCTTTTCAAGCGCGGAGAAAACCTCGTCAATGGACGCCTCGTCGCTGACGTCACAGTGGCCGGCCATGAAACCGTCGATTTCAGCCAAAAGCGGCTCGACGCGCTTCTTCAGTGCATCGCCCTGATAGGTCAGCGCAACTTCGCCACCCTGGGCATGGATCGCCTTGGCGATCCCCCACGCGATCGAACGGTTGTTCGCGACGCCCATGATGACGCCACGCTTGCCCTTCATCAAACCCGATGCCTGAGCCATGCATTGTCCCCAATACTATCTGCCGGCATCGATGACGGCCGACGCCAGACTTAACAAAATTCAAATACGCCAAGCCGGCGCTATCGGCGCACGTGCGGCAAATTGTCGAGAATTGCCTATGGCATAGCCGCTCCGGTGGTTCAAGCGCGGCCGAGATCAGGAACTGTTAGTCCCCGTAATATTGGGTCAATGTGTCAGCAAACCGTCACAAATAGAGGCCATCGCGCAGCGATTTCATCAGGTCTGTAACCTTGTCATCAGGCGTGTCACGCAAGACGAGCCGCAGTTCGACCAGCAGATTTCCCCGCGCGCCATAGGCACCTGGCAGCCCGAAACCTTCGACGAGGATGACCTTGTCCGACCCGGACCAGGCAGGAACGACGACGGTCACCTCGCCGATCGGGGTGGAAATGACATGCTCGCAGCCAAGCACCGCGCTCTGAAGGTCGACAGGCAAGGTCGTCAGCAGGTTCAGTCCATTGGTTCTGAATGCACCGCTCTGGTCGACACGCAAGGTCACGACGACATCGCCGCGTGTCATGCCGGTGACGCGATACCCCTGCTCTGCCAACCGGACCGTCTGCCCGTCAACGGCGCCCGGCGGTATCTGAACCTTGACGGTTTCGCCATCGGGCAGCTCAAGCGACAGGCGCTGACGATCGATCAGATCCTGGATGGTGACGGTCAGATCGACAGCAAGATCAGGGACCTTGTCGGCGGTCTTGGCCGCCCGGCCGCGAATGCGGCGGACAATAGCGGCCACAAGCTCGGCGGCGGGTGCGGCGGCGCGCTGCATCAGCGGCGGCTCCGTCTTGGCAACCGCCTCCTGCTTCGGCTCGCTGACCGGCTCTGGCTTCGGTTCGGGGGGCGCGGCGGGTCTCTCCGGGGCCCGTGCCGCTGCCGGCTTGGCGGCAGGCCTTGTGGTTCTTGCCCGCGTGTCCGCACCAAAAATCTGCGAGACCGCCTCCTCGGCGGTTTCGGCGTCGACCGGCTGCTCTTCCGGTTCGGGGCCGCGCATCTTTGCCTTCATCGCCTCCATGCGACGCAGTTCGGCTTCGCGACGGGCATAGTCGTAGCGGCTTCTCAGCTTCGGGTCGCGAAGCAGCTCATAGGCCTTGCCGGCCTCGGCAAAGCGCTCGGCAGCGGTCGGATCGTCCTGATTGTGATCGGGATGGATAGCCTTGGCGACCGAACGCCACGCCGCCTTGATTTCATCCTGACCGGCAGTGCGCCGGACGCCGAGGACTGCATAGGGATCACGCATGGTTTGCTACCATCTTCTCTGATCGGCGGCTTCTCCCGGATGCCCGCCTTATGCCTCAAACCGGGGATCACGCGCAGTGGTGGCATGTCCCGTTCGACGCCGAGGATGGGCAGAACTTGCTAAAGATCGGTTAGCCGCGGCGACGATGAAGCAGGCCAGGACCGCGATCGAGACGTTCCGTCAGCGGTTTGCCGAAATGTGGTTAACACAGGATTTCAGGCACGCGGCCCAAAGCTGGTGAGGTACCACTCGCCATCGCCAAGCTTGCAGGTGCTGCCGTCGAACTTGGCGATGCCTTCATAGGAATGGCGGGTCGTGGTGAAGCGGCGGCACAGCATGCCGCTGGCATTGTCTTCCTGAATGCTGCTGATGACGCCGGCGCTGCCCGACGACGAATTCGCCCAGGGAATGGGGTTGAGCGACTCCTGCCCGAGTTCGGCTGAGGTGACGGCATTGCGCACCAGGACCGCATCGGAAAGACCATCGGAGGTTTTGGCAACGGGAACGGTACCGGTTGAGACGGTGCGATCGACACTGCTGCCGAACAGGTCGAGACCGGCTCCCATGCAACCAGACAGGATGAGCACCGGCAGGCAAATTGCCGCGCCGCGCATCACCGCGAAGGAATACCCCTTCTTGCCATCGATCCACTTTGCTATGTCTTGCACGGCAATCCTGTCAGACTCGCAAGAGCCGCACGTTTCCCGAGGAAGTCAACAAGCAGGCTCTGACATTTTCGATGCGGAAACACCGCTCGGGCTCATCCCGAAGCGTTTCCGCGCCAGACATCACGGCGTTAGAAGGCAATATGGCGGTGAATGAGTTAACAAGCGGTGACTTCACACAAGCAAATGAGCCCTTTTCCCTTTTCGGCACATGGCTGAAGGACGCGGAAGGCAGCGAGATCAACGACCCCAACGCCGTCGCGCTGGCAACTGTCGACCCCGACGGACTGCCGAATGTGCGCATGGTTCTGCTCAAGGATTTCGATGAGCGTGGCTTCGTCTTCTATACCAATTTCGAGAGCCAGAAGGGCCGCGAGGTTCTGAGCGCGCGCAAGGCCGCCATGTGCTTTCACTGGAAGTCGCTCCGGCGTCAGGTGCGGCTGCGCGGGCCTGTCGAGATCGTCTCGGATGCCGAGGCGGACGAGTATTTCAAGTCGCGGCCGCGCGGCAGCCGCATCGGCGCCTGGGCGTCGAAGCAGTCCCGCCCGCTCGAAAGCCGGTTCGCGCTGGAAAAGGCAGTTGCCGAATACACGGCCCGCCATGCGCTCGGCGAAATTCCCCGTCCGGAATACTGGTCCGGCTTTCGCATCCGCCCGACCTCCATCGAGTTCTGGCATGACCGGCCGTTCCGCCTGCACGACCGCCTGGAGTTTCGTCGCGAGACACCGGAAGGCGGCTGGGAGAAGGTGCGAATGTACCCCTGACGGGCGCGTTCGGGCGGCTAACTGCGGGCAAGCCGGAACGGAATGCCTGAGGCAAGGGCCGAAACGTAGCGGGCGCGCTGGAAATGACCGTTGAGCGAAATGCGCGGCAAGGCCTGTAGCGGCGCTGCCGCCGCTAGCGTGCCCGGCATGGTGGTGACGGCGACCGTAAATCCCAGATCGGCGACAAGCTGGTGATCGCGCGGCGAGACAGCCGGGCGGTCCCCATAGGGATAGGCGAAGCTGCGCGGTCTTTTGCCCGTGATCGCTTCGACGCGGACGGCGGATGCCTCGATCTCCCGGGCTGCCTGTTCGTCGCCGAGCCGCGCGACCGCACGATGGCTGATCGTGTGCGCTCCGAGGCTGGCGAGCGGACTTCCGACAAGGCGGCGTAGGCCGGCTTCGTCAAGCGTCAGCGCTTCTGTGATGGCCAACGCATCGATCCCGTGCTCCAGCGCCGCTGCATTTAACGCGGCAACCGCGGCACTTTCATTGCGACGATGGATGTAGTCGGCCATTCTGCCAAATATCGCCTGCTTTTCCGCGGCACTTTCAGTGTCCAGCGTTTCCATTCCGCCGCCGAAATCGAACCGGAAACGGCTAGTTGCCGATAGCAGATCGGCGAGCGTTTCCCACCACAGCGTATGGGTGCGATCGACGAAGCCGCCGGCAACAAAAACGGTGAACGGCACCTCATGCCGCGCAAAAACCGGCAGGGCGTGATCAAGATTGTTGCGGTAACCGTCGTCGAGGGTGAAGCAGGCGAAGGGCCCGCGGTCCCTGTCGGCAAGCGCCTTTGGCAAATCGTCCAGCGCGATGAAGCGATAGCCGTCCCGCTTCAACTGCACGATGGCTGTATCCAGAAACTCCGGGGTGATTTCCAGATGGGCGTTCGGATCGAAGTCCCTGACAGCCCTCGGGCGGACGTGATGCAGGGTGAAGATAGCGCCGCGTCCGCGCGCATCCGGCATCAGGCCGGCTCGGCCTAGACCGCTTGCCAGTTCAAGCCCGCCGGAAATCGCGGCGCGTCGCACTCTCGTCTTTATCCTTGCCGTGATGCCGCCCGCCATATCAGTCCGTCCAAATCAGCCTTCGACAATCACTGAAGAACGCCTTGGACCTCGATCGATTTATCGAGGAGATCGTGTGGAGGCTTCAAGCGCTGGTGTGTGCTTCATGCGCCCTGTCAGACGCACCACCATGAAGGTTAACGGCGCGAGCGTTAAACCTTGCTGAAGGACGGTGGCGTTCATTTCTGGTTTACCACCCCGACGAAAGTCGCAGGAAAAAATCGCATTCTGCCTCAAAGTTGCAGCAAAGACACGGCCTTGTCGCAAAACGACACAGCTGCGCGCCTGCCCGACGGCGCTTTTCGATGGGGACCGACATGAAAACTATCCGCCGCCTGCTGCTGGCGATGTGCGCTCTCGCCTTGGGGTCTGCAACGGCTTTTGCCGGCAGCGCTTCCCTGGTGCTCGATGCGCGCACGGGCAAGGTTCTGTCGGCGGAAAATGCCGATACGCTGAACCATCCGGCGTCGCTGACCAAGATGATGACGCTCTACCTCACCTTCGAAGCGCTCCGGCGCGGCGATATCAGCTGGGACAGCAAGATCAAGGTGTCGAAGGCGGCCGCCGCCAAGCCGCCGATGAAGCTGGGCCTGAAACCGGGCAGCACGATCACGGTGCGCGAGGCGGTCTACGGCATGATCGTTCGCTCGGCCAATGACGCAGCCGCCGCGATGAGCGAAAGGCTCGGCGGCTCCGAGCAGAATTTTGCGAAAAAGATGACGGCGAAGGCGCGCCAGCTGGGCATGAGCCGCACGGTCTTCATCAACGCCTCCGGCCTGCCGGCAAGCCAGCAGGTGACGACGGCGCGCGATATGTCGACGCTCGCCATTGCGCTGATGCGCGACTATCCTCGCGAATACCGGCTGTTCGCGACCCCGAGTTTCACGTTTCGCGGCCGCAAGATCCGCGGCCACAACAACCTGATGCATCGCTACGAAGGCATGGACGGCATCAAGACCGGCTACACCAATGCGTCCGGCTTCAATCTGGTCAGCGCCGTCAGGGATGGCAACCGGCGGATCATCGGCGTTGTCATGGGCGGACGCACCGCCCGCAGCCGCGACGATAAGATGGCGGCATTGCTGAACCGCCATCTCGGTAAGGCATCCACTGGCCGCCAGTTGGTGGCCTCCGCCAAGACGCGCAACGCCGCCCCCGCGGAGGTCGAGGTCGCGTCAGCCGCAACGATGTCGGACGTGCCCATGCCCTACACGGCACCGCATCGCGCCAAGGGCGATAGCGTTGCCGCACTGATCGCTCAATCGTCGACTTCAGTCGTTCCGGCAGAACGGCCGACAGCAATGTTCGAAGTCGAAAATACCGCCGCCACTCCGGCTACCGGAGGCTGGCAGATCCAGATCTCGGCAGCCCCTTCTGCTGACGCGGCCCGTGCCCTCTTGGCACAGGCGCAGGCGGCCGGCGGCGACGTGCTGGCGCATGCGTCTCCCTACACGGAAGCGGTCGGCAAGGGTGCAGGCACCGTTTACCGCGCCCGCTTCGTCGGCTTCACGAGCCGCGATGCGGCAGCATCCGCCTGCAACGCATTAAAGAAGCGCTCCTACGACTGCGTGCTGCTGCCTTCGAGGGGGTGATCAGTGCTTGTCCCTCGAAACGCTCAGGCGGAAACGCGGCGAACGTAGAATTTTGAATCGATCGCCATGAGGGGAAAGGCTGCAGGCAAATCGTACCGGCCGATCTCGACGAAGCCATTCTTCTCATAGAAGCGATGGGCAGCCACGAATTTGTCGGTGGTCCCGAGATAGACCGCACGGATCCCGGCTGCGCTCGCATGGGCAAACAGCGCCTCGAGCAGGCGCAAGGCGGCGCCATGTTCGCGCCCGCGATAGTCGGCAGCAACAAACATCTTGCGAAGCGCCGCATTACCGTTGCCGATATCCTTCAGGCCCAATGTGCCGACGATATCGTCGCCGGCGGTCGCCACCCAGAAGCCGCCCTTGCCCGACTGATAGAAGTCCGGGATTTCCCGCAGATCCGGCTGGTCATCTGCCGTAATCGCGATACCGAATTCGACACTCTGGATTGGCACTATGACGTTTATGACGGCCTGCTCGTCCACTGCAGCAAACGGCCTCACACTCAACCCCATTGCCGGCCGTTCACTCATGCAACTCACCCACGTCCTCTGCGCCAACCATCCGTGTTTCACCCACCCCGAGATCGACATCGATCTCGGGGTAAGACTGTGCAGCAAGTCCAAAGCGGCAAGGCGCCGACGTTCGGTGGAGACTTCGTCGGGATTTGACGAAGAGGCCTTAGGCCTGCGTGCCGCCGACGGTGATCTGGTCCATGCGCAGATGCGGCTGGCCGACGCCGACCGGCACCCATTGCCCGGCCTTGCCGCAGTTGCCGATACCAGTGTCGAGCTTGGTGTCGTTGCCGACCATGGTCACGCGCTTCATCGCGTCGGGGCCATTGCCGATCAGCATCGCGCCCTTTACGGGTGCCCCGATCTTGCCGTTCTCGATCATGTAGGCCTCCGTGCAGCCGAAGACGAACTTGCCGGAGGTGATGTCCACCTGGCCGCCGCCGAAGGAAACGGCATAGATGCCCCTCTTCACGGAGGCGATGATCTCGTCGGGCGTCCTGTCGCCTGACAGCATGTAGGTGTTGGTCATGCGCGGCATCGGCACATGGGCATAGCCCTGGCGCCGGCCGTTGCCGGTCGGCTGCATGCCCATGAGGCGGGCGTTCTGGCGGTCCTGCATGTAACCAACGAGCTTGCCGTCCTCGATCAGCACATTGTAGCCCGATGGCGTTCCTTCGTCGTCGATCGAGATCGAGCCGCGACGCGCCTCGATCGTGCCATCGTCGACGACGGTGACGCCCCTGGCTGCCACCTGCTCGCCGAGCAGGCCGGCAAAGGCGGAGGTCTTCTTGCGGTTGAAGTCACCCTCAAGGCCGTGGCCGACGGCTTCGTGCAGCATGACGCCCGGCCAGCCAGAGGCCAGCACCACGTCCATCGTGCCGGCAGGCGCATCGATCGCGTCGAGATTGACGAGCGCCTGGCGCAGCGCCTCGTCCGCACCCTTCTTCCAGTTTTCCGCAGTGATGAAATCGCCGAAACCGCGCCGCCCGCCGATACCATAGGAGCCGCTTTCCTGACGATCGCCATCACCGGCAACCACCGAGATGTTGATACGCGTCATCGGCCGGATGTCCTGAACGCGGTGGCCGTCGGCGCGCAGGATGTCGACGAGCTGCCAGCTCGCGGCGATCGAGGCTGTTACCTGTCGGACCTTGGGGTCCTTTGAGCGCAGATAGGCATCGATTTCTTGCAGCAGTGCGACCTTCGCTTCAAAGCTCGGTTCACCGATCGGGTTTTCATCGCCATAGAGCTTCTTGTTGGTGCGCTGCGGAGCCGCCGCATAGGAGCCGGCATAACCGCGCGTTACCTGGCCGACCGCATCGGCGGCGCGGCCAAGCGCTGCCAGCGACAGCTCGCCGGCATGGGCATACCCGACTGATTCGCCGGCCACCGCCCGCAGGCCAAAACCCTGGTCGGTGTTGAAGCTGCCGCCCTTCAGCCGGCCGTTGTCGAAGGAGAGCACTTCGGCCTGAGCATGTTCGAGAAACAGCTCGCCATCGTCGGCGCCGGCAAGCGTCTCCGACAGAACCTTGCGGATCGCTGCCTCATCGGCATCGAAGAGGCTCATCAGATCGGTGTTCATGGTCGTGCGCTCCCGCGTCATAAAATTCGATGGCCTTCATTTAGGAAGGCGAGCGGTTCAAGCCAAGGAAAATATCGATCAGGAGAGCGACGCGTTCCAGCCGTCGAGGCGTTCGATGCGCTCGACGCCGGTGAAGCGGGCAACGCGTTCCAGTTCCGCATCGATACGCTCCATGCGGCCGGAAGACGCCTTGACGCCGCGCTCCAGCCAGAGCCGCCGCACGTCAAGGCTACCGCGCTTGCGGTCGGCCTTCATGTCGATGCGGCCGATCAGCCGGTCGCCCTCGATCAGCGGGAAGACATAGTAGCCATATTCCCGCTTCGGCTCGGGCACGAAGATCTCGATGCGATAGAAGAAGCCGAACAGCCGCTCGGTGCGATTGCGGTCGCGCAGCAAGGGATCGAAGGGGCTCAGGACACGAACACGGCCGGGCGGCTCGAGAATGTCGCCAAGCGTGTCGGGAAAGCCGGAAAGCGCATAGGACGATCGCGGCTTGCCACCGTCGAGCGGCTCGATCGCCACGTCGATCAGTTCGTCGCGATGTTCCGCCACCCAGGTCTTCGCTTCGTCCGGCGAAACCAGATCCCAGAAGGCGGCGATCTCACCATGGGTGGCAAAGCCCAGGCGTTCGAGCGCGCTGCGGCAGGCCCAGTCGATGAACTCGTGATGCTCCACCTCGGCATCGTGATGGTGGGGCGGGATCACCCGCTCGGTCAGGTCGTAGACCTTCTGGAAATTCTCGCGCCGGGCAATCGCCAGCTTGCCGGTGCGCCACAGGATTTCGAGCGCGGTCTTCGAGGGGTGCCAATTCCACCAGCCGCCCGACGTGTGTTCGGCCTCCTTGAGCTCGCGGGCAAGCACCGGGCCGCCCTTGGCGATGCGCTCATAGGTGTCGTCACAACTTTTCTCAAAACCCTCGCCGCGCCACTTGCTCCAGCGCTCGACGATGGTTTCGCCTTCCCATTTGAAGCGGTGCTTCCAGTAGCGGTAGAAGCTGCTGGGGATGATCGATGCATCATGGGTCCAGTGCTCGAACAATTCGCCGTCGTCTTCGAGCAGCGATATCAGGTGCTCGCGGCGGTAGGTCTGGTTGCGCGAAAATAGGATCTGATGATGGGCGCGCTCCACGGTCGCGATGCTGTCGACCTGCACGAAGCCGATGTCATGGATCAGCTTCAAGAGCCCGTCCTTGCCGAGCGCGCGGTGCGGCGCGCCGGAAAGACCCTGCTTTGCGAGGAAGATGCGCCGGGCATCGCTATTGGAGAGCCGAATCGTCATGAGAGAAAGAATAGGCTTTTATTCCCATATTTCAAATGGGAAGCTTGACCCGAAGCGCATTGCCCTTCTGCGCCGTCTTGGCCTATAGAGCAGACCGCAAACCGCGAGGGACGGGATGGACATCCGCTTTACCGATTGCTCGGTCCGCTTCGGCGAACGGGTGGCGTTGCAGCCGCTGACGCTGGAAATCACCGAAAGGCGTGTCGGCATTATCGGCCTCAACGGCTCCGGCAAGACCACCTTCGCGCGGCTGATCAACGGCTTGATGAAGCCTTCCGCCGGCCAGGTCACCGTCAATGGCCTCGATACGGTCAAGGACGAGCGCGCGGTGCTCTCCGAAGCCGGCTTCATCTTCCAGAACCCGCAGCACCAGCTGATCATGCCCGTCGTTGCCGACGATATAGGTTTCGGGCTGAAGAACCGCGGCCTCAAGAGTGAGGAAATCGATCGGCGAACGCAGGCCGTCCTGTCGCGCTTCGGCGTCGAACACCTGGCGCGCCGCCGCGTCCACGAACTCTCAGGCGGCGAGACCCAGTTGATCGCCATGGCGAGCGTTGTCGTTACCGACCCCAAGATCCTGATCCTCGACGAACCGACCAACCAGCTCGACCTGCGCAACCGCCGGCGGGTTGCCGACACGATCGCGACACTGGACGAAGATACGCTGGTCATCACCCACGACCTGCCGCTGGTCGAAAATGTCGAGCGCCTGCTGCTTTTCCACGAGGGCCGGCTGGCGGCCGACGGCAGCCCACACGAAACGATCCGCCGCTACCACGAGATCGCCGGATGCTGACGAGCCTGCACATCGAGGGCAACAGCTGGCTGCATCGCCTTCCGGTGCGCGCTAAGCTTTTGACTTTGGTGGCGCTGAGCATTCTGCTTTTCCTCAGCGGCTCGCTGCCTGTGCAACTGACTGCGTTCGTGATCTCGGGTGGGCTCTATCTCTCGGTTGGCCTTTCCTGGCGCGAAGCGCTGAAGCGCGTCGGCTTCGTCTTCTTCACCATCTTCTTTCTCGCGGCCGTGAACCTCTTTCTTCTGCCCTTGAGCGAAGTCTCCGTGCTGACCCTGCGGCTGATGGCGCTCGTGCTGTTTGCCGCGGCCGTCACCGCAACAACGACGATCGGCGCCTTCATGGACGAGATCACGGTGCTGCTGACACCGTTCGAACGACTGGGCTGGGTTCGTGCCGCCGATGTCAGCCTGGCGCTCGGGCTCGTCCTGCGCTTCGTGCCCGATATTTTCGCGCGCTACCAGGCCATCCGCGAAGCACACCGGGCGCGTGGGCTGCCGGTGCGGCCGTTGACGATCATCGGTCCACTGATCATCCTGACACTCAAAGATGCGGATACGATCGCTGCGGCGATTGACGCCCGCGGTTTTCGTCGCCAATAAATTCGCGCACCCTAATAAACAAGGAACAGGAACAGCATGAACACCAGAGACCTCGTCCTTATCGCCCTCTTTGCCGCGATCGTCGTCGTGCTCGGCCTCATTCCGCCGATCACGCTCGGCTTCATTCCCGTGCCGATCACCGCGCAGTCCATGGGCGTGATGCTTGCCGGCTGCATCCTCGGCGCCAAGCGCGGCGCGCTGGCTTTCCTGCTCTTCCTGCTGCTCGTCGCGATCGGCCTGCCGGTCCTCTCAGGAGGTCGTGGCGGTCTTGCCGTTTTTGCCGGCCCGTCCGGCGGCTTCATCCTCGGCTGGGTCGTTGCCACGTTCGTCACCGGCCTGATCGCGCAGCGCTTCGTCCGTGAGGGCCAGCCGGAAGTCCGACAGTTCGTCGGCTTTTTCCTCGCCTCGATTATCGGCGGCATCGTGGTGCTCTATGCCATCGGCATGCCCTGGGTATCGGCCGTCACTGGCACGCCGTTCATCACGGTTGCGACCGGTTCGCTCGCCTTCCTGCCCGGCGACATCTTGAAGGCCGCCATCGCGACGCTTGCGGCACGGGCCGTCTTTGCCGGCTATCCGCTGCTGCACGTTCGCGCCTGAGCCATGCCGTTTGCCGCCGCGCTTGCGCGCCACACGGACCAAAATCCGCATGCCCCGGCCTTCCATATGGAAGGCCGGGTTTTCACATTCGGGGAGCTTGCGCTTTGCGCCGGCCAGCTCGTTTCAGCGTTCGGGAAACTGACGGTAGACGCACCGAGTGAAAACGCACTGCCCGGCACCACGAGGCTGATCGCCCTCGAGATCGGCAACCATCCCCTTTTCACGGCAGCCTTTCTCGCCGCAACATCGGGCGGCTATTGCGTCGCATTGATCGATCCGCATCTGCCGGAGGCGACGCGCGCCGCGATGCGGGAGCAATTGCGCCCCGACATCGTCGTTTGCGCCGACGGCGACGGGCTGCTGCTGGGCGCACCCCTTGCCGGCAACGACAAGGCCTTCATCGCCGGTTCCGGCGACAACACGTCGCCGCTTGTCATCGGCGCCGATGAAGAACCGTTTCTCGTCGTCTTCACCTCCGGCACAACAGGCATGCCGAAAGCGATCGTGCGCGATCGCGGCTCCTGGCGGCGCAGCCTGAAGACGGGGCAGGATTTTTTCGGCATCGGCAGCGATACCCGCACCTTCGCGCCCGGCCCGCTGGCCCATGGGCTGACGCTTTATGCCCTCGCCGAAACCCTTGTCGCCGGCGCCGAATTCATCGGCATGGCGCATTTCGATGCGACGCGCGCCTCCGAAATCATCACGTCGCTGGAAGTCAGACGGCTCGTGCTGGTGCCGACGATGCTCCGGCGGCTCTGTGCGTCGTCCTCAGTTTTGACCTCCGTCCAGAAGATCACCGTTGCCGGCGCCAAGCTGACACCGGCAGACCGCGCCGCCGCGGCGGCAACTTTTCCGCTGGCCGACATCGTCGAGTATTATGGCGCCTCCGAGCTCGGGTTCATCAGCGTTGCCGGCCCCGGCGATACCGCATCGGCAACCGCCGTCGGACGTGCCTTTCCCGGTGTCGGCCTCATCGTACTTGACGAGAGTGAGAGGCCGCTGCCAGCAGGCGAGACCGGCACGATCTTCGTCGACAGCGACCTGATTGCGAGCGGCTATATCGGCGCCGGCGACGGCGCGGGCCTCCGGCGCGTCGGCAAACTCGCAACCGTTGGCGATCTCGGCTTCCTGAATGCCGACGGCACGCTGCATCTCGTCGGTCGCTCCGGCGGCATGGTGCTTTCCGGCGGCAACAACATCTATCCGCAGGAAGTCGAGGCGACGCTTGCCGGGCATGTCGATGTGCATGCGGCCTTCGTTCTCGGCCTCGACCATCCCGACCTCGGCAGCGAGCTGGTCGCGGTCATCGAGCCCAACGCTGGTGCAATCGACCGGGCGGCCCTCGCCCGTCATCTCGATATCCATCTGCCGCGCTATAAACATCCGCGGCGAATCTGGCTTTGCCGTGCCTTGCCCATGACACAATCTGGTAAGGTGGCGGCCGGCACCCTCAAGCAATGGATTGTGGATGGACATGACGCCCTTGAGCCCTTCGTCTGACCCAGAGCGCATCCCGGTGATCGTGGCGGCCCTGCGCACGCCTGTTGGACGCGTGCGCGGCGTGCTCGCAGAGGTCGAGCCGGCACGCCTCGCCGCGCCCCTGATCAACCGCATCCTGAGCGACGTCGGCCTGGCTACCGATGTGGTCGACGACGTTATCCTCGGCAATGCCGCCAATTGCGCCGGCAATCTCGGGCGGCTTGCAGCACTCGAAGCCGGGCTTCCGGTATCGACGTCGGGCCTGACCATCGACAGGCAATGCGGCGCCGGTCTGGAAGCCATCATGCTCGCCGCACGCCTCATTCAGGCGGGCGCCGGACGCTTCTATCTCGCCGGCGGCACCGAAAGCGCCAGCCGCGCCCATATTCGCCTGAGGCCGCCAACAGCGCCGGGCGAAGAACCTCAACCGATCAAACGCTCGCGCATGGCTCCGGACGAGATCGGCGACCCCGATATGGGCGTTGCGGCGGAAAACGTCGCCACCGCCTGCGGCATTTCCCGCGAACGACAGGATGCTTTCGCGCTCGAAAGCCAGCGACGTGCTGTCGCCGCACAGGTCGCAGGCCGGTTTTCGAGCGAAATCGTACCGATCGAAACGACAGCCGGGACCGTCGACACGGACGAATGCCCGCGCGCCAACGCGTCGCTCGAAACCCTGCAGCGGCTGAAACCCGTCTTCGTCAAGGACGGCACGGTGACGGCGGGCAATGCCTGCCCGATCAACGATGGTGCGGCGATGGTTCTTGTGACCAGCCTTGCCGAAGCGCAGCGCCGCGGCCTTCCCTTTGCGCTCGAATTCGTCGACGCGGCAACCGCCGGCGTGCATCCTGACCTGCTCGGGCTCGGTCCGGTGCCGGCGATGGACAAGCTGAAAGCGCGAAATCCCGGGCTCGATGCCGACGCGGTCGACTTCATCGAATTCAACGAAGCCTTCGCTTCGCAGGTGCTCGGCAGCCTCGACCAGCTGGGCATTTCACCGGATAAGGTCAACATCGACGGCGGCGCTATTGCGCTTGGCCACCCTTACGGCGCGTCCGGAGCGATCCTCGTGGTCCGGCTTTTCACGCAGATGCGGGCGGTCCTACAGGAAACGCGGGCACTGGCGATGATGGGCATCGGCGGCGGCATGGGCACCGTTGCGCTGTTCCGCAGCCTGCGGCCTATCGGTTAGCATTGTCAGAGAATGTAGCTGCCGAGCCATTCGCGGGTTGCGGCCGGCACCGGCAGCGGCGTGTGCCGCTCGCGATCGACGGCGACCCAGACGACCTCGAGCTCGGCCGCAAGCTGGCCGGCCGCCTCGACCCGCACGGCAAAGCTCACCGAGCTGCCGCCGATCTTGGCTACGGTGACGATGAAGCGCGCCGGCTCGTCATAACGCAGTCCCCGATGGAAGACGCAGGCCGAGCGGCGAACGAGATAGGCCGGCTCGTGAACGACCGAAGGACGATGCCGCCAGAGATGAGAAAGGGCCGCTTCGGCGTGGGCATAGTAGGCGGCATTGTGCATGTGGCCATGCATGTCTATATCGCGAAACGGAATGCGGATTTCCGTGACGTTGTCCCTCTCCCTGCCGTCCATGCGAGGCCCTCTTAAAATGCGCTCCACCCTCGTTAGCCAGTTCGGCGGTCCGCGACAAGTGATTGCACTCGTCGATGCCGAGCGCGTCGCGCCGGGGCCTGGCGAGGTCGAGGTCATGCTCTCCCTGGCGGCCATCAATCCCTCCGACCTTATTCCCGTGACAGGTGCCTACAGCGCCCGGACCACCTTGCCCTTCGTGCCCGGCTTCGAGGGCATCGGGACAATTGCCCGCGTCGGCGCCAGCGTTACGACGTTGAAGCCCGGCGATCGTGTGATCCCGATCGGCGCGAGCGGCCTCTGGCAGGAATATCTGGTGCGACCCGCCGCATGGTGCTTTTCCGTGCCCGACGATATCGACGACCGCCAGGCGGCCACCAGCTACGTCAACCCGCTGACGGCACTCCGGCTGATCGAAGCGCTGAAGGCGCATTTCGGGTCGATCGCCGGCCGCTGGATCGGTGTGACCGCCGCAGGCTCGGCCATCGGCGGCATGCTGATGCAGCTCATCGCAGGCGAAGGTGCACGCCCGGTTGGGATCGTGCGCAGCCAGCGCAGCGCCGAACGACTGGCTTCCGGCGCACCCGGCGAAGTCGTCGTGGCCGATCAGGACAATATCCCTTCGCCTCTCGCCTTCGACGCCATCCTCGACGCGGTCGGCGGCCCTTTTGCCGGAGACCTTATAGGCCAGACGCTGCAGCCCGGCGCTGCATTCATCCAGTATGGCGCCCTCAGCGGCGTGCCCGTGCCGATCCAGGCGATCCAGGCGCGGCCGGGCGTGCGCTTTTCCTTCCTGTGGCTCAGAACCTGGGTGCACGCGGCCGGGCGGCCAGCCATCGAGGAGGCTTTCGCTGAGAGCTTTGCCGGGCTTCGAACCGGCCTCTTCTCAAGCCGGATTGCGCGAACCTATCCGCTCAGCCGCCTTGATGAAGCCTTGACGCATCAGGAGGACCCCAAACGCGACGGCAAGCTGCTCCTCGATACGCGCTGTTGAAAATCAGGACTTTCCCTTGGGCGTGCCATGGACCTTGGCCGGTTGCAGCACTAGTTTCGGCGCATGACCACGCTGCTCTATGAAAATCCGGTCTTCCTGGAACACGAGGTTCCGGAAGGTCATCCCGAACGGCCGGACCGGCTGAAGGCGCTGAACCTTGCGCTCGAACACCCGAATTTCGCCGACCTCAAGCGCATAAAAGCAGCGAAGGCGAGCGAAGACCTGGTGCTTCTGGTGCATCCGGAGGAGCATCTGCGCACCGTCAAGCGCGCCATCCCCGACGAAGGCATCAACGATCTCGAAGCCGACACCTATGCCAGCCCCTTGAGCCTCGAGGCGGCACTGACCGGCATCGGCGGCGCCGTCGAAGCGGTGGATGCGGTTTTCACAGGCAAGGCCGACAACGCCTTCGTCGCCGCCCGTCCACCCGGCCACCACGCCGAGAAGAACAAGGCGATGGGCTTCTGTTTCTTCAACACGGTTGCGATTGCCGCCCGCCACGCGCAGGTGGCCCATGGCGCCGAGCGCGTCGCGATCGTCGATTGGGACGTGCACCACGGCAACGGCACTCAGGACATCTTCTGGGACGATCCGTCGGTGCTTTTCTGCTCCACCCACCAGATGCCGCTCTATCCCGGCACCGGTGCGAAGGACGAGACCGGCGTGAAGTGCAACATCGTCAACGCGCCGCTCTCGGCCAACACCGGCAGCGAGCATTTTCGCGAGGCGTTCCGGTCGCGCGTGCTTTCAGCGCTGACCAATTTCCGGCCGGACTTCATCCTGATCTCGGCCGGCTTTGACGCCCACCACCGTGATCCGCTCGCGCAGATCAACCTCGTCGCCGAGGATTTCGACTGGGCGACCGGTCGCCTGCACGAGATCGCCGACCGCAGCGCCGGCAACCGAATGGTCAGCCTGCTCGAGGGCGGCTATGACCTGCAGGGGCTCGCCGAGTCGGCCGGCATACATATTTTGAGATTGATGAGAGGGTAACCATGACCACCACCACGCAACCGGACGTTTCGGCCCTCTCGTTCGAGCAAGCCGTCGAAGAACTGGAGCGCATCGTCTCGGCGCTGGAGCGCGGCGACGTCGCGCTCGACAAGTCGATCGAGATCTATGAGCGGGGCGAAGCGCTGAAGAAACACTGCGAGGCATTGTTGAAGGCGGCCGAGGACCGGATCGAGAAGATCAGGCTCGACCGCGCCGGCAAGCCGCAGGGCGTGGAACCGCTCGACGCGGAGTAATCGGCCCGGGATTGGTCAACGTCCGGAAACGCTGCGTCTTTGCCTTGTGCCTACCGGTAATCCGCGTCAGGCGCTAGGCTCGCTCAAGACGATACGAACAACGGGAGCGTGCACCATGTCCTTCTTTCCTGGCCCCGACCCGCTCGCGGGCGACAAGCCCGCCTGCGACGCCATCGAACATCTGATCATTCCGCGCACCAGCGACATCGGCGGACTTCAGGTTCGCCGGGCGTTGCCGACCGCCAAGCGTCGGCTCGTCGGGCCGTTTATCTTTTTCGATCGCATGGGCCCGGCGCTCCTGCGCGCCGGCGAAGCCATCGACGTGCGGCCGCATCCGCATATCGGCCTTTCGACCGTCACCTATCTGTTCGACGGCGAGATCAAGCATCGCGACAGTCTCGGTACCGAAATGGTCATCCGCCCCGGCGACGTGAACCTGATGACCGCCGGCCGCGGCATCGTTCACTCAGAGCGCTCGCCGGAAAACCAGCGCGGGCATGAACGTTCGATTTCTGGCTTGCAGACCTGGCTGGCGCTGCCCGACCACAAGGAAGAGATCGACCCGATCTTCGACCACACGGAACGGCACATGCTGCCGCAGCTCAAAGACGGCGGCATCGATGCCCGTGTGGTCATCGGCAGCTTCGAGGGCCAGAAATCGCCGGTCTCGGTCTTTACCGACACGATCTATGTCGACTTGAACATCGCACCCGGCAAAAGCGCGCCATTTGCGGCGAACTGGGAAGAGCGCGCGCTCTATATCCTCTCAGGCGAAGCGATCATTGCCGGCGACCACTTTGCCGACAATCAGTTGCTGGTCTTCCGTCCGGGCGACAACATCACCGTCACCGCCGGTCCGCTTGGCTGTCATATCATGCTGTTCGGCGGCGCCGCACTCGGCTCGGCCCGCCATATCTGGTGGAATTTCGTGTCGTCGTCGAAGGAGCGTATCGAAATGGCCAAGGAGGAGTGGCGCACCGGCCGCTTCGATATCGTGCCCGGCGACGAGGAGGAATTCGTGCCTCTGCCGACCGGTTGAGCGTAAGAGACAACAGCGGCGAGTTGCCGCTTCCAGTTGCCGCATGTTTCCTTAAATCGATTTCGATTCAGGGAATCATGCGGTAGTGTCTTGGATGACGACGCGGTAGTGTCTTGGATGACGACGCAGGAAAGCCTACTTTTGCATTCAGCAACAATTGCGTCTAAAGAGCCGCTTTAACTATACCACCAACTATTCGCGCACCCGATCCGTGCGGTGCGCATGAGGCATGCAGCGTGACACAACTGCCAACCACCCCGATGCCGGCAACACCCTTGCTCGACAAGGTGACCTTTCCCGACGATCTGAAGAAGATCGACGACAAGGATCTGCCGCAGCTTGCCGGCGAAGTTCGTGCAGAGATGATCGACGCGGTCTCGCGCACCGGCGGCCACCTTGGTGCCGGCCTGGGTGTGGTCGAATTGACGATCGCCATCCACAAGATATTCAACACGCCGCATGACCGCTTGATCTTCGACGTCGGCCATCAGTGCTACCCGCACAAGATCCTGACCGGCCGTCGCGACCGCATCCGCACCCTGCGCCAGGAAGGCGGTCTCTCCGGCTTCACCCGTCGCGCCGAAAGCGAATACGACCCCTTCGGCGCGGCCCACTCTTCGACGTCGATTTCCGCCGGCCTCGGCATGGCCGTTGCTGCCGACCTCGACGGCAAGAACCGCAATGTCATCGCCATCATCGGCGACGGTGCGCTTTCGGCGGGCATGGCCTACGAGGCGCTGAACAATGCCGGCGCGCTCGACGCCCGCCTGATCGTCATCCTCAACGACAACGACATGTCGATCGCCCCGCCGACCGGCGCGATGAGTGCTTACCTGGCGCGCCTCGCCTCCGGCCGCACCTATATGGGCATTCGCGAAGTCGGCAAGAAGCTGACGGCCTATCTCGGCAAGACGGTCGACCGGGCGATCACCCGCGCCGTCGAACACGCCCGCGGCTACGTTACCGGCGGCACGCTGTTCGAGGAGATGGGTTTCTATCATATCGGCCCGATCGACGGTCACTCCTTCGAGCACCTGCTGCCCGTGCTGCGCAACGTGCGCGACAACGCCAAGGGCCCGGTGCTGATCCATGTGGTGACACAGAAGGGCAAGGGCTATCCTCCCGCCGAAGCTGCTGCCGACAAGTATCACGGCGTCAACAAATTCGACGTCATCACGGGTGCGCAGGCCAAGGCAAAGCCCAATGCCCCGGCCTACACGTCGGTCTTTGCCGAAGCTCTGACGCAAGAAGCCGGGTTCGACGACAAGATCGTCGCAGTCACGGCAGCCATGCCGTCCGGCACCGGGCTCGACAAGTTTGCGCTTGCCCACCCCAAGCGCTGCTTCGACGTCGGCATTGCCGAACAGCACGCCGTGACCTTTGCGGCCGGTCTTGCCTCCGAAGGCTACAAGCCGTTTGCAGCGCTTTACTCCACCTTCCTGCAGCGCGGCTACGACCAGGTGGTCCACGACGTGGCGATCCAGGGCCTGCCGGTGCGTTTCCCGATCGACCGTGCCGGCTTTGTCGGCGCCGACGGACCGACCCATGCCGGTTCATTCGACACCACCTATCTCGCCACCCTGCCCGGCTTCGTCGTCATGGCGGCGGCCGACGAGGCGGAGCTGAAGCACATGGTGCGCACGGCAGCAGCCTACGATGCCGGCCCGATCTCGTTCCGCTATCCGCGTGGCGAAGGCGTCGGTGTCGAGATGCCCGAGCGCGGCCAGATCCTGGAAATCGGCAAGGGCCGTGTGGTCAAGCAGGGCTCGAAGGTGGCGCTGCTTTCCTTCGGCACCCGTCTTGCCGACTGTTTGATGGCCGCCGAAGATCTCGATGCGGCGGGCCTTTCGACGACCGTTGCGGACGCACGCTTTGCCAAGCCGCTCGACCATGACCTCATCCGTCAGCTTGCGCGCCATCACGAAGTGCTTGTTACCATCGAGGAAGGCGCTGTCGGCGGCTTCGCCAGCCACGTGCTGCAGTTCCTCGCTGAAGACGGCCTGCTCGACGGCGGCCTGAAGGTTCGCCCGATGGTGATGCCCGATATCTGGATGGAACAGGCCAAGCCGGAAGCGATGTATGCCGCCGCCGGCCTCGACCGTGCCGGCATCGTTTCGACCGTCTTCAAGGCGCTCGGCCAGAAGCACGATATCGGCCTTGGCGCGGCCGGCTAAAAGCTAGAGACCCGAGAGAGAAACAGACGACCGCCGCGACAGCAGGCAGTCCGAAAGACAGAGACCCCGGCGCTGAACCGGGGTCTTTTGCTTTGCAATGCGATCAGAATTCCTGCCAGTCGTCCTGCGCCACGGCCGCATTGCCATGTGATATCGGACGTGCGGCACTCGCCGCGCGCACTGGTGCCGCGGGCGCCGCCATCGTGCGCGCCATGGCGCGCAGGTCGCTTGCCGCAGTCGCACCATTCGTTCGACCCGGCAGGGTGAAGCGGGCAATAAGCTCGCGCAGGCGTCCGGCTTCGCTGGCAAGCTGAGCGCTGGCGGCGTTGGCCTCTTCGACCATGGCCGCATTCTTCTGCGTCACCTGGTCCATCTGGTTGACGGCGGTGTTGACTTCGTTGAGGCCCACCGACTGTTCGCGTGCCGAAATGGCGATCGCGTCCATGTGCTGGTTGATCGTGGCGACGTGGCCACCGATCGCCTTCAGTGCCTCGCCGGTATCACGCACCAGCTTGACCCCACCTTCGACCTCGACGCTGGAATTGCGGATAAGCTCCTTGATCTCCTTGGCGGCCTTGGCCGAGCGCTGGGCAAGTTCGCGCACTTCCTGAGCAACGACGGCAAACCCCTTTCCGGCATCGCCTGCCCGCGCCGCCTCGACGCCGGCATTGAGCGCCAGGAGATTGGTCTGGAAGGCGATTTCATCGATGACGCCGATGATGTTGGAGATCTGGCCTGAGGAGCTTTCGATCCGGCGCATCGCCTCCACGGCGCTTGCGACCACGACACCGGATTTGGCAGCGCTTGAATTTGCCTCGCCGGCCACGGCGCGTGCTTCTTCGGCACGCCGGGTCGAGCTTGTAACATTGGCGGTGATCTCGTCGAGGGCCGCCGCCGTCTGCTCCAGCGAGGCGGCCTGCTGCTCCGTGCGCCGGGACAGGTCGTCCGCACTTTCGCTGATTTCGCGCGAGCCGCCGTCGATCGAGCCGCTGGAATCAGCCACCGCTGCCAGCGCATCGCCAAGCCGGGAAACAGCCGAATTCAGATCATGACGCAGTTGTTCGAAGTCCGGCGCAAATGGCTCGGACAATTGGAAGGCGAGATCGCCAGCCGCCAGCCGCTGAAGGCCCCCGGCAAGACCTGAGGTCGCCTGGCGAAGGCGTGCCTGGGCGGCAGCTTCGGCCTCCTCCTGCAGGCGCACGCGCTCCGCATCGGCACGGGCGCGGTTTTCCGCAGCTTCCGCCTCCAGCCTCTGGTTGGCGATCGCCGCCTGCCGGAAGATTTCGACAGCGCCGGCCATCTCGCCGATTTCGTCCTTCCGGCCGGCATAGGGAATAGCGGATGCAGTGTCGCCCTCGGCGAGACGCGTCATCGAACGGGTGGTGGCGACGATCGGTTTGGAAATTGTCCGACCGACGAGGAAGACGGTGGCGGCGATGATCGCGATCGCTGCGAGAATGGCGCCCAGCGCGATCTTCTCCACGAAAGCCTGCATTGAAGCGCTCTCCGTCTCGGCTTCAGCCTTCTCAGCCTCAATCGCGGTCGCCATCTGCTCGAAGATTGGCTCGACGTTGGAGAAAGTCTCGGACATCCGCCTGCGCAACGCAGTCTCGTTCTCGGCCAGCGCGGCGTAGTCCGCAAAGGCAGCCCCATAATTTTTCAATGCTGCCAAGATCTTGGCTTGGTTTTCCTTGCCACCGAACAATTCGGCCGGGAAACCGGCGAAGGTCTTCACCTCCTCGGCATGTTTCTCGACGTATTTGTGATCGCGCCGCATGATGAAGTCTTTCTCGTGGCGCCGCATCGTCAGCATGCTCGCCTGCAGCCCTTTGTCCGAAACGGACTTCAGCGCCTCCTCGATCGCGTGGACCGCGGCCCGCATCGCGCCTTCCTTGCCGGCCGACGGTTCAAGACCGAGTGTGCGATTGGCATCGGCAACGGCCACGAATTCACCGAGGTAGCGTTTGTACCCTTCGGAAATCAGCTTGAGTTGCGCCTGCGTCGACTGGCTGTCGAGCAGGTTGCCGAGCGCGGTGATCGTCCCGTTCGCCTTGGCGGCGACGTCCTGATGCGAAGCGGCATACTTCTCCTCCCGCCGCAGCAGAAAGTCCTTTTCGGCGCGACGATTCTGCAGGAACTGGCTTTCTAGGATCAGGAGCGCCCTGTCCGCGTCGCGATGCACCTGGACCTGCTCACGATACCCCTCCTCGATATCCCGCTCGACGATGAAGATGCCGACGATGGCGAGAATGCCGGCGACGGCGATCGGCACCAGCAGGCCGATACGGTGCGAAAGCCTGAGATGAAAGCGGGGCATGCGGAAACTCCTTGCGCCAGACGGCGTCAGGTCGAGGGATGATCAGATGTGTCGGGAGGTCCGATTAAGGGGCGGAGATCCTGCTTCATGCAGGTTGCGACATTTGGTGAAATTGCCACGCATCATTTAAGGAGGCGTGAATATTAGCCGGGTTTCTTGGGGGTCTTTATTGCTGCGTCTTTCCCGCCGCAAAGCTCGCTTGACAGCGAAGGGGCTTGCCATAAGGCCAGCAAGCCGCCATGAGAGGCACATGTCAGAAGATCGTCAGAATGAAGAACACAAGAACAGGGTCCGCCTGGACCAGTTGCTGCTCAACACGGGACTGGTCGCCAGCCGCGCCCGTGCGCGCGACGCGATCCAGCGCGGCACCGTCAAGGTAGACGGCCGCACGGTCACCAAGCCATCCCTGGCTTTTGCCGAAAGCGTGACCATCACCATCGACGATCCGGCGCAGGATTATGTTTCGCGCGCCGCGCTGAAGCTTGCCGCAGCGCTCGATCATTTCGGGCTCGATCCCTCAGGCGATAGCTGTGTCGATATCGGCGCCTCGACCGGCGGCTTCACAGAGGTGCTGTTGAAGCGCGGCGCCGAGCATGTGGTTGCGATCGATGTCGGCCATGGCCAGATCCATCCGCGCATCGAGAGCGATCCGCGTGTTACCAGCATCGAGGGCCTCAACGCCCGGGCGATGACCGAAGACGACATCGACAACCGCGACGTCACCTTCATCGTTTCCGATGTGTCCTTCATTTCCTTGAAGCTCGCCTTGCCGCCGGCACTCGAAATGGCGCTGTCCGGCGCGCACTGCATCCTGCTTGTCAAACCGCAGTTCGAGGCCGGCCGCGATGCGATCAGCAAGGCGGGCCTCTTGAAGGATCCCGACAGCGCACCCGCTGTTGCCGCCGAACTTGAGCGCTGGCTGGTCGAAGACATGGGCTGGCAAAGCCTTGGCCTCATCCCCTCCCCAATTGCAGGCGGTGACGGCAACGTCGAATTCCTGCTGGCCGGGAAAAAGCCATGAGCACGCAGACCCTGACGATCGCCCGCCTCGGCGCGCAGGGCGACGGCATCGCCGAGACCGAAGACGGTCCGGTCTACGCACCCTTTACGCTGCCGGGCGAAAGTGCTGCCCTTGCGGTCAACAAATCCCACGGCACGCTGATTTCGCTGCGCGAAGCGTCGCCGGATAGGGTCGAGCCGCACTGTCGGCACTTCGGCCCGGATGGCGAGAACGGCACCTGCGGCGGCTGCACGCTGCAACATGCCGGCGATCCCCTCTATCAGACATTCAAGCGCGACCTGGTGATCAACGCCCTGAAGTCGAAGGGCTTGAAGCCGGACGTCGCGCCGCTGATCACAGCCCATCCGGGCGAACGCCGCCGCGCCGTCTTCACCGCCCGCAAGACCGAAAAGGACCTGCTTCTCGGCTTCAACCAGGCGGAAAGCCACCACATCGTCGCGATTTCGGAATGTCCCGTCGCGAGCCCGGGTATTGTCTCGCGGCTCGCCACCATCAGCAAGATCGGTGCGGCCATGGCGGTCAACGCCGAGCCGTTCCGCATCACCGTTCTCGAAACGCTTTCGGGCCTCGACCTCTCGGTCGATGGCATCAAGGGATTTGGCGACCGCGAACGCCGGCGCACGGTCGAGACGGTTCTTGGCGAACGCGGCATTGCTCGCGTCAGCCTCAATGGCGAGATCATCGTCGAGCCGACCAAGCCCATCATCGAATTCGGAGGTGTCGCCGTTTCACCGCCTCCTGGCGGCTTCACCCAGGCAACACTTGCTGCGGAAGAGGCAATGGCGGCGCTGGTGCTCGATCATATCGGCAAGGCAAAACGCGTTGCCGACCTCTTCGCCGGCAGTGGCACATTCGCCCTTCGCCTGGCCCGCAAGGCCCGGGTGCATGCAGTCGAAGGCGAAGACAAGGCGCTGAAGGCGCTCGACTTTGCCGCCCGCAACACGCAAGGGCTGAAGCCGGTTACGATCGAAAAACGAGATCTCTTCCGCCGCCCGCTGATGGCGCAGGAGCTGAAGGTCTACGACGCCATCGTCTTCGACCCGCCCCGCGCAGGTGCTGACGTGCAGTGTCAGGAGATCGCCCGCTCCGGCGTCAAGAAGATCGTCGCCGTCTCCTGCAATCCGATCACGCTTGCGCGCGATCTCGCAATCCTCGTTGCCGCCGGCTATCGCATCACCTCGGTGACGCCGATCGACCAGTTCCTCTGGTCGGCCCATGTCGAGGCTGTTGCCACATTGGAGAAATAGAAAAGGCCCGGATCTCCGGGCCTTTTCTCATTGTTCGTGCCGATATCGCAGCGTTACGCCGCGCGACGACGGGGCGCCGGCGCGTAGGCGCTCTGGGTGTTGCCGAGGTTGAACTGGGCAAGAAGCGCGTTGAGCGAGGCAGCTTCGGAAGCAAGGCCATGGCTCGCCGCCGTCTGCTCTTCCACCATCGCCGCGTTCTGCTGCGTGCCCTGGTCCATGGTGTTGACCGCCGTGTTGATCTCCTGAAGACCCGTCGACTGTTCGCGCGTCGCCGTCACGATCGCGCTCACATGCTTGTTGATCTCTTGGACTTCGGCAACGATCGTTTCCAGTGCCTTGCCGGTATCGCCGACCAGCGTCACGCCGCTGCGCACCTGGTTGCCCGAGGTGGTGATCAACGCCTTGATCTCCTTGGCGGCATTGGCCGAGCGCTGAGCAAGTTCGCGTACTTCCTGGGCGACGACGGCAAAGCCGCGGCCCGCATCGCCTGCCCGCGCCGCCTCGACGCCGGCATTCAGTGCCAAAAGGTTGGTCTGGAAGGCGATCTCGTCGATGACGCCGATGATGTTGGAGATTTCACCCGAGGACTTCTCGATGGCGTGCATCGCATCGACGGCGTTGGCAACGACCTCGCCGGACTTTTCGGCACCAGCCCGGGTGCGGGCGACCAGCGAACCGACTTCCTCGGCGCGGCGGGCGGAGTCCTTGACCGTGGTGGTGATCTCTTCGAGCGCCGCTGCCGTCTCTTCGACGGAGGCTGCCTGTTGCTCGGTGCGGCGGGCGAGATCGTCGGCCGCCGAGCGGATTTCCGTCGCGCCGGCATCGATGCCGCGGGCGTTCGCCCCGACGGCGCAGAGCGTGTCGTGCAGCTTGGCGACCGAGTTGTTGAAGTCGGCGCGCAGGCGATCGAGACGATCGGCGAAGGGATTGTCGATGCGGTAGGCGAGATCGCCCTCGGCGAGACGACCGAGACCGGTTGCCAGACCGTCGACGGCCTGCTGCACTTCGGCTGCCTCACGCGCATCCCGCGCCTGGCGTTCCAGACGCTCACGCTCCGACAGCGAACGGTTCGCATCCGCTTCGTCTTCGAGCTTGAGCTTGGCGATGGTCGCATCACGCAAGACCTGCAATGAACGGGCGAGATCACCGATCTCGTCCTTGCGTTCTGCTTCCGACAGGTCGACATCGGTCTTGCCGGCAGCGATTTCACCGGTGACGCCGATGACCGCTGCAACGCGCTTGCGGAAGCGGGTGGCGAGCGTCCAGCCGACCAGGATCATGATCAGCGCTGCGACGGCGATAACCGCGACGGAGATCATTGCAAGCTGCGAGAGACCGGCAAACACGGTCGCCTGCGGCACCGATACCACGACGTACCAGGTCGTATCCGGCAGAAGCTTGACTGGCACGGCAACGGCGATATGCACCGAGCCATCCGTATGGGTGAGTTCGAGCGCATGCTCGGTCTTGCCCAGAAGCTGCCCCCAGCCGCCGGCATCGAGCCCGGTGTCCTTCAGCGATTTACCGAGGAATTTCTCGTCAGGGTGGCTGATGATGCTGCCGCCCTGGCTGACCAGCGAAACGAAACCGGTACCGAACGGCGCCAGCTTGCCAAGCTCCTTGGAGAGCTGGCCAAGCGCCATGTCGACGCCATCGACGCCAACGAAGGCATTGTCGAGCTTCAGCGGCACCATGATCGACGTCATCAGCACGTCCTGGCCGTTGATCTTGTAGAAGTAGGGCTCGGTGATCATGTCAAGGCCGGTCTTCTTGGGAACCTGATAGTAGTCACCCGCGCCCGGCTTGTCGTAGTCGATCAGCGCCTCGTGGACGATCTGGTCGCCGGAGCGCGCGATGTAGGGGATAAAGCGACCGCTGGCGTCATGGCCCGGCTTGCCGACATATTCCGCATCCTTGCCGTCGAAGGCGTTTGGCTCCCAGGCGGTGCTGAGGCCGACGGCCAGAGGGTTGTCGCCGATCAGCGTCTTCAGCAGTGCGACCGTACCTTCGCGAGATGCGGTGCCACTGTCCTTCATGGCGTAGAGGGCGGAGCGCATGTTGCTGGCGAGCGTCTTCGTCTCTGCGAACCTCGCTTCGACATTGGCAGCACTTGCATAGGCGGCGTTGGTCATCTCCGCGATGCTGCGCTCTTTTAGCTGCTGGTAGGATAGCCAGAACACGATGGCAGCCGTGACCATACAGGTCAAAAGGCCAGTCATTACGATGGCAAACATGTTGCGTGCGGTCGCAGTCTTAAGAATCACCGTTCGTCTCCCTTCGCGCGATCGCTTGAAAAGCGGATCACGAGCAAACTTCGAACGCGTGATGGAAAAGCCAAAACACGCGCAGCGTGAGGCAGGTGTCTGGAACACAGCGCGGCGGTCCTGAGGCGTTTTCAGGAGATGGACCCGATCGGCGGATGTGCGGTGCGAAGTCATTTCGCGGCAATCGGACGGTAGGCCCCGACACTTTATCAAAACGTAAAAAAGCAGAGTTCGAACAACGAATTACGGTTTCCGCGCTGGATTTTCGAGAAGCGGCGTCAAAACGCAAAGACCCGGGGTTGTGCCCCGGGTCTCATTTCGCATCCAGGATGTTTTATTATGCGGCGCGACGGCGCGGTGCTGCGGTCGGCGCGTAGGCGCTCTGGGTGTTGCCGAGGTTGAACTGGGCGAGAAGCGCGTTGAGCGAGGCGGCTTCGGACGCCAGACCATGGCTTGCCGCCGTCTGCTCTTCCACCATCGCGGCGTTCTGCTGCGTGCCCTGGTCCATGGTGTTGACCGCCGTGTTGATCTCCTGAAGACCCGTCGACTGTTCGCGCGTCGCCGTCACGATCGCGCTCACATGCTTGTTGATCTCCTGGACTTCGGCAACGATCGTTTCCAGTGCCTTGCCGGTATCGCCGACCAGCGTCACGCCGCTGCGCACCTGGTTGCCCGAGGTGGTGATCAACGCCTTGATCTCCTTGGCGGCATTGGCCGAACGCTGCGCCAGCTCACGCACTTCCTGGGCAACGACGGCAAAGCCCTTGCCCGCTTCCCCGGCGCGCGCCGCTTCGACGCCGGCATTCAGCGCCAGGAGGTTGGTCTGGAAGGCGATGTCGTCGATGACGCCGATGATGTTGGAGATTTCGCCAGAGGACTTCTCGATCGCATGCATCGCCACGACGGCGTTGGCGACGACCTCGCCGGACTTTTCCGCACCGGCGCGGGTGCGGGCGACCAGCGCGCCGACTTCCTCGGCGCGGCGGGCGGAGTCCTTGACCGTGGTGGTGATCTCTTCGAGCGCCGCTGCCGTCTCTTCGACGGAGGCTGCCTGTTGCTCGGTGCGGCGGGCGAGATCGTCGGCCGCCGAGCGGATTTCCGTCGCGCCGGCATCGATGCCGCGGGCGTTCGCCCCGACGGCGCAGAGCGTGTCGTGCAGCTTGGCGACCGAGTTGTTGAAGTCGGCGCGCAGGCGGTCGAGACGATCGGCGAAGGGATTGTCGATGCGGTAGGCGAGATCGCCGTCGGCAAGACGGCCGAGACCGGTTGCCAGACCATCGACGGCCTGCTGCACTTCGGCTGCCTCACGCGCATCCCGCGCCTGGCGTTCCAGACGCTCACGCTCCGACAGAGAACGGTTCGCATCCGCTTCGTCTTCGAGACGAGCACGTTCGACCGCATTGGCCTTGAAGACGGCGACGGCAGCAGCCATCGAGCCGATCTGGTCGGTACGCTCTTCACCGGGAATTTCGACGTTGTGGTTGCCCGAAGCGAGCTTTTCCATCGCGCCGGTCATGTCGGTGACGGGGCGGATGACCAAACGGTTGAGGAAGGTTGCAAGGAAGACGAGCATGACGCCGACCGCAAGAATGGTCGCGACGGTGGCGGCAATGCGGAACTGATCGATCGCGGAATAGGCGACATCGGCATCGATCACGAAGCCGACATACCATTCGACGGAAGGCAGGCCCTGAACGGGCACGAAGCTGACGATCATCGGCTTGCCGTCGAGTTCGGTGTTCATGATGCCGGAGCTGATCGTCGGTGTGTCGATCGGGAAGGCATCGGCAAGCGTCTTGGTAACAAGCTTGGAATCCGGGTGGACGAGGATCTGACCGTTCTTGCTGGCGAGGAAGGCAAAACCTTCACCGCCGACGTCGATGCCCTTGACCATCGAGACCAGTGTTTCCAGCGAGAAGTCGCTGCCGGCGACGCCGTATAGCTTGCCGTCACGCTTGACCGGGATGGCCGCGCTGATGATGAGTTCACCGGTCGAGGCGTCGACATAGGGCTCGGTGAGGACGCGCGCGTCGGCCTTTACCGCCTGCTGGTACCACGGACGCTGGCGCGGGTCGTAGCCGGCGGGCATCGGATTGTCAGGCCAGGTGATGAACTTGCCCGCCTCGTTGCCGACATAGGTCGACATGAACTCGCTGGTCAGGACGTCGTTCTTGAGGATCGGCTGGACGCCGGCGTCGTCAGCCGCACGGCCGGCGGCATCGGCCACCATCGCCGTCAAGGTGACGCGACCGTTCAGCCACTTGGCAACGCTCTGTGCCGCCTGATCGCCGGAGGACGAAATGTTTTCTTCGACGGCCTTCGTCGTGGTGTCGTACTGGAGGCTGTCGATGTAGACGGAAAAGCCGGCGAAGGCGGTGACAACGACACCGGACGCGGCAACCAGAATGCGCGTCATGAGGTTCGATCGCTTGGACAAGATGGGCTCCTAACAGGGGCCGGCGTGCTTCGCCGGACATGAGCTCTCGATGATTTTCACGCGCAGCATCGCTCAGCCGCCGGAATGGCGGTTGGGGCAAGCCTCGGGAAAACGTTGAACATGCCAAAAGGCGGAAGCGGCCATGCTTCATGCGGCCGGGGCCACCCTCGTGAGGATAGGCCTATCGCGCCGCACGCTAGCGTTTGCTATTTAAGAAGCGATTAAAATTGACATATGCGAGTTCGGGATGCCGGCAGCAACGCGATCTTCACAATGGGACGGCTAGAAGGTCGCCCCCGCCTTTGCATTTCAGGCGCCGAAAACGACGTCTGGCAGAGATTTAGCGGCGCATGAAGGCTTCAAAGGCCGCCCTCGCCTCGGCGCTTTTTAGCTGTGCTGCGAAGTGCTTCGCCTCTTCGTCGATGCGCGCCAACACGTCGCTGCGGTCGCCGCGCACGAGATCGCGGGCAATACGCAGGGCCTCCGGCGGCTTCTTGGCAAGGCGGGCGGCGAGCGACAGGGTCTCGTCTTCGACCGCATCCTGGCCGACGATCTTCCAGATCAGGCCGGCCTCGAGCGCATCACGCGCCTCCAGCGGCTCGCCGGCGGCAAGCAGGGCGAAGGCCCGCTGGTGGCCCATGACGCGCGGCGCGATCAGGCTCGAAGCCGCTTCCGGCACCAGAGCCAGATCGACGAAGGGCGTCTTGAAGACCGAACGGGCAGAAGAGATCGTCAGATCGCAATGCAGGTGGATCGTCGTGCCGATGCCGATCGCCAGCCCGTCGACACCGGAGACGACCGGCTTGGCCGCGCTCGCGAGAGCCTTCAGAAAATCGATGACCTCCGTACCCATCGAGCCGCCCATGGCAAACGCCAGGAAGTCGGCCATGTCGTTGCCGGCGGAAAAGCAGCCGTCCGTGCCGAGAAACGCGGTGACGCGAACGGCCGGATCGCTACCGGCGACGGTCAAGGCATTGGTCATCTTCGCGTACATGTCGCGCGTGATGGCATTCTTCTTTTCCGGCCGGTTGAGGCGGATGAGCTGAACACCGGGATAGGCGTCCGGACGCTCGACGAGGACGTGGTCGGTCATGATATTTCCTCTCAACCCAAGACAGCACGTGCGGCAGCGAGGCTGTCGGCACCGGTAACGACACGATCCTTCAAGGCGGAGGTTTCCGCCAGCATGTTTTCGGCGGCGAACCGGCTGAGCGCGATGCGCTGCTCGTCCTTGCCGTCAGGCGCTTCGGCAAGACCACCCTTGGCAAGGTAGGCGCCGGTCAAAGCGAGGCCGAACAGGCGCTGATAGGCAGTGGCGCCTGCCAATGCCTCTGAGAGCTTGCCGGCTGACACGGCCGCGAGCAGCCATTCCGTCGCATCGGAGAGATCGTCAAGCGCTGCATCGAGCCGCGCGGCCGTCGCGCCGAAACCTTCGCGGTTGGAGGCGCTGACCGCAGAAGCGATCTCGCGCAGCTCGGCGACGAAGCCGCGGACATGCTCGCCGCCCGAAAGCGGCAGTTTGCGGGTGACGAGATCGATCGCCTGGATGCCGTTGGTGCCCTCGTAGATCGGGGCGATACGTGCATCGCGCAGGTAACGGGCGGCCCCCGTCTCTTCGATGAAACCCATACCGCCGTGGACCTGGATGCCGAGCGAAGCAACGTCGACGCCGGCATCGGTGGCGAACGACTTGGCGATCGGCGTCAGCAGGCTGGAACGCTCCTGCCAGTACGTCGCCCTGGCGCCGTCAGCGTGGCCCATGTCCACCGCATGGGCACAGGCGTAGGCGATGGCGCGCGAACCTTGCGTCAGGGCCTTCATCGTCAGCAGCATGCGGGCGACATCCGGGTGCTCGATGATCGGGCTCATGCCTTGGCCGGACCAGCCGGGTGCCTTGCCCTGCGTGCGTTCCTTGGCAAAGGCGATAGCCTTCTGGGTGGCGGCGTCCGCGATCGCGACACCCTGCATGCCGACCGCAAGCCGGGCGTTGTTCATCATCGTGAACATGCAGGCAAGGCCGCGGTTTTCCTCGCCGATCAGGTAGCCGATCGCACCCCTCTCGGCGCCGAACTTGCCGTCGCCGTAAATCATCGTGCAGGTCGGTGAACCGTGGATGCCGAGTTTGTGCTCCAGCGAATGGCAGAACAGATCGTTGCGTTCGCCGAGCGAACCGTCGTCATTCACCAGGAATTTCGGCACCAGGAACAGCGAAATACCCTTGGTGCCCGCAGGCGCATCCGGCAACCGCGCGAGCACAAGATGGACGATGTTGTCGGTAAAGTCGTGTTCGCCCCAGGTGATGAAGATCTTCTGGCCGAAAATGC
Source organism: Ensifer sp. GW823-FHT05D09 (assembly GCF_058795755.1). Lineage (NCBI taxonomy): Bacteria > Pseudomonadati > Pseudomonadota > Alphaproteobacteria > Hyphomicrobiales > Rhizobiaceae > Ensifer > Ensifer sp. GW823-FHT05D09. Next base: position 872,957 of record NZ_JBXAIA010000001.1, on the reverse strand, counting down.
GGTAGGTGCCGTCGTCGCGGCGCTCGGCCCGAGTCTTCAGAACACCGAGATCGGAGCCGGCATGCGGCTCCGTCAGGTTCATGGTGCCGGTCCACTCGCCGGAGACCATCTTCGGCAGATAGGTCGCCTTCAGCGCCGCGGAGCCGTGCTTCTCCAGCGCGTCGACGGCACCCATTGTCAGCGTGGGCCCGAGCGCGAAGGCCATCGAGCCGGCATTCCACATTTCCATCGCCGCGACATGCAGCATATGCGGCAGGTTCTGGCCACCGAATTCTTCCGGCGCCGTTAGCCCGTTCCAGCCGCCGCCGATCCAGTTGTGGTAGAGATCGCGCCAGCCATCCGGTGTCTGGACCTTGCCATCGACGAGGCGCGAACCCTGCCTGTCGCCGACGTCGCCGAGCGGCGCCACTTCCTCGGTCGCGAACCGTCCGGCCTCCGACAGGATTGCATCGACGAGGTCTTCGCCGAGATCGCCGAGGGCGCCGCTTTCCAGCGCGCCAGCCATGCCGGCCACGTGCTTCAAGGTGAACGCAATCTCGTCAACGGGTGCCTTGTACATGATGATCCTCCCAGATTCCGGGCCGCTCACGCGGCCGCCGGCGCATCTTCGTTTGGCCGAACACTATTGATTTTTACGTAAACGTCAACGTCAATTCAGACCACCATACGATGGCTGCCGGCGCAGGCCGCACCGTAACAAAACTGTCATCAACGGCGCATAGAAGCCAGTAACGATGGCTCTCGCCAAGGCGTTCACATGAACCTGATTTCCCCAGAAATACCCGGCCTTGTCTGGGCCTACCGCTTCCTGCCGGGCGAAAGCCGATGCCAGCGCATCGCCAACGATGCCTCGATCGACGGACTGCTGAAGGGCGACGGCTGGATCTGGCTGCATCTGGCGCTGTCGGACGCGCGCACGCCAGGCCTGATCGAGCGGATCGGCAACCTGCCACCGGCGGCCGTGACGACGCTGACGAGCCACGACACCCAGGCCGCCATCACCGTGTCCGACGACGTCGTGCATGGAACCCTGGTCGATTTCGAGCGTACGTTCGACGCGGTGACGAAAACGATCGGCTGGCTGCATTTCGCCGTCAGCGACAAAGTGATCATCACCACCCGGCTGCACCCGCTGCGCAGCATCGACCGAGTGAAGGCCGCGGTCGAAAAAAGCACCAAATGCGCACGGCCGATCGATCTGTTCGAAATGCTGGTGGTGGAATTCCAGCGCACGCTGATCTCGTTGGTGCTGGAACTGACCGAAGAGCTGAACGTTATCGAGGACCACGTCTATGGCGAGGCCGGCCACCGTCAGCAGCCGGGCCTGGCGCCGCTACGCCGGACCGTCGTTCGCCTTCATCGGCACCTGCGCACGATCCTCGCCCTGCTTCGGCGCGCCGGCGCGTCGGAGGAAGACGAGGTGCCACCCGGCTTCATCGACGTCACGGAGCGCCTTTCGGATCGGCTGGAGGCTGTCGACCGCGACGTCTTCGCGCTGCAGGAGCGCGCCCGACTGTTGCATGAGGAGATCGACAGCAAGATATCCTCGGAAACCAACCGGCACCTCTACATCCTGTCACTGATGACGGCCTTCCTGCTGCCCCCGACGCTGGTCACCGGCTTTTTCGGCATGAACACGGGCGCGCTTCCCTTCGCCGACGGCAGCGGCACGCTGTACGCGGCGCTGTTCATCGGGCTTTCGATGGGCCTTGCCTGGTGGATCCTCCGGCGGATCGGCATTCTCTGACCTTGCCGACATGAGAAAGGCCGGAGATTGCCCCGCCTTTCTCATCGTCTATTTCCCTAACACTCAGCTGTAAGGCGAGTAGCACTGCCGTCGCGGAGCGCCATAGGGCTGATAGGTGTTGTCGTAGGCACGATAAGACCGATAGCGGTCATAGCACCACTGCACGTGGCGGCTGCCATAGGCAGGAGCGGGACGCTCGTAGCGCGGCGGCTGGGCGATCGCACCGCCGACGATCACGCCGGTGCCGAAGGCGGCCATCGGGTACCACCAGCCATCGTAGTAGCGATATCCGGGCCTGCGATAGTTATAACCGCGATAGCCATTATAATAATAATATCCGCCGCGGCGTTCGTAGCCGGGTCGGCGATACTGGATCTCGGTTGCGTCGCTCAGGCGTTCGACTTGGCGCTCGACACGCGGCGGAGCCGGTATGAAAGCCTGGGACGGCGCGGCCGACGTCATCAAGACTGCCGAAGCAATCACTGTGGCGAACCAATTGCCCGTCATTGTTCTCATATAACCCTCCATAAGAGCCATGCGCGCTTCCGGCGCCTGCGAACCACCATCACGAGTTCTGTGCGATCTCATCCCGTTTCGGCACCGCGCGCCGGCGTCGCCTGATCGAAAGAAGCGAAATCGTCCATCAACGCCTAAGTGACGGGTTTTGTTCCATGATCCGGAACGAAAAATCGCGCCTCCTCCGATGCGACACCGCATCGTGAGACGCTGGCGTCCCAATCATGATAGGCCCCTTGCGATTCTGTGACGCTGCAGACAGGGCAATGGCCGAGCGAAATGACAGCAATAGTAGGTGCAGCTGATATACAGCCACAAGTCTCTATACATTCGCCGCGGTCTCAAGCACAGTCGGCTCGGGGACTGGGATTTACGATCCATTAACTGTAGTGTCGGCAATCTCACTGAATGGCAAAGCGGTATATCTCCACTGTACGGATGATTCTGCGCCTCGCGACCCTTCTGGGTCTGGCATTCGCGGCGGCAAACGCGCGCGCCGGTGAGCTGGAGCCCTGGAAGACGAAATCAAACGCCATCATCGTCGATGCCTATGAGATGAACAGCATCGACTGGGAGGCAATGCTTGCCGACAAGCGCATCTCCGGCTTCATTGCCAAGGCTTCCGACGGTCTGCCGGAAAGCTTCTCCTGCACCGGCGATCATGGTGGCGACACGTTTGCCCACTGCAAGACGATGTGGCGCAAATACGCGGTCAGCCGCGAGCTATATCAGACACGGCGGATGATCGCGCGCTCCCATGGGCTGCTCTGGGGCGCCTACCATCTCGCCCGCCCCGGCAACCCGGTCGATCAGGCCAACCATTTCCTCGACTATGCGGAGCCCCGCGACGACGAGCTGATGGTGCTCGATCTCGAAGGCATCGACCCCAAAAAATACATGTCGCTCGAAGACGCGGCGATCTTTGCCGGTCACATCAAGACCCGCACCGGCCGCTATCCGATGCTCTACACCAACCATGTGACGGCGAAATACATCGCGGCCAACCGCTCCAGGTATCGGCTGCTGTCGCGGCTGCCGCTCTGGTATGCCCGCTACAAGCCGGATATCCGTCAGGTTTTCCCGATGGGCAACTGGGACAGCTACGCGCTGTGGCAGTTCTCGTCAGGCGTCAATTGCGGCAAGCGCCGCTGTCCCTATCGTGTGCCCGGCACGCTCGACGACATCGACGTCAACGTCGCCGCGATGACCAGCACCGCCTTGCGGTCGATCTGGGCGGACGGTGTCCTGTTGCCGGAAAAACCGATGCCTCTCGTTCTCTTGGCGAAGGCCGACAACGGGGCCGGCGTATCCAGCTCTGCCCAGGCAAAGGCTGCGATCGAAGCCCAACCTCTGCTCATCAGCCGCGCGGAAGCCGCCAGTGCTGCGGGCGAAGGCGTCGACATGATGGCGACGGGATCGATCGATTTCGGCCGTCATGATCGCGCGGTGCGGCTGGCTGCCGCCAGCCGCTGACGGGCCTACAGGCCCGTGCGTCTTTTCAAACACACGAACGTTGCTGTCGATCTCCCAATCGCTGCAGGGAGGAACCTCCCCGCAACCATTGCCCGCGATCAGGCCTCGATCTGCACGTCCCCGAGCGGGCGCGAGCAGCAGGCAAGGATATAGCCTTCGTCGATTTCGTCGTCGAGAATGCCGCCGTTGTGGTTCATCTCGACCTCGCCGGCGACTTTCATCACCCGGCAGGTGCCGCAGATGCCGCCTTCGCAGGCAGCCCCGATCCTGACGCCATTGGCGCGTGCCGCCTGCAGGATGGTCTGGCCGGGCTTGGCCTCGATCTCCTTGCCGCTCATGGTGAACACCACCTTGGCGACCTGCGCGTCAGCATCGGTTGCCACCCCTGCCCTGACTGCGATCTCCTCGGCGGCTGGTGCTGCGGCCGGCTGGAAGCTTTCCTCGTGATAGCGGCTCATGTCGAAGCCGGCTGCCTTCAACAGCTCGCGCACGCCGCGCATGAACGGCTCCGGACCGCAGCAGAATACGGTGCGTTCCAGGAAGTCGGGCGCAAGCAGCGGCAGCTTGGCGCCGTCGATGCGGCCGCGCAGGCCGTGCCAGCCGTGCCGGGCCTCATGCCCCTCGACCACAAAGCCGAGGTTCAGCCCCGACATCTGGCGCGCCAGCACTTCGAGCTCTGAGCGAAACAGAATATCATCCGGCCGGCGCGCGCAGGAAATGAAGGTGACGTCGGTCTCCGGAATGCAGTCTGCCATCCATCGCGTCATCGACATCATCGGCGTGACGCCGGAGCCTGCCGAAATGAACAGGTATTTTTCGCCGGGATGGCGCACGAAGCTGAAATCGCCGAGCGGGCCGAAGGCCTTCAGCCGCATGCCCGGCTTCAGGTGATCGAACATCCAGCGCGTGCCGATGCTGTCGGCCTGCGCCTTGACGGTGACGGCGATCGAAAGCGGCCGGGAAGGCGTCGACGACAGCGTGTAGGTGCGCATCACCGGCTCGTCGTCGGTCACCGGCAGTTCGAGCGTGACGAACTGACCGGGCAGATAACGGAACCAGGCCGGCTTCTCGGGCCGGAAGGTAAAGGTCATCACATCCGCGGTCTCCATGACCGCGGATGTGCATTCGAGCATGTTCTGCCTGTCGATCCAGACATGGAGTTCATCGAAGTGATGGAACGAGGATGCCATCTGCATATCAGGCGACCCTAAAGAGCGGAGCGGCTTCGCCCTGGAGGCGCTGCTCCATGAACTTGCAGTACCATTCGACGAACTGCATCACACCGCCTTCGTGATCGGGCGAATAGGGCCCTGACTGGTAGGCCGGCGAGCGGATACCGAAAGCGTTTTCCTCGACGATCTGGCGATCCTGATCGTTGGTCTCGGTCCACACGTGCGTCAGTTCTTCCAGATTGTAGTCGACGCCCTCGACCGCATCCTTGTTGACCAGCCACTTGGTCGTAACCTGCGTCAGCTCAGGCCCGAGCGGCAAAACGCGGAAGGTGATCGCATGGTCGGCCAGCACATGGTTCCAGGTCGACGGATAATGGAACAGAAGCAGCGTACCGATATGCTTCTGACTGACATCCGCCGACAATTGCCGCCGCACGGCGCGGGCGCCGGACATGGTGTAACTCTCGGCGTCGTCGATCAACGGCATGCGCGCCGAGCGGAACTGGCCGGTCTCGGACATGCGGAACTCGCTCGGAAGCCCGGACGCTTCGCATTTTTCCCAATGGGCGGCGATGACAGGATCATCTTTGGCGCCTTGCACGCCGGTCGCCGTCGGGGCTTCCGGATAGGTCCGGCAAAGCTCGGGATGGTTGGCTGCGCAATGGTAGCACTCGCGGTTGTTTTCCCAGACGAGCTTCCAGTTGCCCTTCTCGATGATGGTGCTTTCGAAGGCGACCTTGGTTTCGCCGAGGCGGTGCGGCGCGAGATAGGGCGCGACCATGTCGCGGAACGGAGCGAAGTCCATCGGCTGTTCGGACAGGTTGATGAAGATGTAGCCGCCGACCGTTTCGCAGTGGATCGGCTTCAGGCTGTGGGCGGCCTTGTCGAAATCCTCGCCCATCTGACGGGCAAAGAGCAACGTGCCGTCGAGCTCGTAGGTCCACTGATGGTAGGGACAGACGAGCTTGGCCGATGAGCCCTTGTGCTGCGAGCAGACGCGGGAACCGCGGTGACGGCAAGAATTGTGCAGCGCGCGGATCGTGCCCTGCCGGTCGCGGACGATGACGACGGGGTAGTCGCCGACCTGAACGGTGAAATAGTTGCCGGCGCGCGGGACCTCGCAGTCGTGGCCGATGAACAGCCAGTCCTTGTACCAGATGCTCTCGAGATCCTGCCTGTAGTAGTCGGGGTCGATGTAGAAGGCCCGGTCGAGGCTGTAGCCGTCGCGTCGACCCTTCAGCTTGCGGAGCATATCGCCCTTGATGTCCATGTCCTATCCTCGTTGGCCTTGTTTCGGAGAGGCAGGACTGGAACCCACGCAGGCGCAATGCCTGTGCGATGACGGCTCCGATCCGGCTGCCCGCCGCAACCCGTTACGGTCTATTCGTGTCAAGGCTGGTTTCCGGGCTCAGGAGCTATCCGCAAGGACCAGCCCGGCGCCTTCCCGGACGGAACCGTCCAGTGGCTTTTTGCCGAGGCTTTCGCTCCACCACCGTTGCGGGGGCAGCGCCGGGTTTTGACCGGCTTCCCAATTCTCCGTCTTCCCTAAGAGGCGGCACCTTGAGTAGGCATATCTAATCGCGGAAGCCGTCGTCGCAGCTGCCGATTAACGACATCCAATTCCAGAAAGACGACACAGTGCATCCCGTGTCTGAAACACCACAAGGCCGACTATTTGTCATTATAAACAATGAGATAGATCAAATATTGGGCAGTTGTCGTTTTTTCCGGCAAAGCCGGCGCGAAAGCGCGAAGCCTTCGCCATTTTGCGACATCCGTTGCGGCGTCGGCTCATCCATCCTGGCCGGCGCAATGAAATCTTCCATTAACCATAATGCATTAGCGTCGCCTGACGGAGAAACCGGCCGAACCGGCAAACAGCGCATTGAAGTCCATGGCAAAGCTCAAATACTACGACGCCGCAGCCGAGAAGCTGCCCACGATCGCTCCGAAGACAGCGGTCCATACCGAGTTCCTGCGCACCGGCCGCATCGAAAGGCGGCAATGGTCGCAGCGCGAACGGCGCTATCTCAGCTATGACGAGGTTGCCCAGCGCACCGGCCACAAGCTGACGACCGCCGGCGAAACGACGCACAAGCGGATGAACGGCTTCCACACCTCGATCCAGTTTCCCAAGATGATCTTCCACCGCACGCTCGCCGGCCGGCCGCATCTGGGTTATTGCCATGTGACGGCCGCGAGAACACATCTCGCCCAATCCAAGGACGTGACCTGGTCCTTCTACTTCGCCAACTTCTTCTGCGATCTCGGCGACGAAAAGCACTTCTTCGAGCGTATCCAGGCCGGCTATTCCAGGATGTACTTCGCCGTCGCGATCGAACCCGACGCGCAGGAAGGTCAGATGACCATCAATCGCAGCGTCAGCGACAACGGGCTCCTGTTTCGCACCGACGACCCGAAGGTCGCGCTCAAGAACGTGCTGATGCTCGGCGCGCGCGATGAGGCGCTGCGGCGTATCATCCGCAGCCTCTGAACCACCGGCACGCTCTGTCTGAAGAAAATCGTTCTGTTTTCCTCGTGGCTCCTTTAAGGAGACCTCGAAAGGGAAACGGAAGCGATATGGCCGAAATCATCGACACACGGACCGAGCCGGAACGCGCGATCGAGCGCGCCTGCGCTGTGCTTGCCGAAGGCGAGCCCGTCGCCATTCCCACAGAAACGGTCTACGGCCTGGCCGCCGATGCCACCAATCCGGATGCGATCAGCCGCATTTATGAGATGAAGGGGCGCCCGCGCTTCAACCCGCTGATATCGCACGTGTCCGACATGGCGATGGCTGAAGCCCATGTGATATTCGATCCGTTGTCGCGACGCCTGGCCGAAGCCTTCTGGCCCGGCCCGCTGACGCTGATCCTGCCCCAGCGCCCGACAAGTTCCGTGCATGCGCTCGCCTCGGCCGGTCTCGACACCCTGGGCATCCGCATGCCCGATGGCTTCTCCCGTCGGGTAATTGCCCGTTTCGGCCGCCCGCTCGCGGCACCGAGCGCCAATACGTCAGGCAAGATCAGCCCGACGAGCGCTGCCCATGTGGACGCCGATCTCGGCCCACGCCTCAAGCTCATTCTCGACGCCGGCTCGGCCGAGATCGGGCTTGAATCGACGATCATCAAGGTCGAGGACGGGGCTTTGCGCCTGCTGCGTCCGGGCGGTCTCGACGTCCTCGATATCGAAAATCTGACCGGCCTTGCCGTGTCGAGACCCGAAAGTGCCGGCGCGACAATCGAGGCTCCGGGCATGCTCGCCTCGCACTATGCGCCGGGCGCTGCAGTCCGGCTCGACGCCGGCGACGTGCGCCCGGGAGAAGCCCTGATCCGCTTTGGCAACACAGTGCTCCCCGGCGAAGAGCATGCAGCGATCGTGCTCGATCTCAGCCCGGCAGGCAGCCTGCGCGAGGCAGCTGCCAATCTGTTCGACTATATGAAGAAAGCCGATGCCAGCGGCGCCGCGACCATTGCCTTCGCTCCCATCCCCTCAGAAGGTTTGGGCGAAGCGATCCTTGACCGGCTGCAGCGTGCGGCAGCCCCAAGAGACTGACCGACAGACATTTTTGCAGCGCCGTGCGTCAAATATGACGCGCAAACGACGCTGTAACGCTTTAAACTCGCTGCACAATTTTCTCCTTAAATCGATTCCGATTTAACGAATTATGCAGTAGCGCCGCCGGGCGCATTTGCGAAGGCAGGGCCATGACGACGACGCTCCCCTCTCCCGAACTGATCGCCTCCTTCATCGACATCGTCGGCAGCGCCAATGCGCTGACGAACCCGGCTGACCTTGCCCCCTATCTCATCGAATCCCGCGGGCTCTACAAGGGCACCACGCCCATGGTGCTTCGACCCGGTTCGGTCGAGGAAGTATCGCGCATCATGAAACTTGCAAGCGCAACCCGGACGGCGATCGTTCCTCAGGGCGGCAACACCGGCCACGTGGCGGGACAGATCCCGCGCGAGGGCAAGGCCGACATCGTCCTGTCACTGCAGAGACTGAACCGAATTCGCGACATCGACCCCGTCGGCAATGTCATCGTTGCCGACGCCGGCTGCATCCTCGCCGATATCCAGAAGGCGGCCGACGACAACGACCGGCTATTTCCGCTGTCGCTGGGGTCTGAAGGGTCGGCCCGCATCGGCGGCAACCTCTCGACCAATGCCGGCGGCACGGCGGTGCTTGCCTACGGCAACATGCGCCAGCTTTGCCTCGGCCTTGAGGTGGTGCTGCCGACCGGCGAGATCTGGGACGGGCTGCGGCGGCTGAAGAAGGACAATACCGGCTACGACCTGCGCGATCTGTTCATCGGCGCCGAAGGCACGCTCGGCGTGATCACCGGTGCCGTCCTCAGGATGTTTCCGAAGCCGCTTGGCCACCAGGTGGCCTTTGCCGGCGTCGGCAGCGTCGAGCATGCGCTTGCCCTCTTCGACAGGGCATCAAGCCTCTGCGGGTCGGCGCTCACCGGTTTCGAACTGATGCCACGCCTCGGTGTCGAGTTTACTGCCAAGCATATTCCTGGCGTGCGCGACCCGATGGACACCGTTCACCCGTGGTACGCGCTCATCGACATTTCCACGTCCGATTCCGCAGAAAGTGCCGAGCGCATGGTCCATGAACTGCTTGAGCAGGGCATCGTCGCCGGGTTGGTCGAAAACGCAGTGATCGCCACGAGCGAGGAACAGCGCAAGGCCCTTTGGCACATGCGCGAAAGCATGTCGCCGGCGCAGAAGCCGGAAGGCGGCTCGATCAAACACGACGTTTCCGTCCCCGTTTCAAGCATTCCCGCCTTTATGAAAGAGGCCGATGCAGCTGTCATGCGGGCGATGCCGAGGGCGCGCATCTGCTCGTTCGGCCACATGGGCGACGGCAACATCCACTACAATATTTCGCAGCCCATCGGTGCCGACAAACAGGTCTTTCTTGATCGCTGGCGGGAAATGAACGCCATCGTTCACGGCATCGTCGCGAAATATAATGGCTCGATCTCGGCCGAACATGGCATCGGACAACTGAAGCGCGACGAGCTCGCCGAAGTCCGCACTCCGATCGAGATCGAGCTGATGCGTCGCATCAAGCACGCTTTCGATCCGGCCGGCATCATGAACCCGGACAAGGTCTTGCGGGCGGACTGATGGCGCGGGGGCCTACCGCCCGCCAGACCTCAACTGTGCGAGCGAAAACAGCGCATCGGCGCTGATGCCGCCGCCACTGCCGCCGGTGAGGATAGCGAGACCGGGAGAGACGTCGGTATTGTTCTCGACGTCGTACAATGCGGTGAAGCGCTGCATCAGCTTCGCAAGCTTTTCAGGGTCCTGCAGATCCTTGATGTCCATCGTGCGCTCGATGTAGGCGGCCTGCATCTCGATCTTGGCGCTCGCCATGCCTTCGGGCATGCTGTAGGCGGTGCGGATGACCTGCATCAGGGCGTTGTCGGCGAGCAGATCGTAGGGCGTGGTGATTTCCGAAGCCTTGCGCTTGAAATAGAGCGCCAGGCGAACACCGGCATTGTCCGCGCCCTCGTTCTCCTCGAGCGTCTGGTTGAGGTAGAGATCGATGGTGGTAATCAGACCGCGCCGTGTCTGTATCTGTCCGGCTTCGCCGCTGACGATCTTTCCGTCCTTGTCGAAATTGAAGGCCGACACGATCTCGCGATATTTCAAGCCGTTCGGATCGGTGTTGATAAAGCTCTTGCGATCGTCGAGATCGGACGCGAACATCTGCTTGAGGTAGTCGGTCTTGACGCCTTCAGGATCGATGCCGGCGCCGATGAGCACGATATCGACAAGCCGCTTGTCCTTCAGAAAATCGTCGAGCGTCTCGACCTTCTGGATCTGCGTCGTATAGTACTTGCTTTCCTCTTCAGCCTTCGTCTTGGCGGTTTTCTTTTCGTCCTCGGTGCCAAAACGCGACTTCTCGACGATGTAGGCCTTGGCCATATTGACGATGTCGGCCTCGTTCTGCGCCAGCTTCGGCGCGCCGAGCGTGCCATCGGGGTTGAAATTGAACGCCTTCACCAGCTTGGTGTAACGCTCGTCCCGCAGGGAATTGGCGTAGCTTGCCGGATCGTTGAGATCGCTCGTCAGAATCTGCTTGAGCCTGCGCGGCGTCAGATCCTCTTTTTCAAGACCAAACGCGCTCAGCACGAACGATCGCAATTCGCTGTTGCCAATGAGATCATCGACCGTTTTCAGCGTCTTGATCTGGAGTTTGTACCGGCCGATCTTGGACTCGTCGTCCTCATCGTCAGCGTCGTTGTAGTGGACCATGTAGCCGTCGGTGGTCGTCTTGGTCTGCTCCGCCGTCTGCGGCTTTGTGTCCGCCGGCAATGTGCCGTCCGGTTTGAAATTGAACGCGGCAAGCAGAGCCTTGTAGGCCTTGTTGTATTCACCACCGAACTTGTTCACGTAGCTGTTCGGATCGTTGATGTCGCTGGTGAGAATGTTCTCGATCGTCGCGCCGACGGCTGTCGGAGGCAGCCCGAAGGCCGTTCTGACATAGTTGAGCATGCGCGTATCGGCCACGAGCTCGGCCACCGTGGTGATCGAACCGATCTTCTGTTCGAAGTAGTCCCTGTTGAGCACGGCGCCTGACGGCGTCAGACGCGGGCTGCTGAAGATATAAGCCTCATTCAGCATCTTCTTCTTTTCGTCGGTGATCGCCTTGCCGCCCGACGGTACACTGCCATCGGGCTCGAAGTTGAACGCGGCGTTCAATTGGCGATACGAGTCGAGCATGCTGATCTGGCGCGTCAACAGGCTCACTTCGGTCGAAAGCTGCGAAGCCAACGCATTCGTCTGATCACCGCGTGGCGGCAGTTTGGTGTTGAGATCGGCGACAATGGCGTTCTTGGCGTCGATCTGCGCCTGGATCGCCGGCTTGTCAGCCTCTGCCGCGGCGGCGAGCTGTGCCGTCAGCGTGCTGATGTCATTGACGGCTGTCTCGCGCGTCTCAAGGTCGGTCAGCGTCTTTTCGGCTTCAGTGCGCCGGGTCTGCGCCGCAGTCTGGGAGTTGGCGAGATCCGCCGGCTCGGCTGTCAACGCGTAGCGCACCTGATCGTAGGAGTAGTTGCGCTTGTCGATGTTGAAGATTCCGAAGGCATAGGAACGCAGGCGTTCATTTCCAAGGAATTGATCGACGTTGGTGACAAGGTCCATCGCCGCGTTGAAGTAGGCGTTGTCTCCTTTGAGAACAGTGTCGAGATTGGAGACACGTTCGTTGTAGAGACCGATCAGCGCGTCCTGCTGTGCCGTCGTCTGTGCGGTCGCCGACGATGTGCTGAAGTTGAACGCCTCGGCAAAGTTGCGGTAGCGCTCATCAGTCAGCCGGTTGGCAAAGCTGTCCTTATCCTTGAGGTCGCTTTCGAGCACCTGGCGCATGAAGGCCTTGGCATAGGCCATATCCTCAAGGCCATGCGCCTTCATGGCATAGGCATAGAGGCGGTAGTCGTCGAGGAACGCATCGACGGTTTTCACGCTGCCGATCTTTTCCTTGTAGTACTGGGCCTCGCGCGCGACCAGCGGCTGGTCAGCCACGCGATTGAGACTGGTCCTCAAATCGCTCGTGATCCGGCTGTAGTTGAGATAGGTCGAAACCATGCCTGCTGCCCCGTCGCTTAACTCAAGGGGTGGGTCACACCCTCCCCCGAAACAGAATTCTGACGCGGCATGATTGCACGACAGGCTTGTGTGTGGCTTTTCGCCGGCGTTCCACGACGATGCGACAAATGCCGCTGACCCTGTTGACGAAACAGAAACCTTGGCCGGTCGGCTTTTGCTAACCATCGAAAAACGCAAAGTTTTCTTAACCGCGATTTTTAAGTCGGCCGGAAGGGGAGCCGCCTATTCTCCAGCCCATAGAGGACGAAAAGTCCCGAAGAGAAGACCGGAAATCGGCTCTCAAGGAAAAACAAGGGCGATTGAAATGCGCAATACACTCTCTCAACCCGCATGGGTCGAAAATACGCTCCGGCTCGATCCGAAGCGTTTTCCTCAGCAGGCAAGCTACGTCCTGCGTGGCCACACAGGCAATGTCACGATCAGCCTGGACGAGCGTGGCGCGGTTCTGCGCAAGGTGCTACCATCAAGCGGCCTGCCGCTTTCGATCGCACTGCCGGCGCGGGCATTCAAAGGGGTCGCGGCACGCGCGATCGACCACGGCGACGGAGACGTTACAGTGACGCTTGAACTTCATCATGACGATCCGGACCTTTGCGTTCCGCTGCTCGTCGCACATGATCTTTCCGACATAGCTGCCGATTGGCGCGCCTGGGCAGAAGCATATCGCATCCCGATGCTGATGGTCGAAGCCGATGGTGTGGCTCGCGCTTTGGAAGAGCATCTCGGCGACGTGCGCACCGCGCCGATCAAGCCGCGACGCCGCCATTCCTTCTTCGCCGACCGCCGGCCACGGTTCCTCGTGCGCCGCTCCACCGGCCGGCTTGGCGTTGCCATGAAGATCGACGGGCGAGAAATAATCGCCCGCAGCTAAGTATTCCCGAATTCCTCCAGTGCAAAAACCGGCCGTTCCCTGCGGCCGGTTTTTGTTTGCGGCCAATGCCAAATTGCCATCGTGAAAACCGGGATGTTCCTTCGGAAACAGCCGCTTCGCCTTCTTCGTGCCATATCCGGTCCATAGCCAAGGTCAGGAAGAAGGAGATATCCGATGCGCAAACATATCGCCGCCACCGTTGCCGCAGTCACCGCCATTTTCCGCGCGCGTGCCAAGGCGAAGAAGCGCAAGGCCGTGACGGACGTCAGCTGGGCTTAACCCGGTCCCAGCTTTGCCGACACATCGGCAAAGACAGAAAGCGTGCATCAAGCAGATTGCGTAGACTGCCCGATCCTCCGCCAAGACGGAGGATTTTTCATACCGCGCGCACGAGCAGCGCCGCGACAAGCCCGGTGAAGATAATCAGCCCCACGACACCGTTGAACTTGAACAAGGCCAGGCATTGTTCCGGGTCGTGAATGTTCAGCACCAGGATCTGATAGATCAGCAGCCCGGCTGCAACAAGCAACCCGAAATAGGCAAACAGCCCGGCACCGGCCGCGAGGAACGACAACAGCATCAGCACGACGGCAAGCCCGTAGAGCCCGATCAGCCAGGGACGTGGGTTGTCGCCGAAGCGGCGAGCGGTCGACCGCACGCCGATCAACTCGTCATCTTCCCTGTCCTGGTAGGCATAGATCGTGTCGTAACCGATCGTCCAGGCGATCGCTGCGCCATAAAGCAGCACGGGCGCTAGCGAAAGCGTTCCGAACTCCGCCGTCCAGCCCATGATCGCACCCCAGGAGAAGGCAAGCCCGAGGAAAAACTGCGGCCAATCGGTAAAGCGCTTGGCAAAGGGATAGATCGCCACAAGCCCAAGCGAGAGAATGCCGAGCAGAATGCTGAAGGCATTGAACTGCAGCAGGATCACCAGCCCCACGAGCGCCTGCAGCACCATGAAGGCCTTTGCCTGAAAGCGGGAGACCCGACCCGATGGCAATGGCCGCGAACGTGTGCGCGCCACTTCCATGTCGATGTCGTGGTCGATGATGTCGTTGAAGGTGCAGCCAGCCCCGCGCATGGCGATGGCGCCGGCGATGAAGAGAAAGCTGTGAAAGACGAACCGACCGGCCGAGAACTGTCCGGCAGCAGCCGCCGCGCCCGAGGCCAGGGCGACCGACCACAGGCATGGCCACATCAGCAATTGCCAGCCGATCGGACGGTCCCAGCGGGCAAGTTGCGCATAGGGCCAGAGCGCGCGCGGCAACGCGCGATAGACCCAGTTATTCGACGGCGCGTCGTGGACGCGCCCGGAATCGGCGGAGGACGTGTTCATGCCCCTGTTTGACGCCACGCGCCGGGACGGTCAAGCGGTTCGATGCCGCACCGTCCCGAAGCGGAGTGGCGCCGGTCAGTGAAGCGTGAAGTCGAAGCGATAGGTGGCCGACAGGCCGACGAGGACCTGGTTGCGGCTGCCGCGTTCGCGCACGAGGCTGGAATCGGCGGCCGATCCCATCAGGCGGCGATATTCGGCATAGGCGCCGGTTTCGAGTTTCTCGGTTGCCTGCCAGTTGATCGCAGCGCCAACACCGGCAGAATGAATGCCGCCATGCGGACTGTAGGGGCTGAGGCCGGACGCTGCCGATTCGGCATCGTTCACACCGTAATAGGCGCCGAAATAATCGCTGGTGGCAGCGGTCATCCGCGGACCGGCAGAAATGCGCACATTGCTGCTGATGTCGGTAAAGGCGTCGGCGGTGACATCGGCGACAATGCCGTGATGGCTGCGAATACCCTGGCGGACTTCCGCGCGCACGCGCATCCAATCGGTCGGATACACTTCGGCGAAGCCGCCAAGCTCGCCGCCGAACTTGACGGGAGCGAGGCCATTCAGATCGCTGGATGTGCCTGAATCGCGTTCGAAGATCAGCTTGCCTGCGACACCGGCGCGGAACCCGCCCTGATCGAGCAGCGCATAGGACATGTTGTCGTTGCGCGAGGAGAAGCGAACGGTGCTGCCGGCCTTGCCGAGCGATACCAGCGGTGCGGCTTGGAACATGCGCTTGGAGGCGCCTTCGTACTTCGGGCCGAGAAAGCCGGTGGCACCGACCTTCAAGTACCAGTCGCCGGACCAGAAATACTGGCCGTCACCGGCCGAGGCGGTGCCTGCGGACAACAAAAGGGTTCCAGAAAGGAAGAGAAAAGAACGGATACGCAAGGAACAACTCCGGAAGAATCATTCGCCGGGGCGAAGTTTGAACCGTGCCCCATGCGCGCGACAATGGCGCAATCTGAATGGGCACGGGGCGACTTATTGCCCCTTGTTCCTACGATTCCGTTAACCAGGTCAATTCAGCTCCCGTTTCCCATGACGGCCGCAGCTATCGCCCTTGATACATTTTCAAGTAGTGGCTGGGGGCACTTCCGAGCATGCGCCGAAACATTGTCGTGAACGCCGCGACGTTCTCGTAGCCGGCATCGAGCGCGACGTTGGTGATCGGTTCGCCGTCCGCCAGCCGCGGCAGCGATGCGAAAATGCAGGCCTGCTGGCGCCAGGTGACGAAGCTGACGCCTGTCTCGTTGCGGAACATCCGCGTGAATGTCCGTCGGCTCAAACCCAGCCGATCGGCCCATTGGTCGATGTTCGCGGTCGCCGATGGCGCCTCCAGGAACTGTCGGCACAAAAGTGCCAGCTTCTGCTCGCGCGGAAAAGGCAGGCCGAGCGGCCGTTCATGCAGAAGGGCGATCTCTTCCAGCAGAAGATCCATGATCAGCTGCTCCCGCCGCTCGGACATGGTCTCGCTCTCGACGCTGACCAAGGCATCGACAAGAGTGCCCGCAAGCGGGGTGATCTCCATGACCATCGGCCGCTCGGCACGCAGCAGCGACTGAGTAAAATAGATCGAGTGCATGCGCACATCGCTGATCATCTCGGTCGAATGCTCGACCCCGGCCGGGATCAAAAGCGCGTGCCCCGGTGGAACGAGCCAGCGCCCGTGCGCCGTGCGCACAAGAACAACACCCTGGCGCGCCCACCACAATTGCGTGCGGGTGTGGCTGTGCAGCGGAACAGTCAGGCCCGCGCCGTAATCGCGGCCAAGGGCGAGGACGGCCGAATTCCCTGTCTCGATCCAGTCGAGGTTCCTGAAATGGTCGGCATCGGGCAGTTCGGGCAAGTTTACTCGATGGATCGGCATTGGCCCACTCGCGAAAGAAGTCGACCACATCACAAAAGCAGGCCACGAGCAAGATCAGTAGAGATATCCCGCGCCGCACACAACCATCGAGACGGCAAGGACACATTCCATGGCAACGGTTACTTCAACCGGGGGCATAACCCCGGAAAAGACGGCATTTTCCGTCATCCTGGCAGTGAGCTTCTGCCACATGCTGAACGACATCATGCAGTCGCTGCTGACGGCGCTCTATCCCTTGCTCAAGGCGAACTATTCGCTCGATTTCGTGCAGATCGGCCTTCTCACCTTCACCTTCCAGTTGACAGCCTCGATGCTGCAGCCGGCCGTCGGCATCATCACCGACCGCTGGGCGCTGCCCTATTCGCTGCCGGTGGCGATGCTGTCCACGTGCTCCGGCCTGATCCTGCTCGCCAACGCCCATGATTTCTCGATGCTGCTTCTGGCTGCAAGCCTGATCGGCGTCGGCTCGGCAATCTTCCATCCGGAATCCTCGCGCATCGCCCGCCTTGCCTCCGGTGGGCGGCATGGCCTGGCGCAATCGCTGTTCCAGGTCGGTGGCAATGCCGGCAGCGCCATGGGGCCGCTGCTTGCCGCCTTCATCGTGCTTCCGTTCGGCCAGGGCAGCCTCAGCTGGTTCTCGATCGTTGCGATCATCGGTTTCTTCGTGCTTTCCTGGGTCAGCACCTGGTACGTGCGCCACCGCCGCTCGTCGATGAGCAAGCCGGCGCCGAGCCGCGCGCTTCCACTGCCGAAGAACCGCGTGATCTGGGCCGTTGCCGTGCTGGTATTGCTGACGGCCACCAAGAACGTCTACATGGCGAGCATCTCCAGCTACTTCACCTTCTTCGTCATCGAGAAGTTCAGCGTTTCCGTGCAACAGGCGCAGCTGATGCTCTTCCTGTTCCTGGGTGCAGCCGCTGCAGGCACCTTCCTCGGTGGTCCGATCGGCGACCGCTACGGCGCACGCTTCGTCATCTGGTTCTCGATCCTCGGCGTCATCCCCTTCGCGTTGATGCTGCCCTATGCGAACCTTTTCTGGACGGGCGTTCTGTCTATCATCATCGGCTTCATCTTCTCCTCGGCATTTTCGGCTATCGTCGTCTTTGCGCAGGAACTGGTGCCGGGCCGGGTCGGATTGATTGCCGGCGTCTTCTTCGGCTTCGCTTTCGGGTTCGGCGGCATGGGTGCAGCTCTTCTCGGTATTTTTGCCGACCGGCAGGGCATCGAGTTCGTCTACACCATCTGCTCCTACCTGCCGCTGCTCGGCATTCTGACGATCCTTCTGCCCAAGATGCCTGCGCGCCACTAGCGTGTGCATCGAACCGCAGATCTTCAACGGGCGCCGCCCTGCGGCGCCCGTTCTGTTTTCCGCGTGGCAGTGCCGTGCACCAACCCTGCTATTTCCCGCAGCCCTGCGTAATCATTCATCAATTTTTGCGCGCTACGGTCGCTGAATGGGGCTTGGGCAAGGGTAGACAATGCGAAGGCGATCGGCGATTCCTGCCTTTTTGACGACGTTGCTTTTGGCAACGGCGGGGCAAGCCGAAACGCTCAACCTGCTGATCTGGGAATCCTATATCGACCAGGCGATCCTCGATCGCTGGACGGCGATAACTGGCGTCGGAATCCACCAAGTCTACTACGACAGCGGCGACACCCGCGACGAGGTGCTGGCCGATCCGAACAGCATCGTCGATCTGGTGGTGACCGGGGAGAACGGTGCTGCGCTTTTCGGGCGCAAAGGGGTGCTGGAAGCGGTCGACGAAAGCAATGTCGCCTCGCTCAGGGACTATGACGAAAGCTGGCGCACGCGCTGCTCGAACCACGGTCTGCCGTACCTCTGGGGCACGATGGGCATTCTCTATCGATCGGACGTGCTGCCGGAAGCGCCGACATCCTGGCGAGACCTGATGCAGCCGGCGCCGGCACTCCACAAACACGTAGCGATGTATGACGATCACAACGAGGCTTTCGTTGCGCCGTTGATGCTGCTCGGCCAGTCGATCAATACCAACGAACCCGAAACGCTCAAGACCGCCTTCAACATGATGAAGGAACAGGCGCCGTCGGTTCTCACCTATGAATACGTCATCAGCTCGATCCAGAACCAGGCGATCGGTAAGGACATCCATCTGGCGCTCGGCTACAGCGGCGACCAGCACGTCCTGAACGAAAAGGCCGGCACCCCCGGCGTCTGGCGCTATGTCGTGCCCAAGGAAGGCACGCTTTCGTGGCTCGACTGCATGTCGGTCGTCGCCAAGTCGCCGAACAAGGCGCGAGCGCTCGCTTTCCTCGACTATATCGGTTCGCCCGGAAGTGCTGCCGCAAATGCGCAGACGCTCAACATGCCGACGCCCAGCAAGGCCGCGTTTGCCCTCTTGCCGGAAGCGATCCGCGCGGACCAGGCGATCTACCCGTCGCCGGACATTCTGGCCAAGAGCCAGTACCAGCAGGAACTGTCAACGACGTCGGTGCAGCTGCGCCGGCGCATCATCAGCACATTGGCGAATTTCCAGTGACCCTCGGCAAGCGCGCACTCATCCTGATCTTTCCCGTGGTGTTGGCCGGCTACCTGCTGGCGGCGGTTTCGGTCCATGTCACCCAGAGTCGCTCGATCCGGGCGCTCGAACATGCCAAGCTGTCGCAGCGGCTGGAGCACGCCGCCGCCGTCTTCCAAAACGAGATCGGCCGCAGCAAGGGCTTCCTCAACGCGCTGCTGAACAGCAATTCGCTGCGCCAGTACATCTCCGAAACCGACAAGAACTACCGGGCCAATGCGCTCGGCGTGCGGCTGCAGGAAAGCGTGAAATCGCTTTCCGACGACCCGATGGGCTACGTGTCGCTGGCGATCCTGACATCGGACCTGCAGTCCGAATATTATTTTGAGAACAGCTGGGATCCCTTCGCCGAAATCGACGAGGCGCAGCTCAACCTGTCGCGGCGACTGATCCGCGAAGAGAAGCTAGCCGACTGGACCTATCTCTCCGACGTCGGACAGAAGGCCCGTATCGTCTATTCGTATTTCCTCGATCCCGTTACGTTCACGCGGCCGCTACCGAGCAAGAAATCGGGTGCGCTGCTGATCCAGGTAGCAATCCAGCCGGACCGTTTCCTCGATATGCAGGAAACCCTGAAGCAGGAATACGGCGCCGACGTCGTGCTTCAGCCGTGGCCGCTGGCGGTCACTGACGACCTTTCCGCAAGCGTGCACCTCGGACCATCACTCTATGCGACGCTGACGGTTTCGAGCGATCATTTCGACCGGCTGATGGCACAGCAGAAGCTGCTGCTGGCGCTTGGCGCCGTGGCCATGAGCCTGTTTTCCATCTGGCTGATCATCGTGCTCATCCGCCGCTTCATCACCGATCCCATTGCTACGCTCGACGCCAACGTCATGGCGGTCATGGTCGGCGCCCATGACGAGATCCGCAACATGGCGGAGAAGGGCGAGATCGGGCGCCTGACCGAAAACATCAGAGAGTTGCATCGCCAGTCGGAACAATCGCTCAAGCTGGTGCAGCGCAGCTCCTGGACCGATACGTTGACCGGCATCAGCAATCGCGGCCATTTCAACGCCGTTGCTGCCGGCATCGTGCGCGAGGCGATCGTCTCGGGTGAAAAATGCAGCCTGCTGTTCATCGACATCGACAACTTCAAGTTCGTCAACGACAAGCATGGCCATGAGATCGGCGACGAACTCTTGAAGACGCTGGCGACGCGGATCGCCGAGAACGTCGAAGCGATCACCGAGCGGCGCGGCCAGAAGCCGGCAATTCTCGCACGGCTTTCAGGCGACGAATTCGCGGTGCTCGTGCGCTCCCGACCGGGTGACGGCACCGTACGGGAAGTCTCGGCCGCCATCCTCGCACTGTTTGAAGACGGCTTCGAAGTCGCGGGCAAGAGCTACCCGGTCACGGCCAGCATCGGCGCTGCCATCTGCCCCGACGATGCGACCAATCTCGCCGAGCTGATCTCGAATGCGGATGCCGCGATGTATCAGGCAAAGACCAGCGGCAAGAACCGCTCTTCAAGGTTCTCGCGCGCCCTTCACGACAAGCGCACGCGCCTGCGCCAGATCCAGGATGAGCTGCGCTCGCTCGATCCGGACGAACAATTCCATCTGGTCTACATGCCGATTGTCGATACCGATGGGCGGGTGACGGGTTGCGAAGCGCTTTTGCGCTGGTATTCGCCGGTGCTTGGCAATGTGACGCCCGATGAATTCGTACCGATCGCCGAAAGCTCCGGCCTTTTCACCAAGATCGACTGGTGGGTGATCAACCAGGCGATGTCCGACTGCGCGCAACTCAAGGCACTGTTTGGTCCCGATACGATCCTGGCGATCAATATCTCCTCGGCCGAACTGCATTCCAAGGCCATTGCCGACTATTTCTCCGATTGCCTCAACCGACATGGCCTGCAGCCGCAATCAATCGAGATCGAGCTGACGGAGACATTCGCGGTCAAGTTCAGCGACCAGCTTCGCCGCAACATCGACGAGCTTCGCCAGAAGGGCTTTCGCCTGTCGATCGACGATTTCGGAGCCGGATACACCTCCGTCCAGCAGATCATCGAATACACCGCCGATACAATCAAACTCGACCGGGCGCTCGTCTCGAACCTGACCGCATCGCAATCGCTGCCGGTTCTAAGGGCGTTGATCGCACTCTGCCACGCCAAGGACGTTGCCGTGGTCGGCGAAGGCGTCGATACGCCGGAGAAACTCTCGATGCTGACGGCTGCGGGCTGCGACCTGTTCCAAGGCTACCTCATCAGCAAGCCGCTGCCGCTCGAGGATCTCGGCATCTGGGCGCTGACGCGCACGGCCCGCTACGGCAACGAAAGGGATGATCGCAAGAACCAGCAGGCAATCGCCTGAACGCACCTTCGCGCGTTTCATCTCGCAGCGCCTCCGGTGGGTGCTTTGCGTCGCGGGAATCGTGCGCCAACCCTCCCTGCCCCCTTGACCTGACAGCCGCCTCGCCTTAACCGCAACGCAACAATTTCAGCATGTCGGGAGCAGGCAATGAAGGTTCTTCTGATCGGATCGGGTGGACGCGAACATGCGCTGGCATGGAAAATTGCGCAGTCGCCGAAACTGACCAAGCTTTACGCCGCGCCCGGCAATCCGGGTATTGCCGAGGAAGCGACCCTCGTCGCGCTCGACACCGACAATCACGCTTCAATCGTCGACTTCTGCCTGAAAGAGGCGATCGACTTCGTCGTCGTCGGACCTGAAGGTCCGCTCGTGGCAGGTCTCGCGGATGTGCTGCGCGCCGCCGGCATCGCGGTTTTCGGCCCTTCCGCTGCTGCGGCCCAGCTTGAAGGCTCCAAGGGTTTTACCAAGGACCTTTGCGCCCGATACGATATCCCGACCGGCGCCTACGGCCGCTTCACCGACGCTGAGACAGCCAAGGCCTATGTGCGCGACCAGGGTGCGCCGATCGTCATCAAGGCCGACGGCCTTGCCGCAGGCAAGGGCGTCACCGTTGCCATGGAACTCGACGAAGCACTCGATGCGATCGATGACTGTTTCGACGGCGCCTTCGGCGCGGCTGGCGCGGAAGTGGTGGTCGAAGCCTTTCTCGACGGCGAGGAGGCAAGCTTCTTCTGCCTGAGCGACGGCAAGACCGCGCTGGCGCTCGCCTCGGCGCAAGATCACAAGCGCGTCGGAGATGGCGACACCGGCCCGAACACCGGCGGCATGGGCGCCTATTCGCCAGCACCTGTGATGACATCCGAGATGACTGAACGCACGATGAAGGAGATCATCGAGCCGACCATGCGCGGCATGGCGGAAAGCGGGCATCCCTTTTCCGGCGTGTTCTTCGCCGGGCTGATGATCACCGCCAAGGGGCCGGAGCTGATCGAGTACAATGTGCGTTTCGGCGACCCGGAATGCCAGGTGCTGATGATGCGGATGAAAAGCGACCTGTTGCCGCTGCTCCATGCCGCTGCCACCGGTACGCTTGCAGGCATGGAAGCCGAATGGCGCGACGAGACGGCACTGACCGTGGTCATGGCTTCAAAGGGCTATCCGGGCAGCTACGACAAGAACACGCCCATCGATGCGCTGCCGGCAGCCTCGGCGCAGACCAAGGTGTTTCATGCCGGCACAGCGTTGAAGGACGGCAGCCTGGTCGCAACGGGTGGCCGGGTGTTGAACATAACCGCGATCGGTGAAAGCGCGAGCACTGCCAGGGATCGCGCCTATTCGGCTGTTGCCGGCGTATCCTGGGACAACGGCTTCTATCGCCACGATATCGGCTGGCGAGCGGTTGCCCGCGAGAAGGCCTGACCGCCGTCGGCAAATACACCGGATCATTCAATTTTTACCAATTCTCCTGACGGGAAAGTAAGAGAGAACGCATATTCTCGCCGAGAACAAACTCGGAGAGAAGACCGATGCGCCTGTTGCTGATCACCACCGCCGTTGCGCTTGCAACCTGCAGCGCCTGGGCATCGTCGATCGACACCATCGTTTCGGGCGAAGCGGTCAACTCCAGCGTGGCGGCGGTGACTTGCCCACAGTGCCCTCCCCTGCAGACCAGGAAGAAGATCACCTATGTGGTGCCCGAAATCGACAAGGGCAGCGACAAGGTCGAACTCAAGAAAATCAATGGCGAGATGAAGCTGGTGCGCACCGAAGCCTGGCTCGGCGGTTCGCCCGTTGTTTTCGTCAGCAAGCCACCCGTGGATGTGGTCAAGGCATCCGATGGAACCGGCCAGGCCGATGTGGCGACAGCCGCTGCGCTCGGCGACCTCGTAAACCCGGGCGATCATGGCACGGTCGCCCCAACGATCGACGAGACTGCCAAGACCGCCGCGGTTCAAACCATGACACAAGCGGGACCTGCCGTTGCGGCAGCGGCGACCGGCGAAGCCTCACGGCAATTTGATCCGACCAGCCTCGAACTTCGGCTAAACTGAGGGCCTGAACGGGAAAGTTCCCTGCCCCAGTCAGCCGCCCCTGCATTCAAGGGCTGACGGGCGTTTCGCTGAAAAGCGAGAGATTGCGCCCCTGAGAGAAGCGGGGGCGCAATCTTCTTATTCAGGCTTTCTATCGGCGTCGCACGCCCCATCGACCCGTTCGATCAACGCTTCGATTTCCCTGTCGGAATAGACCTCGATGCCGTTCCTTGCGAGCAGCGCGGCCGTTACTCCTTGTCCTGCGTGGCGGGCGCCGGAGAAAGTGCCGTCATAGACGAAGCCCGATCCGCAGGACGGGCTGCCGTCGATCAAAAGCGCGAAACGACAGTCCGTTTCAAGCGCGAGCGATAGCGCATTTTCCGCGGCGGCAAGGAACTCGCCGGTCACGTCGCGGCCGGTGTTCTCGACCACAGCCGCACCACCGTCGAGTACATCCACACCTGACTTGCCCGACGCGATCTCGGCGGGCGGGCGCGGCACCGGCATGCCGGCCGACATCTCGGGACAGATGGTGACCAGCCGGCCCTCTTCGCGCCAGCGGTCGATCGCCGGGTGGACAATCGTCTTCGACGCCCCATCGTAGCGCACCGCTTGCCCCATGAGACAGGCGCTGACGAGGATCTTCGCCGTCATGCGCCCCTCCCCGTCATCCCGCGATCTTGGAGAAGTCGGCAACCGTGCCGGTCGCCGAGCGGATCAGACCAAGCAGCGCCAGGCGGTTTGCCCGGATCGACACGTCATCGTCGTTGACGAGAACATCGTTGAAGAACTGGTCGACCGGCTCGCGCAGCTTCGACAGAGCCTGCATGGCCGAGCGGAAGTCTTCCTTGGCGATCGCATCGCGGGCTTCGCCGGAGCCGAGCTGGACTGCGGAATGCAGCGCCTTTTCGGCATCGAGGCGGAAGAGGCCGGCATCAACTGCGTCGGCAACCGCCGTGCCCTTCTTCTCTTCGGCGGCCAAGATCTGTGTGGCCCGCTTCGTGCCGGCCAGCAGGTTCTTGCCCTCTTCGTCAGTGATGAAGGCGGTCAGCGCCTCGACGCGGCGGGCGATCATCAGCAGATCGTCGGCATCCGGCGTCAGCACCGCATCGATCAGGTCGTGACGGGCGCCGAGATCGCGCAGATAGACCTTGAGGCGATCGTGGAAGAAGGAGAGCAGGTCCGCCGACACATCGTTCGCCAGCGCCGGCTTCTGAGCCCTGAGCGCTGTCAGCGCGATCTCAAGGAACGGCACGAGCGGCAGGCGGGCCTTGCCTTCGAGGATCAGACGAATGACGCCGAGAGCGGCGCGCCGCAGGGCGTAGGGATCCTTGGAGCCGGTTGGCTTTTCGTCGATCGC
The DNA here is from genome assembly GCF_058795755.1 of Ensifer sp. GW823-FHT05D09. Lineage (NCBI taxonomy): Bacteria > Pseudomonadati > Pseudomonadota > Alphaproteobacteria > Hyphomicrobiales > Rhizobiaceae > Ensifer > Ensifer sp. GW823-FHT05D09. Next base: position 848,087 of record NZ_JBXAIA010000001.1, on the reverse strand, counting down.
CCAGAAGCCGACGAGAGTGTCGAGCTTGTCGGCAAGCGCAACGGTGACTGCGACAGCATCGGTTGGCGCGCGATCCGAGGGACCATTCGGCTTCCAGTGATCTTCGATCGCCGTGGCGACAGAGCCGTCTTCACCCTGGAGCAGCGCATATTTGCGGCCCATGATGCCCTGGAGTTCGGGAAACTCCCCGACGGCCTCGGTGCGCAGATCGGCCTTTGCCAGCACCACGGCACGGTCGACCAGCGTGGCGTCGGCGCCGGTCACCTTGGCGAGTTCTGCGGCAAGCGCACGGATACGGGCGACACGTTCGCCCTGCGTGCCGAGCTTGGCATGGAAGGTCACGTTCAGCGCGTCGAGTTTCGCCATGCGCTGGTCGAGCGGCTTGCCGAGATCGAGGCCAAACTTTTCGGCCGACGGTTTCAAGGTCTCCAGATCCGGCAGGCTGCCCTGGTCGCGGTGCCAGAAGTGGGCGGCGTCCGACAGGCGGGCGCGCACGACCTTGCCGTTGCCGTGCACGATCTCCTTGCCACCGTCCTTCGCCTCAATATTTGAGACGAGGATGAACTTGTTGGACAGCGTCTCGGCACCCGGCGCACGGGTCACGAAACACTTCTGGTTGGTCTTGATCGTCAGACGGATGATTTCCGAGGGGATTTCGAGATAGCTCTCTTCAAAGCTTCCCATCAGAACCTGCGGCCACTCGACGAGGCCCGAGACCTCTTCGAGCAGACCTTCATCCTCAACGAGTTCGAGGCCGTTGGCGAAAGCTACATTGTGCGCGTCGGCCAGGATCATCTGCTTGCGGCGCTCGCCGTCGAGCACGACCTTCGCGCGCTCCAGCTTCTCGGCATAGTCGGCAAAGCGGCGCACGGTGATCGCTTCGGGCGCATGGAAGCGATGGCCATAGGTGATGTTGGAGGCGACGATGCCGTCGACCTCGAAGGGGATCACATGGGTTTCGTCGGTTTCCGAGCCGAAGGTGCAGACGATCGACTGTAGCGGACGCACCCAGCGAAGGGCGCCCGGCCTGGCCGAGGCGGCACCGGAGCGCATCGGCTTTGGCCAGGGAAAGTTGCGGATAATGTCCGGCATCGCCTCGGCGACGATCTCTTCGGCAGGACGGCCCGGCTTGACGATGTGGGCGACGTAGAAATCACCCTTCTTCGGATCGCTATGGACATGCGCCTCGCTGATCGAAGACAGGCCGGCGCCACGCAGGAAGCCTTCGATCGCCTTTTCGTTGGCGTCGGTGCGCGGGCCCTTGCGGTCCTCGCGCACATCGGCGGAACGGGCGTTGAGGCCGCGGATATCGAGCGTCAGCCGGCGCGGCGTCCAGTATTCGCGCGCACCCTCATAGGTCAAACCCGCTTCGACCAGTGCGTCGGTCAAGAGCTTCTTGAGGTCGCCGGCCGCCTTGCGCTGCAGGCGGGCGGGAATTTCCTCGGAGCGGAGTTCGATAAGAAGATCGGGCATGGGAGATGACTTTTTCTGTTCCGGACGGTTGCCGCCGACTTAGCAAGCTCTGGTGAAAATGTCACCAAGCCCGACGATGAATTTGACCCGCAGCAAGGAGGATCGCGGCGAGATCACCAGCCACCGCCGCCACCACCGCCGCCGCCGCCACCGGAAAAGCCGCCGCCGGTGGAAAAGCTTGACGACGAGGATTTCGGCGGGGGCGGCAGAGAGGAGGTCATTGTGTCGGCCATCGAACCGGCAAAGCCGCCGATGCGATCGCCGAAAGAGGTCGAGCCGAAGCTATCGCCATGGTACCAGGTGGGCTGGTAGGCGGCGGCTGCAGCGGCGCCTGCGGCGGCTGCAAGCAGCCAGCGATCGAAGGTTTGCGTCCACGGCTTTTCAACCCCGAGGGCCACGGCATAGGGCAGCAGCGTCTCGAAATGCCGGGGCGACATTTCGGGTGCCCCTTGCATGTTCATCCGGTCTTTCTCGGCAAGCGTCATGTATTGCCGGAGGCCGTCGATGCCGTCCATCATCCGGGTGCCGAGCGGCGTCGGGGCCCCCATCAGGAAGAAGAACAGCACGTTGACCAGCACGATGCCGCCGATCGCAAACAGCAGCGGCAACTCGTCCGTCTCGGCGGCGGAATAGAACACCACCGCCAGAATGCTGGAAAAGATGGTGAAGGCGACGAAGCCGATGAAAGCGATCACCACGATCGACATGATGCGGCTCATCAGGCTCTTTTCGCGCTGCAAGGACTTGCCGAAGGAAACGGCGAGGATCGAAATGACAAAGGCGATGAAGACCGGGACGATCACCAGCGGGATGCTGTCCTCGCTCAAATCGCCGAACAGGAACACGGCAGCGATCGCCAGGATCGAGAGCACCACGCCAGCGACGATATAACCGGTGTTTTCCAGATAGTACTTGCCGCGATGCTCGCGCTCCATGGCATTGCGGAAGTCCGCGCCGGTCGCCTGCACCTTCGTGCCGTTGGCCCGGTCGATCTTCAGCTTGCCGCCGGCGGCATTGACGGCCTTCATCAGGCTCGCCTCGCCGGTCGGCAGCTTTTCGCTGCTGCCCTTGCCGGTTGCGGCAATGACGATGGCGCTCTTCAGGTCCTCAAGCACCACATGGCCCTTGACCGCAAGGCTGAGCGCCGACGCAGACAGCGCCGTCCAGCCCTCACCGGAAAAGCCCCTGTTGTCGATGTAGTTGACCAGCGCCGGCGAAATGCCTTCGGGCGCGTCCCAGCGCGGCACCATGACGCCGCGTGCCGGGTCCCGCCCCACCTTCAGCCAGGCGCGGCCGTAGTAGAGCGCCACCACCAGAAGACCCGCTGCGGCGATCAGAAGCGCCATATGATCGCGAATCCACCAGGCATTTTCCTTGCTGGAGGAAGGCTGCTCGATGCTGCCTTTCGGCATCTTGACCGCAATGGTCAGCCCCTCCTTCGGCTCCAGCCGCCGGGTGGTCGCAAAGAAAATCTCGCTGCCTTCCTCGGAAGCTCGCGCGTCCTTGCCGGTTGCGCCGTAGCCACCGGTGAACACGTCAAGCGCCTCGGGTCGCACACCCTCCGGCAGATTGACGGTGGCGCTCGCCTCATCGATCGGGAATGCCCATTCGGTGCCTGTCACGTTCCAGTAGAGTTCGTCGTGATCCTCGAAGAAGCGGATCTGCCGGCTGGTCTCATAGGTAAATTGGAACGTGTGATCGCCGTGGGGCAGAAATATCTCCGCCGAGCCGGTGTAGATACGGATGCCGCCCGAGATCGATTCAGTGCGGTAAGGCTCCTCCTCGCCGTCGCGCTCGACCGAAAGCAGCTTGAAATCCACCTTGCTGCGGCGACCCTTAGCGTCGGTAAAGGTCAACGGCAGGTCACGAAAGATCCCCCGCCGGATCTGGTTGCCTTCGGCATTGGCCGTGATCGTCTCCGTCACAGTCAGCGTGCCGTCCTTGGCGACATCGATCACCGAATGATAGGACGAGAACACTTCGTCCGCACGCCCGGCACCCGCCGTCGCCAGCAGGAACAACAACATGCCAAGCAGGGCGACGAAACGGGCCATACGGTCTCAGACCTTTCGATCGATCTTGAGGGACGATTTCATGGTTTTTCGCATTTCCTGACGGAAAACCGCTTCGCACCTTTCCCGAAAAGGCTTGAGGCGCGATATCAAGGACGGTCACCGGTGTAGGCGACGCCGAGCGATGCCAGCGCGTCCCAATAGGCCGGATAGGTCTTGGCGACGCAGCCGGGGTCCTCAATGGCAATGCCGTGGATCTTCAGCCCGGCAAGGGCGAAGCTCATGGCGATGCGATGGTCGGCAAACGTGTCGATCGACGCCGGCAACGTCTGTCCGGCCAGTCCCGGATCGGAAGAGACGATGAGATCGTCGCCCTCCTCGTGCGCCAATCCCGGGCGGATGGCGGTCAGGCCCAGCGACAGAGCGCGAACGCGGTCGCATTCCTTTACCCGTAGATTGGCAAGGCCGACGAAACGCACCGGTGTCTCGTTGAATGCGGCAAGAACCGCAATCGTCGGGATCGCGTCCTGCATCTGTGAGCCGTCGATGACGGCAGGAAGATGCGGGAACTGGGAGATGACGTCGTGGGCGCGGGCATCGGGCTGCGAAAAAACCGACGCCGGCACGCCGAGGTCGATGGCACCGCCCGTCAGCACTTCCGCCGCCCAGAGATAGGTCGCGGCCGATGCGTCCGGCTCGATAGCGAAATCGGCGGCGCGATAGCCCGTCGGCGCAACCTGCCAGACGGATGGGCTCAATTGCTCGACCTCGGCGCCGAAGGCGCGCATCGCCGCAACGGTCAGATCGATATAGCCACGCGCGCCGATCTCGTCGCCGGCAAGCTCGATGCGGACAGGGCCTTTGGCGCCGGGGGCCGCCATCAGCAGCGCCGACACGTATTGGCTGGAAAGGCCCGCGTCGATTTCGATACGGCCGGCAGGGAAACCGCCCTTGCCGTTGACGGTGACCGGCGGGCAACCTGTTTCCGACGTCACCTCGACGCCAAGCGTACGGAGCGCGTCGACAAGCGGCTTAATCGGACGCTTGCGCATGTGCTGGTCGCCGTCGACGACCACCGGGCCGTCGACGAGAGCGGCAGCCGCCGTCAGGAAGCGTGTCGCGGTTCCCGCATTGCCGAGGAACAGCGGTGCCGACGGCGATGCCAGCCGACCGTTTCCGGTGACGACGAATGTGGTGTCGTCCGGCTCATCGACTTGGACGCCCATCGCCCGCAGCGCATCGGCCATATAGCGCGTGTCGTCGCTCTTCAGCGCGCCGGTCAACCGGCTCGTGCCCTTGGCAAGACCCGCAAGAAGCAGCGCCCGATTGGTGATCGACTTCGAACCCGGCGGGCGGACGTGACCGCGCAGGGGATGGTCGGTCGGCAGGATGGTCAGCTTCTTCACGGTATCACTCATGCTTCGGTCTCTTGATGCAAATAACGCCGCGCTCTCGGCTTCGGCAGGTCTCATATCATCTGGTTGCGGTCTCGGGTAACGTCCCGATCAGAATTTAACTTGCGGCACCGCACGGTCCGCCTCGTTGGCGATCTCGAAATAGCCGGCCTTCACGAAGCGGAACGCGTTGGCGATGAGGTTCGACGGGAAGCTCTCGACCTTGACATTCAGATCGCGCGCCGCGCCGTTGTAATAGCGGCGAGACATCTGGATCTCGCCCTCGATGGTTTCCAGCGAGCGCTGCAGTTCGGCAAAATTCTCGTTGGCCTTCAGATCCGGATAGGCTTCGGCAAGAGCAAAGAGTTTTCCGAGTGCCTGCGACAGGGCCCCTTCGGCCGCCGCCCGTCCCTCGACATCGCCTGATGGCACGGCCTGGGCGCGATTGCGCATCGCGATGACTTCCTCAAGCGTCGACTTCTCGTGCGCGGCATAGCCCTTCACGGTCTCGATCAGGTTGGGGATGAGGTCGGCGCGCCGCTTCAGTTGCACATCGATGCCCGACCAGGCTTCCTCGGCGATCTGCCGCGCCTTGACGAGGCCGTTATAGACGAAAACCAGATACAGGATAACGGCAACGCCGATGGCCAGACCAATCATGGGACACCCTCCAAAAAAGCTCGGCAGAGATTACTGCATAAATTCTTAAATCGGAATCGATTTAGGCGCAAAATTATGCAGCAAGTTTAAAGCGTTACAGCGTCCTTGACCCGCCATGTTCCATGCGCGGCGCTGCAAGATCGGCTCTCCAGCTTCAAAGCTCTTTCTGCCGCATCCGGACGGAGAAAAACACCCCTCCCGAAATGCCGGCCGAAGGCGGTGAACGCTCTGTTCACAGCCGCGGCCCGTCCCAACGTCAAAACACATCGATTCCTGTTCCATCGGGAACGGCGAGGATCCGGATGATGGACGATAGTCGGGATATCGAATAACCCCGAAGACGAAGTGAAGACCATGAAAACGCTCGCAACCCTCACCAACCTAGTCGCCTTTTCGGCGCTGTTCGTTGCCTATGCGAGCGTCACCTCGATCGAAAGGCCCACAGGCGTCCGCCGCGCGCTGCAGACCTACTCCAGCCAGTCTCACGATGGCGCCTACCCCACACTTGAGCAGATAACGAAGAAGAGCGGATGCCCGCGCGATACCGCTGAAGCCTGACGTCAAGCCATCCGCGCCGCAATCTCGCTGGCGGCTTGCTCGGCACCGAGGCTGGTGACGTCGAGCTCGACCAGCTGATCGCTTTTTCCCTTCAACAGAACATGCCGGCGCCTAAGATCTATCAGCACCTGCGGATCCGTCAGCTTGTGCGCCTTGGCACGACCGGCACGCGTCAACCGCTTCAGATTTTCCTCCATCGAACAATCGAGAACGACCGCAACGAAACGGGCGCTGCGATCGGCAGCCAGTGTCGCATAATCGTCAAACGCCCGGCTGTCGAATGCATCATCCGACAGTGCATCGGTGAAGAGGAAGGATTGCGCGGCATCAGCCCTGCGCACGTGGTCGAGAACGGCCGTCCTGACCGTCGCCCGTAGCGACCGATAGAGCGGCGTGCCCCTCGCAAACAGCGCCTCGGCGGGATTGATCAGCGTGTGATTGTCGGCAAGCCTCGCGCCGAGATGGCCGGCGAGATGGCGCGCGATGGTGAGCTTCCCGGTGCCCGGCCAGCCATTGATATGAACGATGAGGCTGGCTGGCTCGGCGATCAAGCGGCGTCCCGGTTGAGGTTCGCGCCGCCGGCGTCGGTCAAGAGGAACGCCTCGCCGCAGGCCTTGGCGAGCGTGCGCACGCGCAGAATATAGCTCTGGCGCTCGGTCACCGAAATCACCCCGCGCGCATCGAGCAGGTTGAAGACGTGGCTCGCCTTGATGCACTGGTCATAGGCAGGGAATACGCACTTGTGCAGCTGGTTGTTGGTGCCGTCGTCAGGCGCGCCGGCGGCCAGCAACGCCTGGCATTCCGTTTCCGCGTCGATGAAGTGCTGGTGCAGCATGGCAGTGTTGGCGTACTCGAAATTGAAGCGGGAATATTCCTGTTCCGCCTGCAGGAAAACGTCGCCATAGCTGATCTTCTCGGCGCCTTCGCGGCCGTTGAAATTCAGATCATAGACGTTGTCGACACCCTGGACATACATCGCCAGACGCTCGAGACCATAGGTCAGCTCCCCGGAAACCGGCGAGCATTCGATGCCGCAGACCTGCTGGAAATAGGTGAACTGCGACACTTCCATGCCGTCGCACCAGCATTCCCAGCCGAGGCCCCAGGCGCCGAGCGTCGGGCTTTCCCAATCGTCCTCGACGAACCGGATGTCGTGCAAAAGCGGATCGAGGCCGATTGCCTCCAGCGAGCCGAGATAAAGCTCCTGCAGGTTGGACGGGTTCGGCTTCAGGATCACCTGATACTGATAGTAGTGTTGGAGACGGTTCGGGTTCTCGCCATAACGGCCGTCAGTCGGGCGACGCGAAGGCTGGACATAGGCCGCACGCCAGGGGCGGGGGCCGAGCGCACGCAGCGTCGTTGCCGGATGAAACGTGCCGGCGCCCACTTCCATGTCGTAGGGCTGCAGCACGGCGCAACCCTTGTCGGCCCAATAGTTGTGCAGCGTCAGGATCAGGGCCTGGAACGAGCGCTTGGGGTTCATGTGGTCGGGCAGCGAGGCGGTGGTCATGGGGAACGTCCGAATTCTTCATGAAATGAGAGCCGGACAGGTGCCACGCCGGGCGGCAGGGGTCAAGCGCTCAAGGCGACCTGCGTGCACGCAAAAGGGCGCGAAAAATCTCAGTCGTCTTCGCGCTTCAGCCTGTATTCACCGGTCTCGGGATCCTTGACGAGGGTTCCACTGGCGCCGGTCTGCTGCTCGCGGCGCGTCTGATCGCGTTGACGCGTCAGTTTCTGGGCGTCCGCGATGAACTTGCGATAACCGATCCATAGAACGAAGCCTGCGATCAGGAGCAGGATAAGCTGCGGCATTTTTCCTCCCTACTGCATATTCTCATCCTTAAATCGAGTTCGATCTAAGGATGAGAATATGCAGCCATTCAAAGTGCTACAGCGACCTTTGCGCGTCCCATCAGAAGCGCGGCGCTGCAGGCCCGTCGCGCCGGTCGCGGCTCAAAGCCCGAAACGCGCCCACAATGCCCTTTCCTCGACTGCTTCGGCAAGACCCGCCATGGCAGAAGCGGCGATCGGCGCGGCGATATCGGCGGAAATCGATGCGCCCGTTTGCCGACGCCCGAACAGACTGCGTGCCGGCTGGATCAGTTCGAGCCGTGCCTTTTCGCCGTAGCGCTTCTTCACCTCGCCGCGCAGATCGCCGAGACCGTCGATCAGGCCGAGTTCCAATCCGCGCCGACCGGTCCAGAACAGACCGGAAAAGACGTCGGGATGGTCGGCGAGCAATTGCCCGCGGCGGGCCTTCACCATCTGGATGAAGGTATCGTGGATATCGAGCTGCAGGCTTTTCAGGAACTCGATGTCGCGCTCCTTTTCAGGCTGGAACGGATCGAGCATGACCTTGTTTTCGCCGGCGGTATAGACCCGCCGCTCGACGCCGATCTTCTTCAACAGTTCCGGGAAGCCGAAACCGCCGGAAACGACGCCGATGGAACCGACGATCGAGGTCGGATCGGCAATGATCTCGTCACCGGCAAGCGCGATCATGTAACCGCCGGATGCGGCCACGTCCTCGACGAAGACGAGCACACGCTTCTTCTTTTCCTGGGCGAGATCGCGGATGCGCTGGTAGATCAGCCGCGACTGCACCGGCGAACCGCCGGGCGAGTTGATCGAAATAGCAACGGCCGGCGCTTCCTTCACCGCGAAGGCCTTCTCCAGCAAAGGCGCGGCAGAAGCAATATTGAGCGCCGGGCGAAACTGGCCGCCACCGGCCATGATGGCGCCGTGAAGCCGCACGACGGGGATCGCAACGCCATCCCGCCGAAAACGCTTCGGCATCAGCTTCTTGAAGAACCCAGCCATGTCAACTCCTGCAATACCAACACCTGTTCCTGCATGTATGCACTGGTCGCCCAAACGCAATGCCGCATACGGTAAATCAGCGGCGCCGATAGGCATCGCGCCCGTTGTTGAGGTCGTCGACATCTCTGGAAAAGCGATGTGCGCCCTCCTCGTGCACGATCAGCGGCGCCCGCAGCACCAGCCGCTTGCGGCTCTGCTTGATCGCGGTGACGAGGATGCGTACGGCGTTTTCACCGATGCGTGGATGCAGCGGCGTTATCTCGATGCCGCCGAAACGACGCCCGCAGGCGGCGATGATATCGGCGATCGATTCCGGCCGGGCGATCAGCGACAATTGCCCACCCGGCTTCGTGATCGCACCCGCCGTCTTGATCCAGACCTCGAAGAGGTCATCGCTCATCGCGTGCGCCTCAGCCTTCAGGCTATCAGGCGTGCGCCGGTCGGACGCATCGTTGAACGGCGGGTTCATGATCACGTGATCGAAGGCATCATCGGGCAAACCGGCGGCGCGGCGCGCCCGCCCGGCAAGCGAAACGTCGGCCTCGATCACCGAAACCCGCGCGGCGAAACGGCCGTTTTCCGGAAGCGCGAGGCTTCGGCGCGCGAACTCCGCCATGGTCGGGGAGCGCTCCACCAGAACCACGTCGGCCAGATCCAGCCGCGAGGCAACCGCCATGCCGGCGGCACCCGCACCCGCACCAAGATCGGCTACACGGCAGGCACGGTCGGAAGCGACCAACGAGGCGAGCATCATCGCATCCATGCCGGAACGATGGCCCTGCCCCAGCGGCTGCACGACATGAAACCTGCCGCGGTGGAACGCGTCGACGGTCTCGGACTCGACAAGTGTAACAGGTCCTTCACTCATGGCCGGCCATTACCGCCAGGTGTCAACGAACCGGCAATCATGCCCGCAACTCCGCTTCCAACCCCGCTTCGACGAGAATGCGGCGCGCGGCATCGGCATCGTCGTCCGGCACCAGGAAACGGCGCGGCAGCAGGCCCAAGGACCCCTCCAGAATGCTCATGCCCTGATCGGCGATCAGGCTGTTAATACCGGCATCCTTCATCAGGCTCTCGGCAAAAGAGAGCAGAACGACGTCGTTGGTGCGGATCAATTCCTTCATCCAGCGGTTTTTCCTGTCCTATTTCAGCAAGCGGGACAATTCGCCTCTTGCCGCACGTGCCCCCCCTTCCTATTGTCGAAAGCGACAATGAAAACAGGAGTCCCGGTGTTGGGCGTAGTGATACCGCTGGAAGACAGCAAAAACAAACAGGCGTCCGTCAAGCCGCTCGTTGACCTGACATCTCCCGACATGGAACGCGTCAACCAGCTCATCCTGTCGAGGGCCGGCTCCGACGTCCAGATGATTCCCGAGGTTGCCAACCACCTGATCTCGTCGGGTGGCAAGCGCCTGCGACCGATGCTGACGCTCGCCTCCGCCGCCATGTTCGGCTACGAGGGCGACGCTCACGTCAAGCTCGCCACCAGCGTCGAGTTCATGCACACGGCAACACTGCTGCATGACGATGTCGTGGACGAAAGCGATCTGCGCCGCGGCAAGTCCACCGCCCGCACGATCTGGGGCAACCAGGCAAGCGTTCTTGTCGGCGATTTCCTGCTCGGCCAGGCCTTCCGCATGATGGTAGATGTCGGCTCGCTCGATGCGCTCGACGTGCTTTCGACCGCAGCCTCGGTGATCGCCGAGGGCGAAGTGCTGCAGCTTTCGGTCGCCAAGAACATGGAGACGACCGAAGACGACTATCTCCAGGTCATCCGCGCCAAGACCGCAGCGCTCTTTGCTGCGGCCGCCGAAGTCGGCCCGATCGTCGCCCAGACCAGCAAGTCCGACCGCAATGCGCTAAAATCCTACGGCATGAACCTCGGCCTCGCCTTCCAGCTCGTCGATGACGTGCTTGACTATGGCGGCTCGGCCAGCGACCTCGGCAAGAATGTCGGCGACGATTTCCGTGAAGGCAAGATCACCCTGCCGGTGATCCTGTCCTATCGCCGCGGTACGCCGGAGGATCGCGCCTTCTGGCGTGAGGCGATCGAAGGCGGCGACAGCAGCGATTCGAACCTCGAAAGGGCACTCGGCCTGATCAAACGTTATGGCGGCTTGAGCGATACCATCGCCCGCGCCCAGCACTACGGCACGATTGCACGCGATGCCTTGGCACCGCTCCCGGTTTCGCCGTGGAAATCGGCACTGGTCGAGGTCATCGACTTCTGCATCGACCGGGTGAGCTGACGCGACCTTCGGCCGAACCGGGACATACAAGAGGAATTTCTTGCCGCGTTGCGCCAAAAAAGCCATTCTGTTCCTCAAGAGTTGTGCCGGGCAACACGTGGCTGATTCCAGAACAACCCTCAGTCGTGCGCAAGGCCGAGAGATCGGCAATGAAAGGTTTGATATGCGGCAAAAGACGATCCTCCGCCTTCTGAGCGGCGCTGCACTGATGGCTCTTGCCACCGTCGGCGGCAGCTACCAGGCTTTCGCCGAGGAAAAGGCCGCCGTCGAGGAGACCGAGCCTTTCGACATCACGACCGTCAACACCTTTGCCGGCGCATTCCTTGCCGCCCGCACGGCAGATACGGACCGTGACTTTGCCGCGGCCAACGAACTTTACCGCATCGCCCTGCAGTTCGAGCCGAACAATAACGAAGTCAAGCAGCGCCTGATGATCACGCTGCTGATGGCCGGCAAGTTCGACGAGGGCGCCAAGATTGCCGAGCAGCTGAAGTCCGATCCGGCCGTCGAGCGCATCACCACCGTGATCCGGGCGATCGAGGCGATCCGCAAGCGCGAGTACCGCAACGCGCAGAAACTCCTCAACTACGAGGGGCCGAACGATCTCGACCGGCTGATGAACGGCCTGCTTTCCGCCTGGGCCAAATTCGGCCAGGGCAAGCCCAAGGAAGCGCTGGCGCAGGTCAACGGCCTTGAAGGGCCGGAGTGGTTCCGCGTGTTCAAGAACTACCACGCCGGCGCCATTGCGATCGCTTCCGGCGACAAGGACACCGCACGCGCCAAGCTCAACGACGCTATCCTCGATCGCGAAGGCGGCAGTGCGGCGCCCGACACGTTCATGCGTGCAGTCGAGGCCCTGGCGCGTTTCGAGGCGCGTGAAAAAAACAAGCAGAAGGCCCTGGACACGATCGCCGTCGGCGAGAACATGGTCAACAACTACACGCCACTCGAGGCGCTCAGGAAGAATATCGAGGCCGGCATACCGCAGGAGCAGCAGGTCAAGAACGCATCGCAGGGTGCGGCAGCCGTGCTCTTTTCCATCGGCGGCGCGCTCAACCGTGACGGCGCCGAAGACATCGTCTCGCTCTATCTCCAGACGGCCCGTCGTCTCGACCCGGAAAGTGCCGACATCCTGGTGATGCTGGCCGGCATCGCCGAAAACCTGAAGAAGCCGAAGGAAGCAATCGAACTTTACCAGAGCGTGCCCGAAGCCTCGCCGATGCGCAGGCTTTCCGAGCTGCAGCTCGGCCTCAGCCTTGCCAGCATCGGCAAGGTGGATGAAGCCAAAAAGCACCTGAAGGCGCTGATCGACGTCGATCCGAAGAACATCCGCAACTATCTCGCCTATGGCAGCGTGCTTTCCGATGCCAAGGATTACAAGGAGATGGGCGAGCTTTACGACCGGGCCGTTGACCAGATCGGACCCGTGCCGAAGCGCAGCGACTGGACCGTGTTCTTCCAGCGCGGCATCGCCTATGAGCGTCAGAAGCTTTGGGACAAGGCCGAGCCGAGCTTCCGCAAGGCGCTGGAGCTCAACCCGGACCAGCCGCAGGTGCTGAACTACCTCGGCTATTCCTGGGTCGACATGAACATCAACCTGGAAGAAGGGCTCGACATGATCCGCAAGGCGGTCGAGCTGAAGCCGGATGACGGATACATCGTCGATTCGCTCGGCTGGGCCTACTTCCGCATGAACCGCTTCGACGATGCGGTGGTCGAGCTTGAAAAGGCAGCCGAGCTGATGGCCGGCGATCCGACGATCAACGACCATCTCGGCGATGCCTATTGGCGCGTCGGTCGCAAGCTGGAAGCCGTGTTCCAATGGACGCAGACGCTTGAGCTGAAACCCGAGGAAGCCGAGATCCCGAAGATCAAGGCCAAGATCGAAAACGGTCTGCCGGCGCTGAAGGAAGAGGTTCCGGCCTCCGCCGACGCCAAGGAAACCGCGCCGAAGAAGGTCACCCCGGAAGCACCTGCACCGGACAAGAAGTCCTGATACCAGCATGCCTGAAGGCGAGATCGCGGGCTTCGCGTTAACACGGGCGGCGCCCGCCAAGATCAATCTGGCACTGCATGTCGTCGGCCAACGGGCCGACGGCCACCATCTCCTCGAAAGTCTCGTTACCTTTGCCGATCGGGGCGACCGCATCGGCCTCGCGCCGTCGAGCGAGGACCGGTTCACCCTCTCCGGGCCATTTGCCGCCGAACTTTCAGTGACGGGCGATGATCAAGGCGGCAATCTCGTGCTCAGGGCGCGGGACCTGCTGCGCCGGACGCTCGCATTAGAGGGCGTCGACACCACCCCGGTCCATATTCATCTCGAAAAGAACCTGCCGATTGCTTCGGGAATCGGTGGCGGATCCGCCGACGCGGCCGCAACACTGCGCGGATTGCTCGATCTTTGGCACGCCCGGATCGACCATCTGCTGCTCGCCACCTTGGCGCTCAAGCTTGGTGCCGACGTGCCGATGTGTCTCGACGGGCGGCCGCTTGTTGCCCGCGGCATCGGCGAGGAGATCACCCCCGTCCCGCAGCTTCCCGCTTTTCCGATCGTGCTGGTCAATCCCCTGGTCGCCGTCTCGACGCCGGTGATCTTCCGGACATTGGAGAAGAAGACCAACCCGCCGCTTGCCATGCCGGCCGGCCCCTTATCCGCCGCTGCCTGGCTTGCGGCCATGGCCACCATGCGCAACGACCTGGAGCCGCCGGCGCGCCTGTTGCAGCCTGTTATCGCCGACGTTTCCGGCGCGCTGGCAACGGCCGGCGCCGCGCTGGTTCGGATGTCCGGTTCGGGCGCCACCTGCTTCGGCTTGTTCGATAGCGACGAAAGCGCACAGCACGCTGCACACACTCTTTCTGCCGCCCACCCCGAATGGTACGTTCTCGCCGCAAGAACCGTGGGCAGAGGGAATTAGTATGGCCGGGATCAATGACAATCGCCCCTTCGTCCCCGTCGGCATCGCCATTCTGACAGTCTCCGACACGCGCACGCTGGCCGACGATAAATCCGGCGATACGCTTGAGGCGCGCGTCCGCGACGCCGGTCATCGTCTCGAAGCACGCACGATCGTGCCTGACGATCGCCAAAAGATCCGCGACCAGGTGGAAGCCTGGACACTTGACGACACGATCGACGTGGTGATCACGACAGGCGGAACCGGCTTTACCGGCCGCGACGTGACGCCCGAGGCGCTCGAGCCGCTGTTCGAGAAGCGGATGGATGGCTTCTCTGAAGTCTTTCACCGGATCTCCTACGAGAAGATCGGCACATCGACGATCCAGTCGCGCGCGACCGGCGGCGTCGCCAACGCCACCTTCATCTTCGTCCTGCCGGGTTCGCCAGGGGCCTGCAAGGACGCGTGGGACGGCATTCTCAAGCAGCAGCTCGACTATCGGCACATGCCGTGCAATTTCGTCGAGATCATGCCGCGGCTCGACGAGCATCTGAAACGGGGCTGAGCGGCCAAGTAATCGACAGCTGGCATGCTTTGAAAGATTCCGCGAGACGCGCGGCAATCGATGATCCTGGCCGCACCGTGCCCCAAGCCTGTTCCCTGGGGAACTGGCAAGCACCTGCCGGTCTGCTAAAGCTTCATCCGTCAGCCCACTTCGAAGGGTCGCAATGAGACCCGAGCAAATCCTTCGAACGGAGCAAAGACGAGCCCATCGCCGATGTCCCCCCGGCTAGGGGAAATCAAACATACGACGCGCGGCTCGCCCGGTCGCTCGGATACGAATTTGCTAGCAAGGATATTTGGTAGCCGCTTGGAGGTGCCGTCCGCAGGACTGGCACCTTTTTTGTTGGCGCCGAATATGCCCTGGAGCGCGTCGCGCTCTTTCAGATCCGCTTGGCGGACTTTACGATGTTGTTCTTTCGAATGTCGTTGCCGCAAACTTCAGCGCTACAGGCTTCAGGCATCCTGCCTGTTGTCGACGGCAACCCAGGCCGGCACCAACTCGGTTGCCAGCTTTCGAACGCTGCGGACGTTCGCCATCTCGCTCAGCTGCATCTTCCCGCGTGCGACCGCGAGAGCGTCGCCCTTGCGCACGAGGAAACCAGCCTCCAGCGGCTTCACCCGCCGCGCCAGGCGATGCAGCAGCGGCTTGCGATGCATCCGGGACGGCGAGAAACGGGCCGGTCCCTTGTGCAGGGACACGTATTCGACGAGTTCGTCCACCCAGCGCCCGATCGGCCGCGCGCCCGGCTCAAGCAGCATCAGCCATTCGCCACGTGCCGAACGCACGATTTCGCCCAGATCCCAATCGACGCAGAAGCGGCAGCCAGCGGCATCGGCTACACGCACCGAACCATCCTTGGAGCCGTAATCGAGGATGATGACATCGCTGACCAGGCCCTCCACGGCACCCGCCACGAGCACCGATAGCGTCTGCGCCAGTTCCGCCTCGTTGTCGCGTGTTTCCATGATGATCGTCAGCATAGCTGTTCCTACCGCATTGCAGCGTAAAATGCTACAACCCTATGGCATGACCGCTCTCGTCCTGCTCACGTTCCGCCCGATGGCTTTCGCTCCGAATTCAGGGTGCGTGATTTTTTGTTCTTGAATTGTTCCCGCTTTCGCGTTAGGAAAATAATCAGAACAAAACGGGATCAAACATCTGATCCCTCGGAGATTCCGATGAACGAGCTGTCTCAGATCAGGCAGGGTGCGCTTGCACCCGCCAACACGGCAGAGGTTGCCGAAGCTTTGATGAGCGGAACCGGTCTCAGGATCGAGGTTGATCGTCGCCGCGGACGAGGCGCCGGGCTGAACATGTCGGGCCGGTTCGAACAGCAGGCGCGCGAGGCTTTCGACGACGGCTGGGAGAGCCTGGAGGATCTGCCGCCCTTCAAGACAGAAGTGCAGGTGGAAAAGC
Organism: Ensifer sp. GW823-FHT05D09; assembly: GCF_058795755.1. Classification (NCBI taxonomy): domain Bacteria; kingdom Pseudomonadati; phylum Pseudomonadota; class Alphaproteobacteria; order Hyphomicrobiales; family Rhizobiaceae; genus Ensifer; species Ensifer sp. GW823-FHT05D09. Next base: position 832,043 of record NZ_JBXAIA010000001.1, on the reverse strand, counting down.
CGCGTTCGGTCATCAGTCGCAACGATTCTCCCGATATCTCTTTCGACCGCTCGATCAACCCCTATCGCGGCTGCGAGCACGGATGCATCTATTGTTTTGCCCGCCCGACGCACGCCTTTATGGGGCTTTCGGCCGGACTTGATTTCGAGGCGAAGCTCTTCGCCAAGCCGGACGCCCCGCGCCTGCTGGAACGCGAACTCGCCCGCTCGGACTACAAGGTGCGGCCGATCGCGATCGGCACCAATACCGATCCCTATCAGCCAATCGAAAAGGAATGGCGGATCATGCGCCAGATCCTCGAAGTGCTGCAGGCGGCCAACCATCCTGTCATGATCGTGACGAAGTCGGCGATGGTGACGCGCGACATCGACCTGCTTGCCCCCATGGCTGAAAAGGGACTGGCGCGGGTCGGTATTTCGGTAACGACGCTCGACCGGAAGCTGGCGCGCACGATGGAGCCGCGCGCTTCGACGCCGACCAAGCGGCTTGAGGCGATACGCTCGCTCACTGAAGCCGGCATTCCGACCGGTGTCCTGGTCTCCCCGATCATCCCGGCCCTGAACGACCACGAGATAGAGCGAGTGCTGGAAGCTGCGCGGGCAGCAGGTGCGCTGGAGGCGACCTATGTGCTGTTGCGCCTGCCGCTTGAGGTCAGCCCGCTCTTTCGCGACTGGCTGTTGCGCAACTATCCAGACCGCTACCGGCATGTGATGTCGCTCATCCGCTCGATGCGCGGCGGCAAGGATTACGACGCCGAGTTCGGCAAGCGCATGAAGGGGGCCGGGCCCTATGCCTGGCAGATTGGCCGAAGGTTCGAACTTGCGGCCAAACGCCTCGGCCTCAACCTCAACCGCCGACAGCTGCGCGACGACATCTTCGTCCCGCCGCTTGGGACCGGCGTCCAGCTTTCGCTGCTCTAGCGGCAACAGGTCTTGCGTATGTCGCTGGGGACGGAGGTTCTTGGATTGAAGACGTCATGGAGTGGGAGGTGGGCCGGCAGCCCCGATGACCTCATTGGCCGACCGGACAAAGCCGCTGCAACCCCGCGCTTAGGTGTTAGGGCTTGCACCTTTTGATCAATGTCGAGCTGGGTGGCGCAGATGCCACCGACTCGGGCAAAGGCATGCGTGCCGCGTCATTGCCGGCGCGAGATGACTTTAGTGAATTCCGGCGTCTCCTTTGTGCCTCAGGATGACGCTGGCATACCCCCCGGCTGCTGCCGCACTCAGATCGGGGGACTTGAAGAGAATCGGTCGATCATGCGAGTTTCGCCGCATGTCACATCGCAGATCGACCGATTCTCCCCTTTTCCCGGATCTTCTCCTCGGACCTGATTTCAGCTTCGAACTGGCTGCCAGAAAGGAAGGCGCCTGGCCTGTCGCTGGCGCCGACGAAGCGGGACGCGGACCGCTTGCGGGCCCCGTAGTTGCGGCTGCCGTCATCCTGGATCCCGATGCGATCCCCGAAGGTCTGAACGACAGCAAGAAGCTGAGCGCAGCTCAGCGCGAAAAGCTGTTCGACGAGATCCTGGCAACCGCCACGGTTTCCATCGCCTCTTCCTCTGCCGCGACCATCGATACCATCGACATTCGCAAGGCGAGCCTTGAAGCGATGCGCCGCGCCGTCGACGGTCTGTCGCTTGCGGCCCGCTTCGTCCTGGTCGACGGCCGTGATGTGCCGCCCGGCCTTGGCTGTCACGCCAAGGCGGTGGTCAAGGGCGACGCCCGCTCGCTTTCGATCGCGGCAGCATCGATCGTCGCCAAGGTGACGCGCGACCGCATGATGGAACGTGCCGATGTCGCTCACCCCGGCTACGGCTTTGCGGTCCATGCCGGTTATGCAACAGTGGTGCATCGCAAGGCGATCGATGCCAAAGGCCCCTGCCCGCTGCATCGCATGAGCTTCCGCCCGCTGCGCAAGGATTGACGGCCGGCATCGCCGAAGCCCGGCGATCTGGACTGCCGCAGGTACCGGCCTACGGCGCGTAAGCGCTCGAAACCCGCTTGCAACTGTGCCCCAAACAAAGGACCAGACGAGCGTGGGCTACAGCGCCTTGCCCAATTGTCCGCCGGAGATCTGGAGCGCGTCCCCTGCAGCCGGAGCGGCGGAGAGGCGCTAGCGTTCAGCACTTGCGCCTGCTCGGACGAAAAGCCGCTCCCGCACTCTCCTGGAGATTCCTGGAGCGCCGTGCGTTCGGAAGAAGGGCACCACGGATGCTCGAGCGCTTGTTTTTAGAGCATCTTGTCCGCTTCCGTGATGCCACTTGAAACCGGGATACCCCGGAGAAGCCGTTCAGCCGCGCATTTACCTTTAGCTTGTCGGCTGGTCACGCTCCATCGAGCCGACCTCAGGCGAACGCCTTATGCCGGAACCGGGCCCAAACCATAACCCTGGCCCTCCTGCGCCGCCTTCCAGCCCGAACTTTGCTTGCCACAACAATGTGGCCTCGAAAACGAAAAAGCCCCGCACGAGGCGGGGCTTTCAAATCGTAGCTTGCAGCCGAAGCTTAGTTCAGGCGCGACTTGACTTCGCCAAGTGCCTTCTTGAACAGTTCGTTCTGCGCACCAGCGTCGGCCTTGGCAGCAACAACCTTTTCGGCAGCGCTGATGGCCAGATCGACGGCAGCGGAGCGAACGGCGTTGATCGCGTCGCTTTCGGCCTGCTTGATCTTCTGCTCCGACAGCGCGGTCCGGCGGGCGACGAATTCTTCCGTCTTCTGCTTGGCTTCGGCGGTCAGCATTTCCGCTTCGCGCTGAGCGGCGGCAACGATGCCGGCCGCTTCCGCTTCGGCGTCCTTGCGCTTGCGCTGGTATTCGGCAACGAGAGCCTGGGCTTCTTCGCGCAGGCGCTTAGCTTCTGCCAGTTCATTGGTGATCTTGTCGGCGCGGGCGTCAAGCGCCTTGCCCATCATGCCTGGAACCTTGAGATAGGCAATCAGGACGAAGAACAGGATCAAGCCGACGAGGGCATAGAAGGTCGCATCAAGATGCATGGTTCAGTGCTCCTCAGTTACCCGATGCCTTGACGGCAGCGACGATCTCAGCCTTGGTGACGGTGCCACCGATGAGCTGCTTGACGACAGCGGTTGCAGTTTCCTCGGCGATTGCGCCGACGTCTGCAAGTGCCTTGGTCTTGATATCGGCGATACGGTCTTCCGCAGCGGCGATCTTCTTGGAAAGATCGGCCTCGACAGCGTTGCGGTCGGCGACAGCCTTGGACTTGGCGGCTTCACGCGCACCGTCGGCAATCTGATGACCCTTGGCCTTGGCGGTTGCCAATTCCTGCTCATAGGATGCGATGGCAGCGTCAGCTTCGCCCTTAAGGCGCGACGCTTCGTCGAGATCCTGAGCGATCCGGTCGTGACGGGTTTCCAGAATTCCGCCGATGCGCGGAATGATGACCTTCGACATCAGGAGATAGAAGAGGCCAAACGTGATCGCGAGCCAAAGCAGCTGCGATGCGAAATGGGTCGAATCAAAGGGCGGGAACACGCCGGAGCCAGCCTCGCCTTCGTGGGCCACACCCGTTTCGGTGTGCACCTCACCGGCCGCAGCGGCATCGTGTGCTTCGGCGCCTTCAGTGGTGGTTGACTGCTGGGCATAGGCCGCGGTCACAAACATGCTCACCTCCAGGTGCACTCAAGAATATGCGCGGCCGCGACCCTTTACGGGTCGCGGCCGAAACTCCAGCCGTTATTAGACGGCGAAGAGGAGGAGCAGGGCTACGAGCAGCGAGAAGATGCCCAGAGCTTCCGTAACGGCGAAGCCGAATACGAGGCGGCCGAACTGGCCGTCAGCAGCCGACGGGTTGCGCAGCGCGCCAGAGAGGTAGCTGCCGAAGATGTTGCCGAGGCCGAGAGCCGTGCCGGCCATACCGAGGCAAGCCAGACCTGCGCCGATGTACTTTGCTGCTTCCGCTTCCATGATTGAACTCCTTCGAATGGTGTTGCGGCTTAGGATTGCGCTTCCGGCGGAGGACCGGCCGGAAGCAAGCGACTGTATTCCTTAGTGGCTTCCGGGATGGACAGCGTCGTTGAGGTACATGCAGGTCAGTACCGCGAAGACATAGGCCTGGAGGAAGCAGACGAGGAATTCAAGACCGGTGATAGCGACGGTCATGATGAGCGGCAGGATCGCACCACCGATACCGAGCGCACCAAGCGCGCTCAGGGAGGTAACGAAGCCAGCGAAAACCTTCAGCGTGATGTGGCCGGCCAACATATTGGCGAAGAGACGAACCGAGAGGCTGATGGGACGGGAAAGGAACGAGATGATTTCGATCGACACGACCAGCGGCAGAAGCACGCCCGGCACGCCGTGTGGCACGAAGAGCTTCAGGAAGCCAAAACCATGCTTGTAGAAACCATAGAACAGCACCGTGCCGATGACGAAGAGCGCCAAGGCGAAGGTGACGATGATCTGGCTGGTGATGGTGAAGAAGTAAGGGAACATGCCGAGCAGGTTCGCCGTCAGGATGAACATGAACAGCGAGAACACCATCGGGAAGAACTTCATGCCGCCGTTGCCAGCGCCTTCGCGCAGCATGGAAGCGATGAATTCATAGGACATTTCCGAAACCGACTGCAGGCGCGTCGGGACCAGCCCGCGCTGCGATGTCGTCAGGTAGAGGAAACCGGCCGCAGCACCCACGGTCGCAACCATGAACAGCGACGCGTTGGTGAAGGAAAAGTCAATTCCGCCAATTTCGATCGGGACAATCTTGTTGACCAGGAACTGGTGGGTCGGATCGTTTGACACCGCGCTTCTCTTTCGTTCTGCCCGCCTTTAGAGCGGATACCGTGTTTTCCGGGCGACGCCTCAGGCGCCATCTCCGTCCGTCTTGTCATTTCCCGAACTGCGCTTTACCGAGTCGAGTGTTGCCACCATCCCGGCCGAACGCAGTACATTCAACACGCCGGCGCAAAAGCCAAGGAGCAGGAAAATGATCATGCCCCACGGCCCTGTACCCGCAAAGTGGTCCAAAAGATAGCCCAGAAACGCCCCAACCACGATGCCAGCGATGAACTCGCTGGAGAGCTTCATTGCCGCCGCATAGCCTTTGCGGCTTTCGGCGGCTCGGGCCTCGGCACCATCCGGCTGACTGGGTCGCTTGGACTCAATCTTTTCGCCGAGCTGCTTCAGCCGCGCTTCCAGACTTTCCTCGGGTTTCTCCGTCACGTGGCTCTCCCATTGTTGTCCGACACGGTCACGACCGTGATTTCGGTCACACAAAAGGCTGCTGTTCAAGCCACGTTTCAGCCCCATTTGAAGTCGCGCGCAACATAGTTTTAGGCATTCGCATAGTCAAGGCGTGCGCAGCGCTTCGACGTGGACAATATTTCGCAATGATTTCATCATCTTGACCGCATCCCGCGCCCGCGACTGGCAGACAAAGGCAGGAATCGGCAGATCGCGGGCCAGAATCTCCGGCCCGCGATCAATGCTCAAAACGCTGCAGGGTCAAAGCCGGCCCTGCGTCAGCTCCAGCCGCCGCCATAGGTCCGGTAGAAGATGTGCAGGCCGATCTTGCCGACCCGCTTCATCGTCTTCGCCCAGGCGGGGTTGACGTAGGTGGCGTGGTAGTGGGTCGCCGAGCCGACTTCCGGCAACCAGATCTTGCCGGCGGTGACGGCCATCGCGACATCCTTGGCTTCCTTCCAGTGCGACCTCGAATAGACCAGGTCGCGGATCATGTCACAGGCAAAGGAAAATTGGCAGCGGTTGCGCCAGGCCTTGTTCTGATAGACGACGCCGCAGATCGTCTTTGGATAGGTCGGATTGCGGACGCGGTTGAGAATCACCTGCGCGACGGCCGCCTGCCCCTTCAAAGGTTCGCTGCGAGCCTCGAAGTATATGCCTTCGGCAAGGCAGGTCTGCTCTTCCTTGCTGAAGACCTCAGCCGGAAGGGCGGTCGCGGCCCAGGCATGATCTTCCGGGGCGATGTCGGGAATGAAGCGCCCGGCGTTCTTGTCTTCTCTCAGGATCGAATCGAAGGGCGATTCACGCGCATAGTCCGGCTCGGGCCGGACATAGGCAGTCGCAAGAATGTCGGGCTTGTCGTTGGTCACAAGCTTGGCCAGCATCGGCGAGAGGCCGGGCTCGATCTTCGGCGGCTTCTTCTTGTAGAAGGCCGTGGCGATCTCGATCTCCTTGCCTTTGATCTTCGGCTTGGCGAAGACCATCTTTTCGGCGCCCTCGAAACCGGGCTCCATCAGCGAACTCGTGCGCTGCAGGATCGAGCCGGCGGTGAAATCCTTCGGCGGCGTGACGGGGGTGACGGCGACGATACGGCCCTTCTTGCCCCGGCGGTTGACGCGGTCTTCGTCCGGCGTGCCGGCATGCTTGCTTTCCGCGGTCAACGCGACGCGGCTGCCATCGGGAAGTTCGATACCGGCCCCGCCATCGAGCGCGCTCGTGGTGATCGGGTCGGCAAAGACCATCTCGACGTCGTGGATCGATCCCGCCGGCGACGGCGTCATGTACATCCGCCAGCGTTCGCCGCCACGATTTATACCGGAGAGGAAGGTCGCCAGGTCGGAATAGGCGGCGACCGTGGGGAAGCCGATATAGACCGCTAGTCCGATGAGAGCCGGAGCCAGCCAGGCGGAGACGTTCACACGAGATTCGCGACGCAGTTTTTGACTCTTACGCACCAACCCACTCCACGCAACGCTTATCGAAGGCACGGCGCTGCCCTCGCCGGCGATGGGCCAGCGGACAGATTCCGCGCGGGGACGCTAGGACAATGAAGCTGCCGGACGCATGGCCGGCAACGCTTCGTTCGAGCCTTGAAAATGAAGCATTAACCTTGATGTTTGGTTAATGCGTGTTCACTGAAAGACAGTGGTGGCGGACTTTTGGCCCGCCAGCGGCTTTCGCAACCGGTGACGTCAGATGATGACGTGCGAGCCGAGTTCGACAACGCGGTTGGTCGGCAGGCGGAAATAGTCGGAAGGGTCGATCGCCGCGTTGGCAAGCGCGATGAACAGGCGGTCCTGCCAATGCGGCATGCCCGACTGCGCGTCCGGAACCAGCTTGCGCCTTCCGAGATAGAACGACGTCGACATGATGTCGAACTTCAGCCCTGACTTGCGGAACAGGCCAAGCGCCTGCGAGACGTTCTGCGTCTCCATGAAGCCGAAGCGCATTTCGAGCAGGGTGAAGCGCTCCGACAGCGGCTGCACGCTGACGCGTTCGGTCTTGGGAACCTTCGGCGTGTTGGCGGTGCGGATCGTCAGAATGAAGTTCTGCTGATGCAGCACGTGATTGTGCTTGATGTTGTGCAGCAGGGCCGCCGGTGTCGATTCCGGGTCGCTGGTCAGGAACACCGCGGTGCCGGGTACAGAAACCGGGGCGTGCTCGCTCTTGCGCTCGATGGACTTGACGAAGCTTGCGAGCGGAATGTCGATATGGCGGGTCTTGGCATGCAGGATTTCCGTACCGCGCTTCCAGGTCCACATGATGACGATGAAAGTAGCGGCGATCAGCACGGGCACGTAGCCGCCATCATGGATCTTCAGCATGTTGGCACCGAGGAACACGAACTCCAGTGCAAACAGCGGCAAAAGCACGGCGCCGGCCCAGAGCGCCGACCAGTTCCAGCGCGCGCGCAGGAACTCGAAGGAGAGAACCGTCGTCACCACCATCGCGCCGGTCACCGAGATGCCATAGGCAGTAGCAAGCGATTCCGACGAACCGAAGACGAAGACCAGCGCCATGACGCCGAACATCAGCAGGGTGTTGACGTTGGGCAGGTAGATCTGACCGGTATGGGTTTCCGAGGTGTGGAAGATCGCCATGCGCGGCAGGAAGCCGAGGTGGATCGCCTGCCGCGTCAGCGAAAACGCACCGGTTATCACCGCCTGGCTGGCGATGATCGTCGCGAAGGTCGCCAGGATGACGACTGGCAGCAGCGCCCATTTCGGGAACATCAGGAAGAACGGGTCCGACATCGCCTCAGGGTTCTTCAGAACGAAAGCGCCCTGGCCGAGATAGTTGAGCGTCAGCGCGGGAAAGACCACCAGGAACCAGGCCCACTGGATAGGGCGGCGGCCGAAATGGCCAAGGTCCGCATAGAGCGCCTCCGCGCCGGTCACCGTCAGGAAGACGGCGCCGAGCACGATGATGCCGACATAGCCCTCATTGAACATGAAGCTGGCGGCATAATAGGGATTGAAGGCCTTGAAGATCGACAGGTCGTCGGAAATGTGGATGACGCCGATACCGCCCATCACCAGGAACCAGACGAGCGTGATCGGGCCGAAGAAATTGGAAACGGCGGCCGTTCCCTTCGACTGCACCGCAAACATCAAAAGCAGAATGACGACCGCGATGGGGACGACGTAGTCCGACAGCGCCGGGGTCACGAGCTTCAGACCCTCGACGGCCGAAAGCACGGATAGGGCCGGCGTGATCATCGCATCGCCAATAAAGAGTGCGGCACCGGCAATGCCCATGAAGAACAGGATCGCCGTGTGGCCATTCCCGGTCTTCATCAACAGCGCCAGCAGCGAGAGCGTGCCGCCCTCCCCCTGGTTGTCGGCGCGCAGCAGAAACAGCACATATTTGATCGTCACGATGATCGTCAGGGTCCAGATCATCAGTGAGATCAGACCGATGATTTCGACATCGGTCACGCCGTCGTGGGACACCGGGCGGAGTGCTTCGCGAAACGCGTAGAGCGGGCTGGTGCCGATATCGCCGTAGACCACGCCGATAGAGCCGAGGCCGAGGACGAGCAGCCGGCGCAGGTCTTTCGACCCTTGTGTGGAAGGGGCATGCGATTGGGTCATGCGTGTCCTACTGGCTGTTAGAGCCAGCCTTTCCAGCGAAAGAAGAAAAAGGGTATCACGGCGGATATCACCATGGCGGCAAGCGCGAAGGGATAGCCGAGCTGCCATTCAAGTTCCGGCATCGCGCGAAAATTCATACCGTAGACGGAGGCGACCAGCGTTGGCGGCAACAATACCACCGAAGCGATCGAGAAGATCTTGATGATGGCATTCTGCTCGACATTGATGAGGCCGAGCGAGGCGTCGAGCAAAAAGGTGATGTTGCCCGAGATGAAGGAGGCATGCTCCGACAAGGTCTGGATGTCGCGGGAGATCGAGCGGCAGAGTTCGCGGCTGTCCTTGTCCGCCTGGACTTCGGGAACGGTGTAGACGAAGGTCAAAAGGCGTGAGAGCGAGGCAAGACTGTCGCGGGTCTTGGCGACCAGACGGTGATGACCGGCCACGTCGCGCAGGCGCGCCTCGAGGAAGTGCGGCGGCCGGCGCTTGACGACCGCCTTGTCGCCAAAGACCTGCAACGACAGATCGTCGATCTTGCCGACGGCCTGCTCGAGGATTTCGGCGGTGCGGTCGGCGATCGTTTCGAGCAGCCGCGTCAACATCACGACGCCGTTCGGGCAGCCGCCGGGAATCCGGTGCATCGCCGCCTTGAACAGGGCGAAAGCGCGTGGTTCGGCGTAGCGAATGGTCACCAGCCGTCCGCCATGCAGGATGAAGGCAACGTCAGTCAGATCTGGAATATCGGTTTCGGAGCGGTAGACCAGCGACGCCGTCATGAAAACCGCATCAGCCTCGGAATAGAGCCGGCTCGACGGCTCGATGTCCTTCAGGTCCTCGCGTGTCGGGATGGAGATGCCCAGGAGCTTCTCCATCATCAGATCCTCGGATTTGTTCGGCTCGACGAGATCGACCCAGACGATATCGGGACGCAGCGCAACCGGCTCGTCCGCCACCGACAGGGAGACGATCTCTCCGTTGGAGCAATAGCCCGTGATCATTCAGGCGCCCTTCCCGCGGCTGCGGTCCCGGGTGGAGATGCGAGCCCGCGCGAAAGTGAGCAACCGCATTGGCGCCACATTATTCCCACTATCGAAATCCATCGGATGAAGCGTTCCCAGTCAGGACAAAATCCTCAACTCGGTCATCGCGGGAGGACAAGGTCTCCGGCGAGAGGGCGCTAAGTTGGGCACCTTCGCAAGTGCGGCACGGCATATGGCGCAACACAGACGCAAAATCAATGCCCCCTCGATACATGACACAGGCGCCGTCTACCGTTCCGGCGCCACCCTACTGCATGTTTCGCCGAATCGAAATCGGGTTTCGGACAAAATTGTGCCGCTATTCGCAGGGCTTCGGAGCCGACCCGGCCTGTGTCGCGTGACGGGTCGACCCGATCGAACAGGCCGCGGACGACGGCCTATTCGAAGACGATATTCGGCATCGCGCGGCTCTTGTCGTCTCGTGCTGCCGAGACTTCGCGCCAGACCTTCGTTGCGATCTCACGATAGATGCGGGCGATTTCCCCCTCCGGATCGGAAACGACCAGCGGCGTACCGGCATCGGAGGTTTCCCGAATGCCCATGGTCAGCGGCACTTCGCCGAGGAACGGCACGCCGATACGCTCGGCTTCCTTGCGCGCACCGCCATGGCCGAAGATATCGTAGCGTTTTCCGGTGTCCGGGGCGACGAAATAGCTCATGTTCTCGATGATGCCGAGCACCGGTACTTCGACCTTGCGGAACATCGCCAGCCCCTTGCGGGCGTCGATCAGGGCCAGGTCCTGCGGCGTCGAGACGATCACCGCGCCGGCGAGCGGAACCTGCTGCGCCATGGTCAACTGTGCGTCACCGGTGCCCGGCGGCATGTCGACCACCAGAACATCGAGATCGCCCCAGGCGACTTCGCGCAGCATCTGCAGCAATGCCGACTGGATCATCGGGCCGCGCCAGATCATCGCCACTTCCTCGTCGACGAGGAAGCCCATGGACATGACCTTGAGGCCGTAGTTTTCCATCGGGCGGATCATTCGTCCTTCGATCTGCTGCGGCCGACCCGAAATCTTCAGGAGGCGCGGCATGGACGGGCCATAGATGTCGGCGTCGAGCAGGCCGACCTTCAGGCCGTTGGCCTTCAGCGCCAGCGCCAGGTTGACCGATGTGGTGGACTTGCCGACACCGCCCTTGCCGGAGGCGACGGCGATGATGGCGCCGACGCCGGGAATGCCGGCCTTTGCAGGCGCGCCGCCTGCCGGACGCTGACCATGCGCGTGGCCGGCATGAGCGCCGGCCGGTTGCGGGCGCTGCACCGGGGCAGCCGCGGGTGCCGCCTTGCGGTCCGCGGTCAAGGCAACCATTGCGGCGCTGATGCCAGGGATTTCGCGCACCACGCGCTCGGCTGCAGCCCGCATCGGCTCCAGCTCCTTGGCGCGGTCGGCCGGCACGGTGATCGAAAAATAGGCCTTGCCATCCGAAATGAAGACATCCGACACGAGCCCAAGCTCGACGATGTTTCCTTCCATATCCGGACCGCGCACGGTTCGCAGCTTATCAAGTACCACGTCTCTGGTGACTTCCGGCATCGCGTCCTCTCATTCTACTGTCCTCTTAGATAATCGAGGCCGGGCGCTTCGCCAATGCGACATAACGGAAAAAGCAGAGCCGCCACTCATCCCTTGTGTCCGTACATCCGGGATCACAGTGGAATAAGGTGGCGGCCCTTTTTGTCGCGACCTTCTTGGGCGCTGTCTTGTTTTAGTCCCCTCTGGACATGCCAATAGCAATGCAGGATGCGTGCCAGATTCAAACTGAAACTGAACCTATAATGTTTTCAGTAAGATAACGGAATTACCGCACGCCGACGCCCGCGAGAGCATCTGCCCAGTTTATGAGCAATGATCTCAAAATCGCACAGGATGGCAGCAACTGCGTGGGCGCACCACGTTTGACGGCGGCTTCGCGCACGCGCGAATGCGCCGCTCCAGAACTGAAGAATGTCGCGCAAAAGTGTGCCGCAGTTTTGCGATAACGACATGCGCAAAAACAAGAACTTAAAGCGCGCCACGCGAATCTGAAAGATCGCGACGCGCTTTAAGGCTAGCTGATGTAGCCCTTCTTCATCGCCTTGACGACGGCCTGCGTGCGGTTCACCGCATCGAGCTTTTTGGTGACGTGGTTGAGGTAGTGGTTCACGGTGTGCTCGGAGAGGCCGAGGATGCCGGCGATCTCGGCGCTGGTCTTTCCAGCCGCCGTCCAGCTGAGGCACTGGATCTCGCGCTCGGAAAGGGACGCACTGGCGTTCTTCCAGACCGAGCCGATCTCTGCCAGCCGATTGTAGATATGGATTGCGATCATCTGCAATTCCATGGTCACGGTCATCGGCAGTTCGGCTTCCGGCCCCATCAGGATCACCGCGCCGCGACCACCTTCTGCGTCGTGCACCGGGAAATAGCTCGCCTGGAAGATGCCGTTGTCGCGCAGCATGGCAATGTATTCGCTGGCCGAATCGGGTTTGCCACCCTCGCCTTCCCAGGCTTCGAGCGTCACCTGGAAAGGTGTCGTCGTTTCCCGCAGCCGTTTGACGCCGGTGCTGAAGCGCAGCATCGACAGGCTGTCATACTTGTTCAGCAGCTCGGCAGGCATGTTGGATATAACGGTGGTTGCAGCCAGGCGGTCCACGTCGATGGACGGGATCGAGCAGATGAGAAAGGTTTTGAAGCCAAACATCTGCGTGACCCGCCGCATATAGCGGATGATATCGAACTGGGTCTCCAGTTTTGCGATCTCAGACGCGAAATCACCGCCCCGGGGCAGATCTGCGTCAGTCGTCCCGGTGGTCATCGTATCCTGCATTCGCGCGTTCCATGGCATTCATCAATTATCAAATAGACCGACCCGCAGGCCAATGCCAACAGATGATCGAGATTCCCTGCCCTACGCGCACAAAAGCCTGTGTATTTCCCTGCAAGCGAACTGCGCCATGCCGCAGCATCCAGCTTTGATGTGCAGAAAGTGCCAGTTCTCAGTTGATCAAACCGGCGCGCATGGCCTTGGCGACCGTCTGCACGCGGTTGACCGAATCCAGCTTTCGCGTCGCTCGGTTGAGATAGTGGTTCACTGTATACTCCGACAGCGCAAGGATCCGCGCCATCTCGCTCGTGGTCTTGCCGGCAGCGGCCCAGCGCAGGCATTCCACCTCACGGCGCGACAGGCTTCCCGACCCGCGCCGATCGCGCTCGCGCACCTCGACCAGCTTGCTGAAGAGGATGCCGGCCCACAGATTGAGTTCTTGCATCTCATCGTTCGACACGACGGGGCGATCGCCGCCAAAGGCAATGGCAGCGCGATGGCCACCGGTGTCGTGCACCGGAAGGTAAATCCCGCGCGGCATGCCCGCCTGCTCGAAGACGCAGATCGCCGCGTCGCCCTTGCCATCGGCGCGCCGGCGCGCCAGCTGGTGGGCGTCATAGGTGAAGGGTATGGTGCTGCGGCGCAGGCGCTGGATCACAGGGCTGCCATTGATCAGGCCAGCGCTGTCGTAACCTTTCAAGAACTCGACCGGATAGGTCGTCATGATCGCGTTGGCCTCAAGGCTGTTGCAGCCGGTATCCGGAACGGCGAGCACAAGGAAGCCACGGAAGCCGTAGGCGTCCGCAACCTGCCCGATCACCCGTCTGATATCGTCCTCGCAACAGATAGGCCCCCTCACGGACCGCCCGTCGGGGAGCATCAACGACGCCATATTCGCGCTGAAATCGATCATCTTCCGCCCTTCTCCACATCCGGCTCCGGGGAGGAGCACGGCCGCTGACGCCGCATGAAGATTACGTCAAAATTATTCTTAATGACAAAATCAAACCTGGTCGCGGTCAACCGCAAAGCTAACCTGATATATTAACGTTATCGAGGTTGGAACACCACGTCCAGTCGAAGTTTCTAATTTACCGTAAAGTGAACTCAAGGTCCACCGCGGCCCGGACCGAGGCGAATCGCGGCCTCCTCCCCGATCGCCGCCGCCGCCGCCCGCACCGCCCCCGACCAGGCGATCAACTGCTCCATGCTCACCCTGTAGGCCGGCCCCGTAACCGAGATTCCAGCTGTCAGATCGCTGCCCGACACACGGATCGGCGCAGCGACGCAACGGATCTCTATCTCATGTTCTTCCCGATCGAAAGCGTGTCCGTCGCGGCGGATGTCCGCAATCTCCGCCAGCAGCGTTTCGGCTGAGCGATGGGTATGCGGAGTGAAGGCGTGAAAGGCCATTTTCGCCACAAGCCGCTCAAGTTCCGGTTGCGGCAACAGCGACAGCGCTGCCTTGCCAATGCCGGTGCAATAGACGGGCGAGGCCTTGCCGATCTGCGAACTCATACGCACCGTTTGCCGGCTTTCGACCTTGTCGACATAGACGATTTCGGTTTCCCTGAGGATGCCGAGATGCACGGTTTCCCCGGTCAGCTCGTGCAGGCTGCGAAGATGCGGTTCGGCAACATCGCGAAAACGATTGCCGGACCAGGAGCGAGAGGCGAGCGTCAACAGGCGAAGACCGGGCTCATAGGAGAGATCGCGGCGCTGCATAAGCAGCCCTTCCTCGACGAGGTGGCTGAGCAGCCGATGCAAGGTACCGCGCGGCTGGCCGGATCTCGCCAGAATATCGGTGAACCGCTGTGGCCCGTCCGCCATGACCACCGCTTCAAGAACGGCCATGGCCTTGCCAAGCGTACCGGTGCCGGCCGCCTCGCCGTGCGCAATTCCTGTGAGTTCCACACTCATGTCGCCCGTTTCATTCCCACCCGTATGGCCCTGAGTCCGCCAATCCGATCTTGACAAAATAACCGCTGCCGCCCGATAATTCCATATAATAAAATCGCGTTCCACATATCGGAACAATGAGGTCGACAAACGTGCCAAAGAGGCGCGAAGGGGGAGTGCCGATCAGATGCCGTTGCCTGCGGCCCAATTTCACGATCTGAGGGATCGCCGTGTCCTTGTCACCGGCGGTGGCGCCGGCATCGGTGCGGCACTCGTCGAAGGTTTCGTTCGTCAGGGTGCGCAGGTCGCCTTCGTCGACATCGACGCGACGGCAAGCTTGGAGCTCGCCGACAGGCTCTCGGCCGAGACCGGATACAGACCGCTCTTCATTCATGCCGATCTGCGCGATATCGACGCGGTGAGACGGGCCGTCGAAACGGCTGCGGCGACGCTCGGCGCGCTCCACGTGCTCGTCAACAATGCGGCCCGCGACGACCGACAGCCACTCGAAGATGTCACCGAAGAAAGCTGGGACGAAAGCCAGGCGGTCAACCTCAGGCACCTGTTCTTCATGAGTCAGGCGGTGGCGCCGCACATGCGGCAGGCCGGCGGCGGATCGATCATCAATTTCTCGTCGATCGCCTTCCTGCTGAACATGGCGGAAATCCCAGCCTATGCGACGGCCAAGGCCGGCATTGTCGGATTGACGAAGTCGCTCGCCGGCAAGCTCGGCCCCGACAATATCCGCGTCAATGCGATCCTTCCCGGCATGATTGTCACCGAGCGGCAAAAAAAGCTCTGGCTCGACGAAGCGGCGATCATGGCGATGCTGGAGAAGCAGTGCCTGAAACGAAGCCTGACCGCCGACGACCTCGTGGGCCCTTGCCTCTACCTGGCTTCGAACTGTTCCACGGGCATGACGGCCCAAACGATGATCATTGATGGAGGCGCACTTTGATGACCGCAGCCTATTATGCCGCAGTCGACTGGGGAACCACGAGCTTTCGGCTCTGGATCATTGCCGAGGACGGCGCGGTGCTTGCCGAACGACGCAGCGGTGAAGGCATGACCACGGCTGCCAAGACCGGCTTTTCGACCGTCCTGGAGGCGCATCTGGCCGCGGTGGCTGCGCCCGCGCACCTGCCCGTGATCATCTGCGGGATGGCGGGCGCCAAGCAGGGTTGGGTGGAGGCCGGCTATCTCGACACCCCCGCCGCCCTTTCGACGATTGCCGCAGGTGCGGTCGCGGTGCCTGATATCGACCGCGACATTCGCATTCTTCCGGGTCTCGCTCAGCGCGATCCGCAGCATCCCGACGTGATGCGCGGCGAGGAAACGCAACTGCTCGGTGCCGCGACCAGCCTCGGCGACGGCCGGCATCTCGTATGCATGCCCGGAACCCACAGCAAATGGGTGCGCCTCGAGGGCGGCAAGGTCACAGGTTTCTCGACCTTCATGACCGGAGAATTGTTCGATGTGATCTCCAAGCATTCGATCCTCAGCCACTCGATCGCGGATGCGCAGGTCTTTTCTGGCGAGCATCCGGCGTTCCTCGCAGCCGTTGCAGCGGCCTGCGCCAACCCGGCGCTCGCCACCAACCTGACGTTCGGCGTGCGTGCCGGTCAATTGCTTCACGGCGCGACGGCGACCGACGCCAAGGCGACGCTCTCCGGCACGCTGATCGGGCTTGAGATTGCCGGGGCACTCGCAGCAGCCGGTGCGGTCGACAGCGTCTGCCTCGTTGCCTCCGGCTCGCTCGGCGCGCTCTACCGCGCAGCACTAACAAGCCTCAACCTTAGCCCGCGGATCGTCGATGCCGACGAGGCCGTGCGCGCCGGCCTTTCGACTGCCGCTCAGGCAATCTGGCCCCTCTGACCGAAAGACTGCTGAGATGAACCGTATCCCCTTTCCACCGATGAAATACCCGCTGGTCGCCATTCTGCGCGGCTTGAAGCCTGAAGAAACTGAAGGCGTCGTCGGCACGCTGATCGAGGCCGGCTTTACCGCGATCGAGATCCCGCTCAATTCGCCCGACCCGTTCCGCTCGATCGAAACAGCGGTGAAGATGGCGCCGCAAGGCTGCCTGATCGGCGCCGGCACGGTGCTGACGACAGAGCAGGTCGAACAGCTTGCCGATGTCGGCGGAAAGCTGATGGTCAGCCCGAATGTCGAACCGGCGGTCATCCGGCTGGCGGCGGAAAAGGGTATGGTGACCATGCCCGGCGTCTTCACCCCGACGGAAGCACTTGCCGCTGCCGCGGCGGGTGCCACCGGCCTCAAGTTCTTCCCGGCAAGCGTGCTTGGCCCGTCCGGCATCGCCGCGATCCGTACCGTGCTTCCGACCGACGTCGAAGTGGCGGCCGTCGGCGGCGTGTCGGAGGAGAATTTCGCAGACTACGCCAGGATCGGCATCAGAAGCTTCGGGCTCGGATCGAGCCTCTACAAGCCAGGCATGACTGCTGCAGACGTCGGCAAGCGGGCCATCGCGACGATCAAAGCGTACGACGCCGTCTATGGAGCACGCTGATGAGTGATACCCTTCCCTTTTCCGGCAGCATCCTCTGCCAATCGGCCTCGATCCTCGGAGAAGGCCCGACCTATGACCCCGGCACCGGCACAGCCTGGTGGTTCAACATTAAGGGTCAGGAGCTGCATGAGCTGCATCTGGAATCCGGTCGCAAGACCGTGCATGACCTTCCGTTCCTCGGCAGCGTCCTTGCCGTTATCGATCCGTCCCGGCAACTGATCGCCTCCGATCAGGGGCTCTTTATCAGGGATACCCAGACGGGCGCGTTCAGCCTGCTGACGACGCTTGAAGACAAGCCCGGCAACCGCTCGAATGACGGCCGCGTTCACGCCTCCGGTTCACTGTGGATCGGAACCATGGGCCGCAGCCCGGAAAAGGGCGCGGGCGCGATCTATCACGTCGCCGGGACAAAGGTAACCAAGCTCTATGATCGGGTCACCATCCCCAACAGCATCTGCTTTTCGCCTGATGGTACCGTTGCCTATTTCGTCGACACCGACATCAACCACCTGATGCGCGTCGACATCGATGCCGAGACGGGGTTGCCGAAGGGCGAGCCCAGCCTGCTCGTCGACGGCAGCGGCGAGAAAGGCGGCATCGATGGCTCGGTCTGCGATGCCGACGGCCTGATCTGGAACGCCCGCTGGGGAAGCGGCACGGTCGACGTCTACCGCCCAGACGGCTTGCGGATCGCGCGCTACGCGATGCCGACGACGCAGCCGAGCTGCACGGCCTTCATCGGCCCCAAGGCCGACCGCATGCTGGTGACGTCTGCCTGGCAGGATCTCGATGACACCGCGCGCACGGCCGATCCACATGCCGGCAAGACCTTCGAACTCGGCGTCAGCGTCAAGGGTCGTTTCGAACCGTCGTTCCGCCTCTGATCGGAAAGTGTTGGCGGAACGCCAATAAAAAGTCATACAATTCATCCACGCGATCAAACGCATGGTGAGGAGGAAGCTCGCATGAGCGACAAGAAGAAAGAACTGCGCAGTCGCCACTGGTACGGCGGCACCCACAAGGACGGCTTCATCCACCGCTCGTGGATGAAGAACCAGGGTTTCCCGGATCACGTCTTCGACGGGCGTCCGATCATCGGCATCTGCAACACCTGGTCGGAACTGACGCCTTGCAACAGCCATCTGCGCATTCTGGCGGAGGGCGTGAAGCGTGGCGTGTGGGAGGCCGGCGGCTTTCCGGTCGAGTTTCCTGTGTCCTCGCTCGGCGAAACTCAGATGCGGCCGACGGCAATGCTGTTTCGCAATCTGCTCGCCATGGACGTCGAGGAGGCGATCCGTGCCTATGGCATCGACGGCGTCGTGCTGCTCGGCGGCTGCGACAAGACCACCCCCGGCCAGCTGATGGGGGCTGCGTCCGTGGACCTGCCGACCATCGTCGTTTCCTCCGGGCCGATGCTGAACGGCAAGTGGAAGGGCAAGGACATCGGCTCCGGCACCGACGTCTGGAAGTTTTCAGAAGCGGTGCGCGCCGGCGAAATGAGCGTTCAGGAATTCATGGCGGCCGAAAGCGGCATGTCGCGTTCGCCCGGTGTCTGCATGACCATGGGCACCGCCACCACCATGGCTTCGATCGTCGAGGCGATGGGCCTGTCGCTGCCGACCAACGCCGCCCTTCCCGCTGTCGACGCCCGCCGTATGGCGCTGTCGCACATGACCGGCAAGCGCATTGTCGAAATGGTGCATGAGGACCTGCGCCTGTCGAAGATCCTGACCAAGAAGAATTTTGAAAATGGCATCATCGCCAATGCGGCCGTCGGCGGCTCGACCAATGCGGTCGTGCATATGCTGGCGATCGCCGGCCGCGCCGGCGTCGATCTCTGTCTCGAGGACTTCGACCGCGTCGGCGGCCAGGTGCCCTGCATCGTCAATTGCATGCCGTCTGGCAAGTATCTGATCGAGGATCTCGCCTATGCCGGCGGCCTGCCTGCCGTCATGAACCGCATCCAGCATCTGCTGCATCCGGATGCGCCGACCGTTTTCGGCATGCCGATCAGCCGATACTGGGAAGACGCCGAAGTCTTCAACGACGACGTCATCCGTCCGCTCGACAACCCCTTGCGCGCCGCAGCCGGCATTCGCGTGCTCAAGGGCAACCTTGCGCCAAACGGTGCGGTCATCAAGCCGTCTGCCGCCAGTGAGCATCTGCTGGCGCACGAGGGGCCCGCCTATGTGTTCGAGACGATCGAAGACCTGAAGGCCAAGATCGACGATCCGGACCTGCCGGTGACGGAAGATACGATCCTCGTGCTCAAGGGTTGCGGCCCCAAGGGCTATCCCGGCATGGCGGAAGTCGGCAACATGCCGATCCCGCGCCGGCTGGTCGAAAAGGGCGTGCGCGACATGGTGCGCGTGTCAGACGCCCGCATGTCGGGCACGGCCTTTGGCACCGTCGTGCTGCATGTCAGCCCGGAATCGAACGCCGGCGGACCGCTGGCGATCGTCAGAACCGGCGACCGCATCCGCCTCGATGCGCTGAAGGGGGAGCTCAACCTGATGATCAGTGACGAAGAGTTTGCCTCCCGCATGGCCGCCTGGCAGCCGCCGGAGCAGAAATGGACCCGCGGCTACTACAAGCTCTACCAGGACACGGTGCTGCAGGCGGACAAGGGCGCGGACCTCGATTTCCTCGTTGGCGGCAGCGGCAGCGAGGTTCTTCGCGAAAGCCACTGAGACTGCCGTCGCATCAAACGGCACTGCAGTACGAGCCCCGCCGTTTCGGCGGGGTTTTCTTCATCCCGCCATTGGTCGCCGCCCGATCCGCACCTCGCCGGCCGGCGCCGACGAGCGCAGGCGCGACAAGGTCTCGTAGCCATAGATGGCAAGACCGACCGCAATGAAGAGTTCCTTGTATTCGGTCGGATCCCAGATGCGCACGAGGTCGTGTGCCTGCAGCACGAACAGTTCCTGGATCGCGACGATCAAAATGGCGGTTGCGGTCAGCAGGACGAACTCCCGCCACAGTCCACCCCGCAGAGCGAGATCGGCGATCACCAAGAGGATGATCACCGTCATCATCACCATCATCTGCGTCGGCAGCATGCTCCAGTTGTCGCTGTTGAAGGCCGCCATCGGTGCGCTTGCCGCCAGCACCAGCACGCTGGGTACGAAAGCTTCCAGCCGTCCGAGCGCAAAGCCCTTGCGAAGATAGAGCCAGATAAAAGGCATGAGCGTCAGCAACACGAAGCTGCCGGTGTAGTAGAGCAGCTCGGAAAAGCCGGTGGAGATGTTGTGCAGGTTCAGTTCCTGCTGCTTGTTCAGCCCCAGCAATGCGTCAGGCGTGGCAAGGCCGAAAACGCGCTGCATCCAGGATATCTCCTCCATACCGACAACGAAGAAGACAAGGCTGAAAGATGTGGCGGCGCCAGTTGCAAGCCATGCATCGCGGCCGGCCTCCCCGCGCGCCGCACGCAATTGACCTGTCGCCACCAGCGCGAAGAACACACTCGAGGCGAAGATCAACAGAGCAGAAAGCCACTCGAAGATGTTGTCCTCGCGGGCCAGGGCGCTGAAAGTCACGGCATCGACGCTGAAAAGCAGGGCGGCGGCGGCCGCAAGGACCAATGTGGCGATGCAGATCGACAGTGCGCGGCGCGAAGCCGCTCGAAGCATAGGCGCGCCCAGCCAGGAGGCATCACGCGTAAAGCCTTGAATGGCCGCAAGCGAAAGGCTGAGCGCGACCCATGCATGCCATAGATTATAGGGCTCGACCCGCGGCATTCGCTCCGAGAAATAGCGCACGCCGAACAGGCTGCGCTCAATGCCGACAAGGCAGACCATCACCAAAACAGAAAGCAGGGAAACGGAGAGAAATCGCCGCGGCAGAAACATTGGGAACCGTCCAGATCAGCAGGATGGACTATCCACGATATGATCCGTTTCCCGCCTTCGCCAAGTATCGCCAAGAACACTCAAGATTGAGTGAATGTAAAGAAGCAATCAATAAATCACTAAAATACAAAGTTTGAATGATGGCATCAGATATCGGCCGAACGAACGACAACGGTCTCCGGAGATATTGATCTGCGGCCATCGAAAGCTGGCGCAGGACTACCGGAATTCCAATGTGATCAATTCATTTTTTTTGGAACCGTCTCTGCAGCCAAGCGTTGCTTTGATATCACCGGTGCGGTGGAACCCTGGCTCTTTCAGGACCGCGCCTTGATCGACAACGTCAAGGAAAGGCATTTTGACATGACCAAGAAACTTGTATCTTCCGTTGCGGCCGGTGCGCTTATCGCAAGTGTTGCGTTCGCTCCGATGGCCTTCGCCCAGGACGCTGCTCAGCCTAAGCCGGCCGAGCCGCAGGCGATGGAAATCCAGCCGGCTCCGGGCACCGAAACGCCTGCCGACCAGGCGCAGACGACACCGCCCGCGACCACCGAAGCGCCTGCCGACATGGCGCAGTCTGACGGCACCTACATAACCGAGCAGGCCGCCGACCAGATCGCGACCAGCACCTATGTCGGCCAGACCGTTTACAACGCCGGCGATGAAAAGGTCGGCGAGATCAACGACCTGATCATCAAGAAGGACGGCGGTGTCGAAGCCGCGGTGATCGGTGTCGGTGGCTTCCTGGGTCTCGGCGAGAAGAATGTTGCGGTCCCGTTCGATCGCATTCAGATTTCCGAACAGGCCAATACGGATGCCCTGAAGCTGACGACGACGGAAACCGCCGAAACCTTGAAGGCGGCCCCGGAGTTCAAGACCAAGGCGCAGCAGGTCGCCGAGCAGAACGCCAACCAGCCGGTTGACACCTCGACGACCTCCTCGACCACCGGAACGGCACCGGCGACAGCGATTGAGCCGGCACCGGCTGAGGGTACCCAGCAGTAAGCTGGATCAAGAGACGACCAGGAGATGGAGCGGCGGTGCTTTCACCGCCGCTTTTCTTTGTTAGAGCGCTTCATCTTTAAACGGAAACATTCTGCCGGAAGGAATTTCGGCCAGAACCAAGTCGGCTGGCGAAGAGCGCAGCAGAAGCTGCGGTCGAGACGGACGCCGCCGGTAATGGCCGAAATTCATCCGGCCCTTCGGGTTGGCTGAAAACGGCCGTCCACTGTGTCGGATGGCTTGACCGATGGGTCCGCATCGCTCTGCGCCATCCTTCGTGTGGAACGGCCGTTTTGAGCCAACAGAATCGCTTCCGTTTAAAGATGAAACGCTCTAGATCAGAACGCCATAACGCAGTGCATCGTAAATGCCGGCATGGATGTTGCGGCTTGCAACCGCGTCACCAATACGGAACATGTCGAAGCTGCTGTCGGGATTGCGAAGCGCGATCGGATTTTCACCGCGAAGCAGCGCCTTATAGTCGACGGCGCCCAGATTGCGGCAAAGCGGCTTCAATTCGCGATAGAGATCGTCCATCGGCACGGTGCCATGCTCGACCACCACCTGCGCCACCCGCCGCTCGCTTAATGCGGTGTCCGAAAAATCGGACCCGAGCGTCGCGACCAGCCCATTGCCGTCCCGCCGAACCGATTTCAGACGGGTATTGATCGTTACACGCACATTGTGATCCGCGAAGGTCTTGGCATAGGGCACGTGGTTCATGCCGCCGACTTCGGGCGCAAACATCCGCTCGGGCGACATGATCTCCAGCTCGACGCCGGCGCGCGCAATGAGCTCGGCTGCCGTCATGCCGCTATGGGCGCCGTTGTCGTCGTAGAGCAGCACCGGTCCTTCCGGCTTGACCGCACCGGCAATGATATCCCAACTCGAAACGACCAGATCGTCCCCGGCCTCCAGAGCCGGGTTTTGTGCAATGCCGCCGGTGGCGACGACGACGAGATCGGGCGAACGCTCCTGAATGTCGTCGACGCCCGCAAAGACATTGTAGTGGACGGGCACGCCGAGCCGCTCCAGCTCCGACAGCCGCCAGTCGACGATGCCGATCAGCTCCCGGCGCCTCGGATTGCGCTGGGCAAGCAGGATCTGCCCGCCGGCCTGGCCGGTGGCCTCAAGGATCTCGACACTGTGGCCACGCTCGGCAAGCACGCGCGCGACTTCGAGACCGGCTGGCCCGGCGCCAACAACCACAGCCTTCCGCTTCGGCCCGGAGCTCCTGGAAATCACATGCGGCACGATCGCCTCACGGCCAGTCGCCGCATTGTGAATGCACAGCGCGCCGCCGCCCTCATAGATGCGATCGAGACAGTAGGTCGCGCCGACGCAAGGTCGGATCTCGGCCTCCCTGCCTTCCTTGATCTTCCTGACGATGTGCGGGTCGGCGATATGGGCGCGGGTCATCCCGACCATGTCGAGCTTGCCTTCGGCGATCGCGTGGCGGGCAGTCGCGACATCGGCGATGCGGGCCGCATGGAACACTGGAAATTTCGTCGCCGCCCTGACTTCACCGGCAAAATCGAGATGCGGCGAGGCCGCCATGCCCTGGATCGGGATGACCTTGGTGAGTGGCGCATCGTGATCGATATGCCCGCGGATGATGTTAAGAAAATCCACCTTGCCAGAATCCGCCATGCGGCGGGCGATCTCGATGCCTTCTTCTTTGGAAAGCCCCTTGTCCCAATCCTCGTCCGCGACCATGCGCATGCCGACGATGAAATCCGGGCCGACGGATGTGCGGATCGCGTCGAGCACCATGTGGGTAAAACGCAGGCGGTTGTCGAGCGAGCCGCCGAAGTCGTCGTCGCGCTGGTTGGTCGCCGGCGACCAGAAGCCGTCCATCAGGTGGCCGTAGGCCTCGAGCTCGATGCCGTCGAGGCCGGCTGCCTGCATGCGGGCGGCCGCTGCCGCATAGTCGGCGACGATGCGCTCGATATCCCAGTCCTCGATCTCCTTGGGGAAGGAACGGTGCGCGGCTTCGCGAACAGGAGAGGCGGAAAGAACCGGCAGCCAGTCGCCCTTGTTCCAGCCGGTGCGGCGACCGAGATGGGTCAGCTGGATCATCACCGCGCAATCATGCTCATGACAGTCGTCGGCGATCTTCTTCAGCCACGGCACAATCTCGTCGGAATAGGCATGGAGATTGCCGAAGGCCGGCGGTGAATCCTCCGAAACGATGGCGGAGCCGGCCGTCATGGTCAGCGCCATGCCGCCCTTGGCCTTTTCAAGGTGGTAGAGGCGATAGCGATCCTTCGGCATGCCGTCTTCGGAATAGGCCGGCTCATGGGCCGTCGACATGATCCGGTTCTTGAGCGTCAGGTGTTTCAAGCTGTAGGGTTGGAGCAGCGGGTCTTTCGGCAGCGTCATTTCTGTTCCCTTGAGCGCCGCCTGTCCGCTGAGGCGGACCGGGGACACTGCATCATTCTTGTTCTTTGTATTCCGGCAAGCTGACGGCAGCTTAGTACCAGGCGTCCGCCATGTCGTTCTTGCGGCGAGTGACATAGTCGGTCAAAGCGTCATCAATTGCCACGTCCAGCGGCGGCGCTTCGTATTCGGCGAGCGTCTTCTTCCAGCTGCGGTTGGCACGCGTCGCCATGTCAGTGCCGCCCTCCTCCGTCCATTTCTCGAACGGCTCGTTGTCAGACAGGCCTGAATCCCAGAAGGCCGTCTGGTAGTTGCGCATGGTGTGGTCGCAGCCGAGGAAATGGCTGCCGGGCCCGACCTGAAGGAAGGCGTCCATGGCGAGCGTGTTGTCGTCGACGACGACGCCGGCGAGATAGGAATGCAGCGCGCCGCAGAAGTCCGTGTCCATGACAAATTTCTCGTAAGACATCGCCAGCAGCCCGTCGACGAAGCCGGCCGAGTGCAGGATGAAGTTTGCGCCGCAATGAACCGCCGACAGCATCGACATGACGCCTTCCTGCATCGCCTGGGCGTCCGGCAGCTTGGAATTGGAAAAATTACCGGCACAGCGTAGCGGCAGGCCGAGACGGCGTGCCAACTGGCCGATGACCATGCTGCCGATCGCCGGCTCCGGCGTCCCAAAGGTCGGCGAGCCTGAGCGAAGCGACATGGAGGACAGGAAGTTGCCGAAGATGACAGGCGCGCCCTTGCGCTCCAATTGGGTCAAGGCGCAGCCGGCTAGCGTCTCGGCATAGGACTGCGCAATCGCTCCGGCGTTGGTGACCGGCCCCATGGCGCCGCCGAGGATGAAGGGCACGATGACTGCCGCCTGGTTTGCCCGGGCATAGGCGCGCAACGACTTCGTCATCGTGCCGTCCCAGACGAGCGGCGAATTGACGTTAACGTTGCCAAGGATCACGCAATTGGCATCGACGAAATCGCGACCGAAGAGAATGCGCGCCATTTCGATCGAGTCTTCGGCGCGATCCTCCGCGGTGATCGAGCCCATGAAGGCCCGGTCGGAGTATTTGATGTGGCTGTAGACCATGTCCAGGTGGCGTTTGTTTACCGGCACATCGACCGGTTCGCAGATCGTACCGCCCGAATGGTGCAGCCACGGGCTCGACTGCGCCAGCTTGATCAGGTTGCGAAAGTCTTCGATCGTGCCGTAGCGCCGGCCGTTGTCGAGATCCGTGACGAACGGCGAGCCATAGGCCGGCGAGAACACGACGTTGTTGCCGCCGATCTCGACGCTGCGGGCGGGATTGCGGGCATGTTGGGTAAACTCGCGCGGTGCAGAGCGAACGATCTCCTTCAGCATGCCCGGTTCGAACGTCACCCGGAGGCCATCGAGTTTGGCACCGGCACGTTTCCAGTGATCGAGGACCGCGGGATCGTCGCGAAACTCGATGCCGACTTCGGCAAGGATGCGGTCGGCAATCGCCTCGATCCGCAGCAGGTTCTCCTCGCTCAGGATATCATAGGTCGGAATGTTGCGGATGATATAGGGCACGCCAAGGCCTTTGGCGCCAACACCGCCGCGCTGCGGCCTTGACCCTCGCGTCCGTCTCGGCGCTTCACCCGCTGCTACAGCTGCCATTTCCATTGCCGTTCTCCCATCATTTGAGATGATGGTATTGGCGAAAAATTGCGTTGTAACGCTGGAAAAAATTGAGCCATGCGATAAGCCTAAGTTATGGAAAATCTACGCCGCCTGCTTCCGTCGGCAGCCAGCCTCATCGTGTTCGAGGCCGCCGGCCGCCACCAGAACTTCACCCGCGCCGCCAACGAGCTCGGCATGACCCAGGCCGCCGTCTCCTACGCCATTCGCGGGCTGGAGGAACAGCTGGGCGTTCCGCTCTTCCACCGCGTGCACCGCGCCGTCGAGCTGACCGAAGCGGGAGAGAAATTCCATGCCGACGTGTCCGTCGGCCTGTCGCGTATACAGAAATCCGCAGAAGACATCCGCTCCAAGGGGCGCGAGACCAATGTGACGCTTGCGGCCTCGACCGCCTTTGCCTCGATGTGGATGCTGCCGCGGCTCAACCGCATGCGCGAGGATCTGCCGGAGATCGACTTGCGGATCCAGACGAGCGTGCGCGATCTCGACCTCGATGAGGAGCCGATCCCGCTCGGCATACGCGGCGGCGATCCCAGCCACTGGCCGCGCTATCATGCAGCCCTTCTGGCCGACGAGGTCGTCAACGCGGTGGCGACGCCTGCCTATATCGAGCAGCATGGGCTGCCCGCCACGCCGGCCGATCTGCTGCGCCACAACCTCATTCACCTGGAAGAACCGGTGCGCCGCGCCTGCGACTGGACCGAATGGTTTGCCAGCGCCGGCCTCGCCTATCCGCCACAGGCACGACGGCTTGCGATCAACGACTATGTCCTGGTGATCCAGGCGGTGCTATCGGGCGAAGGCGTGGCGCTCGGCTGGGAACATCTGACCGATCCGCAGGTGCGCTCCGGCGCCCTTGTGCCGGTTGGCAATCACGTGCTGAAGACCGGACTGGCGTTCTACGTCGTCTGGCCGCGCTCGCGCGAGCTCAATAACCAGGCGCGACGCGTGAGGGATTGGCTGCTGGCGGAAGGGACACGAAACCGGGGGGAGAGCGCCAAGAACTGAATCCGACATGAAGTCGCTTTGGGTGGTGTCGCAGAAGCGCTCTATCTCTCTGTATTCAAGCATTCCCTGGCAGGAGCCGTTTCACGCTTTTCCCGGAAATGCCCCGAGCAGTACCTAAAGCTGGGCTGCGACGCCGCGATAGCGGTCCGAAAGGTAGCGCATGGTGGCAACGGCATCGGCCGGCTTGCCGTAGAAATAGCCCTGGCCCATGCCGCAGCCGAGCGCCTTCAGTTTCAAGGCTTCGGAAAAATCCTCTATACCTTCGGCGACGACCTGAAGCTCCAGACCTTCGCACATCGAAACAATCGCCTTGATGATATGCTCGGACGCCCGATCAACCGAGATCCGCGACACGAAGGCCCGGTCGATCTTGACCTTGTCGAACGAGAAATCACGAAGGCGCCCAAGGCTCGACTGGCCCGTGCCGAAGTCGTCGAGGGAGACGCGAACGCCCGCCGCCCGCAGCTCGGTCACGATCTTCTGGGCGATTTCCGCGTCGGCCATAACGGCGGTTTCGGTGATCTCCAGTTCCAGCCGTCTCGGGTCGAGGCCGATCTGGTTGATGATCGTCAAAAGCCGCGAGCTGGTGGCCGGATCCATCAACTGTGCCGACGACAGGTTGAACGACAGGAACAGTTCCTTCGGCCAGGAGAGTGCCGCGTGGGCCGCCTTGCGCAACAGCGTCTCGGCCAACGATTCGATGAAGCCGCGCTCTTCCGCCAAGGGCACGAACACGGCTGGCGACACATAGCCGAGATCGGCGTCGCACCACCGGGCCAAGGCTTCGAAGCCAACGACTGCGTCGTTGCGCAGGTCGACGATCGGCTGGAAATGCACATCGACCTCGTTGGCGATGATGGCGTTGCGCAGAGCCTGCTCAAGCTGCGTCGCCCGCTTCATTTCCTGGGCGATTTCCTGGGAATAGACGGTGATCTGGCCGCGACCGCGGCGCTTGGAACGATAGAGGGCCGTGTCCGCGCTCTTCAGCAGATCTTCGAACACTTCGCCGGCAAAGGGATAAACAGCAAAGCCGAACGAGGCCGAGAGGCGGACGTTGCGGTCACCGAGATCGAAGGGCGCCGAAAGCACCTCCTTCAGCATCTGGCCGACTTTCTCGGCGCCCTTGCGCTCGAAGACAAGCGGCAGGACGAAGGCGAACTCGTCGCTCTCCGAGCGGATGATCGTGGCGCCTTCCGGCGCACAGGCTTGCAACCGGTGCGCAACCTGGCAGAGGATCTCGTCTCCAGCTCGCGGGCCGAACAGGTCGTTGATCGGCTTGAAGCCGTCGATATTGGCAAGGCCGATCGTAAAGGGAGCAGGATCGCTGGCGCGCTCTTCAGCCAGGTCGCAAACGGTCTTGCGGAGTTGGCGCGCATTTCCAAGCCCGGTCAATGGATCGACCGAGCTTGCGACAGCCGGTGGCTCCTTGCCGACACGATGATAAGGGGTTTCGCCTGACATCATTTGCCGGCCACCCGAACAGAAAGCGAGCGAGGCGAGCGACCGAACACTTTAGCCGACGCCACGCTCAGACCTGCGGAGCGGAAATGCGCCTCCGGCAGGGTATGGGCTTGGACGGCTGAGGGGCTGCGATGCATTACGGTGGGGCTCTACGCTTTCGGGCAATTCGGTGCAGAAGATCGCAATCGGGAGTTAACAATCCGATATCGCCTTGCTCCAACATCTGCCATCGACATCCCCAATTCTAGCGAGTTGACACGATTTTCGCTCAACCTGTCGTTCGCATGGCCTTTACCGGCATGAATTTTCGCAACACCGCCTCGATCATATCCGGGCTGACCGGCTTCATGATGTGATCGTCCATGCCCGATGCCTTGCATTGCTGCAGGTCGATATCGAGGGCCTGCGCGGTCACCGCGATGATCGGGGTCTTCTGTCCCTTGGTCTTTTCAGCGGCGCGAATGGCCACCGCCGCATCGAAACCGTTCATGACAGGCATGGACACATCCATGAGGATCAGCGACGGCTGCAGCTCGTGCCAGAGTTCGACCGCCTCACGCCCATTGGCGGCGATGCGGTGCGAGACCCCCAGGCCTTCAAGGATCTGGGTGAAGACGAACTGATTGATCTGGTTGTCCTCGGCAACGAGGACATCGACCTGCGACACAGGCACGGTCGCGGCGCCCTCGTCCTCAAACGACAGCGACCAGTCCGGCTGCAACAGCGGCGAAGCTTGCGGGCGCTCGGCGCAAACGCGGAACACTTCGGCCAGCACTGCGGCAGCGTCCTGATCGGCTTCGATCGCAAGTACGGGGCAGTTGCGCCAGGCGGTGGGCACATGCTGACCATCTGGAAAAGCACCGTCGAGAAGCAGAACGTCGAGCTTCAGGCCGGCGCTCTCGGACGCCATGCCGAAGGCGGTCAATTCGTCGAGATTGCGCACAGCGCACGCTTCCAGGCCAGAGCCGCGCAGGCGCGTCACCAGGCGATCTTCCGTCAGCCGATCGGCCGTCGCAAGCAGAACACGCAAGCCCCGCGCGGGAAGCGTCTCGATCATCGAGCCCGCCTCCACCAGCTGCTGCACGTTCAGCGCGCGAAAGGGATCGTAGAAATTCTGAGCGGGCGCGAAAATGCTGTAGTCGCTGATCTGGAGACCGCCCGCGGCAACGGAGCCGTCCTCCGAACCATTGTACCAGCCGGCGATATCGGTCACGTCGTTCATGCAGGTGACGACGAAATGACGGCCGGGCATGCCGACGCGATACTTGCGGGTGAGAACCCAGAGATCGCTGCCATCGGCGCGCACGATATGCTCCGCTTCGGAATGCGGCTTGCCGGTTTCAAGCACGTGCCGATCGGACTGCTCGAACCGTTCGGCAAGATCGCTTTCAACCAGATCCCAGGCCGAACGCCCGAGGATCGCGTCCTGTGAAAGATCGTGGATCAGGCAGAACGCCTTGTTGACGGCGATATAGTTAAGGTTGCGATCCTTGACGCAGATCGGATTGGGCTGAGCGTCGAGGATTTCTTCCGTCAGCTCGACCCTTTCGAGATCGGTCTGCAGCTGCTCGTCGCGCTTCTTCTGATCGGAGACGTCGGTAATCGACAGGATGCCGATACCGCTGGAGAGACGCCGCTTGCGCATCGATACCCAGCGCGTGCGACCGGCCCTCTCGACATTCTCGTAGCGCTCGCGCCAATGCAGCGCCATATGCTCGGCAATCCAATCCTCGCGGTTCGTCCGGCGACGGCTGTTTTCCGGAACGGTGCCGGGGCGAACGCCGGTGTCGTAAACGGCGCCGAGGAAATCGCGCAGTCGCGTTCCCGGCAGCAGCATCTCGGATGGAACGGGAAAATACTGCAGCATCGTGCGGCTGGCAAAAAGGATGGTGTCGTCCCGACCGCAGACAAGCATCGCAAAGCCGAGCGCATCGCAGCTCGACTCGAGAATGATCCTGTTGATGTCCGCGCCGTTCGGCGCCCCATCGTTCATTGCGCTGTCCTCACTCGCCCCTGCGGCGGTTTCAGTTCGGGACATGCTGGGATTGCCTGGGAAGGCAGGCCTTCGAGCGGGGTGACACGACGTCCAGCAACGCCGCAGTGCTTCGAAGACAAAACCCGTGATCATTCAGGTTGTTGTGGAAAATCGCAGCAGAATATTAAGGGGCAATTAAATCCTCACCTCATTTTTGGGTGCACCAAGTGGTTGCACAACCAAAGCCCGGAGATCCGGGCAAGCGGACGGGGACAGACCTTTATTTTCGCTTCCGTTCCGTCGCCGAATCCGGGAAAATAGGCGATGGCCATCAAGCAGCTCTCCGAAACCCTCATCAATCAGATCGCCGCCGGCGAAGTCATCGAACGTCCGGCCAGTGCCGCCAAGGAGCTGATCGAGAACGCGCTCGACGCCGGTGCGACCAGGATCGAGATCGCCACCGCCGGCGGCGGCAAGACGTTGCTGCGCGTGACCGACAATGGCGCCGGCATGCAGCCCGCGGATCTGGAGCTGGCCGTCAAGCGGCACTGCACCTCGAAGCTGGACGACAACCTGTTCGATATCCGCACGCTCGGCTTTCGCGGCGAGGCCCTGCCCTCGATCGGGTCGGTCTCCCGGCTTTCGATCACCACCAGAACGGCCGGTGCGGCCGAGGGCGCCGTCATCACCATCGCCGGCGGCAGGACGGATCCTGTTCGTCCGTCGCCTGCCAATACCGGCACGGTCGTCGAAGTCCGCGACCTGTTCTTTGCGACACCTGCCCGGCTCAAGTTCATGAAGTCGGAAAAGGCCGAGGCATCGGCGATCTCTGACGTCGTGCGGCGCATGGCGATTGCATTTCCGAAGGTGCGCTTCGTGCTGTCCGGGTCGGATCGAACGACGCTGGAGTTTCCGGCAACCGGCGAAGACCGGCTCGCGCGCATGGCGCAAGTGCTCGGCAAGGACTTTCGCGACAACGCCATCGAGATCGACGCCGAGCGCAAGGACATAAAGCTGACAGGCTTTACAGGCGTGCCGACCTACAACCGCGGCAACTCGCTGCAGCAGTATGTCTTCGTCAACGGGCGCCCGGTCCAGGACAAGCAACTGCTGTCTGCCATTCGCGCGGCCTATTCCGAAACGATCCCGCATGGCCGCTATCCCGTGGCGGTTCTGTCGATCACGCTTGACCCGGCGCTCGTCGACGTCAACGTGCATCCGGCAAAATCAGATGTCCGCTTCCGCGATCCGGGCCTCATCCGAGGGCTGATCATCGGCGCGATCCGCCAGGCTCTGGCGCGCGAGGGAGACCGGGCGTCGACGACGGGCGCGAGCGGAATGATGCAAGCGTTCCGCTCCGGGCAGTATCGACCGCAGCAGCCCTGGAGCGCGGAGACCTCTCCTTCCCGGCCGACGCATTTCGATACCATGCTTCGCGGCCTGTCGGAGACGCCGCAGGCGAGCTTTGCCGCCTTCTCCGCCCCGTCGGCCCGCACGGCATCACTTTCACCCGAACCTCAACGGACCGTCGCGGACGCGCCCGCGCCGCAATCGTTTCCGCTTGGTGCCGTGCGCGCCCAGCTTCACGAAAACTACATCGTCGCGCAGACCCAGGACGGCCTTGTCATCGTCGACCAGCATGCCGCGCACGAACGTCTCGTGTTCGAAACCATGCGAACGGCGCTTCATTCAAAGCCGGTTGCCGCCCAGTCGTTGCTGATCCCGGAAATCGTCGATCTTTCGGAAGACGATTGCGACCGGCTGATGACGCATGCAGACGAACTGGGTCGCCTCGGTCTCGGCATTGAGCGCTTCGGGCCAGGGGCTATCGCAGTCAGGGAAACGCCGGCGATGCTGGGCGAGATGGATGCCGCGGGCCTCGTGCGCCAGCTTGCCGACGAGACTGCCGAATGGGACACGGCCAACGGGCTTTCAAGCCGTCTTGAATATCTCGCCGCAACGATGGCCTGCCATGGCTCGGTCCGCTCGGGCCGCCGGATGCGCACCGAGGAAATGAACGCGCTCCTGCGCCAGATGGAAGCAACGCCCGGCTCCGGCCAGTGCAATCACGGCCGACCGACCTATATCGAATTGAAGCTCTCCGACATCGAGCGGCTGTTCGGCAGGAGCTGACCCCGAACGATCGGCAAGTCGAAATACGCTGGCATTTTGCCGAACGCCGGGCTAGATCAGAGACCAGACCAAGCAGACGGAATGGGCATAGACGATGATGAACCGGTTTGAAGGAAGCGCCTCGCGCGAAGCGAAGATCCGTTATCTCGACGGTGACTTCCAGATCGTTCTTGCCGGCTCGCACGTCATCTGCGCGATGACGGGCAAGACCATTCCGGTCGACGAACTGCGCTACTGGAGCGTCGCACGCCAGGAGCCCTACATCGATGCGGAAGCATCGCTCGAAGCCGAGAAGCGCGCCGGCGCCCTGCCGAACCAGCGCCGCTAAGACTTCGCCGGAAAAAACTAGAGCATCCCACTTTCAACAGCGCCAGCATCACAATGCTGGAGCGCCCTTGGTCCATTCTTCTGAAACCGTAGCGGGCGAGGCGACGTTCCATCGGGACATAAGTATCACCCCGGTGATCGAGCCTTGCCGCAACTCTGGTCAAGGCGAAGTTGCCTTGTGCCTCTGTCCCCAGCTTACTTTTGCTCCGCTTCCCGCAGCTTTCGGGCGCGCGCCGCCGAGAGCGCTGACGTGACGATCTTTGCCGGTGCCGTCGGATCGTCGAAGCGCACGTCGATTTCGATCACCCGACTGGCCGCCGCCAGCTCCGCCGCCCGGCCGTGGCCCGGCTCAAGACGAACCATGTCCTTGGCGGTCGTCACGAGGGTGCAGCCGAGTGCTGCGGCGCGGTCGAGCAGGTCCGATATCTCGTCCTCCGAGAAATGATGATGGTCGGGGAAACTTCGGGTTTCCTCGATCACGGCACCGGTTTCGCGCACGGTGCGATAGAATTTCTCCGGGTCGGCGATGCCGGCCCAGGCCAGCACCTTGACGCCGTTCAGCGAGCCGTCGTCGAGGCGCACGACCTCCGCTTCGTAGATCTGCTTGCCTGCACGCGCGGCACGGCGGATCAAGGCGTCGGCTTCGGCGCCGCCTCCGATCTTCAACAGGGCCGTCGCATGGCGCAGCTGGTTGGAGATGGGTGCCCGCACGGGCCCCGACGGGACGAGGTACCCGTTGCCGATGCCGCGGCGGGAATCGATGACCAGAAGGGCAAAGTCGAAGGCGAGACGCGCGCTCTGGAAACCATCGTCCATGATGATGATGTCGACGCCCTCGGCGACCAGCCGGCGGGCGCCATCGACGCGGCGACGGCAGACGACCGTCAACGCCTCACGCGACAGCAGCAGTGGCTCATCGCCGACGTCGCGTGCCCTGTGGTGCTCGGGTTCGACGACCGTCGTCACATCGAGTGAACCGCCATAACCGCGACTGAGGAATCCGGGCTTCAGCCCCTTCACCTTGACGGCGCGCGCAAGTGCGATCGCCGTCGGCGTCTTGCCGGCACCGCCGACCGTGAAGTTGCCGATGCAGATGATCGGCACCGGCACGGAAGCACGGCGGGCACGATCCATGCGCAAGCCGGCAACACGTCCATAGATCCAGGAAAACGGCCACAAAGCCCGGGCACGCCAATCCGCCTTGGTCCACCAGAACGGCGGCGCTTCCGATACCATAGTTCTTTCCGTAACCCCGTCTGGTCCTTCCGGGAAGGACGATGCACATCTTGACTGTCGCTGCCCAAAAAAACGGCGACGGCATTGTTGGCCGACAAAAAACGTCAGAACGCGGAAAAAGGCAAGCGGCACAAGACAATGTGCAGTTCCGTCAGACGTCTCGCCTAACTCAGGGTGCTGTTCTCCACGGCAAGGCCCGCCGCCTTCCAATCCGGAAATCCGCTCTCGAGCCGGCGGGCAGCAAAGCCCCTGCCCTGCAGGACCGTCACCGCATCAAACGACAGGGCGCAATAGGGGCCGCGGCAATAGGCGACGATTTCGCCTCCGGCAGGCAGTTCGGCAAGGCGTCGTTCAAGCTCTTCGATCGGAATATTGATCGCACCGGGAAGATGACCGGAGGCGAACTCCTCCTCAGGCCGCACGTCGAGTAACGTAACGCCTCCTCCGCGCAGCCGCAGCAGCAGTTCTTCGCGCGAAATCGCTTCGAGGCGGCCAGGTCGATGCAGACGATCGGCAACCAGGCCCTGGATCTGGGCGCGATTGTGCTCGGCATATTGGCGTAGCGCCGACAGCAGCCCGATCACCGGACCTGTCCCCAGCCGATAGAGCACGCGCTTGCCGTCCCGTCTGGTTTCGACGAAACCGGCGCGCCGCAACTGCTGCAGATGCTGCGACGCATTGGCAATGCTGAGGCCGGACAGCTCGGCGAGGCGCTCCACCGAGCGCTCGCCCTGAGCGATATGCTCGAGCAAGAGCAGGCGATGAGCGCTCGCCAGCGTGCGGGCGAGGTCGGCGAATTCTTCGAAGACATGAAGCTGAACATCGGTCATTGACAGGAGCCTAGCATTTCTCCATCAATCATTCAATGAATCAATTGAATGATATTTTGACCTGCCGATGGCGGATCGAATGCCCGCAACTGTGCAATCTGCCAACGTGCGGCCATGAACATGATGTGAAGGGATAAGAACATGGAAACGACTTTGGTATTGCGAGCCGTCCTCATCGGGATCGGCGCGACCATAGCCATGGATCTCTGGGCCGTGGCGCTGAAACGCTTTCTCGGCATACCCTCGCTGGACTACGCCATGGTCGGACGCTGGATCGGCCATTTTCCGCAAGGCCGCTTCCGGCACCAGCGGATCGCAGCGGCGGCGCCGGTTTCGGGCGAACGCTTGATCGGCTGGAGTGCCCACTATGCGATCGGGATTGTCTTCGCCGGTCTTCTTCTGTCGATCTGGGGCCAGGACTGGGCGATGCTGCCGACGCTTGCCCCGGCACTGATTGTCGGTCTCGCGACGGTGGCCGCGCCGTTCTTCCTGATGCAGCCGGGCATGGGTGCCGGCATCGCCGCCTCGAAAACGCCGACCCCGAACATTGCACGGCTGCGCAGCCTGGCTACGCATGCCGTCTTCGGTTTGGGTCTCTATCTGTCGGCCTTGTTACTAGCGGCCGTCTGGCATCCGTGATTGCCCCCGTGACGGCTGCAATGGACGAATTGCGGCTCGGCGGGAAACCTAAAGGACGGCTTCGAGCTCGGTGATATCCGCCAGGCAATGGTCGGAGGCAGCGGCAAGCGACTGGCGCGAGCCGGTGCCCGTCAGCACCGCGACCGTCATGCCGACGCCGGCGTTGCGGCCCATGTGCATGTCGTGATTGTTGTCGCCGACGACGACGACCTGCCGCGGATCGAGCCCGGTGGCGGCGCAGAAGCCGAGCACCATGCCGGGCTCCGGCTTGACGCCATAGCCGCTGTCGTAGCCGGCGACGTAATGCAGATAACCGTCGAAGCCGAAGCGCCGAGCTGTCTCGCGGATCGAGCGCTCGTTGTCGCTGGAGGCGACACCAAGGCGGTAGCCCTTGGCATGCAGGTCTGCGAAGAACGAGCCGAGGTCGGTGACCGGTACCGCATATTCGGCGGAGCGGGCAAACAACCCATCAAACAGCGTCGTCAACGCTTCCACGGAAAAGGGCGCACCGGCGGCAACGAACCCGGTTGCGATCTCGACCGTGTTACCGGCGGCAAGCAGGCTGTCGGGCAGCACATGGCCGGTATCCGCATCCATGCCGCCTGCCCTGAGCAGCGTGCGGGCCAGAGCCTCGTCACCCTTGGCGGCGATCTTTGCCAGCTCATAGTTCACCGGCACCCAGCTCTTGGCATAGTCGAGCAGCGTCCCGTCCTTGTCGAACAGGATGCCGGCGATGGCTGTCGGTGCGCTCATGGTGATCTCAAGTCTCCCGGTGCGGTCAGAGGTCGTTGCGCGGCTCGAGCCGTGCCTTGACGACGAGCGGATTGATATAAGGCTCGAGCCCCTTCATCGTCGCCGAAAGCGCTCCGCGCATCTCTTGCACGGTTTCAAGGCCGGCATCGATCATCGAGCGACGCATGTCGTCGTTGGCGAGCAGATAGTTGACGCCCTTGGCCAGCATCTCGACATCGCGGACGATCTTGGCGCTGCCGTTCTTGGCCAGCATCTGATAGGTCTCGCGAAAGTTCTGGACGTTGCCGCCCGAAAGAACGGCACAGCCGAGCATGGCCGGCTCGAGCGGGTTCTGGCCGCCTTCGGCAAACAGCGAACGGCCGACAAAGGCAACCTCGGTCAGGCGCAGATAGAGCCCCATCTCGCCGATCGTATCGCCGAGGAAGATATCGACATCCGGTGTCAGCGGATCGCGGCGGGTCCGGCGCGCGACTTTCAGCCCCTTGGCCGTCAGCGCCGCCTCGATCGCATCGCTGCGCTCGGGGTGCCGCGGCACGATGATCGTCAAAAGGCCGGTGCGCTCCTTCAGCGCCCGATGCACGACGCCGGCAGCCGCTTCCTCGCCGTCGAAGGTCGAGATCGCCGCCCAGGTTTTGCGCGTGCCGATCTGCTGGCGATATTCCTTCAACGCTTGCGGATCGTGCGGCGGTGCGTCGGTATCGACCTTCAGGTTGCCCGAAACCATCACCGGCAGGGCGCCCAGCGTGCGAAAGCGCTCGGCATCGACATCGGATTGAGCGATGACCAGCGCGAGGTTCTCAAACAGCGCGTCGGCAAGCGCCGGCCGCTTCTTCCAGCGGGCGAATGTCCGGTCGGAAAGCCGTCCGTTGACCAGAACCTGCGGGATGTGGCGCCGCCCGAGTTCGAGGATCGTCATCGGCCAGATCTCGGACTCGGCGATGATTGCCAGATCCGGTTGCCAGTATTCGAGGAAGCGGTTGACCGCCGGCTTGAAATCGAGCGGCACGTACTGGTGAATGACCGCCGAACCCAGACGTCCGGCCGCGACCCGTGCCGAGGTCGTCGTGCCGGTCGTCAGGACGACGTTGATGCCGCGGCGATGGATTTCCTTGATCAGTGGGATGACCGCATTCGTCTCGCCGACGCTTGCGGCATGGAACCAGACGAGAGGCCCCTGCGGCCGCGGCACGCTGGCATAACCGTAGCGCTCACGGCGACGGGCCGGATCCTCCTTGCCCTTCGCGGCGCGCAGGGCAAGATAGGACCACACGAACGGATAGATCGCCGAACCGATCCAGCGATAGCTCGAAAGCGCCAGCCGGGCGCGAAAGCTGCTCATGGCTTCAGTCCCCCGCCCGATGCAAAGCTCGGGCGAAGGTCAGACGCAGCGAGCGCGCGGAAACGCGCCACGCATGCCCTCGGCATCGGCATCAATCGTTTTCCGGATCGAGCAGGCGATGCATATGAACGATGAAATACCGCATATGCGCGTTGTCGACGGTCATCTGCGCCTTCGACTTCCAGGCAATGTGCGCGCTTTCGTAGTCAGGAAAAATGCCGACGATATCGAGCTTGTCCAGGTCACGGAAATGAACATCGGTGAGCGTGGTCAGTTCACCACCAAAGACCAAATGCAGACGTTGTTTCTTCTCGGAGTCGTGAGCCATTGGAGTTCCATTTTCTTATAGGATATGGGCGTTGGTTTGCGGCATTCGGCCTGAAAGGTCAATGGCCCTCAAGGGTCCTGGACGCGGCAAGCAATCCCGGCAACGCCGCCTTCGACGCCGCGCAAAGTAGGCCATGAACCACATTGGGGCGATTGTAGGACAGAGCTTGGGATTGAAGTGTATTGAGCCCTCCGCCCGCCCTCTCAAGGATGAGATCGGCAGCGGCGAGATCCCAATCATGGGAGTTCTTCTTGACCACGGTGCCGTCGATCCGCCCATCGGCAACCATTGCCAGCCGGTAGGCGAGCGACGGCACATGCGGCACCCGAACGATACCGTTGCGGTAGGAAGGCGCCAGGCTCGAAACGATGTCTTCTGCGACCGCCACGTGCAGGGCGTCGCCGTCCTGGGCGTCACGCACACGGATGCTCGCACCGTTTTTCAGCGCCGGGCCATCCACCGTTGCCTCGTAGATCTCGTCGAGCGCCGGCGCATAGAGCACGCCGGCGACAGGCAGACCTCGGTGGACGACCGCGACACTCACACACCAGAGATCCTTGCCGGCGATGAAGGCGCGCGTGCCGTCGATAGGATCCACGACGAAGACCGTCTCGCAGGACAGGCGGCTCTGATCGTCGTCGGTCTCTTCCGAAAGCCAGCCATAGTTCGGACGGGCGAGAAGCAGACGCTCCTTCAGAATGTCGTTGGCGGCGATATCGGCCTCGCTGACCGGCGAGCGTCCTTCGTTCTTCCAGCGCACATCGGGCTTGTTGCGAAAGTAGCGGAGTGCGGTTTCGCCCGCGGCAATCGCGGCGGAAAGGATCAAGTCCAGATCCTCCCTCCACGTCGCGATCGATGGTGCTTTGTGTGACATTCCAATCCTTACGCGACGGCATATCGCCGAACGCCTTTTCGTCCCGTGTTGACGTCGGCGGCCTAAAGGCCCGCGAGCGTCATGCCTTCGATGGCGAGCGTCGGCGCGGCAACGCCGAACTTCCGGTCGATATCGTCGGCCGGCGTGATGGCCATGAACATCTGCTTGAGGTTCGACGCGATCGTGACTTCGGACACGGCAAAAGACAATTCGCCGTTTTCGATCCAGAAGCCCGAGGCGCCGCGGCTATATTCACCCGTCACCATGTTGACGCCTTGGCCAATGAGTTCGGTCACGTAGAAGCCGGTTCCCACACCACGGATCAGATCTTCGCGCGAAATGGAGCCCGGCTCGAGCGCGAGATTGGTCGAGGCGGGATTGACCGTCGGGCCACCGCGCACACCGCGACCGTTGGTCTCAAGGCCAAGTTCGCGCGCAGCCGAGGTCGACAGGAACCAATGGTTCAGCACGCCATCCTCGACCATCGTCAGTTTGGACCCGCTGACACCCTCGCCATCGAACGGACGCGAAGACGAGCCGCGCACGATCAGGGGATCGTCGGTCACCGACAGACCGGCCTTCATGATCTGCTTGCCCATCATGTCGCGCAGAAAGCTGGTCTTGCGCGCGACGGAAGCACCGTTGATCGCACCGGCGAGATGGCCGACGAAGCCGCGCGCCATGCGCGGATCGAAAACGACGGTGACGTTCTTGGCGGTCGGCACCTGGCGAGGGTTGATGCGCGCAACCGCGCGTTCGCCGGCAACCCGGCCGATATCATCGGCCGCCCGCAACTCGTCGAAATAGATGCGGCTGTCGTAATCGTAGTCGCGCTCCATCTTGGTGCCCTCGCCGGCAATCGCACTGACGGAGCGGCCGAAGCGGGTGGCCATGTAGGAACCGGAGAAGCCCTGCGAGGTGACGAGCACCAGCCCACCCATGCCCGCCGACGCACCCGCGCCGCTGGAATTGGTGACGCCAGACACCGCCAGCGCCGCTTCTTCGGCGGCCAGCGCCGCTTCCGTCAGGGCGTCCGTCGAAACCTCGCGATCATCGAAGAGTTCGAGATCCGGGTAGGATTTCGCCAGCCGATCCGGATCGGCGAGCGAAGCGAAGGGGTCTTCCGGCGAGGCCTTTGCCATCGCCACGGCCCGCTCCGCGAGTACCTTCAGGTCGAAACCGGGATTGGCCGATACGCTGGCGACACGGTTGCCGACGAAGACGCGCAGCGAGAAATCGTCGCTTTCGGATGCTTCGGTCGCCTCGACCTTTCCGAGGCGAACCGAGACAGAGCGGGAGCGGCCGCGAACGACGACGGCGTCAGCCGCATCGGCGCCTGCCTTGCGGGCAAGATCCACCAGTTCGGCGGCGCGTTTTTCGAGGGAGGCGGAATCGATCGTTTCTGACATGATGTGGCCTTTCATTCCTGCCCCATTTATTGTGCACTGAAGCATGCATCAAGGGCATTGGCATGATTCCCGCCCAGACACCGTAATGTTACTCCCGCCGAAACCCTCGTCTGCCCCCGGGCAGGACGAGGCGATATCGAAAGCCGCACGCATGACGACGACCCCGATCCTCTACACCCAGGCGCTGATGCTGCTCGGTGGCGCCGTGCTGGCGGCACCGATTTTCAAGCGCCTCGGGCTCGGCACGATCCTCGGCTATCTCGCAGCCGGCATCCTTATCGGCCCCGTTGCCCAGAGGATCACCGAGGGGGAAGAGATCCTGCATGTGTCGGAACTGGGCGTCGTCTTCCTGCTGTTCATCATCGGATTGGAACTGAAACCGTCACGGCTCTGGCAGATGCGGCGCGACATCTTCGGTCTCGGCACCGCACAGGTCATGCTGACCGGCATCATCCTTTCCTACGTGATCGCCTTTTCCGGCCTGCTCGACTGGGGCGGGAGCATCGTCGCCGGATTCGGCCTCGCCCTTTCCTCTACCGCCTTCGCCATGCAGATCCTCGACGAAGGCAACGACCGCAACACGCGCTTCGGCCAGCGCGCTTTCTCGATCCTCTTGCTGCAGGACCTGGCGATCGTGCCGCTGCTCGCCCTGATCCCACTTCTGGCAGCGCAGGCACCGGAAGATACAACGCCACCGCTCGAAGATTTCGCCATCGCAATTGCCGCGATCGCCGTCCTCTTCGCCGCGGGCCGCTATCTGCTGAACCCGCTGTTTCAGATCATCGCACGCACCGGTGCGCGCGATGTGATGATTGCCGCGGCCCTTCTGGTGGTCATGGGAGCGGCAACGCTGATGCAGCTGGCCGGCCTTTCCATGGCGATGGGCGCTTTTCTCGCCGGCGTGCTCCTGGCGGAATCCTCCTATCGCCACGAGCTCGAGGCCGATATCGAGCCTTTTCGCGGTATCCTGCAGGCGCTGTTCTTCATGGCCGTCGGCCTGTCGCTGCAGCTCGACGTGATCATCGACAAATACCTTGTCATCATCATCGCAGTGCCGCTGTTGATGCTGGTGAAGAGCTTCGTGCTCTACTGGCTCTGCCGGCTGGCAGGCTCCCATCACAACGATGCTGTGCGCGTCTGCCTGCTCTTGCCGCAGGGCGGCGAGTTCGGCTTCGTGCTGTTCACGGCGGCGGCCACCGCAGGCGTCTTCTCCCAGGGCAACGCCTCGCTGCTCGTTGCCATCGTCACGCTGTCGATGGCGCTGACGCCGATCGCCTCCATGCTTGCGCCGCGGCTGATGCGCGAACAGGACGAAATGGTCGACGAAATGGAAGAAGATTTCGAAGGTGCCGACGCCGACGTTCTGATGATCGGCTTTTCGCGCTTCGGCCAGATCGCAGCCCAGATCCTGCTGGCCGGCGGTCGTGACGTGACGATCATCGATCACTCCGCCGCCCGTGTTCGCCAGGCGGCGACCTTCGGCTTCCGGATCTACTTCGGTGACGGCCACCGGCTCGACGTGCTGCGCGCCGCCGGCATCGAGCGGGCAAAACTCATCGCCATCTGCACCCAGAAGAAGGAAACGACCGACCGGATCGTCGATCTGGTGCAGGCTGAATATCCGGACGCCCGTATCTTCGCCCGTTCCTATGACCGGCTGCACACCCTTGAACTGCGGGCAAAGGGCGTCGACTACGAACTGCGCGAGACCTTCGAGTCCGGCCTGCTGTTCGGCCGAAAGACGCTGGAGGCACTGGGCGTCGGCAACGACGAAGCGCTCGCCATCATGGACGATATCCGCAGGCGCGACGAAGCGCGTCTCGTTCTGCAGGAGGCCGAAGGCATTACCGCCGGCCGCGACATGCTGCATTCGCAGCCCGTGCGTCCCGAACCGCTGGTCAAGCCCAAGCGCGATGTCGATCATTCCTCGGAAACCGGCGAGAGCATCCTGCCGGGGCTGCCTGCCGATCTGCGGGAAAGTGCATAGGAGCATTTCCAGGAAAAGCGAGACGCGGTTCACGGTCCGGAACCGTGCGTGTCAGTACTGAAGCGGTGCAGCGGCCTCAGCCGGAGACGCTCACCACCTTCATTCGCTCTTCAAGCGTGCGCTTGAACTGGTCCTTGATGCCAGCGGTCGCCGCCAGGATCTCTTTTGCGCGCAGAAAATCCATCACCCGGTAGCGGCCGACATCGGGCCGCAGCAGGATATCCGGCGCGCCCTCCTTCAGCTTCATCGCAATGATCGACTGCATCATCAGCTGGCTCGCCCCGAACAGGCTGTCGATACGGCTCGGGATCGTCTTGCCGTCACCGTCCGGGCCGCCGACGACGTCGACGCCGACGACGATCTCGGCAAGGCCGCGCAGATGATCGAAGGGAATGGGGTTGTAGATACCGCCATCGATCATCACCCGTCCTTCGATCTTCACCGGCATGAAGACCGCAGGCAGCGCCGCCGATGCGGCCAGAGCCTTCTGCAGATCGCCCGTCTCGCAAACGTGCTCCGTCTGGCCGTAATAGTCGGTGACGACGACCTTGAGCGGCACGTCCAATTCCGAAAACGTCGCCGGGATGGCTTCAGGCAGGAACGCCTTCAAGACACGCTCGACGTTGAACTGTCCGAAACGGAAACCGTTGGTCATCGCTTCCGACCAAGTTGCCGGTCGCAACTGCCACAAGCGATTGACGATTTCGCGGCGGTGGCCAACCGTCGCCAGCGTGTGCTCGCGGATTTCTTTGCCGCTAACGCCCGCCGCCATGCCGGCACCCATGATGGCGCCGATCGACGAACCGGCGATAACAACAGGGCGGATGCCCAACTCGTCGAAAGCCTCGATAACATGGATATGGGCGAGCCCGCGGGCACCGCCGCCACCGAGCGCCAGCGCGACCGACGGCTCGCTCGCGCTGGCCGGCGAAACATTCACGGTGGATACGTCCTGCTTCATCGACGTGCGCCTCAGTTCAATCGGCAGTCTAACTGTGCAAGCGAATCAAAAGTGTGACGTCAGACGCCACGGAAGCGGTAGAAGTGCATGCGTGTGTCGCCGAATACCCTGACGTCCAGCCGCTCGAAAACGGCTGTTGGCGCCGGCTGAACGTCTGCACGTTCCTCCAGCACCACCAAAGCATCCGGAACCAGCCAGTTGCCGAGAGCCGCCGATTCCAGCGCCTTTTCTCCCAGCCCCTTTGCATAGGGCGGATCGGCAAAAACCAGGTGGAACGGCTCCATCGTGCCGACGGAACCGAGGCTGGTCGCATCCCTGCGGAAGACCTTGGCACGACCCTGAAGGCCGAACGCCTCGATATTGTTCTGCAGGAGGCCTCTTCCCTCGACGCCCTGCTCGACGAAGAGCGCCTGGCGGCACCCCCGCGACAGGGCTTCGAGCCCGACGGCGCCGGTGCCGGCAAAGAGGTCCAGCACACGGGTGCCATCGAGAGCCTCCGGATGGGAATGGCTCAGGATGTTGAACAGGCTCTCGCGCGTCCGATCGGTCGTCGGGCGGATATCATTCGACTTGGGCGTGGCCAGACTGCGGCCACGGAACTCTCCGCCGACAATGCGCACGACCGCTTAGTTTCCTCTGCCACGCGGCTTGCCACCAGCCGGACGTCCACCGCCACCAGGACGGCCGCCGCCAGCCGGCTTGCCGCCACCGGGCTTACCGCCACGCGGACCGCCGGAGCGTTCGCCAAAAGACTTGCCGCCGGACGGTTTGCCACCGAAGGACTTGCCGCGGGGCTTGTCGCCGAACGGCCGGTCACCGCCTTCGCGGCGCGGCGGACGATCGCCCTCGGCGCGCGGGGCTCTCGGCTTGTCGGAATAGCTGCGCGGGCCACCTTCGGCGCGGGCCGGCCGATCACCAAACGGGCGGTCGCCCCCCTCGCGGCGCGGCGGACGGTCGCCCTCGGCGCGCGGAGCCCTCGGCTTGTCGGAATAACTGCGCGGGCCGCCTTCGGCGCGAGCCGGCCGATCGCCACGCGGGCGGTCGCCACCTTCGCGACGCGCTGGGCGGTCGCCGTCGGCGCGTGGGAACCGCGGCTTGTCGGAG
Source organism: Ensifer sp. GW823-FHT05D09 (assembly GCF_058795755.1). Classification (NCBI taxonomy): domain Bacteria; kingdom Pseudomonadati; phylum Pseudomonadota; class Alphaproteobacteria; order Hyphomicrobiales; family Rhizobiaceae; genus Ensifer; species Ensifer sp. GW823-FHT05D09. Next base: position 787,731 of record NZ_JBXAIA010000001.1, on the reverse strand, counting down.
AAGTTGCGCGGGCCGCCTTCGGAACGGGCCGGCCGGTCTCCGCCTTCGCGGCGGGCAGGACGGTCACCGTGGTCGCGCGACCTGCGGTCGCCGGCGTCGCCCGACTTGCGTCGGCCGAAACCGCCATCGCGGCCTTCATCCTTGCCGCGACGTGCGGGTTCGCTGGCGCTGATCCACTCGCCCTCTTCGTCCCGGCGTTTGACCGGTGCGGAGGACGCAGGACGGTCAAAGTCCCTGGGCGCACCGCCCTTGCGGTCGGGGTCGAACTTGCCTGACGACTTCGTTGCAAAGCCGTCCTTGGTCCGGCCATAGCGCTTGGTGTTCGGGGCGCCTTCGGGGCGCTCGCGACGGGCCGGCTTTGCCGAAGCATCGCCTTCCGCCGATTTCGGCTTCTTCTCGGCCAGCGGACGCGCGCCGGGCGCCATCCAGACATTGGCCGTGCGGGCGCGCTGCGCCGGGGTACGCTTCGGCCGGTCTTCGAACTTGGGGTCGCTACGGTCGTCGCGCGGGCCACCCTTGCCACGGGGCGCATCCTTGCCGCGGCCACCGTCGCGGCGGTCGTCACGACGGGTGTCGAGCTTCGAAAGCGCGCGCTCACGCTTGTCTTCCGGCTTTTCCCAGCGATTGGCACGTTCGGGCTTGCGCGTGTCGGAGGCTTCGCTTTCCGACGCTTCGTTCGCAACGGTTGCGGACGGATCATTATAGAGCGGCGCGTCGAAGTTCGCCTTGGCGTCTTCGATCAGGCGAGGTCCGAGCTGGTCACGCAGCGTCCGACCACGGATTTCCTGCACGTGTCCTTCGGGCAATTCGCCGAGCTGGAACGGGCCGTAGGAGATGCGAATGAGGCGATTGACGTCGAGGCCGAGCGCGCCGAGCACGTTCTTGATTTCGCGGTTCTTGCCTTCGCGCAGGCCCATCGTGATCCAGACATTGGAACCCTGCACACGGTCGAGGGTCGCTTCGATGCCGCCGTAAAGCACGCCGTCGACGGCAATGCCGTCCTTCAGCTTGTCCAGTTCGTCCTGGTCGATTTCGCCATGGGCGCGCACGCGATAGCGGCGCAGCCAACCGGTCGAGGGAAGTTCGAGCACGCGGGCAAGTCCGCCGTCATTCGTCAGCAGCAACAGGCCTTCGGTATTGATGTCGAGGCGGCCGATCGACAGCACGCGCGGCAACTCGTCCGGCAAATTGTCAAAGACCGTCGGGCGGCCTTCCGGATCGGCATTGGTGGTCACCAGTCCGGCCGGCTTGTGGTAGAGCCACAGGCGTGTACGCTCGATGCCGCGGATCGGATTGCCGTCGACTTCGATATGGTCGGCAAGCGTCGCATTGACGACGGGTGTGTCGAGGACAACCCCGTTGAGACTGACCCGACCTTCCATGATCATGCGCTCGATATCGCGGCGGGACGCTACGCCGGCGCGCGCCAGGATCTTGGAGATGCGCTGCGGTTCGTCGGCGCTTGCGGCGGCGGTCTTCGGAGCAGCCTTGGGCGGACGCGAAGCTCCGGCCTGAGGCGCTGCCGCCTTCTTGCCAGCGAAGTGAGGTTTCTTGTCCCGGCCGGCGGGCTTGCCGCCAGGCCGTGTGGGCTTGTCTTTGGATGTCATTTGTGTTGCCTGCCTTTTGCGGCTGTCCTATCAGGTCAAAGCCCGTGGGTTAAGAGAAATTATTGTTTGAGCGATGGCTGATACGACACGCTTCATGGATGCGGCCCTCGAAGAGGCCAAAAAAGCGGGCCAGCGCGGCGAAGTGCCGATCGGCGCCGTCATCGTTTTCGATGGCGAGATCATCGCGCGCGCCGGAAATCGGACCCGGGAACTCAACGATGTAACCGCCCATGCCGAGGTCGTTGCCATCCGCGAAGCATCCATCGTGCTCGACGATGAGCGGCTGTCCGGCGCCGACCTCTATGTCACCCTGGAGCCATGTACGATGTGCGCGGCGGCAATCTCCTTTGCCCGCATCCGTCGCCTCTATTATGGCGCCGAAGACCCCAAGGGCGGTGCTGTCGACAGCGGCGTGCGCTTTTATGGCTCGCCGACATGCCATCACGTCCCCGACGTCTATTCCGGGCTGGCAGAGCGCGAAGCCGCGGACATTCTCAGGGATTTCTTTGCAGGGAAACGCTGAGGCGAGCGAACCTCTCAGCCGGCTGCAAAGGACTCCAGTGCCGGGCCTGCGAGCCGATAACGCGTCCACTCCGACATCGGCTCGGCGCCAACAGCCTCGTAAACGCGGATTGCCGGCTCGTTCCAATCGAGAACGCTCCACTCGAAGCGGCCACACCCTTCCTCGACGGCGATCTTGGCGAGATGCTTCAAAAGCATCTTGCCGGCGCCGGAGCCGCGGCAATCCGGTGTGACATACAGGTCTTCGAGATAGAGCCCCTTGCGGGCCTGCCAGGTGGAATAGTTGTAGAACCACATGGCGAAACCGGCCGGCTTACCGTCCTTCTCGCAGATCACTGCGCGGGTGAGCGCACCTGGACCAAAAAGCGAGGCCTGTATCAATTCGACCGTCGCTTCGACCGCGTCCGGTTCCTTCTCGTAGATGGCAAGTTCGGTGATGAAGCGCAGAATGGTTTCGGCGTCTTCCGGGCGGGCGTCGCGAATGCTGATCGTCATGGCTTAGAAGGGCCAGTACCACTTGCTGCCGGAATCCTTGACCTGGGCTTCCTTCTTGCGACGGCGTTCCTTGGTCTTCTCCGGCTCACCCAGATCGGTCTCCGCGCCTTCCGGCAGACGCCGGTAATCAAGCGGCGGGTCGCTCAGGAATCGGCGCTTGTCGGAATAGGCGCCCATCTCGATCTTGCGGGCCTCGCGATAAGCTTCCTGCTGCTCCTTGGCCGAAAGACGGCGACCATTGGCGCTGGCCTTGGCGAGCGGCGAAACATAGTTCGGGTTATTCTTGTTGGCGTCGGCTTCTTCGCGCAGGCGGTTGCGTGCTTCTTCTGGAGACTCGACCCACTCCGGGTTAGCTTCGCGGGTGGCAAGCGATTTCTGCGGCTCCACGAGGGCCGTCTGCTGGCCGGACGGCGGCAGCACCAAGCCAGGGCGGGGCTGATACTTGACCGGAGCACCGCTCTTGGGAGCAATGCTCACAGCGCTTCCGAGATCGTCCATCAGCTGCTCGCCGGCGGTCTTGTCGGTGCCGTAGGTCGGGCCGCCGATGCAGCCGGAAAGCACCAGGCCGCTCGCCATGATGGCGGCAACGCTAGCAAACAGTCGCAACTCTCGCGTCATTTCCATGAGATTCCTTCCAGCCGGCCACCGTCACCTGCGCGGCCACTCAGCGCCCATGGCGGAGAAATCCGCCAAATTTCGGGCAGGTTTTACCGGATGAATGCAGTAAGCGCAATTCATCCGGTAAATGATCCCTTAAGCCTTGAAGCCAAGTTCCCGAAGTGCGGCAGCATCACGGGCAGACACCTCAGGGTAGAGTGCGTCCGAACCGACATCGGTCGTGATCCGCCAGGAGCGGGCGCACTTGCGGCCGACGGCCGACTTCGGCAGGACGCTGACCTTGGCGACCTCAGGCAGACGGAAGGCGTCGGCAGGGCCCTCGCCCACTTCCACCGTGATTGACGAGGTGATGCAGATCTCGGCGAAATCTTCGCCTTCGAGCGCCTTCAACAGCTCCGGGTCGGCGATGTAGACGACGGGAGCCGCCTCAAGCGACGAACCGATGCGCTTTTCGCGACGTTCGATTTCCAGCGCACCCGTGACGACGGTGCGGACAGCGCGGATCTTTTCCCACTTCGCCTCGAGAGCGTCGTTCTTCCATTCCGCCGGGATCGCCGGGAACTGCTCGAGATGAACCGAAACCGCATCGGGCTTGCGCGACAGCCAGGCTTCTTCGCAGGTGAATGGCAGCATCGGCGCCAGCCACAGCACGAGGCTATCGAACAGCTTGCGGATGACGGCGAGCGCCGAGCGGCGGCGAAGGCTCGAGGGTGCGTCGCAATAGAGCGCGTCCTTGCGCACGTCGAAATAGAAGGCGGAAAGCTCGACGTTCGAGAAATCGATCAGCGAGCGGGCGATCCGCTTGAAGTCGAAAGCATCGTAGCCTTCGCGAACGACCCGATCGAGCTCGGCCAGGCGGTGCAGCATCAGCTTTTCCAGCTCGGGCAGTTCGGCGTAGGCGATCTCCTCGCCCTGGTCGTGCGCCAGCGTGCCCAGCATCCAGCGGATGGTGTTGCGCAGCTTGCGATAGGCGTCGATGTTGGTCTGAATGATCGTCTTGCCGAGACGCTGGTCTTCCCAGTAGTCCGTGGTCATCACCCAGAGACGCAGGATGTCGGCGCCGGCATCCTTCATCACCTCTTGCGGTGTGACCGTGTTGCCCTTCGACTTCGACATCTTCTCGCCCTTCTCGTCCATGGTGAAGCCATGGGTGACAACGGCGTTGTAGGGCGCACGACCACGCGTCGCGCAGGATTCGAGCAGCGACGAGTGGAACCAGCCGCGATGCTGGTCGGAGCCTTCGAGGTAGACGTCGGCCGGCCACTTCAGATCCGGACGATCTTCGAGCGTGAAGGTGTGGGTCGAGCCCGAGTCAAACCAGACGTCGAGAATGTCCATGACCTGGTGCCACTTTTCGTGGTCATGGTCGTTGCCGAGGAAGCGGTCCTTGGCACCATCAGCGAACCAGGCGTCCGCACCTTCCTGCTCGAAGGCTTCGAGGATGCGGGCGTTGACCGCTTCGTCGACGAGGATTTCGCCCTGGTCGTCGGCAAAGATCGCGATCGGCACGCCCCAGGCGCGCTGGCGCGACAGCACCCAGTCCGGACGTCCCTCGATCATCGCCCGCAGGCGGTTCTGGCCGGCACCCGGCACGAAGCGGGTGTCATCGATGGCAGACAGCGCGCGCGAACGCAGCGTCGTGCCGTCGCCGAAGCCCTTGTCCATGTAGACGAACCATTGCGGCGTGTTGCGGAAGATCACCGGCTTCTTGGAGCGCCAGGAATGCGGGTAGGAGTGCTTCAGGCGGCCACGCGCAAACAGAGCGTGACGGCCGATGAGCGCCTTGATGACGCGATCATTGGCGTCGCCCTTCTTGCCCTTGTCGTCGAGCACGCGACCGGCACCGCCTTCGGCGTCCGGGCCGAAGCCGTGGGCGTCGGCGGTGAAGTAGCCGGCGTCGTCGACGGTGAAGGGGATTGCCGAGGAGATGCCGCGTGCTTCGAGCGCGCGAGCGTTATCCATCCAGGCGTCAAAGTCCTCGCGGCCGTGGCTGGGTGCCGTGTGCACGAAGCCGGTGCCGGCATCGTCGGTGACATGGTCGCCGTCGAGCAGCGGCACCTTGAATGCGTAACCGCCACCCAGGCCATGCAGCGGATGCGCGCAGGTGACAGCCGCCAGTTCGACGCCTTCGATATCACGGACGAAATTGAAGGTGAGCTTGGCCTTGGCGGCAGACTCGTCGGCCAGGCGCTTGGCGAAGATCAACTTCTCGCCCGGCTGCGGACCGAAGTCGTTTTCGGCGGTCGCAACCTCATAGAGGCCGTAGGCGTAACGCGAGGAGAAGGCGATCGCGCGGTTGCCGGGGATGGTCCAGGGCGTGGTCGTCCAGATCACGACGAAGGTGCCGGCCAGATCTGCCGCACCTTCAGTGACCGGGAACTTCACCCAGATCATGTCGCTCTCGACGTCGGCATACTCGACTTCGGCTTCGGCGAGCGCCGTGCGTTCGACGACCGACCACATCACCGGCTTGGAGCCGCGATAGAGCTGGCCCATCTTGGCGATCTTCATCAGTTCGCCGGCGATGCGGGCTTCCGCGTGGAAGTTCATCGTGGTGTAGGGATTGTCGAAGTCGCCCTCGATACCGAGACGCTTGAACTCTTCCGCCTGGATCTGGATCCAGCCAGCGGCAAAGTCGCGGCATTCCCTGCGGAATTCGTTGACCGGGACCTCGTCCTTGTTCTGGCCCTTCTCGCGATACTTTTCCTCGATCTTCCATTCGATCGGAAGGCCGTGGCAGTCCCAGCCGGGCACGTAATTGGCATCGAAACCGCGCATCTGGAACGAACGGTTGATGACGTCCTTGAGGATCTTGTTCAGCGCGTGGCCGATATGGATGTTGCCGTTGGCATAGGGAGGGCCGTCGTGCAGCACGAATTTCTCGCGACCGGCGGCCGAGGCACGCAGCTTCTTGTAGAGGCCCATCTTCTGCCAGCGGGCAACCGTTTCCGGCTCCTTCTGCGGCAGGCCGGCGCGCATCGGAAACTCCGTCTGCGGCAGGTAGAGGGTGGAGGAATAGTCGATCTTCTCAGCGGTCTCTGTCATGGTCTTTGCAATCATCTTTTCCGCGCGGATCATCGCGCATGCGAAAGGGTGGTATCTGGCGCATGACCCGGAAATCGGGATCGATCTTCGGAAAGGATCATGCGCAGCTTCAAAGTGTTAGAGCGACTTGGCGCGCCCAGGAGACGCGCGGCGCTCTAGAGATGACTGGGGCGTTTGAAACGCCAAAATCCCGGACCTTCCGGCGGCCTAGAGCGCGCGGAAAGCCGGGCCAATAATTCGCTGATCGATGGTCAGTCGACGGTGCCGGGTCATGGTGGCCGGTTGTTTAAGGCGTTTTCGGCCTTTTGAAAAGGTCCGCCGCTTCGGCACGGCGGATTTCTTTCAAGCAAAGTTGATCCGACGATCGATGTCGCTCAAGGGCGCAACGCCGGAGAGCAACGCCCTGGCCTCTTCCTCGTCCTGCCGGATCTGCGCCACCAACGGATCGAGCCCGTCGAACTTCAGTTCGTCGCGCAGGTGACCAAAGAACGAAACCGAACAGATTTCGCCATAGAGGTCACCGGAGAAGTCGAAGACGAAGGTCTCGAGCAACGCTTCGCCGTCACTGTCGACGGTGGGGCGCCGGCCGAAGCTGGCAACGCCGTCATGAAGCGAGCCGTGGGCCCTACGGAAGCGCACGGCATAGATGCCAGCCCTAAGCTCGACCTCGGGTGGCAACCGCATGTTGGCCGTGGGATAGCCGAGGGTCCGTCCGAGCTTCTTGCCGTCGATCACCTCCGCCTCGACCGTGTAGCGATAGCCGAGCAGACCGGCCGCATGGGAAACGTCACCCTGCCCGAGCAGCGAGCGGATGAAGCTCGAGGAGATCACCGAGGCGTTCTCGTCGCGGAAGGCATCGACCAGCGTGACGCCAAAACCATTGTCGCCGCCCGCAGCCATCAGGAAGGCGGGACCGCCTTCACGGCCCTTGCCGAAATGGAAATCGAAGCCGGTAACCACATGCGAGGCATGCAGCCATTCCAGGAGGACCCGATGGATGAAATCGGACGCGGAGAGCTCGGAGAAGGTGCGGTCGAACGGATACTCGATGACGGCACCGAACCCCATGCCTTCAAGGATACGGGCTTTGAGCGGCGCGGGCGTCAGCCGGAAAACCGGCGTATCCGGCCGAAAGACGGTGCGCGGATGCGGCTCGAAGGTCAACACCAGCGCGGGCACGCCGCGGGCCTTCGCCTCTTCCAGCGCCCGTTCCAGCACCGATTGGTGGCCGCGATGCACGCCATCAAAATTGCCGATGGCGACAACGCCGCCGCGCAGACGCTCGGGCAGCGGGTCGCGGGTTTCGTTGCGATGAAAAACCGTCATCTCAATCTTCCCGTCAGGCGAGCCTGGGCATCCACCATTTCGGCGAGGCGCCTTCCTTTTTCAGGAAGGCTGCAAGCTTCGCCTCGTCGGTCCGGCTTTCGTTCATATATTCCTGCGCGTGAATGCCGGCACTGATGTAGAGCAGGTCGAAGCCAGCATCCTGGGCGCCCTTGACATCGGTCGGCATGCCGTCGCCGATGGCAATGACACGCGTCAGATCGAGCCCGCCGCGAACGGCCTTCGCCTCCGTCAGAGCCGCGCGATAGATGGCGATGTACGGCTTTCCGGCGATGCGGGCTTCGCCGCCCAGTTCTTCATAGAGCTTGGCAATGGCGCCGGCGCAGGGGATCAGCCGATGTCCGCGCTCGACCACCAGATCAGGATTGGCGCAGATGAAGGGGATCTTGCGCTTGGCAAGGCCGGTCAGCGTCGCACGGTAGTGTTCCGGCGTTTCGGTCTCGTCATCATAGAAGCCGGCGCAGACGACGGTCTTGGCATCTTCCGACGAGACGATCTCTGTACCGAGCCCTTCGAGCAGCGGCAGATCGCGTTCGGCGCCGATGAAGAAGATCTTCTTGTCGGCAGCGGCGATCAACGCGCGCGTCACATCGCCCGACGTGACGATGCGGTCATAGGCTTCATCGGGAACGCCAAGTCCGCGGATCTGCACCTTGACGCCTGGGCTGGGCCTCGGCGAGTTGGTGATGAGCACGACCGTCAGCCCGGCCGCACGCGCCTCCGCCAGGGCTTCGCATGCGGACGCAAACGCCTGAACGCCATTGTGGAGAACACCCCAGACGTCACAGAGCACGACGTCATAGCGCCCTGCGATTTCCCGAAAACTGTTGATCCTTGCGGCCATGCGGGCTTCCTGCAAACTCGGTTTCCGGCTTGCATGGCAAGGAAGGGCCGAGAATACAAGCCTCGCATCACGAAAAACGCTGCCATTCCCAAGGATTCGACACGCGATCGCCGCTCGCGCGGAGAAGGCCGCTCGCAGCCCGCCAGACATCGAATGCGAACTGCTTCACAACAACCAGAAATCGCTGATCCAAAGCATCGCGAAGGCCACCGGACCGAACCTCGGTGCCTGGCAAAGCCTCCTGGACCGGCCTGCCCAAATTCCGACTGCTTCATGCCGTATGCAAGCCAACCTTCCGGCTCGGCCGCCGTTCGTTGCCTTTCCTGCGCCGCCGATAACCATGTCGCCTGAAATTTTTTGAACGGCCAATCCTTGACTCGCCTCGGACCCAGCCTTATCTCGGCCTCGCTAGCACTCGACAAATGAGAGTGCTAACACCCATCCATCGGGTCGATGAGCGATCCGTAATGTCATTTGATCGAGGGATTAGACTAATGGCAAGCACCAATTTCCGCCCGCTGCACGACCGCGTTGTCGTCCGCCGCGTCGAGTCTGAGGAAAAGACAAAGGGCGGCATCATCATTCCGGACACCGCAAAGGAAAAGCCGCAGGAAGGCGAAATCGTCGCTGTTGGCTCGGGCGCCCGTGACGAAAGCGGCAAGGTTGTCGCGCTCGACGTCAAGGCTGGCGACCGCGTTCTGTTCGGCAAGTGGTCGGGCACCGAAGTCAAGATCAACGGCGAAGACCTTCTCATCATGAAGGAAGCCGACATCATGGGCATCATCGGCTGATCAGCCGTCGTCCACACCTTTCCATGACAACCAATGGGCAATGAGCCCGGGAGTTTTCTCAAATGGCTGCAAAAGAAATTAAATTCGGCCGCACCGCGCGCGAAAAGATGCTGCGTGGCGTGGACATCCTCGCTGACGCCGTAAAGGTCACGCTCGGCCCGAAGGGTCGTAACGTCATAATCGACAAGTCCTTCGGCGCTCCGCGCATCACCAAGGACGGTGTATCGGTCGCCAAGGAAATCGAACTCGAAGACAAGTTCGAAAACATGGGCGCCCAGATGGTCCGCGAAGTTGCTTCGAAGACCAACGACATCGCCGGCGACGGCACCACGACTGCAACGGTTCTCGCCCAGGCGATCGTTCGCGAAGGCGCCAAGGCAGTTGCTGCCGGCATGAACCCGATGGACCTGAAGCGCGGCATCGACCTCGCTGTCGGCGAAGTCGTCAAGGATCTCCAGGCCAAGGCCAAGAAGATCAACACTTCGGAAGAAGTTGCACAGGTCGGCACGATTTCGGCCAACGGTGAGCGTCAGATCGGTCTCGACATCGCAGAAGCGATGCAGAAGGTCGGCAACGAAGGCGTCATCACGGTTGAAGAAGCCAAGACCGCCGAAACCGAACTCGAAGTCGTCGAAGGCATGCAGTTCGACCGCGGCTACCTGAGCCCCTACTTCGTCACCAACCCGGAAAAGATGGTCGCTGACCTCGACGACGTCTTCGTTCTCCTCCACGAGAAGAAGCTCTCGAACCTCCAGGCCATGCTCCCGGTTCTCGAAGCTGTCGTTCAGACCGGCAAGCCGCTCCTGATCATCGCTGAAGACGTCGAAGGCGAAGCTCTTGCAACGCTCGTCGTCAACAAGCTGCGCGGCGGCCTGAAGATTGCTGCCGTCAAGGCTCCGGGCTTCGGCGATCGCCGCAAGGCCATGCTCGAAGACATCGCCATCCTGACCGGTGGTACCGTGATCTCGGAAGACCTCGGCATCAAGCTCGAAAGCGTCACGCTCGACATGCTTGGCCGTGCGAAGAAGGTTTCGATCTCCAAGGAAAACACCACGATCGTCGATGGTGCCGGCCAGAAGAGCGACATCGAAGGCCGCGTTGCCCAGATCAAGGCTCAGATCGAAGACACCACCTCCGACTACGACCGCGAGAAGCTGCAGGAACGTCTTGCCAAGCTCGCTGGCGGCGTTGCCGTGATCCGCGTTGGCGGCTCGACGGAAGTTGAAGTGAAGGAAAAGAAGGACCGCATCGACGACGCCCTCAACGCGACGCGCGCTGCTGTTCAGGAAGGCATCGTACCGGGCGGCGGCGTTGCCCTGCTGCGTTCCTCCGTCAAGATCACTGTCAAGGGTGTGAACGACGACCAGGAAGCCGGCATCAACATCGTTCGTCGCGCTCTGCAGGCTCCGGCTCGCCAGATCGCTGAGAACGCTGGTGACGAAGCATCGATCGTTGTCGGCAAGATCCTCGACAAGGACCAGGACAACTTCGGCTACAACGCCCAGACCGGCGAATACGGCGACATGATTGCCATGGGCATCATCGACCCGGTCAAGGTCGTTCGCACCGCCCTTCAGGACGCAGCTTCGGTTGCTGGCCTCCTCGTCACGACGGAAGCCATGATTGCCGAACTGCCGAAGAAGGACGCTCCGGCAATGCCGGGCGGCATGGGCGGCATGGGCGGCATGGACATGATGTGATAGGGCGCCAGCCCAATCGCAGCACTGTCCATAAAGCTTCGCCATGCACTAAGAGCGGTTCAGCGCGTCAAGCGTGCTGAACGGGCGGCATGGACATGATGTGATAGGGCGAAAGCTCTGTCGCGGACCTGTTCAAGCAGATCCACGATGATCCATCCGGATCGGAAAGGGCGACCCTCGGGTCGCCCTTTCTTGTTTTGCGGGCAATCCGCGGGCTGCATCGGATGCGCACGCCTAAGCTGTCCGCACGAAAAATTACCCGGCGGCTGTAGCGGCACTAAAAAAGCGTTGAAGTCGAAAAAAAACGAACTATAACAACGCCCCAAGTGGACAGAGATTCACGAGAGACTGGATGGCGGGCCTAAAGAGAGCGAAAAATAGCTCAAACTTTTCATATTAACTGTGTGTCCAAGCTCTCTTTGAGAATATCACGCAAAGCATATAAGTATTTAATCGCAAATTAAGCCGGCCTTTCCTGCGAAATCATTTCGCTTGGCGAGCTACGTCACAGTTTGGTGACCTTTCCGTACAGAAAGACGCAAACGACTTATCGTGCGTGTTCTTCTTCCTATGGGTTGATGGTTGGCGAGGGTTGTATAGTGGGGATGTGCCCGCCTGGTCGAACGAAACTATTCGCCAGGGGCCGTGCTGGGGTAGACCGTGTTTAAGATCACGAGAACAAATTCAGTTCCCCTCGGTGTCCCGGGACAGATGCATTCCGGACTTCCGCATCAGGAATTCCTGGAACAGTTCTGTGTGTCCGAGGGCTGGTCGGGCGATCTGTCGACGGGCCTGTTCCGGCTCGGCGAAAAGGCGTCCGCGATCCATGGTCTCAACGAGAGCGAGTGCGGGCTGCTCAACTTCGTTCGCTGCTACGACCCCGCCGACCGCAATCACGTGCTCGAGCTTTTCGAGCAGGCGGCAACCAGTTGCTCGTCGTTCTGCTTTTCCACGACGATCAGCCTCGAAACCGGCCACAAGCAGCCGGTGTTCTGTATCGGCGAATCCTCCGGCCTCGAGGAGCGCTACTCAGGCACGATCCACGGCATCTTCTTCTTTCCACGCTTCCTCGTCGAAGGCGCCGGCAAGGCTCTGCTGCGCCAGTAGGCGCGCCTCGTCATTTTCGCACGGTTTGGCAACCGCGGGAGCGGCATCCCCGAGGGTAAGGCGCAATGGCGCCTCCTCAGGCCGCCGCGACCTTGGACTTGCCGGAAACGAGGCTTGAGATCGGCGCCGGCCGGCCGAGCAGGTAGCCTTGCGCTTCGTCACAGCCTTCCGCCTGCAGGATGTCGAGCTGCGTCTGTGTCTCGACGCCTTCGGCCAGAACAGGAACGGAGAGGCTCTGTCCGAGCGCGAGGATGGCACGGACAATTGCCTTTGCCTGCGGGCTTGCCTCGACTTCCCACATGAAGCTCTTGTCGAGCTTGATCTTGTCAAACGGGAAGGCCCTCAGCGTCTCGAGCGACGAATAGCCTGTGCCGAAGTCGTCGATCGCGATCGTGACACCCAGTTCCTTGATCTGGCGCAGGGTGAGCAGCGCACGCTCCTTGTCGTCGATGATCGTCGATTCGGTGATCTCGAGTTCGAGCCGCTTCGGGTCGAGGCCGGTCTCGGAAAGAACCGCTTCCACCAGGCTGACAATGTCGCCGTTGGCGAGCTGGACCGGTGAGAGATTGACGGCGATCTTGTGGGCACTTTGCCATCCTGCCGCTTCACGGCAGGCCTCGCGCAGAACCCATTCGCCGATCGGCAGGATCGCGCCGCACTCTTCTGCAAGCGGAATGAACTCGTTCGGTGGCACCATGCCGCGCTCCGGATGGTTCCAGCGCAACAGCACTTCATAACCGATGACGTCGCCTGACATCACTGACTTCTGCACCTGATAATGCAGTGCCAGCTGCCTCTTCTCGATCGCATCCCACAGATCGTTGGCAAGGCTGCGCCTTTGGCGCGCCGCCTCATCCATCGACACCTCGTAGAAGCAGACGGTCTGGTTGAGCGCCGCCTTGGCGCGGTACATCGCAAGGTCGGCATTGTTGATCAGCGTTTCCGCCGTCTCGGCGTCCTGCGGATAGATGGCGACACCCATGCTACCACCGGACTTCAACTCGAAATCGCCGAAGCGCATTTCCTCATGCAGGCTCTTTTCGATGCGACGGACGAAGTCGTTGAGCTCCGACAGTTCCTCGAAGCGCTTGACGGCAGCAAACTCGTCGCCGCCGAAGCGCGCCACGAATTCGCCCTCCTGGAGCAGCGACTTCATTCGCTGTGCGATCGTGACAAGCACAAAGTCGCCGGCGGCATGGCCGTGCAGGTCGTTCACTTCCTTGAACTTGTTGAGGTCGAGGCCGATGACGGCAACCTTGCGTGAGAACCAGGCAGCCGCGCCGAGTTCTTCTTCGAGGTAGCTGCTGAACTGCAAGCGGTTCGGAAGGCCAGTCAGGCTGTCGTGGCGGGCAAGGAACGAAATCTGTTCCTCGCTGTCGAGGCGCTCGGTGATGTCCTCGTACGTGCTGACCCAGCCGCCATCGGCAAGGGTGCGGTGCTTGGTCAGGATCGAGCGTCCATTGGGCAGCTTTTCGACGATGTCGCCACCGCCCTTGCCGACCATATCGACGCGATGCTTCTGATAGAGTTCGTCGGACTTGGCCCGCGCGATTGCCGGATCGGAGTATGTCCGGGCAAAGACCTCATCCAGAATCTGATGGAACGTCAGTCCCTTTCCGGCGAGCGTTTCAGTGAAGCCGAAGATCTCGCGGCAGCGCCGATTGGACAGCAACAGACGGTCGCCGCTGTCGAAGAGGCAGATGCCCTGCGACATGTTCTCGAGCGCGATGTCGAGGTTCTTGCTCACTTCGGCGATGTGATCCGCATCGGCCCTTTGCTTGGTGATGTCCTTGACGATCTTGATGAAACCCGCATGGGTCCCATCGTCGTGCAGGAACGGGTCGAGCACCACATGCGCCCAGAACCGGGTGCCGTCCTTGCGGTAGCGCCAGCCTTCGCACTCGAACTTGCCGTTGGCGCAGGCTTCGTCGAGTGCCCGCTGCGGCAGCCCTACCCGCTGGTCTTCAGGCGAATAGAAACATGCGAAATTCAGGCCGATGATTTCGTCGGCAGTATAGCCCTTGTTGGCTTCGGCTCCGGCATTCCAGCTCGCAACGTTGCCTTTCACGTCGAGCATGTAGATGGCGTAATCCTTGACGCTGCGCACGAAACGGGCGAATTCGCGTTCGGAAGCGGCGGCCGAAAGCTCGGCATGGTGTGCGAAGCCGGCGGCAAGCAAAACCGTCGTCAGCAGGAAGAAGGCGGTTCCGGCGATGACGAAGGCCAGAAAATGCGGCTGTATCATGCCTTGGGGCGGCGCCAGCAGAAAATCGGCCTCGATCGTCACGGCGCCCATGGCGGTGAAGTGCAAGGCGACGATGCCGAGCGTCATGAACAGCGTTGCCAGAACCTTGGCCTTCAGCGGTCGACCGACGAACGCGATGGTCCGCAGTGCGCCGATATCGAACAGCGAGCCGGCCACGATCGAGGCAAATACCAGCGTCCAGTCCCAGCGGATGCGACCGGGAACATCGAGTGCTGCCATGCCGAGGAAATGCATGCAGGCCACACCGAAGCCGAGAACGATACCGCCGGCGATCCAGGAGACAGCCCCCTGCGCATAGGTGGCGATCAGAAGCGCCATCGTCGTCAGAACGACCGCGACGGCCAGCGACAGGGCCGTCAGATCGATCTGATAGCCGAGCACGACGCCCGGATCATAGGCAAGCATCGCGATGAAGTGGGTTGCCCAGATGCCGAAGCCGCTGGCTATGCCGGCAGCTACCGCCCAGATCGCCCTCGCCTTGCCTGCAGATGCACGCCCTCGCTGCAGCAAGGTCACGGCACCGTAGCTTGAGAGGAAGCAGATCAGGGCAGCGAGCACGACCAGCTTGAGATCATGCTCGACCACGAGGCATGTGAGAACCTTGAACATCGCCAAACGCCTAAATGAAACTTCTGGTCCGAAAGTGGATTCCCACTTCCGGTTCATCGCTTCTGTTGGCGTCCTGCCATTTAAGGAATGGTGAAAGTCGGCACGCAACCGCCGTTTGGAAACGGGACGATGCTTTCGTCCTTAACGAAGGTTGAAACGCCACCGCCTTGTAGTTGAGCATCTCAACCGGCTCAATGAGACCGTGACGGTCGTGCGGCTAGGCCTGTGCCAAAAGCGCCTTCAGATCCGACTGCGGATCGGCAATGACGGCCCTGTCCGGATGGATCCCCGTTTCCAGTAGCTTCTTGCCGGTGACATAGGCCTTGGCATCGTTGATGGCGTCGACGGCGATGAGCTTTCCCTCGCGGAAATACCAGACCGATACGCTGCCTTCGCGCTGGCCGGGGCGAACGATGGTTTCGTCGTGACCGAGGCCAAAACCGGCGATCTGCAGTTTCACGTCATACTGGTCCGACCAGAACCAGGGTTTTGGCGCATAGGGCTCCGTCCCACCGGCAATCACGGCGGCAACAGCCTCGGCCTGATCCACGGCATTCTGCACCGATTCCAGGCGGATACGCGTGTTGTCCCAGGGCTGAACGGCGCAATCGCCCATTGCGAAAATCGCCGGGTCGGCGGTCCGCCCATGGCTGTCGACAACGATGCCGCCAGCGGTTTCGAGGCCGGCGCCATGCGCCAGGTGATCGTTGGCGGTGACGCCGATGCCGACGATGACGAGATCGACCGGCAGCACCGAGCCATCGGACAATTCGACGCTGGTCACGCGGCCATTTTCGCCGATCAGCCGGTTCAGGCCCGTTGCCTCGCGGACGTCGACACCGCGCGACCGATGAATTTCGCGAACGATGCCCGACGTCGCGGCGGACGCAACGCGTTGCAGGATGCGGTCGGCCATCTCGATGACCGTCACCTCGAGCCCGAGCGTACGCGCGACCGCAGCAGCCTCGAGGCCAATATAGCCGCCGCCGACGACGAGCGCCCGCTTGCCGGGCTTCATCTCTTCGGCCAGGAGATCGGCATCCCTGAAATCGCGGACTGTGAAAACACCGTCCAGGTCGCCGCCGACCGACGCCGGCAAACGGCGTGGGGTGGCGCCGGTTGCAAATGCCAGGGTCTCGTAGTCGAGCGACGTTCCGTCGCTCAGTGTCACGCGGCGGGCGACGCGGTCGAGTTCCGTTACAGTGGTCGATAGCCTGACGTCGACATTGTGCTCGCCGTACCAAGCCTCAGGCCGATAGAGCAGCCGGTCGAGGCTCATCTCGCGAAGCAGGAATTTCTTGGACAACGGTGGACGCTGATAGGGCAGACTAGCCTCGGACGCGACGATGGTGATCGGCCTTTCGTCCTTCAACGCCCGCAGTTTGGCGACCAACGCAAAGGCGGCCTGACCACCACCGATTACAACAAGCCTTCCGGTCACGCTCTCACCCGTCATTTATCCGTCCGTACAACAAGGCGTAGCCTTTCCGCCCGAGCCTCGTCAACTCGTACGAACGGCCATGCCCACCGATCGCTCACCCCTTGGCGGGGATTTCCATGCCCTTTTGCGCCGCAGGACGCGCCAGACCACGCTCGACCCAGGCCATCACGTTGGGGAAACTCCTGTAATCGAGTTCGTCGGCGCCACCATAAAACCGGCGCGCGCCCTCCACCCAGGGATAGGTGGCGATATCGGCGATGGTATACTCCTCACCCATCAGCCATTGCCGTCCCTGAAGCCTGCCCTCTAGAACGCTCAGCAGCCGCTTCGATTCATCGCGGTAGCGCTCGACCGGATAAGAATTGTTGGCGACCTTGTCGGCAGCGAATTTGAAGAAGTGGCCGAACTGCCCGAGCATCGGGCCGACGCCGCCCATCTGGAACATCACCCAGCAGATCGTCTCATAGCGAGCGGCCGCATCCGAAGGCAGAAGTTTCCCTGTCTTTTCCGCAAGATAGAGAAGGATGGCTCCGGACTCGAAGAGGCCGATCGGCTTACCGCCAGGGCCGTTCGGGTCGATGATCGCCGGAATGCGTCCGTTCGGATTGAGCGACAGGAATTCGGCCGATTTCTGGTCGTTGGTGTCGAAGGAAATCCGATGCGGCTCATAGGGCAATCCCAGTTCTTCAAGCGCAATCGAGATTTTCACGCCGTTCGGCGTCGGCAAGGAATAAAGCTGGACGATACCAGGGTTCTTCGCGGGCCAACGCTTGGTGATCGGAAAGGCGGAAAGATCGGCCATCAAATGCTCCTCGAAACGAACGGCGCAGGCGGCGCCCGCCGCTTGCGCCGCGTAGATAAGGTCATTCATGCGCATTTGTCAGCCGGTGAGGCAAAATTTACTGCGCTGCGTTAATCGCCTCGTCCGGACGAGGACGATACGGCCCGCGCTCGCGGGCGGCGATCAACGAGGAAAACATGCTAGAAAAGTCAACCCGGTGGCTTGCCCTTATCAGCCTGATGGCGCTTGCCCAACCGCTTCACGCCGCGGAGACGAACAAGCCGAAGTTAGGCCCCATGGCCGTGCCGGTTACCGTCGACAACGGCCATTTGCGGATGTCGGCGGCCCCCGACTATTGGGCGATGGCATCTTTCTACGTGCCACAGCAGACATCGAGTGCTTGTTCGCTTGCCTCGCTCGCAATGGTGACGAACGCGTTGCGCGGCCTGCCCGGCGGGTCGCAAGACAATCTGGTCACTCAGGAGGGATTGCTGGAAGCCGTCGACAGCCGCAAATGGCGCGAGCAGACGAAGGAGGACGGCGATGGCGTTCTTTTCTCCGAGCTTGTCGCGCAAACGGATGCAAGCCTCAGGGCATTCGACATCAAGGCGACCGTTTCCGCCAACCATGTCGGTCCCGATGCGAAGGCCACGCTCGACGCCTTCCGCAAGGCGCTTGCCGAAAACGAAAAGTCGGCAAACGACATGATCGTCGTCTACTTCAACCAGGGTGTGGTCACCGGCGACTGGGATGGCCCGCATGTCTCGCCGATTGGCGCCTACGATGCGACGCACGACCGCGTGCTGGTGATGGACATCGATCGCGAATGGTACGTGCCCTACTGGACGGCGACCGAAACCCTGTTCAAGGCCATGCAGCGCCCGGCGCCCGCCGACCAGAGCGTGCTCGCCGGCGAGACCGGCGGCTGGGTGCACGTCTCGAAAGGCTGATAGCCGCCGCCCGGAAGCATACCGGCGCGGCGCGTTTCAGAGTTCAAAGCGCGTCGCGCACGGCCGAAAGAATGCGGCCGACGACCGGGTCACTATCATGCGCCGGCTTGCGGGCACGCACCAGGCAGGCTTCCGACCGGAGGATGACGCCGTCGGTCAGGATCTTCAGGTGGTTGGCAACGAGGGTCGAGCCGGTCGAGGTGATGTCGACGATGATATCGGCCGAGCCGGACGCCGGCGCGCCCTCGGTCGCGCCGAGGCTTTCGACGATCCGGTAGAGCTGGATGCCGTGACTGCCGGAGAAATGGTTTTGCGTCAGCCGCCAGTATTTGGTGGCGATCGCCAGGCGCCGGCCATGGCGGGCGCGGAAGTCGGCGGCGACGTCGCCGAGATCGGCCATGGTGTCGACGTCGTACCAGATCTCCGGAACGGCGACGACGACGTCGGCATGGCCGAAGCCGAGGCGGGCGCAGAATTCGACGCGGGCGTCGGCATTGGCAAGGCCCTCACGCACAAGGTCCTCTCCCGTAACGCCGAAATCGATCGAGCCGTTGCCGAGTTCGCGCGAGATCTCGGAGGCGGACAGGAAGGCGATCTCGACATCATCCCAGCCTTCGACGCGACCGCGATAGGAGCGGTCGTTGCCAACGGCGACGATCTTCATGCCGGCGCGCTCGAAGATCGCCGAGGCGTCGTCCTTCATCCGCCCCTTGGACGGTAGAGCGATGGTGATGGTCATGCGGCACCTCCGCTGGCAGCGATTGCCGCTTCGATCCGGTCGAGCCAGAGCGAGAAGCCGACGGCGGGGATATGCTCCTGCGCGCCCAACAGGGTCAGAAGCCGGTCGAAGCGCCCGCCACCGGCAAGCACGGCCGGCGTGCCCTCGACTTCGACTTCGAAGACGAGACCAGTGTAATAATCGAGCGGGCGGCCAAAGGCGGCGCGGTAGCGAATGACGGAGACGTCGGCACCGACAGCGGCAAGCGCTGCCACCCGGGCGTCGAAACGCGAGAGTGCGCCGTCGAGCGTCAGGCCGGTCTTCTCGGCAAAGCGGAAAAGGGCGGCCGGCGCTTCTGCGAGCGGCATGTCGAGCGCCAGGAATTCACGCACGAGGTCCAGCGTTTCCGGATCGAGCCTTGTATTGGCCAGCTCCATCTTTTCCTTGAGCCGGCGGGCAATGTCCTGCGGAGAGCGGCTGGCATTGGTCGAATAGCCAGTTGCCTCCATGGTTTCGCCGATATGGGCGACAAGCCGCGCCTCGTCATCGAGCATGCCATTGATCGCCAGTCGCTCGACTTCGGGCCCGAAGACGCCAGCGGCTTTAGGATCGGCAAGCTCGGCCAGCAGCTTTTGCAGATGTTTCTGATCGCCGAAGGCGTGAATCAACCGCTTCTGCCAACCGCCGGGAAGGCCGCAGGCACCAACGACCGCTTCGAACACCGCCTGGTCGCCGAGCGTTACCGTCAGGCTGCGGCCGGGAAGCCGATTGGCAACCACCCGCATGGCATTGCCGACCGCACGCGCGTCGGAAGCGGCGATATCGGTATCGCCGAGATCCTCGATGCCGGCCTGATAGAATTCATTGCCGCCTTCGCGGCGCTGGCGGAACACTTCGCCAAGATAGGCATAGCGCTTGGGCGTGCCCGTCGCCGTTTCGATGTGGCGAAGGCAGACGGGAATGGTGAATTCCGGCCGCAGGCAGAGGCTCTCGCCGGTCTCGCTCTCGGTCATGAAGATGCGGCGGCGAAGATCCTCGCCGGCCATGGCGAGAAACGGCTCGGCCGGCTGGATCACCGGCGTGTCGACCCGAAGCGTGCCGAGGCTTTCGAAATCGGCAAGCAGGTCAGCGGAGAAGGCGGGAAGGTTGATCAGAGGCATCGCCGTCAGCCAGCCCTTGCCCGGTCCTCGGCCTGTGCCGCGAGCATTTCACGCACCTTTTCGACAAGATCGCCCGTCGGCACCGAGACCTGCGCCACCCGCGCCTCGCGCCAGGCCGCATTGTCCTCGATTTCGCCCGAGAGGCGCTTGCCCTCGATCAGGTCCTTGATCTGCACCAGACCAGCAGCGCGCTCGTCGCCGCCCTGGATTATCGCCAGCGGCGCACCGCGACGGTCGGCGTATTTCAGCTGGTCGCCGAAATTCTTCTTGTTGCCCTGGTACATCTCGGCGCGAATGCCGGCATGGCGAAGCTGCTGCACGAAGCGCTGGTAGTGGCCCATGCTGTCGATGTCACGATCCATGACGCATACGACAACCGGAGCGACAACCTCGGCCGAACCGAGCTTGCCGAGGTTCTTGAGCGCGGTCATCAGGCGCGAGACGCCGATCGAGAACCCTGTGGCCGGAACCGGCTGGCCCATGAAGCGCGAGACGAGACCGTCGTAGCGACCGCCGCCGCCGACCGAACCGAAGACGACCTTTTCGCCCTTCTCGTTGGTGACGGCAAACTGTAGCTCGGCCTCGAAAACCGGGCCGGTGTAATATTCGAGGCCGCGAACGACCGAAGGGTCAATCTTGATGCGGTCGGCCTCATAGCCGGCGCTGACAACCAGGCTGCGGATGGTGTTGAGTTCCTGGACACCCTCGCCGCCCTTGGCGGTGCCTGACACGAGTGCTGCGAGGTCGTCGGCGCTTTCGGCATAGTTCTGGATGCCGACAAAGAACAGGACCTTGTCGATCTGCTCGCTGCTCAGTCCTGCACCCTTGGTGAAGTCGCCGCTTTCGTCCTTGCGGCCCTCGCCGAGCAGCAGGCGCACACCTTCGGGGCCGAACTTGTCGAGCTTGTCGATGGCGCGCAGCACCGTCAGGCGATCATTAGCCTTGTCGTCGCCGCCAAGCCCGATCGCCTCCATGACGCCGTCGAGAACCTTGCGGTTGTTGACGCGGATCACGTAGTCGCCGCGCTTGATGCCGAGCGCTTCCATGGTATCGGCCATCATCATGCACATTTCGGCGTCCGCCTGGACGCCGGCGGCACCGACCGTGTCGGCATCGAACTGCATGAACTGACGGAACCGGCCCGGGCCTGGCTTCTCGTTGCGGAAAACATAGCCGGCACGATAGGTGCGGAAGGGCAGCTGGATCTCGTTGAAGTTCTCGGCAACGTGGCGCGCAAGCGGCGCCGTCAGGTCGTAGCGCAGCGACATCCACTGGTCGTCGTCGTCCGTCAGCGAGAACACGCCCTCGTTCGGGCGATCGCTGTCGGGCAGGAACTTGCCCAGCGCGTCCGTGTATTCGAACAGCGGCGTTTCGACCGGATCGAAACCGTACCGCTCGTAGACTTCGCGGATCTTGACGATCATCTCGTCGGTGGCGCGAATATCGTTGGCCGAACGATCGACGAAGCCGCGCGGCAGGCGCGCCTTGAGCTTCTGCGGTTTCTTTTGTTTCTCGGTCATGGGGAGCATTCCGGGCTGTCAGCGGGTTTGGAGCTTTCCCTACCGGATCGAGGCATGGGCGGCAAGGGTTTGCGCGGCGCAAAGCGCCTTCTTGCCTGCGCCTTCGACCCTGCTCGCCTATCTTTGCGAGCCGCGACCAAGAATACTCAAGCCAGTTGCGGCACCGGCCGCGAGAGGCCCTGCCTCAGGCCCTCGACCACGCCACGGCAATGGCAGCCTTCGATGTGATCATTGACGAGGCCCATGGCCTGCATGAAGGCATAGATCGTCGTCGGGCCGACAAAGGTCCAGCCGCGCTTCTTCAGATCCTTGGAGATGCGCGTCGAGGTCGGTGTCGTCGGGTTGGCGGCGATCACCTCGTAGCTGACAAATGCGGGCCGCTCGTCGACACCCGGTTCGTGCGACCAGAAATAGGCGGCAAGCGAGCCGAATTCGGCTTTGAGCGCCTGGGCGCGCCGGGCGTTGTTGATGGTCGAGACGATCTTGCCGCGATGGCGCACGATGCCGGTATCGCCAAGGCAGCGCTCGATGTCGGCGTCGCCGAAGGTCGCGACCTCATCGAAGTCGAAGCCGGCGAAGGCGGCGCGGAACGCCTCGCGCTTCCTGAGGATCGTCAGCCAGGAGAGGCCGGATTGAAAGCCTTCGAGGCAGATCTTCTCGAACAGGCGTCGGTCGTCCGTCACCGGCCGTCCCCACTCCTCGTCGTGATAACGCCTGTAGTCGTCAAGATTGCTCTGCCAGGCGCAGCGCCCAAGGCCGTCTTCGCCGATCATTATGCCCTTGGTCGTCATCATCCGCCCCGTTTCATCCTGTTCCTGCCCATTTACCATTCACAAACCAGATTCCTAAAGCGACGGATAACCCTACCCAAAGCTTTATCGGCGCTTCGCTCCTTTGACAGGCTGCCGTTTACCATTCCGTGGCGCCGCGATGACACGATTGCCGCATTGCCAAGGCGCATGCCGACCGTCCCGGAGACCCGTTCTCCGGCTGGCCGCGCCATTTTGATACGTTTCGGCGAAAGGTAGCGAGTCCGTCCGATGTTGAAAAAATCCCTTCTTGTAGCCGCATCCATGCTCACCCTCGTCGCGAGCCAGGTGGAAGCCCAGGACCGGTACCAAAACCGGCCGCCGGTGATCGTCAGCCCCGACCTGACTGCCCCGTGGGTCATGCAGCTCGGCGGCCAGCCACAGCAGGCGCGCCGGGTCCTCTACCGCCAGCAGATTCCGGCAACCACCCGAAAACAGTTTTATCAGGGCCAGACGGTGCAGCCGCAGGCAAAGCGCCGCGTCGGCGCGCCGCTGGTCCAGCCGGTCAACGCCACCCGCGCCCAGCGCCCCGTCAAGTCGAAATTCGATCCGCAGTACCTGCCGCAGACCGTCGCCTATGACGGCAAGGAAAAAGCCGGCACGATCGTCATCGATACCAACAATCGCTTCCTCTATCTCGTCACCGGCAACGGCCAGGCGCGCCGTTACGGTGTCGGCGTCGGCAAGCCGGGCTTCGAATGGGCCGGCGCCCACAAGGTCACGCGCAAGGCGGAATGGCCGAGCTGGACGCCGCCGAAGGAGATGATTTCGCGCGAAGCGGCCAAAGGTCACTACCTGCCGGCACGCATGGACGGCGGCCCGGAAAATCCGCTTGGCGCCCGCGCCATGTATCTCGGCTCGACGCTCTACCGCATCCACGGCACCAATGCGCCCTGGACGATCGGTTACGCCGTTTCGTCAGGCTGCATCCGCATGCGCAACGAGGATGTGGTCGATCTCTATGAACGGGTGAATGTCGGCACGAAGGTTATCGTCATATAATTGACACCGACCATAGAATATTCCCCCGCTCCGTACGTCTTGCTGTTGTCTGTTCGTGATCTTCAGGCAACAGGCGAGGCCCAAGATACAAAATCCGTGATCACGTTTGATCTATCGGTTGTGTCCCGGACTTGCACTTCGGGTCGTTTTGCATAGCCTTGATGTAACGAGGGCTCAGAGGGAATCATATATGAAACGTCATGCCAGCAATTTGGTCGCGATCGTCATCGCGGCCAGCACTATTCTTGCCGCCGCCAATGCCCAGGCTTTCACGCCAGCGCCGACATCCTCAAGCACTCCCAAGAGCAGCGATGTCGTTCTTGTCGCGGCACAGAAAAAGCCGCCGAAACAGTTCTGGCGCACAAAGGTTCGCTTCAGCACCGACGAAGCTCCGGGCACGATCATTGTCGATACCAACAACAAGTTTCTCTACTACATCGACGGGCCGAACCGCGCGACCCGCTACGGCATCGGCGTCGGCCGGGAAGGCTTCGGCTGGTCGGGCGTGGTGAAAGTGGGTCGCAAGGCGGAATGGCCGACCTGGACGCCGCCAAAGGAAATGCGTGTACGCGAAGCGGCCAAGGGCCGCATCCTGCCGGTCACCCAGGAGGGCGGCATCGACAACCCGCTCGGCGCGCGCGCCATGTATCTCTACAAGGGCGGCCGCGACACGATCTTCCGCATCCATGGCACCAACCAGCCGTGGACGATCGGCCAGAACATGTCTTCCGGCTGCATCCGCATGATGAACGACGACGTCGAGCACCTCTATGAGCGCGCCGACGTCGGCACCAAGGTCATCGTCATCGGGCCTGGCAGCAAGACCGGCGATACCTACTTCAACGACCGCGGCGTCGACATCTTCCGCCAGATCTTCGGCGGCTGATCCGCTTGCCTGAGACACGAATGCCGGCGCATGGCGCCGGCATTTTTCGTTTTACAATCCGGCTGGCTTGGCGCCGCCATAGGCCCAGTCGAGCAGTTCCACCGTGTGGACGATCGGGATGGACGTACCGGTGGCGATTTGGGTGATGCAGCCGATGTTGCCGGTGGCGATTACATCGGGCTTGGTCGCCGCAAGGTTTTTCACCTTGCGGGCTTTCAGCTTTTCAGAGATCTCCGGCTGCAGGATGTTGTAGGTGCCGGCCGAGCCGCAACAGAGATGGCCTTCGGCCGGATCGCGCACGACGAATCCCGCCTGCTTCAACAGTTGCTTCGGTGCCATGGTGATCTTCTGGCCGTGCTGCATCGAACAGGCGGAATGATAGGTGACCGTCATGCCGCGCGGGTCTTGCGCCGGCAGGTCGAGCGTCGCCAGATATTCGGTGATGTCCTTCGCCATGGCCGAGACCCGTGCCGCCTTTTCCGCATAGGCGGGGTCGAGGCGCAGCATGTGGCCGTAGTCCTTGATCGTCGTGCCGCAGCCGGAGGCGGTGATGATGATCGCATCGAGACCACCCTCCTCCGCCACACTCAGCCAGGCATCGACATTGCGCCGGGCGGCAGCGAGCGCCTGGCCTTCCCGCCCCATGTGATGCACCAGCGCACCGCAACAGCCCTCCCCGGGAGAGACGACCACCTCGATGCCGAGACGGGTGAGGAGACGGATGGTTGCCTCGTTGATCTCCGGCTTCAATACCGGCTGGGCGCAACCGTTCAAAAGCGCGACGCGGCCAACGCGCTTGCCGCTGGGGGCATGCGTGCCCGGTACCGCAGTTATCGAAGGCTCCGGCACCGCCTTCGGCGCCAGATCGAGCATCACGCCAAAGGTCTTGAGCGCCGCCACTCGTTTGAGGACACTGGCAAAGGGCCTTCCAAGAGCCGCCGCCTTCAATGCGAAGCGAAAGCGCGAGGGGTAAGGCAGAACCTGCGCCAGAACCGCGCGGGCCAGCCTGTCCTTCAACGGCCGCTTGTAGGTCTTTTCAATGTGAACGCGGGCGTGATCGACCAGATGCATGTAGTCGACACCCGACGGGCACGTTGTCGTGCAGGCGAGACAGGACAGACAGCGATCGATATGGGTCACGGTCTCGGTGTCGGCGGCCCGGCCGTTTTCCAGCATGTCCTTGATGAGGTAGATGCGACCGCGCGGGCTGTCGAGCTCGTCGCCGAGCGTCACATAGGTGGGACAGGTGGCGGTGCAAAAACCGCAATGTACGCACTTGCGCAGGATGGCCTCGGATTCGGCCACATGCGGATCGGCAAGCTGCGCGGGCGTAAAATTGGTCTGCAAACGCTTACTCCAATGTCGGGGCCCTGCCCCTGATGCGCATCGCGATCCCCCGGAGATCGTTTGCGGCTTCAAGCTCTTGTATTCGCGTGCCGTTCTCGCAAGGCGGCACTGGTTCCGCGCGGCGCGCGATTAGACCATCCAGCTTTCGGGATTGCTGATCGGCTCTTCGCGGGCGGCGCGTTGCAGCCCGACAACACAGCGCACGACGATCCACACGGCGGTGGCGATAAACCCCAGGAACCCGATCAGCAAGACCATCAACAGAGCCGAGATGACGCTGAACAGCACTGCGATCCAGAACGTCCGGATCGCCCAGGTATAATGCGTCTGGACCCAGGGCGCCCCCTTGCCGCGATTGAGATAGGCGATGACCACGCCGATGATGGCCGTGATCCCGACGGCAAAAGCGACGAGGTAGAGCACATAGATGACCTGTACGTTGATCTTTCCAGGCTCCAGCCAGCGGTCGGTCTCTCTGGGAAGCGGAGCCTGCGGACCATTGTCACTCATCGATACCTCCCTGTCTGCTCAAGTGTCGGTTTTCAGGAGACGGCCTGCATCCGGCCGGGATTGAAGATCCGCTGCGGGTCGAATTTCTCTCGCACGCGTTCGCTCAAGAGCGCGACGGGCGCCGGCTGCGGCTCGAACGATGGGATGGCCGCGCGGAAACCGTCGTTCGCGCGAACGAGGGTCGCATGGCCGCCGCCGAGTGCCTTGATGTAACGGCGCACCAGCGCCGCCTCGGGATCGGCTTCCATGCGCAACCACGCAAGTCCGCCCTGCCAGTCGTAGAAGGCGTCGACCCCGGTTTGCAGCCGCAAGGCGGCCACCAGCTGATGGCCTGCCGAGGGCGCCACCGAGACGCGCCAGAGGGGTCGGTCCGTACCATCGGCATAGGGTTTCACATCACGGATCTCCGACCAGAGCACCGCCGTCCGTTGCCCGTCGAGCCGCGTCACCGCGCCAAACCTTTCGAGCGCCTTTGCCAGTTTTTCGGCGCGGATGGAGACAGACGCCGGCAAACCCTCGAGCCGAAGCACGGTCGCGGCGCCATCCGGCAGGCCACCGCCGACGAACCGGCCGCGCACGCTTTCGGCCAGATGCGCAGCCCCCGAAACCTCGACCGTCTGCGCCATGGCTTCCGCCATCACGGCCGCAGCCTCCGCATCGTTCAAGCCTGAGACCACGACGGTCTCTGAGGCCGGCGGCTTCGGCAGCACGCGAAATGTCACCTCGGTCAGAATGCCGAGCGTGCCGTGCGAGCCGGCCAGCAGCTTGACCAGATCGAGGCCGGTGACGTTCTTCATCACCCGGCCGCCAGCCTTGATCGCATCGCCGCTGCCATTGACGAAGCGCACGCCGAGCAGGCTGTCGCGGGCGGCGCCGGCGATAATCCGCCGCGGCCCGGAGACATTGGCCGCAAAGACCCCGCCGATCGTCGGCTCGCCGGTCGTTGCAAAGACCGGGCGATGGTCCATCGGCTCGAAGGACAGCATCTGCCGGTTTTCGGCGAGTGCCGCCTCAATCTCGGAGAGCGGTGTGCCGGCAAGCGCGCTGACGGTCATTTCCGCCGGATTGTAACTGACGATGCCGGAGAGGCGACGGGTGGACAGCACCCGATCGGCACGCACGGGATTGCCGAGACCGGATCGCGTACCGCCGCCGATGACGGCAAGCGACGCCCTGTCAGCGGCCATCGCCCGAACGACTGTCGCGATCCCCTCTTCGCTCGCGGGTTCGAAATGCACGATCATGCGGCGGGGCGCCCTTCGAGCGGAAAGACCTTGGATGGGTTCAGGATCCATTGCGGATCGAAGGCGGCCCGCGCCGCCATCTGCTGGTCGAGATCGGTCTGGGTGAACTGATGCAGCATGAGATCGCGCTTCTCGATACCGACGCCATGTTCGCCAGTAAGGCACCCGCCGGCGTCAACGCAGAGCTTCAGGATATCGTTGCCCGCACTTTCGGCGTGCGCCGCATCCTCCGGGTCGTTGATGTTGTAGAGGATCAGCGGGTGCATGTTGCCGTCGCCGGCATGAAAGACATTGGCGACGCGCAGGCCATAGGAGGCGACAATCTCGCCGGTGCGGCGCAGAACGTGGGACAGCTGGCTGAGCGGCACCGTGCCGTCCATGCAGATGTAATCGGCGATGCGTCCGGTCGCGCCGAATGCCGACTTGCGCCCCTTCCAGATCAGCGCCGCCTCGAGCGCCGACTGGCTTTCCTTGATGGTGGTGACGCCATGGCGACGGGCAACCTCTATGATGCTGACAAGCATCGCATCCATCTCGGCTTCCGAGCCCTCCACCTCGACGATCAGCAGCGCCTCGACATCGAGGGGATAGCCGGCATGGGCAAAGGCTTCGCAGATCTCGATCGCCGGCTTGTCCATGAACTCGATGGCGACCGG
This sequence comes from Ensifer sp. GW823-FHT05D09, assembly GCF_058795755.1. Classification (NCBI taxonomy): domain Bacteria; kingdom Pseudomonadati; phylum Pseudomonadota; class Alphaproteobacteria; order Hyphomicrobiales; family Rhizobiaceae; genus Ensifer; species Ensifer sp. GW823-FHT05D09. The sequence goes on along the minus strand of NZ_JBXAIA010000001.1, from coordinate 759,759 downwards.
AACGATGCCCGAACCGATGACGTCGGCGACGCAGGCGCCGGCCGCTTCCGACGAGGCAAATCCGAACAGCACCGGGCGGGCGCCTTCGGGCTTGGCGATCAGCCGCACGGTTGCTTCGGTCACGATGCCGAGTTGGCCTTCCGAGCCGCAGACGAGCCCGAGCAGATCATAGCCTGCCGCATCGAGCGCCTTGCCGCCGAGGTCGACGATCGTGCCGTCGAACAGCACCAGCTTCACGCCGAGCAGATTGTTGGTGGTGACGCCGTATTTCAGGCAATGGGCGCCGCCGGAATTCATGCCGATATTGCCGCCGATGGTGCAGGCGAGCTGCGAACTCGGATCGGGCGCGTAGAAGAAGCCGTCGGCGGAAACGGCTTCGGAAATGTTGAGATTGGTGACGCCCGCCTGGACCGTCGCGGTGCGATTGAAGAAGTCGACGTCGAGGATCCGCGACATCTTCGACAGCCCGATCACGACAGCGTCTTCCTGCGGGATGGCGCCGCCGGAAAGCGACGTGCCCGCACCGCGCGGCACGACGGGAATGTTGTAGCGGCTGCAATATTTGAGCACTGCTGCGACCTGTTCGGTCGTCTCGGGCAAGGCGACAAGAAGCGGCATGCGGCGATAGGCGATGAAGGCATCGGTCTCGAACGGCTTCAACCCGCGCTCGTCGCTGATGAGACAGCCTGCCGGCAGCAGGTCAGCCAGATCGGCGGCGATCTCGCGACGCCGGGCAATGACGGCAGGTCTTGGCTGCAGAAAGCCGATCGTTTCCGCCATCAAATCCTCCGCCCGGATGTCAATTGGTTCATTTTCTTTACCACTAGGACTGCGCCCTCGCAAATGCTATTGAGTTTTTCCATTTCGGAAACAATGGCAACGATTGATGACGAATTTAGGCGATCTTGAGATTTTTGCACGCGTCGTTTCCACAGGCAGCATGTCGGCGGCCGGACGGACACTCGGCTTTTCGCCGGCGGTCATCTCCAAACGCATCAAGCGGCTGGAAGATCGGCTGGGCACGCGGCTCCTGCAGCGCACCACCCGGCAAATCTCGCTGACCGAGGCGGGACAGGGCTTCTACGACCGGGTGCTTGGTATCCTGACGGGCATCGAGGAGGCGGAAGCCTATGCCTCGGGGCGTTCTTCGCAGGCACAGGGCGTGCTTCGCATTTCGGCGCCCACATCCTTCGGACGCATGCATATCGCGCCACATCTGACCGGCTTCATGAAGGACCATCTGGACCTCAAGCTGCATATCGTGCTGACCGACGACTTCACCGATATCGTCGCCGACGGCTTCGACATGGCGGTGCGCATCGGCGAACTGACCGATTCGAGCCTGGTGGCGCGCAAGCTCGCGCCGGTCCGCCGGCTGCTCTGCGCCTCGCCCGATTACATTGCCCGCAACGGCGCGCCGACCGAGATCGGCGAACTCGCCCGACATTTCTGCCTGCCCGCCCACAACAACGACAACTGGAAGCTCGAAGGCCCCGAAGGCTCGCTGGTCTGGCATCCCGAAGGACCGCTTGTGACCAACTCGTCGGAGATCGTACGCGCGGCGGTGATCGCCGGTGCCGGCATTGCGCTGCGCTCGACCTGGGATATCGGCCCGGAGCTGCGCAGCGGCCAGTTGGTGCAGGTGCTGCCGCAATGGGAAGGTTCGAAGAATCTGACGCTGTCGGCGGTTTACCCGAGCCGGCAGTTCCTGCCGGCCAAGGTGCGCCTGTTCATCGATTATCTCGCCACGCTCTACGGGCCCGTTCCCTACTGGGAGCAGTAGGCGCTACTTGTGCTCACCGTCGCCGTGATGGTGGCGGATACGGCGAACGATGAGCCAGACGCCAGCCACCGCGAAGGGCACCGCAAGACCGGTCAAAAGGCCGGGATCGATCGGCAGCTCGTGGCTGACTGCCTTGGCGAGATAGCCGAACAGCCCGACGACATAATAGGAAATGGCGGCGACCGACAGGCCCTCGACGGTCTGCTGCAGCCGCAGCTGCAACTTTGCCCGACGATCCATCGAGTTCAGGAGCGCGCTGTTCTGCCGTTCCAGCTCGACATCGACCCAGCTGCGCAAAAGCGCTGTCGCACGGGCGAGCTTGCGCGACAGGTTCGCCTGGCGCTCTTCGACCGACTGGCAGGTGCGCATGGCCGGCGCCAGCCGGCGTTCGAGAAAGGTGCCGATGGTCTCGTAACCGGGAACGGCCGTCTCGGCGAGCGTGCGGATGCGTTCCTGGACGATGCCGTAATAGGCGCGGCTGGCGCCGAAGCGATAAAGACTAAGCGCAGCACCCGCCTCCAGATCGGCTGCAAGCCTCGTGATCTCCGCCAGCATGTCGTCCGCCTCTTCGCGGACGTTCTCCTTCATGCGCTGGGTGATCGCCGTCAGGCCGTCTTCGGTGCGGCGGATTTCCGGCGACAGCGACTGCGCCAGCGGCAGGCCGACCATCGCCAGCGTGCGATAGGTTTCGATATCGAGCAGGCGCTGGATCAGCGCGCCGGTGCCGGCCTCGGTCATGCCGCGGTCGATCACCAGGATCTGCGTCAGGCCGTCGCCGTTCTGGCGAAAATCGGTGACGAGGATCGCTTGGCCGTTTTTCGTCTCGCTGTAACAAAGGCTGGTCGGGTCGAAGGCCTTGATCGCTTCGCGGGTCTCCGGCGAATCCGCGCGGATCTCCAGGCGAATGCCCGAGATGAGCGAACCGGGGGGCGAAAAGCCATCGCCGAACGGGTGGATCGCCACCTCGCCGCCAAACCGGTCCGGCGCCGGGCCGTCCCAGAAATAGGTGGAAAATTCCGTATGCCGCTCCCAGCGCAGCGTTCCCTGCCCCCAGGCCATGGCGTGGTGGTTGGCATCGCGTCCGGGCGGGGCGATACCGCGCGAACGCGACAGTTCCGACAGAACCGCATGATCGACGATCGAGCCGCCCTCGGTCATAAAGGCGAGCTGAAAGATCACGCGCGGCGTCGCCACCAGGGCATAAGGCCGCGAATGGACCTCGCCCAGTGCCTGCGCTCGCATCGGCGCAACCGGAAATGCAAAACTTCCCTTAGCCATGAAGCGCTTTGTCCCCCTCACGCGTTCATCATCACTTTCTTATCAACCGAATGAGCAAAAGCAAAAGGACGCATTGCCGCAGTTTGACTTTTGTCAGACGCAGCGAGTGAGGGCCGCGAAGTGGACAAGGAAATTGACCAGTTGACTGCCGATGCCTAGATTGCGGCGCATGGGAGACCCAAGCGTGACCGAAGACCAGATCGACCTCTATGCCCGCATCAGCCACAGCCGCACTGCGGACGAGGTGGTCCAGCAGATCGAGCTTCTGATCCTCGAAGGCATCCTGCGCGACGGCGACCGGCTGCCAGGCGAACGGGAACTATCGAAGCGCTTCGACGTATCGCGGCCGATTCTGCGCGAAGCATTGAAGGAACTGGAGACGCGTGGACTGGTCGAGAGCCGCCACGGCGGCGGCACCTTCATTGCCGATGTCGTCGGCGAAGTCTTTTCCAAGCCGCTGATCGAGCTGATCGGCCGCCACCACAAGGCGACGCAGGACTATCTGGAATATCGCCGCGAACTGGAAGGCCTGACTGCGGAACTGGCAGCGACCCGCGCCACGGATTTCGATCGCGACATCCTCACGCGCATCATCGAGCGCATGCGAACCGCCCATCGCGATGGCGATTTCAACGACGAACTGGCCTCAGACGTCGAGCTGCATCAGGCAATTGGCGAAAGCGCCCACAACATCATCCTGATGCACACGCTGCGCGCCTGCTATCGGCTGTTGACGCAGGGGATCTTCTTTCACCGCAATTCGGTCTTCGATGCACCCGGCGCGCGCGACCGGCTGCTTTCGCAGCACGAAGCGATCTACGACGCGATCATGGCAGGCGACCCGAAAGCCGCCAAGGCCGCCGCCCAAAGCCATATCGATTTCGTCGCCGCTTCCACCCGCGAGGCGGAGCGCACCGGCGAATGGGCACGCATTGCAAGGCTGCGGCTGCAGCAACGCGACCAGGCGAGCTGAAGCCTGGCCAGCGCCCGGTTGCCACCCTGCTGGCAAGGCCGGCGCGGAAGCACCATGTTCTGTCGCATAGGGACCACAGTTTGCAGCGATGCTGGCCGCATATCCGCCAGCCGATGCGGCGCGACATTTACACGCAACGCTGCGCTGGCATACTGGCCGGTAAACCCAGGGAACACTGATTCGCTAAGAGGAGAGCAAACGACCTTGAACTTCCTGAACCGGCTCGCATCCGATGTGCAGCTTATGCTGCGTCGACCGGCGCGCATGCAATATGCGGCGCTCTGTTACCGGGTTCGCAAGAAGTCCAAGGCGCTCGAGATTCTGCTGATCACCAGCCGCGACACCGGCCGCTGGGTCATTCCCAAGGGCTGGCCGATGCGAGGCAAGCGCGCCCATGAAGTGGCCGAACGTGAAGCCTACGAAGAGGCTGGCGTGAAGGGTCGGGTGCAGAAGGCTGCAGCCGGCCACTACCTCTACAAGAAGCGCATGGATCACGGCCTGAAGATCTCGGTCAAGGTCCAGGTGCATGCCCTGGAGGTCGACGACCTCTGCAAGCACTTCCCCGAGGAAGGCACGCGGAAACTGGAATGGGTCGCCTACCAGGAAGCCGCTAGCCGCGTCGCCGAGCCGACGCTGAAGGATCTCATCCTGGCCTTTGGCAGCCGAATGGCGACGCCGCCCTCGCCCGCCCCGAAGGTCGTCAGCGGCTAGCCCCAGCGGGCGATCTTGCCGCTGCCTTTTGCACAGCTTTGCAGACCAACATCAATTCCGCTTGAATGCGTCCCACAGTGGCAGTAGTGGCCACTGTGACAAAGGAGATCACCATTGGCAAAGCCGCGCATGCGCCTTGAAAAGCAGACGCTCGACAAGGACCTCGACAAGTTCAGCCTTGCCGAGGAGGCGTCGCAGCAAGTGATGCGTGGTCTGGCCGCACCTGGCCTCGCTTTCCTGTTCCTGCTGCTCAGCATGGCCTTTGCCGCAAGCTTCGTGACGAACTCGGCAACCGCGCCGATCATCATCGCCGCCGCAGCGATCGCCGGCTACATGGCCATGAACATCGGCGCCAACGACGTGACCAACAACGTCGGCGCGGCGGTCGGCGCCAAGGCAATGTCGATGGTGACGGCGCTGACGATCGCCGCCGTCTTCGAAATCGCCGGCGCCATGCTGGCCGGCCGGCAGGTAACCCTGACCGTCGAGGCGGGTATTATTTACGGCGAGCATATTCTCGGCCCTGAGACGATCGTCTGGGTGATGATGGCGGCACTCGCCTCATCGGCCGTCTGGATCAACATCGCCACCTATTCCGGCGCGCCGGTGTCGACCACACATTCCATCATCGGCGGCATCGTCGGCGCAGGCATCGCCGCTGCCGGCGTCTCCAGCGTGCAATGGTGGCCGCTGGCCGGCATTACCGCGAGCTGGTCGATTTCTCCCATCCTCGGCGGCGTCATCGCCGCCGCCTTCCTTGCCTTTCTCAAGGAATTCATCATCTACCGCGAGGACAAGATCGCATCGGCCCGACGCTGGATGCCGGTGCTTCTGGGCGTGACGGCCGGGAGTTTCACCACCTATCTCGCCGTGATCGCGCTGGTTCAGGTTGCCGCAATCTCGTTGACATCAGGCTTCGGCCTCGGTGTTGCCGTCGGCATAGCCACCTACTTCCTCAGCAAGCCCTGGATCCGCCGCCAATCGGAGGGGCTGGACAATCGCAACCAGTCGCTGCGCAAGCTGTTTCGTGCGCCGCTGATCCTGTCGGCCGCGCTGCTCTCCTTCGCTCATGGCGCCAACGACGTCTCCAACGCCATCGGCCCTCTCGCGGCAATCGTCTCGGCGCTTGATGGCGTCATCACCACGCAGACATCGCCGACGCCGCTTTGGGAACTGGCGATCGGCGCCATCGGCATTTCCATCGGCCTGCTGCTCTACGGCCCGCGCCTGATCCGCGTCGTCGGCCAGGAAATTACCCGCCTCAACCCGATGCGCGCCTTCTGCGTTGCGCTCGCAACCGCGGTCACCGTGTTGCTCGCGTCTGCCTTGGGTTTGCCGATCAGCTCGACCCATACGGCGGTCGGCGCCGTCTTCGGCGTCGGCTTCTTTCGCGAATGGTATACCCGCCATTCGAAGCGGCGGCTCGAATATGTCCGCCAGAAGACCGGACACGCAGACTTCATGGAGCAGACCGAGACCAACTTTGCCGAGGTCCGCCGTCGCCGTCTTGTCCGTCGTTCGCATTTCCTGACGATCATTGCCGCCTGGGTGATTACCGTTCCCGCCTCTGCCGCCCTTTCGGCCGTCGTCTATCTCGTTCTTTCCGCCATTTTCATGTGAAGGTATTCCCATGCGCGCCAATTTTCGCATGCAGCGTCTTTTCGTTGAGCACCCGCTTCTGGCCGGCTCGACACAGGAGGCGACCAAGGAACAGTTCAATTATCTGATCAACGTGCTGCGCTACGAGGACGGTGCCTCCATTCTCGTCTTCAACGGCCGTGACGGCGAGTGGCGGGCCGAGCTTTCGCTTGCCTCCAAGAAACGCCTGATCCTGACCGCCGTCGAGCAGACCCGGCCGCAGCCGGCCCCTTGCGATCTCGTCTATCTCTTCGCGCCGCTCAAGGTCGGCCGCCTCGACTATCTCGTGCAGAAGGCGGTGGAAATGGGCGCCGGCGTGTTGCAGCCGGTGATGACGCAACATGTCCAGGGCAAGATCGGCAATCTCGATCGGGTACGCGCCAATGTCGTCGAAGCCGCAGAACAATGCGGCGTGCTCGGCATTCCCACCGTGGAAGAGCCGCGGCGGCTTGAAGACCTGCTGCAGGGGTGGCCTGCGGATCGTCGCATCATTTTCTGCGACGAAGGCAGCGACAGCCAGAACCCACTGCCGATCCTCACCGGCATCAAGGAGAGGAAGCTGGCACTGCTGATCGGGCCCGAAGGCGGCTTTTCCGACAGCGAGCGAACCCTGCTGCGCAGCCTCGATTTCGTCACCGCCATCCCACTCGGCCCCCGCATTCTCAGGGCCGATACCGCAGCGGTTGCGGCGATGGCCGTCATACAGGCAACGGTCGGTGATTGGCATTGACCGGTCGCCTGCAAGCAAGCACGGCACATACTTTTTTTGAATAGATCTTGAAAGAAATTGACTTGCACCGCACCTGATTACGGTTCAAGCAGCCACCATCCACTTCCGCCTTCCGGCGGAACCGCTCAAGCAAAAGAAGACGCTCATGGCCCGAGATACCACCGACCAGACGCCGGTAACCTCTGTCGCTGACCTGACCGCTTACCTCGCGGCGGGCTCGAAACCGGAGGAACGGTTCCGGATCGGAACGGAGCATGAAAAATTCGCCTTCTTTAAGGCGGACAACAGCCCTGTGCCCTATTTCGGCGATGCCAGCATCCAGGCGCTGCTCGACGGCATGGCTGCAAAGAGCGGCTGGGAACCGATCGTCGACGAGGGCAACATCATCGGCCTTGCCGAACATTCGGGCAATGGCGCGATCTCGCTGGAGCCGGGCGGCCAGTTCGAGCTCTCCGGTGCGCCGCTCGAAAACCTGCACCAGACCTGCAAGGAATCGAACCAGCATCTGGCCGTCCTGCGTGAAGTGGCCGAGCCGCTCGGCATTCGCTTCCTCGGTATCGGCGGCAGCCCGAAATGGACGCTTGACGAAACGCCGCAAATGCCGAAATCGCGCTACGGCATCATGAGCCGCTACATGCCCAAGGTCGGTACCCAGGGTCTGGACATGATGTACCGCACCTGCACGATCCAGGTGAACCTCGACTTCTCCTCGGAAGAGGATATGCGCCGCAAGATGCAGGTGTCGCTGAAGCTGCAGCCGCTGGCGACCGCCTTGTTTGCAAGCTCGCCCTTCACCGACGGCAAGCCGAACGGGCTTCTGTCCTGGCGCGGCGACATCTGGCGCGACACCGACAACCAGCGCTCCGGCTTGCTGCCGGCAGCCTTCAGACCAGACTTCGGGTTCATCGACTATGTCGAGTGGGCGCTCGACGTGCCGATGTATTTCGTCGTTCGTGACGGTCACTATCACGACTGCACCCATGTCACCTTCCGTCAGTTCATGAACGGGGCGCTCAAGGGCGAGATTGCCGACTGGCAGCCGAACATGGGCGATTGGACCAACCATCTCTCGACGCTCTTCCCGGATGTCCGCCTCAAGCGCTTCCTGGAAATGCGCGGCGCCGATGGCGGCCCCTGGCGCCGGATCTGCGCGTTGCCGGCCTTCTGGGTCGGCCTGCTCTACGACGGCGAAGCACTCTCCGCCGCAGAAGAACTGACGCGCGACTGGACCTTCGAGGAGGTCGGGACCCTGCGTGACGCGGTCCCCGCCCAGGCACTCAACACCAAATTCCGCACCGGCAACCTCTACGATATCGCCCGTGAAGCGGTATTCATCTCGCGTGGAGGCCTGAAGCGGCGCAACCGGCTGAACGGCGACGGCATCGACGAAAGCCAGTTCCTGGCACCGCTTGACGAAGTGCTCGCCAAGAAGGCGACGCTCGCCGAGGATCTGCTGTCGCTCTACAACGGCCGCTGGAACGGCTCGGTCGATCCGGTCTTTGCCGAGTACCAGTACTGAGACCGTAAGTCTGGGATCAAAAAGCGGTTTCCCACGTCACATTTCCCGTTATAGTGCAACGACATACGTCGTTTGGCCGAAGGGAACCGGGGATGGCACCGCTTTTTGACATGTTCACGCAGGCACAGAACGGACAGGCCACGGAGCTGATGGCCCGGCAATTCGGGCTTGCCCAGGAGCAGATGGCCAAGGCCACGGCTGCACTGCTGCCGGCCTTTTCCGCCGCCTTCAAGCGCAACACGACCAACCCTTACGATTTCGGCGCCCTGCTGACGGCCATGTCCAGCGGCAACTATGCCAAATATTTCGAGGACGTCAGCCAGGCGTTCACGCCGCAAGGCATGGCCGACGGCAACGGCATTCTCGGGCAGCTCTTCGGCTCCAAGGAAATGTCGCGCGCGATCGCAGCCCAGGCGGCCCAGGTCACCGGCATCAGCCAGGAGATCTACAAGCAGATGCTGCCAGCTATGGCCGATACGCTGATGGGCGGTCTGTTCAAGCAGGCAACCGGCCAGTTTGCCGGGGCGAATGCTGCCTTTGCCAACAACCCGATGGCGACGATGATGCAACAGTGGATGGAGGCGTCCGGTCTTGCCAGGAAGCCGGAGCCGCAGGCCAACCCCTTCGACAATCCCTTTACCCAGGCAATGCAGGGCTTCTTCGGCGCCGGCAAGAAGGAAGAGACTGCCAAGGCGCCCGACTTCTTTGCCGATAATCCCTTCCTGAAGGCATTCCAGGACATGATGCAGCCACCAGGGGCAGGCGCGACAGCCAAGCCGGCTGCGGAGAACCCTGCCGCCGCCCAGTTCTCGCAGATGATGAACAGCATGTTCGACAGCGGACTGGAGATGCAGAAGGAATATCAGAAGAACATCGAGGCGCTGTTCGACAGCTACAAGTCGGGCAACGGCAACAAGGCCTGAGCCCAGGCACTCCCCACACATTCAAACTGCGTGGATAAGAAAAAGGCCCGGTACATGTCTTGGTTCATGTACCGGGCCAAGCGGCAGGGTCTATTGGCTCTACCCTGCGGGGAACGTTTGGCGCGCGATAGAAGCGGCAGCACCGAAACTTTCGAAACTCGGAGCATGATCCGCGTTGGCGGCAGCTTGCGCGGATCATGCTCGATTGGCGCATCTCAAGCGGCGGGATGCGCCATGGGGAAATCAGTCGTGACGGATCCCCTTGTAGAAGAGGCTCACGCGGTTTCGCGACGCGCGCGTCAGATAGCTGGCGGGATTGTCGAAGAAGGGCGAGGTGATCGCCTCGCGGACATCTTCGCGTCGTAACCCCATATCGAGCAGATGACGGTCATCCAGTTCATTCAGACGCGCGATTTCGCATCGGTTCCTGAACATGCGCCATGCAGCCGTCATCACGCCGACAACGCCAGCGGCGCGGGAAGCATGGGACTGCTTTCCTGCAACGAGGTCGAGATCGAGGACGTGGTCGGTCGTGCGCATGACGGGACTCCTTTTTCAGGCACGAAGAAACCCGTCCCCTGCGCGAGGTCATGCGCAGGGGTGGGCCAGGGAACTTGGGGTGAACCGGCACTTGCTGCCGGTCGGGATCAATGAAATTTGCCCCTGATAGATCGCAAATCCTTATTGATCAGTCCAACGAATGTTTTTAATGATATTCATCAAACAATCTTATGGATGTATCACGGCCATGTCCGCACCGCTTGACATTGATCAGCTGCAAACCTTTGTCGCGATCGCCGACACGGGCAGCTTCACCAAGGCCGCCGACCGGGTTTTCAAGACACAGTCGGCCGTATCCATGCAGATGCGGCGCCTGGAAGAGCGCATCGGCAAACCGTTGTTCATGAAGGACGGCCGCGGCAACCGGCTGACCGTGGAGGGCGACCGGCTGCTCAATTTCGCGCGCCGGATGATCCGCCTCAACAACGAGGCGATGGCCTCCTTCGACGACAATCGCCTGGAAGGCACGCTGCGCATCGGCACGCCGGATGACTATGCCGACCGCTACATGCCCGAGATCATCGTGCGGTTTGCCAAGACCCATCCGAACGTCGAGCTCTACATCATCTGCGAACCGTCGGTGGACCTTGCGGAAAAGATGGCCAAGGGCGATCTCGACATCGCGCTGGTCACGCACAATCCGCGCGCCCGCGCGTCTGACGTGGTGCGCACCGAGCCGCTCTGTTGGGTGAGCTCGATCAACCATCCGCTACCGGAAAACGCGCCGATCCCGCTTGCGGTCGGGCGACGCGACTGCCAGTGGCGGCAGGCGGCCTGTGCGGCACTCGACGCGACCGGCAAGGAATATCAGATCCTCTTTACCAGCTGGTCATCGACCGTGGTCGCCGCGGCCGTGCTCGCCGGCATGGCGGTTTCGGTCCTGCCGGAATCAGCCCTTCGTCCAGGCATGAAGGTGCTGACGCTCGCTGATGGCTTTCCGGCGCTTGCGCCGGTACAGATCGGCATCATGAAGCGCCCGGGCCTTTCGCCGTCGCTGTCGAACGCGATCACCAACCACATCACCGCCTGCCTCGACAACATCACGCCGATCACCGTCAACGATGACATCGATGGCGACATCAAGGGCTTTCCGCGCTATCCGCGCCTGCGGCAGAGCCATATGCTTCCGGGCTGGTAGGCACCTCGGCGCACACGACAATGCCGCGCATCCCAGGGCGCGCGGCCTTTTTGTTGCAACGCGGAGTCCGGGCGGCAGGAGGATTATCATCACTGCCCGGTCGGCCCGAACCGATTGCTCGATCGCGCCGCTCAGGCGAGCTTCGCCTTCAGGAACTCCACGGTGCGGCTCCAGGCGAGGTCGGCTGCAGCCTTGTCGTAGCGGGCGGCTGACGTATCGTTGTTGAAGGCATGGTTGACGCCGTCATAGACATAGATCGTCGCGTCCTTGCCATTGTCCGTCAGGGCCTTGCGATAGGCGTCGATACCCGCATTGATGCGCTCGTCGAGGCCCGCGTAATGCAGCAGAAGCGCTGCCTTGATCTTCGGCACGTCCTCGGCCTTGGCCTGGGCACCGTAGTAGGCGACGCCAGCCTTGAGATCCGGTGAATTGACCGCAAGCCGATTGACCAGCCCGCCGCCCCAGCAGAAGCCGATGGCGCCGACCTTGCCGGTCGACTGCGCGTGCTGTTCGAGAAACGCGACGGTTGCCACGGCATCCGCGTTGGTTTCGCCGGCATCGAGGGCGCCGATCATCTCGCGTGCCTTGTCTTCGTCAACAGGCGTGCCGCCCGATGGCGACAGGAAATCAGGTGCGAGCGCGATGAAACCTTCAAGTGCCATCCGGCGGGCGACATCGCGAATATGCGGATTGAGCCCGCGGTTCTCGTGGATGACGATGACGGCGGGCAGCTTGCCGGTCATGTTGGCCGGACGGACCAGATAACCCTTCATGTCACCGTCAGCACCGGGATAGGAAATGTCCTCGCCGACGATGCGATTGTCAGTATCGGCGATAATCTCGGCCTTGGCGCTGCTGGCGGCAAGAAGTGGTGCGATGGTGGCGGCGGCCGCGGCCGAGCCGGCAAGCCCCGTCAGCGTTTCCATGAACCGGCGGCGATCAAGACTGAGGTGTGTATATTCGTCGTAAGCGTCGATCATTGCCTGCGTGATGACAGGTTTGTTCATGACGGCCTCCTTCGGTTTCTTCCTCCGCGGCAGCCCAACGGACAACCGCCCGCACCAGAATAGGTCAGCGGGCGGCTCCGGATATACAAACTTGCGTTACCGCGGACGCGCGGCAAAGGTCACGTCCGGCGACATCAGGATTAACTGTTGAGATCGAGAACGATGCGGCCGTCGATCTTGCCTTCCTCCATGCGCTGGAAGATGGCGTTGATGTTCTCGATCTTGTCCCAGGTGAAATGGGAGGCGACCTTGCCCTCGCCGGCAAATTCTAGCGATTCCTCGAGATCCTGCCGGGTGCCGACAATAGAGCCGCGGATGGTGATGCGCTTCAGCACCGTATCGAAGATCGGCACGCACATCTGGCCCGGCGGCAGGCCGACCAGCGCCATCGTTCCCTTGGAGCGCAGCATGTTGAAGGCCTGCTCCATCGCCTTCGGGGCCACCGCCGTCACCAGGGCGCCATGCACCCCTCCGGTCGCCTTCTGAACCTGCTCGACGGCGTCCTTGTCGCGGGCATCGATGACGAGATCGGCGCCAAGCTTTCTCGCCAGCGCCAGCTTGTCGGGGAAGATATCGACGGCGGCGACATGCATGCCCATGGCCTTGGCATATTGAACCGCCATGTGGCCGAGGCCACCGATGCCGGAGATCAGGGCCCATTCGCCGGGGCGTACCTCGGTTTCCTTCAAGCCCTTGTAGACCGTGACGCCGGCACACAGGATGGGGGCTGCCGGGCCGAATTCGAGCTTGTCCGGCAGGCGGCCGACGTAATCAGGATCGGCGAGACCATACTCGGCAAAGGTGCCGTTGACGGAGTAGCCGGTGTTCTGCTGGCTGCCGCAGAGCGTTTCCCAGCCGGTGCGGCAGGGGGTGCAGCCGCCACAGGCGGTGTGCAGCCACGGCACGCCGACACGGTCGCCTTCCTTCAGCCGCTTGACGCCGGCACCGAGCTTGGCGACATAACCGACGCCTTCGTGGCCCGGGATGAACGGCGGGTTGGGTTTGACCGGCCAGTCGCCGTTCACCGCATGCAGGTCGGTGTGGCAGACGCCGGTCGCCTGAAACTTGATCAGCACCTGGCCGGGGCCCGGCTCCGGTATCGGCATTTCCTCGATCACGAGCGGCTTGCGGAATTCGCGCACCACGGCGGCTTTCATCGTTGCGGTCATCTCGATCTCCGATGCTGTCTGTTCGACGTCGATGGGCACGAGGGCGCCGACGACGGAGCTACGCTAACAACAGCCAGACTATCCGCAAAGTAGTGACGAGCAATTGATACGCATCAAGGCGCGAAGATCACCTTGGAAAGTGTCGCAGATTTGCGTCCGAAACCCCTGATCGGCACGCGCTCGATAACACCGCAGGCCCTAAGGCATAGGCAGCGGTCAGCTGTTCGCCATCCAGACGGAAAGCCAGATCCACATGCCTCCGAGCGTCGCAACGCCCGCCATGAACAGTGGTCGACGGTAGCGGATGCGGTTGCTGGTCACGTGAACGAAGGCATGCAGATAGCGCGAGGCAATGAACAGCCAGGCGAGGACCAGCGAGACGATGTTATCCGCCTCGGTGATGTAGAGGAGCACGCAGCAGACGTGGAACAACACCGGCAGTTCGAACTGGTTGGCGATGCTGTTGCGAACGACCAGGCTCTCGCCCGGCTCGTCCCGGTTCTCACGAAACTGCGAGACCTGCACCTTGCCCGCCCGCACCAGGCCGACGCGACGGAACGACAGGAGGGCGTAGAGGACGAAAACGAGCAGCACATGCGCCACCATCGGCCAGAAGATCTCGAAGCCCGTCATCGCTCTTGCTCCACTCGAAACAATCCACTCAGGAAAGACAGGGGCGCCGGGCGGCGCCTCGTATCAGGAAGGAACGGGGGCGCCGGAAGGCGCCCCCGAGAAGATGCTTAGTGCGAACCCGGATAGTTCGGGCTTTCGCGCGTGATGGTGACGTCATGGGCGTGGCTTTCGCGCAGGCCGGCACCGGAGATGCGCACGAAGGTGGCGCGCTCCTGATAATCCTTGATCGTCGCGCCGCCGACATAGCCCATCGAGGCCTTCAGGCCGCCGGCGAGCTGGTGCAGAACGCCGGAGACCGGGCCCTTGTACGGCACCTGGCCTTCGATGCCTTCGGGAACGAGCTTCAGCGTGTCGCGGACTTCGGCCTGGAAATAGCGGTCGGCCGAGCCGCGCGCCATTGCACCGACGGAGCCCATGCCGCGATAGGCCTTGAACGACCGGCCCTGGTAGAGGAACACTTCGCCCGGGCTTTCGTCAGTACCGGCGAGCAGCGAGCCGACCATGACGGCCGAAGCGCCGGCAGCGATCGCCTTGGCGAGGTCGCCGGAGAACTTGATGCCGCCATCGGCAATTACCGGAATGTCCGAGGCCTGAGCGGCTTCGACGGCTGCCATGATCGCGGCCAGCTGCGGGACGCCGACACCGGCGACAATGCGCGTGGTGCAGATCGAGCCCGGGCCGATGCCGACCTTGACGGCGTCAGCACCGGCGTCGATCAACGCCTTGGTGCCATCAGCGGTGGCGACGTTGCCGGCCATGATGCGAACCGAGTTCGACAGCGTCTTGACGCGGGTGACCGCGTCGAGAACGCGCTGCGAATGGCCGTGGGCGGTATCGACGACGATGAGGTCGACGCCGGCATCGATCAGACGTTCGGCGCGCTCGAAGCCATCATCGCCGACGGAGATGGCGGCGGCGGCGCGAAGACGACCCTGCGCATCCTTGGAGGCATTCGGGTTCAGCTGTGACTTTTCGATATCCTTGACGGTGATGAGGCCGACGCAGCGGCCATCACCGTCGACGACCAGCAGCTTCTCGATGCGGTGCATGTGCAAGAGGCGCTTGGCTTCCTGCTGGTCGACGCTTTCCTTGACGGTGATCAGGTTTTCACGCGTCATCAACTCGTAGATCTTCTGGTTCGGATCAGACGCGAAGCGAACGTCGCGGTTGGTGAGGATACCGACGAGGCGGCCCTGCTTCTGGCCACCGTTGCCGCCGTTCTCGACGACCGGAATGCCGGAAATGCCATGGATCTTCATCAGGCCGAGCGCATCTGCCAGCGTGCCATCGGGACCGATCGTCACCGGGTTGACCACCATGCCGCTTTCGAACTTCTTGACCTGACGAACCTCTTCGGCCTGCTCGACCGGTGTCAGGTTGCGGTGGATGACGCCGATGCCGCCGGCCTGCGCCATGGCGATCGCCAGGCGGCCTTCGGTCACGGTGTCCATGGCCGAGGAAAGGATCGGGAGGTTGAGGTCGATATCCTGCGCGATGCGGGTCGAGATATTCGTCTGTCCCGGCATGACTTCGGAATGCCCGGGCTGGAGCAGAACGTCGTCGAAGGTCAGAGCCTCCAGACCGGTTGCCGTTTCGATGATACGCGCCATGGCCAATTCCCTTCAATAACGAAAATCCCCGGGAAACGGGCTGCGATTTGCCCACCGGGTGACTTCAAAGCTTGTCTTGGAAGTTGGCGAGGGCTCGTAACACGGATATGTCACGATGAAAATAGCAAAGCCCGGGAAATGTCCCGGGCTTCCCCTATTGTTGTTGCGGAGCAACATTTTGGCTGTCAAATGCTCAGATATCGAGCTGATAGCTTGCCGGCACGAACCGATAACCCTGGTCCTGCGCTTCCACGAAGCCGACGGCGGGGAATGGCATGTGATAGCCAATGAAAGGCAACCTTTCGCTCGCGATCATGCCGAAAACCTTGCGGCGCGAGGCGGCAGCTGCCGCCTTGTCCATGTCGAAACGGACCTCCCAGTCCGGTCGCTGCAGAGACAGGACATAGTGGTTGGCGGTATCGGCTGTCAGCATCATCGCCTTACCGTCCGATTCCAGACGAAACACCATATGGCCGGGCGAATGACCGAAGGCGGCGATCGCCGAAATGCCCGGAGCGACCTGCGCCCCGTCGCCGATGAACGTCGCCTTTTCGGCGAGCGGCACCACTTTTTCCAGCACGCCCTTGTGGCCACCTTCTGCCGGCGTGCCGACCCGGGCCGGATCCTTCCAGAAGGCAAATTCCGCTTCACCGATGACATAGCGGGCATTGGCAAAGGCCGGCTTTCCGCCTTCCATCAGGCCGCCGATATGATCGCCGTGCATATGGGTGAGGACAACGACGGAGACGCCCTCGGGCGTGTAGCCGGCAGCACGGATACCATCGATGAGACGGCCGGATCCCGCTTCGCGCCCGGCTTCGCCCAAGCCGGTGTCGAACAGGATCACCTCTGTCCCGGTATCGACAAGGACTGGTGAATAGCTGTTGACCAGCGCGTCGGTCGGTAGAAAGCTCAGCGCCAGCAGCTCGGATACCGCCTGTTCCGACTGGTTGGTGCCATAGGTCTCGTGCGGTTTGGCAGAGGTGCGTGTGCCATCGCAGATGACCACGACCTTGAAAGCGCCGAGTTTGAGCGCCCGGATGGGCGGATGGGCTGGTTGCATGTTCTGACTGTCCGTCTTTTCCTGGGCCGTGGCAAACCCGGTCATGAATGAGGGTGCCGCCAATACACCCATTGTTCCCGCCGTCATCAAGGTGCGGCGCTTCATCGTCATGTCATTCGTCATCATTTTCTCCCGCGATCACTGCCTCTTGCTATCACCGGGCGAGAAGTAGCGTCTTGACAGCAATGGACAGGCGGGATCACAGGCTTTTGATCTGCAATCGTCGGTTTGGTCCCGACAAAGCCATCGGAAGCGCTAGCTTGGAGCCCACGCTGACGCCGCCCACCCCCAAGGCACATTCGCATGAACCGTATCGTCCCGATGATCCTTGCCGTCGCGCTCTTCATGGAGCAGATGGATTCCACCGTCATTTCCACGTCGCTGCCGGCCATTGCCCGCGACATCGGCGTCGGGCCGATCACTCTCAAGCTGGCGCTGACCGCCTACATGGTGTCGCTGGCGATCTTCATTCCCTTGAGCGGCTGGATGGCCGATCGCTTCGGCGCCAAGAAGATCTTTCGCGCGGCTATCCTTGTCTTCATCGCCGGCTCGATCCTCTGCGCCATCTCCAACAGCCTGCTCGCCTTCGTGCTGTCGCGGTTCCTGCAGGGCATGGGCGGCGCGATGATGACGCCGGTCGCCCGCCTGGTGCTGGTGCGCAGCGCGCCGCGCAGCGAGCTCGTCTCGGCGATGGCGCTCCTGACGATCCCGGCGCTGGTCGGGCCGCTTGCCGGCCCGCCGCTCGGCGGCTTCATCACCACCTACTTCTCCTGGCACTGGATCTTCCTGATCAACGTGCCCGTCGGCATCGCCGGCTATATCCTCTCCGGCATCTACCTGCCCCACATGGAACCACGCAATCCGCCGCCGGTCGACATTGTCGGCTTCCTGCTCGGCGGCATCGCCGCATCCGGCGTCGTCTTCGGCCTGTCGGTCATCAGCCTGCCGGCACTGCCGCCGATCATCGGTATCGGTTCGGTGATCACGGGCGTGATCGCCACCCTGCTCTACATCGCCCATGCCAGGCGCCATCCACACCCGATCCTTGACCTCAAGCTGTTTCACGACAGCGCCTTTCGCGCCGCCCAGATCGGCGGCACGGTGTTCCGCATCTCCGTCGGCGCCGTGCCCTTCCTGATGCCGCTGATGTTGCAGGTCGGCTTCGGCCTCAACCCGTTCCAGTCCGGCATGATCACCTTCATCGGCGCGGTCGGTGCGATCACCACCAAGTTCTACGCGCGCCGGGTGCTCGCCTTTGCCGGCTTCCGCACGACGCTGATCATCGCGGCCATCATTGCTGCAGTCACCACCTTCGCCAACGGCTTCTTCACACCGGCAACGCCCTATCTTGTGATGATCACGATCCTCCTGATCGCCGGTTTTGCCCGCTCGTTCTTTTTCACCAGCGTCAATGCGCTGTCCTTTGCCGATATCGACGACGCCGACGCCAGCAAGGCAACGTCGATGAGCGCCGTCCTGCAACAGATCAGTCTGGCGCTTGGGGTTGCCGTTGCCGGCGCGATTCTTGAAATCGAGACGTCGCTCAGCGGCGGCCCGCTGCAGCTCGACAACTTCCACACAGCGTTCATGATCATTGCGATCGCCAACCTTCTGGCGGCAATACCTTTCGTGACGATGGCGAAGAATGCCGGCGCCTCGGTCTCCGGACACAGGCTGCCCGTGCGCGAGATCGAAACGTCGGCAGGAAAATAATATCGGGGCGGGTTGGCCTAAGGGCTATTCCGGCCGCTCGCAGACCGCCGACAGCTTGTTGCCGTCGAGATCGCGCACCCAGGCGCCGTAGAAATGGGCGTGGAATGGACGCAGGCCCGGCGCTCCCTCGTCGATACCTCCCTGGGCAAGGGCTGCTGCGTGGAAGGCGTCGACCGCCGCGCGCGTTTCGGCCACAAGCGCGATCGTTACGCCGTTGCCGAAGGTTGCCGGCTTACCATTGAACGGCGTCACCACCCAGAACCGGCACCTGATGTCGCCGTCGGCGCCATAGCCGATTTCGGTCTCGTCCTGCCGCTGACGGCGGTACCCCAACGTCGCCAGAACCGGGTCGTAAAACGCGCCCGCGCCGTCGAGATCGTTGGTGCCGACCGTCACGTAAAGCAGCATGGCTCAGTCCGCCGCCTCGTCTTCTGCGGGCTCATCCGCGTCGGTCGCACGGCGTCCCTTGAAGCCCTTGGCAAGCAGGAACATCTCCACCGATTCGGCGCGCGAAGACGCCGGCTTGATGTGAATGACCTGGCGGAAGTTCTGCTTGAGCATGTTGAGCAGGTCGCGCTCGGTGCCTCCCTGGAAGGTTTTTGCCAGGAAATGCCCACCTTCGGCGAGAACGTCGACGGCGAAATGCGCCGCGACTTCGCAGAGATGCATGGTGCGGAAATGGTCCGTCTGGCGGTGCCCCGTCGTCGGCGCCGCCATGTCGGAGATGACCAGGTCCGGCGTGCCGCCGATCGCTTCCATCAGCTTTTCAGGCGCCTGCGGGTCAAGGAAATCCATCTGCAGGATGCGCACGCCAGGCAGGGGATCCATCTCCAGGAAGTCGATCGCTGCAACACGCGGGTCGCCATCCGTCGAGCTGGTCACCTTGGCGGCGATCTGCGACCAGCTGCCGGGGGCGGCCCCCAAGTCGATGATGCGGCGGGCACCATTGAGGATCTTGTGCTTCTCGTCGATCTCCAGAAGCTTGAAGGCGGCGCGGGCCCGGTAGCCTTCGAGCTGGGCGCGCTGGACATAGGGATCGTTGATGTGGCGCTCGATCCAGCGACGGGACGACGCCTTGAGCTTGCCCTTCTTGACCTTCTGGCCAAGCTTTCGGCCGCTGCGGTTGCCGCCAACAGGAGGTTTCGTCATATGTTTTATCCTTCGTGGCGGCGACGGCCGCGCATCGCTTCGGACGCGCCGGGCCTGCCGTATCTGCAGATGTTATCGCACAATTGCCTAAATCGATTTCCGATTGAAGGAATTATGTGGTCGAGCTGCGCTGATGCCTGCGCGGCCGCGAGCGACGCCAGGCGCCATCGTCGGCCATCATGTCGGTGAGCAAGCCTTCCCGCAGCCCGCGATCGGCAACGCGCATGCGCGTCGAGGGCCAGCGGCGGCGGATTGCTTCGAGGATCGCGCAACCGGCCAGCACCAGATCGGCGCGATCGGGGCCTATGCAGGGGTTTGCCGCCCGCGCATCAAAATCCCAGGACAGAAGCCGCGCCTGCATGGCGGAGACCTCGTCGTCGGACAGCCAGAGCCCGTCGACGCGACGACGGTCATAGCGCGGCAGGTCCAGGTGAACGCCGGCAAGCGTCGTCACCGTGCCCGAGGTGCCGATCAGGTGGAAGCCGCTGCCGGCAATGCCCGTTGCCAGCGCCTCGACCGGCGGGCTGTCGAAACGCGACAGCATGCCCTCGACTTCCTGCACCATGGCTTCGAAGCTTGCAGGCGTCACATGCTGGCCGCCGTGGCGCTCGGAAAGGGTCACGACGCCGACCGGCAGCGAGGTCCAGTGGGTGATGTGGTTGGCGAGACGGTTGGATCTGTTGTCGCCGATGCGGATGACCGCGATCTCCGAGGATCCGCCGCCGATATCGAAGAGAACGACGGAGCGCGTCTCGCGATCAACCAGCGACGAGCAGCCGGACACTGCAAGCCGCGCCTCCGTCTCGCGGTTGATGATCTCCAGCTCGAGCCCCGTTTCCTTGGCGACGCGCTCAAGGAAGCTTTCGCCGTTTGCTGCCGCACGCGCGGCTTCGGTTGCGATCAACCGGCTGCGCCGAATGAGACGCCCGCCCAGCTTGGTGGCGCAGACCTTCAGCGCCTCGACGGCGCGGTCCATCGCGTCATCGGACAACCGGCCGCTGGCGCCCAGTCCCTCACCAAGCCTGACGATGCGCGAGAAGGCGTCGACCACCCGGAACTGGCCGGGACGGGTCGGCTGCGCAATCAGCAGACGGCAATTGTTGGTGCCGAGATCCAGTGCCGCATAAAGCGGCGCCGGCGGCTCGCTGGCGGCAACGAAGGGTGCGCGAGGCTGGTCGGAACGCGACGGCGCTTGTCCGCCAGGCTGAGGCGCAGCGGGCCTGGATACGGCCGCCCCGTCATTGGGGCGCGACTGCGCCTGCTGCCGCTCGCCCGAGGTGAGTGGCCGCCCCTGAATGCCACGACGATGCCGCGCCTTCTTGTTGCGCTTGTGCCCTTTCCTGTCGCCCATGGCCGGGTCGACAAGCTGCACATCGCGGCTACCCGCAGATGCGGGTGCAGCCTGAGCCTGCTGTTTTGCGGATTTCGAACGACGACGCCGTTTGCGCTTGCGCGCCGGTTCCGCATCGTCTGGTCCTGCGGGACGCCCTGCCATGCCGGCACCGCCGGGTTGGCTGGCAATTGCAGACGGCGAAGCAGACGACTTGCGCCGTTTCCGCTTGCCCTTGCCGTTGCGCGGAACCATCTTGTGTCCATCGCTACGGCCTGCTGCCGACGCCCCGGATTCGGACGGCTTTTCGCCGTGATCGGGGTCTTTCACTTGTCTCAACCATCGCGCCGCGCAAAGCTTTATCAGCCGCTCAAGGCGCTTTCTCGATTTTTCGTTGGGGCGACTGTACCAGCGCCGCCCCCATTCGCCAAACTTTTTTTGAGAAACGGCTTGTGCACAACAATGCGGACGAGCGGCCGGTCCGGCCCATCCCCCGCAAACAAGGCAAGTTCAGCGCCAAGCCGTCCCGTTCCCTTCACCGCCGCGAGACAATCTTCGCTTCATGCGCGATTTTTTTGCAAAAGGTATTTGCATCGGCCGCTGATTTGTTTATAAGCCCGCCAACCAACCCGACGGGCTTCGCCCCGACGGCGGCTTTGGGGAATAGGTTAACGGTAGACCCACGGACTCTGACTCCGTTAGTCCTGGTTCGAATCCAGGTTCCCCAGCCAAACTCTTTCAAAAACGAATTCAGTAACATGATCGCGCCGGAAAGCGTGTATTTTGCGCGCACTGCGCCACCTTGAGCGCCTCTTTCAAAAAGACACCACCGCGTTCGCAGCCTTCACATCAGATGCCATACAAGCTCGATGCGCCTTCAGATTGCATTAACGATGTTTGCTTACTCTTCGGTAGGGTTTCCAGCGGGGTGGGCAGATGTTTCGGGCGAACAGTTTTCTTGTTTTTCTTTTGTCGAGCGCACCGCTCGCAGCAGCCGCCGATATTGACGGGCCGCTGGTCGGGACGGGCGACTACTATGAAGCGCCGGTCGAACAACCGTCTCTTGGCGTCACGGGATACATCGAAGGCGCCTATGGAAGCGTCATCGATTCGCCCGGCGATATCGATGCCGATGCCTGGGCGCTGCGGGGCGCCGTCAACTTCGACGCGGGCGGCGGCTTCAATCTCCAGACGGATCTCGGCTACACCAGCGCCTCGATCGAGGACGCCAGCACGAATAGCTACAGCGGCACCCTGCACGGTTACTACCGCGACAGTGTCTATGCCGTCGGCGCGTTCGTTCAGGCGGCGCGTCTCGATGCAGGGTTCGACAGCCACATCAACGACTATATGGGCGGCATCGAAGGCGCTTATTTCCAGGATACGTGGACCATTCACGGCGCGGCCGGCTACGGCCAGGCGCGGTGGGAAGGTTTGGACGCCGATCATTACATGGTCGCGCTCGGCGCCCGCGTCTATGCCACCGACCATATACGTTTCGATCTCGACGGCGCGCTCGACCGCATCACCGACAGCGGCATCGACTACGACATCAGTAGCCTGAAGCTGACGGCCAACTATCGCCCTGCATACTTCCCGGTCACCGTGTTCGGCGGCTACAAGTACGCCAACGAGGAGATTTCCGGTTTCGGCTCTTCGGTGTCGGGCGACACCAGCACCATCTTCGGTGGCCTGCGGTTCTCCTACGGGACGAACAGCATCAAGGAAGAAGAGCGCCTGGGGCCGATCTGGTCGAACAACACCCGGTCATTCTGACCGCAAGGCCATTCGTTGTGTGGCAACGGCTTCGGCGTCCATAGAGGACGTCGCATGCCGAACATCGCGACGAATTTCTGCCGAACCGGGCTTGCCACCATGGCCGGCACGGCCGCTCCAAGCCCCGGTGCGCAATCAATCAGGTGATGCTTGGCAAGCCCGAGATCGCAGGCTCCGGCGCGGCAACACTTGCGAAGGCGACCGCTTCGAACTTCCAATCATCGCTTGTGCGCCACGATGTAGGGACTGTTGTCGTTACCCCTGGCTGCGTGATCTTCCGTTGCAACGATATCGAAGCCCGCAGCATGGATGCTCCGGCACAGGTCCGCAGCCCGAAAGATGCCGGTATAGGGCGCTTTGCCCAGCGCGCGCATCGCCGGCAACAGGGCATGCCGGATGAGAGGGTTCATATCGCCGATGCAAGGTGTCTTGGAAATGAACTGGCCGTTCCTTGCAAGCAGGGCGTAGATACGGCCGAGCGTGCCGGGCAGGTCTCGCAGCAGATGCAGATAGTTGAACCCAATGACGACATCGAACTGCATGTCGGTGGGTGACAGCATGTCGGCGGTCGCGGTGCGGAAGCTCAAGCCCGCGACGGGGTCGACGGCGCGTTTTTCCTCGGCGATCGCGATCATTTCGGTCGAAAGATCTGTCGCGACATAGCTGTATACGTGGCCGGCAAGCTCGAGCGCCGTCGTCCCGGTGCCGCAGCCAAGCTCGAGGACCCTGTCACTTGATCCCAACAGCGCGCGGGTTCGCTCCAACGTGCACTGATATCCGGCGCGGTCGACAATCTTGCCGGCTGCGTACGCCCGCGACGTCCGATTCCAGAAGCGGGCTTCGGTCTCCGTGCTCATCGTGGGTTCTGCCTTTCCAGTGCGGAGTTGGTTGGTGCGCGAAAATTGCGCAACCAGCCATGCGCTCATCAAGACCACATGAAGCGGACGTGTCGATTTGAATGAGACCGCCGACATCTTGTCAACGCCGCTTGCAACTGCCACGCTAGTCCTTGCGTGATTCACCGTTACATATGGGAGGGCACATGGCTCATAAGTTCGAGATCTACAAAG
Organism: Ensifer sp. GW823-FHT05D09; assembly: GCF_058795755.1. Lineage (NCBI taxonomy): Bacteria > Pseudomonadati > Pseudomonadota > Alphaproteobacteria > Hyphomicrobiales > Rhizobiaceae > Ensifer > Ensifer sp. GW823-FHT05D09. The sequence continues at coordinate 735,985 of NZ_JBXAIA010000001.1, read as the reverse complement.
ACAAGGCCGGCGAGTACCGGGTTCGCTTCAAGTACAACAGCGAAGTGATGTTTTCGACCGAAGGCTACTCAAGCAAGGCCAGCGCTCAAAACGCTATCGATTCGATCAAGAAGAACGGACCGGACGCACCTGTTGAAGACAACAGCCAGGCCTAAGCCGTACAGTCACATGAAGGGCCCGCCGATGAAGATCGGCGGGCCTTTCGTCGTTTAGGCCGGCCACCTTGCCAAGCGGCTGATCTGGACGCTGGTTTCAGGCTGCATGGGCAAGCAGCAAAGGGCGATGTTAAAGCAAGCCGCGCCTGGCAAGGTTGCGCATCAGCGCGGCCGTGCCGAAGGTCCAGGGTGGGCAGTCCGTCGATAGGCGCACGGTGTTCGTCAGGCTGCCGAGTTCGGCGTTTGAAATCGTCACGACGTCGCCGATCCTGTGGGTAAAACCCTGGCCCTTCTCGTCGCGGTCTTCGATCGGGGCAAACAGGGTGCCCATAAACAGCATCAATCCATCGGGGTATTGATGATGGGGCCCGATGGTCTGGGCAACGAGGTCGAGCGGATCACGACTAATCTCCGCCATGCTGCTCGCTCCCTTCAGGCGGTAGCCATCGGCGCCCTCGACCACCAGTTCGAGTTCGGCATTGCGGACATGGTCGATCGTATAGGTCTCGTCGAGCAGGCGGATGAAAGGCCCGATGGCGCAGGAGGCGTTGTTGTCCTTCGCCTTGCCGAGCAGCAGAGCGGACCGGCCCTCGACGTCGCGCAGATTGACATCGTTGCCGAGCGTCGCGCCCTTGACGGCGCCGTCGGAGGCGACGGCCAGCACGATTTCCGGCTCCGGATTGTTCCAGCGCGAGATCGGATGGAGCCCGACCTCCGCCCCTGAGCCGACCGAAGACAACACCTGCGCCTTGGTAAAAACCTCCGCATCCGGGCCGATGCCGACCTCAAGATATTGAGACCAGACGCCCTCCTCGATCAGCGCGGCTTTGACGCGCGCCGCCTCGGGCGAACCGGCCTTCAGGTTGCGCAGGCTATCGCCGATGACGGCGGTGACGCGCGCGCGGATCGCCTCGGCGCGAGCGGCATCGCCGGCCGCCCGCTCTTCGATGACGCGTTCGATCATCGAGCGCGCAAAGGTGACGCCGCAGGCTTTCACCGCCTGGAGATCGCAGGGGGCAAGCAGCCGAATGCTCGAGCCCTCTCCCTCGCCCGCGAGCAGATCCGTCACCGACGCAAGCCGTTCACCATCCAGCTGGCGGATATGGGCGATCGGGTCGGGAAGCTCCAACAGGTCGCGCATGGTGGGCGCCAGTTTCGAGGTGATGTCGACAATCGCGCCAGCCCTGATGGTCACGAGCGCCGGACCGTCGACATCGGAGCGCCAGACACGTCCGACAAAGGTTCCGCTTCGGTATGCCTCAAGCGTCATGATCGCCCCCCAAAGAGACGACTTTCTTGCAGCGAAAACAGCGGGCTGTAAAGCGTGCGCGATCCAACCGGTTGTACCCGATGGAACATTGCAAGTTTTCGCGCGTTTTTGTTGCAGAGCGCGTCCAGTCGAGCATGCAGGTTCGCAACGACAGTTTGCGGCCGCACAATCCGGTCCCCGGTCCTTGCCGAGGCCGTTCCGGCCAGACAACACCCATAGCCGGTGGACGCCCAGAAAGGATGTAAACGCGATGAATCAACATGAAGAGTTTAAGGAAAAGCCGCTCGTCGACCCGGTGACAGGTCAGCCGACACCGCTGCCAAACGATCCCGCACCGGTCCGCTCCGGGCGTAGCAGCTGGCCGCTCGTCATCATCCTGCTTGCCGGCCTCGTGCTCGCCCTGATCGCTTGGCTGCCGGCCGAACTGTCGCGGGATACGACGGAAACGGCGACGCCACCGGCCACGACAGACCAGTCGACATCAGGCCAGACGGCGACCCCGCCAGCAACGGATACGACGACCACGCCGCCGGCAGACACGACCACCGCGCCGTCGGGCGGAACGATGACCGCTCCGGAAGCGACGCCGCAGCAGAGTACGACGCCGCCGGCAACGGATGGCACGACTACACAGCCTGCACCGGCGCAGTAACGGTTCTGTCGCCATGCTTTGCCTTTGCCGGAAGCATCTCTTCCGGCAAAGGTCTGCTATTGCGTCCTTCGAAATGACAAGAGGGCGCGGGGCAGGCACATAAGTTGGGCCAGGATCCATGCGGTCTGAAGACCAGCTAGGCGGGCCGACGCCCGCGGAGGCATCGACGTCCGAAATTACCCTTGAGCCTTCGTCGCTACGCCCGCTACCATTGTGTCCCATCCCGCCGCACAACAGTCGGCGATCGCCAGGAGGGTCTGGCGCGTCGCTCCGTCGCGGGCATGAATCGACATCCCGTGTTGGATCGCCGTCACATAGGCGGCAACCGCATCGCAGTCAGTGCCTTCGGGAAGATCGCGCTCCGCCACGCCACGCTTGAGGCGGCTCTGCAAGGCGACCTGCTTTTCCAACCGTCGGGCCTTCAGACCGTCGCACACCGCCGGTTCACCACCCTCCATCTGCGGGGCCGAAAGCACGACCATGCAGCCGCGCGGTTCTGCCCATTGGGTGAAATTCTCAGCCGATCGCCGCAACAGGTCGTGGACCGCCTCCTTTGCCGTCGGCGCGCTGTCGAGAAACTCCCAGATGCCGGCGCCGTCGGTGCGACCATAGAGATCGACAGCCTCCAGGAAGAGTTTCGCCTTGCTGCCGAAGGCGGCATAGAGGCTCGGCGGATTGAGCCCCATAACCCGTGTCAGGTCGGCAAGCGAAGTGTTGTCGAAACCCTTGTCCCAGAAGATTTCCATGGCACTTCTCAGCGCTTCGTCGCGCGAAAAGGTGCGGGGTCGGCCGCGGTTGGACATCGCCAGAACTCCATTTTGTATCGATCAATACATAAATGACTTGACAGGGTGAAGCAAGTCGCCATCTTTATATGTATCGATCACTACAAATATGGAGCTGGACGTGACGAATTTGAAGGACAGGATAGCGTTGGTGACAGGCGGCGGGCGCGGCATTGGTGCGGCGATCACCAGGCGGCTGGCAAGCGAGGGGGCCGTTGTTGCCATTACCTATGGCCAATCGCAGGCCAAGGCCGATGCGCTGGTTGCCGAAATCGAGCAATCGGGTGGCAAGGCGCTCGCCATTCGTGCCGACAACCGCGACGGCGAGGCGGTGGAAGCCGCCGTCAAGGCGGTCGTCGAACGGTACGGACGCATCGACATTCTCGTCAACAATGCCGGCATTTATGAAGCGACCGCCATCACCGAGGTAACAGCGGAGGATTTCGATCGCACGGTGGACATCAACGTGAAGGCGGTGGTGCTGGCCACGAGCGCTGCGGCCAGACACATGCCGGATGGCGGGCGCATCATTTCGGTCGGCAGCAATCTGGCCCAGCGCGTCCCCTTTCCGGGCATCAGTCTTTATGCGCTCAGCAAGTCTGCGCTCGTCGGCTTTACCAAGGCGGTCGCGCGCGACCTCGGGCCGAAAAGCATCACCGTCAATATCGTCCATCCCGGCTCGACCCATACCGACATGAACCCGCAGGATGGCGCGCATGCGGATCCGCAGCGCGGCCTGATGGCAATCCCCCGCTTCAACGATGCGGACGAAGTGGCGGCTCTCGTCGCCTGGCTCGCTGGACCGGACGCGCGTGGCGTAACCGGTGCCGAATTTACCATCGACGGCGGCACCAACGCCTAGAGCGCCATCTGCGCGGATGCAGATCAAATGCAAAGAGGCCGGATGCGATGCTTCCGGCCTCTTTTGTCGATCGGAACAACGATCAGGAGAAGAAGCGCTCTGGCCGATAGGGCGCGATATCGATCACGGTCTTCTCTCCGGTCATGGCTTCGGCGAGTGCCCGGCCGGTGACAGGCCCGAGCGTCATGCCGTGATGGGCATGCCCGAAGGCAAACCACAGGCCCTGATGCCGCGGCGCCTTGCCGATGATCGGCATCATGTCGGGCGTGCAGGGCCGAGCGCCCATCCACGGCTCCTCGTCGCGGCGCTCCGCCAGCGGGAAGAATTCACGCGCCACCCGCTCGGCGCGGGTGAGCTGCACCGGTGTTTTTGGCGCATCGCGCCAGGCAAATTCCGCACCCGTCGTCAGGCGGATACCGCGTTGCATCGGCGCCAGGAAATAGCCCTTCTCCGCGTCCAGCACCCAGTTGTTGAGCTGTGCGCCCTCTTGAGTTCCGTAGTGCATGTGATAGCCGCGCTTGACGGCAAGCGGGAAGTGGTAGCCGAGCTTGCGCGTCACGGTATCGGCCCAGGGGCCAAGCGCAACGACCACCTCATGCGCCTCAAGCGGACCTTCGGGCGTTGCCACCCGCCAGCCTGGGCCTTCAAGGATGTGCTCCACCGTTGCCGCGTCGCCGGAAACGAGACGCCCGCCGAGCGACTGGAAATAGGCAAGATAAGCCTTGTTGAGGCTGTGCGGATCGCGGATAGACCAGGGATCGCTCCAGCGCAGGCCGCCGACGAGATCGGCCTTGATGGAAGGCTCGATCGTCTTCAATTCGCTGGTCGAGAGCTTCTGGTGATTGACGCCGAAACCGGCCGACAGTTTCTCCGCATCCTTGTAGGCGGCGTCGCGTTCCTTCTCTGTGCGGAAGACCTTCATCCAGCCGTCCTTGCGGATCAGGTCGCCGGCGCCGGATGCGTTGATGAGATCCTCATGCTCGACGATCGAATGTTCGATCAGCGGGGCATACATGTGGGCGATACGCTGGTGCTGGGTGAAACCCGAATGCCACCAGTAGCGCGCCAGGAACGGCACCAGGCCCGGCAAGGCGCGGATGTGGTAATGCGCATCGATGGTGTTGTTGAGCGCGTAGCGGAACAGCGCTCCGAAATCATGCGGGAAACCGTAGGGAAACACACCCTCGCGCTGGATGAGCCCGGCATTGCCGTAGGATGTTTCTTCGCCTGCACCGCGGCGATCGAGCAGCACCACCGATTTGCCGCGCCGCGCCAGGTGGATGGCGGTGGATATGCCGACGATGCCGGCGCCGAGAACCACTACGTCAGTCTTCATATCCCACTGCCTCGCTCCTCGATCCCTACCGGCCACGGCGCCATTCGCCGCCGGGGCCAAACGTTACTTCTTCTTCAGTCCAGTCATGATCTGCTCGAGATAGCCGAGCAGAACTGCCGAAACCACGAAGGCAAGATGCATGATCGTCGCCCACATCAGCTGCTGGTTTGTATATTGCTGCGTATTGAGGAAGATTTGCAGAAGATGGATAGACGAAATCGCGACAATCGACGAGGCAACCTTGATCTTCAGGCTGCCGGCATCGAGCTTGCCAAGGAAGGAGACCTCGGCGTCGGCCTCGTCGAAGCGGCTGACGAAGTTCTCGTATCCCGAGATCATCACCATGACGATCAGGCTCGCCACCAGCGCGGCATCGATCAGCCCGAGCATCGCCAGGATCATCTGGGCATCGTCGTAGACGAAAACCATGCCGGCAATCTTCGCGAGCTTGTACATGAACGAGATTCCGTAGAGTCCCAATGCTGCAACAAGCCCGAGATAGAAGATGACCAGCAGCCAGCGACTGGACAAGATGATCCGCTCTACGAGGAGCTCCAGCGATTTCATGGTGTTCGCATTCCTTTGGTGCGCGTCAGATCCGTTTCGGCATGAATAGCCAAGCACATCTGTGAGGGCAAGGGATGTCGCGGGCCCTGACCGAACACGCGAAAGGGACGAAGTCTTTCGACATTCGTCCCTTGTTCATGTCCGGCGAGAGGATCGCTCCCTGGATCACGTCCTGCGCATCAAACCTGCGACCAGCGAGATCACCAGGAAGGCGAGGAACAGGAAGAACAGGATCTGCGCGATACCTGCAGAAGCGCCAGCAATACCGCCAAAACCAAGTACACCGGCGATAATCGCCACCACCAGAAAGACGAGAGCGTAGTAAAGCATAGGATATCTCCTTGTGTGCGTCGCTGGAGAAGAAACGTCATGATCCCGGACTTTGTTCCGGCGCATCCGTAATGATGGAAAAAATCTTCGACCCTGCCAAATGAGGATCGAAACGATCTATTAACCACGATCATCAAATCAGTTTCGAAATGGCACAGCCGAGACGAATTCCGCCAGGAACCTTCGAGATAGTCCTACGTTGTTCCCTCAAGGAATAAAGCAGGTTCGACATGAAGATGCCAATGTCACATATCTGGAAGTCCGCGGCTGAAACGGCACGCCGAAACGCCGAACGGCCGGACAGTAATCTTCACATCGGTAGAACGATGCGTGATCTCTACGCACACAACGCAGACAAACAGAGCAAAAACTTGGACAGTCTTCTTGAAAAACTGAAAAAGACCGAGCCCAAACCGAAGAGATAGTTGCTGCGCAACTGCTCTTTGCAAAGACCACAAAAGCAAACGCCGCTGCGCTTGATTACCGCAGCGGCGTTTGTTTTTCGTTCTGCATGGCTGTGAGACACTCTTGAGGTCGTCGCACTTCTCGATGGCAAGTTCAGTTGCGGAGTTTGGGCTTATCGTCCGTGCGTGTGGCAACAACGTAGGGGCTATCGTCGGCAATCACTTTGACTTCGAGCTGGCGTGACGGCGTGATCCGCCACTCGATCGTTGCGTCTTCGACGAACAGGGCCGGATCCACTTCGGCGCATTGGCCGTAGGCGCCCTTGAACACCTTCCCGACCTCTTCGATCGATGGCGAAAGCAATTCGTGACATTCTTCGACGGTTTCGAAACCGACGACCGGTGTCGGAACCTCACGGCAGGCGGTACCGCCCTGCATGCAGCCGACGAGGACCATGATGGCAGCGATATGTTCCATTCGCATGCTCCTTCGATCAAAAACTTCATAAGCAAACGATCATGGACGGTATGAAGTTCCATCGGTCGGACCGAAATTTTGTCGTAACCTCGCTGGGCCCTGCGCATTCGGCGCGGCCTTTCACGTCGGTACGATAGGTAACGGCCTGGGCATTGTCGGGCGGAACGGGGCGTCGGGCACGTCTGCGAGCGGTTGCTGCGGACCACCCGCCAAAACGCCGGATCGACGGCAAGTTCCAGGAAGACTTCGCCCAATGGAACAAATCCGCGTGATCGTCGTTTCCATAGCAATAACAAGCGCTGCGCCCGCAGCGATACCACACAGGGAGACATTGATGAGCGGTGCATTCCCGCCCGTTGCGAGCGAACCAAAGGCCCCTAAGTTGATCGTGAGGCTCGGGTCAGGGCTGGTGTCGACAACGGGCGCCTGCCTCGGTGAGCGGCCTCATTGTCGTCATTCTGTTCGTCCTCATTCCCCGCAAACGGCCTAGGCCGAATGCATCCTTCAATGTCCAACAAAGAAAACCTCGGATAGGAACGCGTCATGAAGAAGATACTTATTGTAGCAAGCCTGATCCTCCCCCTCGCGGCCTGCACGCAAACGGAGAAGGGTGCGGCGATCGGCGCGACCGGCGGTGCGATCATCGGCGGTGCCGCAACAGGCAATGTCAGAGGCGCTGCCGTGGGTGCCGCCGTCGGCGGTGTCGCCGGTGCGCTCATCGGTAACGCCAATGAGCCTGGGCGCTGCATCTACCGCGACCGCTACGGCCGCCGCTACGAAGCCGCCTGCTAAGGCAAAAACGTCTCGAGAGAGCGACAGAAACGGGCTTTGGCCCGTTTCTCATGTCTTGGGCTCATGCCTTTGACGAAAGCGTCTCGTCGACCCGCGTGTGCGCCTCGGCATCATCCAGCTTTTGCAAAAGGTCGATGAAGAGGTCGGGTACGGGCTCCTGTTCGATAGCACGATAGAGCGCCTTCAGTTTCGAGCCAATCAAGCCATTCGGATCCAAACCGCTTTCGGCCTTCGCTCTTCCGCCCTCCTTGGCACTGCGTTCGTCCACAGGATCTTCCATCCCACCTATCCCCACGTCGCACGGCGCTCGAAACACCTCGAGCGCGCATCGCTGTTGCCAGCTTCCCATAGGCCGAAAAACGTGTTCAAAACATTCACGTCTTTCGCGGGATGTCCATTGTCCTCAGAAAACAAGCGAATCACATCAGACCCAAGGAAGTACTTAATGTCACTTTCGACCCGTATTGCGCCACACCTTCCCTTTCTGCGCCGTTACTCCCGCGCCGTTACCGGTTCGCAGGCTGCCGGCGACGGTTATGTGGCTGCAGTTCTGGAAGCGCTGATCGAAGACATCAGCCTTTTTCCCGACGGTTCCAACGACCGGATCTCCCTATATAAGCTGTTCTGCTCGCTGTTTGAGAAAGTCTCCATCGACCGGACCGGGAACGTCTCTCCCTTCGCCTGGGAGCAGCAGGCAGCGGCCAATCTTTCGCTGATCGCGCCCGCAGCGCGCCAGGCCTTTCTGCTCGTCTCGGTGGAGGGCTTCTCGATTGCCGATGCCGCCGAGATCATGGGGCAGAGCCAGGCGGCGTTTTCCAAGCTGCTGACGGTTGCGTCTGAAGACATATCGCGCCAGGTGGCAACCGAAGTTCTGATCATCGAAGACGAACCGCTGATCGCACTTGATATCGAGGACATGGTGACGAGCCTCGGCCATCGCGTGACCGGCATCGCCCGCACGCACAAGGAAGCGCTCGATCTCTATCACAAGACGGCACCGAAGATGGTGCTGGCCGACATCCAGCTTGCCGACGGCAGCTCGGGCATCGACGCCGTCAACGAGATCCTGAAGGACGCGGCAGTGCCGGTGATCTTCATCACCGCCTTCCCCGAGCGGCTGCTGACCGGCAAGCGGCCGGAACCGGCCTTCCTGGTGACCAAGCCCTTCAATCCGGATATGGTCAAGGCGCTGATCAGCCAAGCGCTTTTCTTCGACGAACACGCCCGCTCGACCCGCGGATAATTACACAACTCGGGCGCATCATGCCGGCAGCTGCCGTTCGGGCGGCTGCTCGCGCACCTCTTCGAAAATCGTCATGGCGATCAGCGACAAGGGCAGCGCCAGCATGGCGCCGACCGCGCCCCACATCCATGTCCAGAAGATGATGGCGACGAAGACGAGGAACGGGTTGACCTCGAGCCTGTTGCCCAGGATCGACGGTATCACCAGATTTTCCATGACGAGATGAACCACGAAGAACGTGGCAGCCGGCGCCAACGCCAGCAGAATGGCGTCATGCGTCATAAGCCCGCCGACGAGCAGCGCCAGCGTCATCATTGTAACGCCGAGATACGGAATGAAGCTGGAGACGAAGGCGAACAGCCCCCAAAGCGGCGGCATGGCCAAGCCGCCGACCAGCGCGATGATCATGGTGACGACGCCGAGGGCCAGATAGATCAGGCTTGCTATCGAAAAATACTGTGCCAAGGCGGTTTCGATCGCGTTCATGATCCGGATCGTGCTCAGGCGTCTTTCTCGGCTGGTAAAGGCAAGAATGATGGTTCTGCGCAAATGCAGGCGCCCCAGCAGGAACAGCCCGAGTGCTGCCAGAAAAATCAATGTCTGGACCAAAGCGGGTGTCAGCCCGCCGGCGACGGCGCCGAGCACAGGGGCGGCATTTTTCATGACGGTATCAGCGAGTGCTTCGCTGCCGGTGCCTTTCGCCACCGCCAGGCGGAGCCACTCGAAGCGTTCGATGAACGGCAGCACGCGCTCGACCACCCCCTCCGCCAGGGCCGGCGCCTTTTGCGCCAGCTCCGTGATCGGTCCGAGCAGGACGCTGACCACCGATGCAAGACCAAGCACGAAGACGAGCGCCAGCACCAGCCCGCCGATGATTGGCGGCAGGCCGAACTTTGATAGGCTGTCGGCCGCGCGCCCGAGCACGATACCGACGACGACGGCCAGCGTGATCGGCATCAGAATCGTTTCCATCGAGTAGACGGCGGCCGACCCGGCAATCACGAACAGGCCGATGATGCTCCAGGCGACCATCAAATCGATGCCGTCCCGCTTCGGCTCAGCGGGCAAGGCCGCTTCGGCCGTGGCCGTTTCCTCCTCGGCGATGCGTTTCAGCTTGTAGTAAGCAGCCGTGTGGCCGGATGTATCCAATGCCGTCCCTCGCCTCTTTTTGTCACGCGGACACCTTTCGGCATACCTCGTCGTTCAGTGTCGTTCCGGTGGGAACACGTGCAAGGTCAGCGACAAGAGCCCGAGACCGAGGACGATGACGAGCAGCGTGTGCGCTACGCCGGTGGCGGTGTCCGGGACGAAGCCGAAACCAATCAATAGACCTGCGAAAGCAAGCACGCAGATCCGCGGCAGCCAGTAGAGCATCGAATGCCCTCCCATGTTTTTGTGGAACTGAAGGTAAACGTGCAGACTGGCGAATGGTTCCTGGACGAGGGAATGCGGGGGCAGGTCAGGCAAAAGAAAACGCCGCCGTGCGCAGGGCACGGCGGCGGAGATGCAGTGTGGCGGCAAGACCGCTCGGTTTTGGCAAGCGACTGAAAGCGCGTCGCAATCTTTCAGATGCGATTGCTGTGCCTTAGGCGGCGGCTGCGACGACGATGACTTCGACGAGGTATTCCGGGGTTGCGAGCTTGGCTTCGCCGGTCGCGCGTGCCGGGGTGTTGCCCTGGGGTGCCCAGGCATCCCAGACCGAGTTCATCTTCGGGAAGTCAGCCATGTCGGCGAGCCAGATGGTGGCCGAGAGGATGCGGGTCTTGTCGGTGCCGGCGAGCGCCAGAAGACGGTCGACTTCGGCAAGCGCCTGCTTCGTCTGGGTCACGACATCGTCACCGGCATTGCCGACCTGGCCGGCGAGGTAGACGGTGTTGTTGTAAACCACGGCCTGGCTCATCCGGGGGCCGGTTTCGAAACGCTTGATTTCCATGATCGTGTTCCTGAAGTTGGGCCGAACGCTGAATGGTCGGCCGAAAAGCGGCTGCCCGCCGCCGGAAGGCGAGAAGTGAATGGCGGCGCGAAAGCTCTACACCATCGGCCCGGCAAGGCCAAGAAGCCGGGGAGTTCTTTCCCCGGCCTCTGGTATCGTCAGACAGCACCGAGACGGCTCAGGCTGCCTGCTTCTTGGCAAGCCGTGCCTTGATGCTGGCAACGTCGGCGCGCGGCGTCGCGGCAAACAGCGTCTTGGTGTAGCTGTGCTTCGGATCGGCGAAGACTTCGTCGCGGCTGCCGTATTCGACCGCCTCGCCGAAATACATCACCATCACGTCGTCAGCGATGTAGCGCACCACCGAGAGATCGTGACTGATGAAGACGTAAGTCAGCTGGAACTCGTCCTGCAGATCCGCGAGCAGGTTCAACACCTGCGCCTGAACCGACAGGTCGAGCGCCGAAACCGGCTCGTCCAGCACCAGAAGCTTCGGGTTGAGCATCAGCGCGCGCGCAATAGCGATGCGCTGGCGCTGGCCGCCCGAGAACATGTGCGGGTAACGATTGTAGTGTTTCTCGTCGAGACCGACCTTCTTCAGCATCGCCATCCCCCGCTCGCGACGTTCGTCAGCGGGGGTTTTGGTGTTGATGATCAGTGGTTCGGTCAAGATGTCGCCGATCTTCTGGCGCGGGTTGAGCGAGCCATAGGGGTTCTGGAAGACGATCTGCACCTTGCGGCGCATCTCCGGCGTCAGGTCGCCCTTGGTGATATCGATCTTGTTGCCATCGATCAGCAGATCACCCGACGTCGCCGGGTCGATCAGCGTCAGGATGCGGCCAAGCGTCGACTTGCCGCACCCGCTTTCGCCGACGATCGCCAGCGTCTTGCCCTTTTCCACCGAGAAGCTCACGCCCTTGAGCGCATGCACGGTCTTGGCCTTTTTCATCAGGCCGCCGGGGATATGATAGTCGCGCACCAGATTGCGCGCTTCGAGAACGACGGTCATCGGGCGGCTCCTTGAAGGCTCGGTTCATCGACAAAAAGCTCGGAGATGGTCGGCAACCGATCACCGGTCGCATTGTCCGGCAAAGCTGCCAGAAGCGCGCGCGTGTAGTTGCTCTTCGGCGATTCGAACAGCGACAGCACGTCGGCCTCCTCCATCTTGCGGCCCTTGTACTGCACGACGACGCGATCGGCAGTCTCGGCGACCACGCCCATGTTGTGCGTGATCATGATGAGGCCCATGCCATGCTCGGCCTGGAGCCGCATCAGGAGGTCGAGGATCTGCTTCTGGATCGTCACGTCGAGCGCGGTCGTCGGCTCGTCGGCGATCAGGAGCTTCGGGTTGCAGGCAATGGCGATCGCGATCATCACGCGCTGGCACTGCCCGCCCGACATCTGGTGGGGATAGTGCCCCAACCGTTCGGCCGGATCGGGGATACCGACCGCCTCGAACAGCTCGATGGCGCGCTTGCGCCGCGCGGTCTTGTCCAGACCGAGGTGAATGCGCAGCACCTCCTCGATCTGGAAGCCGACCGTGAAGCAAGGGTTGAGGCTTGCGACCGGCTCCTGGAAGATCATCGAAATATCCTTGCCGATGATCTTCTTGCGCTCGGCGGACGACATGCCGAGCAGGTCGCGACCGTTGAACGTCAGCTTGTCGGCCGTGACCTTCGCCGTCCAAGGCAGGAGGCCCATGGCCGCCAGCATCGACACGGACTTGCCCGAGCCGGATTCACCGACGATCGCCAGCACTTCCTTTTCGTGGACCTTCATCGACACGCCATCGACGGCGCGGAAGGGACCGGTGGCCGTCTGGAACTCGACGACCAGGTTTTCGATTTCGAGAAGCGCCATGATCAGGACCTCTTCAGCTTGGGATCGAGAGCATCGCGCAGGCCGTCACCCATGAGGTTGATCGCCAGCACCGTGACCAGGATTGCGACGCCCGGAAGCGTTACCACCCACCACTTGCTCTGGATGAACTCACGCGCTTCAGCGAGCATCGTGCCCCATTCCGGTGTCGGAGGCTGGGCACCCATGCCGAGGAAGCCAAGAGCGGCAGCGTCGAGGATCGCGCTCGAGAACGACAGGGTCGCCTGGACGATCAGCGGCGCCATGCAGTTCGGCAGGATCGTCTTGAACATCAGGCGACCGTGGCCGGCACCTGCGACCTTGGCGGCAATGACGTAGTCGCGGCTCTTTTCGCTCATGACGGCAGCGCGCGTCAGGCGAACGAAGTGCGGCTGGAACACCAGCGCGATGGCGATCATCGCGTTTGTCAGGCCCGGTCCGAGAACGGCGACCAGCACGAGGGCAAGCAGCAGCGACGGGAAGGCCAGAATGATGTCCATCACGCGCATGATGACGGTATCGACCCAACCGCGGAAGTAGCCCGCGATCACGCCGATGAAGATACCGCCGACCAGCGAGAGCGTGGTGACGATAACGCCGACGAACAGCGAGAACTGCGTGCCATAGATCAGGCGCGAGAGCATGTCGCGACCGACAGCGTCGGTGCCAAGCAGGAATTCGGCACGGCCGCCTTCCTGCCAGACCGGCGGGATCAGCACCGCATCGCGGTATTGGGCCGTCGGGTCATGCGGGGCGACGATCGGAGCAAAGATCGCCAGGAGCACGAGGAACAGGAAGAACACGAGGCCGATGACGGCGCCGCGGTTCTCGGAGAAATAATACCAGAATTCGGCCAGTCGCGCCCGGCGGGACGGATCTGTCGAAACGGCGCTTGTTGCAGCAGCTTGAGACATATCGCCCTCCTTAGTGCCGGATACGTGGGTTGATGAGACCGTATAGAAGGTCGACGGCCAGGTTCACCAGCATGATGATGCCGGCGATGACCAGGAGGCCACCCTGAATGACGGCGTAGTCGCGCCTGAAGACGGAATCGACCATCCATTTGCCGATGCCCGGCCAGGAGAAGATCGTCTCGGTCAGGATCGCACCGGCGAGCATGACGCCCACCTGCAGGCCGATCGTGGTGATGACCGGGATCATGGCATTTCGCAGCGCATGGACACCGACGACACGGAAGGTCGAAAGGCCCTTGGCGCGCGCCGTGCGCACATAGTCTTCCGACAGCACTTCAAGCATCGCCGACCGGGTCTGGCGCGCAATCACGGCGAGCGGAATGGTGCCAAGCACGATGGTCGGCAGGATGAGATGGCTCACGGCAGACTTGAAGGCGCCCGCCTGCCCCGACAACAACGAGTCGATCAGCATGAAGCCCGTGACCGGCGGGAAGAAGTACATCAGCGAGATACGCCCCGAAACCGGCGTCCATTGCAGGATGCCCGAGACCAGCATGATCAGCAGCAGGCCCCACCAGAAGATCGGCATGGAGAAGCCGACAAGTGCGGTGCCCATGATCGTCTGGTCGACGAAGGAGCCGCGCTTGATCGCCGCGATGACGCCGGCGGGAATGCCGAGCACGATCGCAAAGATGATCGCGCAGAGCGAAAGCTCCAGCGTCGCCGGGAACAGTTCGAAGAACTGGTCGATCACCGGCTTCTTCGTCACGATCGACGTGCCGAAATCACCCTGGAGCACACCCCAGAGATAGTCCAAGTACTGGATCACGATCGGCCGGTCGAAGCCGAGCGCGTGTGAAATTTCCGCATGCCGCTCCGGCGACATGACACGCTCGCCCGAAAGCAGGGCGACAGGATCGCCCGGAAGCATGCGAATGAAGGAGAAGGCAATGATGGAGACCCCGATGAAAGTCGGGATCAGGACCGCCAAACGCCCCAAGAGAAATCGAAACATGTTTTACCCCGCGCCACGTTGCCGCGCCGTTGTCTCCCGGCGCTGGCACCACTGCATGTTTTCTTGAACCCTTCGGATTTGAGGGCAAAAACAGGCAGCAACTCAAAGTGCCTACAGCGAACTTCACGCGTCTGACAAGACGCATGGCGCTGCAGTAGATGCAAAGAGGGGCGTTTGCCCGCGGCAAACGCCCCCTTTCGGATCAGTTTATTAGCTTACTCGACAATATCCACGCCGTCGAAGGCAAAATCGCCGAGCGGGCTCTGGACGAAGCCTTCGACATTCTTGCGCATCGGAACGACCGACAGGGAGTGGTCAAGCGTTGCCCAAGGCGCTTCGCGCTTGAAGACAACCTGCGCCTCTTCGTAGAGCTTGGTGCGCTCTGCCAGGTCGGACGTGTCCTTGGCCTTCTTGACCAGGGCGTCGAATTCCGGGTTGCACCACTGAGCGCGGTTGTTGCCGCCGACAGCGTTGCAGCCGAGCAAGGTGTCGAGGAAGTTGTCCGGGTCGCCGTTGTCGCCGGTCCAGCCGAGGATGACGGCACCGTCACGGTCCTTTGCCTTCGACTTGTCGAGGTATTCGGCCCACTCGTAGGAGACGATCTCGACCTTGACGCCGATCTTGGCGAAGTCAGCCTGCATCAGTTCCGCAGCGCGGCGAGCGTTGAGCATGTAGGGACGCGAAACCGGCATCGCCCACACCTTCATCGACAGATCCTTGACGCCTGCTTCTTCGAGCATCTTCTTGGCTGCGTCGAGATCGTAGGTGTCGTCCTGGAGCGTGTCGTTGTACGACCACATCGTCGGCGGGATCGGGTTGGTTGCCGGCTGGGCAGCGCCCTGGAACACGGCGTCGACGATCGCCTGCTTGTTGATCGCCTTGTTCAGCGCCTTGCGGACTTCCGGCTTGTCGAACGGAGCCTGCGTGGTGTTGTAGGCGAGGTAGGCAACGTTCAGACCGGCCTGTTCCATCACCTTAAGGTTCGGATCGGCCTTCATGGCAGCCACGTCAGCCGAGTTCGGGAACGGCATCAGGTGGCATTCGCCGGCCTGCAGCTTCTGGTAGCGAACCGAAGCGTCGGCAGTGATCGCGAAGACCAGGTCGTCGATCTTCTGCTTGCCACCCCAATAGTCCGGGTTTGCCTTGTAGCGGATGACGGCGTCCTGCTGGTAGGCGACGAACGCGAACGGACCGGTGCCGAGCGGCATCTGGTTCATCTGGTTCATCTTGCCTTCGGCCTGCAGCTTGTCGGCATATTCCTTCGACAGGATCGACGCGAACGGCATGGCGATGTTGGCGAGGAACGGCGCTTCCTTGCGCGTCAGGGTGAACTTGACCGTCAGGTCATCGACCTTCTCGACCGACTTGATGACTTCCGGGAAGCCCATGCCGGCTGCGTATTCCCACGAAGCGCCGGTCACGTACTTGTTCCAGGGGTTGTCGGCCTTGAGCTGGCGCTCATAGGAGAACACGACGTCGTCAGCGTTGAGCTCGCGAGTGGGAGTGAAGAACTCCGTCGTCTGGAACTTCACGCCCGGACGCAGCTTGAACGTGTATTCAAGGCCGTCATCGGAAATGGTCCAGCTCTCAGCGAGGCCCGGCTCGGTTTCGGTCGTGCCCTTCTTGAACTCGAGCAGGCGGTTGTAGACCGTGTGCGCTGCTGCGTCGAACGTCGTGCCGGCGGTGTAGAGGCCCGGGTCAAAACCCTCAGGCGAACCTTCCGAGCAATAAACGAACGTTTTCGACCAGGCGGAGCCGGCCATCAGCGTGGCAAGCGCCGTCGCTGCGAAGAGAGTAGTGAGCTTTTTCATGAGCTTTGCTTCCCAGATTTGTTCTTGTTCTCGTATTTTCCTGACGCGGAATGGCGTTTGCCCCCGGTCAAGGCCGGATGGAACGACATTTGGCGTCGCATTGCAATAAGTCGCCGAACAAATTTGTCTATGCGAAAAATTCCTCCTGCGGCGGAGCCGGAAATCTGTCCACTGTTTTAGAATACCCTGACATTTCCGTGGCCTTTGACAGCCCCTGCACGGGCGGTGCGCCGCGTGCTCATCCGGTCTATCGTCGACGGTGCGGAGCGATGTTCGACGGGCAAAGCGCATGCGCGGAACGGACTGGTTGTAGCAATCCTCCGCTCCCATGCACCCGCCCTGCGTGTATCGTCACAGACGCAAGGGGCAGCGATTCGATGAAATCGCAAGAAACGGTCAATCCCAAGATAGTTGGGTAGAAATCACCCGACCGATTGTGCAATAGAACCTAGACAAAATCTCGGGGGAGACAATCGACGTGCCACAACGTCCTTGGGAGGGGGCGGCATCCGCCTCACGGCGCTTTCGGTCTCGCGGCAATGCCGCCGAGAGACGGTCGTGACGATGCCAATCCGCAATTTCGCCACCGGCCTCATGCGGTTGATTGAGCCGGCCTTGCGCGTAGACTGCCGCCTCGCGACAAAGGGGTAGCGCATTCGTGGCAAGTTTGCTGGAAAATCACAGGCGCTATGATCTCCGCAACGATCTGGAGAAAGCGCTCAACCGCGTCGACTTCTTCCGCATCTTTCACACGATGGCGCTGCGGTTCGGCTTCAATCATTTCGGCATTCTGCAGCTCGGCAACGAGAACGACGCGTGCATGCTGTCCACCCGGCTCGTCCTGCACGATCTTCCGTCGGGTCTGGCGGAAGAATACGACAAGCGTCACCGCTTCGGCGATTCGCTCTTCTACAAGACCCTGCACACGTCGATTATTTCCTCCGTCTGGAGAGCTGATGACCCTGACTGCGCCAACGGCCAGAACCTGCTTGTCCAGCTCGGCTTCGAGCTGCTCTTGAGCGTGCCGGTGCACGCGGCGGCGACGGGCGCGCGGTATGCCGTACTGTTCCTGGGCGATGGCAACGATATCGCCCGCTCCGAGCATTTCGAGCTGACCTACGATGCCATCTGCGCCTTCGACTATTTCTACAGCATCGCGCTTTCCAACAAGGCCGGGATGGGCCTGACGCCGCGCGAAACGGAGATTCTCAAGTGGATTTCCCATGGAAAGACAGCCAGCGAGATTGCACTGATCGTATCGGTCTCGGAACACACCGTGAATTCGCATACGGCGACGATCCTGAAGAAGCTGGATGTCGTCAATCGGACGCAAATGGTGGCGAAGGCGATACGCGAACAGATCATTCAGTGACGCCGGTCGACGGGACGATTTGAACATGGCAGCGCTGCAAGGCGGAAACGCTGCAATCGGACGCCGCAGAAACAAGACACACCCACCACCCAGCCGCTTGCCGATGGCAGGCGAGCACCGCAGAATGGCTCCCGGTCACTCAGGTACTTGGACGATCATGACACAAAAAGCCCATATCCTGCTCGTTGACGACGACCCTGCGGAGAACCTCATTCTGCGCGGGCTGATCAAGAAGGTCAGCACGATCGCGATTGAACTGCATTACTGCCAGACGATCGAAAGCGCGCTCCAATTTCTACGGTCGGGAAAACCGGTCTCGATGGTGCTGATGGACAACCGCCTTCAGCCGCAGCGCGACTTCCGCGAAACGGTACCGGCGCTCCGGCACCAGGGCTTCATCGGCCCGATCGGTGTTATCTCGGGGTCGCTCGTCGAGCCCTATTTCCAGAACCTGGAAGAATACGGCGCGGATTTCCGCATCGACAAGTCAGAGATCGATCCGACGGCAATAGAGTTCATATTGAGGGAGTATCTGGCGCCGAACTGAAACGGTGGCCGGAAGCAGCTCTGAACCGCGAAATCATGCGGCAGGATCAGGCGGTGCAGCGCCGGGCGTCATGACGGACACGCGGCGCCGCGAAACTGGGTTCAGGCCGCAGTCGTCTGCGGACGCTTGGTCTCTTCGATACCAAGCAGGAAGTTGATCTGGGGACGCGCCTTGACCAGATCGTCGATGGTGTAGCCCTGCAGCACTTCGAAGAATGCATTCAGAGCCTTGCGCAGAGCGGAGTTGAGACCGCAGCTGTCAACCAGCGGACAATCGATTTCGCCGGCCTCGAAGCATTCGGCCATGGCGAAGCTGTCTTCCGTCACCTTGACCACATCAAACAGGGTGATGGCCGAAGCGGGCTTCGGCAGGCGTACGCCGCCGTTGCGGCCACGCACGGTCTCGACCAGGCCGGCGCGGGTCAACGGCTGAAGGATCTTGAACAGAAACAACTCGGAGACGCCATAGGCCTTGGCGATTTCGGGAACGCGGCTGAGCCTCTCGCCGTTTGCAGCGCAGTACATCAACATGCGAACTGCGTAGTTCGTTTGTTTCGTCAGTCGCATCATTTGCTCCGGAATCGAGAGGTTTATCGAACCTTCATATAGGACGGATCGTAGTTTGGAACAATTCCAAAAAACCGAAAAAGTCACATCTGCTTGATCGTTAACCGTTACCCGGTTGACTGTTGGCCAGCTGCGGATCAAAAAGATGAGCGATTTTGTTAACTTAGCTCAAACCAAAAAATGGAGGAAACCATGTCCGTTTCAAGAGCTGCAATGGGCGTATTGTCCCTCACCGCAAGCCTGCTCGCGTCCACGGCCGCCTGGGCCGATGGCGAGGTCAACATCTATTCCTATCGTCAGCCCGACCTGATCAAGCCGCTGCTCGATGCCTTCACCAAGGAAACCGGCATCACGACGAACGTGCTCTTCCTCGACAAGGGCCTCGTCGAGCGCATCCAGGCCGAAGGCGCAAACTCGCCGGCGGACGTGATCCTGACCGTCGACATCAGCCGCCTCACCGAGGCCAAGGACGCAGGCGTGACCCAGCCCGTCGTCAACGAGACGATCAACAAGGACATTCCAGCACATTTCCGCGATCCTGAAGGCAACTGGTTCGGCCTGACCACCCGCGGTCGCGTCGTCTACGCCTCCAAGGACCGCGTCGCCGAGAACGACATCACCTACGAAGAGCTCGCTGATCCCAAGTGGAAGGGCAAGATCTGCACCCGTGACGGCCAGCACTCCTACAATATCGGCCTGTTCGCCTCGATGATCGCCCACAACGGCGAAGCCGAGACCGAGAAGTGGCTGACCGGCCTGAAGAACAATCTGGCGAAGAAGCCCGATGGCGGCGACCGCGACCAGGCCAAGGCGATCCTGGCCGGCGAATGCGACCTTGCGCTCGGCAACACCTACTATGTCGGTCTGATGCTGACCAACGAGAAGGAGCCGGAGCAGAAGGGATGGGCGGCCGCTATCAAGGTCCTCTTCCCGAACGCCAAGGACCGCGGCACGCACGTGAACATTTCGGGCATGGCGCTCGCCAAGAACGCCCCGAACAAGGACAACGCGCTGAAGCTGATGGAATTCCTGTCGGAAGGCGAAGCGCAGAAGATCTATGCCGAGCAGGTCTACGAATATCCGGTGCTGCCGGGTGCCGAGCCCTCCGACGTGGTCAAGTCCTTCGGCACGATCAAGCCGGACGAACTGCCGCTCGCCGAGATCGCAGCGAACCGCAAGAAGGCGTCGGAACTGGTCGACAAGGTCGGCTACAACGACGGTCCGCAGGACTGATCAAAACCCATTGCATGAACGGGAAACGGCGGGCCATGTGCCCGCCGTTTTCGTTTCTTGTTCTATCGTGGGCGACAAAGCTCGAAGCCCCTTCCCCTACTGACCCTGCGCATTGAGTTCGCCGGCATAATCGAGAATTGCCTTGCGGCGCTCCGGCGTGCCGGGATGGGTCGCAAGGATGCTGGTATCGGAACTGTCGCCAAGCTCTTTTTCGAGCAGATCGAAGAACCGGGCGATCGCCGTGGGATCCCGTTTGGCCTTCACCATCAACTCGACGGAATGCCGATCCGCCGCCGCCTCCGCTGCCCGCGAGTAGGAGAGCGACAAGAGGCCGGCGCCCTGCACCAGAATGTCTTCCGCACCGGAGCCGATGTCGCCGCCAATCATCATCACCAGTCCCGCAACACCGGCCGCGCGGTAGATCTGCCGCAGGCTATGTTCCAGCTCGACGTGACCGATCTCGTGCGCCAGCACGCCGACGATCATTTCGGTGTCGTTGCCGGCAAGCTCGACCAGTTCATCGGTGACGATCAGCGTGCCGTCCGGGAGCGCGAAGGCGTTTGGTCCGATGGCGCCACCCTTGCGGAAATTGAGGCTAAATCCGCCCTCGCCTCGATCGGACAGCCGCGCGATCGCGGCGAACCCGTCGCGGATCTTCTGCTGGCGCTCGGCTGCCAATGCCGAGGTATCGAGAACCGAGCGGTCCATGGTCTCGAGCGTGCTTGCCGACATGATCTTCGGGACGATCGGCGGCGTCACCAGCACGGCGATTTCGACAAGTGCAGGCACGGCATAACGATAAATCGCCACGCCGCTCAGCACTGTCGCCAAAACGACCGCGATCAGCCGCGGGTGAAAGCGTTCCCATTCGTGGACGAGACTGGTCTTTCCCTTGGCCTTCAAGAAACGATCGATGGTATCGTTGTCGGTGGTTTCGAACAGCGAACCGTCGGGAAATTCGGCGCGACGCGGAATGGCCCCTACACGCGCAGAAACATCCACCGCAGCAAACGTGCCGGCGGTAAGCTCGAGGCCGGCCTCATCCAAAACCTTGAAGCCGCCACCGGCGTCGATCAGACGGGATGGCACCGACCGGCTGGAGCCTGCCGGATGCCACTCGCCAACAGCAATCTCTGTTCCGTCAGAAGCCAAAGTCGAAGCCTTCGAAGTCCATGAATTCCGAACCGACGGCCGAACCCTCTTGAGCGATCTTGTCGAACATCTCGCCGACATTGCCCTCGAAATGCACGCCTGTATGTTCATTGACATACCGCGCCATTCGCACGGCAGCCCAGGGACGCATCAGCCCCAGGGTGATGACGGTGACGATCAGGTTGGTCACCGCGATCCATGCATAGCGCCCCCGCGACAGATCGCTCGTCAGCTGGTGCTTGCCGTCGAATGTCGTTGCCGACCAGGCGACGTTGCGCACTCCGGCACGGTAAAACAGCGCTGCGACGCCGAAGATCGAGACGAGCGCGATGTAACCGAAGACGAACAGCGCGATCATCGAAAACTGTATGCCCCCGGTCGGCTCGACGGAACCGTCGAACAGCGCCATGATCACCGCGAAGTTGAGGAACCCGACGAAGGCGATGATCGCGAGGCCGGCGACGATGATCGCTGCCGACAGGAACCAGGACCTGTAGATCGTACCGACCGAGGGATCGGTCGCGAATGCGCGCTGCCCGTAACGCAGGTTGCTGCCGATGTAGCGATAGGACCAGCGGCTGGCGAGCGGCACGAGGATGCCGAGCGTCAGGACCGAGATGACCGGGCCGACGATGAAGGCGAGGAACGCACCGCCGACGCCGCCGACGAAATCGAACCGCACATTGCGATAGCTGGTCACGCGGGCGCTGAAGCGCAGGCCTCTGACGACCAGCCATGGCACGAAGGCCACCAGCAACAGCGCAAGCATGACGCCGGCGATCGGCACGAAGGTCAGCATGACGTTGTAGAAGATCAGATAGGCGAAGACGATCAGGCGACCGATCAGGATCTGCTTGCCCTTGGCATGATATTCGAAGGCGCGCCCGAGCAGCACGGTGTTGCCGTAGAAATAGCGATTGCGGCGAACTTTTGCCCAGGCGGAATAGATGCCGAGCGTGATGATCGTCAAAAGCACGTTGACGATCCAGATGCCAAAATACTCCTTTCCGCTGCCGGTAAACGACAGACGGTGGAAATTGTCCGGTACCCTCTGCGTCAACGTCCCTTGCATCGACGCTGTTTCGGCCACGACCATGATAAACCTCTCTCAATGAAACCAGCTTGCGGCTGCCCGCTATCAAACAGGCGCCGCGTTGCGACAGGATGACGTCATTTG
Source organism: Ensifer sp. GW823-FHT05D09 (assembly GCF_058795755.1). Classification (NCBI taxonomy): domain Bacteria; kingdom Pseudomonadati; phylum Pseudomonadota; class Alphaproteobacteria; order Hyphomicrobiales; family Rhizobiaceae; genus Ensifer; species Ensifer sp. GW823-FHT05D09. The sequence goes on along the minus strand of NZ_JBXAIA010000001.1, from coordinate 713,537 downwards.
TGAACCCAGCGAACTGTGGCTATCCCCCCGGATGAGCCTTCCATGCAAAAGAACGGTCGAAATGCTTGCGATATTCGATCAAGGCCGAATCAATTTTCGGCCGCCTCGGCATATCAAATTAGTTGCATCGCAACATACCATGCAACAAGAAAGAGCCGTCGGAAAGAGGCCCAGAGCATGCAACAAAAAAGGGCCTCCCGAAGGAGGCCCTGGAGGCGGGAGGATCTTTATCCCGTTGTTACTTCATCGTCGGCATGACGAATTCGGCACCATCCTTGATACCAGACGGCCAACGCTCGGTGATCGTCTTGGTCTTGGTCCAGAACTTGATCGAGTCCGTGCCGTGCTGGTTGAGGTCGCCGAACGACGAGGACTTCCAGCCGCCGAAGGAGTGGTAGGCGAGCGGAACCGGGATCGGAACGTTGACGCCGACCATGCCGATGTTGATGCGCGAGGCGAAGTCGCGGGCCGCATCACCGTCGCGGGTGTAGATCGCGACGCCGTTGCCGTATTCGTGCTTCATCGGCAGGTCGAGGGCTTCCTCGTAGTTCTTGGCGCGAACAACCGAAAGAACCGGTCCAAAGATCTCTGTCTTGTAGATGTCCATGTCGGGGGTGACGTGGTCGAACAGGCAACCGCCGACGAAGTAGCCATCCTCATAGCCCTGGAGCTTGAAATCGCGGCCGTCGACGACGAGCTTGGCGCCCGCCTCGACACCACTGTCGATCAGGCTCTTGATGCGCGCCTGGGCTTCCTTGGTGACGACTGGGCCCATGTCGGCCTTCTCGTCGGTGTAGGGGCCGATGCGCAGGCTTTCGACCATCGGCGTCAGCTTGGCGATCAGGCGGTCGGCGGTGTCTTCGCCAACCGGAACGGCAACGGAGATTGCCATGCAACGCTCGCCGGCCGAGCCGTAGCCCGCACCCATCAGTGCGTTGGCAGCCTGGTCCAGATCGGCGTCCGGCATGATGATCATGTGGTTCTTGGCGCCGCCGAAGCACTGGGCGCGCTTGCCGTTCATGGCAGCCGTACCATAGACGTAGCGGGCAATCGGCGTCGAGCCGACGAAGGACACGGCAGAAATGTCGGGGTTGGTGAGGATCGCGTCGACCGCGCCCTTGTCACCGTTGACGACGTTGAGGATGCCGGCCGGCAGGCCTGCTTCGATCATCAGTTCGGCAAGGCGGATCGGAACGGACGGATCACGCTCGGACGGCTTCAGGATGAAGGCGTTGCCGCAGGCGATCGCCGGCGCAAACATCCACATCGGGATCATGGCGGGGAAGTTGAACGGCGTGATGCCGGCGCCGATGCCGACAGCCTGGCGGATCGAATACATGTCGATGCCGGGGCCTGCACCCTCGGTGAACTCGCTCTTCTGCAGATGCGGAATGCCAATGACGAATTCGCAGACTTCCAGGCCGCGAACGAGATCGCCCTTGGCGTCTTCGATCGTCTTGCCGTGCTCGCGCGACAGGATCTCGGCAAGCTCGTTCATGTGGGTGTTCAAGAGTTCGACGAACTTCATGAAGACGCGGGCGCGGCGCTGTGGGTTGGTGGCGGCCCACTTCGGCTGCGCAGCCTTGGCGCTGGCGACGGCTGCGCCCAGTTCCGCGTCGCTTGCCAGCGCCACGGTGCCCTGCACTTCGCCCGTTGCCGGGTTGAAAATGTTGCTCGTGCGGCCGCTGGTGCCGGCAACGCGCTTGCCATCGATGAAATGACCGAGTTCGTACATGGATGTCTCCTCCTGATCTTGATTGTGGCGGCATGATCGCACTACGATTTGAACAAAGCAATTTCCGATATTCAGCAACCGTTGTGCGTAAATTGAAGTCCATGAGGTCAGAAACATGAATTGGGACGATGTGAGAATGTTCCTGGCGGTCGCCCGCACTGGGCAGATCCTTGCCGCTTCAAAGCGGCTCGGCCTCAACCATGCCACGCTCAGTCGGCGGGTGACGGCGCTTGAGGAAACGCTGAAGACGCGGCTCTTGGTGCGCCGACCGAACGGCTGCGAACTGACGGCAGAGGGCGAGATCTTCCTGGCGGCCGCGGAGCGCATGGAAACGGAGATGCTCGCCGCACAGTCGCAGATCGGCCGCATCGACACGGCGATCGCCGGCACCGTGCGCATCGGCGCCCCTGATGGCTTTGGCGTTTCCTTCCTCGCACCCCGCCTCGGCCGGCTGACGGCGCGCTATCCGGAACTGAAGCTGCAGCTCGTGCCGGTCCCCCGCTCCTTCTCGCTGTCGCAGCGCGAGGCCGATATCGCCATCACCATCGAACGGCCGGAACAGGGACGGCTGGTCTCATCGAAACTGACCGACTACACGCTCGGCCTCTATGCGTCGACGCCCTACCTGGCGCAGCACGGTACGCCGAAGACGATCGATGACCTCAAGCATCATCGCCGCATCGGCTATGTCGAAGACCTGATCTTCACACCGTCGCTCAACTTTTCCGCCGAGATCATGCGAAGCTGGGATGCCTCCTTCGAGATCTCCAGCGCCACCGGCCAGACGGAGGCCGTGCGCTCCAGCGCCGGCATCGGCATCCTGCACAACTACATCGCCCGGCACACACCCGAACTCGAGCGTATCCTGCCGGAGACGACGATCCGGCGCGCCTACTGGACCACCTATCACGAAAGCGCCCGCGACCTTGTGCGCGTGCGCACCGTCGTCGCGTTTCTGCAGGAATTGGTGACCGCCGAGCATCAGATGTTTGCGTGAGCGGAGTGGGGCGCCTTTGGCCGACGCTTGGCAACCCATAGGCCGAGGCGAAGAAACGTGTGGGGAGCATGGAAACGCGCGACGCGGGCGCAGGGCCTTATGGACCAAGAGCTAAGGGCCGGCGATCCGGCCGCGCAAAGAAAGTTATTTTAGAAGAAGAATGGTACGGTTGGGGGGTCTCGAACCTCCGACCTCAGGTGCCACAAACCTGCGCTCTAACCAACTGAGCTACAACCGCACAAACAAGCGACATCAGTCGCTTGGCGGCTCACATACGGAGACTTCCGTCGCATTGCAAGCCTAAACTTGAGATTATCCTGCAAAAAGACCGGATGGCAAGCCACCCGGTCCCATTCAAACCCAGCGCGGCCAGGGGCCGGCGCGGATCAGGCCTTCTTGAAAGAAGAGATCGCCTTTTCAGCGGCATCCTTGCCGGGCTTTACGACATTCTCGGCAACCTTCTTGGTTGCTTCCTGCATCGACTTGGTCTGCTCGACGGCAAGTTCAGCCTGCTTGCGGAAGAACGAGGTCTGCAGTTCGACGAATTCGGACAGCGACTTCACGCCGAGCAGCGCTTCCATGTGCGAAAGCGAGTTTTCGGCATTGGTGCGTAGCGCGTCGATAGCCTTGAGGCCGAGCTCGACGCTACCGGTCTGGGCGCTTTCAAGCGTCGCTTCGACGGTCTTGCTGGCTTCCTCGGCAGCGGTCTTCATCTTGGAATAGGCATCCTTCGACTGGGCAGCGCCCTTTTCCGCGAAGTCGCGGAAGCTGTCGGCAACCTTGGCCGGGTCGAAAGAGGAGAAGGAAAATGCGTCGTCGATCTTCTTGGTAGCCATGAAAGCGCTCCTTGGTGTCAGGGCCCTCATTTGAGGCGCCGTTGATTGATGCACCTTATATAATCGATCTTCTTGTGCATTGCAATAAAATTGTGCAGTGCACAAATTCACCTGCGTTAACCCTTCGCGGTGAAAGGGGTGAGCGAAAGGCCCGGATTGCTGGACCCTCAGCCGCTCGGCGGGTATTAATAGAGTGTTAACGTACCCGCGACCCGTCAATAGGCCCATCCATGCCCGCAAGACAGTACCCCTTCATCGACATTGCCGTGCACGAGCGGGTGCGCGAACATTTTGCGCGCGGCGATGCGGCGATCCTGTTTTCGCGGGATTTGAGCCGCGTTCTCTGGGCCAACGATCAGGGTGCGGCCTTCTTCGGCGCAGACTCGATCTACGACTTCATCGAAACCGGGCCTAGCCCGAACGACCTGTCGGCGCGCCAGCTGAAGGCGGCGGCGACACAGCTCGTTTCGGTCGGCGACCGCCGCCAGCTCCTGATGCGCATTGCCGCGGGCTTTCGAAGCGTGCCACTCAATACGGCCGTCGAGCTGATCCGCGTCCGGCCGGACGAACTGGGCGTGCTGTTTACGGCCCCCCATTCCGGCAAGCCGCTTTCGACGGAAGATCGCGCGGCGCGCATGATCGCCGGGCTCGACGGCCCGGACACGCACATGGCGGTGCTCGATGCCGACGGCGCGATCGTTGCGCAGTCGACGGGCTTTGCCAATCTCGGGATGTCCGACGAGACGCGCCGCCAGCTCGTGCTGGCTGTTGCCCGCGACCACGACTGGCTGATCAAGCGCCCGGTCGCCACGGCAAAGGGACACCTTCCGGCCGCGATCGGCAAGATTGCCGACGAGCCGGCGCTGCATCTTCTCTTCGCGGTCGAAACCATTCTCGGCAACCTCGATCCGGACGAGGCACCGGCCGAGGCGGCGCTGATGCCGGCAGCTGTCATCGATGTCGTCGAGGCCGACGGTGTCAGCGACATCGCGCCCGTTGCCGTCGAAACGGACGTGGCTGTGGTTGCCGACGCGGTGGAAGCGGTCGACGAGCCGGCGGCTCTCGACGAGGCGGTATCGGCGGATGAGCAGGTCATCGCCGAAGACGAAATCGAGCAGCCGCTTGCGGAAGCCGACGAAACCGTCGGCGCGATTGAAGCTGACGCCCCCTCCCCTGTTCTAGAAGGCGACGGAGCTGGCGAGACGTCCCTGGAAACGGCGCCCGCTACAACGGCGGAAGATGCGCGCGAACAGACCGATGCTGTCGTGGACGCGCCCGTACAATCGCTGATCGCCGACACGGCACCTGCCACCGACGCGCTGCCGACGGCACCCCCTGCACAAACGGACGTTACCGACGCTCCGTCGCACTTCGCCTTCGCCGCCGGCGGACGGGCGGTGCGGTTCGTCTGGAAGATCGACGCGGCAGGACAGTTCAGCGAAATCTCGGAGGAATTTGCCTCGGCCGTCGGGCCGAAGGCCGCTGACGTGATCGGCGCCAGCTTCGCTTCGGTTTCCGCCCGCTACGGGCTCGACCCCGACAACAAGATCAACGAACTCCTGCACCGCCGCGACACGTGGTCCGGAAAGACGATCTTCTGGCCGGTCGAAGGTACGAGCCTCAAGGTTCCCGTCGATCTCGCCGCTTTGCCGACTTATTCGCGCTCGCGGGAATTCGACGGCTTCCGCGGCTTCGGCATTGTGCGCGTTGCAGACGCGATCGAAGACGAAAACGCCAACGGCCTTTCGCTCGACGGGGACGAAGATCCGGCAGAGACCGACGATATCACCACCCCGGCTGCTGCGGAGCACCTGCCGGTCGCCGAAGAGGCGATCAATGCGGTCCAGAGCGACAGCGATACTGACGAGCCTTCGCTTTTTGTCGACGTGCCGCAGGCGAACGAGACGACAACTAACGACGAACATCAGCTCTCGAACGATCCGTTCCTTGGCGAACGGCCGGCGATTCGCATCGTCGAGACGACGGGGCGACGGGCTTCCGACAAGATCATCGAGCTCGAGCAGCACCGCCCGACCGGGTCGAGCGCGCTTACACGCGGCGAGCAGGCGGCATTTCGCGAAATCGCGCGGCAGCTCGGCGAGAATTTCGTAGCGATGCCAGAGGCGCAGAACACGTCTTCGGGCGAGGCTTCGGCCGACGCCACCCGTGGCGAAAGCGAACGACCGGCATCGCAGCTTGACGACGAAGCTATCCTCGAGGCCGTGCCGACTGCCGGCAGCGAGCCCGAACAGGCGCTTGCGACGCCGACATCGAGCGAAGCCGCTGCAGCCGAACCTCGCTCCGACGACCTGGCCGAAGCGGGCATCGATCCGGCGGCAATCGCAACCGTTGGCTTCAGCGGCGAGATCCTCGACAGCCTGCCTGTCGGCCTTCTGGTGCATCGTGGCGACGACCTGCTGCACGCCAATCCGGAATTCCTGCGACTGACGGGATACGAAACCCTCGACGATTTCGAGCAGGAAGGCGGCATCGACGCGCTGTTTGCCAATGACGAAGAGATCGGCGACGCAGAGCCTGATGGCACGATGACGCTGATCCGCAAGACCGGCCAGCTGGTTGCGGTGACGGCCCACCTGCATTCGATCCGCTGGGACGGCAAGAGCGCGCTGATGCTGGCGCTGGCATCGACCGAAGCCTCGCAACCGCACGAGAGCGAAGCCGATCCGGCTGAAACCGTTCAGCCTGCCGTCGTCCCAGACGAACAGGTCGGCAAGCTCAAGACTGAAATCGACGAGCTGCGCTCGATCCTGGAGACGGCGACTGATGGCGTCGTCATTCTCGGGCATGACGGCGATATCCGCTCGGTCAACCGCTCGGCGAGCGCTCTCTTCAACTACGATGAGAGCGAAATCCGCGGCAAGCCGTTTGCGGCGCTCTTTGCCCATGAGAGCCAGAAGGCTGTTATCGACTACCTGCAGGGCCTGTCCGGTCACGGCGTTGCCAGCGTACTCAACGACGGCCGCGAGGTAATCGGCCGCGAGGCGGCGGGCGGTTTCCTGCCGCTGTTCATGACTATCGGCCGCCTGTCCGCCTCCAACGGCTATTGCGCCGTCATCCGCGACATCACCCAGTGGAAGCGCACCGAAGAAGAGTTGCGCAACGCCAAGCGCGCGGCCGAGACGGCAAACGCCCACAAGACCGAGTTCCTGGCGCGCGTCAGTCACGAAATCCGCACGCCACTCAACGCGATCATCGGCTTTTCCGACATGATGGCGAGCGAGCATTTCGGCCCGGTCGGCCATCCCCGCTACATCGAATACGCCGGCGACATCGGCCGCTCCGGCCGCCACGTGCTCGACATCGTCAACGACCTCCTGGATATTTCCAAGATCGAGGCGGGCGAGATGGATCTCGACTTCGGCTCGGTCGAAATCAACGATGCGGTTTCCGAGGCGGTCTCGCTGGTGCAGCCGCAGGCCAACAGCCAGCGCGTCATCATCCGCACGTCGCTTTCGGCAACGGTGCCGAGCGTGGTCGCCGATAGCCGTTCGATCAAGCAGATCGCGCTCAACATCCTGGCGAACGCCATCCGCTTCACGCCATCGGGCGGTCAGATCGTCGTATCCACCTCCTATGAAGCGAACGGCAGCGTCATCCTTCGCATCCGCGACACCGGCGTCGGCATGACGCGCGTCGAACTCGATCAGGCGATGAAGCCGTTCCGGCAGGTGACAACAGGTGGCCGCAAGCGCGGCGACGGCACCGGCCTCGGCCTTCCGCTGACCAAGGCCATGGCTGAAGCCAACCGCGCGCAGTTTGCCATCACCTCCGCACCGAACGAGGGCACGCTGGTGGAAATTTCCTTCCCGTCACAACGCGTCTTGGCGAACTGACGACAGATGCTGTAAGGAAATGTTGACTTGGGGAAGCCAGTTTGTTGGCGTCCTCACGGCCATTCCTTGCCGTTTCGCTCCGGATCCGATCGATTGCAGTCCACGTCACAAAGCCTCAAGCGGCGCCGCACCGGCGCGAGAACCGGTCTTTCGCATCCACTGCTCGCGGTGTGGGCCGGGGGTGCCTCGCTGATTGTGCTGATGCCGATCCTCGCCATTGCCTGGCTGGCGATCTCGGGAGGCGGCGCAGACTGGCCGCATCTCATGCAAAACGTCATCCCGCGCGCCACCATCCGCACGGTGCTGCTGATCGGGCTGACCGGGACGACGACAGCCGTCATCGGCATCCTGACCGCGTGGCTGGTGGCAAGCTGCGAGTTTCCCTTGCGCCGGTTTCTGTCTGCAGCACTCGTGCTGCCGCTCGCTATTCCCGCCTATCTGGCGGCCTATGCCTTCGGCGAGCTGTTTACCTTCACCGGCCCGGTGCAGGGAGCGATCCGCGTCCTTTTCGGCTTCAAGACGAGCCGCGATTACTGGTTCCCCGACATCCGCTCGCTCGGCGGCGCCGTGCTGGTTCTGAGCTCCGTGCTCTATCCCTATATCTATCTCGCCTGCCGCTCGATGTTCCTGATGCAGGGGCGTGCAGCCGCCGACGTTGCCCGCACGCTTGGCGCCGGGCCGCTGAAAGTGTTCTTCCGCATCCAGATCCCGATGGCGCGACCGGCGATCATGATCGGCCTGACGCTGGTCGCGATGGAGACGCTCAACGACATCGGCGCCGTCGAATTTCTCGGCGTGCAAACGCTGACCTTCTCGATCTTCGACACCTGGCTGAACCGCGGCAGCCTTGCCGGCGCGGCCCAGATCGCCTGCATCATGCTCGTCTTCGTCATCGGGCTGATGATGATCGAGCGGGCGGCGCGGCGCAGGCAGCGTTTCTCCAGCCAGAAGACGACATCGGCCGTGCACGACGCCTCCAGGCTTTCGCTATCCGGCTGGAAGAAGTGGGCCGCGACGATCGCCTGCCTGCTTCCAGTTCTCTCCGGCTTTGCGGTACCGTTCCTGATTCTGGGCAATTACGCGCTGAAGCGGCTCGATCAATTCATCGAGCCACGGCTCTTGAATGCACTCTTCCACAGCATCCTGGTGTCCGGTGCCACCGCTCTGGTGACGGTGCTGCTCGGCTTCGTGCTCGCCTATGCGGCGCGGACCGGGCGCTCGCGCTTCACCGACACGGCCGGCCGCCTCGCCTCCTTCGGCTACGGCGTGCCCGGCACGGTCCTGGCCATCGGCGTGCTCTTTCCGCTGGCAGCGCTCGACAATTGGGTCGATGGCGGCTTTCGCAGCGCCTTCGGCATCTCCACCGGCCTGCTGATGACCGGAACGGGGTTTGCCATCATCTATGCCTGCACCGTGCGGTTCCTCACCATGGCCGAAGGCACGCTGGAGGCAGGTTTCCAGAAACTGTCGCCGCACCTCGACATGGCCGCGCGCGCGCTCGGCCGCACCGGCGGGCAGACGCTGCGCACCGTGCTTCTGCCGATGATGCGCCCTGCCGTCCTGACCGCGGCACTGCTCGTCTTCATCGAGACCATGAAGGAACTGTCGGCGACGATCATGCTGCGCCCGTTCAACTTCAACACCCTTGCCACCCTTGTGTATGAGGACGCCTCGCGTGCGAAGGTCGAGGATGCGTCGGTGGCGGCGATGATCATCGTTATAGCCGGCATGATCCCCGTGATCCTGGTGTCGCGATCGATGGAACGGCGGCCCTAAGGTCTATCCCGGAAAAGGGAGAAGAGGTTCTCTCCGCCTGAAGCGCGGCAAGACCCGGCACCCTCAAGGCAAAAAAAGAGGCGGCTGGGAGGCCACCTCGTTAATCGAATGCTAAACCAACAAATGCTCGAGAAGTAATGACATCATGTCTGCGGCGGCATCGCTGCCAGGCGCCGACCACTCATCGGCCGGCCTCAAGTTGGGATGACCATGCGCTCCCAATCCTTAACAAGACCTTACCAGCCGATCCGACAATTTTAGGGATTTATCAGCAAGTCTGAAGCCTTGGTTAATTCCAAAAGCGCGAACAAGTTAACGCCCCTTCAATTTTTAAGGGCATCGAGCCCGGCAAAAAGATCGAGCGCTTCCGGGTTGGCAAGCGCCTCCTTGTTCTTGACCGGGCGCCCGTGAACGACGTCGCGGACAGCCAATTCGACGATCTTGCCGGATTTCGTGCGCGGAATATCGGCAACAGCAATGATCTTCGCCGGCACATGACGGGGCGATGCACCCGTGCGGATGCGGTTCTTGATCGCCTTCTCAAGCCCCTCATCGAGCGACACGCCGGACGCCAAGCGCACGAACAGCACGACGCGCACGTCATCCTCGAAATCCTGGCCGATGCAGAGGGCTTCCGCGACCTCTTCCATCTGCTCGACCTGGTTGTAGATCTCCGCCGTGCCGATGCGCACGCCACCCGGATTGAGCGTCGCGTCGGAGCGGCCGTGGATGATGATGCCGCCATGCGACGTCCATTCGGCAAAATCGCCATGGCACCAGACGTTCTCGAAGCGCTCGAAATAGGCCGCGCGATATTTGACGCCTTCGGGATCGTTCCAGAACATGACCGGCATCGACGGGAATGCCTTGGTGCAGACCAGTTCACCTTTTTCGCCGCGCACGGAGCGACCATCGTCGTCCCAGACATCCATCGCCAGGCCAAGGCCCGGCCCCTGGATCTCGCCGCGCCACACGGGCTTCAGCGGATTGCCGAGCACGAAGCAGGAGACGATGTCGGTGCCGCCGGAGATCGAGGCAAGCTGGACATCCGGCTTGATGCCCTCATAGACGAAGGTAAAGCCTTCGGGCGACAGCGGCGAGCCCGTCGAGGTGAGCAGGCGCAGATGGGAGAGATCGTGGGTTTTTGCCGGCTCGAAACCGCCCTTGCGGACCGCATCGATGTATTTTGCCGACGTGCCGAACACGGCGAACGTCTCTTCCGCCGCGTAATCGAAGAGCACGTTTCCATCCGGGTAGAACGGCGAGCCGTCAAACAGGCAGAGCGTCGCGCCGACCGCCAGACCCGAGGCGAGCCAATTCCACATCATCCAGCCGCAGGTGGTGAAATAGAAGAGTTTTTCGCCGTCACCGAGCCCGCAGTGGAAGCGATGTTCCTTCAAATGCTGCAGGAGCGTGCCGCCCGCGGAATGTACGATACACTTGGGAACGCCCGTGGTGCCGGAGGAGAACAGCACATAGAGCGGATGGCCGAACGGCAGGCGCTCGAAAGAGAGCGACCGGGCTTCGAATGGCGCGATGAAGTCCTCGAGCGTCACACCTTCGGCAATAGAGGCAGCCAGCGCTCTCGCCTCGCCCGCATAGGGGACGATAAGAGTGGGAACGCCGAGAGCCGCGGAAACCGCGCGAACCTTTGCGTCAACGTCCTGGCGCTTACCGTTATACCAGTAGCCGTCGCAGGCGATGAAGAGTTTCGGGCTGATCTGGCCGAAACGATCGAGCACGCCCTGCTCGCCGAAATCAGGCGAACAGGACGACCAGATCGCACCGATCGAGGCCGTCGCCAGCATCAGCGCGATCGTTTCGGGCATATTGGGCATCATGGCGGCGACGCGGTCGCCGCTGCCGATACCACGCGCCTTCAGCGCCTGCTGCAGCCGCGAGACCAGTGCGCGCAGATCATCCCAGGAAAGCCGGTAGCCGACCTTGTCTTCGCCGCGGAAAATCAGCGCGTCGTCGCTGCCGACGCGGCGCAAAAGATTCTCGGCGAAATTCAGCCTGGCATCGGGAAAAAACCGCGCGTCGAGCATGCGGTCTCCGTTGACGAGAGCCGTCGCGCCACGATCGCCGATCACCTCGCAATGCTCCCAGACCGCCGTCCAGAAGTCGCCGCGTTCGGCAACCGACCAGGCGTGAAACGCGTCATAATCGGCAAAGTCCTTGCCGAAGCGCTCGCTGCACCAGGCGATGAACTGCGCCATCGGGCTATGCTCGCGGATCTCTGGACCGGGAACCCACAAAGGTTGCTCAGACTGCATGCTTTCCTCCACTCCTACTCCACGCCCTCTATATCATGCTGCAACGCAAAATAAACAGCAGGAGAACCTGCGCGGGCGTCGCATTGGCGACATTTCCATGTCGGCTGCATTTGATTTATGCAAGCCGAAAGCCTATCCAATCTGCGTGATCCCTAGGGATGGGCAACCAGGCGGAAATGACAAGAAAAATCCTGCATATGTTGGGTCGACCACGCCTTTGGTCGCGGCTTCGCCGTCGCCATTTCCTCTGGCCAGCGGCGATCGGCATCGCGCTTGCCGTCGGGTACAACGCGGCCCTGCCGCTGGTGATCTCGACCACGGACGTGCGGCCGACGATGGAGCGCATGCTCGACGCCTGGTCGGGTGGCAAAAGCAGGATCACCGGCGAGCCGGACATCCGTTTCTGGCCGAACCCGACGCTGACGTTGTACGGCGCCACGATCGAGACGACCGATGGCAGCCCCCGCACACTCGCGCGGATCGGCAGCATCACGGCAGCCTTCAGCCTGCTTTCAGCACTTCGCGGCGAACCGGCACTTGAAGACATCCGCCTGATCGAGCCGGTGGTGACGCTGGAGCGCGGCGCGGACGGCACGCTCAACTGGGAGCGGCCGCGCTGGCTTGCGCCGCGCGAACCTGCCGCTGCCAACGGCGACACACCCTTCGGCGACATCACGATCGAGAACGGCCGCTTGCAGGTGTTTGATCGGACGACCAATTATGCGCGCGAATTTCCCGGCATATCCGGCACGGTGAAGTGGCCCGCCTTTGCCGGGCGGCTCAACGCGCAACTGTCGAGCGTGATCGGTGGCCAGACAGTGAGCTGGTCCCTCGCCTGCGACGAGCCGCTGACACTGCTGGCCGGCCGCAACACGACGCTAAAGACGTCGCTGACCTCAGCACCTCTCAACTTTTCCTTCGACGGCGTCGGCAATCTGTCGATGAAACCCTTCGCGTCGGGCCGGCTCCAGGTTTCCACCGCGTCGCTGCCCGCACTTGCGGCCTGGTTCGAGGGCGCTTCGCACGAAGGGCTGCCTGAAAGCAGCTTCAACCTCAACGCCAATGTCACCACCGGCGATGCGACGCTGAAGCTGGATGACCTGCATCTGTCGCTCGGCGGGGCAAACGCAACCGGTGTGCTCGACGTTGCCATTCCGGCCGACGACACGCCGCGTGTCGAGGGCACGCTCGCCTTCGACAAGATCGACCTCAACGGGCTGCAACCGTTGTTCGTCGAGCTTCCGGTCGATCCCGAGGAACTTGCCAGACATATGACCGACGCCTTCGCCCGCACCTGGCGCGTCGACGTTCGCCTGTCGACGCAGGAGGCGGCGATCGGTCCGCTGCGGCTGACCGACGTGGCCGCCGGCGTCATGGTCGATCACGGGCGTGCTTCGCTCGATATCGGCGACAGCACCTATGCCAATGGCAGGCTCAGCGGCCGGCTCGTGCTGTCTGAAGCTGGCCTTGCGCGTGGCGGCAAGTTGGCGCTGGTTCTGAAGGACGCTGACCTTGCAGCGGCCGCTGCCGACTTCGGCTTTGCCGGCCCCGTGCCGACGGGACGCGGCAGCGTCAATCTCGACCTTGCCACCGACCATCCGTTCTGGACGCCGCAGGCAGCCGACGCATCCGGGCGCCTGACCTTGTCGCTTGCCAACGGCAAGCTCTCGGAGTTCGACGCCAACGCCTTTTCGGACCTGGTGCGCAAGGGCGAGTTCTTCTCGCTGTCGCAGGCGAGCAGCGGCACGTTCGATTTTCAGCGCGCCGATATCGAGGCGCGTTTCAGCAACGGATCGGCCCGGTTGAACCGCGCAACCTTTACCGGGCCTTCGGGCAGCCTGTCGATCAACGGCGTCATTCCCTATCGCACCGGCAGCCTGGCTCTCGCCGGGACCTTTACCGACGCTAACAATGCGGCGCAGCGCTTGCGGTTCTTCGTCGGCGGCTCCTGGCCGAACGCGGTGATCTCGCCGCTTTCGGTTCTCGGCGAGCCCAACTGAAACGGCCGGCGCTTGACGCACCGGCCGTCGCGAAAAACGGATTTAAGCTTTACTGCGCGAAAGCGGCGCGCTCGTCCCTCTCTCGCTGTGCTTCACGCTGTTTGGTTACAACGGAGGCGACGACGACCCCAATGGCGACGATGCCGATCAGGATCGTGCAGATTGCGTTGATTTCAGGCGTCACCCCAAGGCGCACCTGGCTGTAGATCTTCATCGGCAGCGTGGTCGCCCCAGGTCCCGTCGTGAAGCTCGAGATCACGAGATCGTCGAGCGACAGCGTGAAGGCCAGCACCCAGCCGGAAAACACCGCCGGCGCGATTACCGGTAGGGTGATCGCAAAGAAGGTCCTGACCGGCGTTGCACCCAGATCGAGTGCTGCCTCTTCGATCGACTGATCGAAGCTCAGGAGCCGCGACTGCACGACGACGGCAACGAAGCACATGGTGAAGGTGATGTGCGCGAGCGTGATCGTCCAGAAGCCGCGGTCGAGCCCGATGGCGACGAACAGCAAGAGCAGCGAGAGGCCGGTGATGACCTCGGGCATGACCAGCGGCGCATAGACCATGCCGGAAAACAGCATGCGACCGCGAAAGCGCGTGTAGCGCACCAGCGCAAGCGCCGCGAGCGTTCCAAGCACCGTCGCGCAGGTGGCCGAGATCAGCGCGACGCGGATGGTGACCCAGGCGGCGTCGAGCAGTGCTTGATTGTGCCAGAGCTGCGCGTACCACTTGGTCGAGAACCCGGCCCAGACGGTGACGAGCTTCGATTCGTTGAACGAGAAGATCACGAGAAGCACGATCGGCAGATAGAGGAAGCCGAAACCGAGCACGATCGAGGCGATGTTGAAGCGTGACCAGTTGCCCATGACCTACCTCCCCTCGCCGTCGGCTTTGGCCTGCGCGTTCTGGAAGAACACGATCGGTATCACCAGGATCAAAAGCAGGATCGTGGCAACTGCCGAAGAGACCGGCCAATCGCGGTTGGCGTTGAACTCGTTCCAGAGCGTCTTGCCGATCATCAGCGTTTCCGAGCCGCCAAGCAGATCGGGGATGACGAACTCGCCGACTGCCGGGATGAAGACGAGCAGGCAGCCGGCAACGACGCCGGCCAGCGACAGAGGGAACGTCACTTGCCAGAAGGCCGAGAATGGCGTGCAGCCGAGATCCAGCGCCGCCTCCGTCAGGGTGTGGTCCATCTTCTCCAGCGACGAGTAGATCGGCAACACCATGAACGGCAGGTAGGAGTAGACGATACCGATATAGATCGCCCAATTGGTGTTGAGGATGATCAGCGGTTGGTCGATGACATTGATGCTCATCAGGAACTGGTTGAGCAGCCCTTCCGGCTTCAGGATGGCGATCCAGGCGTAGACGCGGATCAGGAAGCTGGTCCAGAACGGCAGGATCACCAGCATCAGAAGCGTTGGGCGGATCGATTTCGGCGCCTTCGCCATCCCGTAAGCAACGGGATAGGCGATCATCAATGTCAGGACCGTCGAAATGGCGGCGATGATGACGCTCGACACATAGGCATTGAAATAGAGAACGTCCTCGGTCAGCCAGACATAATTGTCGAGCGAGAACTCCCGCGCCTTTTCCATGATGCCGGAAAGACCACCGAAGAGGTCGAAGACCGGCGTGTAGGGCGGCATTGCCACCGCCGTCTGCGACAACGAAATGCGGAAGACGATGAAGAACGGAATCAGGAAGAAGAACAACAGCCAGGCATAGGGGATGATGATGACCAGGCGGCTGAAGAGGGCTGATGCAACTCTCGCCATGGCTTCAATCCTTCAAGACGACGCCGGCGTCTTCGCCGAACGAGATCCACACCTGCTGGTCGTAGCCGAAGGGGTCTTCGACGGCGCGCACCGCATTGAGCGACGACGCTTTTACCACCCTCCCATCCTTCAACCTGACATGGAAAACGGTCATGTCGCCGAGATAGCCGACGTCCCAGATTTCTCCCTCGACAGCGTTGAGGGGCGCATGGGCCGGTGGCTGTCGGCTGACGCGGATCTTTTCCGGGCGAATGGCAACCGCGGCCTTGGCGCCAACGGACGGCTTGTCCGGCGAGGCCATGCGGATCGGAAAACCGTTGCCGGTTTCAATGCGGAGGTAGCCGTTTTCGACGGACGAGACCGTTCCATCGAAGATGTTCACGTCGCCGATGAAGTCGGCGACGAAGCGTGAATTGGGCGCTTCGTAGATTTCCGCCGGCGTCGCCACCTGCACGACCTTGCCGTGGCTCATGACCGCGATGCGGTCGGCCATGGTCATGGCCTCTTCCTGGTCGTGCGTAACGACGACGAAGGTCAGGCCGAGCTCCTGCTGCAGGTCCATCAGTTCGAACTGGGTTTCCTCGCGCAGCTTCTTGTCGAGCGCACCGAGCGGCTCGTCGAGCAAAAGCACCTTCGGTCGCTTCGCGAGCGAACGCGCGAGCGCGACGCGCTGGCGCTGCCCGCCGGAAAGCTGGTGCGGCTTGCGCTTGGCAAACTTCTCGAGCTTCACCAGCTTGAGCATCTGGCCGACGCGCTCGGCGATATCGGCCTTCGGCATGCCGTCCTGCTTGAGACCGAAGGCGATGTTGGTCTCGACGGTCATATGCGGAAACAGCGCATAGGACTGGAACATCATGTTGACCGGCCGACGATAGGGCGGGATGCCGGCAAGGCTCTGGCCGTCGAGGATGATTTCGCCCGAGGTCGGCTGCTCGAAACCGGCCAGCATGCGCAGGAGCGTCGACTTCCCGCAGCCTGACGCGCCAAGCAGCGCAAAGAACTCACGCGTGTAGATGTCGAGCGAAAGATCATCAACGGCGGTGAAATCACCGAACCGCTTGGTGACGTTCTTGACGGAAATGAATGGCTTGGAAGCAGGATCCGCCCAAGGGGCGAACGAGCGCCTGATACTGCCGAGTGACTTCATCATCTATCCCCGAATGATACAGCCGATGGGCACTCTCGTTTTCCCCGGTGCCCCCTTGAAAGAAAATTGCCCGGATTTTGAGGTCCGGGCAATTCGTTTCGCTCTTACTGGCCGGTAACGACCTTTGTCCAGAGCCGGGTCAGCACCCGCTGCTCCTTCGCCCCGAACGGCGTGACCGTGAACAGTTTCTGCATCACTTCGTCCGTCGGATAGATGGCGGTGTCTTCGAGAACCGCCTTATCCAGGAACTGCTGCGAGGCCTTGTTGCCGTTGGCGTAGAAGACATAGTTCGACGCCTTGGCGACGACTTCCGGCTTCATCATGTAGTTGAGAAACTCATGCGCTTCGGCAACGTGCGGAGCGTCCGCCGGAATGGCGAGCATGTCGAACCACATCTGCGCGCCCTGCGAGGGGATCGCATAATCGACGGTCACGCCGGCCTTGGCTTCGGCGGCACGGTCACGCGCCTGGAAGACGTCGCCGGAAAAACCGACGGCGAGGCAGATGTCGCCGTTGGCAAGGGCGTTGATATATTCCGACGAGTGGAACTTGCGGATATTGGGGCGAACGCTGGCAAGCAGTTCGGCCGCCTTTTCCAGATCCGCCGCCTCATGGCTATCCGGATTGAGACCGAGATAGGCGAGCGCCGACGGCATCACATCCGTCGGGGAATCGAGCACGTGGATGCCGCAATCCTTGAACTTGGCGGCAAGCTCCGGCTTGAAGATGACGTCCCAGTTGGGCTTCTCGTCGGTGCCGAGAATCGCCTTCATCTTGTCGACGTTGTAGCCAATGCCGGTGGTGCCCCACATGTAGTCGATGGCGTACTCGTTGCCGGGATCGTACTTGGCGGTGCGCTCGGTGATCACGTCCCACATGTTGGTGAGGTTCGGAAGCTTGGACTTGTCGAGCTTCTGGAACACGCCGGCCGCGATCTGGCGCTGCAGGAAGGTCGCCGTCGGCACGACGACGTCATAGCCCGAGCCGCCTGCGAGCAGTTTGGTTTCAAGAATCTCGTTGGAATCGAAGACGTCGTACACGACCTTGATGCCGGTTTCCTTGGTGAAATCTTCCAGAATGCTGCTGTCGATATAATCAGACCAGTTGTAGACGTTGACCACCCGCTCCTGCGCAGAAGCGAGCATGGTCGAGCCGGCCAACATGACCGTCGCCATGGTTGTAACGATGAATTTGGACATGCAGTTCCCTCGTTATTATCGGTCCGGACAAAGCCGACCCGTGACACGGATCCAGGCCCATTCTGGATCGCTCCGTGGCGAAGTTAGGCATGTTTCTCGACAACCTCAAGCGGTTTCGTGCCGGAAAGAGGCGGAGCTCTTCCAGCGCTCCTTGTTTTAGCAAGCCAAGGAAATTCGGGCACTTATCCGGACGGCAGCGCGTCCGGCGGCAACTGGCAGTCCGACGACGGCCGTTAACCATGGCAGCAACCAGCCGGTCCACGCTCCCGTTTACGATTGATTAACCATAGTGGACATGCGATTTTCCCTCAGGTTGTGCATCAGCGTCTGGGTAGCGTCATGAGTGAACGGAACCGCAGGATCGATCCGAGGGACTTGAAGCGCCTTTCGATCCTCGACCCACGGAAATCGCTTGCCGCGATCGTTGCCGACTGGGCGATCATCGCCGCCGCCATCGCCGCCAGCGAAGTTGCCGGCAATGTCTTCGTCTACCTCTTGTCCGTGGCGGTGATTGCCGGGCGCATGCATGCGTTCGGTTGCCTTGTTCATGAGGCGGCGCACTACCGCATCATCAAGAACCGCAAGCTCAGCGACTGGATGAGCGATCTTCTTCTCGCATGGCCGATGCTGGCAACCGTCGACGGCTATCGGCAGAACCACCTTGCCCATCACCAGCACGCCAACACCGACGACGACCCGGACTGGACGGCCAAGCTCGGCATGGCCCAGTTCACCTTTCCACAGAAGGTCGCGCGCGGCGTGGTGCAGCTGCTCGGCTACCTCGTGGCCATCAACTCGATCCGCGACATGATGCACATGGCCAAACGCATGTCGAAGAACGATCGCTCGACGCGAGGCTACAAGGCAATGCGCCTGGCGTTCTATGTCGCTGCCGCCGGCCTCTTCAGCGTGCTCGGTATCTGGCGCGAATTCGCACTCTACTGGCTGGTGCCGTTCTTCACCGTCTTCTGCCTGTTCCTTTATGTACGCAGCGTTGCGGAGCATTTCGGCAGCATGGACTATGGCGACGAGCTGACGAGTTCACGCACGGTCTATCCGCATGCCTGGGAAAAGCTGTTCTTCGCTCCACACAACATCAACTACCATCTGGAGCATCACCTCTATCCCGGCGTGCCGTTCTACAACCTGCCGGAACTGCATGCGATCCTGATGCGCGACAAAACCTATGCCGGAAAGGCGCACATCACGCGCGGTTACACCACCGGGTTGACTGCAGAATGCTTCTCCCCCAGTGCACCGCTGCTGCCGAGCCATCACCCTGTCAGCTACTGAAAGCGCCAGCGCCTACTGAAAATCAAAGACGCTGAGGCCCGTCGCCATCTCGTCGAGCCCGAGCGGGCGCGTCACGGGAGGCTCGGCGCGCGCTAGACAGCCCTGCCGCTCGCAAAGACGACAGGCCGCCCCGATGGCGATCGCCGGCGAGCGTACCGCCCCATAGACGACGTCATCGGCAAAGGACGCCTCGCAGCCGACCAACAGCGCCGTGCGGCGAACCCGCTCTTCAAAGCCCGCCTGTGGACCGTCGAGCGTGCGCGACACGGTGAGGAATGCCAGCCCTTCGGTGGTCTCCACCCGGTCGACGAGGATCTGCCCCGGCACGGAAAATGCTGTGTGGATGTTGAGCTTCGGACAGCCGCCGCCGAACCTTGCCTGCGGAAAACCCGATGCGCCTGACCGCCGCAGCCGATGACCGGCATTGTCGATCTCCATCAGGAAAAACGGAACGCCGGCAGCCCCCGACCGCTGCAGCATGGTCAGTCGGTTTGCGGCCTGTTCGAACGACACCTGAAAACGCGCGCGCAGCACGTCGATATCGTATCTGGCCCGCAGCGCCGCCGCATGAAACGCCCCGTAGGGCATCATCAAGGCATGGGCGGCATAACGAGCAAGTTCGAAACGACCGATGCGGCGCGCCTCGGCAGTCGACAGACGCAGCGTCTCAAGCTCCTGGACGATCGCCTCGTGGCAGGCGATGGAGGCGACCTCCATGGCGATCTCGCGCAACTGGTCATAGGGCGACAGGCGCTCGGAGATGAACAGTCGCATGGAATGCCGATCGAAGCGACGGCGCAGATTGGGCATGGCATGAACGGGCAGATTGCGCACCACGAGGCCGTGCTCCTTCTTCAGCCAGGCCTTGAGCGCACCGATCAGATCGTCGCCCGGTGAAAGCGCCGCATGAAACGCCTCGGCCACCTCCTCGATCCGGGCGAAATGATTGGGCCTGGCTTCGAGCGTCTCGCGCACCTCGTCCATCGGAAGGCGTGTTCCCGACAGCGCTTCCATGTGCCCTTGGCCCGCAAGGAGGTCGGCAAGGTCCTTCAGTCGCGCCGCCTGCTCGCGATAGGCACGGTAGAGCTTGACCACCCCGCCGGCGGCGTTCGGTGCCGCTTCGGCCACCTCGATCAGTTCCTGATCCCCCGGCAGTTCCGCCGCCAGCAGCGGATCGGCGAAAACCTCGCGCAATTGCGCCAGCCCACCGCCCGTCTCGCCCTGCAGTTCCTCGAGGTCGACCTTGTAGACCGATGCGAGCTTCAGAAGCAGCTGGACGGTCAGCGGACGCTGGTTGCGCTCGATGAGATTGAGGTAGGACGGCGAAATGCCAAGCGCTTCCGCCATGGACGTCTGCGTCAGCGAAAGCCCGTTGCGGATTCGGCGGACGCGTGGCCCGGCAAAGATCTTGTTCTCAGCCATTTGTCACTGCCTTTACAATATCGACACCGAATGACGATTTACATAATTTACAAATTTACTGCTTGTGATTGTCAAACGCAAGACAAGATAACCCTTTTGAAACAGCCATAACTGCAATTCCTGTGGCTCTATTGCGCAGCGCAATGTAAAAACTGTCACATCAACTCGGAGATAGAGAGGCCATACGACAAATGTCGAATGGTGAATGAATTCCAGCAGGAGGAAGTAATGACTGATTTTTACAAGCTTGTTCCCAGTGCCCAGCAGGGCCGCTTTGACGGCATCGAACGCCCCTACACCGCCGAAACCGTGAAGCGGCTGCGCGGCTCGGTCGAGATCCGTTATTCGCTGGCCGAAATGGGCGCCAACCGCTTGTGGAAGCTCATTCACGAAGAAGACTTCGTCAACGCGCTCGGCGCGCTCTCCGGCAACCAGGCCATGCAGATGGTTCGCGCCGGCCTGAAGGCAATCTACCTTTCCGGCTGGCAGGTCGCGGCCGACGCCAATACCGCGTCGGCGATGTATCCAGACCAGTCGCTCTATCCGGCAAACGCCGCCCCGGAACTGGCCAAGCGCATCAACCGCACCCTTCAGCGCGCCGATCAGATCGAGACCTCGGAAGGCAAGGGTCTTTCGGTCGACACCTGGTTCGCCCCGATCGTTGCCGATGCGGAAGCCGGCTTCGGCGGCCCGCTCAATGCCTTCGAGATCATGAAGGCCTTCATCGAAGCGGGTGCCGCTGGCGTCCACTACGAAGACCAGCTCGCGTCCGAAAAGAAGTGCGGCCATCTCGGCGGCAAGGTTCTGATCCCGACGGCGGCCCATATCCGCAACCTCAACGCGGCACGGCTTGCAGCCGACGTCATGGGCACGCCGACGCTGGTGATTGCCCGCACCGATGCGGAAGCCGCCAAGCTTTTGACGTCTGATATCGACGAGCGCGATCGCCCCTTCGTCGACTACGACGCCGGACGCACGGTCGAAGGCTTCTACCAGGTGAAGAACGGCATCGAGCCGTGCATCGCGCGCGCCATCGCCTATGCGCCGCATTGCGACCTGATCTGGTGCGAGACCTCGAAGCCAGACTTGGAACAGGCCCGCAGATTTGCCGAGGGCGTGCACAAGGCGCATCCGGGCAAGCTGCTCGCCTACAATTGCTCGCCGTCGTTCAACTGGAAGAAAAACCTCGACGACGCGACGATCGCTAAGTTCCAGCGCGAACTCGGTGCGATGGGCTACAAGTTCCAGTTCATCACGCTCGCCGGCTTCCACCAGCTGAACTTCGGCATGTTCGAGCTCGCCCGCGGCTACAAGGCTCGACAGATGGCCGCCTATTCGGAGCTGCAAGAGGCGGAGTTCGCCGCCGAGGTCAACGGCTATACCGCAACCAAGCATCAGCGCGAAGTCGGCACCGGCTATTTCGATGCGGTGTCGCTCGCCATCACCGGCGGCCAGTCGTCGACGACGGCCATGAAGGAATCGACCGAGCACGACCAGTTCCGCCCGGCCGCTGAGTGAAGGGCCGGGGGGCGCGGCAATCCCTGCCCGCCGCGCTCCCCGCGCAATCGAACAGACCTAGCTGACACCAAGGAGAACCCCAATGACAGTCCAGACACGCGTCAAGGAACGGGCCGAGGAACAGTCTTCGGCCATGACCCCGGACCAGCAAGCCGCGATCCGCATGGTCGCCAACGACCTGCACCGCCTCAACCAGGCCGTCATGAAAGCCGTCGACGCCGGCGTATCGGTCGAGCTCGTGCGCTCGGCCCGCCACCACGGTGGCGAAGGCAACTGGGGCGACCTGCTGATCCCCGTCATCGTCACCCAGGGACGGGCATGATGATGGTGCTTGCGGCAGCGGTCGCGTTCATCGCGTCTCTGTGCACGGCCGGTCTGGGCGTAGGGTCGCGGCGAGTGATACCAATCGTTGCCGCCGGTCGCCGGCCATATGCGTAGCACGCCCAACCAATACACCTTTAACAGGAACAAGCCGGCAGCAATGTCGGCTGTTTGCTTTTCAGCGCCCGGCCCGCGGCGCAAAATACCATTTCAAGTTGCTTCTGATGCGAGCCTCACCTATATTAGCTGTGACTATTGCGAGCGGGGGCGCGCATGCTGCAGCCGGGACATTCCGGAACGGAAGAGCTGACTGAGCTGATCTACGGCGCCGCCTTCGGCGAGTGCAGCTGGCAAGACTTTCTCGATCGGCTGGCCAATACGCTGCCCAACGGCCGATCAGCGCTGCACTATCACGATCTGGCAACACCCCGCAGTTATGTCCCTTCCGTCTCGGGGTTTGACGCCGAGGATATCGAGCAGTTCAACCAGCACTTTGCCGCGGTCAATCCCTGGATCCCAAAGGCGATGCTCGTGCCTGCAGGCCAGGGCATCTGCGGGGAGCAGATCGTCGCGCGCGGCGAGCTGATCAAATCCGAATTCTATAACGACTGGCTGAAGCGACAGACCGGATGCGAGACCAGCGTCGGCGTGACGATCATCAGAAGCGCAAGCCGAACCTTCATGCTCTCGACCTGCACTTCCTCGACAGATGACGACCTCAATCAGCAGGCCGCCGAGCAATACACCTTTCTGGCGCCGCACTTGAAACGGGCTTTCGATCTGCTGCGCAAGCGTGACATGTTGGCGCCCGGGAACGGCGAAGGCCGGGATTTGCTCGATAGCGTCGGCGTCGGCGTGGTCTATGTCACCGAGAATCTTCGGATCCGCTCGATGAACGAGAGCGCCGAGCGCATGATCGCCAACAATGCGCCTCTTCGGATTTCGGCAGGTGGGCGTGTGACGCTGCCAAGCGCGGGATCGGCAGTAGCTCTCGAACTGTTGTCCTTGCGGATCAATACCCATGCGGAGCCACATGTCTCCCTTGCCAGGGCCACGGATGGCGCGGCCTATCGCATCACACTGGTGCGACTGCGGTCCGATATCTTCGTCGAACTTCTGAACGGACCGACGGTCGCGGTTCTGATCGAGCCGGCGACGTCGCTTTTGCCTGAGGAACGACGGGAACATCTCAGGGACATTCACGGCCTGACGCCCGCCGAAGTTCGCATCGCGTCCGGCCTTGCGGCCGGCCTGTCGCTGCGGGAGATGGCCCAGGCCAACGGTGTCAGCTACGAAACCATCCGAACGCAGCTGAAGAACATCTACACCAAGACCGACGTGAACTCGCAGGCGGCGCTCGTCAGCCTGTTGATGCGCTGACCACGTCAGCCGCGGCGCGGGCGCTTTCCGGCGAAGATGTCAGCGTGGCTTTTCAAAAGCTTTGTCATGCGATCGACTACCGTGCGGATTTCCTGGCGGTGGCGATCCTCGTTGTTCATGACGATCCACTGGCGATGCCGAAGCGCCGGAATCTCCTCGCCCGTCCGCTCCAGCAGTGGATCGAGGTCACCGACGAAACAGGGCAGCACGGCGCAACCGGCACCGGCGCGCGCAAGGTCAAGCAGGGAGCGCGGCCGCGTCACCGTCGCCACGATGCGACCGGTCGCATGCTCATGCGGCCAACGCAGATAGGACGAGATCGCGTCCTCCTCGCCGACAGCGACCCATCGGCCATTTGACGCTGGCAGTGCATTCTTCTGCCGATAGGCGGCGTAGGCGACGTCGCCCACCGGGCGAGCGGCCAGGTAGCTTTCCTCCGGCTCGAAGGCGCGGATACCGATATCGCTCTCACGATAGGCAAGATTTGCACGTGTCTCTCCGACATTGATCGCGAGGCTGAAACCGTCACGCTCCGTACAGAGCGCCGGAAAGTTTTCGGCAAGCAGCCAGGACACCCAGGTTCCGGCAGTGATGCGAACGACAGCCCCCTCGCCTTCCCGTCGCCAGCTCTCGACGCGGCGGGCGGCGGCCTCCATCTCTTCAAGCTGTTCGAACAGCAATTGCCCGTCGCCGGTCAACTGATAGCCCGTCTGGCTGCGCACGAACAGGCTGCGCCCGGTACGCTCCTCGATTTCCAGCATGCGCCGGCCGACAGTTGCCGGGCTTGATCCCAGCGCCTGCGCTGCGCCGGTCAGGCCGCCGGTGCGCGCCACACTCATGAAGCAGCGATAGATGTCCCAATCCATGTCTTTCATTGGTGAAAAACATAGGCCGATATCTTGCGTATGTAAAACAGCTTTTGCTGCATAAAAGCGAGGATGCCACTCGATGAGGAGCATCACCATGGAAACGCTGGCAGCCGCCTATATGGCCGATCTGATACTAAAATCCCGCCGCTGGGACGAGCATTTCGATCCCAAGCCGCCGAGCTTGTTGCGGCGGATGTTTTGCCGCTGCATCGCCGCGCTTGCGGCACGCAGACGGATTGAAAGCGTCGAACAGACTGCGCAAACGAAATGCACCGCGCAACCGGTGGGTTGCGCGGTGCAGTGCTAGGATGACAAAGCCGTCGCGGTGCTGGCCGATCAGGCCGCGCGGTAAGCGTGGATATCGGCCGTTTCCGGCTCCAGCCGGAATTGCTCGACCAGCATCATCAGCGTGTCGGCCTGGTTGGAAAGCGCAAGGCTCGTTGCCGTTGCCTCTTCGACCATCGAGGCGTTCTGCTGGGTCATCTGATCCATCTGGTTGACCGATCCGTTGACTTCGTTGAGCGCTACCGCTTGGTCGCGGCTGGCGGTCGCGATCATTTCGACATGTTGGCTGACGGTGACGATCTGGGCGCTGATCGAAGCCAGCACGGCGCCGGTTTCCTTGACAAGCAGCGAGCCGGAATTGACCTCGTCGGTCGACTTGTTGATGAGGCCCTTGATTTCGCGGGCCGCTTCAGCCGAGCGTTGCGCCAGTTCGCGGACTTCCTGTGCGACCACCGCAAAGCCCTTGCCGGCTTCGCCAGCGCGTGCTGCCTCGATGCCCGCGTTCAGCGCCAAGAGGTTGGTCTGGAAGGCGATATCGTCGATGACCTCGATGATCTGCTCGATCTGGCGTGACGCCTCTTCGATGCGCCCCATGGCGGCGATCGCATTGGTGACGACCGTTGCGGAACTGTCGGCGCTCTTCTTCGTCTGCGTCACGGCGACATTGGCCTCGTTCGCCCGCTCTGCTGACGAGCGAACGGTCACGGTGATCTGGTCGACCGCAGCCGCCGTTTCTTCGAGTGAGGCGGCCTGGGCTTCCGTCCGCTTCGACAGGGAATCAGCGGCGTGGTGCATGTCGGCGCCACTCTGCTGGATCGCCTGCGCATTGCCACGGATCTGAGCCAACGTGTCCTGCAGGCGGATCAGCGAGCCGTTGAAGTCGGTGCGCAACTGCTCGAGACGCCCGTGGAAGGGAATGTCGATCTGACGCGACAGGTCGCCCTGTGCCAGACGGCCGAGGCCGGCCGCCAGTTCACTGACGGCAAGATCGATCTGTCGGTCGAGTTCGCACTTTTCAGCATCGTTGCGGGTCCGCTCGACTTCGGCGCGGGCGCGCTGCTCTTCGCTCTCAGCCTCGATGCGCACCTTGGAGAGCGCATTTTCCTTGAAGACACCCAAGGCGCGGGCCATGTCGCCGATCTCGTCCTGGCGGGCATCGCCATCAATCGACGTATCAAGGCGACCGTCTGCCAGGCGACGCATGGCGGCGGTGATCTGGCCGATCGGCTTCTTGAGCGTCAGCGTCAGTGCAATGCCGGCAAGCAGGGCGATGACGACGCCTGCGACGGTGGCGGCGACCGAAATCTGGTTTGCTTCCTGGCGCTCGGTGCCGGCGGCAACCTTCTGCTGTTCGGCAAAGCCGGTGAGATCGCTCCAGATCTGGTTGATCGACTGGCCGGCCGCGTCGAAATCGGCTGTCCGCTTCACGGTGATTTCGACCAGCGACGCCGCGTCCTTCTTCATCACGGTGATGATCGGCATCAGCGTATCGGCAATCGCATCGAAGGATGCGCCTTCGCTCGCAACACCACGCAGGGTCGCCATGTTCTGTTGAACCGCCAGGAACTTGTCGAGCAGCTTCTGTCGGTTGCTTTCCGTGGTCGTGCCCATGAAGGTCGCCGCGGAGATCTGGATATCGGTGATCGAGCTTGAAAGCCGGCGTGTGGCTGTCAGGACGGATTCGGTGCTGACGATCAACTGGTCAAGCTCGGCGAAGATCCGTGTCGCATCGCGCATCTTGCCGACCGACGCGGCTTCAAGACGGAAGCTCGCAGTGCGGAAGCGGTCGACGTATTTCGAGATACCGGCAAGCGTTTCCGGCCCGGCGGGCGCCTTCAGAAGTGCGCCGATCTCGCTCGATGCGGAGGTGATCGTCTCGGTCAGCGACTTCTCGTCCTTCGGCAGCAGCCGGAAGATGTCGCGCTCGGTGCGGCCGATCATCGGGAACCGTTCCTTG
Organism: Ensifer sp. GW823-FHT05D09; assembly: GCF_058795755.1. Classification (NCBI taxonomy): domain Bacteria; kingdom Pseudomonadati; phylum Pseudomonadota; class Alphaproteobacteria; order Hyphomicrobiales; family Rhizobiaceae; genus Ensifer; species Ensifer sp. GW823-FHT05D09. The sequence goes on along the minus strand of NZ_JBXAIA010000001.1, from coordinate 686,892 downwards.
ACCGACTTGAGCTTGTCCTCGACCGTCGTCGCCTTGGCGACTTCAGTACCGAACTCGTTGAAGAAGCGGCTGGCGCGCATCAGCTTTTCGGCTTCGCGCAGCATGGTCTTGGCGGCGTTCTCGTTCTTGCGCACGGCATATTGCAGCCGGTTCGACTCGTCGTTGATCTTGGCGCGCTCGACCAGGAGAGCATCGAGGTTCGCCGACATCGCGGCGCGCATTTCCTGCTCGCCGACATGCAGCTTCCACAGTCCGTCGATGCGGGCTTCGATGTCGTTGGTTGCGGCAATCGCGGCCTTGAGTTCGTCCTGGCCGTTCTGGCCGGCGACCTGTGCGGCGGTGTCGGCAAGGATTTCCTTCTGAGCAGAAATCTTGCCCTGCAAGGCGTCGCGGGTTTCCTCGGTGGTCGAATGCAGGAAGTTGTTCATCCCCGCATAGACGTCCTTGAACCCGCTCAGCGTCTGCAGGACGCTGTTTGAAATCTCCATCCGGCCCTGAAGCAGGCCGGACGCATAAAGACCGGTAATGCCGACGGCACAGATGCTGACGACGAAGGGCAGAATGAAGAAAAGCACCTTCGTCTGGATCTTGAAACGGGCAAGAATTCTATCGATGAACATGGAAAACACCTTGGCTCGCAGCTCGCATTCGCCTCCCCCGGCGGCTCGAAACATGTCTCGCCTTTGAGCGTAACCGCCGAAAGGACGAGACGATCGAGAGCCACCCGATGCGCAAACAGGCTGATGTTTTTCGGAAAAATCATGCGGTGCACACCGCCAGTCCGTCAGCAATCATTGCGGGACCACGCCACCTCCCCGGCAGCGAAGTCCTGACGGAACTCACTTCGTCGCAATAATCATTTTGAACGATTAAAAATTGTATAAGCGCGCAACACTCGCCAACGAATTTCCGAAGGCGCTCGCGCACTCAAGGCGCGCCAGAAGTTCGGCCGCCAAGCGGCCGACCGGCAGCGTCAATGCCAAAGGGCCGGAAGCGTTGCGAAGGCAGCGACGGCAAAAAAGGCAAGCAGAGCAATGCGGGTGAGCATCACTCTCTGGGCGCGGCTCTCGTCGGTGCGAGCGATCGCGATGGCGCGGGGACGACGGCGTGGCTGGTTCATGACATCCTGTCCTTCTCACTGACCGGCAACGTTCGGCCCGGATAAACCGGCTTGCCAGTCGAGATCATATTGCAGCCATGCCGCGGCGGAGAAAAGCCCTAAAAATGGAAACAGTGTGATTTCCGTTTGCGGAACAGTCCATCTCGCCAACCGCCGGCTGTGCCGACATCGAAAGAGGTTCAGGCATATCCGTTAACAATGGCTGAAGCGGCGCGCCACAAATGCGGGGATCAGGTCTCCTGGCCGGCCGCAAAGCCCGAGGCCCAGGCCCATTGGAAATTGTAGCCGCCGAGCCAGCCGGTCACATCGACGCATTCGCCGATGAAATAGAGCCCTGGGACGGTCTTTGCCTGCATCGTCTTGGAATCGAGACCGCTGGTATCGACACCGCCGAGCGTTACCTCGGCCGTGCGATACCCTTCGGAACCGGCCGGCTTGATCGTCCAAGCCTGGATCGACGCCGACAGCGCGTCGATCGTCTTGTCCGAGAGATCGGCGAGTTGCTTTCCCGTGAGCTTGGCGCCATCGGCAAAGAACTGCGCAAGCCGCCGTGGCAGGATATCGGCGAGTGCTGTCTGGACCGCCTGCTTGCCGTTGCTGCGACGCGCGCCTTTCAGGATCGAGGCGATGTCGATATCGGGCATCAGCCTCAAGACGATATCCTGCCCCTCGCGCCAGTAGGACGATATCTGCAGGATAGCCGGGCCGCTGAGGCCGCGATGCGTGATCAGCACTGCCTCGCGAAAGGCCGTCTTGCCGGACCGCGCCTCGGCGTCGGCGGCGACGCCGGCCAGTTCGGCGATCGTCTCGAGTTGGGCCGGATCGAGCGTCAGCGGCACGAGCCCGGGACGGGTTTCGACCAGCGCCAAGCCGAACTGCTCGGCGATCTTATAGGCAAGCCCGGTCGCCCCCATTTTCGGGATGGACTTGCCGCCGCTGGCAATAACCAGCGACTGGGCATCGACAGGCCCATCGCCGGTCATCACCCGGAAGCCGTCGCCGTGGCGCTCGACACTGTCGATCGTTGTCTCCAGCCGAAGCTCGGCACCGACTTCGCGCATTTCGGTGAGCAGCATCCTGATGATGTCCTTGGCGGAATGATCGCAGAACAATTGCCCGAGCGTCTTCTCGTGCCAGGCGATGCCGTGTTTTTCGACAAGCGCCAGGAAATCGCGCGCGCCGTAGCGCGCAAGCGCCGACTTACAGAAATGCGGATTGGCGGAGAGGAAATTCTTCGGCCCGGCGTGGATATTGGTGAAGTTGCAGCGGCCGCCGCCGGAGATGCGGATCTTCTCGCCTGGCGACTTGGCATGGTCGATGACGAGCACGCGCCGGCCGCGCTTGCCGGCTTCGATGGCGCACATCATGCCGGCAGCGCCGGCGCCAATGATCACCACATCCTTTTTTTCAGCCACGAAACACCTTTGAGCTCTTCAGCGCATTCCTTTCCGGTCAAGCAAGCGAAAGTCAATCGTCCCGCTCTAGCCAATTGGCAATCTCCGGTTATGATGCGCCATCCGAAGCCAAAACCGGTGATTTATGCCCTCCAAGAGAAGTGCTGCCCAACAAACAACGAAAATCAGCAAATCCTCGAAAATACCCGCCGCCCTGCATTCCCTTCGAGGGGTCAAGACCTGGAAGGAAGCAACGGACTGGCTGAAGATCCGCGGGATCGAAGACATCGAATGCATCACGCCCGACCTTGCCGGCGTTCCCCGCGGCAAGATGATGCCGACCTCCAAGTTCACGTCCAACACGTCGCTTGCGCTGCCATCCGCCGTCTACCGCCACACGATCTCGGGCGAATATCCCGACGAGACCGGACAGTTCCGCTACGATTCGCGCGACAGCGACATCAAGCTCGTGCCCGATCTGTCGACGCTCTCCGTCGTCCCTTGGGAAACCGACCCGACAGCGCAGGTGATCTGCGATATCGTCGGCTCTGAAGGCGAGCAGATCAGCTACACGCCTCGCAACGTCCTGAAGCGCGTGGTCGACCTCTATCGCCAGAAGGGCTGGAAGCCGGTCGTCGCCCCCGAGATCGAGTTCTACCTCGTCGCCACCAATGATGATCCCGACTATCCGCTGCATCCGCCGAAAGGCCGCTCCGGCCGCTCGATCCTCGGCGGCCAGGGCTACTCGATCGCTGGGATCAACGAGTTCGACGAACTGATCGACGACATCTATCATTTCTCCGAGAAGCAGGGTCTGGAGATCGACACGCTGATCCACGAGGAAGGTCCGGCTCAGCTCGAGATCAACCTTCGTCACGGCGATCCGATCGAGCTTGCCGACCAGGTGTTCCTGTTCAAGCGCACCATCCGCGAGGCGGCGCTGAAGCACGGCATCTATGCGACCTTCATGGCCAAGCCGATGCAGGGCCAGCCGGGCTCGGCCATGCACATCCACCAGTCGGTGATCGAGATCAACACCGGCCGCAACCTGTTTTCCAATCCTGACGGTTCCGCCTCCAAGGAGTTCTTCAACTTCATCGGCGGCATGCAGCATTATGTGCCGCGCACGCTGGTGATGATGGCGCCCTATGTGAACTCCTTCCGCCGGCTGACGCCCGACATGTCCGCGCCGGTGAATACGGCCTGGGGTTACGACAACCGCACGACCGCCTTCCGCATCCCGGTTTCCGAGCCGGTTGCCCGACGGATCGAGAACCGGCTGCCAAGCTCGGACGCCAACCCCTATCTGGCGCTGGCCGCCTCGCTTGCCTGCGGCTATCTCGGGATCATCGAGGGTCGCGAGCCCTCGGCACCGACGGAAGACACGGCCAACGAAGGCGAGATCGATCTGCCGCGCGGGCTGCTCGAGGCCGTCGCGCTGCTGGAATCGGCACCCTCGCTTGCCGAGGTGCTGAGCCCCGAATTCATCGCCATCTATGCCGGGGTGAAACGTGGCGAGTTCGAAACCTTCATGCAGGTCATCAGTCCGTGGGAACGCGAGTTCCTGCTGCTGAACGTCTGACCTGAAAGGCCACCCTATGCCCTGGCAAAGCCCGATCTCGCCCGGTTACTCCTGGTATGAGGCGACCGTTCCGGATCGACCGGAATTCCCTCAGATGCCGGGATCGCGCAAGGCCGATGTCGCCGTCATCGGCGGCGGTTATACGGGGCTTCAGGCGGCCTACAATCTTGCCCGCCAGGGCGTCGATGTCACCCTCATCGACGCCTGCCGCTTCGGCGACGGCGCGTCGGGGCGCAATGGCGGTCAGTTCGGCACCGGCCAGCGGGCCTGGGCCGACGAGACCGAGGAAACGCTCGGCCATGAACGGGCGCAAGCGCTGTTCGATATGGCCGAGAATGCCAAGCGGCACGTGCTCGATTTTGCCGCGGAACACGCCATCGACATCGAGTTCATGCCGGGGCAGCTCTCTGTCGGCCACAAGAAGAGCCTGGAGAAGGATTATCGCGACCACGTCGAGGCGATGGCGAGCCGCTTCGGTTATCCGCATCTCTCGTTCATGGAGCGTGAGGAGACGGCAAGTCGCCTCGGATCGACCCGCTATCACTTTGGCATCCGCGACGCCGGCACGGGGCATATCCATCCGATGAAACTGCTGGTGGGGCTCGCCAGGCAGGCAGCCCTTGCCGGCGCCAACCTGTTCGAGCGGACCAAGGCCGAAAAGATCGAACGCAGGGGATCGGCTGTCGTCATCACCACCGATCGCGGTACGATCACGGCAGACCGGGTGCTTGTCGCCTGCAACGCCTATATCGGCAATCTCGAGCCGGTGAGTGCCAGCCATGTGATGCCGATCCGCTCCTTCATCGGTGCGACCGAGGTGCTGTCCGCCCACCCCAATGTGCTACCCGGCGGCGAATCGGTCGACGATTCGCGCTTTGTCGTGCGCTATTTCCGCAAATCAAAAGACGGACGACTGCTTTTCGGCGGGCGCGAAGCCTACACCGCCGATAACCCGCGCGACATTTCCACCCATATCCGCCGGCAAATCTCAGAGATCTATCCGGAACTCGGCAATGTGGAGATCACCCATGGCTGGGGCGGCTCCGTCGGCATCACCATGCCGCGCACACCGTTCTGTCGCGAGGTGATGCGGGGCGTCACGTCGATCGGCGGCTATTCCGGCCACGGGGTCATGCTTTCCAACTATTGCGGCAAGCTCTACGCTGACCTCGCACTTGGCAAAGAGACGGAACTCGACCTGTTGAAAGCCTTGAAAATACCGGCTTTTCCCGGCGGAGCACGCTTCCGTTCGCCGCTTCTGTTCCTGGCGCTCAGCTGGTACGCGCTTCGCGACAAACTCTAGAAACCGCATTGAAGGGCATTTTATTGCGTCGCACCCTAGCGCCTTTAAATCGATTAGATTATATGTGTCCCTGACCTGAACAAGATCGAGATTATCCCATGAGCAGCCAGATCATTCCCGTCGAACCGTTTGACTATGTCGTGTTCGGGGGCACCGGCGATCTCGCCGAGCGCAAGCTGCTGCCAGCGCTCTACCACCGCCAGATGGAAGGCCAGATCACTGAGCCGACCCGCGTCATCGGCGCTTCGCGCGCCGCGTTGACACATGAGGAATATCGCAAGTTTGCCGCCGATGCGCTGAAGGAACACCTGAAGCCGGCCGAATACAATGAAGAGGAAGTGGCGAAGTTCACCGCCCGCCTCTTCTACGTCTCGGTCGATGCCAAGTCCGACCAGGGCTGGGATCAGCTGAAGAAGATCCTGGAAGAGGGCAAGGAGCGCATTCGCGCCTTCTACCTCGCCGTCGGGCCGGCGATCTTCGGCGACATCTCCGAAAAGATCCGCGATCACAAGCTGATCACCAAGACCACCCGCATCGTCGTCGAAAAGCCGATCGGGCGCGACCTGGCGTCGGCGACCGAACTCAACGACACGATCGGCAAGGTGTTCCGCGAAGAACAGATCTTCCGCATCGACCACTATCTCGGCAAGGAGACGGTGCAGAACCTGATGGCGCTGCGTTTCGCCAATGCGCTCTATGAGCCGCTGTGGAACTCCGCCCATATCGACCACGTGCAGATCACCGTTTCGGAAGCCGTCGGCCTCGAAAACCGCGCTGGCTACTACGACAAGGCTGGCGCGCTTCGCGACATGGTGCAGAACCACATCCTGCAGCTCGTCTGCTTTGTTGCGATGGAAGCGCCGACCTCGATGGACGCGGAAGCCGTGCGCGACGAAAAGCTGAAAGTTCTGCGCGCGCTGAAGCCGGTCAACGCTTCCAATGTGGAGCAGGTGACGGTACGCGGCCAATATCGCGCGGGCGCATCTGCCGGCGGCCCGGTCAAGGGCTATCTGGAAGAGCTCGAAGGCGGCGTCTCGAACACCGAAACCTTCGTCGCGATCAAGGCCGAAGTCAGCAACTGGCGTTGGGCCGGCGTGCCATTCTACATCCGCACCGGCAAGCGCCTTGCCGGACGCATGTCGGAAATCGTCATTACCTTCAAGCAGATCCCGCACTCGATCTTCGACAACAGTGCCGGTCGGATTTCCGCCAACCAGCTCGTCATCCGCCTGCAGCCGAACGAAGGCGTCAAGCAGTCTCTGATGATCAAGGACCCAGGCCCGGGCGGCATGCGCCTTCGCAATGTTTCGCTCGACATGAGCTTTGCCGAGGCCTTCGACGTGCGCAATGCCGATGCCTATGAGCGGCTGCTGTTCGACGTCGTTCGCAACAACCAGACGCTGTTCGTGCGCCGTGACGAGGTCGAGGCGGCATGGAAGTGGGTCGATCCAATCCTCAAAGCCTGGGAAGAAACCGGACAGCAGGTGCAGGGTTATACCGCCGGCACCTGGGGTCCGAGCCAGTCGATCGCGCTGATCGAGCGCGACGGCCGCACCTGGCACGATGCGATATAGGTTGGAAATGAGCACGACGCTTCACACATTCGACACTGGCGCTGCGCTTGCCGAAGGCCTGGCCGACGCCGTCAGCGCAGCCCTTGCCGCCGGTATTGCCGCGCGCGGAACGGCAAGCATTGCCGTTTCCGGTGGCTCCACGCCCAAGGCCTTCTTCCAGGCGCTCGCCAAGAAGGACATCGCCTGGGACAAGGTGACGGTCACGCTGGTGGACGAACGCTTCGTTCCGCCGGAAAGCGATCGTTCCAACCACGCGCTGGTCACGGCAAACCTGCTTCAGGGGCCTGCGGCGAATGCACATTTCCTGCCGCTTTACCATGCTGCCGCTTCGGCAGAAGATGCGGCCGTGCTCGCAAGCAACGAAACGGCCAAGATCGGCGCACCCTTCGACGTCGTCGTGCTCGGCATGGGAACGGATGGCCATACCGCGTCGTTCTTCCCGGGCGGAACACAGCTTTCAAGGGCGATCGACGCGACGACACCGCGCGGCGTCATCACGATGGAAGCGGAAGGCGCCGGCGAACCGCGCCTGACCTTTACCTTTTCCAGCCTTCACGATGCGCGGCTCCTGGTCCTGCACATCGAAGGCGAGGGCAAGAAGGTGGTGCTTGCCAAGGCGGAAGGTCAAGGCGACGAAGCCGAGATGCCGATCCGCACCATGCTGCGCCGTGCAGCCTCGCCGCTGCAGATATACTGGGCGCCATAACGGCCGGATCACCGGCCGGTTCAGGACACTTTCAACCGGTGGCGCCCCACCGGAACGCGAAAGTGTTGAAAGAGCTCATACCGGGGCGTGGCCTGCACGTTCTCCCAGGCAGGCAACGCTCCGGATCGATGACTGGATGAAGATGAGGAGCTTCAGCGCTCCGGAACAGGATTTGCCATGTCCGCCGATTCCCGCATTGCCGCAATCACCGCCCGCATCGTCGAGCGTTCGAAGCCGCACCGAGAACCCTATCTCGATCGCGTGCGCCGTGCAGCCTCAAGCGGACCGCATCGCAGCGTTCTCGGCTGCGGCAACCTTGCACACGGGTTTGCCGTCTGTTCCCCCGCCGAGAAGGTGGCGCTCGCCGGCGACCGCGTCGCCAACCTCGGCATCATCACCTCCTACAACGACATGCTTTCGGCGCATCAGCCGTTCGAGACCTATCCGGCGATGATCCGCGAAGCGGCGCGAGAGGCAGGCGGTGTCGCTCAGGTTGCCGGCGGCGTGCCGGCCATGTGCGACGGCGTAACCCAGGGCCAGCCCGGCATGGAACTGTCGCTGTTTTCGCGCGACCTGATCGCCATGTCTGCCGGTGTCGGCCTGTCTCACAACATGTTCGATTCCACCGTCTATCTCGGCGTCTGCGACAAGATCGTGCCGGGCCTCGTGATCGCGGCGCTGACCTTCGGCCATCTGCCGGCCGTCTTCGTGCCGGCCGGACCGATGACCACGGGCCTGCCGAACGACGAAAAGGCGCGGGTGCGCCAGCTCTTTGCCGAAGGCAAGGTCGGCCGCGAGGAGTTGCTCGAAGCGGAATCCAAGTCCTACCATGGCCCCGGCACCTGCACATTCTACGGCACGGCCAACTCCAACCAGATGCTGATGGAGATCATGGGCTTCCACCTGCCCGGCGCCTCCTTCATCAATCCCGGCACGCCGCTGCGCGACGCGCTGACCAAGGAAGCAACCAAGCGGGCGCTGGCGATCACGGCCATGGGCAACGAGTTTACGCCGGCCGGCGAAATGATCGACGAGCGTTCGATCGTCAACGGCGTCGTCGGCCTGCATGCGACGGGTGGCTCCACCAACCACACCATGCACCTTGTCGCCATGGCGCGTGCCGCCGGCATCCTCTTGACCTGGCAGGACATTTCCGAGCTTTCGGACATCGTGCCGCTGCTTGCGCGCGTCTACCCGAACGGCCTTGCCGACGTGAACCACTTCCACGCGGCCGGCGGCATGGGCTTCCTGATCAGCCAGTTGCTTCGTGGCGGTCTGCTGCACGACGATGTGCGCACCGTCGTCGGCCAGGGCCTCGACGCCTACAAGATCGATGTCCGCCTCGGGGCGGATGGCGGCGTCGAGCGCGTGCCGACGCCGGCTGAGAGCGGTGACCCGAAGGTGCTCTCCACCATCGACCATCCGTTCCAGCATTCGGGCGGCCTCAAGATGCTGACCGGCAATATTGGCAAGGCGGTGATCAAGATCTCAGCCGTCAAGCCCGATCGCCACGTCATCGAGGCACCGGCGAAGATCTTCCATGACCAGGGCGAGCTGAACGCCGCCTTCAAGGCCGGCAAGCTCGAAGGTGATTTCGTCGCCGTCGTGCGCTTCCAGGGACCGAAGGCAAACGGCATGCCCGAGCTGCACAAGCTGACGACCGTGCTCGGCATCCTGCAGGATCGCGGCCAGCGCGTGGCGATCCTCACCGACGGCCGCATGTCGGGTGCATCGGGCAAGGTTCCCGCCGCCATTCACGTGACGCCGGAAGCCAAGGACGGCGGGCCGATCGCCCGCATCCAGGAAGGCGACATCGTTCGCATCGATGCCGTGACCGGCACGATCGAGGTGCTGGTCGAGGATATCGCCCTGAAAACGCGCATTCCCGCCCATGCCGATCTTTCGGACAACGAGTTCGGAATGGGTCGCGAGCTGTTCGCACCGTTCCGCGCCATTGCCGGCTCTGCCGACCACGGCGCCAGCGTGCTGTTCAACTGAAGGAAGCCTCGGTGGCATCGCCGAGGCGTTCACTTCCACCGAGCCCTCACTGCCGAGCATCGCCGTCGGCAGTGAGCCGGCGCGCGAAGGCGCGCGTTACTTCAGTGGTCCCGGATACATATCGTTTCGACCGTCATAACGCTCGACCTCGAGGGTGAAGATGTCGATATCCTCGATGCAGCGCGCATTGAGCGAGACGCGATCGTTCGGATAGCCGCTGCGCATGATGGCGACGCTGCAGGTGGGGCAGAAATGATGCCCCTCGGTCACACCGCGCCAGACATAGGTAGAGAGGCGCCGTTTCTCCGTGATCAGCCGGATCTTGCTGGCATCGACCTTCCAGTGAAGGAAACCGGTGCGCCGGCAGGTCGAGCAATTGCACTCGATCAGCCCTGAAAGCTCCACATCGACTTCAATGGCGATGTCGCCACAATGGCAGGAAAGACGGTAGGGTGGCGCCATCGATGGATTGCCTCGCTTCCGGTGAAGACGAAAACAGTTCCAAACTGAAGCACGAAGTCAAGTGCATGCGGCCGCCACCAGGTGATGACTGCCCGTCCCGCAACGATGCATCAACCGCCAGCCCGCTTGGTTTGGGCCGGCGTTTCATACGGATTTCCGTCGTTCAGCGATAGATGTCGAGCGTGCGGTTCCGGTGGTTCGGATGCGTGCTGTAGACGAAGATGCGATTGAGATCGCGGTCGGTCAATAGCCGCAGGAAACGCGCTTCGACGACATTGTTGGCGTGCACGCGCTTCAGCAGGCAACCGACCATCTGGATGCGGGCGCTTGGAATGTCGAGGTAGAAATTCTGCGGCAGCTGGTACTTCGTCAGGATACCGAGGACGGCGCCGCTTTTCGACAGCTTGATGATTTCGCAGCGGCGCGAGCTCAGCTGCGTCATGCCTTTTTCCGTATATTCGATGCGCGCCTCGTTCCGCGTGTCCTCCATCGGGAACGTGGTTTCGCGATCGTACATGAAAGATTCTTCCTTGTTCAGGAAGTGCTGCTGCATCATCGGTGCCGCGGTCGTCATTCAACAGGCCTCTTAATATCCCCTGCCCATCAGGCTAGAGGAAGAAATTTAACAGAGGGTAGATTGAGGGCACGGACACAGAAAAACCCGTCCGAAAATCGGACGGGTTGATGGGGAAAAACAGCGATGCTTTTTCTCAGGCGCGGTAGCTCTTGCCGGCGGCGTCGAACAGATGCAGCTTGGTCTTGTCGGCGGTGAACCGGACTTTCTCGCCGCGATGCACGGGCAGAATGCCGGGGATCTTGGCGATGATCGGCTCTTTCTCGACCAGCCCTTCGATGTAGAGCAGCGTCACTTCACCGAGCGCCTCGACGATCGCCACCGTGCCTTCGAAGAGGAAGTCTTCGCCGCTCGCCGTTTGCAGATCTTCCGGACGTACGCCGAAGCTCGCCGTCTTGCCGTTCTCGGAGGCGTTGGTGGGGATATCGAGTGTCACCGACTTGCCACCGGCAAGCTTGACTGTCGTCTGTGGACCCGTCGCCGTGATCGCGGCGGGAATGACGTTCATCGCAGGGGAGCCGATGAAGCGGGCGACGAACAGGTTCGCCGGGCGCTCGTATAGCTCGAGCGGCGGGCCGACCTGCTCGATATGACCGGCCGACAGCACGACGATGCGATCGGCAAGCGTCATCGCCTCGACCTGGTCGTGGGTGACATAGATCATCGTCGTGTCGGCCATCTGCTCGTTGAGCCTGGCGATTTCGATGCGGGTGGCGACGCGAAGGGCTGCGTCGAGGTTCGACAGCGGCTCGTCGAACAGGAAGACCTTGGGATCCCTGCAGATCGCCCGGCCGATCGCCACGCGCTGGCGCTGGCCGCCCGAAAGCGCCTTCGGCAGGCGGTCGAGATATTTGGTCAGCTGCAGGATATCGGCGGCCGCACGCACGCGCCGGTCGATCTCTTCCTTGCTTTCCTTGGCGATCCGCATGCCGAAAGCCATGTTGTCGTAGACGGTCATATGCGGATAGAGCGCATAGGACTGGAACACCATCGCGATGCCGCGCTTCGACGGCGGCACATCGTTGACGCGCTCTCCATCGATGAACATGTCGCCGCCGGTGATCTCCTCCAGGCCGGCGATCATGCGCAGCAATGTCGACTTGCCGCAGCCGGACGGACCGACGAACACGATGAACTCGCCCTGCTTAATCTCGAGGTTGATGCCGTGAATGACATCGACCGCACCATAGGACTTGCGGATATCTTTAAGCGTCAGACCTGTCATCGCACCCTCCCCTTCGTCTCTTATGTCTGTCTCAAACCAGGCGCGCGAAGAATGCGCTCCAAGCCGGAAGTTTGACCCTGTTGTCCTTGATCTCGGCTGTAAAGCCATGACCTTCAAGCGCTTCCACTGGCTCCCCAGGCAGATCAGCCGTCGCGGCCGCGCCGCTCATGTTGAAGGCGCAGAAAAGCTTCTCGTTGCCGTGGCTGCGCACGAAGGCCAGAACCGGCCCATCGGTGCCGCGAAACTCGATCTCGCCCTTGGCAAAGGCCGGATGCGCTTTGCGGAACTGCAGGAAGCGGCGATAATGCTCCATGACGGAGGCCTCGTTGCCCTTCTGCGTGGAGACTGCCCGCTTCAGATGCTCGGCCGGCACCGGCAACCATGGCTTGGCATCGCCGAAGCCGCCGTTGACCGCAGCGCTGTCCCAGACCATCGGCGTGCGGCAGCCGTCGCGCCCCTTGAAGTCGGGCCAGAACTGAATGCCGTAGGGATCCTTCAGGTCTTCATAGGCAAGCTCGGCTTCGGTGAGCGCCAGCTCTTCGCCCTGATAGATGCATACGGAACCGCGCAGCGACATCAGCAGACTGGCGAGCAGCTTGGCGTAGGCGTCTTGATCGGTCACGCCATCGCCCCATCGGCTGACATGGCGAACGACGTCGTGATTGGAAAAGGCCCAGCAGGCCCAGCCCTCGGGGGCCGCCTTGTGAAAATCACGCAGGACTTCGGCGACACGTTCCGGCGTCGGCGCTTCTGGCGCGAGGAACTCGAAGGCGTAGCACATGTGCATCTTGTCGCCGCCGGAGGTGTATTCGCCGGCGATCTCGAGGCCGCGCTGGCTGTCGCCGACTTCGCCAACGGCCGCGATTGCCGGAAATTCGTCCATGACGGAACGGAAACGCTTCAGGAACGCCAGGTTCTCCGGCTGGTTCTTGTCGTAGAGATGTTCCTGATAGTTGTACGGATTGACCGCGGGCGCGGTGGAGGCGTTGCGGCGCTCGGGCGCCAGCGCCGGGTTATCCCGCAGCTGCTTGTCGTGGAAGTAGAAATTGATGGTGTCGAGACGGAAGCCATCGACGCCGCGCTCCAGCCAGAAACGCTCGACGCCCAGAAGCGCCTCCTGCACATCCGGATTATGCAGGTTGAGGTCCGGCTGCGAGGTCAGGAAGTTGTGCAGGTAGTATTGCAGCCGCGTCGGATCCCAGGCCCAGGCCGAGCCGCCGAAGATCGACAGCCAGTTGTTGGGCGGCGTTCCATCGGGCTTGGAATCCGCCCAGACATACCAGTCCGCCTTGGCGTTGGTCCGGCTTGAGCGGCTTTCGACGAACCAGGGGTGCTGGTCCGAAGTGTGGGACAGGACGAGGTCGATCATCACCCGAATGCCGAGCCTGTGCGCCTCGGCGATCAGCGCATCGAAATCGGCGAGATTGCCGAAGATGCCGTCGACGTCGGTGTAATTCGAAACGTCGTAGCCGAAATCCTTCATCGGTGAGGTGAAGAAGGGCGAGATCCAGATGGCATCGGCGCCGAGCGAGGCAACATGCGGCAGCCGGGCGGTGATGCCCTTCAAGTCGCCGATGCCGTCGCCGTTAGAATCCTGGTAGGAGCGCGGATAGATCTGATAGATCACCGCGCCGCGCCACCAGTCCTTATCGACCTGCAAGATGGATTCGCTCATTTCAGTCATGCTCATTGCGTTCAGAAGTCCCTGTGAGATCAGCCGCCCTTGACCGATCCCGCCAGCAGGCCGCGCACGAGATAGCGCTGCAGGCTGAAGAAGACGATCAGGGGGACGATGATGGTGATGAAGGCGGAGGCGGTCAGGATCTCCCAGTTGCCGCCGCGAGAGCCGAGAAGATTGACCAGCCGGCCGGTCAGCACGAGTTCATCCTGGCCTGCGCCGAGGAAGACGATGGCGACCAGCAGGTCGTTCCAGGTCCACAGGAACTGGAAGATCGCGAACGACGCCAGCGCCGGAAACGACAGCGGCAGGATGATCTTGACGAAGATGTCGAAGTCGCTGGCGCCGTCGACACGCGCGGATTCCATGATCTCGCGCGGCAGGCCGGCCATGTAGTTGCGCAAGAGATAGATCGCCAGCGGCAAGCCGAAGCCGGTATGGGCAAGCCAGATGCCGACATAGGTCTTGGCCGGCACGCCGAAGAAGGCGCCGACGCCGTTATAGAGCTTCAGAAGCGGGATGAGCGACATCTGCAGCGGCACGACGAGCAGGCCGACGACGACGGCGATCAGGATCGCGCGCCCCGGAAACGGCATCCAGGCGAGCGCATAAGCGGCAAAGGCTGCAATCAGGATCGGGATGATCGTCGAGGGAATGGCAACCGTCAGCGAGTTGATGAAGGAGGCGCCGATGCCTTCGGCACTCAGGACCTCGACGTAGTTGTCGAAAGTGAAGCGAGGTGGAATGGCGGCAGTGAAGAAGATACGCTGGCCGCGCGAACCTTCCATCTTGGTGTCGGAGACAATCTCGAAGCTGCCATCGGCCTGTACCGTCAGCTTCTCGCCGTCATTCAGCTCGGCCGTTTCGCCGGCCTTGAACGCCGTCGGCTTTTGGCTCGAAAAGCCGAAGGCGGAAACTTCGCCGGCGGCGGTGCCTTCGAGTACATCGCCTGAGATCACGAACTTGCCGTCGCGTTCGACCTGGGTATCGGCCCCCGGTGCACGGGCGACGATGTTCTGGGTCGAGGTCGACAGGGCCGTCCACCAGCCGGAGACTGCGAGCTGATCCTTGTCGCGCAGCGACGAGATCAACAGGCCCGCGGTCGGCAGGGTCCAGAGCGCGACCAGGAGAAGGACCGAGAGGTGTACGGCCCAGGTGAGAGGGGAGCGGGTCGCCGGGTTCATCTCAGTGCCCCTTCATTTCTTTGGCCGCGTTGCGAATGTTCCAGACCATGATCGGGATGACCAGCACCATGATGACGACGGCGATCGCAGCACCACGTCCGAAGTCGCCACCGCCGCGGAACATCCAGTCGAACATGAGATTGGCGAGCACCTGGCTCTGCCACTGGCCGTTGGTCATCGCCAGCACGATATCGAACACCTTGAGGACGAGGATGGTGATCGTCGTCCAGACCACGGCGATCGTGCCCCAGATCTGCGGCACCATGATCTTGAAGAAGATCTGCCATCCGTTGGCGCCATCGATTACGGCGGCCTCCACCGTTTCCTCGGGGATGCCGCGCAGCGCCGCCGAGAGGATCACCATGGCAAAGCCGGTCTGGATCCAGACCAGGATCGCCATCAGGAAGAAGTTGTTCCAGAACGGTAGCGTGATCCAGGCCTGCGGATCGCCGCCGAAAGCGACGACGATCGCGTTCAAGAGACCGATCTGTTCGGTGCCCTCGGCGCGATAATCGTAGATGAACTTCCAGATGACGGCAGCGCCGACGAAGGAGATCGCCATCGGCATGAAGATCAGGGTCTTGGCGATGTTGCCCCACCAGATCCGGTCGGTCAAAGCGGCGATGACAAGCCCGAAGAAGGTGGCGAGCGCTGGCACCACCAGCAGCCAGAGGAAATTGTTGAAGATCGACTGGCGAAACTCGCCGTCGTTCAGCATCCAGATGTAGTTGCTGGCACCGACGAAATTCTGGCCGGCGCGATCATGCACGCTGAACCAGACCGACATGATCACGGGGTAGATGAGGTAGATCGTCAGCGCAAACAGCGCCGGGGCGAGAAACAGCCATGGCCGGATGGCGTTGGTAATGCGCAGGTTGCGCGACGCCTCGACACCGGATCGCCCTTTCGACGGGAAGATCAAATCGAGAATGTAGCTGGTTCCCCAGAAATAGGCCGCACAGCCGAGCACCCCGGCCACCATGGTGCCTACCGCAAAGACGAGCTGTTGCATGACATGTCCCTCCCCCAAGTGCACATTTCGCGCAGGGCATGGCGATTGTCGCCGTTCTCGTTGGGGTCCCGTCGCACTGAACGTTCAACGGACCCGGAGGACTGGGCGGGCGGCGCAATCACCGCCCGCCGTCCGGTTTTTACTTGATGGCGTCCCAGGCCTTCTGAACGCTGTCGGCAACGTCAATCGCCGACTTGCCGCCGACGAAGTCGACCATGCCGGTCCAGAATGCGCCTGCGCCGATCTTGCCGGGCATCAGGTCCGAGCCGTCGAAGCGGAACGTCGTCGCGTTCAGCAGGATCTCGCCCTGCTTCTTCAGCGGCGGATTGCCGTAGGTGTCGACGTTGACGCTCTTGTAAGGCGTCAGGAAGCTCGTCTGCGCCATCCAGACTTCATGCGCGATCGGGGTCTTCAGGAACTCGATGAAGGCGCGTGCTGCCGGCGTGTCCTTGGTGATCATCGCCAGCGTGCCGGCGCCCAGAACCGGATTGCCGAGGTCCTTCTTGCTTTCGTAAGGCGGCATGTAGAAGAAGTCGGCATCCTCGCCGATCACCGTGCCCTCAGGGAAGAACGACGGAATGAACGATGCCTGGTGATGCAGGTAGCACTTCGGCGGCGATGCGAAGAGGCCCTTCGGGCTGTCGCGGAAGTCGGTCGACGCGACTGCAGCCGCGCCACCATCGACGAACTTGTCGTTCTTGGCGAACCAGCCGAACTCGTCGATCGCACCAACGACGGCCGGATCGTTGAAGGGGATTTCGTTCTTGACCCACTTGTCGTAGACATCGGCGGGCTGCGTGCGCAGCATCATGTCTTCGACCCAGTCGGTGGCGGGCCAGCCGGTCGCGCCGCCCGAGCCGAGGCCGATGCACCAGGGCTTCTGGCCGTCAGCGGCGATCTTCTCGGTCAGCGCCTTCAGCTCTTCCATGGTCTTGGGCACTTCGTAGCCGGCGTCCTCGAAGTTCTCCGGCGAGTACCAGACCAGCGACTTCACATCGATCTTGTAGGGGAAGGCATAAAGGGCGGCGTTGCCGTCCTTGCCCTTGTAGGTCGAAAGGTCGACCCAGGACTGGCCGGCGGCATAATTGTCGAGCAGCCACTTCTGGGTGTCATCGCCGAGCGGCGTCAGGTAACCCTTGGACGCAAGATCGCCGATGAGGCCCGGCTGCGGCAGGATGGAAATATCGGACGGGCTGCCGGCCTGGGTGTCGATGACGATCTGCTGTTCGTAGTTTTCAGAGGACGAATACTTGATCTCGACGCCGGTCGCCTCGACGAAATAGGCATAGACGCTCTTGAAGAGCGCCTCGTCCTCGCCGCGCCAGGGGCCGAAGATCGTCAGCGTCTGCCCCTTGAGGTCATGACCCTTCTTGAATTCCTCGAAGCTCGCCCAGTTGAATTTGCTGTCTTCGCCAGGCTTGAACTTCAGATCCGCAGCGCCGGCAGCGCCCGCAAACAGCGCCAGCGCGGCCACGCTCAACAGAAATGATCTCTTCACGTTGTTCTCCTCCCAAGATGAACCCGGACCCCGCCGGGCAGATCATCAATGCGCAAAATTCAAAGCGCTTTGAGTTTGCTAACAAACCATTGCGACACTCCAGGAGTCAAGCGCTTTCGATTCACCGTCTCTCATCCGACATTATTTTGCTTTGCGGCAACTTTTTGCAGCGCGAAGCCGGCTAATTCTGCTTTGTATGATGAAAAACGAGTGCTACAGAAATTGAGGGCGCTGGATGAAACCACAAAAATCAAAGGGATATCCAAAGCGCTTTGGGAGGAAAATTGACCATGGCGGTCAATCTCAAGCAGCTCGCGGAACTTCTCGGCCTGTCACAGACGACAGTGAGCCGGGCGTTGAACGGCTTTCCGGAAGTCAATGCGGAAACCCGCCAGCGCGTGCTGCAGGCCGTGCGCGAAACCGGCTATCGGCCGAACCGGGCGGCGCAGCGGCTTGCCACCGGCAGGGCCTATTCAATCGGCATGGTGATGCCGATCGCCGCCGGCATCGATTCCGACGTGCATTTCGGGGAATTCCTGGCGGGGCTTGGCGAGGAAGCGGTCAAACACGACTTCCATTTCGTCCTCAATCCCAGTGCGCCGGAGGATGAAGAGGCGACCTTCCAGCGGCTTGCCGCCAGCGGCAATGTCGATGCGCTGTTTCTTGCCTATATGCGCGCGAACGATCCGCGCATCGCGATGCTCAAATCGCTGTCCATGCCCTTTGTCGTGCATGGGCGCTCGATCGGCGAGACACGGGATTATCCTTTCCTCGACATCGACAACACCGGTGCTTTTTACGATGCGACGCGCCTGCTGATCCAGCTCGGCCACCAGCGGATCGCACTGATCAACGGTCCGGATTATCTCAGCTTTTCCATTCGCCGCCGGAAAGGCATGGCGAAGGCGCTGGCCGAACACGGCCTCAATATCGACGAGGCGCTTGTCCATCACTCGCTGATGACCGACGAACACGGCTACCGCAGCATGCAGCGCTTCCTGCAGCAGCCCGACGCGCCAACTGCCGTTCTGTGTTCGAGCACGGTGCTGGCGCTCGGCGCCGTCAGGGCCGTCAATCAGGCGGGAATGGCGATCGGTCGCGACATCTCGCTGATCGCGCATGATGATGTGTTGCCGATGCTGAAGCCGGAAAACTTCAGCGTGCCGCTGACGACGACGCGCTCATCGCTGCGGGCAGCCGGCGGGCGCATCGCCACTCGGTTGATTGCAGGCATCCTCAAGAGCGGCGCTTTTCCCGACCAGGAACTCTGGCGCGCCGAATTGATCGTCCGAGCCTCGACTGGCCCGGCCCCGCAGAAGTAAAAAACGCGCCGCGGAGGCGGCGCGCCGGGTAACGACAGATACCAGCTGGCGCTGATCAGAAGCGTGGTGGCTTGCGTCCCGCCTTGCGATAGGCGGCAATCACGGTGTTTGCCATCAGCATGGCAATGGTCATTGGGCCGACGCCACCCGGCACCGGCGTGATCACGCCTGCGACCTTTTCCACTTCACCGAAAGCGACGTCGCCGACGAGCTTGGATTTGCCCTCGCCTTTTTCCGGTGCGGACACGCGGTTAATGCCGACATCGATCACGGTTGCGCCAGGCTTCACCCAATCCGCCTTGACCATTTCAGGTCGACCGACAGCCGCGACCAGAATATCGGCATTGCGGCAGACCGCCGGCAGATCCTTCGTGCGCGAATGCGCCGTCGTCACCGTCGCGTTGGCGGCAAGCAGCAAAGCCGCCATCGGCTTGCCGAAAAGGTTCGAGCGGCCGATGACAACTGCGTTCAGGCCCGAAAGGTCCTCACCGTGGGTCTGGCGCACGAACACCATCGCGCCGGCGGGCGTACAGGAAACCAGACCGCCTTCGAGATCGCCGGTCGCCAGCTTGCCGGCGTTGACCACATGCAGACCGTCCACGTCCTTTTCCGGCAGGATCGACTGGATGATCGGCTCGGAATTGAGATGCTTGGGCAGCGGCAGCTGGACGAGAATGCCGTGAATACTGGCGTCCGCGTTGAGCTTGGCAACGAGGGCCGCCAGATCGTCCTGGCTCGTGTCCTCAGGCAGGGTGTGCTGGACTGACTGGAAGCCGCATTCCTTGGCCATTTTGCTCTTGGAGGAGACGTAGGCATGGCTGGCCGGATCGTTGCCGACGATCACCACCGCGAGACCGGGACGCACGCCCGCATCCGCTTCAAGCGCTTGCGTCGCGGATTTTACGGCCTCGATAACCGAAGCGGCGACCTGCTTGCCATCTATCACAGTCGTCACGGCATTCCTCCTGGCTTCCTGTTCGTGGCACACTCTAATTCGCCTCGGGAAAGGCGATTGCCTCAAAGCGCCCTATGCTGTCCCAAACGCATAAATGCAAGGGGCAGGCATCGCCAGACGCACGTTTACAGTGCAGGCAGCATCATTTCCTTTCATCACTGAAGGGCCGCATTGATGACACCCGCAAATCCCGAGGTTCAGCGACGCGCGACTTTCTGGCGGGAGTAGCTCTCGACGCGGGACCTGAGCGCACGAAGATCGTCCTGAACCCGGGCGATACCGACATCCTCGTCAGGTTCGAAACCGCGAGGCGAGCGCTTGCCGGAGGGCTCCTGCTTCACCAGTTCGCGGGAAGCGAGATAGGCGGCGGTCAGCGACTGGGCATGGTGCGCCGCCGGCGAGAACGGCGGCGGCAGGTCCATCTCGCGCACTTGCTCCTCCCGCTGGCTGCTTGTGCCGGGCAAGGGATCCGGGTCCGTGCCGGGCTCCGGCGGCTCCGGGTCGACGGTTTCCGTCGGCCCGCCCTTCGGCCTGACAAACAAGCCGTTCAGGCTGCGATAGATTCCGAGCAGGATACCGAGACCGAAGCCGGCGAAGAAACCGGCCAAAGTTGCGCCGATGACGATGATCTTTCGCGACGGCCCCTTGGGCAACAGTGCAGGTTCCGCCCGCGAAACGACACGGATGTTCTTGGTCGTCAGCTTTTCTTCTTCGCGCGTTTCGCTGGCGCGCTTCAGGAAGGATTCGTAGATCTCGCGGGTCGCTGCCGCATTTCTCTCCAGCTCACGCAACTCGACCATTTCGCCGGACGAGTTGATCTGGCGGGCCTTCTGTGCCGCAAACTGCCGCACGAGGTCCTGTTCCGCCCGCTGCGCACGCTCGAGATCGGTCTGCGAAGCGGCAGCGATACGCCGCAGCTCGTTGGCAATCTCGGCACGGGAGGAATCCAGCGACTGCACGACGGCGATGCGCTGCGGGTGACGGGGGCCGAGGCTTGCATCGAGCGAGCTTAGTTGCGCCCGGGTTGCGGCATATTGCTTGCGCAGTTCGGCAAGCGCAATCGAACCGACCTCTTCGGGAAACGCGCCCGTCAGCACATCGTCGATCCGGACCCTTCCGGAGACTTCGGCCTTCGCCTTTGCTTCCGCAATGCGGTTGCGGGCAGCCGCGACCTGGTCGCTGAGACTGAGCAATTGCTTGTCTGCAATCAGCTCGCCGCCTGCGCCAACGATATCGTTGCGCGCCTTATACTCCTCGATCGCCTTTTCCGCAGTGTCGAGCTCGGACTTGAGGCCGGCGATGCGCTGGTCGAGAGCCGCGGTCGTCTTCTGGAAGAAGCCCGATTGCGCAGCCGTCTCCTCGCCGAGGAAGGTTTCGACCAAGTGGTTCACGATTTGCGCCGATCTCTCCGGGCTTCTGCTTTGCGCCTCGACGATGGCGATGAAGGTCTTGGGATCGCGCCAGACGCGGATGGCGTCGCTCAGCTTCTGCAGCGTGCGTGGTGGCACCTCGCCGTCCGCTGCGCCGGTTCCGGAAAACTCGCTATCGTTCTGCAGGTCCAGATCGCGTGCGACCTTCTCCATAACGGTGCGCGAGCGCAGCACTTCGAGCTGGCTGTCGACAAGCGCAAGAATGCCTTCCGTTGCCAGCGATTGTTTGGAGAGATCGGAATCCGTCAGCCGCACCTCGCGCGGGTCGATATAGAGCCGGCTCTCCGAGAGGTAGATGCTGGGTGTCGACAGCGCGATCGCCACGCCGGCGACGGCGCCGAGAACCGTCGTGGCGGCGATGACGAAACGAAGCTGCCAGACGGAGCGAAGCACGGCCTTGATATCGACCAGGGGACGGTCGCCGGGAGGCGGCGTGTCTCCACCGCCGGTGCCGGACGCATCGTTGCCCGCCAACCACCGCGCCATCCTGCCCCCGGCATCGCCGAGCGCGCGCTTGGGTTGCGCGCGGGTAGCGGCGGCCTTGGGTGCCGACCTTGTCTTGGGTTGGGCTGCCTGCGGTTGCGGTTGGGCTGCCTTTGGCTGGGATTCGCGAGCCTGGGATGTCGGACGGATGGCGGTGTGCGATTGCGCGGCAGCTTCATCGACTTCGACGAAGCGACTGAGCAACGACGCGCTTGAGGATGCACGCAGCGCGGCGTCCGATCCTGTCGCCGGCTTCGAGGTTCGCGAGCTCCCTGCTGAGATATCGAGCAACGATGCACGCGGAACCGGGCGTTTTTCGTCGTCGACGTTGAACATGACTTATCCCGCGGCTGCCGATATGGCGAATTCCGAATAGTGAACTCAACCTAAGGAAACAGGGAAAACAAATGGTTAATTTTGGCGAAAGAAGCGGTCATGCAACCGGCCAATCTCACGCCTTATTAAACATTCCCGCATATGAGGAGAAGGACTAATGGAAGCTGGACCTTGTTGCCTCGCATCAAAGCGCTTTACCTTCGCCATCAGGCGCTTATCCACGCCTACCTCTCGATGACGGGGGGCTCGGCGGGCCGCCTCGTCCTGTCGCTTGCCTACTTTATCGCGATCGCCAATACCCTTGCGATCTCCGACTTCGGCCTCTTTGCCACGGCGTCGGCCGCCGGCATCATGATCTCCAGGGCGCTGGCCTTCGGCTTCATGTCGCCACTCTACCGTGTGGCGACGGTCAAGCCGCTGCTGGTTGGCACCTACAGTGCCGGATTTCTTGTGGGCGCGCTGCTTTCCCTGCCATTGATCGCACTCATCTGCGCCGGCACCTTCCTGGCGCTTTTTTCACGCGACATGTCGGCCGGCACCTTTGCGGCCTTCATGATCGCCGAGATCGTCTGTTGGCGCGGTCTTGAAACTGCGGTCATCGTTCTCAACGGCCTTGGCCGGTTCGGCCGCGGTGCCCTGCTTGTCGTCATCGCCACGGCCATCCGTACGGCAGCGGCCGTTCTGTTTGCGCTGTTGCAGGCCAAGACGCTCGCGGCCTGGTCGCAGTTTTATCTTGCTGCCAATGCCATCAGCCTCGTCGTCGCGCTGGTCGTCTTTTATCCAAGGGTGCGCCTTCGCTGGCAGCCCCGGCTCTATGTCCGACGCTGGGCCGATTCGGTTTCGGTCGCCGGCGCCGAGATCCTGTTCTACGTCCAGTCGGAATTCGACAAGATTGTCGTACTGGCGATCGGCGGCCCGGCCGTATCCGGCATCTATGCCATCCTGATGCGGCTCGCCGATCTGACGGCCCTACCCGTGCGCTCGTTCAACACACTGCTCGTCCAGCGGATCATGCGCACGCCCGATGCAATCGCTCGATGGCCGGTACGCCTGTCGATCGAGCTTGCCGTGGCGGTAGCCTCGTTCGCAGCCATTGCCGCGATGGCGATCTATCTCCACGTTTTCCCGAACGGCCTTGGGCACAATGTTTCGGCCGCCGCACCGATCGTGGCGATGATCCTGCTGGTGCCCTCTTTCCGCAATCTGATCGAGTATCATTCGGAATTGCTTTACGCGACCGGGCGCACGGTCCGCCGCATGGCCAATCTGCTCGTCGCGGGCGTGGTGAAAGCCGGATTGTTATCGCTGTTGCTGATGGCGACGACGGATGTCGCTGGGTGGGCGCCGTCGCTCAACCTGATCTTCCTCGTCTTGTACGTGCTGTCCTTCGGCCTGACCTATACGGCGCTGACGAAACCTGCCAACCGGGTCATCTGACAGACGCGAAGCTCAGGCCGCGAGTTCGACGACCGCCTTGCGGATATCGTCCAGGTCGTGGCCGACAAACGACTGCACGCCGATACCGATCTGGTGCGGCGCCATATCCTTCAAGAAATCCCTCAGACCTGCGATGCCCTGGCGATAGCTGTCGTCGAACCACAGCACGTGACACAGCGCATCGGGCGACGGCATGTGCCCTTCCCCGCCGAGCACCTCGTCGACGAAGCGGCCATAGATCGTGCATTCGGAGAAGGCGCGGGTCTTGGTGATCGCACGCACCCAGTTGCGTCCGTGCAGCGCCTCGATGTGCTCGACAAGCTTGCGACATGTGTCGCTGCGCCAGGCGATCAAGGTGTTGATATAATCGTTGGCCGGCAGCGCATAGGGGCCGATGCCGAGAAGCCGGTCGGAATGGGCAAGCCACGCCAGATGGTTCGAGCGCATGTTCGCGTCGATCGCGGCGTCCTTGCGGTAAAGCGTCAGGCGACCATCCTGCCAGAGCGTGGCGGGGTCGAAATCCCTCAGGAAAACCACATCGGAATCGACCGCAAACATGGCCGGTTCATCGACATGACGCGCGAGCGCCAGACGGCGAAGTTGCTGCACGTGCCAGCCACGCAACGGCAGGCCAAAGGGGCTGAGCCAGATCTTTCGGCGCCCGCCCGACAGGGGATCGGTGACGGGACGCAACCACCAGGGCAAGAGGTCGCGCTCGCTCACGACCTGCCGCCGAGATCCTTCGAGTTGCCGGAAGAGCGCCACGTCGAAATCGGCGACCAGAAGATAATGCACCCAGTCCCCTTGCAGCCGGCGATCCATGCTCTCGCACATCAGGCGACAGCGCTCGAAATCATTGGCGTAGGATGCGGTCACAACAGCGGTTCGCGTGGAAGGGCGGGTCAATATTTTCGCGCTCCAAGGCTGGCTTCGCCGACATTCTTGCGACCCCTGCCCGTCAGCTTGTGAACAGCGACATGCCAAAGAAACAGGGGATTACCAAGGATATAGCGTCGCCACATGCGTTTCGGCTCCAGGGCAAGTCGGTAAAGCCATTCGAGCCGAAGCCTGCGCATGAGCTTCGGCGCACGCGGGATCGCATTTGCAACAAAATCGAACAGCGCGCCGACGGTGATCACCAGCCGGGCATCCTGAGCACCGACATAGGCGTCGACCCATTTTTCCTGCATCGGGCTCCCCATGGCAACGATAAGAATATCCGCCTTGCAAGCCCGCACCTCTGCAAGGATATCCCGCGAGCGGTTGCGATCGAAGAATCCGTCTGACACCGGCACGAACTCATGCCAGGGCGCATGTCTGCCAAGGTTCTCCGCCGCCTGCACCAAGACGTCCGGCCGCGCACCGATCATCGCGACCCGCATGGGCCGGTCGATATAGGTGAGGAGGGCCGGAACGAAATCGGTTCCATTCAGATTGGCCGGAAACATGTCGCCGTGGAACACGTAGGAGGCGATATCGACGCCGTGTCCATCTGGGAAGACGACTTGGCGGCGAAGGACCTCGCGAAACTCGGCGTCTTTCATCATCAAGTTTGCGTTGTTTGCATTGAGAAAGGCGATCCTGACCTGACCGGTCGGGCGAGACGCCGCATCGCTGGCAAAGTCGAACGCATTCGCCCAGCCCGGATCGGAAACCGGAATACCGAGAATCATCCGCTGCGACAGAGATGTGTTCGTGGGAGCGGGCATACTCATCATCACCGCCCTCCGTCGTGAACGGTCCATCGAGGATGTGAAGGCAGTGCACGATCGCTTTTTCCACGCGCGGCAAGATCGGGCAGGACAGTGCGCATCACCTGCATCATCCTGACCTTCTGGGCCTCATGAAACAGCGTTCCATCCAATCGCTGCGCTGCGCCCGCCCGTGCACGACCGACTTTTTCGACCAAGAGGCGCGCGAACTGCGAGGGATCATCGCTCGCCGTGCAGTTTGCCGGAACGGTTTCGATGCCGCGCAGAGACGCGCCGGTGGCAACCGACGGCATGCCGAGCTCAAAGGTCTCGATGCTTTTCAGTTGAACCCCGGTGCCGCCGCGGCTGATCAGCGGCACGACGGCACTCGCTGCGACGAAGGTGCGCGCGTCGGGGACGCGACCGACGAAACGAATGCCGGGATGCGAAACAACAGGTGTGCCCTCCAGTTGGCCGGCAATCGCAATCGATATGTCCGGAGGCAGATGCGGCACGACCTCGTCGAGAAACCAGTCCAGCCCGAGCCGGTTTGGCCGCCAGCTCCAGGTCCCGATCAGCCCGAGGTCCTGTTGGCGCGGCACATCCGGACAGGCCGGGGCGTCCCACCCCGTCACCAAGGGCAGTACGGATGCCCGATCGGCAACCGCGCGACCGAAACCGAGGCGATCCGCCTCGGCAAAAGTCCACAACGCCACGGCATCTTGCGCCAGTCGTTGCTCGTAGCGTTCGAGATAGCCTGCCTCTCGCCTGAACAGGTGCCGCTCGACGATCCCCTTCGCGCGCTCGGCATTCTCCAATGCGGAATTGGCTTCGACATTGTGCGCGACGTAGATCGAAGGATACGGGCGAAAAACCTGCGCGAAGGCGGCAGGCAGTTGCACCGAATTGAGCACCAGGCCATCGAACGGTGCGAGGCTGTCCAGGATCGACTGGATCCGGCCTGCCGGTACACCGAGCATTTTGGCTGACGACACGGATGTCCGGTTGAGAAAGGCAGCCCCAAGCCAGCGCAGCTTCTGCAAGCGATCCACCTTCGCATTGGTGACTTCGAGTTCGCCAAGCAGGTGCATCTGGCAACCGGGCGCAGGTGAGCGTCCGGGCTGCAGAAAGCCGACGACGCTGACCCGGTGGCCGAGCGCCAGCAGACCGTCAAGCAGCGCACGGTTGGCGATGTCGAAACCGGAAGCGGGATTTTCGACGGGAACGAGCGAGGAAACCAGAACCAGGTGCATTGTGCCAAACGTCATGGATGGAGCATTGCGTCCTTCTTTAGCAGGACGGGGTGAAGGACCACTTAAAGCATTCATTCAAAGGTCGTTTTGCCGGTTCAGCATCTGTTTAGGAAGATTTGCTTTATTGGTGGCCAGCAATCCGCTTGCACAGGTTTCATGATGACGTCTACCGGCCAGGATATTTCCATCTATTTCCGGACCGAGTTGGAAGACGCCGGTGACATCGAGCTTGTCGTCGTGCTGCCGACCTTTCGGCGGCCAGAACATGTCATCAAGACGCTGAAAACCATTGTTTCCCAACGGCCTGACATCGCCTTTGCGACCATCGTCGTCGAGAACGACGATGAAGGCCTGGCAGGGGCGGCGGCCGCGAAGGATTTCTTTCTCGGACATCCGTCCGACTCCGTCGTCATTATCGCCCACCAGCGCGGAAACTGCTACGCCTACAATGCCGGATGGGCCACAGCACTTGAAAGCTACCCCAACCTGCGCGCCATCGCCATCATCGACGACGACGAGATCGCCGCACCCGAATGGCTCGATTGCCTCATCACGGCACAGGAAGCGACCCAGGCTGACATGGTCGGCGGACCTCAGCTGCCCGTTTTCGAGGATGTGAGCGGACAGAAATGGAAGCGGCACCCGGTGTTTACGCCCCATTATGAAGCGACCGGACCTGTGCCGATCCTCTTTTCCTCCGGTAACGTGCTGGTGACGCGGCGGGTTCTGGACGCCATGCCGCGCCCGTTTCTCGATCCCGCTTTCAACTTCATCGGCGGCGGCGACGCCGACTTCTACAGCCGCGGCAAGGAAAAGGGGTTTTCGTTCGCCTGGGCCAACGAGGCGTGGGTGGCGGAAACGGTGCCGGCGCGGCGCACCAGTTCATCATGGGTTCGCGCGCGCAGTCTCAGAAACGGGGCGATTTCGACAATGCTCGAACACCGCCGGGATCCAAGCTTTGGCGGACGGGTGAAAACCTTCGCGAAGTCGCTTGCCCTGCTCGCTGCCTCGCTGCCGCGCGGCATCAGATTATGGAGGAAGACCGGTCTCTTCTCAGCGGGGCTTTACCACTTCTATGTGGCCGTAGGCCGACTGATGGCTGAGTTCGGCTTCGTCAACGAACAGTACCGCAATCCGGAAAAGAACTGATACGTCCCTGCGCTGGTCCTCAGCTGTTGCGTAGGCAATCAGTGGCCGCTGCTGGCGCTGACGCCGCCTTCAGGCAGCTTGTCGTTGGCAACGTTGCCATTCTTGTCGACGATGGCGACAGGCTTCTGGCGCGGGACGTTCTGGCCGTTGGCCACGCGCTTGACGTCGTCCTTGGTCAGATATTCGAGCTGTTCGACGAGGACCTCGGTGATCACCTCGCCGCCCAGCTTCTTGTTGAGCCCATCCTTGACCGTCGACTTGAAGGTCGGCAGATCGAAGGTGCCGGTGTCAGCAACGTCGATGAAGCGCGAGCCGACGAGCATGTCGTAAAGCTCGTCCGTGACCATCTGGCGAAGCGGCGCCCGCAGATTGTTGATGCCTTCCTTCGTTGCCGAGAAGGAAAGCTTCGTCAGGAAATAGCCCTGTACGGCCCCGTCCTTGATGACGGGGACCGTGATCATTTCCCCCGGAACATATTGTTCCGATGCACGCCGCGTTGCTTCCGCATCCGAGACGACGGGCGCCGAAGCGCTCTGCATGGAATAATAGACGGATCCGAGCGTGACGGCGCAGACCCAAACCCCGGTGAGAATGAGCTTAAGCATTAGAAATCGCTGTAGCGGAACTGCGCTTCGGAATAGATGCCGTCGGCATCGGCGTCCTGAGCTGCGGTCTTCAAGAGATCGACGACCGATCGCACGGCATCGAGATGGGCTTCGACCTTTTGTGAATTGACCTCGAGCTTGTCGCGCAGGTGACGGGTCTGCGATGCGAAGGCCGGCGAAAACTCACCCGGCAGCGTATCGCGGTGAAGCATCGTCAATTCGTAGAGGCAACGGCTCTTGTGCGCGTTCGACGTCTTGATATCGAACTCCGGATCAACGCCGATCCGGCTGTTTTCATTGTCGATGATCATTTCCAGCCGGCCGAGCACGTTCTGGATCCGGACGTCGTTGGATGCCACAGCTTCCATAAATGAACTCCCAATTAAGCTTGTTTGTTTTTATCGTCGTCAGTCGAATAACCAGTGAGCGTCTTGCGCTCGTATTCCTGCACGA
The DNA here is from genome assembly GCF_058795755.1 of Ensifer sp. GW823-FHT05D09. Taxonomy (NCBI): domain Bacteria; kingdom Pseudomonadati; phylum Pseudomonadota; class Alphaproteobacteria; order Hyphomicrobiales; family Rhizobiaceae; genus Ensifer; species Ensifer sp. GW823-FHT05D09. The sequence continues at coordinate 658,468 of NZ_JBXAIA010000001.1, read as the reverse complement.
GGCTTGCGGCCAGGTTTCGGCTGTTGCCATCGAGCGAGGCATTGACGCGCTCACGCGCATCGCCCGCGGCCAGCTGATCAGCGATGCCGATACCGCCGCTCTTGGAGATGACGTCGCCGATCTGCTCGGCCATCATGCTCTTCCAGATGTCACCGGATGTGCCCTTGCCGAAAACGTTCTCGCTGTCGTTCGGGAGCATGGATTTCACGAAGTTCTGCAAGATCATCGCTTCGAACTTGCGGTAGGTCTCGGGAACCTTCTTCTGTTCGACGCGGTTGTTGATGTCGCCGAGGCCGCTCGATCCTTGCGAAGAATTGAGCACGTTGACGGCAGCGGCGAAACCATTGCCGTTTTCCGCAAGGCTCGTCGCCTGAAAGGCGGCGCGATTGGCCTTGAGCCGGGCCTGCGCTTCCTGCACCTCGGCCGGATCGGCGGCGCGTACGACGTCCATCACCAGATCGCTGGGCGGAGAGATAGCCATGACAATTCCTCTCGACAACGGTACCGCGGCGTCCTTGATCAGGACCGACGCAATCGCGCGTTCAACATTCGATCCGAACGCCCTGCCGATCGGCGAGCGTTGCGGATGTCACACTATCGCCGCTCAACCTTACCGGAAGCTGGCGCTTGGCCGCCGACGTGTTGGTCGATCAGGTCGTAGATGGAATTATCGGCCTCCTCGCGGTCTTCCGACTGCCGGGCCTCCTTCATGTTTTCCTCAAGCCGGTCGGCCTTGGCACGCTCCTTCAGCATGCGCGCTTCGTGCGTCTGCTGGATGCCGAGCAGCATCTGGTCCTTCTGCACAAGGCGCCCGACCTGAGAGGAATAGTGGCCGGAAAACATGCGATGCATCGGATGGCCAGAGCCCATGGCATCGACGACGACGTCGATCGTCTCGGCCAGGACGTCGCGCTGGCGCGTCATCTCGACGAAGTCCGCCTCAGCCATCTGCTCGAGATGACGCTGAACGGCGACCAGGCGCTTGAGCTTCTGTGACCGCGTCTTCATTTCCCTAACCTCCCTGCATGACGGGTGCAAAGCCGTCGCCGAACAGGCGCAGCATCGCGGCGATGCCGAGATAGAGCAGGAACATGCCCCCCATGATCAGATAGGGCTGCGAGATGAAGTAGATCGGGATCTGCGGCGCGAGCTTGTTGACCATGCCGATGGCGACGTTGAACAGGAGGCCGTAGATCAGGAAGGGGCTGGCAAGCCTCACCATGATCATGAAGGTCTGCTCGAGCGAATCCGTCAGGGTAATCAGAACGCCCTGCGGATCGAAGACACTGCCGACGGGCATGACCCGGTAGGACTGGGCGATCGCTTCGAACATGACGTGGTGGAAGTCGAGCATGAACAGGATCATCAGCCCGGCAAAGCTGATCATGCTCGTGAGCTGGTTCTCCGCCGTGTCTTCGAGCACGTCCGACGATGGCGGCGGGTTGAAGCCCATCAGCATCGTTATCGCCGTTCCGGCGAATTGAAGGCCGAGCACATAGTAGCGCGCGACCAGACCGATCACCGCGCCAACCGCCGTTTCGGCCGCGATCAGGTAGATATAGGTGTGGCCCTTGCCTGTCACCTGCGGGTAGATGTCGGTCCACATGACAGGCAGGATCGCCATGGAGATGGCGACCGCGATGAACAGCCGGATCTGCATGGGAATGCGCGCGGTCGAGAACCCCGGCATGATCATGATGCACGCCCCGATCCGGCAGAACGCCGCAAACAGCGCTAGCACCGTGCCCTCGGGGTCGGTTATCATGAAATGGAGCCGATGATCTTGATCTCGAGTCCCTTGGCAAGCTCGACATGCGAGAGCACGGGCAAAGTGGCAAAAAGACGTTCGATGATCATGCGGACATAAGAGCGGGATTCGGGCGAACTTACCAGTACGAAGGGCATGCCGCGATCGAGATGTTCACGGATAACTTTCGTCGCCTGTTCGCTGAACTCTTCGAGATGGCGCGGATCGATGTCGAACTCGACGACCTCCCCCTTGGCATCACGCTTCAGCGCCTGGTGGAATACCATGTCCCATTTGTTGCCGAGGCGCAGGACACGCAGGATGCCGTTGTCGGCGAGGTCTCCGCACAGCTGCTGTGACATGCGCACGCGCACATGCTCGACGATCTGTTCTGTCTTTCTGACATGCGGCGCGAGTTCGGCCACCGCTTCGAGGATCAGGTGCAGGTTGCGGATCGATACCCGCTCCGCCAGGAGCAGCTTCAACACCGCCTGCAGCCCGGAGTAGGACATGTGCGAGGTGCAGATTTCGTCGGCGAGCTTGCGGTATTCCGGATCCAGCCGATCGATCAGCACCTTCACGTCCTTGTACGACAGGAGATGCGGCAGGTTGTTGCGGATCACTTCGGAAAGATGCGTCAGCACCACCGAGACGTTGTCGATCGGGTGGAAACCTTCACGCTTCAAGTCTTCGGTGAAGGTTTCGAGGATCGAGACCGCCGGCATGCCGAAGGCGGGTTCGCGGATCTCGTCTCCCGGCACGCTCGGACGGCGGCCGCCGCCGGTAACGACAAGGACTTCACCGACACGCACCGTGTTGGAGGCGATCGTCGTGCCGTGGATGCGGACGTGGTAGGCCTTGTCGGGAATGCTGATATCGTCGGAGACCTTGATCTCCGGAATGACGAGGCCGTATTGACCGGCGAACTTGCGGCGCATCTTGCCGACGCGGAACGCCAGTTCCTGGTGGGCGCCGAGCAACCGGGTCGACACCTGCTTGCCCAGCAGCAGCTCGATCTCGGCGGTCTTTAGCACCGATTTGACCGAGTCTGCTTCGCCATCCTTGGTCTGCTGGGCCGTCGCCGCTTCCTGCATCCGGCGCGCCTCGTTTTCCGCTGCGATCTGCCGCGGAATGATCCAGCTCAGGAAGGCCATGCCACCGCCGAGAACCGCGAACGGGAAGAACGGCAGGCCCGGAACCAGCGCGAGCAGGATGATCAGACCGGAGGCGACCATCAAGGCGCGGGGGTAGCCGCCGAGCTGCCCGACAACAGCCTGGTCGGTGGAACCGGCGGTTCCGCCGCGCGACACGAGCAGGCCAGCGGCGAGCGAAACGATCAGCGCCGGGATCTGGGAGACCAGACCGTCACCGACGGACAGCTTGACGAAGACGTCGGCCGCTTCGCCGATCGGCATGTCATGGCGCAGATAGCCGATGATGATCCCGCCGAAAATGTTGATCGCAGTGATGATCAAGCCGGCGATCGCATCGCCGCGGACGAACTTCGAGGCACCGTCCATGGCGCCGAAGAACGAGCTCTCCTGCTCCAGCTCGCGTCGGCGATGCTGCGCTTCCTTCTCGTCGATCAGACCGGCCGAAAGGTCGGCGTCGATCGCCATCTGCTTGCCGGGGATGGCATCGAGGGTGAAGCGCGCGCCGACTTCGGCGATACGCGTCGCACCCTTGGTGATGACGATGAAGTTCACCGTGATCAGGATGAGGAAGACGATCAGGCCGATGACGAAATCGCCGGACATGACGAGGCTGGCGAAGCCGGAGATGACGCCGCCGGCAGCGCCGTGGCCTTCATGACCGTGGGAAAGGATGACGCGGGTCGTTGCGATGTTCAACGCCAGGCGAACCATGGTCGAAATCAGCAGAATCGTCGGAAAGGACGAGAATTCGAGGGGCCGCTGGATCCAAAGCGCCACCATCAGGATCAAGACCGAGAAGGCGATTGAGAACGCCAGCCCCATGTCGATCAGGAACGGCGGGATCGGCAGGAAGAGAATTGCGAGGATCGCCACGATCCCGAGTGCAAAGCCGACGTCCCGGCCCTTTGGTGCTACTTTCGGGATAATCAACGCTGCTTGCTGTGCCATGTCTCTTCCGTCTCTTCATGAGAGGTCGGGCAGCATTCACACGCGCTGCCCCAATCTAAGACTGGAGATAGAGGCCCAAGCTTGCGCGAAGGTGGTAGCGCGAACGCGCAATCAGAATCCGGATTGGATTCGGGAGAAGACGATGTCGGTGAAAATAGAGATCTGAGCGCCGATGAAGGGCGCAGAAACGGCGACCGTGATCATCACCGCAAGGATCTTCGGGACGAAGGTCAGGGTCATTTCCTGAACCTGGGTCAGCGCCTGAATAAAGGCGATGACGACGCCGACGATCATCGCGGCGAGAACGGCGGGCCCTGAGGCCACGATCACGGTCCAGATCGCAGCCTGTACAATATCGAGGGCATCCGCCTCATTCATTCGGGTATCACTTTACCTTGACGCCTGGGCCGATAACGAGCTCCTTGCCGTTATCCAGCACTGCAATGATTCCGTCAGAGTATAGTTTGACTTCCTTGACGACGCCAGTGACCGTTCCGTCTGCATTGGTGACAGTTTTGCCGATTACCGCATCCGCCTCGCTAAGCGACGTGCGTTGCAGCAGGCTCTCGAGGTTCTTGTTGGTCTTGATCGTCTGCTCGACCTGCGAGAAGGTCGCAAGCTGCGCGATCTGCTGCGTGGCGTCCATCGGCTGGGTCGGGTCCTGATTCTTCATCTGGGCGACGAGCAGCTTGAGGAAGCTCTCATAGTTCAGCGACGCCTTGCTGGCGTCGTTGCCGGAATCGGCACCCGAGACGATCGGGCTGTAGTCATTGTTGCTGACGCCACTTACCGCCATGGTGCAATCTCCTTGCGAATCTGCTCGACCGTGGCCGGCGTGATTTCCTGCGTGTTGAGGATGCGGTCTTCGATTGCATAGAGCCCGCGGATCGCCTTCAGCGCCTCGAAGGCGCGGCCATTGGTGACCAGCCCGTCGACCCGCTTCAACTCCGCCAGGATCTCTTCATTCTTGAAGCAGTTAAGCAGCATGACGATCGACTTGCGGAACATGGCGGTCGATTGCTCGGCACCTTCCGGGTTGATCAGGATCATCTGGGCGATGAAGTAGAGCTGCTTCAGCGGCGTCGTTGCATCTTCCGGCTGAAGGACGTGGTTTTCCAGAAGGAAAGTCACGTCATTCAGGAATTCGACGGCGACCTTGCGGTCAACGCGAAGCACCGCGCCGTTTACAAAAATTCTTTCGCCCGATTTCAGCGAGATACGCAGTGTGCTCTTCATTTCAGTCCATCCCTGATGATGGTGGTAATGTCAATTATGCCCTGGAAGTTGGAGGATTCGCGTTTGCGGATCTTTTCCGTCTCGTTGAGTATCCAGATGGCGATCGAAATCAGATTGGCGCGCAGCTCTTCGTTGAGCTGGTTTTCCGGTGCGCGAAGATCCTCGATGAAGCGGATCCAGACGCGCCGGGTAAAATAGATGGCCTCGATGGCCTCTCTCGAGTACCCGTTCTGCTGTCTCGCGGCTTCCAGGAGCGCGATCGAGCGATCGAGTACCTGCCGTTCTCGATTCTTGGAGTCGGCAACACCGTCCTCCATGATCTCGGCATAGGAAAATTGGTACATTCAGACATCCTTCATGTTTGTCCGGTCGCCTCTTCTCAGAGGTAGTTGAGCAAGCTCATCTGCTGCAGTCTCGACGTCAGCGCGTAGGATGTATCGAGCTGGGTCTTCAAGGTGTTCACACGGGTCGCCGTTTCGATCTGATCGATGCCATTGATGTCCAGGATGTGGGTATTGAGCAGCTTCTGCTGCGCCTCGAGCGACGTGGTCGCCTTCTTGACGCGCGATTCGGAGATGCCGAGCGAACTGCGTTCGCCATTCAGACCGGCAATGGCCTGCTCTGCGTAACCGAATGCCGCGTTGCTGATCGTGTTTCGAACCTGCGAATTGACGTTCTTGTCCATCAGCTCCGACGAAATCACGCTTGCAAGCGCGAACATGCGGAAGCTCTTGGTGTTGGCGTTAGTCGAGCTCTCGATGACCTCGCTCGCGCTGATGCGGCTCGTCATGTTCTGGCTCGACGCATCCGACCAGTTGGCATCCCAGCCAGGGCCGGTGAACATCGGCTCCAGCGTGTTGCTGATGAAGTCCTGCATCTGCGCCGGTGTGAACTGGCTCATGTCGGTGAGGCTGTTCGCCGACATGTAGGTGGTCAGCGCCGTATCAAAGGCGGCCTTTGCCGCAGACGGAGGCACGGAGTTGTATTCGGTCAACGGCTTGACGTCGGTGTTGATGCCCGAGAAGAGAAATTCGCCGTTGAAGGAGGTATTGGCCGCCGACGTAAAGATCTGAAGGGCGCCGTTCACTTCCGTCTTCAGGATCTTCATCGCGTCGACGCCGTCGTTACCCTTGTAGGTTACGAGCGTATCGCGCACCTTCTCGGCCGCCTTCTGCATCGTTTCGAGCGCACCCTGGGACGCCGAAAGGCGCTGCGTGACGACGGCGTTGGTGCTCTTCATCGCCGACATCCTGTCCAGCTCACGCTGAAGGTTCAGCGATCGCGACGTCGTTGCGCCGAGCGTCAGCCCGAGATCGTAATGGATGCCGGTTGTCTGTTCCTGCGACCGCTTCAGCAACTCGGCTTGAGTCTGCTGAATCGTCAGGCGCATGGCGCTCTGGATCGCCAGGTTCGAAACGAAGGACGTCTTCATGATTACCTCACAGCTTCCATAAGGGCCGCCATCATGGCGTCCACCGTGCTGACCAACTTGGCCGATGCTTTGTAGGATTGTTCGAGATCGAGGAGCAGCGACAGTTCCTCGTCGATGCTCACTCCCGTCTGCTTGCTCAGTGCTTCCGCCGTGCGTGACAAGAGCGCGGACTTGTTGTCGTCGGCTGTCGACGCAGTCTTGCGGAACTGCTCCAGCCAGCCAACGGAGCTGGTGGCGAAGTTCATGATGCTGCTGCTGTTGTCGAGGCCGGACAAGGGGTCGAACGCCATGTTCTCGCCCATCTTGTTGACGAAACCATCCAGCAGATCGGTATAGCCGGCATTGCCGGTCGGGTTGTTCGACGTGCCGTCGAAACCGCCGTCGCGCAGCATCAGCGGGTTAGCCTTGGCCAGCGCATTGACCGCGATCTTCGATGCCATGCCAGGCACGATGCCGACAGGCGGAATACCGGGCGAACCCCAGGTAAACAGACCGGGTTGGCCGCTTTCCTGGAACAAGGTCACCAGACCGCGCGCGATCTCGTCGAGCTGCGACTGGAATTTCGGACCGACGTCGTCGCGCAGCTGCACGAGTGCGGCAAGCTTGCCCTTGGCCGTCGTATCGGCGCCGGTGCCGGCCGCGATCGGCACACCGTCGACATAGATCTTGTTGCCGACAGTCGTTGCGTCATAGGTGTTTTGCGAAGCGAAGGTGACGGACCGCGGAATGGTCTCGAACAGAACGGTTCCGTCGGTGGTAAAGATCACCGTGTCGTTGTTGTTGCGCGTCGTGGTCGAGATACCGACGATCTCGGAAACCTGCTTCAGGATCTTGTCGCGCTGGTCGAGCGCGTCGTTCGGGTCGGTCCCCTGCGCCGTTGCCGCCTTGACCGCGTTGTTGGCCTTTTCGAACTCCGCCAGCAAGCCATTCAGCTTGTCGACCTCCAGCGCGATTTCCTTGTCAGCGTCCCCACGCATGTCCTGAACGGCCTTCGAGGCCTTGTTCAGCGAATCCGCCAGGTCTCCGGCGTCGGAGACTGCGGCGGCTGCAATCGTCTTGTTGCCCGGAGTTGCGGCAAAGGTCTGAAGGCTGTTGCGGAAGTCGGCCAGCAGCTTGGACGGCGCCATCTCGTAATTGTTGCCGCCGAGCGCCGACTTCATCAGCTCCAAGCCTTCGCGGAGTCTTGCCTGACCGGAGGCCGCGCCCATGCCGGCGATGCCCTGTTTGAGCAACGCCTCGTTCTGGGCACGGTAGATGGATACGACCTGCGCTCCGTTCGCCGTGCTCCCGAGCAGCGCAAGCCGACGCGAGTAGTCCGCGTTGCCCGCGTTCGCGATGTTCTTCGACACGATCGCGGTTTGCTGCGCCGTGTTGCTGAAGGCCTGTTGTGCGATGGATATTGCGGAGGACAGCGACATGACGCGGACCGTATCTCTTTCAATTACCGTTTCAGGTTGACCAGAACTTCAAGCAGGTCAGACGCGGTCTGGAACACCTTGGAGTTTGCCGTGTAGTTACGCTGCGCCTCGATCATCGAGGTCAGCTCGTTGGCGATGTCGACGTTCGAGTTCTCGAGCGCCTTGGACTGGATGTTGCCGAAAGCGCCGGAGCCGGCAAAACCGGTGACGATGACGCCGGAATCGGTGCCCTGCGAATAGACGTTGCCAGATTGCGGCAGGAGCCTATCCGGGCTCTGTACGGTGGCAAGCGCGATACGGAACTTCGGGATGAGGTTGCCGTCGCCGTACTTGACGTAGACGATGCCTTCCTTGTCGATCTCGAAGCCCGACATCTTGCTCGGCTTCGAACCGTCGATGCCGCCGCCGGTGCTGGTGAAATCGCCACCGAGCTGCGACGTCTTTGTCGTGTCGATCGTCAGGGCGCCGAGATTGGCGCCTGTGCCCGGCAGGTTGTTGATAGGCGTCGTCGTCAGCGTAGCGGGCGTGGCCGAAATGCGCTTGCCGGCCGCATCGAAAGTCATGCTCTGCGAGCCGATCACGCCCGTTGCCGGCGGGCCAGCCGTGTATGTCGAACGGTCCCTGATCTCAACCGACCACTGGTTCACGCCGGTCTTCTTGTAAACGAAGTCGAGGATGCGGGTGTTGCCCTGGCTGTCGTAGACGACGAGCGACGTCGGCTTTTCGTCGCCGATGGCAGCACCCGACGGCAGGTTCGCTTCCATCGCACCCTTGGTCGAGCCGGAAGCCACCAGCCCCTCGTCCTTGAGCTTGACTTCCGTCAGGCCGTCGAAGCCGTTGACGACAACCGTCGGGTCGGCGCCAGCCTTGTATTCGTAGCCCATCAGCTTGAAGCCGGCGGTGTTGACGAGGTTGCCATCCTTGTCGGGAACGAACGAGCCGGCGCGGGTCAGGAAGTTCTCGCCGCCATTGCCCTGGACGATGAAGAAGCCGCCACCGTTGATCGCAAGGTCGCTTGCCGACGTCGTGTAGCTGGTGCCGCCCTGCTGCGAGATGCTGTAGCGCACCTGGGTCTCGACGCCACCGGAATTGTAGTTGCCGCCGCCCGAGGGCAGGATCATCGATGAGAATTCCGTCGAGGCGCGCTTGTAGCCCGTCGTGTTCGAATTGGCGATGTTTTCAGCCACAGTGCCGAGACGGTTCGACTGAGCGTTCATACCGGAGACGCCCGTTCTCATGCTGCCATAGAGACTCATATCGGATCCTCATTTCCACGTTGCAGCGACACTAGGAAGCGGGCCTTGCGTGAACCTGTCTTAGGTGCCGCATTCGACCGCTTGAGCGCGCCTTAGTTCCAGTCGATGCAGTAGCCAAGGAAACGCTTGGAATCGATCGGGTCGAAGCCGAGCTTCTTGCGCAGTTTCTTGCGCAGCTTGCTGATGTGGCTCTCGACGACGTTCTCCTCGACGTCTTCATCGAAGATGCCGTAAATCGCGTTGAAAATCTGAGACTTGGAGACGCGGCGACCGCGGTTCGAGACCAGGTATTCGAGAATGCGGCGCTCGCGGCGCGGCAATGCGAACACGTCGCCGTTGATCTCCGGATCGCGGCCATCCGCAAAGACGCGGATCGGACCGATATCGGTGTAGTTGTTGATGGCCTTCAGACGCCGGCGGATCGCCGCCACCCGGGCCAGGATTTCGCGGGGATGGACGGGCTTGCGAACGACGTCGTCGACGCCGCAGTCAAACAACGCCAGCGTGTTTTCGAGCGAGGGCGTATCGCTGACGGCGATGACGGGCGCCATCGACCGGTCGCGGATCGCGCGCGGCAAGGCAAAGGTGCTGTCACCCTGACCGATCAGAAACGCTTCGACCGCATCGATATCCGAATCCGCCGCCGCATTCACCCACTCACCGAACTCCTTGGGATCGAAGCCCGTCGAGGGAATTCCTTCACGCCCGAAAAGCGACGTATAGCCGTCCTTCACGAGTTCTCTATCATCAACCACTACGATCATTCGTCCGCCTCCGAATCAGTATGGCACCGCACTGATTGAGAGGTACGAATCGAGGGATTCATGAACAACTAGAGGAAGTTAATGGGTGGAATTAATAATTGATTAACCATGTCGCACCGATTTGATCTACATCTAGTGGCTTGACGTTAATGATCACACTAAAATAATGTGGAAAAGTTAACGGTCCGCGACAAAACCACTTGCCGTCACATTCTCCGCGCATTGTCGCCACAATGCGGCAAGGCTCGCGATCAAGCACTCAATGGTTGTTTATTGGCAGAACTGCGTGGCGTTCGGCGTCCACTTGCCGTAGCCCGTCGCGACCAGATTCGCGATCACCCGGCAGACATATTTCTTCTGCGCCGGGTCGTTGTTCGGGCCGGCGTGATAGCGCGCAACGGCCATGGTCCAGCTCTCGTGCTTCGCGCGGAGGTTGGACAGGAAGCGCGCGGCATATTCGACATTCTTGCGCGGATCAAGCATCTCCGTCGGCGATGCGAACTGATCGCCATGGAAGTAGTAATTAATCTGCATGCAACCGAGATCGATGAGCTTGGCACCCTGTGCCTGGGCGTTGGCAAAGCGGACCAGGACGTCCTGGGTGCTGTTGCCAAAATAGGCCTTGCCCTCGATGTTCATCGCGTATGGCTGCAACGATCCCTTGCGGCCCGTCTCCGTCAGCCCGACGGAATAGAGGATGCCTGCGGGGACGCCGTATTTCGACGCTGCCGAGATGATTTCGCGCTCGCAGATGCCGGAGTCAGCACTGGCGAATGCGCTACATGTAGACGTGACCAGTACGAGAACGCTCAGTGCCGGCAACCGCATCATCCGTACCGCCATTGCCAACTCGCCTTTCCGCCATTGAAGCCTGGCCGTCGCCATCCTGTCGCTGCCGTCCCTGGCCGCCACCGTCCTCGGCGCGCTCGCGGCCCTGCTGGCCCGCCTGAGCCTGCTGCTGCGAACTGCCGCCGCCTGCAGAGGCATCGCCGCCCGAATTGAACACGACGTTGATCTGATCGACTGCGAAGCCCTGGGCCCGCAGTGCCTTGACCATTTCGCTCTGGTCGTCGCGCAACTGGCGGAAAGCGTCGGCGTTTTCGACCTTCAGCTCCACCTGCAGCTCGTCGTCCTTCAACCGCAACGTCGCGGTAACAAGGCCGAGCTCGATCGGATGCATCTGGATCTTGAGCGTGTTCAAGGTCTTGCCTGCCTGGGTCCATGCGCCCGGCTGGCCAAGGGCCGCACTGGGCTGCAACGACTGGGCAAAACCTGCGTCTCCGGCGATCGCGCTGGTGACATTGCTGGAGTTCGTGTTCATCGAAATGCCGAGATACCGGCGTGCCTCGACCACGGTGACGTTTTCGGCCTTGGCCGACGACCGCGCCGCGTCGACCGTCGCGCGTTCACCGTCCCTCGATATGCTCATCGAGATCTCCTGGCCCTTGCCATCGGCGCGGGCAAAGCGAAACAGCCTGTCCGTGCCCTGTTCGCCTTCGCCGCCTTCGCCGTTCGCACCATGCGCATCGGCCATCTCGCCATGCGCTGCGCCCTTGGCCTTGCCGTCGCCGAGCGCATGGACGCCGGCCGTTCCGGCTGCACCGCCCTGCGCATCCGCGCGCGCCGACGGCATCGCGCTGCCGCCGAGCAACGCCAGCAGATCGTCCACGCTGGCGTTCGGCGATTGTTTGGCATCGGAAGCCGCCTGCCCGTCAGTCGACTCGCCGCTGCCTTCGACGCCTTGAGTGCCGCCGGCCTGGGCTTTGCCAAGTCCGTGCGACAGCGAAGCTAAGTGCGCAGCCACGTCGTCCGTGTTGCCGGCCGGGTCGGACGCGCCCGCATTCTCGCGCGCCAGCGTTGCCCTGGCGGCAGCAAGACGTTTGGCGTCCTTGTCACGCGCAGCGAGCGAGAAGCGCTCGTTCTGACCATTCTGATTCTCGGGCGACGGATCTTCGAGATCCCCGGGCGCCCTGTGCGTCGGCTTGGAGATCGAGATCTGAGCGTCACCGCCCTTGATGCCACCGTTACCGATCAAAGCCGCAGCTCCCGAATTGTCGCCCTCTGCGGCATCGCCGGCTCCCGCGATCGAACCCTGTGCGCCCTGCCCGTTCGCCTTCTGGCGCCCGGCGGTCGCGACGGCATCCTCGAAGGCACCTGGGGCCTGGTCCTTGCCACCCGCGCGGGCGCCCGCCTTGCCCGTCGGCGTTTGAGGCGGTGCGCGCAGGCTTTCATCCAGAGCTCTCATTTGCCTTCCCCCCTAAGCAGCGCATCGATCTCGTCGACCTTTGACCGCCCCTTCGCCACGAAACCATCGTGGGCGGGGTCGGAGGCGGCGGCAGCGTCGGCGCTGACCTGTGTCGTCTCTTCCGCTGTCGGGGCGCTGGCCTGCGCCGTCGGTTTCCCGAACGGGCTCATGCCGCTTCCCGTTTCCGCGCCTTCGACATCTTCGTTCGGCGTGGCTGGTTCAACCGGTCTAGCGGAGAACGCTTGCGTGAGGCTTTCATCGTCCGGTGGTCTGACGACCGCATCTGCAACCGCCTTGGCGGCATCGCGCAGGGCGCGGTCGCGCGGTGAGAGTTCCGCGTCCGGGATCGCGGCGATGCTCTGGGTCGCGGCGAACACGTCGGACGACGGTACCGCCGCCAGCCCGGCATAAAAATTGGCAAGCACGCGCGGCTCGGAGGCGCCATCGGCTGCAAGCTGTTCGGCTCGCTCGGATGCAAGCTTCGCCAGGGTCTGCTTGCCGCTGATGGCGGCGCGGCGCGCGACGCGCAGATAGACCTCCCGCTGGCGCGGCGCGTCCATGAAAGTCAGGATTTCAGAAATCCGCTCATGCGCGCCTTCTTCGAAATGCCCCACGGCCAGCTCGACGAAGACATCGGCGAATTGGCTCGCATAGGGCGACGTCAGGAAGCGGCGGGCGTAGTTCAGCGCGTAGCGGAAGCCCTTCTCCGGCAAGTTCGCTTGCACCGCGAGGTAGACGGAGCGGCGAAGCGCCGCCTCTTCGATGATCGTGCCCGGAGCCGTCAATCGCGCCCAGTCGTAGAATTTCATCGCCCCAACCGGATCCTGCTGTGAGGCGGCATTGCCCAGGATCAGAAACAGGTAAGGACCCACACGGGAGTTGCGGTACTCGGGCGCCGCCTTCGACAGGCTCTCGACGATCAGGCCGCCCTTGCCGCCGAGATACTGGCGCAGCGCATCGGTAACGCGCGAATCGAAATTGCCGTCGACATCGTGGTCGGCGAGATAGTTGAGCGTCTCCGGATTGCCGCCGCTCATGGCGTAGACAAGTGCGGCATCGACGTTGCGCGGATCGCGGAACACGGATGCGTCTGCGGCCCTCAGCCGCTTGTCGATCGCCCCCAGCATGAAGCGCTGCATCTCGATGGCCGAATGATCGCCGAGCACCACCGAATCCTGCACATACTGCAGCGATCGGATCATCTTGAACGGTGCAAGCTCCTCGAGATCGTTGGCACCGGCCATTCCCGCCGAAAGCGGGATGGCAAGGACCGACATCATCAAGGCGGATCTCAGGCGTCGCAGCATCGGTCCTAGCCCTTTGCCGACTGCAGCAGGATTTCGATACGGCGGTTGCCGGGCGCGTAGGGATCGCCAGGGATCTGCAGCCGTCTGTCGGCAAAGCCGGTGATCTGGCTGACGCGATCTTCCTTCAGACCGCCGCGAACGAGCATGTAGTAGGCGCTCTGGGCTCGCGCTGCCGAAAGGCGCCAGTTGTCATAGGTGCCGTCCTTGAACGGCCGACCGTCGGTGTGGCCACGGATGGCAACGGCGCCCTGGCGCTCAGACAACAGCCTGCCGATCTTTTCCATCGCCATGACCAGTTCCTTCTGCGGCACGGCCGAACCGACGGCAAACATCTGGGAATCCGTCTGCTCGCTGATCGTCACCAGCAGGCCGCCCTCTGCCGGCGTCACGACGAGGCCTTCCGCCAGTTTGCCGGCATCGCCGCCGAGCTCCTTGGTGATCTCGGCTTTCAGCGCTTCCGCTTGCGCCGAGGCATCCTGCTTCAGCAGCTCGGCCTTTTCGGCATCGCTCTTGCCGGCATCGGCAGGCTTCGCGCCATCCTCGGTCTTCTGGTCTTCCGCAGTATTCTGCAGCGGCGCTGCGCCGCTTTCCATGGCCGACTTGGACGCCAGGGCTACATCTGTCTCGGCCGTGTTGCCGGCATCCTTGACTTCGACCTGCTTGGTCCAGAAATCCGGGTCGAACGGGTCGCGATAGGCTTCGCCGCCCTCCGCACCGGTCGATGGCCCGGATTGCGCCGCGCCGCCGTCACCCTTGACGCTGATGTTTGCCTGCTGTCCCACTTCCTGTGCGATCTCGGAAAGCACGGAATAGGGATTTTCGAAAAAGTCGGCGTCGGAATATTTCGTTTCCTCGCCCGAGGTCGCCGTCAGCTGGTCGCCGGTCTTGGCAGAGCCACCGGACTTTTCCTGCTCGCCGTCCACCTTCGATCGTTGTTGCGTCTCTTCACCCTGCGCATCCTTGGCGGGGTCCTTGAGGCCACGTTCGGCGGGCTTCTGGTCGGTCAACTGAACCGGGTTGAAATAGGAGGCGATCGCCGCCTTGGTCTCTTCATTGGCAGCATTGATCAGCCACATGACGAGGAAGAAAGCCATCATCGCGGTCATGAAGTCGGCGTAGGCGATCTTCCACGCTCCGCCGTGATGGCCGTCATGATGGCCGCTCACGCGCTTGACGATGATGATTTCGTTCTTGCCGTTGTGGTGGCTTTCGTCGCTCATGCGAGAACCTTCCGGACAGTGTCGGCCCAAGCCGCCATTCTGGTGACGAGGATCGTGCCATCCATTTCGATGGCGAGATCGACGTCCATTGTTTCAATGTGGCGGAACACCGGCATGTCGTCGCCGAGGCTGCTCTTCAACGCTTCGAACAGGGGAAGCGGCCCCTTGATGGTGATCGCACACCCTTCGCCGGCGACGATCCCCTGCCGGATCATCTGGGCCATATCGGCAACGGCCCGCTGCAAGAGCGCATCCTCCATGACGGGAGCAAGCACACGGGCGGTCTGGTCACCCAGCGAAACGGCAAGTTGGTCCGTCATCTCGTTGAATCGTTCGGCAACGCGGCTTGCCGCCTCATCCTCGAAGCGCTTGGTCAGGGCTTCGATTTCGGCTGCGTGGGCGGCCTGGAGGTCGGCAATCTGGTTGGCGTGTTCAAAGGCAAGCTCTGCCTGCGCTTCCGCGCGGCCCTGCTCGAATGCTTCACGACGCTCGGCATCGACATCGATCTGAGGGGCGATCGACCGCGGCGCGGACCGGTCGCTATCGGAGTAGTCGATATCCAGATCGGGAAAATATTTCGGCGGCATCATCGATAGTTCGACTTTTGGCGCGCTGAAATCCTTGAGATAGCGGGACAGCATCGCGCTCATGGCTGGAACCTCGATGCGCGCAGACCGACAGCCGGCGATCCCCGTCTGCCCGACAGGCGCCGCCTTACGGCGCAGAATTCCCATGATGCTGACACTGCTGAAATGTCTCCCTCGGGTCCGGTCGCCGATAGCGGCGAACCCTGCATGCTTGGACTTACACAGGTCGCGCTCGGAAACTCTCATCCAGGCGGCGGACCGATGCAGGCGGCGGCGCAAATCTCATATTGGCCGGCAGTCAACCGACAGGACTGCGAGGGAAGGCTATTCGGTCAAACTTGTGCGAAAATGAATGTGTTGGACCGCGCCAGGGCAATTAGCGCGGTCCAACCGTTTCCACCGGGTGCCGTGACCGACGACATGGCAGAACTCAACTCGTTCCGGCATCCGCTTCTCAGTGGATGCGGCCGAGCGATCTCAAACCGGCGGGCCAGAGGGCCACCGGTTGGAAAACCTTACTGCTGGAAGAGGCGCAGGATGTTTTCGGAATTGGTGTTGGCGATCGAGAGCGCCTGAATACCGAGCTGCTGTTGTGTCTGCAGCGCCTTCAACCGCGTCGATTCCTCATTCATATCGGCATCGACAAGACGGCCGACGCCCTTGTCGATCGTATCCATCAGGTTGGCGACGAAACTTTCCTGCATGTCGATGCGCTTGGTAATTGCACCAAGTGTCGAGCCGGCATCCGTCAACTGTCCGAGGATCTTGTCGACGACGCGGATCATCGCGTCCATGTCGGCAGGCGTGGTGGATGCGGACAGCTTGATTTCGGTGCCGGTCGGAGGAGCTGCGGGCGGTGCGACGATCAGATAGTACGGAGCCGCGGTGCCGGTCGGCGTTCCCAGGAGCGCATCGGCATCATAGCCTCTGGTCAGCAGGCCGCGTGCCGAGCTGCCTGAGTCGATCAGCATCGATTGCGCCGTGTCGAAATCAAGCGTCGTAATGGAAACGTTGCCGTTTCCGTCGCGGTTGAAGGAGGCGACGATCGACTTTGTGCCGACGGCGGCGGTATTGGTGTTGTAGAGCCAGTTCTCGCTCGAGAACGACGCCGATTGCGCGGCGGACATGAGCTGGTTCTTCAGCTCGGTGATTTCCTTGTTGATCTTGAGCTTGTCGACACCTGGCTCGCGCGCGGCAACCAGTTTCGTCTTGATTTCCGTGACGATGTCGATGGAAGCTTTCATCGCTTCATAGGCGGTATCGACCTTGGCTGCGCCGAGGCCGAGCGCGTCCTGTACCGTCGACAGAGCGGCGTTGTCGGATCGCATGGTGGTTGCGATCGACCAGTAGGCGGCATTGTCCGCTGCGGTCTGCACCCGGTAGCCGGACGAGATCCTGTCCTGCACTTCGGCCATGTTCGTGTTGATCGAGCGTAACGTCTGGAGTGCGGCCATGGCGGCCGTGTTGGTCATGATGCTGGTCATTGGTCACTTGCCCCGAATGATTTTTTGGGAACATCCCGGTGTGAATGACCGGCAGCGACGGGACCAGCGTCATGCGAACCGCCCCTGTTTTGCCCTGGGGGCGACCCTTCGCTCTTAACGAATGTGTAACGATTGTTTGGTTAACAAACGGTTAACGCCATTCATAAGTCAGTAACGAAGGTGAACAAAAATAAGGAAATATGAAGCAGGCGTTAATGGCAACAAGCCACAGACCGGAAACGGAAAAACCGCGCCGCCCTCTCGGGCGACGCGGTTTCCTGGAGTGGATGATCATGAGGGCAAATGCGCCCCCACGCTCGATGCACTGATTACTTGAACAGCGACAGGATGTTCTGCGAGTTGGTGTTGGCGATCGTCAGGGCCTGGATGCCGAGCTGCTGCTGCGTCTGCAGGGCCTTCAGGCGGGTCGACTCTTCGTTCATGTCAGCGTCAACCAACTTGCCGACGCCCGATTCGATCGAGTCCATCAGGTTGTCGACGAAGTCCTTCTGGAGGTCGATGCGGCTGTCGATAGCACCGAGGTCCGAAGCGGCATCGGTCATGCTCTTCAGCACGGTGTCAACACCGCTGAGGTAGTTCTTCAGCGCGGTCGTATCGGCAGCCGTGATGTTGAGGTTCAGAACGTTGATGCCGGCGATAGCCGTGCCGCCTGCATCCTTGAGTTCTGCCGTCAGCAGGCCGCTTGCCGTGTTCGTTTCGTCGATCAGCATGGTCTTGGTCGTGTCGACGTCGAGCGTCGTCAGGCTGACATTGCCGTTGGCGTCGCGGTTGAACGAACCAACGATCGACTTGGTGCCCGGAGCCGTTGCGCCGGAAGCGGTGTAGAGCCAGTTTTCGCCGGAGAACGAGGCGGACTTGACGACGCTCTTCAGCTGTTCCTGAAGCTGCGTGATTTCCTTCTGGACCTTGGACTTGTCAACGCCGGGTTCGCTGGCAGCAACCAGCTTTGCCTTGATTTCGTCAACGACGGAGATCGCAGCCTTCATGCCGGTGTAGGCAACCGAGGTCTTCGCAGCGCCGAGGCCGAGTGCGTCCTGAACGGTGCCGAGAGCCTTGTTGTCCGAACGCATGGTCGTTGCGATCGACCAGTAGGCGGCGTTGTCCGAAGCATTGCCAACACGGAAACCGGACGAAATACGGTCCTGCGTCGTTTCCATCGAGGAATTGATCGAACGCAGCGTGGAGAGTGCGGCCATCGCGGCGTTGTTGGTCATGATAGAAGTCATTGGCTGAGTGCCCCTTGGGAATTCTGGATTGAAAGGGACATTCCGGGATTACCGGGAAACGGCGGCCAGCTTCATGCCTGCTAACGCGTTAATCTTGTTGGTTAACCCGCCGTTTCGATAGGCATAGAAAACACCAAGATGGTTAACGAACGTTGAAGCCGCGACCCAAAAAAATCGTATAGCCAAAAGAAAAACCGCGCCTCGATCGAGACGCGGTTTTTCGTATTGCAGACCGGGACCGAAATCGCCGGTGTCTGGACCGATTAACGGAACAGCGACAGGATGTTCTGCGAGCTGCTGTTGGCGATCGAGAGAGCCTGGATGCCGAGCTGCTGCTGCGTCTGCAGAGCCTTCAGGCGGGTCGACTCTTCGTTCATGTCAGCATCAACCAGCTTGCCGACGCCCGATTCGATCGAGTCCATCAGGTTGTCGACGAAGTCCTTCTGGAGGTCGACGCGCTTGTTGACAGCACCGAGGTCCGAAGCGGCATCGGTCATGCTCTTCAGCACGGTGTCAACACCGCTGAGGTAGTTCTTCAGCGCGGTCGTGTCGGCAGCAGTGATGTTGAGGTTCAGAACGCTGACGCCAGCGATAGCCGTGCCGCCTGCATCCTTGAGTTCTGCCGTCAGCAGGCCGTTTGCCGTTGCAGCTTCGTCGATCAGCATGGTCTTGGTCGTGTCGACGTCGAGCGTCGTCAGGCTGACATTGCTGTTGGAGTCGCGGTTGAACGAACCGACGATCGACTTGGTGCCCGGAGCAGTTGCGCCGGAAGCGGTGTAGAGCCAGTTTTCGCCGGAGAAGCCAGCGGACTTGACGACGCTCTTCAGCTGATCCTGAAGCTGCGTGATTTCCTTCTGGACCTTGGACTTGTCAACGCCCGGCTCGCTGGCAGCAACCAGCTTTGCCTTGATTTCGTCAACGACCGAGATCGCAGCCTTCATGCCGGTGTAAGCAACGTCGGTCTTGGCAGCGCCGAGGCCGAGTGCGTCCTGAACGGTGCCGAGGGCCTTGTTGTCCGAACGCATGGTCGTTGCGATCGACCAATAAGCAGCGTTGTCGGAAGCGTTACCAACGCGGAAGCCGGACGAAATACGGTCCTGCGTCGTTTCCATCGAGGAATTGATCGAACGCAGCGTGGAGAGTGCGGCCATTGCCGAGTTGTTGGTCATAATAGAAGTCATGAGACTGTCCCTCAAATTTACAAGGTTACATGGTTGGGGACATACCGGACTAAAACGTCTACCGGTAATGACGGACCGGCTTCATGCCACTCGGCTCCGCTCACTCAAGTGAAGGAAACCAAACCCGTCATGTGAGGGTGAATATCGCCCCCAATGCTTGCGATTTCATTAAGGCGGCAAGATATTTTCGAAGCAAAATCCTATGGTTAACAGTACGTTACTTTCGCTTCACCCAAGCTCGCGAGAATGACTTCGGCGACACTGGATTTATTGGAAAACAATACGCTATTCGCCCGGCAATCCGGCCTCGGGCAAGGTTTCTGCTTCAAAACGGTATCTTGGTACATTGACGTTGCACAGGCTTGCGCGGTGACAACGGTTGCGCTTATTCCATGGAGCTTCCCTTGAACGCCCACACCATCTTTTCTTCCGCTTCTCGGCAGTATCAAAAAGGCCAGTACACCGAGGCCCTCGATTCCCTTAATCAGCTGCTCGATCTTACCCGTGATGCCAAGACCTATGCGCTTTTGGCAAAGGTGTTGCTGAAGCTCGGCTTCCGGAGCGATGCGGCGCAAGCCTATCAACTGGCGGGTGAAGAAGGCGGATTGCGTTCGGAGCATTTCCTGGCAGAGGCCATGAAGCTGCATTTCGCCTGCGGCAATGACGATCAGGCCTTGAGCCTCGGCCGACCCTTGCTCGAGCAGGCCAAGACTGATCCCGAACTTGCCTACATCATCGTGACCTTGTTCCTGAAGCGCGACCAGGCCGATATCCTCGGCCCCTTCAAGTCGACGCTCTCGGCGAGCGCCCGGCAGGAACATCAGGTGCTTGCGGCCAAGCTGCTGACGTCGGACGTCGGCAACAACGAAGACCGAGAGATCGTCACCAACCTGTTCCGGCGGACGCCTTCGAACCCGGTCCTGTTGTCCGCCTATCTCGTTTTCATGCAGGAAGTGAACAACTTCAATGAAATCGAAAACTATGCGCAAGCGCTGGAGCGCGTGATTCAGTCGAACAACAGCAAATTCCTGCGCGCGGAAACGCCATTCTACAATATCCACTGGTGCCGCGACGAAAAGCTGAACCGCCTGGCTGCAGCACTCGATCAGCCATTCCCGCCCGGCCTGCCAAAGGAGCGTCGCTCCATGCCCCATAGCTGGGGCAAGAAAATCCGGATCGGCTATCTGTCCAACGACTTCTGGGGCCTGCACGCCACCATGAAGCTGCTGCGGGCCGTGCTGACCGCCCATGATCCTGAAAAATTCGAGATCGTCCTGTTCTGCTACACGCCGGAAAAATATCTCAAGGTCGTCGGCGAAGGGCGGGAGAGCTGGGGCAGGATCGTGCGCGTCGAACACCTTTCCGACGAGCACGCGGCCCAGGTGATCCGCGACGAAAAGATCGACATTCTCGTCGACCTCAAGGGGCACACGATGAACAGTCGCGTCTCCATTCTCAACCACAAGGTCGCTCCGGTTCAGGTCGCCTGGCTCGGCTTCCCCGGCACCACCGTCAACACCGACCTCGACTATATCATCGGCGACCACTACGTCCTGCCGGATGGCAGCGAGGAACACTACCATGAGCGGTTCTGCCGGTTGCCGGAGACCTACCAGCCGAACGACCCCGCCGGCCGTCCCCTGCCCGCAACGACGAGCCGCGCCGAGATCGGTTTGCCGGAAGACGCGTTCGTTTACGCCTCGTTCAACGCCAACCGCAAGATCACGGTTGAGACGATGAAGGCATGGGCGGAAATCCTTCGCAGAACGCCCGATAGCGTGCTCTGGCTCATGTGCCCGAAGCCCGAAGCCCAGGCTCATATTCTCCGTCGCTTCCAAAGCTACGGCATCACCACCAAGCGCATCATCTTCTGCGCGAAGGTCGACTATGAAAAGCACCTTGCCCGTATCCCGGCGGCAGATCTCGGCCTCGATACCTTCCCCTGCAACGGCCACACCACAACCTCCGAACAGCTGTGGATGGGCCTGCCGGTCCTGACGCCCAAGGGCACCCACTTCGCCTCACGCGTCAGCGAAAGCCTGCTGCACGCGATCGGCGTGCCGGAACTCGTCACAGCAGACATCGAGGACTACATCGAGCAGGCGGTCGCTCTTTACGAGAACCGTGACAAGGTCGCCAAGTACAGAGAGCGGCTCACGGATAACCGAATGCTGAAGCCGCTCTTCGATTCAGAGCGCTTCTGCCGCCACCTCGAGCAGGCTTACGAGATGATGGCCGAACGCGCCAGGGACGGACTGGAACCCGCGCTGATCGACGTGCCGGCCCTGCCGGCGCGAACAGGGACATTTGCTCAGTAAAGCACCACGGCGGCGCAACCGCCGACACGCCTTGTCTCCCCTTGACCCCGCCCACACGGCGGGGTTTTTTCGTTCGGGGTCGCGGACCGGCAGCAGGCACACCGCGCCCATCGTCTCACGCCTGCGCGGCAAGAGCGCGACGCTTTGGCGCGTGCCGCTATCGAGCGGGTTCACTGAACGCGGATCATATGCTCTGGAATCAAAGTACTGGAGCGTCCTTGGTGCGTTCTTCTGAACGCACGATACCCTGGACGGACCGGATAAATCTGTAAAACGAGACAGCCATGACGGAAAGACCGTCGTGCCGAGATCCCATATGGAGCGCGCCACATGTCGGCAAGGCGATGCCGTTGCTGCGGCCAGAACAGGCGAAAACTGTTCAGCTAAACGAGCGCACCAGGCTGCCGACGAGCAGGTTCCAGCCGTCGATCAGCACGAAGAAGAGGATCTTGAACGGCAAGGAGATTGCCGTCGGGGGCAGCATCATCATGCCCATCGCCATGGTAATGGTGGCGACGATCAGGTCGATCACCAGGAACGGCAGCATGATGAGGAAGCCGATCTCGAAGCCGCGGCGGATTTCCGAGATCATGAAGGCGGGAACGACGGCGCGCAGGTCGACCTTGTCGTCGACGACGACGGTCTGACCCTTTTCCTTGGCGATATCGATGAAGAGCTGCAGATCCTTGTCGCGGGTGTTGGCGAGCATGAATTCACGGAACGGCTCCGCGATGCGCGGCAACGCCTCCGTTTCCGTGATCTGGTTCTTCATCAAGGGGTCGATGCCATCGCGCCAGGCGCGGTCGAAGGTCGGTGCCATCACATAGAACGTCATGAACAGCGCCAGCGAAACCATGATCATGTTCGACGGCGTCGTTGCCAGGCCCATGCCGGTGCGCAGGATGGCAAACGCGATCACGAAGCGTGGAAAGCTGGTGACCATGATCAGGATGCCGGGCGCCACTGACAGAACGGTCAGAAGGCCGAAGGTCCGGATGATCCAGGACGCAGCAGAGCCGTCGATAGGCGTGTTCAGGATGTCAGAGGGAAAACTCTGGGCGCCGGCAATTCCGGACATCGCCGTCATGGCGACTATGAAGGCGATGAGCCGGATCATTTAGCGAATCATTGAATGACGAAGGTTCTGAACATAACGTTGGTTACGCGCCCATCCGAGCGCAGGTCAACCCGTTCCTGGATGTCATCCCTGAGATATTGAAACCCGCGCGGTCCCTGGATCTGCTGCAGCGATACGGTTTTCAGATAGGCGGCGATATCCTGGTGGATCTGCTCGGCCACGGCTGGGTCCGGGATACCGTCAAACTGCAACGCCACCTCGAGCCGGACCCAGTTTTCAGAAGGGTAGGCAAGGTTCGTGGTAATCGGCTCCAGCTGAACGACGCCGTTGGCCTCCGTCGCGATCTTCGGCACGCCCTCCTCGCCTGTTGCGTTCGGGGCGACTTCCTTCGCCGCGTCCACCTGCTCCTTGGGCGGCGGCGGCGCCAGAATGCCGCCGACCAGCCAGCCGCCGCCACCGGCGACGAGCGTCAGGACGGCGACGATGGCGATCGTGATCACCTTCGACGGTGACTTGGCAGGCGCGGCTGTGTCGAGTTCTTCCATCTTGCCATTCCCTGCCGATCAGATCGGCGAAATCAGATCCATGACCTGCTGGCCGTAAGGCGGCTGCTGCACTTCGGTCAGGCGGCCACGGCCACCGTAGGAAATGCGTGCCTCGGCAATCCGGTCGTAGGAGATCACGTTGTTGGCGTCGACGTCCTGCGTGCGCACGATACCGGCGACATTGAGGATGCGAAGCTCGTGGTTGACGCGAACTTCCTGCGAGCCGCTGATCAGGAGATTGCCGTTTTCGAGCACGCCGGTAACGACGGCGGCGACGAGCAACTGCAGCTTTTCGGAACGCTCGGTCGAGCCGTCGCCTTCCGTCTTGGTGTTCGAACCATATTTCAGATCACCCGACCAGCCGAAGTCGCTGGCCTCCGACTGGCCGCTCGCACCGATGTTGAAGCCGCTGGTGTTCTTGCGGCTCCGATCGGTCTTGTTGTCGAACGAGGCCTTGTCATTGATGGCGATCTCGACCGTCAGGATGTCGCCGACGTTCAATGCGCGCGCATCCTTGAAGAGCGCCGACTGCTGATCGTTCCAGAGCGAAAAGCCGTTGGAGACCTGGCGCGGCTGCTTGGGATACATCGCAAGCTGCGGCGTCTGCGTATACTGCAGGCCACTGCCGATCGGGCTCATGGCAGGGGCCCGGCCAATCTCGTTGAAAGCCTGGTTCTGACATCCTGCGAGGAGGCCCGCGGCCAAAACGGCCGTTAGACACATTTTCATGATGGTTCCTTCGAGGTGTTCGGATCGCTGGCACTCGAGATGATGTTGGTAAGAGCCGCGGCCTTCTCGTCACTCATTTCGCTAAGGATCAGCGACGACTGCCGCGCCGGCAACTGCATGACGATTGCGGCCGCAATCTCCGGCCTGACCATCTCAAGCTTGCCAGCGGCAGCGTCCGGCTTCATCGTCTTGTAGATGCCGACGAGGCCGATCTCGGCCTGCTTGAGGAAATCGTTGCGACGCTTCAGCCAGTCTTCGTATTCCTCGCGCCGCTTTTCGAGCGTCGCGATCCGGTCGTCGACATTCGCCTGAAGCGTTTCGAGTTCCTTGCGCTGCAGGACATAGCGCTGGTCGCGGGCAGCGTCAGCGATGTTGGTGCAGAACTGCTGGATCTCGTTGGCCGTGGCGTTGGCGGCTGGCGGCGCCGTGACGTCCTGGGCAAAGGCGCCGGGCATCGCCAGCATCGACGCGACGGCGGCCGACGCGAGCAGGATGTTGCGGGATCTTCCGAGAAAGCGGTCGATGTTCATCATTGCAGGACAAGCTCCGCCTGAAGGGCCCCAGCCGTTTTGATGCTTTGCAGGATGGCGATGATGCCATCCGGCTTGACGCCGATGTTGTTGAGACCGGCAACGAGAGACCGGAGACTGGACCCGTTGAGGATCGCGACCGTGCCGCCGTCGGACTGGGCCTCGATCGTGGTGTTCGGCTCCATTGCCGTCTGGCCGCGCGCGAACGGCAACGGCTGAACCACCGTCGGCGTCTCGGTGACCTGCACGGTCAGGGTGCCGTAGCTGACAGCCACCTCGTTGACGCGCACATCCTGGCCGATGACGATCGTGCCGGTGCGTTCGTTGATCACGACCCTTGCCGGAACATCGGTCTCGATGACGATGTTTTCGATATCCGCCATCAGCCGCGCCAGGTCCGCCATCTTCGGCTTTTCGACGAGAACGGCCTGAGAGTCGCGGGCCTCGGCGATACGGCCGCCATATTGACCTGCGGCATATTTGTTGATGGCGGCGGCCATGCCGACCGCGGTGGAAAAGTCGGGGTTGCGCAGCTGCAGCACGAGGTTGAAGCCATCCTTGAATTTCGACGGCAGTTCACGCTCGATGATGGCGCCATTCGGCACGCGGCCGGAGGTGGTAACCCCCTGGTTGAGCGATGCGGCGTCCCCTTGAGCCGTGAAACCGGTGACGACGACAGAGCCCTGGGCCACCGCGTAGATCTGACCGTCAGCGCCCGAAAGCGAGGTCATCACCAGGGTGCCGCCACGAAGCGAGGTGCTGTCGCCGAGCGATCCGACCGTCACGTCGACGCGACTGCCGGGGCTGGCAAAGGGTGGCAGGTTCGCGGTGACGAGAACAGCCGCGACGTTGCGGGTGCGCGATTCCCCGCCCTGGGTCGAGATGCCGAGGTTTTGCAGCATGGCGCGCATCGACTGATCGGTGAACGGCGACGAGCGCAGGCTGTCGCCCGTTCCCTGGAGACCGACGACGAGGCCGTAGCCGATCAGCTGGTTGTCACGGCCGGCCTGCAGCGAGGCGACGTCCTTGATTCGCGACGCGCCAAAGGCAGGCGTCATCGCTGTAGACAGCGCGACGGCCAGCGTCAGGAACCATTTGCAGGCAAGCATTTTCATTTCGCCACCACATGTATCGTGCCGTCGGCCATCACCGTTCCGGAGACGATAACGCCAGTATCAATGTTACGAGCCCGGATCAGATCGCCGATCGCGGCGTCCTGAAGGGGCGAACCGGCCGCGCTGATGGTGAGGCCACCATTGCTGAAGACCAGACGGACGGTGGAGCCGCGCTCGACTGCATATTGCTCGCGCAGGGCCGAAGCCAGAATGACACGGCCGGGCAGTAGCGTACGCTTGCTGACCTTGCCGTCGATCTCGCTCAACGTCCTGACATAGCCGTCCGTCAGATCGGGGTTGGTCACATCGACGACCTCGAGCCGGCTCGCGTCGATCGCTTCGCCGGGGTAGATCGTCTGCTTGGGGATGACTGCCGTCAGCCGTTCCGCAAAGCCTGCCGAAGGCGACAGGAAAGCGGCGGCAAGCAAAATGCCCGCCACCACGCGCCGCGCACCTGGCGCGGAACCGTCTTTCTGAGCTGTCATGCCAGCGGCTTGGCGAAACGTCATGTTTGCCCCCTCTTCCGTTACCTGAGGTTCTTGCTCACCGTAGCCGCCATTTCGTCCGCGGCCTGGATGATCTTGGAGTTCATCTCATAGGCGCGCTGGGCCGAGATCAGATCGGTGATTTCCTTGACCGGATCGACGTTCGACGCTTCGAGATATTTCTGCTTGATCAGCGCGAAGCCCGGATCAGCCGGCGTGCCGACGATCGGCTCGCCAGAGGCAGGCGTCTGCTTGAAGAGGTTTTCGCCCTGCGGCTCGAGGCCCGCTTCATTGACGAAGTTGGCGACCGTCAGCTGGCCGATTTCCTGCATCGCCGGATCGTTGCCGACACGCACCATGACCTGACCGGAGCTGGTGAAGGCGATTTCGGTGGCGTCCTGCGGAACCGTGATTCCGGGCACAACGGTGTAGCCGTCGATGGTGACGAGCTGGCCCTGGGCATTCTTGTTGAAGGCGCCGGCACGGGTATAGACCGTTTCGCCATCGGGCGTTTCCACCTGGAACCAGCCGCGGCCTACGAGCGCGAGGTCGTAGTCGTTGCCGGTGCTGACGAGGCTGCCCTGGATATGCAGGTTGCGCACGGCGGCCGTCTGGACGCCAAGACCGATGATCGCGCCTTCCGGAACGATCGCCTGGTTGGAGCGGTTCGGCACGCCCTGGGCGCGTTCGGTTTGATAGAGCAGGTCGGAAAACTCTGCGCGGGCACGCTTGTAGCCGGTCGT
Organism: Ensifer sp. GW823-FHT05D09; assembly: GCF_058795755.1. NCBI lineage: Bacteria > Pseudomonadati > Pseudomonadota > Alphaproteobacteria > Hyphomicrobiales > Rhizobiaceae > Ensifer > Ensifer sp. GW823-FHT05D09. Next base: position 631,699 of record NZ_JBXAIA010000001.1, on the reverse strand, counting down.
GTTGATGTTCGCGATGTTGTTCGCGATCACTTCAAGGTTCAGCTGCTGGGCGTTCATGCCGGTTGCGGCAATGGAAAGGGCCTTCATGTCTCGTTCCTTAGATCTGCATGCGCGCGATTTCGAGGTAGGCGGTCACCACCTTGTCGCGGATCGCGATTGCGGTCTGAAGCGACTGTTCGGCGTTCATCACCGCGTCGACGACTTCACGGGTGTTGGCCTGGCCGCGGATGCCGTCGAGCGAGGCGCCTTCGGCCTTCTTCATGGCACCGATGGCGTCGGTCGCCATGTCGCCGAGAACCGAAGCGAAGCTCTGGGATTGGGGGGCTGCGGGCGCTGCGGCAGCTGCGCCGAAAACCGACGACGAAGAGGACGTAAGGCGGGTACCCTCGGCCTCTTTCATGACCGAAAATGCGCCGACTGAATTAATTGCGTCGATCATTATTGTGATGCTCTCAACAGGTCGATTGTTTGGGAAACCAGGTCGCGCGACTGCTTGATCGTCTGCAGGTTGGCTTCATAGGCGCGATTGGCTTCGCGCATATCGGCCATTTCAACCAGGATGTTGACGTTCGGCATCTTGACCATGCCCTTCTCGTCGGCCGCCGGGTTGCCCGGATCGAACTCGATGGTGAAGTTCGAATCATCCGTGCCGAGCCGCTCGATTTCGACGAGCGACGCACCGCTGGCCCTGTCGACTTCGGCTGCAAAGCTGATGGTCTTGCGCCGGTACGGATCGGCGCCGGGCACGTCGCCCGAGGAGCGTGCATTGGCGATATTTTCGGAAACGATGCGCAGGCGGGTCGATTCTGCCTGCAGACCGGATGCCGAGACCTTCATGGCCGAAGTCAAAGGATCCATGGTTGTTACTTCCGTACCGTCATGAGCATCATACGGTGAAACGCCTTGACGAGCCCGGCACTGAGCTCGTAGTCGCGCTTGATCTCACCTGTCTTCATCATTTCCTGCTCGATCGCGACGCTGTTGCCGGATTGCTGGATCTGAACGCCGTCGAGCATGCCGACCTCGGCCACCTGCGAGGCTGCAAGGCTCTCGGTGAAGTGGGCCTTGTTGGTCGCAGCCATCTGAATGCCGGTGTTTTGCAACACGCTTTCGAACGGCTTGACGTCCTTGGCCTTGTAGTGCGGCGTATTCGCATTAGCGATGTTGCCGGCCACCACGTTCTGGCGGACGGTCAGCCACTGGGCCTGCCGGGACGCGAGTTCGAAAAGCTGAATCGGTTGCATCAAAAGCTCCATGCTTGGTGATGCGAACCTAGGTGGGTAATCTTGCGTGGGACTTGTCGTCAGAAACAAGCCTGCCGCGGAGGCCGGGCGCATTCGGATTACGCACGACATTGTCCGTTGCGGATCGCGATGAACCCGCAACGGACAAGATATCCGGAAAATGCGATGGCTGGTCAGTCGGCCCGATAGATGTCGCCGCTCGAGGTGATCATCACCCAGCGGCCATCGCGCTCTTCAAGCGTCGCCAGGCGGCTGTTGTCCGGCAGGATCGAGCCGATGCGCACGATATACATGCCGGTCGTGTCCTCGATCAGAGCGCGCCCGTTGGCGACATGCATCAGCTTGAAGCCGGTTTTGCCCGGGAACGGCTGTTCGAGCCCTTCCTGCGGTGCCTTACCCTCGGCCGCAGGACCGCCGCCAAGGCTTGGAACGGTTGCCGTCGTCAGCTGGTCGATTGCGGCGACGGTCTCGCCGTCCATGTCGGACATCGCCAACGGCGAGACGGACAGAACATTGCGTGCCGGCTTCTCCGGCAGATCGCGCGTCGACCCCTGCCACAACGGCGGCATCGTGAACTTGTCCTGGTTGAAGAAGGCATACCAGGGAAAGAAGGTCGCAAGTGCCGCCAGCATGATGCCGGTTGCCGCCAGCGCCTTGTCGATCATCGGCATGCCGCCTTCACGCTTGCGCTGATGGATCGTTTCGTCCGCGTCGTAATCCGTCACACCCATCACCTCGGCCTCATCCCTGCAGCACCCGGCTGATTGCCCATCGCAGCGGCTTTCAGCGCGCCGGCAAGATCGGAAAATGCATCCTGCGTCGGCGGCTCGCCCGCCGTTTGCGTCAGAACGTCGTAGATGACAGGAACCTGCTTGATCGCCATGTCGAGATCGGGATCGCCGCCGGGGCGGTAGCCGCCGATCAGGCGCAGGTCGCGCGTTTCCTCGAAGCGGTGGATCAACGACTTCAGCCGTGACACCAGCTTTTCCTGGTCCGGCGTCCAGGCCTTGCGCGCCAGACGGGAGATCGATGCCAGCGGATTGATCGGCGGATAACGCCCTTCTTCCGCCAGACTGCGTTCGAGCACGATGTGCCCGTCGAGAATGCCGCGCGTCGAGTCCGCGATGGGGTCGTTGTGGTTGTCGCCGTCCACCAGAATCGAGATGATCGCGGTGATGGTGCCTGCGCCCTCAGCGCCCGGGCCTGCACGCTCGAGCAGGCGCGGCAATTCGGTAAAGACCGACGCGGGATAACCACGGGCGATCGGCGGCTCGCCGGATGCGGTCGCCACTTCGCGGATCGCGTGGGCAAAACGGGTGACACTGTCGACGATCAACAGCACGTTGTCGCCGTTGTCGCGATAATGCTCGGCAATTGTGACGGCCGTCAGCGGCGCCATCTTGCGCAGCATCGGGCTTTCGTCGCTGGTGGCAACAACGGCAACCGACTTGGAGAGATTGTCACCGAGCGTGTCTTCGATGAATTCGCGCACTTCGCGGCCGCGTTCGCCGACCAGCGCGATGACCACCTTGTCGAACGCATCGGCGCGCGCCAGCATCGACAGCAGCGTCGATTTTCCGACGCCGGAACCGGCAAAAATGCCGAGGCGCTGCCCAAGGCAGAGCGGCGAAAAGATGTCGATAGCCCGCACACCGGTACGGAAGCCCTGCTCGACGCGCTTGCGTGTCATCGATGGCGGTGCCGTGTTGGAAATCGAGCGGCGAACGTCACCCTGCAACAGCGGACCGAGACCGTCGATCGGCTCGGCAAGGGCATTGATCGCCCGACCGCACCATTGGTCGGTCGGCGCGACACGGAAGGCGCCCTTGCGGATGACGGTATCGTGGATGCCGATGGGATCGCCGGGCTCGATCGGGCAGACGACGACGCGCTCGGGCTCGACCCGCACGACTTCGCCGAGATGCGTACCGGTCGAACTCTTGTGCGCGACGAAATCGCCCAGCCGGACGTGCCGCGACAGGCCGGTCACGGTGTAGTGGCCCGGCGAGATCGTCTGGACATGGCCGCCCGGCGCGATCGAATGTTCGGGTTTGGCGTAACGCTCGACCAGGCCGGCAAGGGCAGCCAGCGATGTCGATGCGGCGCTCGTCTTCAGGCCTTCGCGTTCCATGCCGTTTCCTGTCACGCCTTAGCGGCTGCCACCGAGCGTCTTGATCGCTTCACTGAGCGATCCTTCGCTGTCACGCATCAGCGCGGTGATGTTGTCGAAGGCGCGGGTGACCATGATCAGCTGCGACATTTCAGCGACGGCGTTGACGTTGGATTCCTCGAGGAAACCCTGCATGACGCCAACATCGAAGCGATCGACGACCGGTTCGGGCTGTACCGTCGGAAGCACGGCGCTGTTGTCGAGGCGAATGAAACCCTTGCTGAAGTCCGCCTGGTAGAGACCGAGCGATGCCACGGCGACACCGTTCTGGTGCAGGGCGCCATCAGCGCCGACGGTTACCTCACCGCCCGAGCCGTTGATCTGGATCGGCGCGCCGCCGGCGTCGAGAACCGGATAACCGCGAATGGTCACCAATTCGCCGGTCTCCGTCAGGGTAAAGCGACCGTCGCGCGTCAATGCCGGACCGGAAGGCGTGTCAATCTGGAACCAGGCATCGCCCTTGACGGCAAAGTCGAGCGCGGCCCCGGTGCGTGTCAGCGAACCATTGTTGGTATTGAGGAATTCCTCGCCCTTGCTGACGTAGGAAACCTTCGTCGGCTTGGTGTCGCCGAGCATCTGGTTGAACTTCACTTCAGTGCCGCGGAAACCGACGGTGCCGGAGTTTGCGATGTTGTCGGCAAGGGTGTTGAGGCGCTTTTCAAGCGCCATCTGCGACGAAATCGCGACGTAAAGACCGGTCTGCACGTTCAGCGTCCCCCGAGTTTCAGACTGTTGATGGACAGAAGCAGGTCGGAAGAGATGCCGTAGCCGCTCGACGCACCGAAAACCGCAAGCGGGTCATAACCGTCCGTTGAATTGTCGATTTCCCAGAGAGCCGTAAAGCGATCGAGAAAATCCGTCAGCTTGGCCGGATCCTGGAAGTCCTTGAGATCGATTGCGGCCTCGTAGGCGGCTGCCTGACGATCGACTTCGGTTCCGGCGAATTCGTTGGGGAGCTGCAGCGTCGTGCGCACCACCTGCGCCAGTGCCTCGTCGGCAATGATGGCATAGCCGCTGGTAATCGACGGCGCCATCCGCGCGAAATAGAGCGCAAGGCGCACACCGGCGTTCTCTTCGCCGGCACTCTGCTCGAGCGTCTCGCGGGCGTATTTGTCGATGACACCCTTCTGGGCACGATCGAAGGACGTGGCGGCCTCGCCATGGCGGGCGAAATTCAGCGATTCGACCAGCTGCTTGTAGCGGCTGTCGGTCAGCTTGTTGGCGAACGCATCCTCGTTGTCGACGCCTTCGGTCAGCACCTTGCGCATGAAGGCCTTGGCGTAGCCCATGTCTTCCAGGCCGTGCGCCTTGATCGCGTAATTATACAGCCGCGTGTCGGCGAAGAACTGGTCGATGGTTTTGATGTCGCCGATCTTCGAGAGGTAATATTCGGTCTCGCGGGCGACATCAGGCTCTTTGGCGACACGTTCCAGCGACTTGCCCAAGTCGGCTGTGATCAGCTTGTAGCTCGTATAGGTCGTGGTCACGGTCGGATCGCCCTTAGCGGAATGAAACGGGCGCGACTGGAGAGCCGGCCATACCAAACCCTGCCCGGATTGGCTTGCGCGAACCTGTTCCATGCAATGATTCCCGCGACCTAGGCGGCCAGCCTCACACAAGGAAGAGACCTTATCCCGATAGACGAAAATGGGATCGTGACGGGTATCGAAAATGAACATCATCATCGGGCTTCTTGTGACTTTCGGCTGTATTCTCGGCGGCTACGTGGCCATGGGCGGCCATATGGAAGTCCTCAACCAGCCTTTCGAACTGCTGATTATCGGCGGCGCCGGTATCGGCGGCTTCATCATGGCCAACTCCATGAAGGTGGTGAAGGATACCGGCAAAGCTCTCGGCGAAGCCTTTCGCCACAAGGTTCCCAAGGAGCGGGAGTATCTCGATACGCTCGGCGTTCTCTACTCGCTGATGCGCGATCTCAGAACGAAGTCGCGCAACGAGATCGAAAGCCACATCGACAACCCCGAGGAATCGTCGATCTTCCAGTCGGCGCCAACCGTCCTTAAGAACAAGGAACTGACGGCCTTCATCTGCGACTACGTCCGGCTGATCATCATCGGCAATGCCCGCTCGCACGAGATCGAGGCGCTGATGGACGAAGAAATCCAGACCATCACCCACGACAAGATGAAGTCCTACCACGCGCTGACGATCATGGGCGACGCCTTCCCGGCGATCGGCATCGTCGCGGCGGTTCTCGGCGTTATCAAAGCCATGGGCGCGATCAGCGAGGCGCCCGAGGTTCTCGGCGCCAAGATCGCAGCCGCACTCGTCGGCACGCTGCTCGGCGTGTTCCTTTCCTACTCGATCGTCGCTCCCATCGTCGCCAACATCAAATCGGTGCGTGAAAAGCAGAACCGCCTCTACATCATCGTCAAGCAGACGCTGCTTGCCTACATGAACGGCTCGGTTCCGCAGGTCGCGCTCGAATATGGCCGCAAGACGATTTCGGCCTATGAGCGTCCTTCGATCGACGCGGTCGAGCAGGAAATGATGAACCCCGGCGGCGGCAGCGAAAGCAAGGCGGCTTGATCCGATGATGTCAGGTACAACAACAAACGTTCATCCCTTCGACAGGAAACTGCTGGCACGCATGACCGGCGCGCTTGGCGACGACCGCGCGATCGGCCGGGTCGCACTCGATCTCGGCCACGTATTCGGCGAGTTCCTTCCCGACATCTGCAAGGCGGAAACCGGTCTCGACATCGCCATCGCCTATGCGGGCTTCCGCACCGGACTTCGCAACAATCTGATCGCCGAGCTCGGCAGCGGCGTGCTGATCGGCGACGTCTCCTTGCGCAACTGGTGCCCCGATTTTCAGATCAGCTGCGACAGCCCGATCATTATCACCCTGGTCGAGGCGCTGCTGGGGGCTGAGCCGACGGATATAGAAGAGCCGCAACCGCGTACGCTTTCTCCGATCGAAATCGACGTCGCCCAACCGATCCTGGAGAAGATTGCCGACGTGCTGCGCACCGCGGTCAACGCGCCGGGCGGCTTCGAGCCGATCGTTGCGCGCGCACAGAACAGCGCTGCGCGCGGCAAACCTGACCCGACGGTCGAGGACGTGCATGCGGCGGCAATCGACATGACGATCGGGTTCGGTCCTGTCCTGTCTACCTTCTCGATCATCGTGCCGCAAAGCGTGCTCCTGAAGACGCAGGTGGTGTTTCCAAAAGGCGCCGGACAGCACCGCAAGCAAAAGACCGAATGGACCGAGCAGATGGAGGAGCAGGTTCGCCGCTCCGCCGTCACGATCGAGGCGCGGATCCGGCTGGAGAGCCTGACGCTCGAGACGATCAGCCGTCTCCAGGCCGGCGATGTCATTCCCTTCCACGATGCCCAGGACGTTCGCGTCGACGTGAACGCCAACGGCCGCGACCTCTACGTCTGCGAGTTCGGCCGTTCGGGTGCGAAATATACCGTGCGGGTCAAGGATACCCACGGTTCCGAGCAGGACATCCTTCGCCACATCATGAGTTAATTCGGCTCGCCGTCGACAGGCAGTAGGCCTGAGGCAAGCTTCAACTGGAATAGTTCGCACATGGCACCCAAGAAAGCACCAATCAACGAACAGGCCGCAGTCGCTGTCGGAGACATGGAACTCGACCAGGCGATCGACGATCTGCGCGGTGTTCTCAAGAAGGACACGGACGCACCGGCTGGTTTCGGCGCTGAGTTCGGCAGCGAAGACACGTTCGGCGGAACCGCCGAATTCGGCGGCGATTTCGCGGCTCCTGCCGATGGCCTCGGCGCCTTTGGCGGCGACTTCGGCTCGGACACATTCGGCAGCGACCTGTCGTCCGCCCCGGCCTCCACCGATTTCGGCGGCGGCAGCAGCTTCGGTGCAAGCGATTTCGGCGCGTCGACGTTCGATGCCGGTGAAGCTGTCACCGATACGCCGCCCGGCAGCGGCATGACCGCCAATCTCGACCTGATCATGGACATTCCGATCGATGTCCAGATCGTTCTCGGCACCAGCCGGATGCAGGTATCGGGCCTCATGAACCTGACCGAAGGTGCTACGATTTCGCTCGACCGGCGGATCGGCGAACCGGTCGAAATCATGGTCAACGGCCGCATCATCGGCCGTGGTGAAATTACCGTTCTCGAAGGCGACGACACCCGGTTCGGCGTCAAGCTCATCGAGATCAAGGGCAGCAAGAAGTCATAGAACCCAATTATTGGGCGAGGGATGAATCCATGATGGATTTCGAAAGTTTTGAGGCTCAGGCACTTTCCAGGCCTCTCAACCAGACGGATAAGGCAGCGGCCGTTCTGCTGGCGATGGGCAAGACCGTCGCCGGAAAGCTGCTGAAGTTCTTCACCCAGAGCGAACTGCAGGCGATCATCGCCTCGGCGCAGTCGCTGCGGGCCATCCCTCCCCACGAGCTGGAAGCGCTGGTCAACGAGTTCGAGGACCTCTTCACCGAGGGCGCGGGCCTCATGGACAACGCCAAGGCGATCGAGAGCATTCTCGAGGAAGGCCTGACGCCGGATGAAGTCGACGGCCTGCTCGGCCGCCGCGCCACCTTCCAGTCCTACGAAGCCAATATCTGGGACCGACTGCAGGAATGCGACCCGGTGGCAGTCGCGCTGCAACTGGCCAAGGAACATCCGCAGACCATCGCCTATGTGCTGTCGATGATGCCTTCGAGCTTCGGCGCAAAGGTTCTGCTGCAGCTCTCCGAAGAGCAGCGACCCGATATCCTGAAGCGTGCCGTCAACATGAAGGACGTCAGCCCCAAGGCGGCATCCATCATCGAGAACCGCGTCATGGAAATGATCGGCGAGATGGAAGCCGAGCGCAACTCCGCCGGCCCGACAAAGATCGCCGAGGTTATGAACGAACTCGACAAGCCGCAGGTCGACACCCTGCTTGCCTCGCTCGAAACCCTCAGCACCGAATCGGCCAAGAAGGTTCGCCCGAAGATCTTCCTCTTCGACGACGTTCTCTACATGCCGCAGCGCAGCCGCGTTCAGCTCTTCAACGATGTCTCGACCGACATCATCACCATGGCGCTGCGTGGCTCGACCTCGGACCTGCGCGAATCGGTCCTCGCCTCGATCGGCGCACGTCAGCGCCGCATGATCGAATCCGATCTCGCCATGGGCGACGCCGGCATCAACCCGCGCGATATCGCCATTGCCCGCCGCTCGATCACGCAGGAGGCGATCCGTCTCGCCGCCAGCGGCCAGCTGGAGCTGAAGGACAAGGAAGCGCGGGCCGCCTGATCGACCCCGGCCGCCGGGAACGCTTCCAGAGGCAGGCACAATTGCCAATCACAGATCGATGACGCGGGTCCCCGGGGCCCGCGTTTTTGCGTTGGCGGGATCGGAGGGTCGCATTTCCTGTTGACCCCGCATGATTGCCCCGACGAGGCTCTTGTCTGGCCTGTTTTCCGGGTTCACTACAGGCAGCGCAAGATCAGCGCTGGCTTGTGGAACCGGTCGGGAGACTTCCTGTCGCATGTCGGACGATCAGGATAAGGACAGTAAAACAGAGTCCCCGTCGGAGAAGAAGATCTCCGACGCCGCCGACAAGGGTAATCTGCCCTTCTCCCGCGAGGCGACAACTTTTGCCTCGACGGTGGCGATCTATATCTTTTTCGTCTTCTTCCTCGCCGATGGCGCTGGCACGGTCGCCGAGGCGCTCAAGGACATTTTCGAACAGCCGGAGGCCTGGCGGCTGAACAACGCCACGGATGTCGTCGCGCTGATGACGCATCTCGCCTGGAAATCGACCGCACTGCTCATTCCCGCCTTCGTGCTGCTCATCGTCTTCGGTGTCGGCTCGTCGATCTTCCAGAACCTGCCGCGGCCGGTGCTCGATCGCATCCAGCCTAAGATGAACAGGATCTCGCCGATGGCGGGCATGAAGCGCATCTTCGGTGTTCAGGGCCTGGTGGAATTCGGAAAGTCGCTGTTCAAGATCATCGTCGTGTCGATCTTCGTCGTGCTGGTTCTCTGGAACGACTATTTCGCCACGCTCGACCTGATGTTCTCCGATCCGGTGACGATCTTTGCGACGATGACGTCCGATCTCAACCAGGTGATGATCGTCATCATGCTGGCCACGGCCGTTCTGGCGATCGCCGACATCTTCTGGTCTCGCCATCATTGGTACACCGAGCTGATGATGACCAAGCAGGAAGTGAAAGAGGAAATGAAGCAGGCGCAGGGCGACCCGATCGTCAAGTCGCGCCTGCGCTCGATGCAGCGCGATCGGGCGCGCAAGCGCATGATTTCATCCGTGCCGCGCGCGACGCTGGTGATCGCCAACCCGACTCACTATGCCGTTGCGCTCCGTTATGTCCGCGAAGAGAGCGACGCGCCGGTCGTCGTTGCGCTCGGCCAGGACCTCGTTGCCCTGAAAATCCGTGAAATTGCTGAGAAAAACGGCATCCCCGTCTTCGAGGATCCGCCGCTTGCACGCTCCATGTTTGCACAAGTCTCGGTCGATAGTGTGATTCCACCCGTGTTTTACAAGGCAGTCGCCGAACTCATTCACAGGGTGCACGCGCAATCGCAACCAAAACGGATGACGTAACGCCGATGAAAAAGTGCGAATTCTCCGAGAGACGGGAACAATTAGTAGCCGAAGCGATCCGCCCAGTGGCGACCGAATTGCGTCTCATCGACGCTGCGGACTTCATCGCTCTCCTGCGGTTCGAATCCTACGCCAGCCTCGCTGACCTCGTTGAATCGGCCGCCGAGCTGTATTTCCTGCCCGGGACGGTCAATTTCGGTCTCGGCGGCAACTACAATCTCGACTGGGACAGCGAGCCGGAAATCGTGCTCGATCTTGAGCTCAAGCTTCGCGGCGTGACCATCTATGTGCGGCTGTCTCTCGGCAACGAAACGGCCGGCATCGAGATCAGCCATATCACGTTCCAGAATCCGTCGGCCGACCCGGACGAGAACACGGCTTTTCTTGCAAAGAGCCTCGCGGAAGCGAAGTTCATAACGTCGTATCAGCTGCCTCTGGCGAGCTGAACCGCTGTGTCGTCAGCTGATGTAGCCGAGGCGAATGGCCTTGGCGATCGCCTGGATCCGGTTGACCGAATCGAGCTTGGTCGTGGCGGCGCCGAGATAGGCATTCACGGTGTGGACGGAAAGACCCATCCGCTCGGCGATCTCCTCGCTGATATGGCCGTCGCCCGCCATCTGCAGGCAAGCGATCTCACGATCGCTGAGCGTTTCGGCCTGCACCATACGTTTCTCGTCGGCAGCCAGAAGGTCGGTCATGATCGTGCAGCTGCGGCCGTGCAGGTCGACGACCTGCTCTGTCGTCGCGTCGACATAGCTGCCGGCGAAGACGACGTATCCGTTGCCCTGCGCACCCAGGCGCACAGGAAAGGCGATACCGGAATAGGGAAGCTTGCGGCCTTTCAGACGGTGAGCGAAGTGCCCGAACTCGGACATCTCCGCCGCCTGGTGTTCGCCTGAGCCATTCCAAAGCACGGGCAGCAGCGACGTATCGAGATGGGCCGTCAGTTCCTCGCCGTAGACGGTTATGAGATCGTGGGCATTCGCCTCCGAGGAAACACCCCAATTGTCGAGCACGCAGGTCATCTTACGCACCGCGCCCATGCCCTTGCTGTTGAGGCGCAGGACAGCGAAATGCTTGGCGTTGATCTGACGCTGCATAGCCTGCAACCGCGTGATCAGCGTCGCCGCGCGCGCCGCTCTGCCGCTGCGGCTGTGCCGCTGGTCGTCGTCGTTACGTCCATTGGCGAGGAAATGGGTCATCAGTCTCGCCTCTCAGACCAGGTTGTTTCGGACGGCGTACGCAATCGCTTCGGAGCGGGTTCGCGTCGCCGTCTTTCGCATGACGCTGGTGATGTAGTTGTTGATCGTGTTGCGGGAAATCCCGAGAATGACGGCGATCTCTTCGCTCGTCTTGCCCTCGGCGATCCAGAAGAGGCATTCCAGCTCGCGATCGGTAAGTTCGAAGTCGCGATCGTGCCGCACTTCAGCGCGCGTGGTGAAGCTTGCCAGGTATCCGGCAAGCAAGGTCACATCGCGAAGATTCTCCTGCGAGAGGATCACGTCCTCGGGAACGAGCAGCATCAACGAGAAGCGCAGCCGCCCGACATTGAAGGTGACCGCGCAATACTCTCGGCTGATGCCGCGTGGCAGATCGATGTCGTCGGGCAGCGAATAGAACATCGGCTGCAACACCGAGAGGCACTTCTCTAGCTCGGTAGTCTTGGCGTGAAGCCCGGTGACGATGCCCGAAAGGCGCCGGACAATATCGAATGGCCAATCGGAGCAGACGACGAAGTCGAGGCCGTTATCTTGCGAGAGATCGTATCGTGCCAGGAGGTAATGGCTCGCGCCGACATACTCGGTCAGGGCCGCAAGCCCGGCTCCCAGGTTGGCGCGCCCGGCCATGTCGCCCAGCCGCCGGAACAACTGGTCACGTGTGAGCCCACCACCGCGTATGCGTGTCGACGCTGTCGGCAAAGGCCAGACAGTTATGTCTGCTTGCGAAATGTCCATGATGTCAGCCCCCGTGCCGGATTCACCGCCCTGGAACCTGTGCTTGCACTGTCGCCGCCGACAGCCGGCTCAAGCCGAACATCACCACCAGTCGCAATTCAGGACGCGAATCAACTGTTAAAAATGTACATCCGTCCTCAAAAAAAACCACCGCCATCTTCTCGCTATTTACTTCACCCACCTTTCATGAAACGATTCGCAAAGATGCCGCTTCGGCTTTTCCGAATTCCGGCATCGAGCAGCATGTGTTTTGACATAGCGTTGATATTTAAAAGAGTTTTTGTTTTCGAATTGCCCCTGCTCCGCTGCCGCATCGATTTCGCGCAGCGCCGGATACAGTGCTGAGCACAATTCCAACGGAAATTCCGCCGCCCGAGGGAGTCGGGAAAATCGTCGAATAGATGCATTTTTTACTTTAGAGCAGCGCCTGTTGCGGAAATGCATCAGTTGTTTGATCGAACAACCGTAGTCTTTCACTATATAAAAACAGAATACGACATTGATTATTATCGAATAGTCAAATTTATATTACAATTTATCTATGTATTGATCATGACCGAAGCAGTAAACCAGCCCGCCTTGAGCACGTCGACGGCGACTGCGGAATCTACAAATTAAGATCTCGTTAAAGCAATACGATCGCCGGCCACACTCATGACTCTGACGGATGATCAACGATTCTTGCCGCGCATCGAGCGACTGACCGCAGAATCCGCAGAGACTCGCACAATAGTTGCGCCGGACATGATGGCATCCGTATCACCACCGAAACGAAAAATCCCGCCGAAGTGGCGGGATCTTCCTCTGTCAGACGATTTCCGTGTGTAATCAGGCGGCTTTCTCGATCGCCCATTTGCGCAGAATCTTGGCGGCGCGCTCTTCGCTGATCTCGACCATGCGTGCAAGGCGCCTTTCCGGCCCTTCCTTGACGCGGCGGTTGAAGCTGCCGGCGTCCTCGCCCATGCTGAGAAGGTCGTCGGTGCTGTCGAAGCCGAAGTCGGAACCGAAGCCGTCCATGAGGGCGCCACCGGCACCTGCCGTCGCAGGGGAGAAATCGGGCAGTTCGAGCCCGGCGGACTCATTGGCGAGCTGGCCGGAGCTTCCACCAAGGCCAAGCTGGCGAGCCAGCGGCCGCATGCCCATCCAGACCACCAGGAAGGCGACGACGACGAAGGCGAGCGCATTGATGATGCCACCGAGATTGCGCGTCAGCGTCTCCATGATGCCCGGACCGGCGACGGCTTGGTCGAGCAGCTGCGTCTCGACGAAGTCCATTGCGTTGAGGGTCACCACATCGCCGCGGTTCGCATCGATGCCGGCGGCGGACGACACGATCTTCTGCATCTCCTGCAGGTAGGCGTCGACCTTGGCTTGATCGACGGGCTCGCCGACCATGGCGGCAATGCGACCACGATTGACGACCACGGCAATCGACAGGCGCTCGACCGTGTAGCTGTTCTTCACCGTCGCGATCGTCTTGCTGTTGATCTCGTAGTTGGTCTGCTCTTCCTTTTTCTCTGCCTGGTCGCTCGACTGCGGGCCGGCGCCACCCTTCGGGGCGGCCTGAGGAATGTTCTGCTGCACGGTTGCGGCATTGTCAGGCTGCTGCTGGCTGGACTTCTGCTCTTCCTTGGTGACGCGGGTGGAACGCTCGACTCGCGATTCCGGATCGAACATCGTCTCCTGGATCTGTTGCGTGTCGGTGTTGAGGCGTGCCGTGACGCTGGTGCGGAAGTTGTCCATGCCGAGGAATGGAGCGAGCGCGTTGTCGATCTTCTTCTCAAGCTCGGTCTGGACGTTCTGAACCACACCCAGAGACTGGTTGAGGGCGCTGTTGGCCGGATCGTCGCCCGAGGCGAGAAGCTGACCGGTCGAATCGAGAATGGTCACGTCATCGACATCGAGCCCCGGTACGGACGAGGCGACGAGATGGCGGATGGAGGCTGCGGCATTGCGGCCGACCGTGGCGCTGGCACGGATCATCACCGAGGCGGTCGGGTTCTGGTCTGCCTTACGGAAGCTGCCGCGCTCGGGCATGACGATGTGGACGCGGGCAGCGGCGATACCGGAGATCTGTTGGATGGTGCGTCCGATTTCGCCTTCAAGCGCGCGAACCCGGGTGACTTCCTGCATGAAGGAGGTCAGGCCGAGCGAGCCGACATTGTCGAAGAGTTCATAGCCGGCATTGGCGCTGCTCGGCAGGCCGCGCTCGGCGAGCAGCAGACGGGACTTGCCGGTCATGCCGACGGGAACCTGGATGCTGCCACCATCGGCACCGACATTGAAGTCGATATTGGCTTCTGCAAGCGCAATGCTGATTTGAGTGACGTCACTTCGCTCGAGCCCGACATAGAGCGTCTCGAACGATGGCCTGTTGACGTAGATGCCGGCGCCCAGGACCATGCCGACAGCGATAATGCCGGCGGCGGCCAGCGCTATCAGCTTGCCTTGCCCCAGCCCGGCGAGGTTCTTCGTGAACATCGAAAATTGATTCAACAGACTCATTCTGTTTCCGCACCCAGTATCGCAGAACGTTCAAGCCGGTCATCCGACGAGCGCCCTGCGCAGTTCCAACATTCGGGTTTGATGGGTGTCGTGTGCCCCGTAACGGTTTGCAATACACACGAATCCATCAGCCCCGATCGGGACCGTAGGAAACGAAACTTGTGCGAACTTGGCTTTAGTCGACAGTTTCGGCGAATTCGGGGGATATCGCAGTAGAGAAATCTGGCTGTATCGACGATCGATACGGTTTCGATCGCGGGTGCGCCTCCGTCTTGAACGGGGGCGTGGGGACGTTCTATCCCTTTGTTTTTTAAAATCTCCTGGTGGAAAGCCGCCTCGCGCGCTTCCTGGAAATGCTCTCGAGCATCCCCCCTTCGAGCGGATCCACCGAAGGCGGACAGGATGCGCTGGCACGAAAGTGTCGAAACGTCCTTGGCGCGCTCTTCCGAACGCGCGGCGACCTAGAACGCTTCGAAGTCGCCCGCCGCTTTCGTCAGCGGCTGAGAATGGCCGTGACGCAACATGCCGTTGCCGAGCGCCTTCTTCATGTCGGCGAGCTTGACCAGATTGACGGCGGTCGTGACGTCGACGAGGCAGGTATCGGGGATCGCCGCCGTGATCGTATCGATGAACTCGGCAAGTCCGCGGGTCTTCTGCACGGCCAGATCGATGCCCTGCAGCACCATCATCTCTTCGGGGCTGTCCAGCGCCGAGGCGCCTCGACCACCGAGCAGCTGCGGCTCGATCCGTTCGATGAGATAGGCGACGTCGTGAAGCTCGGTGACCACGCGCATCAGCACTTCGGGCAGTGATTCTTCCACGTGTGGCATGTGGCCCTGGTAGTCAGTCTGCATTGTCGTTTCTCACGTGGTTATTCCAGCGATAGCGCAGGTGTATGGTCGGCCTGCAGGACACCCCCCGCAGGATCAGAAGAATTCGATGGAGCTTTCGACCGGACGCGGTGCCACCACCGGACGCTCTTCCAGCTGCACGGTGCGCTGGGTTTCCACGCCAGTCAGTGCGTACTGTCGGGCGCGCCCCGAAGACGGCCAGTATTCGAGCTTGCGGCCGTGTTCGCCGCCCGTGCTCTCACCGACGATGCGAATGCCTTCGTCGAGCAGGAACTGGCGGGCAAAGGCGGCGTTCTGTTCGCCGACATTCGAGAACCGCGCGATCGTCTTGGCACCGCCGAAGATCTTGGCTTCGAGTCGATCGCGGCGAGCGCCCTGCTTCAGCAGGCCGTTGATCAACAGCTCCATGAGATGAACACCGTAGCGGGTAGCGTCGCCGCCGGAAGCGGGCGATGACGCCGATCCCGGCAGCAGGAAATGATTCATGCCGCCGACTCCGACCACGGGATCGCGCATGCAGGCTGCCACGCAGGAACCGAGAATGGTCGACAACACCACATTGGGATCGTTGAAGACCTTGTACTCGCCCTGGATGACATGCACGCGCTTGCCGCCGGCTTCCATGTTCATTTCAATGCCCCAAATACGGCTTCGATGGCGGCCTTCATCTTTTCGATGGTGAACGGCTTTGCCAGCACGTTGTTCGCCCCGAGCGCGGCCGCCTTCTGGACCAGCGCGCGGTCGCCCTGCGCCGTCAGGATGATAAATGCAGCCTTCTTCGTTGCCGGGTTGGAGCGCACGGCCTGGAGCAGGCCAAGGCCGTCCATTTTCGGCATGTTGAAGTCGGAGATGACGAGGTGATGCGGGTTCTGGGCCATGATCTTCATACCCTGTTCCCCGTCACCAGCAGCCGTGATCTGCTTGAAGCCCAGCTGCTGCAAGGCGTCGCCCAGAAGCAGGCGGCTCGTGACCTGATCGTCGACGATCAGTACTTTTATTTTTTCGGCGATGGACATTATTCGCTTCCTTCCTTCCGGAGCGCCGCTGTCTTCAGTATCTCTTCCCCGATGGAACCGAGGGGGAGCTGCGTTTCGACGGCACCCAATTCATATGCAACTCTCGGCATGCCGTAGACGACACATGTCTTTTCGTTCTGGCCGAAGGTCTTTGCTCCGGCATGCCGCATTTTCAGGAGACCGGATGCGCCGTCACGGCCCATGCCGGTCAGAATGACGCCGATCGCGTTGCGACCGGCGAGTTCGGCGACCGAATCGAACAGCACGTCGACCGAAGGACGATGGCCGTTGACGGGATCGCGGTCGACCAGACGGCAGCAGGGTGCTGTCGGATTGGCGACCTGGAGGTGGCGCTCGCCACCCGGAGCCAGATAGACCTTGCCGATTTCCAGCCGCGCGCCATCGGTTGCTTCCTGTACCGTTGGTGCGCACAGGCGGTTGAGCCGCTCGGCGAAGCTCTTGGTAAAGGTGTGCGGCATGTGCTGCGTGATCACCGTCGGCGGGCAGTTCGCCGGGAATTTCTGCAGCACGGTGATCAGCGCCTCGACGCCGCCGGTGGAGGCACCGATCGCGATGATCTTGCGGCCGGCCCGATAATCAGAAGCACCATTGGCATTGGCTGCAGCGGGTGCGGCCGTCTTGTTGCCGGTGATGATGAACTTGCGCTGCGAGCGCGCGGCCGCCTTTACCTTGTCGACGAGACCGGCAAAAGGGTTGGGGTCGCCCGGAAGCGGCTTTCCGACGCAGTCGAACGCACCGATTTCAAGTGCTGCAATCGTCGCCTCGGCACCTTTGTGCGTGAGCGTCGAGACCATGATGACCGGCATCGGCCGCAGGCGCATGATCTTGTCGAGGAATTCCAGGCCATTCATGTTCGGCATCTCGATGTCGAGGGTGACGACATCAGGATCGAGTTGCTTGATCGCCTGGCGCGCTTCCATCGCATCGGCCGCCTGGCCGACGACGGTTACACCCGGATCGGAATTGAGAACTGCGGTGATCAGGCCACGCATGGTGGCCGAGTCATCGACGACGAGAACGCGAGCGGGTGCTGTCATACCCGTCCTCCATGAAACTTGCCGGTATGGCGGTATGTGGTGATGCCGATGTTGTCGAACTGCGACTTGGCGTCGCCCGACACGCGCTCGGAATGACCGATGTAGAGATGGCCGTTGGTGCCGAGCATGCCGGCAAAGCGCGACCAGATCTTCATCTGTGTCGGCTCGTCGAAATAGATCACCACGTTGCGGCAGAAGATGACGTCGAACGGCCCCTTGAACGGCCATTGCGCCATCAGGTTCAGTTCGTTGAAGGTGATGAGCCGCTTGACGCGATCGTCGATCTGCCACTTGAAGCGGCCGCCGGCATTGACCTCGTCGAACCATTGCTTGCGCATGGCCGGATTGACTGTCTCAAGCGCGGTGGCGTCATAGGCGCCGGCCCGGGCCAGCGCCAGGATCTTCGGGTCGATATCGGTGGCGAGAATTCGGAAGTCGTAGTCAGCCGCATTCGGCAACAGCGACAGCACCGTCAGCGCGATCGAATAGGGCTCCTGCCCGTCGGAGCAGGCGGCAGACCAGATACGCACGCGACCTCCGGCCTTGGCGCGGGCAATCAACTCCGGCAGAACATCCGTCTTCAGATGTTCGAAGTGATGGTTCTCGCGAAAGAAGCGGGTGAAGTTCGTCGTCAAGTGCGAGAGCATATCGCGGCGGGCAGCGGCACCCGCAGGCGAAGAGACGAGCTGGCAGTATTCGCGGAAGCCCTTGAGACCGAGGTTGCGGATATGCTTCGACAGCCGGGAATAGACCAGGGATGCCTTGGTCTCGTTGAGGTAGATGCCGGCATCGGCGTAGATCATCGCTGCGATTTCATTGAGATCGCGGCGCGTCAGCGGATACTCGCCGCTTGCCAGGCATTCGTCGGGCGACTGCTTCTGTTCGAGAACGGCCTGGTTTCTCATGCTGCTTCCCTTTCTTCCTGCGGGAAGACAGATTCGAGTTCTATTAGGCAGATCAACCGACCTTCGATCGCGAGCACGCCACGGGCGAAGCTCCTTTCGAATTCGGACGAGATGACATCCGGCGTCGGCTGGATCTTGTCGTCGGTGATCGTCAGGATGTCGGAGACCGCGTCAACGAGCAGACCGACGACCTGGCTCTTCACCTGGGCGACAATGATGACGTGGCGGACGGTCGGCTCGGCCGGCTTCATGCCGAGGCGTGCCGACAGATCGACGATCGGCAACACCGCACCGCGCAGATTGATGATGCCGAGCATGTAGGACGGTGCATGTGGCATCGCAGTCGCCGGTGTCCACCCGCGAATTTCGCGCACGGACATCACGTTCACGCAGAACTCCTGATCGCCGACGCGGAAAGCGATCAGCTCTCGTCCGTCCGTGGTCAGATTCTTTGCGGCATAGGTCATCACATTCATCCAGCAGCAGCGAGAGACATTTCAGGCTTGAGCGACTGGCCACGCGAAGCAGCCACGATCGTGTCGACGTCGAGGATGAGTGCCACCCGACCGTCGCCGAGAATGGTCGCGGCTGCGATGCCCGGCACATGGGTGTAGTTGGCCTCGAGGCTCTTGATGACGACCTGGCGCTGGCCCTGGATGGCGTCGACCATCAGCGCGCGCTGGCCACCACCTTCCGATTCCACCAGCAGGGCGACCCCTTCGACCGGGTTTGCCTGGCTGGCGCGGAAGTTGAGGATGCGACCGACATCGACCAGCGGGCAGAAGGAGTTGCGGATCGAGATCAGTCGCTGGTTGGAGCCGAACGAATGGATCGCAGCGGCTTCCGGCTGCAGGGTTTCGACGATCGCCGTCAGCGGCACCACCAGCGTCTGGTTGGCGACCGTGACCACCATGCCGTCGAGCACGGCCAGCGTCAGCGGCAGGCTCATGGTGAAGACCGAGCCATGGCCGGGCTTCGACGAGATGTTGATGCGGCCGCCGAGCGCCTGGATCGAACGCTTGACCACGTCCATGCCGACGCCACGGCCGGAAATGTCGGAGATCTTGTCGGCCGTCGAGAAGCCGGCGTGGAAGATCAGGTTGTCGATCTCCTCATCGGATAGATTGGCGTCGGCGGCGATCAGGTCATTGTCGATCGCCTTCTGGCGCACCTTCTCGCGGTTGATGCCGGCGCCGTCGTCGGCAAGCTCGATGACGATGCGGCCAGAACGATGCTTTGCGGTCAGGCGCACGGTGCCTTCGGCGCTCTTGCCGGCGGCAAGTCGCTTCTCGGGCGTTTCAAGGCCGTGGTCGACGGCATTGCGGATCATGTGCGTCAGCGGTTCGGCCAGCTTGTCGATGACCGTCTTGTCGACTTCGGTGTTTTCACCCTCGGTGATGAGACGGACAGACTTGCCGGTCATGTCGGCGATTTCGCGAACGATGCGCGACATGCGCTGGAACACCGGCTTTACCGGCTGCGCGCGGATCGCCATCACCGAGTCCTGGATCTCGCGGGTGAGCTGTTGCAGCTCTTCGAGGCCCATGTTGATCGACGAGGTGCCGTTGGCGTCGTTTTCGACCACGCTCTGCGACAGCATTGCCTGGTTGATCACGAGTTCGCCGACGAGGTTGATCAGGCGGTCGACGCGATCGAGATCGACGCGGATGGTCGGAGTGGCGGCAGATGCTGCTGCCTGTTGCGCGGCTGCGGATTGCGCAGCGGCGCTGGCGGCGGCGCCGGCCGATTTTTCAGCGGGCGCGCGGGCGGCGGACTGGGCCATCTGCAACACATTGCTGGCGGTACCGGCAGCAGCGACGGCCGCGTTGCGGATCTCCTGCTGTGCGGCCAGTTGCTCTTCTTCCTCGATCACGCCGATCGGGCCTACCGGCTCGTCGTCGAGGATCGACAAATCGAACGGTACCGGCTGCATCGGCAGCTCCTCGCCGACAGGCGCGGTCTCGCCCGAGACCAGCGAAACATCGAGGTCGCAATCCCACTCGGCGAATTCGAACACGGTGCGGATCGCGTCTTCACCCTTGTCCGTCTTCAGCGACACCTTCCAGGAGAAGTAGGCCGTTTCCGGGCTCAGGCGATCAAGCGACGGAAGCGTGTCCATGTCGCAATGGATGCTCATCTCGCCAAGGCGCGAGAGGTCGCGCAGAAGCAAAGTGGCGTCGTTGCCCTTGGCGTAGAGATCGGACTTCGGCTTGAAAACGATCTCGTAGGTCGGCATCTCCATCGAGGCCGGCTCGTCCGTCTCGAAATCGTCGAAGGAGAAGGCGACAGGCTGGAAGCCTTCGTCGTTGACGACCGGTGCTACGGCAACCGGCGCTGCCTTGGAAACCGGGGCAACCGGCTCGGCAACGGCCGATGCCTGGGGCACTTCGCCATTGGCGAGCGCCTCGAGCTCCTTGATCAGCTGGCGGCTGCGCGCCTCGTCGACACTGCCGCCGTCGCGGGCAGCGTTCGTCAGGTCGGCCAGCACGTCGGCCGACTTCAGCATCACCTTCAGAACCTCGGGGCCGGGATCGAGCCTGTTGGAACGAACGCAATCAAGTGTCGTCTCGAACACGTGAGCGAAGGAGACGAGGTCGTCGAGCCCGAAAGCACCGGCGCCACCCTTGATCGAGTGCACCGCGCGAAACACGGCATTGACCGTTTCCGGATCGCGGTCGCCATCATTGAGCTTCAGCAGACCCGATTCCAGTTCGGCGAGTTGTTCCTCGCATTCCTGGAAGAAGATCTCTTTGATTTCGTTCATATCCATTGGAGGCTATCCTCGGACTTCAGGCCGTTACGCGCTCGATTGCATCAATCAGTTTGGTCGGGTCGAACGGCTTGACGATCCAGCCGGTGGCACCGGCCTGACGGGCACGGTTCTTCTTTTCAGCATCGCTTTCCGTGGTCAGGACCAGGATCGGCACAGCGCGATAGCGGTCGTTCTTGCGCACGCCTTCGATGAAGCCGAAGCCGTCGAGACGCGGCATGTTGATATCGGTGACGATGACATCGGGATTGGCTTCCTCAAGAACCTCGAGGCCCTCGACACCGTCTTCTGCCTGGATCGTTTCGAAACCGGCATTGTTCAGCGTGACCAGAAGCATGTTCCGGATCGTTCGGGAGTCGTCGACTGTCAGAACTCGCTTTTTCATTCTTCAAATCTCCTTTGCCATCAGGTGGTCGATGTCGACCCCGATGAGCTGTGTCGTTTTCTCGAAAGCGTCCGACACCTTGCTGAAGGTGAAAGACAAATGTTCTTCTTCCCAAGTCTTGGCACCAGCCATCAGGACCTGGACACAAAGCGTTCCCACGCGCTCGACCGCGGAGGCGTCAATCGTCAGATCGCTGCCCTTCAGGCCCAAAAGCTTCTCGTGCAGCGTCGTCGCTTCGTTCAGGTCCAACACCGGAGCGAGGCTGAGCGTTTTCCGGGCGGTCTTCTTGCTGGCCATTCCTGTTTTCCTCGACTGCTAACTCTTGAGTGTCCCTGGGATCAGCGTTGCCAACCGGCGAACTGACGTTGCGGAGCGTCATCGAACAATGGCGCCACGATTTCGTCATCGACCACATCAAGACGAGCCGTGAGGCTGCGTCCCTGGCTGGCAGCCGGTGTTGGTGAAGCCGCGTGGCGGCGTTCGACACGGAACCTGCGGATCGTCTCGCCAAGCTCGACGATGACATTGTGCAGATCGTCGGAGGAGCGAACCGTTTCGCCCGCCATCGCCGCACTTGCCGTGACGGCGCGCGAGATCGCCCCGATGTCGGATGTCACGCCCTTGAGGTCGCCGACCTGTTGCTCGGCCTCGCGGGCGATGCCGGAGACCGCTGCATTGATCGATGTGACCTGCTGGACGATGCTGCTGATCGCATCCTGCGTGCGGCCAACGATCTCGACGCCGGTCTCGACCTGCGACTTAGTGCCGGACACCAGTTGCTTGATTTCACGCGCGGCCTCGCCGGAACGCTGCGCAAGTGCACGCACTTCCTGGGCCACGACGGCAAAGCCACGGCCGCTGTCGCCCGCCCTTGCAGCCTCGATGCCGGCATTCAACGCCAAGAGATTGGTCTGGAATGCGATCTCGTCGATGACGCCAATGATCTGGCCGATCTTTTCGGCCGATGCCTCGATGTCGGCCATGGCGGAAATAGCCTGGCCGGCGATCTCGCCGCTGCGCTCAACGGCAACCCGGGTCTCGTTGGCCTTCGTCTCGGTGGCGCTGATGCGGCTCGAACCGGTGGCCATGCGCTCGGTCATGTCGGAAAGTGCCGCAATATGGCCCGTGAGGGCATCGGCTTCCGCGGCTGCCTTATCGGAGAAACCGGCAGCACCTTCGCGCAGGCGTCCGACAAAAGCCTCGGCCGCCTGGCCGCGCTGATCGGCGGACTGCAGGCTCTGCTGGATCGTGTCGAGCGCCGCATTCAGGCTGGCAACGATCGGCTGATAGGCGTCGGGCGCCGTCTGCGAAAGGCGTACGCCGAGGTCTCCCTCGTTTAAACCCTTGGCGAAATCGCCGAAAAGCGTCGTTACAGCCTGCTCGTCGGCGCTGTGCTGTTCGGCGAGCTGGCGCTGGTGCTGCTGGCGCAGACCGTTGAAGCGGAGCGAGACGCCGATCTCTGTATCGACGAAGACGGTGCGGACGAGGGCCGCGACCAGGTCGCACAATTCCTTGCGACGTCCCCGGCCCATCGGCAGGAAGGACTTCGGCCAGGCCTCTTCGATGAGGCCGACCAGCAAGTGTTCCAACACAACGGCATGGCTTGCCATCTGCCAGCGCGGGTCGAGGCCCATGCGGTTCGATGTGTCGGCCAGCACCTTGACGCGCTCGGCATAGAGGCCGTCGAAACGCGCATCGGTCAGCACGTTCCAATGGGAGGACTGGATGTCCTGCAGGCGATCGAGCTGCCGGTCGTTGTCGAAATGGCGGGCTGCGTCGGGATAGCTCTGCAGGCGCTGGAAGAGATCGCGAAGCGCTGCGTCGATACGGGGGGAAAGCTTCTGCCGGGTGTCACGGATGCGGGAACAGCTCTCGTCGTCGAGCCCGGCAAAACGCAAGCGCTCCAGCAGACTGCCTGCCTGGCCCTTCCTTGCCTGTTCTGACGATGGTTCCTGCCTCAACGCTCAATCCCCGGTTTTTCATGCTTGGAATTCACCTGGGGAGGAACAGGACAGTCCACGGTCCACCGGACGTGCACGCCACATCGATGCGATCAGCCTCCGCCATCTGGCGTCTGCTATCGTCCATCCCGCAAGTAAATTCGGTGAAGAATCGATACCGGACCGGAACCGGTACGGCGGGGCGGCATCATGCCTTGAGGAGACTGTGAATTTTCCCATTCCGACGTGTGGGACAATGTTTATGGTTAATTCCTTGCCTGAAGGTTAACGGTTGATAGCCTGTAACCGGAATCACTAAAATTCGCCGGACGTTTTTGGGCAGTGTTTTTGCAACGCAGCAATGCCGCACTATTAGCGGCGAATTTCAACAGGTTTTCACTCACAAGAGTTTAGAATTGTACTTCTACTTGCGCTCGCGTATCGAAGCGAAAGTGAAGTGGGCGCGTGTCGCGCGAAAGAAACCTTTGCAGCAAGCAAAGCGACATCATGACGATGCGCTGACGGGAAACGAACAATGATTGTTCTTGGAATTGGCGCCGCTCTCACAGCAATCCTGACAATGATGGCCGTATCCATCGTGCTCAATCTCGAGCATAACCGTTCGGCAAACCGCAGCTCGGTTTTCTGAGCGGAAGAACGCGCTTCGTCTTGTCGCGAGCGTCTCTCATAGGACGCCGTTACTCTTCCAATATTTCAGGATAGCTGATCGCCTGTGCCATTTTGCAATGGTCTTTCGTGAGCGATCGCCAATCTTCTGCATAGCGCGCAAAGCTCTGAGGCACCGCGCCGTCAAAAGCTTGCACCCCGGTCCGCACGTGGCTGCCGTCGACAAGGCTTGCGGCGCCAAGGCTGGTGCCGGTAACGTTCTGGCTGTCGGCAAGGACCGGACGTCCGGTTGCCGCCTGCAGCATGCGCAGATAGGCGGCGTTTGCGGCAAACGGTCCCTCGACGACAATATCGCCGCGCGCACCGATGAGATCGAGGCAGGTCGCCGTCATCAGAGCCAGATGGAATGAGACGGCGGCGACTTTGCCGGCTGGCGTCAACGTCTCTTCATCCACGCTCCAGCGGGCCTTGGCTGACGGGAAAGGCCCAGAGCCTTCGGGAAGCGAAGGCAAGAGCATGTGCCCGGCCGCAACGATGGCCTGCTCGTCTTTGAACGAGGTGGGCGTCGGATTGTCGCCGAGCAGCAGCGAGAAAGCGCGACCGCCCATGAAGCGCGCCGAGGGAACCGGGTCGCCAAGGGCGTTGACGTTGATTAGCGTGTCGCGATGTTCATCGAGTGTTACCTTGGCGGCGCCCACCGCCAGCATCACGACCCAAGTGCCGGTCGATACGACCGAGAACGGCGCCTTTCGGGTCAAGAGGTGCGGCAACAGCGATGCGTTGGAATCGTGGATGCCGCAATAGACGGGTATGCCCTCGGGAATGCCCGTGGCGGCGCAAAGTTCGGGCAGCAGCGCACCGACGATCTCGTCTGCCCTGCGAACCGGCGCGAACAGTTGGCCCCAACCCTGGCTGTCCACCAGGGTCGAGAAGGTGCCGGCCCTCGGGTTCCAGAGATCGGTGTGGCAACCGAGCGAGGTCAGTTCGTTGACGCGCACACACGTCAGCCGGAAGGTCCAGTATTGCGCATAGGTCAGGATTGTCGCGACCCGGGCAAAGGCATCGGGAAAGGTCTGCTGCTGCCAGAACAATTGCGCGCCGACGTTCAGCCCCATCGGCAGCCGGGCGGACCCGGTTTCAGTAAAGGGCGGGCGAACGCGCTCATAGGCTTCCGACAGGATATCCGGCCCACCAAATTCGTAGTCGAGCACGGGCAAGGCAAGTCCGCCGGCTTGGTCGAGAACGACTGCCGTCGCCCCGTGGGTGGTGATCGAGATCGCCTGCAAGGGGTACTCGGCGTTGAGCGCCTTCAAGCTATCGAGCACGAAGGCCCAGAGATGGTCGACATCGAAATGCGGATAGGGATCGCTCCGGACGACACCGTTTGCAGTCTTGCGCACGGCAATCTCTTCGAAACGATCGAGATCAACCGCTGCGACCTTGGCATTGGTTTTGCCGATGTCGATGACGCCCACGATCCGCATCGGCTCAGCTCATGTGAAAGACGGTTTTGAGCGGCACCGCGACCGGCTCGTTATCGCCATGGGTTTCCATGATGTCGGCCATATGGGCCCACCACTTCTGCATGACCGGATGGGACGGCAGATCGGCCATGCCATGATCGTCCGTGCGCCAGAGAACGCCGAAGAGCAGATCGTTCTCCTCGTCGAGATGGATGGAGTAATCCGTGACGCCCGCATCTTTCAGCAGCGTCACCAGTTCCGGCCAGATGGCGTCGTGGCGCGCGGTATATTCGGCGGCCATTCCCGGATTGAGCCGCATGCGAAAGGCGTATTTTTCCATGGAAACCTCAGTGGGCGAGACGGCGGCGGGCGCGGCGCCACAGGATGGGCAGGGCGATCACCGAGATCAACAGCAAACCGATGAAGATCGACATGACGATGCCCGGTACGTTCAAAAGGCCGAACCCGAAGGTGACCATGCCCATGATCAGGGCGGCGAGCACCACCCCCGGAATGGTGCCGGAACCGCCGAGAATGCTGACGCCGCCAAGCACCACCATGGTCACGACCTCCAGTTCCCAGCCAAGCGCGATCGACGGACGGGTGGAGCCGAGGCGCGAGGTCAGGCAGATCGAGGCGAGCCCGGCCATCAGGCCTGTCAGCAGGAACAGCGTGAACTTCACCCTGTTGACGCGGATGCCGGAGAACAGCGCTGCGGTCTGATTGTTGCCGATCGCGTACACGGCGCGGCCGAAATTGGTCTTGTGCAGCACCACGCCGTAGATGACGGCGAGCACGACGAACAGCGTGAACTCGAACGAGAACACCCACCAGACATAACCCTGCCCGAACCAGGCAAAGCTGTCGGGATAGCCTGTGAACGCCTGGTCGCCGAGGATGATGAAGGACAGGCCGCGAAACAGGCTCATGGTGCCGATGGTGACGACGATCGACGGCAGGCCGAGGCCGGTGATCAGCAGCCCGTTGACGACACCACAGATCAGCCCGACAGACAGGCCGACAATCACCAACGCCGGCGTGTCGAAACCGAGCTGGACAGCATAGCCCATCGCCGTCGAGGCAAGCGCGATGATCGAGGCGACCGACAGATCGATCTCGCCGGAAATGATCACCAATGCCATGGCGAAGGCGATCATCGCCTTTTCGGTAAAGTTGAAGGTGGCGTCGGACAGGTTCCACGGATCGAGGAAATAGGGCGAAGCCAGCGAATTGCCGAGGAAGATGAGACACGCGACGACGAGCAGCAGGCTTTCCCAGCTCTTCAGCAGGCGCGCGCCGCGCCCTTCCAGGCGATCGGGAATGTTGCGGGGGGAGAGATGCGTTTCGGCCATCAGACAGCCTCCGCCTTTTTGAGGATGACGCGACCCTTGCGCCGTTCGGCCCGCGCGTTGACGGCAACGGCAATGATGATGACCATGCCGGAGATCGCCATCTGGGCGAAGGGCGAGATGTTGATCACCGGCAGGGCGTTCTTGATGACGCCGAGGAACAGCGCGCCGAGCACTGCGCCCGGCACCGAACCGATGCCGCCGGCAATCGAGATGCCGCCGATGACGCAGGCGGCGATGATGTCGAGCTCAAAGCCGGCAGCGATATCGACATAGGCGACCGCATAACGCGACACCCAGAGGTAGCCGGAAAGGCCGGCCAGCGTGCCGGAGAGGCAATATGCGAAGAAGCGGGTGCGTCCGACATCGATACCGGTATAGACCGCGGCATGCGGATTGCCGCCGACGGCAAAGAAGGCACGCCCGAGCGGGGTGCGGGTCATCACCAGGAACATCGCCGCGACCATCACGACCGACAGCCAGGAGAGCACCGGAATGCCGGCAAGATCAGCGCGTGGAAAGCTCTTGAAGGCATCGCTCATCTGATGGGCATTGATCCACTTGCCGTTGGTCAAGAGGAAGATCAGGCCGCGATAGATGGTGAGCGTGCCGAGCGTGACGACGATCGGCGGAATGTCGAGCTTCCAGACCAGCGCGCCGTTGACCATCCCGAGGACCGCGCCAAGCGCCATCGCCGACAGGATGATGACCGGGATCGGCAGGCCGGGAAAGGCCGCGTTCAGCATCGCCGCGACCATACCGGAAAGGGCCAGGTTTGCCGCCATCGAAAGGTCGATGCAGCGCGTCAGAATGACGGCCATCTGGCCGAGCGCCAGGATGATCAGGATCGAGGTGTCGTTATAGACACGCGCCAGATTGGCGGGCGCGACGAAAGGTGGGAAGCGCCAGGCGATCAGGGCGATCAACACCAGGATCGCGCCGACGAGGAGCAGTTCACGGTTTTTCAGAAGCTTGGACATCATGCGGTCTCCGTGATGCCGGCGGCCGCGCGCACCAGCTTTTCCGCCGACAGCTCGCTGCGCTCGAAGCGGCCGGCGATGCGACCCTCGCGCATGACGATGACGCGATCCGACATGCCCATGATCTCGGGAATTTCCGATGAGACCATGATGACGCTGAGGCCTTGGGCCGCAAGTTCGCTCATGAAGGCGTGCACGGCGGCCTTCGAGCCGATGTCGATGCCCTTGGTCGGCTCGTCCAAGATGATCACCTTCGGCTTCGTTGCCAGCCATTTGGCGATGACCACCTTCTGCTGGTTGCCTCCCGAAAGCGTGCCGACATCCTGGTCAAGCGACGCTGCGCGCAGATCGAGCCTCGAGGTATATTCCCGTGCAAGCGCGAACTCGTTGGCAAGCTTCAGGAAGCCGGAGCGTGAGGTGCGAGACAAGGACGGCAGCGTCACATTCTGGAAGATAGGAAGGCCGATGATCGCGCCCTGTCGGCCGCGCTCCTCCGGCACATAGACGATGCCGCTCCTGATCGCCTCCGACGGGCTGCGGATCACCAGGATCTCGCCGTCGAGCCTGATGGCGCCCGCCGACGGGCGGGTGATGCCGATCAGCGACTGCATGAATTCGGAACGGCCGGCACCGACCAGCCCGTAGAAACCGAGGATCTCGCCGCGCCGCAGTTCAAAGTTGATGTCCTCGAATTCGGTCGGGTGGCGGTAGCCGGAGACCGTCAGCACCGGTTCGCCGATAGCGACATCCTCCTTCGGATAGACCGAGCCGACGGCGCGGCCGACCATCATGCGCACGAGGTCGTCCTGGGCGACGTCGGCGATCAGCCCCTCGCCCACCATCGTTCCGTCGCGAAACACGGTGTAGCGATCGGCGATGCGGAAGATCTCGTCGAACTTGTGGCTGATGAACAGGATCGCCTTGCCGTCCGCCTTCAGCCGTTCGACCAGCGCATAGAGCTCGTGAATTTCCTTGTGCGACAGCGCCGCCGTCGGCTCGTCCATGATCACGACGCGGGCGTCGACCGAGAGCGCCCGGGCGATGGCCACCAGATGTTTCTTGGCGATGCCGAGATCGCGCAGGCGGATGGTCGGATCGAAATCGGCACCGGCGCGATGCAGCAGCGCGCGCGCATCCGCATTCAGCTTCTTCCAGTCGATCAGGCCGAAACGGTTGCGCGGGGCGTGGCCGAGGAAGATGTTTTCGGCAACAGACAACTCGTCGAACAGCACCGTTTCCTGGTGAATGGCGGTGACGCCGGCGCGTGCGGCCGAAAGCGCTGTCGGGAACGTCGTTTCCGTATCGGCGACACGGATGCTGCCGCCATCAGGCTGGTAGATCCCTGTCAGGATCTTGACGAGGGTCGACTTGCCAGCGCCGTTCTCGCCGACGAGCGCCGTGACCGAGCCCGGGTAAAGCGACAGCGAAACATCGGACAATGCCTTGACGCCGGGAAAGGACTTGGAAATCCCCTCGAGCGCGATGGCGGGTTTCATCCGCGATGTGGTCGTATCCTGCAGCAAGTTCAGTTCCGCCTGATTTGTGTGCCTCACACCGAGCGCACCGCAGTCTGAAAATGGCCCCTCACCCCAACCCTCTCCCCGCTCGCGGGGAGAGGGTGTCCGTTGGGAACCAGCCACTCACTGGTGGCAGGGGGACGGGCGAGTATGCCGCTTGTCCCTTCTCCCCGTAAGCGGGGAGAAGGTGCCGGCAGGCGGATGAGGGGCGGATGCGATCAAACGCCCCTCGCCGATCAGAAGATCTTGGCGAACTCTTCGACGTTCGAGGCGTCGTAGACGAACGGGTCGGCCATGGCGCCTTCATTGTTGTCGTCGAGCTTGACGGCGCCCATTCGGCCCATTTTCAGTTCCGCACCCGGCTTGGCTTCCGCACCGTTGATGAGATCATTGGCGATCATCGTTGCGGAGTAGCCGAGATCGATCGGGTTCCAGATCGCGAAGGACTTGGATGCGCCCGACTTCACGTGGCCGGCCATTTCCGAGGGAAGGCCAAGGCCGGTGACGTTGATCTGGCCAACCTTGCCAGCGTCGGTGACAGCTTGCGCCGCGGCGACGATACCGACAGAGGTCGGCGCGATAATCGCCTTCAGGTTCGGATAGGACTGAATGAGCCCTTGCGTTTCACGATAGGACTTGTCGGCCAGATCATCACCGTAGACGGTCGCAACGACATTGATGCCCTTGTAGTTGCCCTGAACCTTCTTCATTTCCTCGATCCAGACGTTCTGGTTGGTCGAGGTCGCGGTTGCCGAGAGCACGGCGACATCGCCACCTTCCGGCAGATTGTCGGCGGCGAGCTTGATGATCATGTTGCCGATCAGCGGGCTCGAAGACGGGTTAAGGTGCATCAGGCGGCCGTCCTTGGCAACGCCCGAATCCCAGGAGATGACCTTGATGCCGCGGTCCATCGCCTTCTTCAGCGCCGGAACCAGCGCGTCGGTGTCGTTGGCGGAAACGGCGATGGCATCGACCTTCTGGGCGATCAGCGAGTTGATCACTTCGATCTGGCCTTCGGCGGTCGTCGTCGTCGGGCCGGTGTAAATCACCTCGACATTGCCCAGTTCCTTGGCGGCTTCCTGCGCGCCCTTGTTGGCGGCCTCGAAGAAGCCGATGCCGAGCGCCTTGACGACGAGCGCGATCTTCTTGTTTTCCGCATGCGCGGCATTGGCCATCAACGCCAGCGAAACGGCGGCCGTGACCATCAATGATTTCAGGATCTTCATTTCGACTCCTCCCATGGACCGGAACGCGATCGGGATGACCGCATCGTCCGGTACTGACCTTCTCCAATTCAAAACCGGCCCGGCCTTTTGCAACCGATACCGATCTTCCCCTCCCCTCGGCCGTCTCAAGCGGTCGAGGACGCAGTCTCCGCATCCGTGCCGGCCCTGGCACTGGCGATCACCAGGCGCACGCCGGCATTTTCGAGCATCGCGGCATGCCTGTCCTCGATGCCCGAATCCGTGATCACAGTGGCGATCCGCTTCAACCCGCACAGGATGAGGCTGGAGCGCTTGTGGAATTTCGAGGAGTCGACCAGCACGACGAGTTCGTCGGCCTGATCGATCAATTTCTGTTCGGCCTGGATCAGCAGCGGATCCGCCTCCATCAGGCCGAGCGGACCGAGCCCCTGGGCGCCCATGAACATTCGGCGCGCATAGAAATTGCGCGTCACGTCATTGTCGAAGGGGCTCAAGATGATGTTCTGCTCGCGGTAGATCGTGCCGCCCGACAGCATCACCGTGTTCTTCGAATGCTTGAGCAGATGCTCGGCGATCGGAAACGAGTTGGTGAAGACCTGCATCCGGCGATTGGTCAGAAAGTGCACCATCTGAAAGGTGGTCGTGCCGCCATTGATGATGATCGGCTCGCCGTCTTCACAGAGCGCCACAGCTTCCTTGGCGATCGCCTGCTTCTCCCGCGCATGCAGGCTCTCATTGACCTTGAAGGGGCGGCCAGCCAGCCCGACGAATTGCGGCGGATTGATCGCTTCGGCCCCGCCGCGCACGCGTCGCAGTCGCTTCTGGACATGGAGTGCTGCGATATCGCGCCGGATCGTCGCCTCGGAACTGTCGGTCAAGTCGACCAGTTCCGGCACCGTGACGACGGGCTTTTCCTGAACCGCCGACAGAATGATCCGATGTCTTTCTTTCTCGTGCATCCGCTCCTCCGATAATGTGCATGCTTCCATCACGACCAAACATTGTCAATCACAATCAATCATATTTTTTCATTGTGCAGTGCGATATGCGCGAATTTGATCGTTTTTGATTGACAACGACTTTCGACCCATGTGATCTGATGCCAACCACATCTCCACGCGGCCGCCAAGCTGC
Organism: Ensifer sp. GW823-FHT05D09; assembly: GCF_058795755.1. NCBI lineage: Bacteria > Pseudomonadati > Pseudomonadota > Alphaproteobacteria > Hyphomicrobiales > Rhizobiaceae > Ensifer > Ensifer sp. GW823-FHT05D09. The sequence goes on along the minus strand of NZ_JBXAIA010000001.1, from coordinate 600,057 downwards.
GAGGCAACGGACCGGGAGGAATTCGAGATGCTCGACAAGCAGCAGGGCGCGGGACTTGCAAACCTTTGGGATGATGCGACGGCTGCGGGCATGAGCGAGCCAGAGCGTCTGCTCTATCGCTCGAACCTGCTCGGCTCCGACAAGCGCATCACCAATTACGGCGGCGGCAACACCTCGGCCAAGGTGATGGAAAAGGATCCGCTGAGCGGAGAAATGGTCGAGGTTCTCTGGGTCAAGGGCTCCGGCGGCGACGTCGGCACGATCAAGCTGGACGGCTTCGCCACGCTCTACATGGACAAGCTCAATGCACTGAAGGGCATCTATCGCGGCGTCGCGTTCGAAGACGAGATGGTAAGCTATCTCCCCCACTGCACCTTCGATCTCAACCCGCGTGCGGCCTCGATCGACACGCCACTGCACGCCTATGTGCCGAAAAAACATGTCGACCACATGCATCCCGATGCCATCATCGCGATTGCGGCGAGCAAGGACAGTCAAAACCTGACCGACAACCTGTTCGGCGGCGAGATCGGCTGGTTGCCCTGGAAGCGGCCCGGTTTCGAGCTCGGTCTGTGGCTTAGCGATTTCTGCGCCAAGAACCCGCAGGCGCGCGGCGTCATCCTTGAAAGCCACGGCCTGTTCACCTGGGGCGACACGGCAAAAGAGGCCTATGAGACGACGATCGAGATCATCAATGTCGCGATCGGTTGGTTCGAGGAATACAATGTCGGCGCAGCCTTTGGCGGCGCCATCAAGCCGACGCTAGAGGCGGCCGAGCGAGCGGCAATCGCCAAACGCCTGATGCCGGTAATCCGCGGCCTTATCAGCACCGACGAGAAGAAAGTCGGCCATTTTGACGATAGCCAGGCCGTGCTCGATTTTGTTGCCGCGCGCGACCTGAAGCCGCTGGCAGCGCTCGGCACCAGTTGCCCGGACCATTTCCTGCGCACCAAGATCCGGCCGTTGGTCGTCGATTTCGATCCGGCAAACCCGGATGTCGACACGACGCTGGCCGGGCTGCCTGATGCGATCAACGCCTATCGCGCCGACTACGCCGCGTATTACGAACGCTGCAAGCACGCAGACAGCCCTGCCATGCGCGATCCGAACGCGGTCGTCTATCTCGTGCCCGGTGTCGGCATGATCACCTTTGCCAAGGACAAGGCGACGGCCCGCATCTCCGGCGAGTTCTACGTCAACGCCATCAATGTCATGCGCGGCGCCTCCGGGGTTTCGACCTATGTCGGCCTGCCGGAGCAGGAAGCCTTCGACATCGAGTACTGGCTGCTCGAGGAGGCCAAGCTCCAGCGCATGCCGAAGCCGAAGAGCCTGGCCGGCCGCATCGCGCTGGTCACCGGCGGCGCCGGCGGCATCGGCAAGGCGACGGCCCATCGGCTGATGCAGGAAGGCGCTTGCGTCGTCATCGCGGACATCGACGAGACGGCGCTGGCTGCTGCCGAAAGCGAGCTTGCGGGCAGCCATGGCAAGGATTTCGTGCGTTCAATCAGCATGAACGTGACCAGCGAAGCGGCCGTCGAAGCCGGCTTCGGCGACACGTTGCTTGCCTTCGGCGGCCTCGACATCCTGGTCTCCAACGCCGGCCTTGCCTCCTCCGCCACCGTCGAGGACACGACGCTGGCGCTCTGGACCAAGAACATGGACATTCTCGCGACGGGCTATTTCCTTGTCTCGCGTGAAGCCTTCCGCGTCTTCCGCAACCAGAAGGCTGGCGGCAACGTCGTCTTCGTCGCCTCGAAGAACGGCCTTGCCGCCTCGCCCGGCGCATCGGCCTATTGCACGGCCAAGGCGGCCGAAATCCATCTCGCTCGCTGCCTGGCGCTCGAAGGCGCGTCTGCCCAGATCCGCGTCAACGTCGTCAACCCGGACGCCGTGTTGCGCGGCTCTAAAATCTGGACCGGCGAGTGGAAAGAACAGCGCGCCGCCGCCTACAAGATGGATGTCGACGATCTCGAAGCGCACTACCGCGAACGCTCGATGCTGAAGCTCAGCGTGTTCCCGGAGGATATCGCCGAGGCGATCTACTTCCTCGCCTCCGACATGTCGGCGAAATCGACCGGCAACATCGTCAACGTCGACGCGGGCAACGCCCAGTCGTTCACCCGCTGAGCCGGAGATTTTGATGAATACCATGATCGGCAAGACCGTCGTCGAAGCGGAAAACCAACGGCGCGAGGCGGCTCTTCGCGAGGATTATGCCAGCCTTGGCGAAAGACTGGCCCGCCGCCGCGTCGACATAGACGCCATCAAGCGCAAGGTCGCAGCCTATGGCGTCGCCGTGCCTTCCTGGGGCGTGGGCACCGGCGGCACGCGTTTCGCCCGCTTTCCCGGCAAGGGCGAGCCGCGCAACATTTTCGACAAGCTCGAAGATTGCGCCGTCATCCAGCAGTTGACCCGGGCAACGCCCAACGTCTCGCTGCACATCCCTTGGGACAAGGTCAGCGACATCTCCGAACTGAAGCAGAAGGGCGCCGCCCTCGGCCTCGGCTTCGACGCGATGAACTCCAACACCTTTTCGGACGCACCCGGACAGGCGCATTCCTACAAGTACGGTTCGCTGTCGCACAGCGACGCGGCGACGCGCGCCCAGGCAGTCGAGCACAATCTCGAATGCATCGACATCGGCCGGCAGCTCGGCTCGAAGGCACTGACCGTCTGGGTCGGCGACGGCTCCAACTTTCCCGGCCAGAGCAACTTCACCAAGTCGTTCGAGCGTTACCTCGATGCGATGAAATCGGTGTACGCCGCACTTCCCGAGGACTGGCGCGTCTTCACCGAACACAAGATGTTCGAGCCGGCCTTCTATTCGACCGTCGTCCAGGACTGGGGCACCAACTATCTGATCGCCCAGGAACTCGGCCCCAAGGCATTCTGCCTTGTCGACCTCGGCCACCACGCACCCAACGTCAATATCGAGATGATCGTCGCCCGGCTGATCCAGTTCAAGAAACTCGGCGGCTTCCACTTCAACGATTCGAAATATGGTGACGACGACCTCGATACCGGCTCGATCGATCCTTACCGCCTGTTTCTCGTCTTCAACGAACTCGTCGATGCGGAGGCGCGTGGCGCGGAAGGGTTTGAGCCGGCTCACATGCTCGACCAGAGCCACAATGTCACCGATCCGATCGAAAGCCTGATGACCAGCGCGATGGAGGTCTGCCGCGCCTATGCGCAGGCGCTCCTCGTCGACCGCGCGGCACTCGACGGTTTCCAGCAGGACAACGACGCGCTGATGGCAACGGAAACGCTGAAGGGTGCGTTTCGCACCGACGTCGAACCAATCCTCGCGATGGCACGCCTCGAAGGCGGTGGGGCGATAGCACCGGTTGCGACCTATCGGGCGAGCGGCTACCGCGCCAGGGTGGCCGGTGAGCGACCGGCCGTCGCCGGCGGTGGCGGCGGCATCGTCTGATACGCTCTCGGCCGTACCTCAAAAGCAACATGCAGAGCAACGACCGTTGCTCTGCATGTTTTCATTATATCCGCGCTTCCATGGATCGGCATCGACCACAGACAAGGGTCATGCGGCGCGTGTGACGGCATTCTTTGAGCGCCCATTTCGACGCGTGGCATTGGATTGCCTGGAACAAATCTCCGTATTCATCCAAAAAATCGCCGCGCGATGAAATTGCCCCCTATCTGATTTGAAATCCTGGTCTATCTTTCCCTCTACAGCACCGCGCGTCCTGCGGCCGCACAAAGGTCGCTGTAGCACTTTGAATGCTGCATGTTTTATCCGCAAACCGGCTAGACGAAACATGCAGGAGGTCCAACGCAAAGGGAACCATTCATGGGTATCGAAAGCATTCTCGTATTCCTGATTGTCGGTGCGATCGCCGGCTGGCTTGCCGGCCTGATCGTCAAGGGATTCGGCTTCGGCCTGATCGGCAACATGGTCGTAGGCATCATCGGCGCCTTCATCGCCGGCTTCCTCTTTCCCGCCATCGGCATCAGCCTCGGAACGGGCGTGCTTTCCGCGATCCTGCACGCGACGATCGGCGCGGTCATCCTCCTGGTGCTGATCCGCATCGTCAAACAGGCGTGACGACATAGCGCCACGCATCCAAGTCGGACGGCTCGCCACCCGGCGGGCCGTGCCGAGACCAACGGAAGGAAGACATCATGAGCGAGCTCCACACCGACAACATCGAGACGGCGCTGAAGGCGTTCATGGCCGATCATCCCGGCAAGCTGACGCGCGAGCAGGCAATCGCGGCGATCCTCGAAAACTGGTTCACCACCCATGGCTACCTGCCGACACAGCAGGAAGGCACGCGCCCCGAAAACCTTGACGCCTCCAACGACGATTGAGACAGCCTCGCCGTCGGCAGCGCTGCCGCGGCCTAAAGGCGTTCGTCCGCTCTTTTGCCATCCCCAGACCATTGCCAGAGCCTGAAGTCCCATCATGAGCCTTACCTCCGTCAAACAGTTCTTCTCCGAGCGCGCGCCGGATATCGACGTCATCGAACTCGAACAGAGCACGGCCACCGTGGCGCTGGCCGCCGAAGGACACGGCGTCGAACCAGCCCAGATCGCCAAGACGCTCGCACTTCGCGTCGGCGACGACGTGATCCTGATCGTGACCCGCGGCGATGCGCGGCTCGACAACAAGAAATACAAGGCCCGCTTCGGCACCAAGGCCCGCATGCTCGGCTTCGACGAGGTCGAGGCGGAAACCGGGCATCCGGTCGGCGGCGTCTGCCCGTTCGGCCTTGCCAAGCCCCACAGCATCTATTGCGACCTGTCGCTCAAGGCCTACGACATTGTCGTTCCCGCCGCCGGCGCCACCAATGCGGCCGTTCATATCAATCCGCAGCGCATCGTCGAATTGACCGGCGCCGAATGGATCGATGTTTCCGAAACGTGATCCACCTTTCGGAAACGTGGTCCGTGCCTTGGTATGGCCACAAAGCTTACCTGAAACCGACGTTGCGCCACGGCGGTGATTTGCCGCGGCCGCCCCTTGCACAATCAGGAAACCGTCCAGCATGAAGACAGTCGCGTACCCGCTCATCTTCGCCGCCACATTTTCCCCGGCGCTGGCGATGGATCAGTCCCTGGTGCGCCAGTTCGAAAAGCTCGATCCGCAGACCCGGCTGGAGCAGCGCTGCGACACCGAGGCGATGGAGCGCATCAACGCCGACAAGTCGACCTTCAAGCCGGACAAGGTGATCGCCTACACCTTCGCCGAACCGGTCATGAAAGAAGACAAGATGAAGGCACCTGGCGCGGTCTTCCGCAGCAAGGGCGAATGGTACAAGCTGAAGTTCAAGTGCCTGACCGACGCCGAGCACCTGGATATCCTGTCCTTCGAATACAAGATCGGCGAACTCGTGCCTCGCGACAGCTGGGACGAGTTTTATCTCTATCCCTGACGGGCCTGGCGCCAGGTACGGCCTGTGGATCGCATCTGGTTAAAAGGCGGAATATTCAACCTTTCAAGCTGCGATCGCAGCCTAAGGGCTTTTGAAGAGACGCAGCGCTGCATGAGGCGCAGACATGAAGGCAGAACCTGCCTTCTCGCAGCAGCATGTCGTTTCGTGCAAAAATGTTCAGCGTTTTCGCGATAGCGGTACCGCGAAGGAACGAAAGCTTGAAGCGCGGGCCCTTATGATCGCGACGCGCTTTACAGAACAGCCATCAGAAACAGCAGCGAACCGAGCGACAGCGCTGCCATGATGCTCATCAGCATTTTCATCATGTGATCTGCCATTTCGTACATCCTTGCCTCTACTCCCTCAGGAATGAACGAATGCGTCTGCTTTTGGGGCGCGGCATGCCTGAAACGACCCAGGCTTGAAACGTCCGACTGGCATGATCCCATCGGATCCGTGCACAATCTGCTATCAATGAACGAGGTTGAGCCGACATGGTTAACAATTGGTTAACGACGGGTGTTTCGCCTCGGCTTGAGCTCGAACATTCGGCGAATGACATCCGTGGCAAAGCAGACCGCACCAACACAGACATCAGACTGCGCAGGACGAGAAAATTTGAGTGTAATTGGACCATTGGGGAAATGGTGCCCGGAGGCGGATTTGAACCACCGACACGCGGATTTTCAATCCGCTGCTCTACCAACTGAGCTATCCGGGCATCCTGCCGTTGCGGGCAGCGGTTCCTCTCGGAACCCTCGGGGCGTTGTTTGTGCCCCGGAAGCGAGCGGGGTTATAACATGATGTTCGGCGGTGTCCAGCACCAAATGAAAGTTTTTTGGCAGTTATTTCAAAGAGTGTGGAAAAAGCCGAAAAACTGAGGATATTCAGGCAGATCGCGGTCAGCGATCGTCGTCGTCGGCTTTCGACTCGTCGTCTGCCACAGGAATGGCGTAGGAGCCCGAGAGCCAGCGGTTGAGGTCGACATTGCGGCAGCGATCCGAGCAGAAGGGATAGTGCTCGCGGTGCGAGGGGCGAGCGCATTCGGGGCAAGGACGCGGTGCGCGCAAGGGTGCGACGTTCGAGCCGCTTTTCTTGTCTTCGTCCGTCACTGCCTTCAGCCTTCCAGCCAACGATTGTGAACGTCGTAGCCTTCACCGACCAAAAGGCCGACGGTCTCATAGAGCGGCAGGCCGACGACATTGCTGTAGGAGCCGACGAGCTTGACGACGAAGCTGCCGGCGATGCCCTGGATGCCGTAGGCCCCTGCCTTGCCACGCCATTGGCCGGAGGCAAGATAGCTCTCGATGTCGAAACCGGAAAGACGCTTGAAGCGGACCTTGGTGTCGACCACCTTCTGGCGCAGCGCTTTGTCGGGCGTGATCAGGCAGACGCCCGTATAGACCCGGTGGCTGCGGCCAGACAGCAAATGCAGGGCGCTCGACGCTTCGCTGACGAGCTCGGGCTTCGGCAGGATGCGCCTGCCGACGCAGACGACCGTGTCGGCCGCCAGGATATAGCTGCCATCCCAACCGGCCTCACCCTTGATCGCGGCCAGCGCCGCCTTCGCCTTCTCGGCCGAAAGACGACGCGCCAGCGAGCGCGGATGCTCGGAACGCTTCGGCGTCTCGTCGAGATCCATCGGCATCAGGCGCGCAGGCTCGATGCCTGCCTGGGCCAAAAGCTCGACGCGACGCGGCGAACCGGACGCCAATATCAGTTTTTGAGCCGTTGTCATCGGAACGCGCCGTCACCCCAGAGATATGATGAAGCCACCTGTCGGCGGTTTACTTGAAGCGGTAGGTGATGCGACCCTTGGTCAGGTCATAGGGCGTCATTTCGACGAGCACCTTGTCGCCGGCCAGAACGCGGATACGGTTCTTGCGCATGCGGCCTGCGGTGTGGGCAATAATTTCATGTTCATTTTCGAGCTTCACGCGGAAGGTCGCATTAGGAAGCAATTCCGTGACCACGCCCGGGAATTCGAGGACTTCTTCTTTCGCCATGTAGGACTGTTCTTTCTGTGTTTGTTCGGCGATACGACACGCATCCCGAAAAATTCGCCGGAAACTACACAATCGACGAGGATTTGTGAACCGCTTTGCGCCGGCTTTTCCGCTTTTGTACTGCCTGATACCAACCTGCGCTGATATTGAACGATTGCGCCGGAGCGATTTAGCTCTTTGCCAAGGAGAAAACCGCAACCGGTGCCAAGCCGTCCGGTCGGGATTGTCGGCGCGTCCGGGCACCAAAAGCGTCGGCCGAGGTTGGTATTAGGCCTTTTCGTCCGCGGGCGCCACTACCAGACGGCGATTAATCAGCGTGGCCAGGTGATCGCGAACGGCGCGATAGGCATCGACGATCTGCTCGCGCGTGCCGGTGGCAACCGTCGGGTCCGGCGTCGGCCAATAGACCACGTCGACGGCCATGGAGCGCGTCAGGTCCAGCGCCAGGTGATGAGCCTCCGGCGCCAGCGTGACGATGAGGTCGAAATAATCGTCCTCGAGCTCGTCGAGCGTGCGCGGCTGATGCCGCCCGATGGACAGCCCGACCTCGTCCAGCACCACGTCGACGAAGGGATCGCGCTCGCCGTGGCGCACGCCGGCCGAGGCAACATACGTACCTGGGGGCAACGCCGCCTTGGCGAGAGCCTCCGCCATCGGCGAGCGGATCGCGTTCATGCCGCACATGAAGAGAACGGAGCGTGGCGTTGTCAGTTGGCGCGTCGCGGTTCCCGTCATTCCGGTCTCCGCCGTCATCCGCGCCAGTAGAGCACGCAGACGAGCGTGAACAGGCGGCGGGCGGTGTCGAAGTCGAGCCGGATCTTGCCTGACAGGCGATCCATCAGCGTCTGCGAACCCTCGTTGTGGATGCCGCGACGCCCCATGTCGATCGCTTCGATCTGGCTCGGCGTCGCCGAGCGGATCGCCTCGTAGTAGCTTTCACAGATCAGGAAATAGTCTTTCACGATGCGGCGAAACGGTGTCAGCGAGAGAATATGGGTGGCTACGTCGGATCCCTTCTCGGTCGAGATCGCAAAGACCAGCTTGGCGTCCATCAAGGAGAGATTGAGTTTGTAGGGGCCGCCCGGATGGCCGACCGGCTCGAACAGGTTTTCTTCGAGAAGATCGAAGATCGCAACCGCGCGCTCATGCTCCACGTCTGGCGTCGAACGGCCGATCGTCTCGTCCAGTACGACATCGCAGAGGCGCTGATTGCGGTCTGCCTTCATCCCGCATCCCCGAGATTGAGGCGGATCGCGACCGAGCGCGCATGGGCCTCAAGCCCTTCGGAGCGCGCCAAAGCGATTGCCGCCGGCCCGAGGATGCGAAGCTGCTCCGCATCGAGGCGCAGGATCGATGTGCGCTTCATATAGTCGAGAACACCGAGGCCGGAGGAGAAGCGCGCCGAGCGGGCCGTCGGCAGCACGTGGTTCGAACCGCCGACATAATCGCCGATAACTTCAGGCGTGTGGCGTCCGACAAAGATGGCGCCGGCATTGCGGATCTTCGCGACCATCGGCTCGGGATCGGCAAGCGCCAGCTCCAGGTGTTCGGCGGCAATGCGGTTTGCAAGCGGTATCGCCCTTTCCAGATCCGGCACCAGGATGATCGCGCCGAAATCGCGCCAGCTCGCAGAAGCCGTCTCGGCACGCGGCAGCGTCTTCAACTGGCGTTCGACCGCCGCCTCGACGGCCTCGCCGAAGGCGGCATCATCGGTGATCAGGATCGACTGGGCGCCGACGTCGTGTTCGGCCTGCGCCAGGAGATCGGCAGCGATCCAATCCGGATCATTGTCGCGGTCGGCGATGACGAGCACTTCCGACGGGCCGGCGATCATGTCGATACCGACGGTGCCGAAGACCTGGCGCTTGGCGGCAGCCACATAGGCATTGCCCGGGCCGACGACCTTTGCGACCGGCGCGATGGTGGCGGTGCCATAGGCAAGGGCTGCCACGGCCTGCGCACCGCCGATGCGGTAGATTTCCTCGACGCCGGCAAGACGCGCTGCCGCCAGCACAGCCGGGTTGATCTTGCCGCCATTGGCCGGCACAACCATGACGATGCGCTCGACACCGGCGACCTTGGCCGGCAGCGCGTTCATCAACACCGAGCTTGGATAGCTCGCCGTGCCACCGGGCACGTAGAGCCCGACGGCATCGACCGCCGTCCAGCGTGAGCCGAGGCCGACGCCCATCGTATCCTCGTAGATATCGTCCTTCGGCCGCTGGCGGGCATGATGCGACTCGATGCGAACGGCCGCAACCTTGAGCGCGCCCAGCACTTCCGGCTCGACCACCTGGATCGCCGCATCGATTTCCTCGGGACTGACGCGCATCGGCGTCGTCGCGAAGTCGATACCGTCGAAGCGGGCGGAATATTCCGCCACCGCCTCATCGCCGCGCAGACGCACATCGTCGATGATGGCCTTCACCGCCGCATTGACGTCCTCGGAAACTTCACGCTTGGTGGTCAGAAACGCCGCGAACTGCTGTTCGAAGTTACCGTCGAGATAGTTCAGCCTGATTGCCAACGCAAAATGTCCTTGTCGTATGCCTGTGTCGCGGAGCTCAAACGCCTTCGGGATGCCGGGGCTTGAAAGCGGTTTCCCATGCCCCGCCGGTATCTGCAAGCTGCACCTCGATGCATTCCACATCAAGGGCAATGGACGCGTCGCCGGCAAGAACGAGTTCGACTGTGCCTTCCGGCCCCTCGCCGGCGACCTTGAATGTTACTGCCAGCAGGTCGAGCACGGCCTCGCCATTGCCACGATCAAAACCGAGCGAACGCACCGCACCCACCCGCTTGAACAGGATGACGGCGCGCCGGCGCTCGAAGGAACGGCGCTTGCCATCGGCCATCTCCCAGACGAACCGGTTGACGCTGAGCGAAAACTGCTTGCGGCGCGCATCGTATTCCAGCCCGGAAACCTTGAACACGGCATCCTGGACGTGGGCGGAGACGACGGCCAGATCCTCTTCATCGAGCGCCAGCAGCTTCAGACCATCCATGCCATCCATTCCTTTCGCTTTCGTCGCACATTTTGCGTGCCACAATTGAAATGGACATAGGACGTCGCGCCTGAAACCGCAACGGCATCAGGCGCGACGGCTCAAATCAGTCGCTGACGCGCTCGACATGGGCGCCGCAACGGGTGAGCTTTTCTTCCAACCGCTCGAAGCCGCGGTCGAGATGGTAGACGCGCGACACCATGGTCTCGCCTTCCGCCGCAAGGCCGGCGATGACAAGCGAGACCGAGGCACGAAGGTCGGTTGCCATCACGGGCGCGCCCTTCAGCCGGCTGACGCCCTCGATCTTGGCGGTCTGGCCCGACAGCGAGATCTTGGCGCCAAGGCGGGCAAGCTCCTGCACGTGCATGAAGCGGTTTTCGAAGATCGTCTCAGTGATATGCGACGTGCCCTTCGCCATGGTCATCAGGCCCATGAACTGCGCCTGCAGGTCGGTCGGGAAGCCCGGGAAGGGATCGGTGACGATATCGACCGGCTTGATGCCCGCACCGTTGCGCACGACGCGGATGCCGCTGTTGGTCTCGGTGATCTCGGCGCCGGCGCGGCGGATCGCTTCCAGCGCGGTGTCGAGCAGCGCCATGTCGGTGTCTTCGAGGATGACGTCGCCGCCGGTCATGGCAACGGCCATGGCGTAGGTGCCAGTCTCGATGCGGTCAGGCAGGACGCGGTGACGGGCGCCCGACAGCGAGCGCACGCCCTCAATGGTGATCGTCGCGGTGCCCTGGCCGGTGATCTTTGCGCCCATGGCGTTCAGGCAGTTGGCAAGGTCGACAACCTCAGGCTCGCGCGCGGCGTTGCCAAGCACGGTGGTGCCGTTGGCAAGTGTCGCTGCCATCATCAGCACGTGGGTGGCGCCGACGGAAACTTTCGGGAAGGTATAACGCGCGCCGATCAGGCCGCCGGCCGGGGCCGTCGCGTTGACGTAGCCGCTGTCGATCTCAATGTTGGCGCTGAGCGCCTGCAGGCCCTCAATGAACAGGTCGACCGGACGCGTGCCGATGGCGCAGCCGCCCGGCAGCGAAACACGGGCCTTGCCTTCACGCGCCAGAAGCGGGCCGATGACCCAGAAGCTCGCGCGCATCTTCGACACGAGCTCGTAAGGCGCCGTGGTGTCGACGATGTTGCGGCAGGTGAAATGGATCGTGCGGGCGTAGCTTTCGCCCTGGCGCTCGCGCCGGCCGTTGACCGAGATATCGACGCCATGGTTTCCGAGGATGCGGATCAGCTGCTCGACGTCGGCCAGATGCGGAACGTTTTCCAGCGTCAGCGTATCGTCGGTCAACAGCGATGCGATCATCAGCGGCAGGGCCGCATTCTTCGCGCCGGAAATCGGGATGACCCCGTGAAGTTCATTCCCGCCTACAATCCTGATGCGATCCATGAGGCCTCTCGAACGGGCTTGGCCCGCCTTTCCAAAAAAGTGAAGTGTATCTGAAGGCGCCTCTTTAGGGGAGACGCCGCGAAATTAGAAGTGCCTTGAACGCATGGCAGCCACGGCCGCCTGCTCCCACGAAAGACCGCCGAACGGCGCACTGCCCGTACTAATCTTCCGATTCGTCCGTTTTTGCGGCAGGCAGGCCGATCGCCTCGTCGGGGGCCCCGGACCGGCGCGCGCGCATCTGCTGCTTGCGGCGCAGGAGATTGTCGCGCAGCGTCTTGGCGAGGCGCGCCTTCCTCAGGTCCTGCTCGGTCGTATCCTTTTGCCGGCGCTTTGCCGGCGCGCTCTCCGGCTCGGTCAACGAAGCTTCGCCCTCAGCGCTTTTCTTGTCGTCTGTTTGCATGGTGGATGCATTAGCGCAAAAGCAGGGGGTTCGGAAGCCGAAACGGATTTTCTCACAGGACAACAGCGAAAACTTCAAAATGCTGCTTGCGCTCCCCGTCCAGCTATGGCAATAGCCGCCTCGCTTGATGCGGCTTGTCAACGAACCGGCCGCGAGATGCTGCTATAGCTCAGGGGTAGAGCACTCCCTTGGTAAGGGAGAGGCCGAGAGTTCAAATCTCTCTAGCAGCACCATTTTCTCCTAGAGAATTCAGACGCTTAAGCCAATAATGCCAGCGGTTTACCGTGCGCGAGATGACGTGAGTGCACGGAACAAAACCTGAATTGCACGGCTGAAACGTGCAAAATCCGTGCAGCATGTTCCGGTTTGTTCTCTCGCTGGCTACATGCGTGGCCTGATCAGGGGCGCAGAAAAGCCCTCCTGCTTTCGCACGAGGGCTCTACAGACTTGCTCAATGCGGCAAACTTAAAGCTGCTGCGGCTGCCACGTACGAGATTGCGATCATCAGGTAGGTGGCTTGAAGTAGGGTCATGTCGCGTTCCTTTGTTGAAGACGACCATTCAGATACTACTTTTCCAAACCACGAAGCGGCAAATCTCTGACCGTTTCGCGGCACACAGCCTAGAGCGTGGCTGGCCCCTCGCCAGCCCCCCGCTGCCGTGGGCATGGTGCCCCATGCCGGAGTGAGGTAAGGGCCTGAAATCAGTTGCTTGCGGGATTGTGAGACACAGCCTCCATAGGTGCATGTTTTATCTTTTTTTCAGTGCTTGTCTCGCGCAAAAAGTTGAATCTACGTAGACGCTCAACTAGAGATCAACTTCAGAGAAAGTTAGCGAGAGCGGAATGGCGAACAAGAAGTATCAAATATTCGTATCCTCCACATTCCGTGATCTGGCCGAAGAGCGGCAGGATGCGATTCGCAACATCCTTGATCTGAAACACATCCCGGCCGGTATGGAGCTCTTCCCAGCGACTGACGTTGACCAAATGGACTATATCAAGCGGGTAATTGATGAATGCGATTACTACCTGCTGATCTTGGGGGGGCGATATGGATCCGTAGATCGGGAAGGGGTCAGTTTCACAGAACGCGAGTATGACTATGCCGTGGGAATGGGGAAGACAGTTTTAGCATTCGTTCATGAAGATCCCGCATCCATTCCGATGGGGAAAAGCGAACCGAATGCGGAAGCTCTAATCGCTTTGAACACGTTTCGCGAAAAGACGATGACGGGCCGGTTGGTCAAGTCTTGGAAGAACCGTTACCATTTAGAGCCCCTCGTTCTAAAGGCGCTGTTGCACGCGTTCAACGATTTTCCTCAGACAGGATGGGTCAGGGGAGACGCAATTGCATCCGATGTCTTGCTGGGGCAAACCAACCGCCTACTTGAAGAAAATGCGGAGCTCAAATCAGAGATTGCTGTACTTAAGGCTGCATCAGCGCCGAAGTTGAAAGACCTGGCCGATCTCAGCGACAAGTTCTTGGTCCGCTATGATTCGAAGCACAAACACGGAACTGGGGTACGCGTCAAATATGTTTATACGGCCCGAGAGATAGAATTGTCCTGGGAGCAGATCTTTTTAGGAGTTGCAAGCAAGCTGGAGACCGCAAGGACCGACGGTGTTGTTCTTCAAGGGCTTGGAATGGTGATCGAGGAAGCCGGTGAATTCTACCCGCCCGCCCGTTTAAATCAGACCGACCTTACGCGAATCAAAATCCAGCTCGGTGCGCTTGGATTGATTAAGGCCTATGTTTCAAGGACCACTGACGGCTCAGTCGCCGAGTTTTTGACTTTGACTGACGTGGGGCGGGCATACTTCATTGAAAAAATGGTGGTAAAAAAAACCGCGTGAGGCGCTCTTGGTGGCATCCGGAGGCGGGCCACCTCAATTAGCCGAAATCAATGACTTGCCGGAAAGCTGGACACTAACCTGTCCAGCTTTTTCATTATGCTTTTTGAAAAAGTGTCCAGCTGCCCTACCCTCCTACGCAGGAGGATTGCCATGCCCAAAATAACCGCACCCAAATGTTCGACCCGCCATCCGGACCGAGATCTTAATTGCCAGGTTGCGATGGAGGGCGACTTCCTTTTGCTCGCCGATCGGGGCGCGGCAGCCGGTTGGTCACGCGAGGAAGTGGCCGAGGCCCTGATCGAACTTGCTCATAACCATTGGTTCGCCCTCGACGCCGAGCGCCGCATGTCCGAGGAATCTGCCGGCGTAATCATCCGGCCGCAAAAGCTTCATTAGGCATCCCCAGAACTGGTCGTTGACTCCTTGCCTCAATGAGAACATTTATAGAACAGACGCATTAGGAAGACATGCAGCATGAGTGACGAAGTCGGCGCCATCAAGAAACCGGAAAGCGGCCCGTTCGTGCATCTCTGTGAGCATCCCGGCTGCAAGAAGTGGGGCGGCTTCGGCTTCGCCCATGGCAGGGCAGCTCCGAACTGGTACTGCTACGAGCACCGTCCGCCGGTCTGGCCACCAGCGCGGAAATCTTAATTCGTCATCCACCGGCGATGCGGCCGTCACTGTAAAAACTCGAGCAGCATGCTGCTGTGAAACATCACAGGAGATCGCCTTGGCGCGCCTTATCTACAAGTCCATTCCCTATCCTGCCCACCTGAAGCTCGTTCGGATCGATGCCGAATGGCAGATCTGCTTCCAGGGGCGAGGCAAGCTTGATGGCCGGCCGATCCTTGCATGGTTGCGCAAGGGCGACGGCGCGTTCTTCTGTGAGGTCGGCGAAGAGAACCAGGTCGAGGATATGCCGGATATCGACCGGCCCAATTTCTACGGCGACAAGTTCATCCACGCGATCGACGAGACAGATGCCATCGGCAAGCGCACCGGCTCGCTTGCCGGCGCCAATTGCGTCAAGGCTGCCACGGCAGCCTTCCATGCCCTGGTGCCCCGCTACTGCAACCGGCGCATCATCCTGCGCGACGGATCGCGCATCATGCTGGTGGCAAAGGGTGGAAAGATCGAGGAGTGATGGAGCGCGACATGAAACATCACCGCAGCATTGATTTGACGGTCGACCAACGCGCTGCCGCCGCGATGGCCGAAGAACTCGGCAAGCTGAAAATCCGCGAACTGGCCGAGTGGCACATTCTCGGAGCGCAATGCAGCAAATGCCGCGCCAGGCGCTGGCTTGACCGATGGAAGCTTGCCGACAAGTATGGCCGCGAAACGCCGCTGGCGACACTACGCCCATTTCTTCGGTGCACAGCATGCGGAAACCGCATCAACAACAACCTGGTACTTGGCAAAATGGATCGAAACGCCTGAGCCTATCATCAAAGGGAGACGGGAAATGTGCGGACGCTTTACCCAGATGATGACGTGGCCGGAGTTGGTCCGGCTCTACCGTCTAAACGACAAGCACGACGGGCGAAATACGCCGCCCCGCTACAACATCGCCCCGACACAGACCGTTCCCTTCGTTCACAACGACAAAGAGGGCAATCAGGTGCTGGAAGACGGCCGCTGGTGGCTGGTGCCCTTCTGGGCAAAGGAAATACCGAAGATCGCGCTGTTCAATGCCCGCTCGGAAGACGCGGAAGAGAAGCCGTCATTTCGCGACGCCTTCAAGGCCAAGCGCTGCCTGATCCCAGCCGACGGCTTCTATGAATGGACGAAGGCCGAAGACG
This sequence comes from Ensifer sp. GW823-FHT05D09, assembly GCF_058795755.1. NCBI lineage: Bacteria > Pseudomonadati > Pseudomonadota > Alphaproteobacteria > Hyphomicrobiales > Rhizobiaceae > Ensifer > Ensifer sp. GW823-FHT05D09. The sequence continues at coordinate 584,195 of NZ_JBXAIA010000001.1, read as the reverse complement.
GCGGCAAGGATCCGTGGTTCATTCACCTGCCCGATCGCCAGCCGTTTTCATTCGCCGGCCTTTGGGCGCACAATGACGTACTGGATGTCACCAGCTGCACGATCCTGACAATGGCAGCCGGCGACCCGATGCAGCAACTGCACGATCGCCAGCCGATAATTCTCGATCCAACGGCCTATGATGAATGGCTATCAGCTGAGACCAGCATTGCCGATGCAAAGGCACTGCTTGGCCGCAATCTCGACAGCCAGCTGCAGTTTCATCGCGTCTCTCGCGATATCAACTCTTCGAAATACAACGGAGATCCGGGCATACTGGCCAACGCGGCGTAGTGACCATAGCTGTGAGCGGTACGCCGCGCCGGCCCGAACAGCTTGCATCGGAACCTACCGCAAGCCTGCGCGTTTATGCTTCGTCCCCACATACATGTGTTGCTAAATTCGGCCCCCTCCGCAGGGGCCGCTTCTTTTACCCCTTCCCGGAGAGCGCGAACGCGTCGCGGCACTTTAGCAATTGGAACAATACCCCCTTTCGCGGGTTTCCGTTTCGCAGCGTTTGGCGTCTATGGGAGGCGAATGGCGCGGCTCCAGACGGTCTTGTTCGCCCCGGACCGTCTGGATCTCCCCCGCAATTTCAGACTGCTGACCTGCGACGGACAGCCGGCAGGGTCCTTTACTTTAAGTGAAGCCAAGGCCCTACGCCGGCACCACCATCAGGCGCTTCAGCCATTTCTCGCTAAAGGCACGGACCCAATTACACGGCCCAATTAATAGTCTGGTGGAACCAATTTGACCGAACGCGATTGTGTTCTGATGAGAGCGCGGTCCCGATACGGCAATCCGCTCCCCAACTGAGGCCACGGCCATGCACCACGAAAGCACAAGAGAGCAATTTAGCAAAGTGGTTCGCGGGTGGAACGGACAGTACGACCTGGATGAATTCATCCGGGCACACGGTCTTCAACCAATCGCCGCACGCGAACTATTTGTGAAATTTGGACCCTTCAAAACCGACCTCGATCGCAAGGTCGCCGAGCTGAGAACGGCGGGACAATCCAGTATCGAGCATTGATCGCAGCTCGTGGAGCCGTCGCCTCCACAATCGCGTGATCGCGCGTAAAGGTAATGCACTGCGGTGCAAAGGGTGCATAATGGCCTATCTGTGGGCATCCACACGGGCCCCATTGACTGGAAGATCATACGCGCTTTCGCCCCAAGGAGGAGATCGCGCCATGTTGTCATCCGGCGGCGCAAATGGGATCCACCCTGAACAATTGAAGATGATACAGTCCGTCTTCGACGAAATAGTCGGCATTCGTGGCATTGACGGCAAGAGTTCCGAAGCTGACTCACTAGGCGCCAGGCTGATCGACCTTTTCCAAAGCGGCATCCATGACCGCGCGGCGTTGCGGCAGATGGCGGACTATATTTGAGGATTGCAACTGGAACGAAGTGTACACACACGCGTCAGGTTGCCATCCCCCGATAAACTGTTGCTCCACTCGGCCCCTTCGCAGGGGCTGTTTTTTTCACACCTTCCCGATGATGACGAACACGATGCGGCGGATGGCCTCTGCGAAGCTTACGCCGAGCGCCATAGCAGCGATGCCCGTAACGCCGAGCGCGCCAATGCCCATCAGCTTCCACCGTTTCACATCGTCGGTGACCGGCTTCATTTCCGCTACATCCGCACCGATCGACGTTACAGATGCTTCGACGTCGCCGACCCGGTCGACTAACTGATCCATACGACTGTGGACGCCGGCGCGGCTGGCCGCCGCCTTATCCTCTGCTCGCGTCGCGCCGTCCTCCAATCGCTTGATAGAGTCCTGGAGGCCACGCATGCCCGCAACCAGCTCGCCGAGCTGACGATGTACTGCCGCATCAATTTCAGTAGGTGCCATCTAGCGCCCTTCCCCGTGCCTCACGCATTCCGCATTGGTCCAGACGCCGCCGGCGCAAAGGCCGACGACAGTCCGGTCTATCTTCCGTTGATCTGCCGGCGTCGCCCCGCGCGCGCCGACCAGATCAGTGCCAACGACCCGCCGCAAGCCCTCGACATTTGCTGGCGCCGAAGTCCCACAATCCGTCAGGACAACTGTCATAGTCAGAGCGAGCATCGCCCGCGGAATGTGCCGCCGCATTGTTCTGCCTTTCGATTGCGTTGGTGACGGAGCGGGCGCCGTCCGCTCGCAGCGCGAGGACGGTCCAGGTGACAGCGGCGAGCACAAGCACGCCGCCGAGGATCTTCGGCCAGGGGATCATGCCGGATCGACCCGATTGCGGATGAAGAGAAACGCGCCGATCGCAAAGGCAGCGACGAGTATCCCAGCCAGCGCCCACTGCAGCGGGCCATTGCCGGTAAAAGCAAAAGCGATCGTCGAGAGAATGCCGGCAGCCCAGCTGACATTTTCCTTGGTCACGACTTCCGGTACCTTCGGCGCGGCCGGCTGCGTATTGGTTGAGACGAAGTCGTTTTTGGCCCAAAGGCCCACCTCTGCCGATCGACGGTTGACGAGACCCTTCACCCGCCTGCCGCCAGCATTGACCCACTTCATCAGCTCGGCCGGCACGGCGTCATAATCGCCGGCATTCAGCTTTTTCAGCAATGTCGACTTGCCGAGCCTGCCGGTGTTAAAATCGAACGAGACCAGAACCGCGAACTGGTTATCGGTGAGCGGCACCTTGACCAGTCGCGACACCCGTTCCTCGAATGTCGCGAGATCGGCGCACAGGATCTCCTCCGCGCGCACCTCAGTGATCACCATGTTCGGCTTCACCACTGGCGCACCGGCCGCGCTAGTGTGGCCATAGCCAATGGTCCAGACGTCAGCCACGTCCTGATAAGCCTTCGTCTTCAGGCCTTCCCACTGTTTGACGAGCGCAAGGCCCGCCGCGTTGATGCGTCGGTTCATGTTCATGTTGCTACTTTCATTTTGGTGGGGGACAATCTCCTCAGTCGACAGACTGGGGAGTGGGCGATGGACTTCGAGAAAGTCGGGCGAGCACGGATGATGATGCGCCTGCCGGCACATCGGAAGAAGATTTCCGACGCCAACTTCGAGGCAATCAATGAGTTGATGGAAGCCTACGGCATTGCAGTGATGAGCCGCGACGAACTGCGCGAGCAACGGACGCCCGACGCGGAACTGCTCAGGGAATATGAAGTACTCTGTCAGCAACTGGAGGACGACATTGTCAGGATGCTGGCTAGCGTAAGCCCGCGAACGGTTCGCTGACCACCAGTAGATTCTCAGTAGTGAAAAGGTGCGCCCGGTTCGCAATGTTCACTTAACGAGTGAGCGGCATGCTCTCGATAGTTGCCGCCGCCCCCCTGCCCCCCCGCCGGCAACTTAGAACCACAATCCAGCTCTCCGGATTGTGGTTCTTTCCGTGACGGAGCTACTGATGGGCTATGATTGGGATGGCGCGCGCTGGCGCCGGATGAAGGTCGCGAGATTTGGAACCGCAGTGGCGCTGGCGGGTCTACTGGTCGCGGTCGCGACGCAGGTTGTGACGAAGGCGCTTTAGACGCTCGTTACCGGCCAGATGAACGCCGGCAACTCGGCAATGAACTCGGTAACGCTCGGCTGCTGGCGCTCGCCGGCCATCACCTTTTTCAGCTCGGAAGTAGAATAGGTCCACACCGCCGATCGCCAGGCAAAGAGCGCCTCGCCCTCGGCCGCAAACTGCTGGTTCGGATCGTCGCGATAGGTGATGGCCGTCTGGATGCCGTCATACTGACGCTCGCGCGCCTTGGTGTCGAGATGCGCCTGGATTGCACGCGTGTAGTCATCTTGCGTGACCGGCGCCGGCGGCGGGTCATAGGGCACGAGGGTGCCATGTTCCCAGCGGCGAAGACCGTGGTTGGCGAGGAATTCGCCCCACTGCGCCTCGGTGATCGCAACCACGCCCGCAGGCAACATGCATTCGGGGTTCAGCTCCTCGCCGACGATCGGCGGGATGCCGCCTTCATCATCCGGCTCGCCATAAACCGGGCGCGTCGGAGAGCCGTGGATATCGTCGACATAGAAGGCAGTCGGAAAGCCGGCCACATCGAACAAGGCATAGTGCTGCGTCATCTTAATACCCCAAAGCCAACCAGAATATCGGCACTCCGGTGAAACCGACGAGGCCACCATTTGCGGCAAACCTCTTCTGGATGTTGAAACTGGAATTCGTCACAGTGCCGACCATCACCGTGTGAAGCGTTGTGGCCGGCTCTACGCCGCTCAGGGCGACCGTTGCCGTGACGCTCAGAGGACCAGCCGGGAATGCGATGGGAAACGGCACAGAGGAGTTATCCGCGCCGGTTCCACCATTGTAGCCCCACTGAATAATGATGCCGTTCGGGAGGCGGATGTAGCCATTGCCGGCGAGATTGAGGGTCACCCCGAAATTGGTCCAAACGGTTCCAAGGTCAGAGTTGTCCACCTGCGCCTTGATCTGACTTCCTGACCACCCGAAGTAGATCTTGTTGTTCCCTTGGCCGTTGCCACCGCCCTGTTGGACGGGTGTGAAGCCGAGGGCCGCTTGCGCTAAAAGCACCCCACGCACTGCGGCTGCGTCCGTCTCGTCGAGGAACGTCTTCGCGAAGTCGGAGACGGTGAACATCTCCATGACAGTGCCGCTCAACCCGCGCGGAACCTTGCCTGCAGCTAACTGTCCCGAAGCGGCTGCAAGAGCAGCAACAGCCGGGTTGCGCAACTCGCTGATGATCGTCGCCAGTGCCTGCGCATTGGTGACGGTCTGCTGGCCGTAAGCCGTGTCACGCATGATCGCATAGGCATAAGTTCCGGTCGCACCCCGCCATTTCACGGCAGCGGTGATTTTTATGTCGCTGTCGACGGACAGGATTGGAAGTGCATTGCCATCCGCATCGGCGTAGACCGTGCCGCCGGCGATCAGCGCCACCTGCCAGTTCGTGCCGTTGCCGTTGATCACGGCGCTGCCGTTCGTCAGGGTGATTGACCCTGTCGTATAGGGAGTTGTCATTGTGAGTTCCTGTTCCGAGGAAAAAGGTCAGCGCTTGAGTTGGAGAACGACCAGCTTCCGATCGCTCCAGGAGGCCTGCTGCCCCCCGGGAACACCAAGGTTCGATACCCAGATTTCAAAGGTAGTGGACGTATCGGTAGGAGGCGGTTGATAGACGGCAGATATGTTCGTGTAGTCCTCGTTCTGCGCGGCCGGGATGCCGATCGCGCTCGAACTGTTCATTGGGGTTCCACCGAAACCCTCGGAACCGATCGTTGCCCCTGTCGCCGTTACTCTGAGACGATGCTTCAGGATCGAACGTATGCCCGCCTTGATCGAAGAGAACACGAGCAGCGGCGGAGAACTCGGGCCATGAGGAGCCGTCACCTGCAGAGCAACGCCATCGGCCTGATTGCCGTCTGTCGCACTGTTGATCCAGTACTGAGAGATTGCACCCGGCTGAATGTTCGAGGATCCGACCATCAGGTTCTCGATCTGAGCCTGCTGGATGATCGCGTTGACCAGTTTCAGCACGCCCCCCTGAAACACCATCGGCGCAGACGTGTTCGTGCCGTCGGTCACGACAAACTGGTCGACGTTGATCGCCATTCGGCTCTTCTGCACGCCACCTGCGGTGTAAAGCTCGATGTAAAAGCCCGAGGCCTTATAGGCTGCCGCCGTGCCACCGCGCAGCATCACCGAGAACCGGGCATCGACGCCGGATGGTGCCGCGACCGCTTCAAACTTCACCAGGCCCTGGGCAAACCGGCCATTAAAGTCAGCGCTGACGCCGGTCACGCTGCTCGCCAACGCACTGTCGCCATTCACCCTTGCGGTCTCCTCGGTGATGAGACGGGCAAGGTTGTTGCTGACATTTGCAGAAACAACGGTGATCAACTGTGCCAGTGCTTCGTCGTCCGTCGCCCTGACCCGAGCTTCCTGGACGATCTGCGCGAGCGCGTTGCCCATTTCCGCGCGGAGTTGCCGACGCTGCACCTCGCCGACCGCACCTTCGAGCGAAAATGCCGTCAGTAGCTGCTCGATCGTTGGACGGAAGAAATCGTCCATCTCTCGCTGCAGCTCTTTGAAGCGATTGGCGACGCTCTGCCCGACCTGCGGCATTTCGACGAGAACGTCGGTAATCTTGATGTCAAGGGTCGTCACCGGCAGCCAGCCCGACCACAGCGTGTCGCGAGGGTTGCGCGGAATGTAGCGCCCACGGACGCCATAGGAGACATTCGGCAGCAAGCCCTGCGAGATCAGAAGAATACCGACATCCGGCTGATCCGTGCGCCCGCTGTAGATTGTCTCCAGCGACGAAGCCAGACGCACTTCGAACTCGACGCCCGCGACGTCGACGAGGCGGCCAGCGGTATTGTCCCATGTGAGTTGAATGGCAGGACGGCGCGGCACGCCGGCATCGTCTTTGACAGCAGCCGGCACGGCCCACCAATCGACAATCGGCTGCGCCGGCGGGCGGACCACGCCCACAGCACCGTCGACCGGCGGCTGAAACTCCGAACCGCTGTCCCAGTCGTAATCGGAAGGGTCGACCTCGGTGATGTCGATCATCACGTCGAGGTTGGCCCGATCGACAACGCCATCGATCCGCATCAGCTTGTTGACATAGCCGTTGCGCTCGGACGTCCAGGCGATGATTTCGCCTGGCACCGCATAGGCCCAGAACTTCGGCGGCAGGACGATCGTGTGCCGGCGGAAGCGACGCGCCTCCTCGAGCGACGACTTCATCAGCCGCTGCACCTGCTCCGGATACGGCACGAAATCGAGTGGCACGCTTGCCAGCAATCGGCGATTGCCGTCGAGTGCTTCGAGATCCGAGCGATAGAGCGGAGGTGCTGTCTTCGTCACCCAGCCTTCAGCCGGAGCGGGATACGTTGCGGTGATGCCGTTGATCGTGTCGGCGATGCCAGCGAATGGCGTAAACTCTTGTTCTTCGGTCGACAGGACGTCGTTGTCCGTAAAGCTCACGGTCGGGGCGTCGGGCGCGCCGACATGGATGTAGTAAATGCCGCCGATCTCCGAGATGCGCCCTTGGCAGGCCGACAGCAGCCCCTCGATCGCGCTTGCGAGCGGAGCATCCACCGAGATCTCTCCGGCCGACCGATAGGTCGGCTCAAGTCCGCTCGCGCCCATGATGGGAGCACGGCACTTGTTGATCTGAGTAATCCAGTTGGCAGCCGGCAGCCTTGCTGCAGAAAGACCCTGCAGGCCATAGAACCACTTGCCGTTATAAGTGAGGCCGCGAAGCAGATTGTAGATCTGCACGACGGGAAAATGGTCACCATCGCCGCCCCAGGTCGCCGGATTGTCCCAACGCTGCGGCCCGTCTCCGCCCATGGAGCTGTCGCGCGAGATATCGTAGAGGCGCACACCGTCGACGACGAACTTTGCCGCCGGGAACCCGTTGAACAGGTTGTCGATGCAGCGCGCATGAACGACGGCATAAGCCACGCCGCGACCGACGCGGGTCGCATCCCAGCGCCGAGCGGGCGTGCTCGGTTCTGCCAGCAGCCCTGCGTCCGCCGCCGTCTGCGTTCCGTCATGGAACTTGATGTAGAGGTTCGGGCCACGGCGCACGTACTCAGGCACTGCGTAACCATAGCCACCGTCGCCGGCGGACGGCGCATAGGTCACCTTCTCGCCGTCAATGAACACCTCGACGAGGCGATGCCCGGCTAGGTCTCCGACTGGAATGACCTGCGTTACCCACGAATTCGGCGTATCGCCGGACTGACCCCAGGTGTTCGCCCAGTTGAGCGATCCGGCCGTCGCATAGCGGCCGAGGATGAAGGAGCGCGACAGGTCGCCGCCGCCCTGCATCTCGCCATTGAGGGCGAACCGCTGCTCCTGTGGTTTTCCAGCGAGCGACTGCGCCATCAGGTTCATGCCGACGCCGACAGCAGTCTTGAGCGCAAAGGATCCGAGGGCACTCAAGCCGCCGATCCACGCACTGACAGCGGTATAGGCCGTCACGGCCGCTGTGAATAATGGCACGTCAGATTTCCTTGCTGAAAACGGTCTCGCACGGCTGGTAGCCGCTGCGGCGATAAAGGCGGGCCATTGCCGCCGGTCTCAGGGATTGCTGGGCCGAGAGCTTGATGCGACTGCAGCCAGCCGACTTCGCCCATCCTTCGAACGCGGAAAGCAACTCCACCCAGGCAGGACCACGCGCATCGGGCTCAACCCAGACCAACAGTTCTTCAGCGAACCGGAAGCCCGCAAAACTGTCGCCGTGATGCGCGATCAACAACCCGGAGATCGGGTCGTCTAAAACGAAGCAGGCGGTGCGTTCACCGACAATCGAAGCCATCGCGAACTGCTGCATGTGCGGTGCATCGAAAGTGAAATCGAAATCACCGGCAGCATGAAACCGATGCAACAGGATGAGGATCCGCGGCACGTCCGAGAGTGCAGCATGTCGAACACAGGATGCCATCAGAAGATCCCGAGGAACTTCTTGCGCTTCTGCGTCGGAACCGAACCGGCCACTGAGCCCCAGAACAGCTTCCAATTCGTTGTCGTCGCTGCATCGAAGTAGAAGTTGTCGTCGGCATTGCGCAGGACCTGCGTTTCGTGGCTGCGCGTCTCGCTATTTGCGCGAAACATCTCCTGCGTATGGCTGGCGCACGTTAACGTCACCCCACCCTCTTCGTTCTCCGAGGGTGTCTTGATGTCGATCTTGTCGACGAAACCAACAAAACGGCACTCGGCCGGGGCCACCATCAGCCGCGTATCCGGATTGAACAGTCCGCGGTAAATCTCGACGCGCGCCTGGCGACATTCATATTGCCGCACGAGCTGCTGCACGTGATCGACGATCTGCGATAACTGGATAGTCACAGCCAGTACCGAAAGGTTCGACACAAGAGGGATGTCGTCGACTTTGATCAGCGCGCCGGCGCCGTACCAGTTGCGCGTTTCTGCAAGGCCGGTGTCTGGATTGAGCACGGCGGCCGAGACGTTGCCAACGTCCGACCACATACCGTCAGGCACCGGCGCATTCGTCATTCGGTCGCGAGCAACAATCCAGAGGAAGTCGCGCGCAACAAGCATGCGCGCCTCCAGTGCCGCCTGGTTGGCGGGTGAAATGTTTCTGGGCATGAATGAAAATCCTAACGGGCCTCGATGCCCGAGAAACCGATAGTGCCGCGTCCGGACGTGATGTCAGCATCGGACGTGACGCTGCCGGGCACGACCGTCATATGGCAATGCGGTCGAACAAGACTGATCGCCGTACCCGTGACCGTTCCCGGCCACAAATGAGGGCGGATCTCGAAGAGCGGAACAAGCCCCGCGCCGTCCGCCGTCGCCGCCTCAACCACGCGGTGGAGATTGCGATCGCCGAGCTGCAGCATATCGCCCTCCATCAGTTTGAAGCCGGGAGAGAGCGCCGAAACGCGGATCGACTTGTTGTTGCCGCCGATCGTATGGAGATTGGCATTCGCGCCGGTAAACGCGCCGGCCGGCCAAGATCCATTCGGATATGCGATCGGGTAGCAACGCGACAGCGAATAGCCGAGGAACAGTTGCAGACCGTTTTCCATCGTGTCGAGGATGGCACGCCAACGATCCAGCTCGTTTGCTGAAAGCCGCTTCGACTGCCATGTGCCAGTCATCAGCGGGCTACCGAAGTCCTTGACCAACGTCCGACCGCCAGCCGTGCGCGACTGCTCCTGACGGTGGAGCAATTCGAACTTCGTCGACCACCCAGGGAAGCCGGCAAGCAGGTCGCGGGGATATGTGATCGTCATCTGCCGAGCCTCACATTACCGGTTGAAGACATCTTTGCCCGGCCCGCCGCCCTTGGCCGTTCGCATGGTCGCGACGACGCGCGACGGAAGGTCGGACTTGAGTTTGGCGATCTGCTGCTCGACGCGCGCAAGACCTTCTCGATCGGCGCCGCGCGCATCGATCTTGATTTCGATCGGTGCTGTGAAAGACGCGCCGCCTCGAGATACATTCGCAAGGCTTGGCATCAGCGGCGCAGAGAGCCCGCCAACCGCGCCACCGTCGCGAAATGCAGGCATGCCGCTGTTGATGGCCTCAAGCAATGCACGATGCTTTTTCGTGGCAGCGGCATTGACCATGAACTCGCCGTTGCTGCCCCATATCAAGACCTGGTCGTCACGCGGCCCACCGGGCCCGCGCACCCTGCCGCCGCCCTTGTAAGCTTTGATCGGACCGCCATCGCGCCGACCGAGTAGCGAGCCAAGGCCACTGAAGATGCTACCGAAGAGCCCGCCTTTCTCACCGTTCGTTGACGGCTGGAATAAGTTGTCGAAGGCGCTTCCAAGAAACAGATCTGCGAGCCGCTCCGCCACGCCGCGCAGGGCTTCGCCGAGGCCTTCCGCACTAGTGATGGCACTAAGTGCGCCACTCCGGAACGTGTCATAGAACTCGTCGGCCGCCTCGTCATTGCGACGCTGCTGCGTTTCGAGATCCCTCAGGATGTCGGATTGCTCGGCATACGCCGCCGAGGCTTCACGGATCTTGGCAGTCTGGTCAGCCGAAAGCTTGATGTTTTCGAGATCCGTTTGCCCCTTCCGGCGCGCCTCCTCTCGCAGATCCGCAAGGGCTGTCTGCTCCAGGTCGAGTGCCATGCGCCGGCGCTCCTGGTCCTGAAACGACATACTGACAAAGCGCTGCTCTTCGACCAGCGCCGCCGTACGATCCTTCACCGCCTGAATGTCGGCATCGAACCGGCTTTCCGAGGTCTGCTTTACGCCCTTCGTGCGGCCCTTTCCGCCCGACTTGCTGCGCGCCTGGTCGGCCGCAACGTTGGTCTCCGCAAGCGCCTTGATCTGGGCATCAGGAAGAAAGCCGCCCTTGTCCTTGAGATCCTTCCGGATCGTGGCGATCTCCTTTTCGACGGCGAGCTGATCTTTGCTCAGCTTGTTCTGCCGCGACGCCTCGTCGGCGTAGGCCTTGCCGAGGCGAAGCATTTCCTCGCCCTTGGCCCGAGACTGGCCGTACTGAGTGTATGCCGCGACAGCTCCGGCGTTGGCGCTGGCGCTCAACTTGCCCTGCAATAGATCGGCTGCAGCAGACGCATTCCGCAGGGCATCGAGCAGAGGTGTCAGTTTGTCGGCCGCGACCTGAAAATTGTAGTCCGCCGTTGCCATTGCAGCGATTGCCTTCGCCGCCTTGTCGGCAGAGATCTTTCCGTTCTCCAGCCCCTCGCGCAGCTCAGACAGCTGTCGCTTCTGCTCGTCGGTTGCAAAGCTCATGGAATAGTCATCGGTGAAGACGGCAATCATCTCCAGGGCAGCATTCTTGGTCTGTTCGATCTCGCCTCGCGCAGTCTCAAGTCCACGAACGATTGAGTTTTGAGCACGCTCATCAATCTTGGCGCCTGCCGTGGAGATACTGCCTGCAGCATCGTCAGCAGCGGCCTTAACCTCTGCCAGCGCCTCAGCGTATGTTCGAGCACTGCTCGACGCCTCTTCGGATTGCGAGCTGAACAAGGCAAGAGCAGCGACAGCGGTACCACCCACGACAATACCGATCGGGCCAGCCGCCGCAGAAATCCCGCCGATCGCAGCTGCAACGCCGCCGACAGATGCCGCAGCCCTCAGAGCTGCGACAAACTTTAATGTAACGTCTGTGGCTAGCCCGAGTTTGGCGATCATCATGGCGATGGATCTACCGACGAGCGCGCCAGCGATTACACCCGCAACCTGAAGCACGGTATCGGCCGTTTTATCGAAATTGTCCGCGAGGGCGTTCAAGCCCGCGACCAGGCGCTGCGAGGCGCCGAGGCTTTCGTCGCTCTCGCCGATGTACTTTGTGAACGCGTTGTTGACCTTCGTAACGCCCTGCTCGATCGTTTGCGTCGCGTTGCCGGCCATCGACTGGATTAGAGGCAGCCCCTTGAGAAACGCCTGAAAGAACTGGCGACCAGAAACTGCGCCGTCGTTCACCAGCTCCTTAAGTCGGCTGACCGAACCGCCAGCCTCGTCGAGACCGGCCGCAACGGCCATCAGGATAGGGCGAGCGCCATCATTGATGGAGTTGAATTCCTCGGCTTGAACACGCGCGGAACCGAGCAACTGCCCGAGCTGCGTAAGTGCCCCCGAGGCAGCGCCGGCGCTCGTACCCGCGACACGCAAGGAAGTCGCGACGCCATCGGAGAAAGCGATCAACTCTTTCTGGGAGGCACCGAGCACGTCCGACGCCTGCGAGGCCCTACCGAACAGATCAGCAAGAGACCCGACCGGCGTGGCATTCGCCTGCGCCGACTGATAGAGGCGGTCGAGAACCTCGACTTGCTGCTGTCCAACGATGCCGGCAACGGAAAGACTGTTTTTGGCAGTGGTCCAGGCGTCGGCATACCCGATCACCTCGTTGACCGAGATGGCAGCAGCGACGGCGGTTAACGGAGCAATCAAGGCGCTCGCTGAACGGCGCCCGATCGCATCCAGCTTTCGGCTCATATTCTCATAGCGTTTTTCGATTGCGCGCGCCTGAGAATTGGTGACGCCGACCGCCTTCTGCATCTCGCGCTGATAGCCCTTAATGTCGGCAGAGAGCTGCACCACGAGCTTTTCAAGGTCAGTTGCCAAAACGAAATTTCCTTGAGAGATTGCGCGCCGGAGGACACGCAATGAGTGTTTCGAGATATCGATTGACGAACGTCGGCAAGCTCGGTGCGGCACTTTTCGTGCTGCCGACGCCGATTGCAGCGTGGAAGTACAATGCCGCGCTAAGAGGGTTTATCGATCGCGGCGAATATGAACGGGCGCTGGAAAGCGTTTCAGGTACGCTCGCAACACCCGAGATTTCTCCGGTGTTCTTCACCGCACTGGCGACGGCCTCGCTTGTCGGGCTCGTCATGATCCTTGTCGGCCGTGAAATCGTGACCGAAGGCTAACCAGCCTCCAGCCAGTCCCAAAGCTCATCAGCTTCCTTCGCTGTCAAACCCGTGTCTTCTGGCGAGTTTGCTGCGATGAAACCATCGAGCGCGGCCATGAATTGCCACATCGACATTGCCCGGATCTGCTGAGGCGTGAAGCCCATTGCAGCCCCGTTGCCGTAGATCGCGCCAAACCTCAGCTTTCCGTTGGGGAGATCGTCGAGCCGCTCTCCTCCGCTGGACTTGGCGCGTCCTCCTCCCCCACTTTCTCCTCCGGAGCGCCGACACAGGCGGCGGAAAGGATGATCTGGGCAAACAGAAGGTTTTCGGTAGGGGGCCGAGCTTCGACGTACTTGCGAACCTTCAGCAGCGCGTCCGTCATCTTCATACCGCCGCCGACAAGGCCAAGGCGGATCGTGTGACTGATGTCGCCAATGCGCCAGGTATCATCCTGCAGGCGAGTGAGGATGACATATGGCCCCGCGTCGCAAGCCTCCTGCAGCTGCTCCAGTTCGCCCCACCCGAGGCGGAAGGTGTAATCACCATCCGCCCACGGGAACGTAATCTGAGCGTCGCGGCTCATACCGGCGTCACCACGCGCGTCATCTTGCCATCGCTCTGCATGCTGACGTTTGCGGTGGCGCGACGGCCATTGGGCGCCGTCGTCTCAAGGGTCTCGACATGCATCTTGCCGGTCCAGGTGATCGTCTTGGCAGGAAACTCCCAAATCACCTTCGCCGGCACGGACTCGACGTCTTCCCAGGCATCAAGCCAGGTCTCGACGCTTTCCGCAGCAAGGACCCCTTCGCCGGAGACGCTCATGGAAAGGGAAGTGGCGTCGCGGCCGAGCCAGTCGACCGCGTCGGGATCGAGGCAGTTCGGGATCTGTACTTCTTCAAGCCCCTTGTTGAGCGTGATGGATTTCTGAGTGAAGCCGCACGGGGCTGTGTAGACGATCGGCACGGCGGAGTTGCCAAGCAGCACCTTGACCTTGCCGCCCTTAATTGTCGTTGCTTCATCTGCCATAGCTGTCTCCTTTGATGGCAAGCGGAATTGCCCGCCCATCGGGCAGGTTGGCGAAATGCCGAATTTGCGAGGATCAGGCCTTGTCGACGCCAGCCCGGAAGATCATTGCGGCCTGAGACGTCAGGCCGTCAGGGTCGCGGAATACGCGGCGACCATCATATTCGAAGTACACCATCGCGTTTCCCGGCAATGGAAACTCCACATCGTGAAGCGCGTCCTCGACGGCGCGCGCCACTTTCTTGACTTCCGGGAAACCCGGCTCGCGGGACCAGGCGTCGATCTGAAGCACAAATTCCGTGGCCCGGACGCAATAAGCGGCCTCCGGAAGCTCCTGGTCGGGACCAAGCGAGACATACGGGAATGTGGCCGTCACCTTGTTCGTGCCCGGATCTCGCGGCACGTGATCATAGACGCGACTACCAATGAGGGCAGTCAGCGTCGGGTCATTTTTCAGGAGCGCGACGATGGCGACCTGAAGCTCAAACGATGCGTCGCTCATGATGCCGCCACCTTCTTCGCAGCCTGCCGCAAAGCCTTGCGAACCTGACGGACGGCATCTTTGCGACTGGCGCGCCAGCTCACGTAGAAATAGGGCTGCGCCGGCAGATCCTGCGTGCCGAACTCCTGCCAGCGGGCATAGTAGGCCTCGACGCTGCCGGCATAGATGGTAATCGTGAGGTCATCGCCCATCTTCGATTTCACGGTGGCGACGATGCCAGCACCCTTCGGCGCCTTGCCCCACGTCCAGCCAATGCTATCCCGCAGCGCACCGTCTTCGACGGGCACCAGGCGCTTCATCATCTCAACGACCTCGTCGGCCACCTTGCCCATTTCGGCCCGGATGAACTCCTTTGCGACTGTCGGCAGGCGCTTCAATTTCTTGTCTAGCTTGGCGAGATTGAGGATCTTCGTCATCCGTCGGCAACCCCGCTCTCGCAAAGAACATCGATCCATTGCCGATCATCGGATCGGGTGATTTCGCGGATGTTGTAGGACACGCCCGCCCACTTGCCGTTGACGAAATCACCAGTCCGAACATCCCTAAGGCGCCAATCTGTCGAGATTGACCGCGTCTGCGACGAGGCGCGGACAAAAACGACCTGAGTGTGTTTGCCCTCAAGGCGACCAGCCATGACGGCCTCGCCGCCGCGAAGATTGATAACGCCGGCACGCACCGAGAACTGCTCGACCCATTTGCCGACCGTATTGCCGGCCGCATCGTCGATCTGCTCGCGCTTGTCGAAGGCATAGCGGTGATAGAGATCACCCGCTGACCGCTTCACCATCGGTCACCTCCTTTCGCCTCGCCGAGACGCTGACCGCCTTGCCTGCCGCTATCGCCTGCTCGGCGCATTCGCGCTTTACGGTCTCTTCCATGCCAGCGAGATAACCCACGGTCGACTGAGGCGTCGGCCTGTAGTCGAAGTCAGCGGTAAAACGAACGCGCGGCATATGAGCCTCCATCGCAACCGGTTTCAGATAGCAGCTCGCCGAAATGGGGCGATCAACAACGAAGCGCCGAAAGGAATTTCGGCCGACTGTCCTTCGACTGCGACCTCTCGGTGGTTGTACCAATGGGCAACCATCAGCGAGATCGCAGTCCGAATGGCCTGAGGAACGTCAGCAGCGGCAGGTCCATATCCCGCGATAAACTCCACGGTGACCGGAGCCGAGCGATCAGTGAAGACTGCGGGACTGGTGAAGCCGTCGCGAAATTCGATGACGGCGCCCCGCTCATCCTCGACTCGCTCAAAGAGTGAGGCGTCGACGGTCTGCTCCACATTGTCGACATCGAAGTATTTGACGGTGGCTTCAGACACGTCGGGAAAGGGCAGTCGCATGGAGCGGCAAGCAGGCCACCCCGTAAAGCTCAAGCGCCAGCCCTGATTGATCAGGCACCGCCCCAACACACCGGACCACCCGTCAAGGTGCGTAACCGCAGCATCAATGAACGCGGCGATAACGACATCGTCCTCGTTGGTGTCCGCCCGGCAATGCTGCCTGGCTTCCTCAAGAGAGACCGGCTTTACGACAGGCGCCGCGGTGCGAATGGGGCGGCGCATGATCAGGCCTGTTCGTCAGCGTTTTCGCTGTCGCCGCCGGTCGCCTTGACCTCGACCGCAGCACCGATTTTGACGAGCCGATCGGCATCGGCCTTATCGAGGGTTACAACGTCGCCAGGGCCATTTTTGCCATGGTACGCTGTCAACTTCACTTTCTTCTGCTCGGACTTCTTGCCGGCTTCACTTTTCGGGTCGGTCATTGTCATCGCTCCTCGATGGGGATCTTACGAAGGAAAGCGGGCCGGCTATGCGACCCGACTGATTTGCGCGGCGATTAGGATGCCGCGTTGACGAACACCTTCACCGCGCCGCCGACGTCGAGCAGGTTACCGCCCGAACGCATCCAGGCGAGGAAGCCGACCTGTCCCTTCTTGGCGTAAGCAGAGTCTGCAAACCGGAACATCTGGATCGCCATGACATCGCGGATCGTGTAGTGCTTGAAGTCGCCGTAGCCGATAGAGCGGGCGCTTGCCGCCATTTTCGCAACGTTCTGGTTGACCTTGATCGGATCACCGAGAAGTCGGTCAGGCGCTCCGCCAGGCACACCCGTTTCGTAGCCAGGGACAAAGATCGGCCGCTGCTGGCTGTCCTTGATCTTGCGCACGATCCGCACGCTGTCGTCGTTCATCATCCAGCGGCAGTTGCCGCCCTCGCGATAAGCCGGATCGACCGAATGCTGGAGATCGACGAGGCTGTCATAGGTGGCGGTGAGCACCTGAGAGCTTCCGTTTGCCGCAGCGACTCCGACGGTTGCGGCAGTCATGACACCGTTTGGCTGGTTCGTGTTGTTGCCGATGGTGAAGTGCTTGTTGGTGACGCGGCCAAGGCGAGTGATGAAACGACCGCGAACGAAGGCTTCGATATCGACGCTGCTGTCCATGAGCAGTTCGAACGGGACGGTGACCACCTTCGACGAGTACTTGTAGACGGGCAGACCGGTGGTGCCGAAGCCGACGTCCTGGTCGGTGGCGGACTGGTTTTCCGGCACGATTTCGCCTTCTTCAGTGGTGCCGTCCGAGGTCGGGAACGACATCGGGTTGCCGCTCGCCGTCTGGATCACATTGGCAACCTCACGCATGCCGCCGAATGCCCTCAACGCATCCAGTACCGTCGTCGCAACATCGGTGGCTACGGTGTAGCCACCTTCCGCCGGCGTGGTCGTCGACATCGTGTTGCGAACGATCGTCCATTCCTCGGCGGAAAGTGCGCTGTCGCCGCCGCGCAGCCACTTGGCATAGACCCGCGCGCCCTCGGACTTCTGGTCCTTGCCAGCCTTTTCGGCCGCGTCGATAACGCTGTTCTTCAAGGCATCATCGGCAACGCGTTCGTTTACCGCAGTGATGCGCTTGATCTGATCATCGATCGCGTCGATGTCGGCGAGGCCAGCGTCATAGACCGGCTGATCCTTCTCGGCGCTCCAGTCCTTCTTCTCGACCAGGTCCTTCAGCGCCTTGGCTTTGGCCGCACGCTGTTCTCGCAATGCCTGAATAGACATCTCGTTATTCCTTTCAACGATGTGGAAATGACCGCTTAACGGCCGGTTTTCTGCTACGCGCGGCGCGCTTAGGCAGCTCGTTCCAGCATGCGAGCGGCATGCTGCCGAACGCGCTGGGCAATGATGTTTTCTGTGTCAGGGGCCGGCTGCGGCTGCGGCTGCGGCTCGGGAGCCGGATCAGGGAGTTTCGGGGCCGCCGCGAAAGCGCTCATGTCCCATTTCGCGGACGCCTTCGGCTTATCACTGGCGATCTCGTTCGCCAGGCCGATTTCGACCGCTTCAGCGGCGGTAAACCATGTTTCCTTTGCCATAAGGTCGAGGAAATTCGAGACATCGCCGCCGCTCTTTGTCGCGTAGGTTTCTGCGATCGATCCGTCGACTTTCACCAGCAAGTCAGCTGTCGAAACAAGATCGTCCGAATTGCCGACCGCTATCGTCCACGCCTTGTGGATCATCATAAACGACCCCGACGCCATGATGACTTGCGACGCCGACGCCGCGATGACTGAGGCAGCAGACGCGGCGTAACCGTCAACGTGGACTGTGATCGCACCGGCGTGCTCGCGCATCGCCTGGCACATGGCAACCGCGGCAAACACGTCGCCGCCGGGAGAGTTGATCCGGATCGTGACGTCACCGCTGATGGCCGACAGCTTTTCGACGAAAGCGACCGGGGAGACACCGCCGAACCATTCGGCCTCAAACTCGTCAGCGACGATGATGTCGTAGATGTAGATCGTGTTGCCTTCTGCTCGGAAGGAACCGCGCTTGGCGTTCGACGCCAGGAGCGCGCGGAGCTTGTTCTTCATGCCTGAGCTTCCTTCTGCTTTTCAGGTTTGACTGAAGCCGGCATGACCGGCGCGAGACTGTCGCTTCCCTTGTCTTTGTCCTTCTTCAGGCGAAGGACTGATCGGACTTCGTTGACCGACATCATTTTGTCTTCACCGGCACGCCCCAGAGCGACGCGAAGCGATTCGTAGAGAGACCTGGTATCGGCACGTTCCAGGTCGGTGGTGTCGAATTCGGCCACGCGAGAAGCGGTGCGAAACAGCTTTCGATTAAGCTCGTTCTGGAATTTGTTGAGGTGCTGCCGCAGTGTGAAACGGACAAAACCGACAGCCATTGCCTCAACACCCGAGCCCCATGACGTCGTCTTCTCGTTATGGCCGATCATGAACGGCGGAACGCCATAGATGCGGGCCACTTCCTCGATTTGGAACTGACGCTGAGCGATCAACTCCATATCTTTCATCGGCAGGGTGATCGTCTTGATATCGAGACCACCGTGCAGAAGCATCGGCCGATGCGAATTCGCCGTCCCCTGATGCTTTGCATCGATTTCCCCTCGAAGGTCGGTTACAGCCTCCTTGCTGAGAGTGTCCTTCGACACGAGCGCATAATCAGGCCGGGCCGAATTGGCGAAGAAGTTGGCCGCAAAATCCTGCATTGCGATTGAGGAAGCACCGGTCATGCGCAAAGCATGGCGCAGTGGTGATAGTCCCCGAACCCCGTCGAAGCCGAAGCCCGGAATGTGCAGCATGTCATCCTGGTCAATGACCAGCATGCCATCGCCTTTCTTGCCGCCGATTACTTCTGGCTCGACGGCGTAGACCAAACGCGAACCATCGGGCCAGATAGCCACCGTCACCCGTTGCGGATGAACCGGCGTCAAGGTTACCGCCACGCCACCGGCCTTGCGACCGATCACTGCGAAGGCGTCCCCATGCAGCAACAGCGACTGGCAGAGAAATTCCCATCCGCTCGCGGCCGTCCAACGAGGGCTCATCTGCTCGTTGAAGACCCAATGCAGATCGTCATTGTGTATGCGGTCGCGCTCCCCGTCCTCGACGTTGACCCGGTAGATGTTGACCGGCAACGCAGCGATGGCACCGGCGATCAGATTCACCGAGGCATAGATCGCCGAGACCGTTAGAGCCGTGCGCTCGGTTGGTGCCGGCAGCTTGCCCATGACCTCGACAAAATCTGTCCAGCTCGACGAATTGCGGGTGATCGCGGGCAACGGTACTTCCGCAGTCTGCGCCAGCACCGGCTCAACGCGATCCGCCGGCAATTGGTTGGCATCGCGACCGACGACCCAATCAGCGACACGGTCTCGCCATCTGCTCATAGGAACTCCAGGGACGGTTTGCTGATCGCCTTGGCGACAGGGTTTTGGAACATCAACATCGCCGCGTTGTACGTCGCCATCAGCGGGTCGATCTTCGCCGCGCCTGAGGCTTCCTTTGTGACGATGTAGTTAGAGCCTTTCAGCTCGGTTTTCGCGTTGCCAACAGTCCATGCCATCAGCGGCTGGCCGCAATGCTGCATGGTGCGATCCTTCAGCTTGCGCGGGAGGGTCGTGACTGCGGACTGGAGCTTCCAGCCCTGCCCGACTGCCGTGGTCAACTCGCCGGACATCCCCCGCTCTGCCAAGGCATCGAGCAGGCTGGCGACGCCATAAGCGTCTAGGCCGATGCCGGCTTTTTCCGGCAACAGCCCTGCCAGGTGGAGTCGCTCGCAGATATCAACGATCGCAGTAACATCGTCGTCGACCTCTTTGCAGACCCAAAGGTCTCCGTCTTTCTCGAAGTCGAGGAGACGCGGCGCAATCTCCTTGCGGCGCTCGAAGACGTCATTGTGTGCCCAGGCACGCGCCCAATGGAGCCATGTGCGGGTCTTGGCATGCCGCCCGATCACAGCAATCGCCATCAAGTCGTCGAGGCCCCCGCCGTCGATCCCGACGACACAGACATCGCACTCCTCAATGATGGTATCGAGCGTCAACCCCTTTCGGGTAGCTGCGCTCCAGTACAAGGCGCCAGCCCATCGATCAGCATGGAGGCCTAGACCGACCTCGACATTGAAATGCTGTGACGCAATGAGCGCCAACTTTTCCGGTCCCTCGCGCTCGGCTGTCGCGATCTCGCCAGCTAGGTAGTCGGCACTCACGGAACGATTGAGGTTCGGATTGACGAGGCCCCACGTTTCCTTCCGTTTCCACCCGCCTTCGACAGCATCCTCTGGCGGCAGCTCGTAGAGTACGGCGAGCATCGGGAAGTCGAATTTGCCGTCGCGCACATCGCGCGCTTTCTGCAGCTCCGCCTTGAACACGCCCGCCGGCGGTGTCTTCGATTGCGTCGTGATCTGAAGCAGGAACCCGTCCGGGCGTGCTGCCAGCGAACCGCGAATTTCAACAAAGATCTCAGCCGCCTTGGCGATCGACGCGAACACGTGCGTTTCGTCGATCAGAATGTATGTCGCCTTCGACCCCGTGATGACGTCGGCGGCTGCCGCTTTCACGATGATCATGGCCAGCGTGTTGAAGTGCGTGATCTTCTTCAAATGATCCTGCACGTGGAAGAGCTTCGCCAGCTCCTCATCGAGGCGAATGATGCCGGCCGCCTGCTTGAACGAGATGTCCGCGATCGCTTTCGTCGGCGCAATCAGCAGCAGTTCCGCTTCCGGCCGCTCGTTGAGGATCGCGGCGGTCACGATGATCGCGGCGGCGATCGAGGACTTTCCGTTCTTCTTCGGAACGAGGAGGAAAAATTCGCGCAGCGCGCGCCGCTTTGTCTCCGGGTCGTAGCTGCCAAAGACGACACGGACGAAGTCAAAGACCCAATCGTCGCAAGCCTCGCCATAGGTCGGGGTGCCGATGATATCCGGCACCCGCAAACGCTTGAAAATCCGTAGTGCCTTCTCAGCAACATCGTCGTAGAGCGGCAGATCCGGCACGAGCGGCAGACGCTTCCGGATCCGATCTTTCCAATCCGGAACGGCTGTCGACCAGGCGGAAGCCGGCATCCATGCCGTATCCATCACTGCACCCTATGAACGCCGGGCAGTAGATCGTCGCCCCAAGAGCTGCCTTCACCGGCCGTCTTGGCAGCTTCGATCCGCGCCTCTTTCTTTCCGACTTCTGGCTCTTTCACCGGCTTGCGATCGTCACCGCGCAGGCGAGCATCAATCAGCATCTGGTCCGAGCGCTCGATCATCTTGCCCAGCTCTTTGAGCGCGGCGACGTTGCCGGCGTTCGACTGCTCCATCGCGATCTCGAAACGCCGCGCATCGAGCCTATCGCGCATCGCCGAGCGCTCCTGCAGCTCGGCTCTAAAATACCTCTTCAAGGTGGCCGGCGAGATGCCAACACCGTTGGCCATCCGCTCTATCGACCAGCCAAGTGCCAGCAACAGCTTGATTTTGTTGCGGTCTTTATCGGTCGGCTGATATGGAGGCCGGCCACGCTTGCCTTTCCAGACCGGCACCAGCTGGCCGAACAGGTCAAAATCCTGATCCATCGGAAAAAAATCTCTGAATGAGGGGGACGCGGGTCTAGGCGGCAGAGGCCTCTAGACTTTCGGCCCACCCCTACCGGTGGGCCTGCGCACGCTCCTGTTTCTGTTTGAGCCTGTCGTGGCAGGGCTTGCAGAGGCATTGAAGGTTGCTGTCATCCCAGAACAGCGCCTCATCGCCGCCGTGCCTGATGGTATGGTCAGCTACCAGCCGTGATGTGTCTGGCTCGATGCGACCGCATCCGGCCATCTGGCAGGTAAACCGATCACGGATCAGCACCTGCATGCGCAGCTTCTGCCAGCGCGCCGTCTTGTACCACTTGCGCCAGGACACGTTGCGATCACGCTCGGCGAGGCGAGCGGCTTCTCCTTCGGGTCGGGCGAGGCGTGAACCGAGCGTGGTTAGCTTTGGCTTGAGTGTCGTCAAACGAGCCATAGCACCGCCCTAAAAGCGAAACCCGCCGGGCTTGCGTCCAGCGGGTCGAACTTGATCTTTTTTACTGTGGGCAAGCTATGTCAACTTTTTGCCGCGCGCAACAAGCTCATTATATTCGGAATAACCATTACACATCAAATGCTTGCGCCAATCCGGCAGTCAATTTCCATGGTTGCCGGATTGGCTGAAACATAGATAGTTCGTGCTCACTGAGCCGTCCCGTCATCGATAGCTGCCCGTGCAAACCTTCGAGCGCCGATTGCCAGAGCTGCCAGTCGAGCCGCGAGAGCACGTCGCTACGGATGGAACGGTCAAGGCGCCACTTGCGATAGGCGCCCTTCACCGGCCGCTGGTGACGAAGGTCAAGGCCATTGTCCTCATACTCATAGATCTTGCCAGTGCGATCCTTTGCCCGCCGAGTGACGAACCATGCGGGCTTGCCCATATGCGCGACCATGACCACCGACGGCGCTTCTGCCTGCCAGCAAGGGCCGCGCTTCAGGATGGCCGAGGATATGACCAGGCTGGCCACATGCCGGCCACTCAAGCGATCGCAGCGGCTGCGTTGCTCCTCGGCGATGCGGTCCACCTCCGCAGCGATCAGGCCATGCT
Organism: Ensifer sp. GW823-FHT05D09; assembly: GCF_058795755.1. Lineage (NCBI taxonomy): Bacteria > Pseudomonadati > Pseudomonadota > Alphaproteobacteria > Hyphomicrobiales > Rhizobiaceae > Ensifer > Ensifer sp. GW823-FHT05D09. The sequence goes on along the minus strand of NZ_JBXAIA010000001.1, from coordinate 561,425 downwards.
CGTCTTCCCACTCGGCGACAGGGTTCCAGCCTGCAGCAATCTCGAAGCCGTCGGCAGCAAGACCACGCACCGCCTCGCCGACCACAACAGCATCCTCGTGCGGCTCACCCTCATAGACGAAGCTCGGTATCGCGCCGTAGACGTTCGGGCTGCGGTCGATCATCGTGCCGAGTGCAGCCATCTCCGCCATGCCGCTCCAAGCCATGCTGTAGCCGGTTCCAGTATCGGCAGCAGCGCCGACCTTTCCCAGCTCCTGCGTAAAAGCCCAGGTCAGGAGAGCTTCGATGGTTGTTTTCTTCATCTTCATATCCTTCTGACCAGTTATGACCAGTTTATGAATAGTTGAATGTATAGTTTTATATAGTTATTTCAGTTACTTAGATCAGTTTGACTAGTTTAGACCACGCTACCCACTAGCATCCCTCCGAACCTCCCCAATCCCCTATATGATAGACGTGCGAAAACTCGTCACAACTCATCATGCCCATTGTTTTCATTCACTTTTTGCCGTTTTCGAACTCATCATCAACTCTTCACGAACTGGTCAGAACTGACCCTGAAAGGAGGGGTTGCGGGGAGCGCGCGCCTACGGGAGATCGTCCGGCCACGGCTCGTCGGGATGGAAGCGGCCGGGTGGAGGCGCCCCGCCCGACGTCGGCGACGGCACGTTGACGAGGCGAACGCCGTAGTAGACGACGCCGGTCGACGTTCGCTCTTTGCGGAATTTCTTCTGCATCGCTCGGCCGAAAGCCGTGACGTTCATGGGCTTACCGCCCTGGTCGATCGTATCGTCGCAATAGGCCTGATAGAGAACCTTGCCCTGAAGCGGCTGTGCGTTCGCATCCTTCTCGATGCATCGGCCGACAAAGCCGGCGGTGCGGTCCATGTCGTCGCGATATTCCTGCGTGGCTCGCTCCACCGCCTCAGGGATCACCAGACCCTCTTTCAGGAAGATATGCACGCCCTCGATCAGCCAGTTGAGAATGCCGGGATACTCCGCCTCGAATGACGACACTATTTCTTCGAACTCTCGCCGGTCTTCCTTGGCGATCTTGTTCGGCCAATGGATGACTGCCATGCGCCGCCATATGCCGTCATCAGTTCCGGTGATGCGCGGATAACCGTTGCCACTCATGATCGCGATGAAGATCGGCAGGAAGTCGGTGTAGCCGGAGAAGAGATCGCGCGCCGTGATCGTCTCGCCGCCCGTCAGCTCCTTCACGAGGTTCTCTCGCAGATCCTCGCCTTCCGGCAGCTCCTTGACGCGAAGCATCCGGCGGCCATGCAGGCGCGCAAGATCCGGGCTGGCGCTGCCCGATGATCCACCTTCCCCGATCAAGCTCGTCGAGGGCAGCGTGACTGCCACATCCGCCAGCAGCCGGCAGAGCGTTTCCATGTAGACCGACTTGCCGTTGGCGCCGTCGCCATAGTGGAAGAACAGATATTGCACCGTGATGCCGAGCAACCCGAGACCCGAACTCACCTGCACCAGGCGGCGCACGTCCTTGTCCGGCAGCTTGCTGTCGATGAAGGCCATCCACTTCGGGCACTTCGCGTCCGGCCGATAGCGAACCGGGACGATATGCGTGATCATGTCCTTGCGACGGTGGCCCGGAATGACTTCGAGCGATGAATCTATGCAAGCGTCGATGTATTCGGTCGCGTCAGGCGTTTCCGCCACGCTCTTGTGGCGTGGGTTCTTTCGGCGCTCGGTCTTCCTGTGAAAGACCAGCGTGGCATTCTGCACCGCCACCATCATCCGATCGGCATTGAAGTCGTTCGGCGTGCGCATGATATGTGGCGCGGCGCAGGATAGCGCCGCTTGCATCTTGGCGACATTCTTCGAGGTGACGGCATGGTCGAGCCGGCGCTTGACGCGCTTGCTGTGCGCCTCCTCCGCCTTCTCGGCCGCGATCACCAGCCGCTTCTCGGCCGGGCCGCGATCCTCCTCCGGTTTCTTCCGAGCATCGGCGGCTTTTTCGATCAGCATCTGCTCGAACGGATTGGGCTTGATGAACTCGACTTCCCGCGCGATCCGGTCGCCGAGGCGCTGCGCGATCGCCAGTGCCTTCGGCCCGCCATTGGACACATCCCAGTGTGTTCCGGTCCAAACTGCGAATGCAGGCTGCTTTGCCTTCTCCTGCGCCAGCACGATGATGTCAGTGCCGAAGTGGGTGATCAGCCGCTTGCCGTTATCCGTGTCAGAGTGATCGAACTCGGCGCAGTATTCGACCGCGGCGTCGTCGGGCTCTAGATCGGCCAGGATGTGAGCCGATGGCTCGTCCGAAGGACCGAGAGGGGTTTCGGGGTTTTCAACTGCCCGCTGCGCGGCGGCTTCTTCCATCTTCTGGGCGACAACCTCTGGCAGGTCCGGCCGCTTTTTACGTTCCGCCACGTCAATACCTCGTCATCAATGCTGAAAAGTCCATGCCGGCCGGCGGCCACCAGGTCTGAATTTCAAGTCCCTTGCGGGATAGGCGCTTTTCCGCTCGCGCCATCGCGGCCGCCGTGAACACGATCTCGCTGTCGCCGTCGGCGAGCAGCACCAGCTCGGTCACATGCGCCGGCACCTGCATCGCATCGCCGGGCGCCTGGTCGACCTTTGGCTCCGGCCCCGCCACTCGCACCTTAATGGTGCGACCACGCACGTCCTGCTTCGTCAGCTCGGGATGGGCGAAGGACGATTTCGGATCGGCCGGGCCGGCGAGATTGCCGAGGTCTCCGGCCGCGAAATAGAAGGTGTCGGCGCGAAACTTCTCGGCCCCGGCGATCGAAAGACCATTCTCGATACCTTCGCCGCCCATCCATCGAGCCGACGACATCAAGCCGAAGAGCGGGATAACCGAACCCTTTTTCGTCCCCCGCATCTTCTTTGTCGGCAGGGCATTGCCTTCGCTATCGGCGCCGAGATCCGGCCGGAACTTCGGCCCGTTGTCCATGTCGATCCATGTCTGATGGCAACCGGTCACATAGCTGTCGAGATCAACGAAAGCCGCGACCATAGCCGGCCCGACATGATGCGAGACCTCGTGCCCGCGATCGTCCTTCCCATGCCAGTATGTGGCGCGCGCGGCGCTGCGCAGATAGGCGAAGACTTCGGGCGGCATATCAAAACCGGTGCGCGCCTTCAGGTATGCGGCGACTGCTGGATGCGGTTCGCCGGCAGCGCTGAAGAATATGCCGCGCGCCTTGTTCACTTCCCGCTCGCGGAAGCCGTCCTGTTCCTTGGCCCGCACGGCCGCTACCATCTCGTTCTTGCGCTTCTGCTCCTCGATACGCTGCAGGCGCGCTGCGATTTCCTCTTCGCTTTCCCGCTCGGCCTCGTCAGGCAAAGGTTTGCCAAGCACCTCGGCGCAGGCGGCCAGGAAGCCACCTCGCGTCTTCAGGTCGATATGCTTCGCGTGCGCAACGAGGCTGATCCCATCCTTGCCGCCCAGACCGCAACTCCGGCAGTGCCATGCCTGTTTGGCGCTGCTGATCGCAAAGCGATCCTTGCCCTGACAGACGGGGCACGGTCCCGCGTGGTTGCCCTTGAAGTCGGCACGCACCAGGCCGAGGCCTATGGCAGTGTCGACGACATCAACGCCGCGAGCCTCTTCAACGAACAGATCGATAACGAGCGTCATTGATGGACCTCCATCATCCGAACAAGGCGAGCTGCGCCGGCGGAGCCTCGCGCGGCAAGCCGAGTTGCAAGAGTGCGGATCGCATACGCTGCTTCCAGGCTAACAACGCCGTTGCCGAGCATTCGCAGCTCGTCCACCCGATGGGCCATCCCATCAGCCATTCTACGAACCGCGGGTTCAAGCTGCGGCGCTCTTTCGAGGACGGCTCGCCATTGTTCGATGTCGTTTGGTCCAGGTGGGAACAGAGGGCATCTGCTTGCCCATTCATCAGGAGTTCGGATTGACGATCGCCGCTCCGAGATTTCCGCCCGCCCTGCACGTCCGCTACCGACGGCGTCGACCACTGGACCGTTTGGGCCGGCAAGGGCATGCCCCCCGCTCCAAAGCTCTGGTTCGGTCCGCCCTTCTCGCCGTCTGTTGCTCTCGGCGTCGCCCATTGTGACGTCTGCTTGAGCAAAGAGTTCTGCAGGCTGGCCGGCGTCACCTTCTCCCCGGCGTCCGCTACCAACGGCGTCTGCCACGTCGTCGCCACTCCGACGAGATTGTTGCCGTGGCCACGTTCTTTCACTGCTGCTGAATTCGTGTTGTCCCCGCCGTTGCTGGTCGTTGCGGTCGGCCACTGCGAGGATGATAATGCGCTCGCGCTCATGGCTCGCGCGGATTTCTGCCGCCGTGAACAATCCTCCCTCAACGTCGAGGCCCAATCGGCGAAGGTCTCGCCAGACGCGTTCCGCTCCGCCCGACGAGAGCATGCCCCTGACGTTTTCGATGAGGACAAACCACGCGCCGGACTGGACGATAATTCGGCGGGCGACAGACCATAGGTCGCGCTCGTCGTCTTCTCCGAGCCGCTTTCCGGCGAGGCTATGAGGCTGACACGGGATGCCGCCAATGATGCCGTCCACTGCGCCACGCCATGCTCGGCCGTTGAAGGTTCTGGCATCGCTCCAAATAGGAGCTGGAGCCAGGAGACCTTGTTGCATCGCTGATACCAGGTGCGCGACGGCGAATGCTTCCCTCTCCACCATGCAGACGATGCGAGCGCGTTCAATTGCCAGCTCGACGCCGAGATCGAGGCCGCCCCCCCCAGTGCAGAGGGAGATGATGTTGATAGGTTCGGAACGTAGAGCCACATTCACGCGAGCCTCGCTTCTCTCACGCCCAGGGCATCGAACTCGCAATGCGCCGCGATGTCGTCAGGCTGCGCCAGTCGCACCCGGCCTTGCCGCTGCAGCGCGGCCAGCGCGACATCCAGATCGTGCCCGTCCTTGGTGGCGCTCCAGCTGTCGCGATTGATAGCGATGAAGGGCGTGCCGGCCGAGATGCCGCGCAAGGCGTGCGCCCGGGTTACGTTGCGGAAATTCTCGATCCGGCCCGGCACGAGGCCGTTCGCCTCGGCGGCCTTGGCGCATTCGAACAGTGTCGGCGCGATGATCAGCAACTGGCGATCGGTGCGGAACGGTCTCATGCCGCTTCCTTCCAGCGGCTCAAAGCCGCCTCGCCCTTAAGTGTCAGACGAAACACGCTCGGCACGGCGCCTGCGCCATCGCGCGAAACCGAGACATAGCCCTTCTCGCGAAACAGCTTCAGCGCGGCGATCAGCGAGGGGCGACGTGTCCGCGTCGCCTTCATCATGTTGTTGAGGCTGATGGTGATCGTGCCGTCCGGTGCCTCGGCGATGAAGGAAAGCAGTTTGATCTTCGTTTTCATCGAAGCCGTTTCCGGCCTGCGAACACCGCCGGTCTGAGCAACGTCCCGCTCGAAGGGATAGTGCGCGTGGCGCAGCTGCGTCGCGGTGATGATCTCATGCACCGGCACAGCCATCATCTCGGCAAGCGCGTGATGGCCGATGCCGGCCTCGGCCGCGAGTCGGCAGAACTCCGACCGTTGATAAGGCTGGAATTTCGCGAAGTCGGCGGCCTTCACCAGACCCGGCTCGAAAAAGCCCACCTTGGCGATTTGCTTCCCCATGTGCGTCTCCTTCAGGTGAATTGCTGGATAAGGTTCGCGCGGCCGGTCGGCTGCGCGACGACCTTGGCGGGTATTGCCAGCGGCTTGGCCGCTTCCGGCTCGGCTACGCGTGTCGCGCCGTCCTTCTGCTTGTCGATCCATGCGGACAGCCGCTGCCAGTCCTCGTCGGCGAGGAACACGATGCCGCCGCTCAACCGTCGCTCGCGCCATACGTATTCAGCGGCCGAGGTGCCGTTTCCGTACCAGGCGGCAATGCACTTCGAGCCGGAGACGATCTGCAGAATGTCGGCGGGATCGCTGACCACCCGGCACCACTTCGGCGCATTGGTGGTGGCGCAGCCCAGCGTGTCGCCAAGCGCGCGCATCGGATTGTTGGTAACGATGAAGAGGCGGATCTGACTCAAGCGGCAACCTCCAATTCTGTGGAGGGCAACCGACCGCCCGCTGTTAAACGCTCAGTTGAATGATAGCGTTCGGCAAATAGGAGTTGGGGAAAGTTATTGTGAGCAAATTCGAGGAAACCGAGCCACACAGCGATGGGCCAAAGATCAAGGCTGAGACGTGGTTTGCGCTCGCAATCGCTAGCTTCATGATCACAATAGCGATGGGCTCCTTCTTCGCTCTGTGGGTTTTTGGAACCGGATCGCCGCGCCTCATGGTTCAACGCGCTCAGGCGTTTACCCCATTCGGAGCCGCGTTGTTGGCCGTGGTAACTTTCTGCACCGTCGCTTGGCGCGGGGTCCTGAACACACAACAGTTGAAGCATCAGGCCGATCAACTCGACCAGCAAAGAATGCAGGTTCAACAGCAGATCCGACAGAACGACGCAAATGAAGAGTCGAATCTTGCAAAACTTCTCCAGGAGGGGGCCAAGCTCCTCGGCGACAAGGACAAAGAAGCGCAGATCATCGGCGGCATTGTCACACTTGAACTGGTCCTCGAATCGCCAAAGAAGCAATTCGCTCTCCAAGCGATGAACGTGCTCGCCGACTTTTATGTGCGCGCCTATCACAATCAAAATCTTGAGACCGCCAGGCTCGCTGCCCGCCGCGCATTGGCGCGAGGCGGCGCTCAAGGCCTGGAAGCTGACATCATTCTTCGACTTAAGGCACCCAATGACAATGTTGTTTGGGAAGGTTTGAGAGGCGTTGACGAGCAAAAATACTTTGGTGGAATTGCACACAACAAAACAATACAGAATATTGGTAGATACTACGCCACTTTCGAAGAAGTTCTGCTGGAATATTGCGATCTTCGAGAGAAGAAAAGATTCATGTGGAACTGCAAGCTTGAAAAATGCTTCATTGGACACATTGAGCTCTACGAACAAAGCAAAGAAACAAGCTTCATAGACTGCGACTTCACTGGTGCTGATCTTGGCAATTGTCCAACGAACATCCTCACCAAGTCGATCGAGTCTAATGGAAATTTCTACGTTCGCGGTAATCCACCGCGCCACGATACTTTTACAGAATGGCAGTCTATTATGAGCGAAGTGGAAGAGCCTGCCGCCTGGAGTAAAACTTTGTACTTCAAGCAACGCGCTGACCTGGTCTGAATTCGCCAACCACATCACTGCACCTTCCCGTCCATGAGATCGGAAATGCGCTGCATGCTGGCTTCCGTCGTCGCTCCGTCCTTCCAGCCCTTCACAGTCTTGCGGATGGCGCGCAGCAGTTCCTTGCGCTGCAGACCTTTCGCGGCACGGATGCGGTCACGCTCGGCGCGCGATTGTGTGAGGGGGCCGCTCACCATGCTGCCACCTCGCGAAGAAATGCCTGTCGGTTGTCGAGGCGGTATCCGCGGCCCCAGACGGCGGATATCGTAACGCCGTGCGCTTTCACCTTGGCGCGCAACTTGCTGACCCAGACGGTGACAATGGTAGGGCTCGGCTCGGCCTCGGATCGAGCGCTGTAAAGCGCAAGCATGATAGATTCTCGGCTCGCAAAATCGCGCGATGCCAGGTGGCGCAGCAGAGTTTCCTCAGTCTGGCTGAGGCCATAGTGCGCCGGAATGTCGAATTCACTTGGAGCGAGCGCGTCTTCGAGCTGGCGAACCCGCTCTTTCAGCGTCTCGTTCTCGATGCGGAGGGCGGCGATCATGGCGTTCATCGCGCTACCTCGTCGACGACGAGCCTCGGCGACCAGAGAGGCACCTTTCCGGCGATGGCATAAACAGCGCGAGCTTCCGACTGCAGGCGATCGGCAGTCTTCAGGCTGTAGTCGCCCGAGGTCAGCCCGGCGCGCGAATGAGCGTAGCGCTCATCCGCCATTCTCAGAGCCTTAGCCACCGGCACCTTGCCGACACCTTCGCAGCGTGGGCACCTGCCGGTGAGCCAACCAAGAATTCCCGAACCTTTGCAGCCCAGACATACGATCCGAGTGACGCGAGCCTTGCACATGGCTTCACTCCTCGCCAACGACGCGCAGGCTGGCCGAAGCGCCGCCCTTGGCCTTGATGGCGGCGAGCGCAGCACGCATGTCGTTCATCGCGTTCTGCATTGAAGCGGCAATGCGATCGATGGTGTGAGCCTCGGCGGGCGTCACCCGACTGTCGGAGATTGCGATCGCCATGCCGTTGGCAAGCTCGGCAGTGTGGCGCAGGAGCTCCGCGTGCGTGGTCATGACGCAAACGTCGGAAACCTTGTCTTCATCCGGGTCTGTGAGGCGACGGCCATTGACCTCGGCGAGGGCGCCGGTCACGTAGGGAATGCCGCAATCGCTTTCCAAGGCCACGATGGCGGTCAGCGGCATCAACGTCGGGTCGTTGCCGTCGTTCCAGCGGCCGACCGTGCTCTTGCCGTAATTGAACCGGGTTTCCACCCGTCGAATGCCGCCGCATGCCTCGATCAAATCGCGCTGCGCCGCCTTCACACGAAACATCCATGCATCGGAAACTGACATCGGAAACACTCCAATCTAGACAAGACAAAGCCGTCCCGCGCCGGGAATTTCCGGCGGGTTTTCCCGTGGCGGGACAGGTTCGAAAATGTGATGTTCAGGCCGTCAGCAGATCACGGAGGGCCGCATGCAAAACATCGCTTCATTCACAGCCTCCGTGGCCGGGCCGTATATGTCGGGGCGCAAAAGATGACGGGAAACACCGCTGATCCGTTCAACGGAAAGAACACGGCTAACCGGCACTTTCTCCCACTGCAGCACTGCAGCAGGGGTAATGCCGAGTTGTCGCGCGAGTTCGCTGGCGCTGCCAACGCGCTCAATTGCCAAAGCGAGTGAGGGGTCAATCGTCATCATGGTCGGATATAAGCATAACTTAGAAAATGACACAAGCTATAATTACATGGACCAAGAAGGAGGAATTAGGCCACTTATAAGCATGGCTAAAGGTGAACTCGCGATCAAAGTTGGGGCAGCAATTCGCACAGCGCGCAAGCGGCGCGGCCTGGTACAGCGCAATATTGCTGAAGCGCTCGGCATTGATGTTGCCGCAGTAGGCATGTGGGAAGGCGGCAGAAACCTCCCCAGCACCGAGAACTTGATGCGGACCGCTGAAATTCTCGGCCTTGAACCGGCCGCCCTATCTCGCGGTGACATCGTCTATACAGACACCAAGGATCTCGCAGACGCGGAGATCATATCTGACCCTGCACCGCCTCCGACAGGCCCAATGGACGTAAAGTTGTTGGGCGTCAGTTACGGTGGAGACGATGGAGACTTCACGTTTAATGGCGAAGTGGCCGGGTATGTGCGCCGACCACCAGGCATCGCGTCAATCTGGAATGTCTTCGCCCTCCATATCCTAAGCGACAGCATGATACCCCGGTACGATCCGGGCGATGTGATCTATTGCGGCGGCAGGGACGCGGTCCCAGGCGACCACGTTGTCGTCGAGATGTTTGGCGATGAAGAGGATCAGCCAGGCATGTCTTTCGTGAAGCGGCTGAAGCAGAGGACCACGAAGGAAATCATCGTCGAGCAATACAATCCCGCCAAGGAAATCACGTTCGATCGCTACCGGGTTAAAAACCTCTGGCGCGTGATCCCTTTGAAAGAACTGCTTGGTTTCTGAGGACTTCGGTCTCAGCCCTCAGTCGGTCAGCGTCACGATTGAAGTAGACTTGCACAGAGATATTCTTACCCGGCAGCCCGTCGTCGTGGCATGCCGAGCAAGTGAACTTCTTCGACACGACAGATAGGGCCGTATGCAGCGTGATGCCCCGACCGGTCATCTGGCCTGGAGTGATCCATCGACTGCGCCCACAGTCCCCGCATTCAATTCCCAATCGACTAGCTTGCCCTAGCAGAACCTCTGTTGACATCTTTGCCGCACCCTTTGTTCTCTTTCCGTTCGCATACTTGATTCTTTTGCCGGAAGAGTCCAGACCCAAACGACCTAAGCCGTACTTATAATTTCCGCTTGCCTTAGAATGTAATTATCACTTATATCTGTTCTCCTCTCAACAGAGGTGCACGGAGATGATCCGCATTCAACGCTATTCCGAAACCGCCGCGGCGAAGATCGTCGCGGCTCCGCGCTGCAAACGAACGCTCGAAGAGCGCCTGGCAGACGATATGCGGGAACTGGCCTTTTCCGGACAGAACATCAGCATCGAAGCGCTTATCGGCCTCGGATGGACCCGCAAGACGATCTTGCGGCTCTTCGAAAAGGCCCGGGCCATCGCCCGCCGCCAGTCGGTTCGTCAGGTCGCCTGACGATGCAGAACCACTTCACCCCCTTTGGCGGTCGCGTGGATCCTCCCAAGCAGATCACCTTGCGCGACCCGCCCCTCCGGACATTCCGCATCGTCGCGCTTGTCTTTGCGCTCTGCTGCGTGTCCGGAGGCTGGCTTCTCAACGACGCGGTTGACACCGTTGTTCGCCTCTCGCTGGATCGGAGGTGACGATGTCGGTCGACACCCGCCTTGCCCCCAATCCTGTCTGGTCTTTTGCCGCTGACGGCTCGGTGATCGATATCGCCGCGCCGGATGCGGCTGAAGTGTGCTTTCTGGAGATGGGCAACGCTCTGTCGAAGATCGCGCGTTTCGATGGCCGCAACCCCGGTCTCGCCTACCCGGTCGCACAGCACTCCGTCATGGGAGCCCAGGCGATCATGAATGAAGGCGGCAGCCAGAGGGATGCCGCTTTCTTTCTGCTGCATGATGGTCACGAATACATCGTCGGCGACCAGTCCCGCCCGTCGCAGATCCTCTATTCGTCCGTGAGCTTCTATCTCTACGGCGAGGAGCGGATGGCAGACGCCATCGCCGCCAGCAAGGCCGCCTGGGATGAGGTGATCTATTTCGCCGCCGGCCTCCCCGGCCCGGAAGCCTGGACGAACCGGCAGAAGAAGCTCGTCAAGGACATGGACAACCGCATGTGCCGGGCCGAGGCGATCGCGCTCTTCGGCCCACGCGCCGGCCAGAACATGCCCCAATCCCAATCCCCGAAGCTGACCGGCGCCATAAAGCCATGGGCGCCGATGAAGGCCGAGGAGCAATTCCGAAAGATGGCCTACCGCCTTCTCGGCGAGGACCTGGTGCTTGAACGCGCCTCGATCGTCGCCGCCAACCGAGCACTGAGGTGACATGTCCGGATATCTCAACAGGGTCCAATTGATCGGCAACCTCGGCGCCGATCCCGAAATCCGCCGCACGCAGGACGGTCGACCGATCGCCAGCCTGCGTATCGCAACATCAGAATCTTGGCGCGACCGCAACACCGGCGAGAAGCGCGAGAAGACGGAGTGGCACAGCGTCGTCGTGTTCAACGAACCGCTGTGCAAGGTGATCGAGCAGTATGTCCACAAGGGCGACAAGGTGATGGTCGAAGGCCAGCTCACCACGCGCAAGTGGCAGGACCAGTCCGGCCAGGACCGCTACTCGACCGAGATCGTCCTGCAGGGCTTCAACGCCAGCCTGATCATGCTCTCCGGTAAGCGCGAGGGCTCCGGCTACCGCGCCGGCGGCGATGGCCCCGGCGATTACGGCTATGACGGCGACCGCGCCGCCGGCCAATCTTCCCGACAGTCCACCAGCACGAGCAGCAGCCGCCAGCTCGATGACGACATTCCCTTTTGATGGAGGCGACAATGACAGCTGCCTCCGACGGCCCACTCGGCAAGATTTACACACTCGAGGAGGCTTGCGCATACTTACGGTTGACCATCCGTGCGGTCACCAAGGTTGCCAAGCGCGATGGCCTATGCACTATTTCAGGTCGCGATCTCCTCTTCAGCGAGAGCGACCTGCTGGCAATCTGGGATGCGATGCGATGCCACTCAAGCTCGTCGAGCGCAAAGGCTCGGACTTCTACTACATCCGGGGCACCGTCCGCGGACAAAGCGTATTTGAATCTACTGGCACTCGCGACCGAGAAATCGCGGAGGCGATCCGCATCCAAACGGAAAACCGCCTGCTGAACGAGAGTGTTCACGGCAAGAAAGCGCTCATCAAGTTCGAAGAGGCCGCGCAGTCCTATATCGCATCCGGAGGCTCCGAGAGGTTTCTCATCAAGGTCTCGGCCGCAACAGGTAAAGTCTCTGGCATCGTCACTCACTTTCGCGGCAGGCTGCTGAAAGACCTGACGCAATCAGACCTTGACGCAGCATCCCGCATCCTCTTCCCAACAGCCTCGGCGGAGACGCGCAACCGACAGTGCTACACGCCTTTCATCGCTGTCTGGAACCATGCCGCAGGCAACCAATGGGCCGAGGTTCGCCAATGGAGGCGGCCAAGAAAGGCCAAGGGCACGAACGTCGTGAAACTCAAGGTCCGTGCCGGCACCAAGCCGACGTCCTATGACCGAGCCGCGCAGTTTGTTGCCGCTATGTCGCCCGCCCCGGCTCAGCTGATGACCGCGCTGTTTTACACCGGCATGAGGCCGATCGAGATGCTCACCCTAGAGGCTGCGGATGTGAACGTGTCGGGCCGCTGGATTACGCTGGACCGAAGCAAGACGGGCGAGGCGCGAGGCGTTCCTATCCACGAGTTTCTCGTGCCGCTCTTTGAGGCGCTCGTGGCGCGTGGCGGCATTCTGTTCCGTTCACATAAGGGAGAGCCCTACCCACCGACGGAGGAGTTTGGGGGCCAGATTTCGAGCGCCATTACCGGCGCTCGAAACCGCCTAACGAAACGCGGCATCTCAATTGTCGACATTGCGCCCTACACCGCACGCCACACGGTCTCGACACAGCTTGTGGTCAACGGAATTCACCCGTACATCAAGGACCAGATCCTCGGCCACGCCGCCGACGACATGAGCCGACACTACACACACGTGCCGCAGCAGCCTCTGGTCGAGGCGATCAACACGCTGCCAGTGCCCAAGCTGTGGCGCGACCAAGAATGGTGGCGAGATCCAGTCTATTGGTCTCGACGGTTAGTCAAATGGGGCCGGAACCTACAATTAGGCTCGCAAGCCTCCGCCTAACGATTACGAACGTCTGCGACAAGATAGATCTTGTCTTGGGCCTCTTCCGCCAACAGCGACAAGATCGCACTAGAAGGGTCGAACGGAACGCCCTTTATTTTGGCATAGGCCGGATTGTTTGTGTTGTCGTGGTTGTGGACAACGCGAACTTTTGCTCCGTGCGCAGCAGCGATAGACCTCGTTTTTCCCACATTCATTAGAATCATGCAGTCCCGGTCGCCAATGCTACGCGGCGTTGCGTCGATACACTGATGAATTCGTTCGAGAGAGTCTCCATCAAAGTACTCATAGTAACACGATGACAGGTAGCTCTCGTTGCGATGGATCCGAAGCTCAAACAATTGCGGGAAAACACCCACTACTTCACCATTCTCGCGTATAGTACGGTTTTTGGGGCAATGTCGAACGACATGATGCTCGTCCGGAATAGTGCGTTCGGCCATTAAAGTCTTTCAAGTAAATCCGCTGAATTCTGCGCAAATATTCGTAGAGGCGCTTGCCCAGCAGCAACGTCGGGGCCGTCCTCCGTAATTCGCTTGCTCGTCCACTGTACATTCGCATTTGGCAGGAACAATGCGGTCAGGATGTTACTACCCCGTTTGAACGCAACGGATGTGTTTCCATCACCATCTAAGCCTAGCGACGTCCAGTCGTGGCGTCGCGTCTCGACTGCCCACTTCAGGAAGTTCACGAACGCCAATCTGTTCGGTAGTGCGTCCTGCTCATCCCAACCGTCTGGATCCAGTAGGAAATCAAGCTCTCCAAACAGCCGATCGCGCTCATCGAAGGTGAGATACATCGCGTAAAGGGCCGTCGCCTCTTTCAGCGACATAGCTGCTTGCGGAACATCTTGCACAAGAGTGACTTCTTGGAAGATTGCTTGCTTGCGAGCAGTAGCAGTCTTCTCATTATACAAATCATCCAGGTGAGACGCGTAGTCAAGAAATGGCACAGCCATCGACGGGCCAAGCGTTGTGCGGCTAAGCATCAAACAGCCTCCTTGCTTCGTCTGTTACGAACTTCTCGAATGCGTCATTCTTCAACGCCCGAAGAGATTGTATTTTTTCCATCTGTTCACTGCGACTAACCGGAATGTTGCTTTGCAGTACTACATCAATATCCAGAAGATAGGAGACATGATTTATCAGCGCAGCCTCCACAATTCCTGAAGTAACCACAACTATCGCCCCGGTCTCCGGGTCAGAGTACTCGAACCTCACCTGGCTTGAAAGTAGGTTTTCATAGACGTTATCTGGTGCGTGTGGATACACATTCAAGAAGGAACGAATATCAACTCCAGCTTTGCCAGTTTTCGGCACATCTATGCGGTTAACGTAGCGAAGGCCGATCCGTGCTATCTTCTTATAACCGAGTACTTTGCTTACAAATTCGTAATCCCTGTCGAAGCGCCCGAAGAACTCACCCCAATTTCCGTAGGGCGCCCGCCTCGCAACAGTAAACTGATCTCTGTTAATCACAAAGACGTCCGCAGTATCCTTTGATGCGTGCCGGAACCATTCCTTTGTCGCGCCAATCTCAGGCGTAGCACGACCACGGTGAACTTTAACCTGAACTTGGAAATCCCGCATGTCCTCCTTCTCGGGATAAAAGGACATGGCCTTGCGGGAAACTCTCCCCATATCGGCGTCAGATAAGTTCTCAACGAATTGAAGTTGTAACAGAGCCTCGACGATGGGCGCCTTCGTGTAATGCATCATTCAAACCGCGTTAGCGTGCAGCAATAATATAGCGACACCTTTACCAGAACTTGTGCCGAAAGCTAGGCATCCATGGCAACGAGACAAGATCTAAGTCGGGCGTGCAATTCACGTGCATTTTTGCTGCGCGCTACATATTTCCACTAAGCGTTCAATCGCTTATAGAAGCTTCTCCTCTGCCTTGGTAAGGGAGAGGCCGAGAGTTCAAATCTCTCTAGCAGCACCATTTCCCTCTTAGACATGCTTGAAACATTGCCAGCATTCGGCGGCGCCAAACCGCGCTGGGCGCTCATATGTGCATAGCCGCACAGCCCGCCCAGGCATCGACAAACAAAGCCTTGCAATCGTCACATTCAGCTCCTATTTGGCGGAAATCGATATTGCTGACGAACTTTGTGTCGGCGCCCTAAGCGCGTGAGAGACGGACTTCCCTCTTCAAAATCGGTTATCCTGATCCGGAGGTTTGTTTCCGGGAATGTCTATTACGAACGATTGAAAGGGAATCGTCATGGCTACAGGCACAGTAAAGTGGTTCAACAGCACCAAGGGTTTCGGCTTCATTCAGCCTGACGACGGCAGCCCGGACGTGTTCGTTCACATCTCGGCCGTTCAGCGCGCAGGCCTTTCCGGCCTCAACGAAGGTCAGCAGATCAGCTACGAGCTGACGCGCGATCGCAAGACCGGCAAGTCTTCTGCAGACAACCTGCAGGCCAAGTAATTTTCGCGCGTCGCTGCCGAACGCAGATGTGCGAGCGGCGGCACAGCGAATGGGAAGGTCGGGTTCGCCCGGCCTTTTTTTTGCCCTGATGTCAACGGCGACGGACAGATCTCTCTAAAAATCGGCGGCGGTCCAAGCTGGAATATGCAGCGGGCTCAAGCCAGCACAGCGCCACCAGCGCGTTCTGGTCGGCGGCAGCACGACCAGGCTTCGATCGCACGCAGGGAACGTTTTGCGACAGCCGGCGTTACCTCTTCAACGGCAATGACGTGGAGGTTTTGAAATGAAAGGCATCGTTCTCTGGCTCATGGGCGTACCCCTGATCGCCATCATCCTGCTTTACATGTTCGTGTTTTAACCGCTCACCGAGGCGATCCGGCTATCAAGACGTTCAAGCGGAAGATTTAATTTGTAGTTGCAGGCGGCGAGGAATGCGCCTTAACGCAACCTTAAGATTCGCCCCCTAGATTTGATATTGCGATGATGGACAATCGCAACGCTTAAATCCCCTTTTGAAACCGGCTCTCGCCGGTTTCTTTTTGTCCGGTCTTCGCGTTGCACAGCCTTCTCGCCGCTATCAGACCTTGACGGCCTGCTCGACGAAATCCTCGCTTCCGAAGAATTTAAGGTAGCGCTGAACCTCTGCCGCGTCACCGGTCGCCTTACGGGGGTTGTCCGACAGTTTGACAGCCGGCCGGCCGTCGGCATCACTGACCTTGCAGACGATCGATATCGGGTTGAGGCCCTTGATCTCCGTCGGCGCGCAATCGGCAAAGTCATTGGTGAGGTTCGTTCCCCAACCGAAGCTCATGCGCACGCGCCCTTCGAAATGCCGGTAGGTTTCGATGATCGTCTCGACATCGAGGCCGTCGGAAAAGATCAGCAGCTTTTCGCGCGGGTCTCGCCCCATCTTCTTCCACCAGGCGATGATCTTCTCGCCGCCCTCGATCGGCGGGGCGCTGTCCGGGCGAAAACCGGTCCAGTCCGCCACCCAGGCTGGCGCATCGCGCAGGAACGCAGCTGTGCCGAAAGCATCGGGAAGAACGATCAACAGATTGCCGCCGTAGAGCTGGTTCCAGTCCTGGAGCACCTTGTAGGGCGCCTGGGCGAGTTCGGTGTCGTTGCGGGCGAGCGCCGCTGCCACCATCGGCAGCTCGTGCGCGTTGGTGCCAAGCGCTTCCAGATCCGTATCCATTGCCAAAAGCACGTTACTGGAGCCGGAGAAGGATGCGCCGATGCCTTCCTTCAGAGCCTCGACGCACCAGCGCTGCCACAGGAAGCTGTGGCGCCTTCGGGTGCCGAAGTCCGAGATCCTGAGGCTGGGATATTGCCTGAGGCGCTCTACCTTCGACCACATCTTCGCCTTGGCGCGGGCATAGAGCACGTCGAGCGTGAAGGGGCCAAGGCCCTTCATCGCCGAGCGCGAGCGCAGCTCGTTGATGATCGCAAGCGCCGGGATTTCCCACATGGTGGTTTCGGCCCAGCGCCCGCGGAAGGTCAGCTCGAACTGGCCGTCGCGTCGCGACAGCTCGTAGTCCGGCAGGCGGAACTTTGCCAGCCAGGCCAGAAACTCGGGCGAGAAGATCTGCTTGCGGCCGTAAAACGAATTACCGGCAAGCCAGATCATTTCCTTCTTTGAGAACCGCAGGTCGCGGGCATGGTCGAGCTGCTCGCGCAGCTCGTGCTCGTCGATTTCGTCGGCGAGCCGCACGGTCTTGGTGCGGTTGATCAGCGAGAAGGTCGCGTCCACATCCGGATAAAGCTGCCAGATCATCTGCAGCATCAACAGCTTGTAGAAATCCGTGTCGAGCAGGCTACGCACAATCGGGTCGAGCTTCCAGGCGTGGTTGTAGACGCGCCTGGCGATATCGGTCTTGGTCATCTCAGGAATTGCTCCTCCTGCAGTGCCACGCGTCTTACGAGACGCGCAAAGGTCGCTGCCACACGTTGAACTTCAGCATATTTCCTTAATCCGAACGCGAATTAAGGAAATATGCAGAGGGGCACAGGGCTAAAGCATCCGCACGCCGGCTTGCCGCATGCGCGTGATCATGGCGGCGAGCGAGCCGTTCAGATCGATACCCCTGCTGGCATCGAGCACGACCGAGGTCGAAAACCCTCTCGCAACCGCGTCGAGCGCTGAAAAGGCCACACAAAAATCGGTCGCCAGACCGCACAGGGTGACGCTGTCGATACCGCGGTCCCGGAGGTAGCCGGTCAAGCCGGTCGGCGTCAGGCGATCGTTCTCGAAGAAGGCGGAGTAGCTGTCGATGCCGGTGCGAAAGCCCTTGCGGATCACCAGTTCGGCACGCGTCCATTCCAGCGCCGGGTGAAAATCAGCACCTGCGCTGCCCTGAACACAATGATCAGGCCACAGCGTCTGCTCACCATAGGGCATCGTTATCGTTTCGAACGGCGCTTTTCCCGAGTGGACGGAGGCGAAGCTCGAATGTCCGTCGGGATGCCAGTCCTGCGTCAACACCACATGTTCGAATGTCCGGATCAGATCATTGACCACAGGCACGATCTCACCGCCACCGGCGACGGCGAGCGCTCCACCCGGGCAGAAATCGTTTTGCACGTCGACGACGATCAACGCTTCACCAGCCATCACTTTTCCTTCGACCGGACCAATCCCTATCGATCACCAAAATCGATTTAAGTCCAAGATCAATCACAGAATTTGAGCGACGGCAACCCGCTTCGAACGCTTCGCGGCCCGTTCCTCGAACGCAAAAGAAAAGGGCGCCGACCGCGGTCGACGCCCTTTTGGAAATGCACGCTGAAACGGATCAGTTGCCGAGACTGTTGATGTTGTCGGCGATCGAGAAGCCGGAATTGGCAATGCCGACCGGCTGCGCAACAAAGTTCAGGAACTTCGAGAAATCGACCGACGGATGGCGCGATGCGTAGATCACGTCGCGGTTCTTGATCGGGAACGTCTGGCCGACGATCAGGCTGTCCGGCTTGCTCATGTCGAAGCGGTAGACGATCGGGTAACGCCCCTGGTTGTCGGTCTTCATGCCCTTGCGCAACATCTCGTTGAAGCGCTGCTGGCCGAGAAGGCTCATGACCACATCCGGCTCTTCGTAACGGAAGATGAAGTAGCCCTTCATGTCGAGCGCGTAGTCGGAACCACCGCCGGCAAGCCCCATCGCTTCCAGCAGATTGAGATCGTTGGCGCCGAATTCGACACGCTGGTTCGCCTTGACGGCGCCGAGGATCGTGAAGCGGCGCGGATCGCGCGCGACGAAGATCTGGTCGCCCGGCTTCACATGGATGTTTTCCGACGGGTTCTCGATGATCGACTTCAGCAGGACCGTACCGGTCTTCTTGCCGCGCACCAGCGTCACATAGGTCTCGTAGGGCTGAGCGACCGGGCCGCCTGCCTTGGCGATGACCTCGTTGATCGTTTCGTCGACGAGGCTGAGCGGCACGACCGAGGACTTGCCGACGGCACCCGAAACGGTGACGTTGCGCGACGCGGTGCTCATGCTCGTGACGATGACGTCAGGCTCCACCGCCTTCTGCTTCAGCGCTTCCAGGATTGCCTGGCGCGCCTGCTCCAGGGTCAAGCCGGCAAACTGGACCGGCCCGACATAGGGAATGGCTGCCTTGCCGTCAGGCTGAACGACCAGATCGATGCTTGTCTGCTTGGAATCCTGCGTCGAGAAGAGACCGTCGCTGCCGGCCTCGAAGATCGACACTTTCAGGGCGTCACCGACACCGATGACGACGCGGCCGACGCCGCCGCCAACGCCGAACCGGCGGTTGAGCGTCGAAGACACATAGTCGGAAACAAGGCGCGCCGACTGACCGGTTACATCGACGATATCAAAGACAGTGGCATTCTTTCGACCGATTTCGGCGCCGGATTGACCAGCATCCGCAACAATGGCTCCGGCCAGTGGCCCTTCGCCCGGAACAGCCTGACATCCCGCAAGTGCGGTAGAAAGCAGAAGGGCAGCTACACGTTTCAACTAAGATACTCCGAATTCGGCACAGGTATGATTCTGTTCATAGTTCTGCGCCGCATGATCTCCCGGTCGGGAATCCGCCGGTCTCTGAAAAGCACAATAGCCGTCTCACAACAAGTCACTTGCAGACGATGACGAGCAAAATAATTGGCCCTGCGCCTTTCCGGTCATACCTCCTACACCTTGCCGGGTTTGCCGCCCGATTTGTCTTGGATGAAGGTTCTTGGCATGTATATGTTAGGCCTTTGGACTTGAAAGCTAGGCACTTTAAGTTAAAAGCTGACTAATGAGGCGGAACGAATATACATGGGGATAACCCTGGGGCGGGACGATTGGCGGTTGCGTTTTCCGTTTGGAGCCGCAATCGCAGATGCAACTTTAACGTCAGTTTAGAGCGTTCGATCATACATGGCTGTTGAGATTATTGGGCGTGCATGCCTCGCCCCTGGAGCAGAATCGCCTTTGGCGTTGTTCAAACTTCTTCGTCAGGGCAAGTGCACTGTTACCAGCATCCCCTCCGATCGCTGGGACGTTGCGCGTTTCTGGCACCCGGTCATGGGTACGCAGGGCAAGACCTACTCCTTTGCTGCCGGCGTACTCGATCAACTCTATGATTTCGACCCGGCCGTCTTCGGCATGTCGCAGCGCGAAGCCATGTATATGGATCCGCAGCAGCGCGTGCTTCTGCAGCTTGCCTGGCGCGCGCTCGAAGACGCCAATATCTCGACGACCTCGCTGCATGGCGAGAATGTCGGCGTTTATATTGGCGCATCGAGCCTCGACCATGCCAACCTGACGGTCGAGGATCCGGCTGCCGCCGGGCCGTACTTCATGACCGGCAACACTCTGTCGATCGTCTCCAATCGCATTTCTCACATTTTCGGCTTAAGCGGCCCGAGCATGACCGTCGATACGGCCTGTTCCTCCTCGCTCGTCGCGCTCGATCAGGCGATGCGGGCACTCAACGCCGGCGAGATCGATACGGCGATCGTCGGCGGCGTCAATATTCTCGCCCATCCCCTGCCGTTCGTCGGTTTTGCGCAGGCGCGCATGCTTTCGCCCGAAGGGCTCTGCCGCGCCTATGACAACGATGGGGCAGGCTATGTGCGCGCCGAGGGCGGCGTGGTGTTCGTGTTGCGCCGCTCCGACCGCGCCCGCAAGGAAAAAGACCGGAGCTACGCCCGGATCGTTGCGTCGGGCGTCAATTCGGCCGGCCGGACCAACGGCATCTCCCTGCCTTCGCGCGAAGCCCAGGCAAACCTGCTCAGGGCGATCTACGAAGGTAACGGCATTGATGCCAACCAGGTCGCCTTCGTCGAGGGTCACGGCACCGGCACCAAGGTCGGCGATCCCGCAGAAGTCTGGTCAATCGGCACGGTCATCGGCGCCAACCGTCGGGCACCAGTTCCAATCGGATCGATCAAATCGAACATCGGCCACACCGAGCCGGCTTCCGGCCTCTTCGGCATGATGAAGGCGATCTTGGCGCTCGAGAACAACTACCTGCCCGCATCGCTGCACTTCGACACGCCGAACGAACATATCGATTTCGACGGCCTGAACGTGCGCGTCACGGCGAGCCCGATCGAATTGCTGCGTGGCAAGCGCGCACGGCTTGCCGGCATCAACTCGTTCGGTTTCGGCGGCGCCAACGCCCACGTGGTCATCAGCGACCCGGAGCCGGTTTCCGAAGACAAGATCAACAATCCGCCGTCGTCAGGGCATGTCTTCCTCGCAAGCGCCCACACCGCATCGAGCCTTGAAGCCCTGCTGAAGGACTACAAGACGCGCTTTGCCAACGCGTCCAAGGGCGAGATCCGCTCGATGGTCGCGGCTTCCGGCGCCAACCGCACGCATATGCGCTATCGGTTCGCAGCCCGCAGCGACCATCCCGAAGATATCGTACGCGCGATCGCCAGCCATGTGGAAAAGCCGGGTTCGGATATCGGCGAAGTCGGCGAAGCCGTCACGAGGGATGCCAAGGTCGCTTTCGTCTTTTCGGGCAACGGCTCGCAATGGGCCGGCATGGGCGTCGAAGCGTTCCGTGAAAACCTTCACTTCCGCCAGTGTTTCACCTCGGTCAGTGCGCTCTTCAAGTTCCATTCGGACATCTCGCTGACCGAGCTTCTGACGGATCCCGACCTCGACAAGAAGCTGTCCGATACGAAGATCGCCCAGCCGCTGCTCTTTGCGGTTCAGGCCGCCCTTTCCGATTCGCTTGTCGCCATGGGCATCAAGCCGGTCGCCGTCTTCGGTCATTCGGTCGGCGAAATCGCCGCTGCCTATGCGGCAGGCGCGTTGTCGATGGTCGATGCCGTCTCGATCGTCGCCAAGCGGTCGCTGCACCAGGATCTGCTCGCCGGCCATGGCACCATGGCCGCCGTCATGCTGGGTGAAGATGCCGCGCGCGCCTTTGCCGAGGCCCGCGGCCTCGACGAGCTTTGCGTCGCTGCCGTCAACGCCCATAATTCAGTGACGATCTCGGGTCCGGCGCATCAGATTTCCGCTTTCCGCGACGCGGCGCGCAAGGCCAAGATCCCGGTCCAGATTCTCGACATCAACTATCCCTTCCACCACCCGATCATCGACCGGGCAAAGGACGCGTTCCTCTCGGACATCCCCGACATCGCGCCCCGCCGGGCGGAAGTCACCTATCTGTCGACGGTTACGGGTGCAGCCCTTGACGGGACGCACCTCGACCCGGACTACTGGTGGAAGAATGTCCGCGAGCCGGTTCGTTTCCAGGCGGCGGCAGAGGCGGCGATCGAGCTCGGTTGCCGGCTCTTTGTCGAGATTTCTCCGCGCCCGATCCTCTCTTCCTACGTCAAAGAGACGATCAAGCACGCGGCCTCTCCGGGCATGGTCGTGCCGACGCTGCTCAGAGATGTCGGAGAGACCGGCCAGGACCCGATTTCCGCCGCCATGGCGCGGGCCGTCGCCCACGGCGCCATCGTCGACACGACACGCGTCTTCGGCAAGCGCAATGCGGCGATCTCGCTGCCGAGCCTGCCGTTCGAGCCGGTCGAACTGCGACCGGCTGCCACCACCGACGCCACGGACCTCTTCGGCCGCACCGCAAAACCCTATCGCCTGACCGGCTGGCGCAGCGATCCGAACAGCGGCAGCTGGAAGAACCACATCGATGCGCCGCTGTTTCCGGATCTGGCCGAGCATGTCGTCGACGGCAAGGCGATCCTGCCGGGCAGCGGTTTCATCGAAATCGCCATAGCAGCCGCGCAGCAGTTCTACGGTACCGACGAAGTCGAGATCACCAATCTGGAGATCGTCCGGCCGCTGGAGCTCAGCGACAGCCGCATCATGGAGCTGTCGACCGTCCTGTCGCCGGAAACCGGCGACATCGAAATTCGCTCACGCGAACGGCTGTCGGAAGACGACTGGGCCGTTCACGCGGTTGCCCGGTCCCGCAAGCCGTTGCCGAGTGAAGAACGCCCGCTGCCGTCCTTTGCCGGCATGCAGAAGACGGCAACCGTCGCTCCGGCCAAGGCATATGATACCGCACGGCAGTTCGGCCTCGACTACGGTCCGCGTTTCCAGTTGCTCGCCAAGGCCGTCGCCTATGACGATCGGTTCGTCGACGTCGAGCTGAAGAGCCCGGACAAGTCCGGTCATCCGCTGATCACCTATGCCCTCAACCCAATCTCGGTGGACGCCACGTTCCACGGGCTTGTTGCGCTTTTTGACCGCTTTACCGGCGACAAGAGCGGTGCACCCTATATTCCGGTGCGGTTCGGTTCCGTGCGCGTCGTCAATGCCGGCAAGCCGATTGCGCGCGCCACGATCGAGATCGAGCGTGTCAGCGCCAATTCGATCAAGGCCAAGTTCCACTTCTTCGACAAGTCGGGCGGCCCGGTTGCCTATTTCGAGGATTGCCGCTTCCGGCGTACCTATCTGCGCAAGCACAAAACGCTGGACGCCCTCTCGTTCCACTACGAGACTGTGCTTTCCGAAGCGCTCCTGCCGACGGTTGATGCTGGCGTCCACGCGCCGGTGACCCTCAGCGTCACGACCGCAGCCGATACCGGTATCGACAACACGACGTTGCTGTTCAACGCAGCCATCTATCGCGCCTGCCAGGAAATTGCGCTGAAGCTCGGCAAGGGACGATCGGTCGTGCGCAGCGACAGCCTGCCCGGCGATTTCGCCTTCCAGTGTTTCCTGGCGAGCTGCCTCTACGTACTTGAGGATGCCGGTCTCTGTGAACACAAGGACGGCATCTGGACCGTCGCGCAGGAATTCAGCCTTCCGAGCGTTTCCGAAATCCTGCGCGAACTCTATGGCGAGCGCCCAGATCGCGCCGTCGAGGCGGTTCTGATCAACAACGCCTACGCCGAAGCTCTGGCGCGTCTTGATGTCCTGCTGGCGGCTCCAGCCGGTGGCGAAAGCGAAACCGTCGCCAATTCCGGCTTCATCAGCGATGCGACGCTCGATCATCAGGCCGTGCACTCCGAGGCAAGCCGCCAGCGCATGGCGCTCGTTCTGGACGCCGTGGAAGCGGCGCTGCGCGCTCAGCCAGCCGGGATGCGCCTACGCATTGTCGAACTCGGTAGCGTTTCCGCCGGCTTCACCCGTCGCCTGTCGGCGCTTGCCGCCAAACACGGCGCGAGCCTCAGCGTGGTCGAGCCGCGTGACAACGCGCAACGTGGCCTGGAACTCGCCTTTGAAAACGATGCCCATGTCCGCATTCTCAAGAAGGGTGAGCTTGCGACCCAGGCGCCGTTCGATCTCGCCATCAGCGCATCCGATCGCCTCTACGGTCTGATTGAAGACGATATCGACGTTCGCGCGGCACTTCGCTCGACGCTCCGCCGGACCGGTGGCCTTGTCGCCGCAGTCGGCGCGCCATCGCTCTTCAACGATTTTGCGCTCGGACTGTCGGACGGCTGGTTTGCCCGCAGCCAGGCCGCGGAATTCCCGATCGGCAATCTCGCAGCCGTTCCGCATTGGCAGAAATGTCTGGCTGATCTCGACCTTCGCGAGATCGACGTTACGGATCGCGAATGCGCCAGCGGCAACATCATCGTTCTCGAAGCACGCGGCGTGGAAACGCCGGTGCCTGCCGAGACCGGTACCGATGCTGCCGTCGCGGCAGTTGGGACCTACCTGCTGCTGCAGGTCGGCCTGCGCCAGAAAACGCAGCCGTCCGCAGGCGCCGTCCCGGTCAATCTGACGGGTGACACGTCCACGGATACGGCGTTGCTTCGCGATGCGCTCGAGGCCTTCGGCGATCGACCCGTTCGGGCCGTCTTCCTATCGTCGCCTGCGCCGAAAAGCCGGACTGACGACTCCGCCTCTTTGCAGGCCCAGGTTCTGGCGCTCAGCGCCTTGGCAGAAGTGCTGCGCCAGCACGTCGGCGACACCGATCCAAACGGCGACGCACGCCCCAGGCTCGTTCTTGTCGCACCTGACGGGGCGCCGGTTGCCGCCCGTGTGTCGGGCACGACGGCGGTAAGCTCCGGCACCAATGCCGGCCTTTGGGCTTTCGCCCGCGTTTTGCAGAACGAGTACGAGTTCCTCGACGTCCACGCTCTGGATCTTGCCGCAGACAGCGCGACGTCTGACGAGCAGAAGACGGCTGCGGCGCTTCCATTGCTTGCCGTTTCCGGCACCAATCGTGAATGGCTGCTGGAAGGGCCGAACGGATCGCTCTCGGAAATCCGCGCGGTTTCCGGTCCGACCGACAGCGCCCATGGCTCGACGGCGTCCTTCGACGCAGCCACAATCCGTCAACGGGTCGCCTCTCAGGTCGGCAGCATCGTTTGGGAAGAAAGCAGTGTGCCGACCGCGGGCCCAGGCGACGTTGTCGTCAAGGTGGCTGCCACCGGCCTCAACTTCCGCGACGTGATGTGGGCCATGGGTCTTCTGCCCGAAGAAGCGCTTGAAGACGGCTTTGCCGGTGCGACGATCGGCATGGAACTGTCCGGTCACGTCGTTGCCGTCGGTAAGGGCGTGGACGATCTTTCGGTCGGCGACGCCGTCATGGCGATCGCGTCCGCGGCCTTCTCCACCCACGCGGTCGTTTCGCGCGCCGGTGTCGCCCGGTTGCCGCAATCGGTCAGCCCGGTCGCGGCTGCCACCGTGCCGGTCGCGTTCCTCACCGCCTACTACGCCATGGTGGAACTCGGCCGCATCCAGGCCGGCGAAACGATCCTCATTCATGGTGCGGCCGGTGGCGTCGGCCTCGCCGCGCTGCAGGTCGCCAAGTTGAAGGGCGCGAAAGTCATTGCCACGGCCGGCACGCGCGAGAAACGCCGCTTCCTTTCGATGCTCGGCGCCGACCATGTGTTCGATTCGCGCTCGCTCGGTTTCGTCAACGACGTGCGCGCCGTGACAAACGGCGAAGGCGTCGACCTCGTCCTGAACTCGCTCTTCGCCGAAGCGATGGAGCAGAGCCTGGCGCTCGTCAAACCGTTCGGCCGTTTCCTCGAACTCGGCAAGCGCGACTACTACGCCGACAGCAAGATCGGCCTTCGGCCGTTCCGTCGCAATGTCAGCTACTTCGGCATCGACGCCGACCAATTGCTGGTCAACGCGCCGGCGCTCACCAAGCGCATCTTCACCGAGATCGGCGCGTTGTTTGAAGACGGCAAGCTGACACCGCTGCCGTACCGCGCCTTCGATTTCGACGAGATCGGCAATGCGTTCCGCCTGATGCAGAACGCAGGCCATATCGGCAAGATCGTCGTGCTGCCGCCAGTGGCCGGCAAACACCAGGTCGCAACCAGGCCGCGCGGTGGTGTCACGATCGACCCTGAAGGCATGCACCTCGTCGTCGGCGGCATCGGCGGCTTCGGCCTGGCCGCTGCCAACTGGCTTGCCGACAAGGGTGCGAAGAATATCGCCCTTTGCTCGCGGCGCGGCCTTGCGGACGCGGAAACGACGGCGATGATCGAGCTTTGGGCCAAGGCCGGCATCTCGGCGACGGTTCATGCCTGCGACATCACGGATGCAACGGCAGCCGACAGCCTGCTTGCGGAATTGCGAAGCATTGCGCCGCTGCGCTCCATCGTTCACGCAGCGATGGTGCTTGACGACGCGCTCATCAGCAATCTCAATCGCGAGCGCAACCGGCCGGTCATCGACACCAAGGCAAAGGGTGCCGCTGTTCTCGATCAGTTGACCCGTGGCGATGCGCTCGACAACTTCATCCTGTTCTCGTCGGCAACGACGCTGGTCGGCAATCCCGGCCAGGCGAACTACGTTGCGGCCAACGGCTACCTCGAAGGTCTTGCCCGTGCCCGGCGCGCCGAAGGGCTTGCCGGTCTTGCGGTCGGGTTCGGCGCAATCGCCGACAAGGGCTATCTGGTACAGAACACCGACGTCAACGACCTCTTGGCCAAGCGCATCGGCAAGACGGCGCTGAAGGCGCAGACGGCGCTCGACATGGTGGAAAGCCACCTTGCCGGTGACCCCGGCACGGTCGACGCCGCCGTCGTTATGATTTCCGAGATCGACTGGTCGGCCGCCCGCAACCTGCCGGTCGCCCGCAATGCGCTCTTCGAAGTCATCCTGCGCAGTGCCGATCAGCATTCGTCCGGCGGCGAAGGCACCAAGATGGACCTCGTCGCGATGATCGAGGGCAAGTCTGCTCAGGAAGCCGAGGATATTCTCTTCGATCTGGTCGCGGGCGAAATTGCCGCGATCCTGCGGGTCTCGAAGGATACGGTCACGCGCAGCAAGGTCTTGAAGGAAATCGGCCTCGACAGCCTGATGGCCGTCGAACTCGGCATGAGCTTCCAGCAGAATACCGGCTTCGACATGCCGCTGAGTGGCGTCGCAGACAACACGACGGTTGGCGACGTCGCCCGTAAGCTCTATGAGAAGGTCAGCAAGCGCGACCAGGGCGACGACAGCGACGGTGCGGATGACAAGTTGGTCACCGAGTTGGCGCAACGGCACGTCGGCACGGCAAAGGAAAAAGCACAGAGCCAATGAGCACGAACGGAAACGGTCCCGGCTCATCCAAGATGACCAGCAGCCTCAAGGAGAACCTGCTGGACCGGATGAGAAACACGCATCAATCCTCCGAGCGCAACCGCATGGCGCGATCGGAGCGAGAGATGCCGCCGCCGGCCCGCCGGCAGCAGGCCCGTTTCGAGGATCTGCCGGAATACAAACAGGTTCAGACCCAGAAGTTTGCCAGCGAACAGCTTGGGATCGCCAACCCGTTCTACCGGGCGCATCAGACGGCGGCCGGCGCCACGACCGTTATCGACGGCCGCAAGCTGATCAACTTTGCGTCCTATGACTATCTTGGCCTCAACCGGCACCCGGAGGTGCTGGCAAGGGCAAAGGAAACCGTCGACACTTTCGGCATCTCCGCCTCGGCCAGCAGGCTTGTCGCCGGCGAGCGGCCTGTTCATGTCGAGTTGGAAGAGAAGATCGCGCGCTTCTACGGCGTCGATGCCGCCGTCTGCTTCGTCAGCGGTTATCTGACCAATGTCGCGGCCATCAGCTGCCTGATGGGACCGAAGGACCTCGTCGTCCACGACGAGTTCATCCACAACAGCGCGCTTGCCGGCATCAAGCTTTCCGGGGCCACGCGCCGCCTGTTCAAGCACAATGACGCCAGCGACCTTGAGCATGTGCTGCGCACGGTCTCTGGCGATTATCGCCGTATCCTTGTCATCGTCGAGGGCATCTACTCGATGGACGGCGACGTTGCCGATCTGCCGGCTCTCCTGAAACTCAAGGCCGAGTACGGCTTCTGGCTGATGGTCGACGAGGCCCATTCCCTGGGGGTCGTCGGCAAACATGGCCGCGGCCTTGCGGAGCACTTCGGCGTCGATCCGAATGAGATCGACATCTGGATGGGCACGCTGTCGAAGACGACGTCCAGTTGCGGCGGTTACATCGCCGGCAGCGAAGCACTCGTCGCCGTGCTCAAGGCGTCGGCTGGAGGCTTCGTCTATAGCGTCGGCCTTGCTCCGGTTCTGGCCGCATCGGCCGCCGCAAGCCTCGACGTGCTTGCGCGCGAGCCGTCACGCACCGCCGCCCTCAGGCGCAACGGTGCGCTCTTCCTGAAGCTTGCCAAGGAGGCAGGTCTGGACACCGGTCTCAGCAGCGGCTTTTCGGTGGTGCCGGTTCTGGTCGGCGATTCTCTGCGCGCCGTCCAGCTCTCCAACGATCTGCTGGCGGCCGGCGTCAATGCGCTGCCGATCATCCACCCAGCCGTTCCCGAAGGCCTGGCGCGGCTGCGCTTCTTCATCACCAGCGACCATACGGAAGAGCAGATCCGCAAAACGGTGACGCTTACGGCCGAGCGCCTGAAGGATCTGACCGAACGCAACTTCGGTCTCGGCGGCATCGATATCGACCAGATGATGAAGGCGCTCTCGGCGCGTTGACGAAGCGCAAGCGCCCTCCAGGGCCGGATGCCGCGGACGGAAAGCAGCATGACCCATGTGATCATCACCGGCGGCTCGAGCGGCATAGGGCTGGCGATCGCATCGATCTATGCCAGTCGCGGCGAGCGCCTTTCCCTGATTGCACGCTCCGCCGAGATCCTGAAACAGGCACAGGATGAACTCGCCGCGAAGGCATCGACAGTCGCGGACATCCGGATCGAGACGGCCGACGTTGCGAGGGAGGACGAAATCACCGCTGCTATCCATCGCTGCGAAGCCGCGTTCGGACCCTGCGACATCCTGGTGACCTCAGCCGGCGTCGTTGAGCCCGGCCGGTTCGAAGAGCTTGGCAGCACCGCGTTCCAGCGGCAAATGGACACGAATTTTTCCGGCACCGTCCATGCGGTGCGCGCGGTCTACGCCGGAATGACGCAACGCGGGCGTGGAAAAATCATGATGATCTCATCCGGCGCCGGCCTTCTCGGCATTTACGGCTATTCCGCCTACTGTGCGTCGAAGTTCGCCGTTCACGGATTTGCGCAGGCGCTTCGTTCAGAAGCACGCGGGCACGGCGTAAACGTCTCCGTCTGCTTTCCGCCCGACACTGAGACGCCGCAGTTTCAGCGCGAACTTGCCTTTCGCCCCGCCGAGGCGGCCGCGGTCATGGGTACGGTCAGCCCGTGGCCGGCAGAAGCGGTTGCCGGCAAGATCGTCGACGGCATCGAGCGCGGGCGGTTCGAGATCTATTTTGGCCTCACACTTTTTCTCCTTGGCCGGTTCGGCCCGGCGGTCAGACCGGTTCTCGACTGGTGGTTCGACCGAGCGATCGCGCGCCGTAGCGGTGGAGTATCAAAGCGCGGTCAGTGACGGCGCTTGTGCGTGCCGACGATAGGTTCTAAGTCTCAGACCGTTCCCGTGCTGCATGAGGCGGTGTCGGCGTGCAAGAAAGCATGAAGGTTTCCGCTTGGCGTTACTCCCCGTTCAATTGCACGACTATCCGATAACGCTGACGATCTGTTGTTTCATCTTGTCCTGCGCGGTGATCTTCTTCACCGACCGCTTCGCACTGCCGAAACGCGAGCGTCGGGCAA
Source organism: Ensifer sp. GW823-FHT05D09 (assembly GCF_058795755.1). Taxonomy (NCBI): domain Bacteria; kingdom Pseudomonadati; phylum Pseudomonadota; class Alphaproteobacteria; order Hyphomicrobiales; family Rhizobiaceae; genus Ensifer; species Ensifer sp. GW823-FHT05D09. The sequence continues at coordinate 531,571 of NZ_JBXAIA010000001.1, read as the reverse complement.
ACCCTTCACCCTTCGGGCGCAAACAGGACGTCATCGACGTCCTCGCCCGCTTGCCCGTCATCGCACTGGTATTTGCCGGCTTCTTTGCAGGCTCCTGGCGGCCGCTCTATGCCGCCGCCGGCACGATGAGCTTCTTCATCATCTTCACCGGGATTTCGCGGGCCAAGTTCAAGTTCATCCGCGAGCCGCTGATCTTCTCCGACATCGCCCTCGTCGTCGATGTCTTCAAATACAAGACGATCTTCTATGCCAGCTCGCTGAACATCGTCTTCTGGACGGTCGCATTCCTCTATGTCTTCGGTGTTTCCGGGCTTTACCTGTATTTCGAACCGACGGTTCTGCCCGACCGCGGCAAGGCGTTCTGGATAATGGTCATGGTGGCGGTCGCTGCCGGACCGTGGCTTCTCCTGTTCTACGGCCCGGTGAACCGACCGACGGCGGCGCTCGTGCAACGGCTCGTCAAGGTGCTCGACGTCAAGATGAACACGGTGCGCTTCGGCACCTTCGGATCGGTCATCTTCCGCTTCATCATCTGGCTCGGCGTCAAGCGCGAGAAGATCGTCGCCGAACTCTCGGAAATCGTGCGGGCCGCCGTCCAGGACCTGATCGGTGACGATGGCTCGCCGCTGATCGTCGTCTGGCAATCGGAGTCCTTCATCGACATGCGACACTTCGGTGTCGATACCCTGAAGATGCCGACGCTTGACCGATTGCGGCGACAGGCCGCCCAATGGGGCCGCCTCAGCAGCGTCTTTGAGGGCGGCTATACACTGCGCACCGAATTTGCCGTCATCAGCGGCCTCGTGCCCGACGACATCCACGTGGATGCGAGCTACCCCTACCTGCGGGCATCGCACTATTCCGACGTCGTGTGGCCGGGAAAAATGAAGCGTGCCGGCTGGCACACCCATTTCATACATCCTTACGACCGCACCTTCTTCCTGCGCCACAAGGCGATGCCGCAACTCGGCTTTGCCGAGTTGACGATGCTCGACGGGTTCGACCATGTGCCCGCCCGTGATGGACCCTATGTCTCCGACGAGAAGCTCGCGACCAAGGTCATCGATGCCTGTGAGAAGTTGCCGGAAGACACGAGCGGTTTCGTTTTCGTCGCCTCGATGGCAAACCACGGCCCGTGGGAGCCGGGCCGCGTTGGCGACCTCACCAATCCGGTGGAAATCTACCTGGCGATCCTGGAGCAATCCGACGCGGCATTGAAGCAGTTGACAGATCGTCTCGACAAGCTCGACCGTCCCGTCTGGTTCGTCTTCTATGGCGATCATGCGCCGCTCTTGAAGTCTTTCGCCGACCCCTTCCCCGATCCGCGCACAGACTATTTCATCGTGCCGCTCGCCAAAGCAAAATCGGCGCATCATCGACCGGCCGAACCACAGGATGTGGCCGCCTGGGATCTGATCGAGGCGTTGCTCAACCACGCCAACCTCAAGAAGGACACGCTGCGTTAGCGGCGGCGAGACGATGGAAAACGCTGCGCCCAATACTCGCGGTTCAACCGAGCGGCCAAGCCGGCGGGTGTTCCTGTTCCTTCAAGGCCCGTCATCGCCGATCTTCCGCAAGATTGCCGATCAGCTCGAGCGTTATGGCCACACGTGCGTGCGGGTTAACCTCAATGTCGGCGACCAGATTATCTGGCGGCGCAAAGGGGCGTTCAACTACCGTGGAACGGTGGCGGACTGGCCTGCCTATCTTGACCGCTTCATCGGCGCCCACCAAGTTACCGACATGATCCTCCTTGGCGAGGAGCGGCCCTATCATCAGGCAGCTACGGCGGTCGCGCGGCGTATGGGGGTTGCGATATCGATCGTGGAGATGGGCTATCTCAGGCCGGACTGGCTGACGCTGGAGCGCGACGGCATGTCGTCGAACTCCCACTTTCCCGCCGACGCTGGCCTGATCGTAGATGCCGCAGCGGATTTGCCGGAGCCGGATTGGCGCAAGCACTACAGCCAGACCTTTCTGGCCGACGCCAGCTACGACCTTCTCTACAACCTGCCCAATGTCTTCCTGTGGTTCCTGTTTCCGCATTACCGGCGTCATGCGATCTTTCATCCGCTGGCCGAGTATGCCGGCTGGATCCGCCGCCTTCTGACCGGAAAGCGGCGCACAGCCGAGGCCGAGGAGACCGTCCGTTCACTGCTTTCGCGACGCGTGCCTTACTTCGTCTATCCGCTGCAGCTCGAAACCGATTTCCAGTTGCGCGCCCATTCGCCGTTCCACAGTCAGAAAGATGCAATCGGCGAGGTTCTGCGCTCGTTTGCAGCTCACGCGGCTGAGAACACCAGCCTGGTCTTCAAGGTTCATCCGCTCGACAACGACCTGATTGCCTGGCGCAAGTTCATCGATGGTGGGACGTCCAAGCTTGGCCTTGCCGGGCGCGTGTTCTATCTCGATGGCGGCAATCTGGATGTGCTGGCGGAGGCCAGCGCGGGCATGGTCACGGTCAACTCGACCGCGGGTCTGCATGCACTGAAACAGGGGCGACCGGTCAAGGTGCTGGGTACCGCGGTGTTCGACATTGCCGGCTTGACGGACCAGCAGCCGCTGGACGACTTCTGGCAAGCGCCTGCTGCGCCTGACGCCGAGGTAAGCACCGCCATGTTCCGGCTGCTTGCCGCCTCGATCCAGGTTCGCGGCAATCTCTATTCGAAAGCAGGAACCGATGCCGGTGCGCAGGCGATCGCCGAGCGCCTGCACGAGAACACGGTCAATCAGCCGGGCGCCTTCGTCGATCCCCCGCCACGGCGCAAGCCGCAGAAAAAACAACGGCCAGCCTCGCTATCCGCCTAGGCCGGCCGTCAGGGATCAAAACGTTGACAGGGGTCAGACGACGCCGGCGCGGAGCAGGTCGTGAATGTGCAAGATGCCGACCGGAAGGCCCTCTTCGTCGACGAGGAACAGCACGGTCACCTTGTGATCCTGCATGAACTCCATCGCACCGCTGGCCAGAACATCGCCCCTGATGACGCGAGGGTTGCGCGACATCACCGCCTCAACGGTCTGCGCCAGCAGATCGCCCGACATGTGGCGACGCAAGTCGCCGTCGGTGATGACGCCGGCAAGCTTGCCGTCCTCGCCGACAATGCCGACAACGCCAAAGCCCTTGGAAGACATTTCGATGACCGCTTCGCTCATCGGGTGACCGACGCTCAAGAGCGGCACCTGTTCGCCCACATGCGCCAGCTCGCGCACGAGGCGCAGCTGTGCGCCGAGCTTGCCGCCCGGATGGAACGTCTTGAAGTCTTCGGCCGAGAAGCCGCGACGCTCGAGCAGAGCAATGGCAAGCGCGTCGCCGACCGCAAGCTGCAGCATCGCCGACGTCGTCGGCGCCAACCCATGCGGACAGGCTTCCTGAACCTTCGGCAGAACGATCGGCACTTCGGAGTTGCGCGCCAGCACGCTATCACGGTTGGACGAGATCGAAACGATCGGCACCTTGAAGCGCTTGGCATAGGTGAGCATGTTGGCGAGTTCCGCCGTCTCGCCCGACCAGGACAACAGGATCAGCACGTCCTGCGACGTCACCATGCCGAGATCGCCATGGCTCGCTTCGGTCGGGTGGACGAAGTAGGCCGATGTGCCTGTCGACGCCATGGTCGCCGCCATCTTGCGGCCGATATGCCCGCTTTTGCCGATACCGGAAACGACAACGCGGCCCTGGCTTTCGCCGATGAGTTCGATCGCCTCGACCATGCTTTGGGCAAACGCCGTATCGGCGCCGAGGTGATCGGAGAGCGCCTTGATACCGGCCATCGCCGTCGTCAAAGTCCTGCCGACCGACTCCAATGCAGCCAAACCGCGCCGCTCATCCGCTGATGCGTGTCTCAAACCCATTGTGTTTCCATTCCCGCAAAGACGTTTGCGCCGGCTAGCAGCGGCGTTTCTCAGATCCATTGCAGGCAGATAGGCGCTTTTTCTTGGCAAACCAAGCCGAAGCCGTCGAGTTTGCGCAGGAAATCCCGCAAAGAAGACGTTTTCGTCAGCCGACGCGCTTTTCTTCCGGCGCTTCGAGCGGCATCGACTTGTCGGCCGCAAACTCTTCAAGCGTCATGGAATCGAGAATAGAGGCAACCGCGTCGCGCACGGTGGTCATCGAGACGCGGACCTGACAGGTCTCCGGATCGTTGCAATCCTCGCAGACCTCGTAGGCCGTGCGGCTGGCACAGCGGATCGGCGCGAGCGGGCCGTCAAGCGTACGGATGACATGGCCGATGCGGATTTCTGCCGCCGGGCGCGACAGCGAATAGCCGCCACCGGGGCCCTTCTTCGAGCGAAGCATGCCGGCGTTGCGCAGTTCCAGCAGGATGGTGTCCAGAAACTTCTTCGGGATGTTGTTGCGCTGGGCGATCTCGGTGATGAAAGCCGTCTCTCCGGGCTCCAGTCGCGCCAGGTCGACAAGAGCCTTCAATCCGTACTTTCCCTTCTTCGTCAGCATTCCGGCAAGCTTCCCCTGCGGCTCCCTCAAAAACGGGAATCATCCGCGCAAACGCAATCGTGTGTTTGGCATAGCACAAGAAACGTGCGGCCAACACACAATTGTGGCGCGGAATCAACGCAAAACCTGGTCTTTAAACCTGCCCGACATGCAGGATACGGCCGCCGTCTGTACTACGCCGCGGCCGCATCACCATGACGCTCGGTTGGCATGGTCTGGCGGGCGAGCAGATGGCGGATGGCCGCGCGGGCTTCGTCAGCCGAGCGGAACCGCTGTGCGTCCAGATCCCAGACATGGTACTTGACTGCGAGAAACTTGAAACGGCCTTCGTCCGGGACGACGACCCCGACGGCTTCGCCGCCATATTCGATAACCTGCTTGCTCATGCAAATAACGCTCCTTCCACACCCGAAGGCGCGGACATTTCAATTTCGGCAAAGGATGAATTTCGAGAGTTCGAGGATCACATTCGGCAGAGGCGAATGAGACGTTTCTTCACTGTTGCACGACAATGGGAACGCGTGCCGAAGAAGGCGGCGGTCGAGACGGTTTCGGACATGTCACACTCCTTTGGCTTGTGTCCGGCATCGCAATGCCGGAGCGGTTCATGAACAACCGTGAGGCGGACTCATCCGCTTCACAGAGCTGCAAACTAGAATAATCTACCAATTCCGTCAATTAAAAAGATGATGTTGCGAAAAATATTTCTCAACCCATCAAATTTTAGGGGGTCAGGATGCAATATCCGTTCTCCCGATCCGAAACCGGAGGCCCTCACTATCTAGGAAGCGTCGAATCAACCTGCAAGGGCGAGGGTGATAAAGACAGCACTTTCGGACAAAAAAGGGGCGGCCCATGAGGCCGCCCCTTCACGTTTTGTATCCTTGGACCTGAGTTCAGGCTGCCGGAGCACCCGGCTGCGTGCTTCCCGTGCCGGTGCGGGTCGCTTCGCGATCCTTCCACCAGCGATTGAGGAACAACAGAATCGGCCCGCCGATATAGATCGAAGACGTCGTCGCGACGATAACGCCGAAGATCATCGGCCAGGCGAAGCTCTTGACCGCGTCGCCGCCCCAGATCGCCATCGGCACCAGCGACAGCGCGGTGGCCATCGAAGTGAAGATGCATCGCGCGATCACCTGGTTGATGCTCATGTCGATGAGATCGGAGAACGGCATCGACTTGTACTTGCGCAGGTTCTCGCGCATGCGGTCATAGACCACGACCTTGTCGTTGACGGAGTAACCGATCATCGTCAGCAGCGCCGCGATGGCCGTCAGGTTGAAGTCGATACCGGTCAGCGCGAAGAAGCCGATCGTCTTGGTGATGTCGAGCAGCAGGACCGCGATCGCGCCGACGGCGAAGTGCCATTCGAAGCGGAACCAGATGTAGAGCAGGATCGCCACCATCGCGAGACCGACGGCCAGGAAGCCCGATTTTGCCAGTTCCGTGCTGATCGTCGGGCCGACGACTTCCGTCCGCTCGAAGGTCACGTCGGAGATGGTCTGTACCGCCGCGTCCTTGATCTTGTTGAGGGCTACCGTCTGTTCCTGCTCGCCGCCCGGCTGACGCTGGACGCGGATCAGGACCGACTTGTCCTGGCCGAACTCCTGCAGCGCCACTTCGCCGATATTGAGCGATTCAAGGCTGTGGCGCAGCGCCGGCAGGTCGAGCGTCTGCTTCGACGTCGCCTCCACCTGGATACCGCCGACGAAGTCGATGCCGTAGTTGAGGCCCGGCGTGAAGAACAGCACGACCGAGCTTATCGACAGGAACGCCGACATGCCGATGGCGACAAAGCGCCCCTTCATGAAGGAGAAGCTCGGCAGCTTCGGAACCTTGCCGAAGAGCGAGGGAATCTCGAGCTTCTTCATCTTCCGGCGCACGACGACTTCGCGCATCATCAGGCGCACGACGGTCACCGACGTGAACATCGAGATGACGATGCCGAGCATCATCGTGACGGCGAAGCCCTTGACCGGTCCGGAACCGAAGGCAAACAGCAGCAAGGTGCCGGAGAGCGTGGTGACGTTGGAGTCGATAATCGTCGCGTAAGCTTTGTTGAAGCCGATATCGAGCGCCTTCATGGCGCCGGCACCGCCTTCGGTTTCTTCACGGATACGGGCATTGATCAGAATGTTGGCGTCAACCGCCATGCCGATGCCGAGGATGATACCGGCGATACCGGGAAGCGTCAGCGTCGAGCCGATCATGCCCAGCACACCGATCGTCAGGATGGTGTGCAGCACCAGACCGACATTGGCGATCATGCCCCATGCGCCGTAGAGCACGACCATGAGGGTGACGACCAGGCCAAAACCGGCAAGGCCGGTGAAGATGCCCATGCGGATGGAATCGCTGCCGAGGTTCGGGCCGACCGAGCGTTCTTCGATCACCGTCAGCGGGGCCGGCAGAGCGCCCGAGCGCAAGAGCGCCGAAAGAACCGTTGCCGATTCCGCCGTGAAGTTGCCGCTGATCTGGCCGCGGCCGCCGATGATCGGCTCGTTGATGACGGGAGCCGTCAACACCTTGCCGTCGAGCACGATGGCGAAGGGCCGGCCGACATTGTCGCGGGTGATTTCAGCAAACTGGCGGGCGCCGAGTGAATCGAAGGTAAAATCGACAATCGGCTGGTTGGTCCGCTGGTCGAAGCCAACCTTGGCGTCCGAAAGTCGCTCGCCAGAAAGCGCGACACGGCTCTCCACCGCATATCGATTGTTGTCGTTGGCGCCCGGCAGGATATCAACGCCGCGCGGCGGAGGCTGGGTCAGGTCCGTGGTCTGATCGACCATGTGGAAGCTCATCTGGGCGGTCGAGCCAAGGAGCTGGCGCAGGCCTGTCGGGTCCTGGAGACCCGGGAGCTGGACAAGGATGCGGTTTGCGCCGATGCGCTGGATCAGCGGTTCGGCGACACCGACGGTATCGACGCGCCGGCGGATGATCTCGAGGCTCTGCTCGACCGCCTTGGTCATGCGGTCGGAAATGCCTGCCTCCGTCAGCGCGACGGTGATGACATCACCGCTTGTCGCGACCTCGATCTCCGGAGCGGAACCGCCGAAGCCGATCGCGCTAACCGGCGTTGCCAGCTCCTGCAGTTTCGGCTGGACTTTTTCCCGATCAGCCGGATCCGCAAGCGTCACGGTGATCGTATTGCCGCTGATGCGCGCCGAGGAGGCCGATACGCGCTCGGTGCGAAGAACCCGACGGACGTCGTCCAGGAGCGAGTTCAATCTGGCCTGCCGCAGCCCGTTGCCATCGACCTCAAGGACGAGATGGGAACCGCCGCGCAGGTCGAGACCGAGGGTGACGGGCTTGACCGGCAGCCAGGCGCCGAATTGCTCGCGTTGTGCCGGCGAGAGAACGTTTGGTAGCGCCGCTATGCATCCGAAAAGGATGACAGCGACATAGGCGAAAATCGCCCATTTGGATGTACGCATGTTGTGGTTCCAAGAGAGCCTGTGCGGGCGTCGAGCGCATCGTCAGGACTTTGTTTCATTGGGGGCACGAGCAGGATCGCAGGGATCGTCGTGCCCGAATATCGGTGTCGATCAGGCGCGCGGAGGCGCGCGGATTTGCGGACCGCGGTTCGACAAGCCGTCGGTGAAGGCAACGCGGCCAAAGGCGAGATCTTCGCCCAGCGGCTCGAACGGTAGAAGGATGACCGACGCAAACAGCATCGGTGAGGCGCCGTCGCCGGTCGCAGATTTGGCATCCTTGCGTTCGGCGGTAAAGCGCAGGTCCGATACCGGGGTCGCGCGCGAAATCTGGCGCGCGGCGGGGTGGTCTGAAGGAACGGTATCGGTCGAGGCGAGGTTGCCCGCCTGCTGTTCGGCCGAAAGGCGCGAGGAAAACCCCTGCCCCACGACGATCAGCTGCATGGCCAGAGAAGCACAGAACAGCCACAGGACGGCGATTAGCCGGCCGGCAAACTTGCCTCTGTTGCCACCACACACTGGGTCCATTCGGGACGCCGCCCCTTCCTCGGCGCTTAGCGCCTGAAAGTTCAATTCAGCCGGAATGCAGCAAATCTAGCCGAAGAACATGGCCGGAATCGAGCACGAGGCGCTCTTAACACCATTGCGGACGCGAAATGTCAAATTTCGCGCCGCGCAAAAGGTGTCTGGGTCGTCAGTTTACGCGGTTGCGCCGGTCGTGGTGACCTGGTGGATCTCGATCAGCGACGGCCCACTGCGTGCGCCCGCGTCCGCCAGTGCACGCGGGAGATCGGCAACCGAGGCCAGCCTTTCGGCCTCGATGCCATAGGCCTTGGCGGCGAGGGTGAAGTCCGGCGCAGACGGCCTGACGCCCTCGGGCGTGACACCGGTCTCGATCATGTAGGACTCGATCTCCTGGTAGCCGTCATTGTTCCACACGAGGAAGATCACCCGCGCCTGAACGTCGACGGCAGAGCCGATTTCGGCAAGCGAGAACTGGAAACCGCCGTCGCCGACAAGGCAGACAACGGGTCGCGACGGGTCGGCCACGGCAGCACCGACGGCTGCCGGTGGCGCGTATCCGAGCGCGCCGTAACCGGTCGCCGAGTTGAACCAGCTGCGCTGGCGCGGCGCATCGCAATAAAGGTTGCCGGCGTAGACCGCCTGGGTGGAATCGCCGACGATGGTGCAATCGGGCAGCGCCTTGTAGACCGCATCGACCACGGCGATCTCCGCCCGCATCTTCGCCGTCAATTCCTTCAATGCCGCCTTTCGTGCCACTTCGGCGCGCGCCGCTCCGTCCTTCGGCGCATGCCCCGGCAGGAACGCCAGAATGCCCGCCGTCGCCGTCTTGGCACCGGAGAGGATCGAAAGGGCGGCATGCGGGCCGCGGGCGAGCTGTGCCGCGTCGATGTCGGTTCGGATCAGGTTGCGCAGCACCGGAAAGCCGCCATCGGCGTACATGTCGTAGTCGGTCTGCCCCATCTCCGTGCCGAGTGCCAGAACGAGATCGGCCTCCTTCAGCAGCGATCGCACCGCCTTGAGGCTGGGGCTTGCGGGAACGCGCAACGGACTGCCGGCGAGCATGCCGCGCGCATTGACCGTGGTAACAACAGGCGCGCCGATCTGTTCAGCAAGTGACCTCACCTCCGCCTCGGCAGTGAGGGCACCGCCGCCGCAAATGATGACGGGACGGCTCGCGTCGGCGCAGAGGATGGCGGCTTGCTGCAGCGTCTCGCTGTCGGAGCGCGGGCGCGTGGCTGCGGCCGAGCGGATGGTCTTCGGCTCGATACGCGCCGTCATGACATCCGTCGGGATCTCGATATGCACCGGCCCTGGCCGACCGGACAGAAGCACCGAGAAAGCCCGGTCGACAACGAAAGGCAGATCGTCTGGATTGAGCAAGGTGTGCGAATAGAGCGCCAGCGTCTTGATCATGCCGTGCTGGTCGGGAAGCTCGTGCAACAGCCCACGGCCATGGCCGAGCGAATCGCGACGGTTGACGCCAGAGATCACCAGCATCGGGATCGAATCCTGCCGCGCCTGCGCCATGGCGGTGATGGTGTTGGTCAAACCCGGCCCGGTGATGACAAGGGCAACACCCGGCTTGCCGCTGACGCGGGCATAGCCGTCGGCCATGAAGCCGGCGCCCTGCTCGTGTCGGGGCGTAACGTGACGGATCTTCGACGCGGCCAGGCCGCGATAGAGCTCGACCGTATGGACGCCTGGAATGCCGAAGACCACCTCGACGCCATTGGCCTCGAGCAGATCGACCAGGGCTTCGCCTACCGTTTTCGTGGTCATGCGCGGCGCTCCTTTCGCAGTGTGGCGCGCTCGGCAAGCGCGGTGATGCGGCGGCAGGCCTCGTCGATGTCCTTGTCGGGCACGGTCAGGCTCATCCGTAGGTAGTTCTGCGCCTCATCGCCGAAGGAGGATCCGGGCATCACCGCGACCCCCTCTTCCTCCAGCAGCGCCCAGGCGAAGGCCTCGCCCGACATGCCCGTTGCAGAGACATCGATCAGCGTGAACATGCCGGCCTCCGGAGGCAGGACCAGAATACCGGGTGCATCAGCGAGGCCATCGACGACGCGGCGCGAGCGCGACTTGTAGCTCTCGCGCATCCGCCGCGCCGTATCGATCTCATGGGTCAGCGCATAGGCCGTCATATCGGCAATGAACGGCTGCACGCCAAAAAGCATGGTTTCCGACACCGGCAGCAGCCGGCTGGTAAATTCCGCCGGTCCGACGGCCCAGCCGCTGCGAAAACCCGGAGCTGCATGGGACTTGGAGATCGATGAGACGACGATGGTGCGCTCGGCCAGATCCGGATTGTCGAACGGAGACGCAAAGACGGCGTCGAACACCAGCTCCTCATAAACCTCATCGCAGACGATCCAGAGGTCGTGGCGGCGCGCGACCTCGCCGATCTCGGCGATTTCGGCAGCGGTCAGCACGGCGCCCGTTGGATTATGCGGCGTGTTGAGCAGCAGCACCCTGCATTCCGGCGTGATCGCCTTTTCGATATCGGCGGCCTGCATGTGGAAACCGAATTCCGGCTTCAGCGGCACCAGCACCTGATGCGCACCCGTCGACTGGATGACGCCCTCGTAAGTGGCGTAGAGCGGATCGCCGACGAGGACGGCATCGCCAGCTTCGACCAAGCCCAGCATGACGCTGAAAAGTGCGGTCTGCGTGCCCGGGAAGCAGAGGACGTTTTCCATCGTCACATCGGCGCGACGACGGCGATACTTCTCGACGAGCGCGGCCACGACCGCGTGCTCGCCGCGGCCGTTGGAGTAGCGATAACGACCGGCATTCATGGCGCGCTGGCATTCGTCAATGAGCGCACGGTCCGGCGGTACGTCCGGCTCGCCGATCGTCAGCTCGATGATATCGGCACCACCCGCCTTCAACTGGCGCGCACGGATGTGCAGCGACCATTTTCCCGAACCGAGGTCTGCGAGCCGATCGGTGATCGAGGCGTAGCGCATGGTGTTCTCTCCCGTTTTCATTGTTTGTCACTGCCGATCGACGCGCCGAGCAGCGCCTCGACCGAGGCCATGGCGATGGCGACCAGTTCGCCCTCGCGGAACAGGTCTCCCGCCAGGCATCCTTCGATCCACAGGCCATCGACAAGACCGTTGATCGCGATCGCGTAGGCGCGGCAGGTTTCTGCGTCGGCCGGCTTGTTCTTCAAGGTGAGGAAGTCGGCCAGCAGATCCTGCAGCGTGTTGCGGAAGGTTACATAGCCGTCGCGGTGGATCTCGGCGAGGATCGGGTCGACGCGCACCTGGCTGATGAAGGCCGCCCAGAGCGATATGCTGCGGCTGTCGGCGACCGGCTCGGTCAGGTTGATGGCAATGAAGTCCCTCAGCCGTGTTTCCGGGTCGCCTTCGACGTGAGCCGCCTTGTCCGTCAAGGAAGCGATCACCGCGCGGTAGGCCTCGGCGACCATCTGGTCCTTCGATTCGAAATAGTGCCGGACCAGCCCGGCCGTCACCCCGGCACGAATGGCAATCTGGCGGACCGTCGCGCCCTTCAGGCCAAACTCGGCGATGCAGTCGAGCGTCGCTTCGATCAGTTCCTGGCGGCGTTCTCCCTCGGGGGCCCGGTGAAACGTGCGGCGATTCATGCCGCCATCCGCGCTGCCATTCGCGCCCGGGGGCCGGCGAACGGGTTCGTCAAATCCTTCGAGCGAAACGGGCGCATGGAGGCTCCTTCAGGGAAATTCGGGTAGGCGGCGGGCGATAAAAAAAACGACGATACGCATTATTATACGCTTGAACAATAGCGACACAAGTGCAACCATGCCTGCCAACAAACACCGTGACAAGCCAAAGATGCTGCGCGGAAAGACGACAGGGGAACTGTTTCATGCCTTCAAAAAAAGCTCGCAGAGCCATGGGAGCGGCGCGCCGATGACGGATGCGGCCCAGGCAATCGCGGTCACTGACCTGCACAAGCGTTTCGGGCCATTGGAAGTGCTGAAGGGAGTTTCGCTCACGGCGAAACAGGGCGACGTCATCGCCATCATCGGTGGCAGCGGCTCCGGCAAATCGACCTTCCTGCGCTGTATCAACATGCTGGAACTGCCCTCTGCCGGCACCGTCAGCGTGCACGGCGAAAAGATCCGGATGAAGCCGGACGGGCGCGGCGGACTTGTGCCGGAAGATCGCAAACAGGTCCAGCGCCTGCGCAGCCAGCTCGGCATGGTGTTCCAGAGCTTCAATCTCTGGCAGCACATGACCATCCTTGAAAACGTCATCGAGGCGCCGATCCACGTGCTCGGCAAACCGAAGGCCGAGGCGATCGCGACGGCCGAAACCCTGCTCAAGCGTGTCGGGCTCTATGAGAAGCGCGATGCCTATCCGGCCTTCCTCTCCGGCGGCCAGCAGCAGCGCGCCGCCATTGCCCGCGCACTTGCCATCCAACCGCTGGTCATGCTCTTCGACGAGCCGACCTCGGCGCTCGATCCGGAGCTGGTCGGCGAAGTGCTTTCGGTCATCGGCGATCTCGCCCGCGAAAAGCGCACGATGATCCTCGTCACCCACGAGATGAAGTTCGCGCGCGACGTCGCCAATCACATCGTCTTTCTGCGCAACGGCGTCATCGAGGAGCAAGGCCCACCGGAGGCTATCTTCGGCGCGCCCAGATCCGAAAGGCTCAAGAAGTTCATCAGCTCCATTCACTGAATTCAGCAATGCTCAACAACCAAAAAAGGGGAACAGCATGAAGAAGACATTGAAAGTCCTGGCGGTCGCAGCCGCCATTGCCGTCAGCGGCGGCATCGCCGCTTCGGCGGAAGCCCTGAAGGTCGGCGTCGCCGCCGAACCTTACCCGCCCTTCACCGCGCCAGATGCCAGCGGCAAATGGGAAGGCTGGGAAGTCGAACTCATGAACGCTGTCTGTGCGGAAGCAAAGCTCGAATGCGTGCTGACGCCGGTCGCCTGGGACGGCATCATTCCGGCGCTGACATCGAAGAAGATCGACATGATCATGAGCTCGATGTCGATCACCGACGAGCGGCTGAAGACGATCGACTTCTCCGACAAGTACTACAACACGCCGACCGGCGTCATCGGCACCAAGGGCGTGGATTTCAAACCGACACCGGAAGGCCTTGCCGGCAAGACGATCGGCGTCCAGGTCTCGACCGTGCACCAGGCCTATGCCGCCAAGCATTTCGCCGCGGCCGGCATCGAGGTCAAGGAATACCAGACGCAGGACGAGGCCAACAACGATCTGGCCGCCGGACGCGTGGACGCTGTCCAGGCGGACGCGATCGCGCTCAAGGCTTTCCTTGCCACCGACCAGGGCAAGGAGTGCTGCGACTACAAGGGTGACGTCGCCGAAGACGTGGCCGTGATCGGCCCGGGCGTCGGCGTCGGCCTGCGCAAGGGCGAGACCGAGCTCAAGGACAAGCTCAATGCCGCGATCAAGGCGATCCGCGACAACGGCACCTACGACACGTTCTCGAAGAAGTACTTCGACTTCGACATCTACGGCGAATAAGGCACAGCCGGCCGGCAGTCATTGAGGCTGCCGGCCGATGCCTTCGGAGGTCGAAGACGCATGGCATCGGATTCTATCGTCAATTGGAGCCTGCTTGCGCTCTCCGCGCCCGGTTGGGGCGGAGTGCTGCTGCAGGGTTTCGTCAACTCGATCCAGATCGCCATTGGCGGTTTTGCGCTCGGCCTGACGCTCGGCGTCGGCGGCGCCTTCGGCAAGCTCTATGGCGGGCCGATCCTGCGTGATCTGCTCGAATGCTACACCACGGTCGTCAGGGCTGTGCCAGAGCTGGTGCTCATCCTCCTGCTCTATTACGCCGGCACCGATCTCCTGAACCAGTTGCTCGCACTGTTCTCGATCGGCCCCGTCGACATCAGCGGCCTGATGGCCGGCATCTTCGTCATCGGCGTGGTCCAGGGCGCCTATTCCACCGAGGTGCTTCGCGGCGCGATCAAGGCGGTTCCGGCCGGCCAAATCGAGGCGGCGCGCGCCTACGGTATGTCGCCCTTGAAGGTGCTGCGGCGCATCACCCTGCCGGCGATGCTGCCCTACGCCATCCCCGGCCTCTCCAATCTCTGGCTGATCGCCACCAAGGACACGGCGCTTCTGGCGGTCGTCGGCTTCAGCGAGCTGACGCTGGTCACACGCCAGGCCGCGGGCACGACCAAGGCCTATCTCCTGTTCTTCCTCGCCGCAGGCGCGCTCTATCTGGCGCTGACGCTCGTTTCCAACATCTTCATCGGCATGCTGGAACGGCATGCGAGGCGCGGTTTCGCGGAGCAGCGATGACGGATCAAACCACCCACGCGGTCGCCTTTACCCCCGAAGACCTGCCGACCGCGCGCAGCTTCTTCCAGCCACATCGCATCGTGATGATGCTGGTCTTCGCCGCCTTCGTCGTCTGCGTCGCCGTCTTCATGCGCTGGGACTGGCTGCCCCGTTACCTGCCACGGCTCGGCTGGGGCATTCTCGTCAGTCTGGTGATGCTGTTCAGCACAGCGATCCTCGGCTTCCTGCTCGCCGTGCCGATCGGGCTCGCGCAGGTGACCGGCCCCTGGTTCTTCAAGTTGCCGGCAAAGGTGTTCTGCACCGTCATTCGCGGCACGCCGCTGCTCTTGCAGCTCTGGCTGCTCTATTACGGGCTAGGCTCGCTGTTCCCGCAGTTTCCCGCCATCCGCCAATCCTTCCTCTGGCCCTATCTGCGCGAGGCGTGGCCCTATGGCGTCGCGGCGCTGACGATATCCTTCGCCGCTTACGAAG
This sequence comes from Ensifer sp. GW823-FHT05D09, assembly GCF_058795755.1. Lineage (NCBI taxonomy): Bacteria > Pseudomonadati > Pseudomonadota > Alphaproteobacteria > Hyphomicrobiales > Rhizobiaceae > Ensifer > Ensifer sp. GW823-FHT05D09. The sequence continues at coordinate 516,415 of NZ_JBXAIA010000001.1, read as the reverse complement.
GCGAAGTGATGCGCGGCGCCTTTGCGGGTGTTCCCGCCGGCGAACTGGAGGCGGCGAAAGCCTATGGCATGAGCCGCTGGACGATGTTTCGCCGCATCTGGTTGCCGCGTGCCATCCATCGCGCATTGCCGACACTCAACGGCGAAACGGTGCTGCAGCTGAAATCGACGCCGCTGGTGGCGACGATCACCGTCGTCGACGTCTATGCCGTCATCTCCAAGGTCCGGCAGGAAACCTTCCTGACCTACGAGCCGCTGCTGTTGCTCGCACTCATCTACATGTGCCTCACCGGCATTCTGGTGGTGGCCTTCCGCACATTCGAAAACCGCATACCAACCCGTGGTGCCTGACATGAAGCTTTCCTCTTCCATCGACAACGCCATGCCGGACCTTGTCGCCATCCGCCACGACCTGCATGCCCATCCGGAACTGGGGCTGGAAGAGACCCGGACCTCAGCCTTCATCGCGCGGCACCTTGCCGAACTCGGCTACGAGGTGACGACTGGGCTTTCGAAAACCGGTGTCGTCGGGACCCTGCGCAACGGCAGCGGATCGCGCTCGATCGGCATCCGCGCCGATATCGACGCACTGCCGATCCTGGAAGAAACCGGCCTCGGCTACGCCAGCAAGACACCGGGGCTGATGCATGCCTGCGGGCATGACGGCCACACGACGATGCTGCTCGGAGCGGCGCGCGCGCTTGCCGAACGGCGCAATTTCGATGGCACCATTCACCTGATCTTCCAGCCGGCCGAGGAAAATTTCGGCGGCGCCAAGATCATGATGGACGAAGGGCTGTTTGAGAAATTCCCCTGCGATGCCGTCTTTGCGCTTCACAATGAACCCGGCCTGCCTTTCGGTCAGTTCGCCCTTCGCGAAGGGCCGATCATGGCGGCGGTCGACGAAGCGCGCATCACCGTGCACGGCCGCGGCGGCCATGGCGCCGAACCGCAGGAGACGGCGGATCCCATCGTCTGCGGCGCCTCGATCATCATGGCGCTGCAATCGATCGTCTCGCGCAACATCCACCCGATGGATCCGTCGGTCGTTACCGTCGGCGCCTTCCATGCGGGTTCGGCCAGCAACATCATCCCGGAGCGCGCCGAAATCGTCGTCGGCATCCGTTCCTTCGATCCCGGCGTTCGCGACGAACTGGAGCGTCGCATCCGCATGATCGCCGAAGCACAAGCTGCGAGCTTCGGCATGCGCGCAACGGTCGACTACCTGCGTAGCTACGACGCGACGATCAACCACAAGGCAGAGACGGATTTCGTCCGCGATCTTGCCGTTCGTTTTGCCGGCGCCGACAAGGTGATCGATCTCGAACGCCCCTTCATGGGCAGCGAGGATTTCGCCTATATGCTGCAGGAGCGGCCAGGGACCTATTTCTTCCTTGGCTCGAAAGTGTCGGGCGAGGAAAAGCCGCTCCACCATCCTGCCTATAATTTCAACGACGATCTTCTGCCGATCGGCGCGGCCTTCTGGACCGAGCTTGCCGAGGCCTATCTGCCGACCCGGTGAACGCCGGCCCTTCGAGCGCAATGCACGTCGAATTTCTTCGCGCCGTCCATGACCGGCGCGCCCGCTCCCATTTGCCGCAAGCGCGACATTGCCGCAGTGTGACAACGTGGCGGCCGGCCTAACATTGACCTTTGGCAATTTTGGCGCAGATTCAAGCGCATGCTGAAACGCGGATGCAACCACAGGATTGGCCCCGCCGTGAAAGGCATTGTGCAATGCCTGGGATCACAATGATCCGAGGCTGAAAGTGTGCAGCAGACAGAGAGTTGCAGCGGTCTTTGCGCGCCAGAACACGCGCATGACGCTGCATGTCTGAAAGGATTGTGCCGTGTTTGAAAGTTTCGATGCGACGATACTTGCCCGCATCCAGTTCGCCTTCACCGTCTCGTTCCACATCATCTTCCCCGCCTTTTCGATCGGGCTTGCAAGCTACCTTGCGGTGCTTGAAGCATTGTGGCTGTGGAAGAAGGACGAGGTCTATCTCGAGCTCTTCAATTTCTGGAAGACGATCTTTGCCGTTGCCTTCGGCATGGGCGTCGTCTCCGGCATCGTCATGTCCTATCAGTTCGGCACCAACTGGAGCGTCTTTTCCGACAAGGCCGGACCGATCATCGGGCCACTGATGGGCTATGAGGTGCTGACCGCCTTCTTCCTCGAGGCGGGCTTCCTCGGCGTCATGCTCTTCGGCCTCAACCGCGTCGGCCCGAAGCTGCATTTTCTGGCGACCGTGATGGTCGCGATCGGCACGCTGATCTCGGCCACCTGGATCCTTTCGGCAAATTCGTGGATGCAGACGCCGAGAGGCTTTGAAATCAACGACGTCGGACAGTTCGTACCGGTCGACTGGTGGGCAATCGTCTTCAACCCATCCTTCCCCTATCGCCTGGTGCACATGGTGCTTGCCGCCTACCTGACGACAGCCTTCGTCGTCGGCGCCTGCGGCGCCTGGCACCTGATCCGCAAGACCGCGCCGCGCCGCGCGCGAAAAATGTTCTCGATGGCGATGTGGATGGCGGCGATCGTCGCGCCGATCCAGATCTTTGCCGGCGACATGCACGGCCTAAACACGCTGGAGCATCAGCCGGCCAAGGTGATGGCGATGGAAGGCCACTACCAAAGCCACCCGGAAGGGGCTCCGCTCATTCTCTTCGGCATTCCCAACTCTGCCGAGAAGCGCGTCGACTACGCCATCGAGGTGCCGAAGCTGTCCAGCCTGATCCTGAAGCACGATCTCAATGCGCCGCTTGCCGGCCTCGACACCATTGCCGAGGAGCTGCATCCGCCTGTCGGTATCGTCTTCTGGTCCTTCCGCATCATGGTCGGCCTCGGCTTCGCCATGCTCGGGATCGGGCTCTGGAGCCTGTGGTGTCGGTATCGCGGCACGCTTGACAGCAATGCCTGGCTGCATCGCGCAGCCGTCGTGATGGGACCGGCCGGCTTTGTCGCCGTGCTTGCCGGCTGGGTCACCACCGAAGTCGGCCGCCAGCCCTATACGGTCTACGGCCATCTCTTGACGAGAGACTCGGTTGCACCGATTGCGGCACCCGCCGTCGGCGCTTCACTGCTCGCCTTCATCATCGTCTACTTCTTCGTTTTCGGCGCCGGCACCTTCTACATCCTGCGGCTGATGGCGCGACTTCCGCGTGACCCGACACCCGATCTCGACGAGGGCCCGATCCGCACCGCCGGTGCCGCCATCGCCAATCCCCATGGAGGTCATCATGGACATTGATCTGCCGCTGATCTGGGCCGGCATCATCGCCTTTGCGGTGCTCGCCTATGTCATCCTCGACGGGTTCGACCTCGGCGTCGGCATCCTCTTTCCGTTCTTTCCGGAAAAACATGATCGCGACGTGATGATGAACTCGGTCGCACCGGTCTGGGACGGCAACGAGACCTGGCTTGTACTCGGCGGCGGCGGCTTGATGGCGGTGTTTCCGCTCGCCTACGCCACCATCCTGCCGGCTCTCTACGCGCCCATCATCGCCATGGTCATCGGCCTCATCTTCCGCGGGGTCGCCTTCGAGTATCGCTGGCGCACGCGGCGCGCCGAATATCTCTGGAACTGGGCCTTTGCCGGGGGCTCGATGCTCGCCGCCTTCGCGCAAGGCATCACGCTCGGGGCATTGGTTCAGGGGATCCCCGTCGAGAACCGTGCTTATACTGGTGGCTGGTGGGACTGGTTGACGCCGTTCTCGATCATGACAGGTATTGCCGTCGTCGTCGGCTATGCGTTGCTCGGCGCCACCTGGCTTGTCATGAAGACCCATGGGGACCTTGCGGATCGCGCCCGCAGCCTGGCCCTCAAATGTTCATTCGGCACGGTCGCCGCCATGGGCATCGTCAGCCTGTGGACACCGTTCCTCGAGCCGCTCTATCTGCAGCGCTGGTTCGGCTGGCCGACGGCCATCTTCAGCATCATCGTGCCGCTCCTGGTGCTTGGCTGCCTATACCTCTTGATTTCAGGTATCAGGACCCGCCATGACAGCAGGCCGTTCCTTGCCGCGCTCGGGCTGTTCGTGCTTGGCTATGCCGGCATCGGCATCAGCTTCTTTCCCTACATCGTACCGCCATCGCTGACGATCTGGGATGCGGCGGCACCCGACGCGAGCCTGTCCTTCCTGCTTGCCGGCGCCCTGGTGCTGGTGCCGATCATCCTTGCCTATACCGGCTATGCCTATTGGGTCTTCCGCGGCAAGATCGACCCGGAGGAGGGTTACCATTGAAGAGCGAAACGGGAACCGGCCGAAAGCTTCTTTGGTTCGTCGGGCTGTGGTGTGCGGGCGTTGCTACCGTCACCGTCATCGGGCTCGTGATCAAGCTGATGATCGGCACCTGATTGTAATCGTTCGGTGACAGGGCAAAAAGCCTCGCTCAAGCTTGGCGGGTTAGCTTTCCTCAACACGTCAGCAGGCGATCGCCGCGGACGGAGACAGGACCGCACCCTCCTCCCCCGCCAAGCGATCGCCTGCTGAGGTGACCACCATCCTGGTGGCACCTGGACCGTGCGACCCTGTTGCCTCTTCTCAGATCACCCGCCGTTTGTTAGCAGTGCGCCGCAAGAGCGCCGCGTGCCCATGCGGGCGCACGGCATCCCTGCCGCAACCGGACGAGACAGATGCAAAAGACCCCAGCCGAATGCACTGATATGGCCGATGTGCGCGCCGAGATCGATCGGCTCGATCAGGCGCTGATGGCGCTTTTCGCCGAGCGCTGGGGCTATATCGACCGCGCCGCCGAGATCAAACGACCACTGAAGCTGAAGGCCGATATTCCGGCACGGGTGATGGAAGTGCGGGAAAATGCCCGCAAGAATGCAGAAAGCCAGGGTCTTGATCCAGCTTTCTACGAGGATATCTGGGCACGGCTGATCAACCACGCCATCGCGCACGAGCAAAAGATACTGGGCGAGACGGACGGCGACGATCAAGCGCCCTGATCGAGCAACTCACACCAGTCGGATCAGAGGACGCGCCAGATCGTAGCTGTTCTTGCGGGCAAGATGTTCTTCCCAGGCGAATGCACTCTGGACGATCTCTTCAAGGCTTGCGTGGGTTGGCACCCAATCCAGCTTCAGCCGCGCCAGCGACGGATCGGCGACGATGCGAGCGATATCGCCCGGCCGCCGCGGCCCATGCTCGACTGCGATGTCACGACCGGAGAGGCGCCTGATGGTGTCGATGACCTGCAACACGGAAAAACCCTCGCCATAGCCGCAATTGCTGACCAGTGGCTCCCCGCCGGCCCTGAGATAGGCAAGCGCACGCATATGAGCTTCGACCAGATCCGTGACGTGGATGTAATCGCGCACACCGGTGCCATCCGCTGTTGGATAGTCGGTTCCGTATATATCGATCTTCGACCTTTTGCCGAGCGCAGCCTCGCAGGCGACCTTGATCAGATGCGTCGCTCCCGTGGTCGACTGGCCGGTTCGGCCCTTGGGGTCGGCGCCGGCAACATTGAAATAGCGCAGCGCCACATAGCGGAATGCATGCGCAGCCGCCGCATCCCGCAGCATCAGCTCGGCCATCAGCTTCGACAGTCCGTAAGGGCTTTCCGGGTGGGGTGTCGCCGTCTCGCGCACCGGGTCTTCACCGTCCTGGCTACCGTAAACGGCGGCCGTCGACGAAAAGACGAAATGACCGATACCCGCCTTTACGCCCGCCTCGATCAACGTGCAGGTATTGGCAGTGTTGTTTTGGTAGTAGGCCAATGGATGGGCAACGGATTCCGGCACGATCGCAGAGCCTGCAAAATGCACGATCGCGTCAATCGCGTGTTCCTCAAAGATCCGCGCCAGCAAGGCCTTGTCGCCGACGTCGCCGCGATAGAAGCGTGCCTCGGGTGGTACGGCCCAGCGAAAACCGGTCGACAGCCGATCGAGCACGACCACATCCTCATGCGCGTCGAGCAACGCCCACGTCATGTGACTGCCGATATAGCCGGCACCGCCCGTTACCAACACGGCCATTCGCTGCGTCCCATTCCCTTGACCATCGCAGACAGCAAAGCCCATCGATGCTTTCGGAATAGGTAAAGGCGGCACGCCCGCACGGTCGCGTGGCTACAATTCCTTGGTGTAGAGTTAAGAAAGGGTCACACCGGGAACCCGCGGGCCGAAACGCCCACGGGCCGAGGCCAGGACGGAGGCTCAGCGGCCGAGAATGTAATTCTGCAGGCGGCTTGCCGCTTCGGCGACCTGCGCCGGATCGCGCAGGAAGCAGGCGCGCATGAACAGCGAACCGCCATCGCCGAAGGCTGTTCCCGGCGCAAGCCCGACGCCCGTCTTGTCGACGATGTCGATGGCGGCTGCGCGCGAATCCGTGACGCCGTCGATCTTGAGGAACGTGTAGATCGCGCCGTCGGGCTTCAGAGTCTCGACCCGATTGGTGGCAATCAGCGCGTCGCAAAGCAGGTCACGGCTCTGTGCCGCCTTGGCAATGTTGGCGTCGACGAAGGCATCGCCCTCGTCCAGAGCCACGACGGCGCCGCGCTGCATGAACTGCGCAACGCCCGAGGTCGCGTATTGCACGAGGTTTTCAAGCACCTGGCCGATTGCCGGCGGCGCCACGATCCAGCCGACGCGCCAGCCGGTCATCGACCAGTTCTTGGAGAAGGAGTTGACGAAGATGATGCGCTCGTCATCGTCCATCACGTCGAGGAAGGAAGGCGCCCGGCCGCCGGCGTAATGATAAAGCGCATAGATCTCGTCGGCGACGATCCACAGGCCGTGCTTGCGTGCAAGCCCAAGGATGGCGCGCAGGTCGTCATGGCTCGCGGTCCAGCCGGTCGGGTTCGACGGCGTGTTGACGAACAGGGCCTTGGTCTTCGGGCCTATCGCCGCTTCGAGCCGCTCGAGGTCGAGTTGCCACATGCCGTTTTCGAAACGGAGTTGCACCGGGACCGGCTTGGCGCCTGATAGTTCGGCAGCGGCAGCAAAGTTCGGCCAGGCGGGGGTCAGAAGCACCATTTCATCGCCCGGCGAGGTAATGGCCTCGATCGCAAGCTTGATCGCCTGCATGCCCGAGCCGGTAACGTAGAAATGGTCCGGAGACAGACCCTTCTGGAACCGGCGCTGATAGTAGCGCGACAGCGCCTCGCGCAATGGTGGGATGCCGCGCTGCCAGGTGTAGAAGGTCTCACCCGCGAGCAGCGCTTCGCTGGCCGCCTCGGAAATGAAGGCTGGTGTCGAAAGATCGCCTTCACCCACCCAGAGCGGAATCAGACCGTCGCGCCCACGGGCATAATTCACAACCTCGACGATGCCGCTTTCCGGCGCTGCGAGTGCACGGGGGCTGATGGTGGTCATGATGGTCATCGGCGGGCTCCTGGATCACGACGATCTTGGGATCGGATCGTCCTCAAGATCATAAACGTGAACGATTCTCATATGTTAGAGCGAGGCGTTCGGAAGGCCGCACATGCCTTTCCTTAAGCCTGCTCCGCAATTGCCCATCGCTTCTAGCTGCTTTCGCAGCTGCGATCACACGACTTTATCTGACCGGTTTATTGATTTCTGTGATGTTTCGCGGGCTCCGGCTCTAGGCGGAGCCCGCGAAGACAAAACTCAGGCGCGCTGCTTCAACAGGTCGCGAATTTCCGAAAGCAGACGGACATCTTCCGGCGGCGGAGCAGCCGGTTCGGATTCTTTTTTCTTTTCGACGGATGCGCGCACGCGGTTCACCGCCTTGATCATCAGGAAGATGATCCAGGCAAGGATCAGGAAGTTGATGAGGACGGTGATGAAATTGCCATAGGCGAAGACGGCACCCTGAGCACGGGCAGCAGCCAGAGACGTCGCCGTCACATTGGCCGAGAGCGGCAGGAAGTAATTGGAGAAATCAAAACCGCCGCCCGTCAGAGCACCGACGACCGGCATCACGAGGTCTTCCACAATGGACGTGACGATCTTGCTGAAGGCAGCGCCGATGATCACACCGACCGCGAGATCCATGACGTTCCCGCGGGCAATAAACTCTTTGAACTCATTCAGCATACGTCTCTCCGTATATCCCCGTTGAAGGCGACCGCCGGCGCTGTCCCGCGCTGCAACCGTTCACGAAATCTAAACCAAAGCGGCCAGCGAAGAAACCTTTCTTTGCCTTTGATCAAATCGCGTGCAAGCGAGTTCTGCGGTCGCGGGCCGCACGCGGTCCAAGACTTGAGGCCGGCCACGTTTTTTCCAGTCTCGCCTTGGACTTAAGACTGATGCGGGAGGCAATTCTCAACCTCCCGGACTTGGCCTATGCTGACGCCCGGAGGAATGAGGCATGCTCTCGGGTTCGGTCATCTTCGCCTCGGCTTTCGCCTATCTGCTGCTGCTTTTCGCAGTCGCAAGCTACGGCGACAGGCGGGCCAGGAGAAAAAGCACTGCGGTCAAAGGCAGGCCGCTGGTCTATGCGCTGAGCCTTGCGATCTATTGCACGTCCTGGACCTATTTCGGCGGCATCGGGCTTGCGGCCGAGCGCGGCCTCGAATTCACCGGCATTTACATCGGCCCGATCCTGATGTTCACGCTCGGCATGCCGCTGATCCGCAAGATCATACGGCTGGCCAAGACCGAGAAGCTGACATCCGTCGCCGACTTCATTGCCGCCCGCTACGGCAAGAACCCCGCGGTGGCGGCGATCGTCGCGCTGATCTCGCTGGTCGGCGCCGTGCCCTATATCGCGCTGCAGCTGAAGGCGATCTCAAGCTCGGTCGCGGCCATGATCAACACCAGTGACTATGGCATCGGCGCCGGGCAAAGCTTCATCGACCTGCCGCTTCTCGTCACCCTGTTTCTCGCCTGCTTCGCCATCGTCTTCGGCACCCGCCACACGGATGCCACCGAACACCAGGACGGCCTGATCCTGGCGATCGCGATGGAATCGGTGGTCAAGCTGGTGGCGCTGATCACTGCCGGTCTCTACATCGTCTTCGTGATCTTCGACGGGCCGTCGCACCTGTGGGCACTCGCCCAGCAAAGCCCGGCGGTCGAGCAGGCGCTCCACTACGAAACCCCGATCGCGCGCTGGATCCTCCTGATCGTCACCTCGGCCTTCGCGATCATCATGCTGCCGCGGCAGTTTCACGTCACCGTCGTCGAGAACCGCACGGAAGGCGAATTGCGTACCGCCGGCATTCTCTTTCCGCTCTATCTCGTCGCCATCAACCTCTTCGTCCTACCGATCGCCATCGCCGGCATCCTGACCTTCTCCGGCTCCGGCGACGCCGACCTCTATCTGCTGACGCTGCCGCTCGCCAACGGCCTGCCGCTGTTGACGCTGATCACCTTCATCGGCGGTTTTTCCGCCGCGACGGCGATGGTCATCGTCGCGTCGGTGGCGCTGTCGATCATGATCTCCAACGATATCGTCATGCCGGTGTTCCTGCGTCGAAACCTCGGCCAGCGCGGCGGGCTGCAGGAAAATCTTGCCGGTACCCTGCTCAACATCCGGCGCACGGCGATCTTCGTCGTGCTTTTGCTCGGCTACGCCTATTACCGCTCCGCCGACATCAGCGCCGGCCTCGCCTCGCTCGGCCTTCTCTCCTTCGTCGCGATCTCACAGATGGCCCCGTCCCTGCTCGGTGGCTTGGTCTGGCGCCAGGCCAATGCCCGCGGCGCGATCTGCGGCATGGTCTCGGGCTTCTTGGTCTGGGCCTATCTCCTGTTCCTGCCGAGCCTCGGCGGGCCTGACAATTCGCATGTCGCAACGACGGTGCTGAGCTTCCTGCTGCCCTTCACCGATGTCTTTTCCGGAGCCGATGCCGACCCGCTGGTCAACGCCACCGCCCTCAGCCTGCTCGTCAACCTGACCATGTATGTGCTCGCTTCGCTAACGCGTGCGCCCAAGCCGCTCGAACGGTTCCAGGCCGGCGTCTTCATCACCAGGCGCTCGCGCAGCGAACGGGCGTTTCGCGGCCGCAAGACCAAGGTCACCGTTCGCGATCTCAAGGCGACGATCGCGCGCTACATGGGCGACGAGCGTATGCAGCGCTCGTTCCACACCTATGAGCGCCAGTCCGGGCGCTGGCTCGACGACAATGCGCCGGCCGACATGGCACTGGTGCATTTTTCCGAACAGCTGCTCGGCAGCGCCATCGGATCGTCTTCGGCCCGCCTCGTCTTTTCACTGGTGCTGCAGCGGGTAGACGACACCTCGTCGGACACGGCCTGGCTGCTCGACCAGGCAAGCGAAGCGCTGCAGTACAATCAGGACATGCTTCAGACGGCGCTTTCGCAGATGGACCAGGGCATTGCCGTCTTCGACAACGCCAACAACCTGATCATCTGGAACAGGCGCTTCCGCCAGCTGCTCGACCTGCCGGAGGCGGCGGGCCAGGTGGGCTTTCCGCTCGCCGACATCGTCGCGATCCTCACCAAGCGCGGCGACATCCGCAAGGAGGACGAGAAGCGGCTGATCGCCAACTTCCTGACGCTCGACAAGCCGTTCCTGCTCGAGCTCGGCAACGGTCAGCAGATCATCGAAGTGCGCACCAACGCCATGCCCGACAAAGGCATCGTCACGACCTATACCGACATCACCCAGCGGGTCGCCGCCGACATGGCGCTGAAACAGGCCAACGAAACGCTGGAGCTGCGTGTCGCCGAGCGTACCGGTGAATTGACCCGGGTGAACCACGAGCTGGCCGAAGCGCGGGCCGCCGCCGAAGAAGCCAATATCGGCAAGACGCGGTTCTTTGCCGCCGCCGGCCACGACATCCTGCAGCCGCTCAATGCCGCCCGGCTCTACTCATCCTCGCTGGTCGAGCGACTGGGAGAATCCGACAACAGCACGCTGGTGGAAAACATCGATTCGTCGCTCGAGTCGGTGGAGGCCATTCTCGGCGCCGTACTCGATATCTCCCGCCTCGATACCGGCGCGATGAAGGCGCGGCTGCAGTCCGTACCGCTCAACGATCTCCTGCGCCGCGTCGAAACGGATTTTGCACCGATGGCGCGGGCAAAGGACCTCGAACTGGTGGTGATGCCGACATCGCTAGTGGTGCGCACCGATCCGAACCTGCTCAGGCGCGTCGTCCAGAACCTGGTCTCGAACGCGGTCAAATATACGCTTCGCGGCAAGGTGCTCGTCGGCGTGCGCCGGCGCGGCAAGATGGTGACGATCGAAGTGCTGGATTCCGGCATCGGCATTCCCTCATCGAAGTTCCGGACGGTCTTCAAGGAGTTCGCACGGCTCGACGAAGGCGCGCGCACCGCGTCTGGCCTCGGCCTCGGGCTTTCCATCGTCGACCGTATTTCGCGCGTGCTCAACCACCCCGTCAGCCTGCAGTCGAAACCCGGAAAGGGCACCGGCTTCAAGGTCACCGTGCCGCTCGATCCGACCGCTGGAGAACGGGTCACCGTCGGGCCTGCCCCGACGACGAAGGCAAGCGAGGCGCTCAACGGGTTGCGCGTGCTCTGCATCGATAACGAGCCGCGCATCATCGAAGGCATGCGGGTGCTGCTGTCGGGTTGGGGATGTATCGTCACGACGGCGGAATCGCTGGCCGCCTGCACTGAGATGTCGGCATCCGCGCAGGAGCGCCCGCACGCCATCATTGCCGACTACCATCTCGACGACGGCACCGGCATCGAGGCGATCGCGCGCATCCGGGCGCTGTTTGGCGAAAACATCCCGGCCCTGCTGGTCACTGCCGACCGATCGCCGGAAGTCCGAGGTGCTGCGGAACGCGACGGCGTCGGCCTGCAGAACAAGCCGGTTCGCCCCGCCGCGATGCGGGCATGGCTCACCCAGCTTTCAACGGCAGCGAAGGCGGCGGCGGAATAGGCGCTGATCCAGCGAAATCAGGCCGCCGCGACCGTGCCGATCTTCGAAAGCTGGATGACGGCCTGCGTGCGGCTGTCGACGTTGAGCTTCAACAGGATCGCCGAGACATGCGCCTTGATGGTCGCCTCGGAAACCCCGAGTTCATAGGCGATCTGCTTGTTGAGCAGGCCCTCGCCGAGCATGCTGAGCACACGCGATTGCTGCGGCGTCAATGTCTGCAGCCGCTGCAGGAGATCAGCCACCTCGGGCTCATATTCCTGCCCCTGCGTGTAGCCGGCCGGCACGAAGACTTCGCCGGCCATGACTTTCTCGATACCACCGCGGATTTCCTCGATGCCCGCCGATTTCGACAGAAAGCCCGACGCGCCGAGATCGAGCGCCCGGTGGATCGTCGCGGGATCGTCGTGCGCGGACACCACCATGACAGGCAGGCTTGGAAATTCGGCGCGCAGCGCAATCAGGCCTGACAGGCCGCTGACGCCGGGCATGGTCAGGTCGAGCAGCATCAGGTCGGCATCGGGACAATCGGCGGCGGCCTTGCGGGCGGCGGCAAAGTCGCCGGCTTCGACGATGGCAGGCGCACCGGCCATGCCGCTCAAAGCCTGCCGCATCGCGCCACGAAACAGCGGGTGATCGTCTGCGATGATGATGGTCATGTCCGGCGTCATGTCGCTCCCTCCCAAGAGCTTCGGCTACAACCCACGTCCCCACGCCGGTTGTCGCCGCACGGTCCGTCCGACCCGTCAGGTCTTCTGCGGCGACGCGGGGTCGCTGCTGCCTTCAAGATCCTTCACGATATCCATGAACTTGCGCATCATTCTTTCCATGATGCCCATTGTCCGGTCAATCTCTTCATCGGTCGGAAGGTCCGGTTTTGCAACGCCTCCACCGGATTCGACAACCCTTTCGAGGGTCTCTACCCGCTTGGTCAGCAGATCCAGCTCCAGCTCGAAGGCCGTGCGCTCGTCAGCGGCCATTCGGCAGACGAGCTGACCGTCCTTCTCCTGGCAAAGCGAGACTTCGCCGGTCTGGGTGTCGAGCCGGGCGATGCCGGTGTCAGACTTCTGCATGGCGTAGCGACCGGGTGCCGGCTCCTGGGCGCGCGCGCCTGCGGCTACGCTAAAGCTAGCGGCGACCAGCAGAACTGCGATTGCTTTGTTCATTGCTTCCTCTCCGTTGCGGACATCAGGGCGGAAATCCGCCGGTGAACGACCTTCAGCAATGGACAATCGCCGATATTTGCGGCAAGGCCACGACAGGATATCACGACGGACAAGCGGGCATCATGAGCTCAATCATATACAAGATCGTTCCGGCCGCACTATGGCAGGAAGCCAGGCGCACCGGCCGTTTCGATGGCGCGCCCATCGACCTGACCGACGGCTTCATCCACTTTTCGACCGGTGAGCAGGCGATCGAAACCGCCGCCCGCCACTTCGAAGGGCGGGAAGGCCTGTTGCTGGTCGCGATCGATGGCGATGCGCTGGGTGAAGAGTTGGTGTATGAACCGTCGCGCGGCGGTGCTCTGTTTCCGCATCTCTACGCACCGCTGTTCCTTTCGGCCGTGCTCTGGGAAAAGCCGCTGCCGCTCGGCGCCGACGGCCGTCACGTCTTCCCGGAACTCGACGCATGAACAATCCCTTTGCCAATCTCGCCCGCCGCGGCCTCTTTCTCTTCGATCCGGAAGCCGCCCATGGCCTGTCGATCAAGGCGCTGAAGACCGGCCTCGTGCCAAGCTGTCCGACCGGGCAGGACAAGCGGCTGGCGCAGACCGTTGCCGGCCTTGTCTTCCCCAACCCGATCGGCATGGCCGCCGGCTACGACAAGAACGCCGAAGTGCCGGAAGCGCTGTTGAAGATCGGCTTCGGCTTTACCGAAATCGGCACGGTGACGCCGCGCCCGCAATCGGGCAACGACAAGCCGCGCATCTTCCGCCTGGTTGAAGACGAAGCGGTGATCAATCGCCTCGGCTTCAACAACGAGGGCCATGGCGCCGCCTTGGCGCGCCTCAAGGCATGCTCGCGCGATGCGCTGATCGGCGTCAACATCGGCGCCAACAAGGACAGCGCCGACCGTATCGGCGACTATGTCAGCGGCATTCACACCTTCTATTCGGTCGCCAAGTATTTCACCGCCAACATCTCCTCGCCGAACACGCCGGGCCTTCGCGACCTGCAGGCGCGCGAAAGTCTCTCGGCACTGCTTTCGGCCGTGCTTGCCGCACGCGACGAGGAAGCCGCGCGCAGCAACAGGCACGTGCCGGTCTTCCTCAAGATCGCACCCGATCTGACCGAAGAAGGCATGGACGACATCGCCGCCGAGGTACTGGCGCACAAGCTCGACGGGTTGATCGTTTCCAACACGACGCTCGCGCGCGATGGCCTCAAGGACCAGACCCAGGCAAAGGAAGCCGGCGGCCTTTCCGGCAAGCCGCTGTTTGAAAAATCGACGGCTGTTCTTGCCCGCATGCGCAAACGCGTCGGCCCTGACCTGCCGATCATCGGCGTCGGCGGCGTCAGCTCGGCCGAAACCGCTGCGGAGAAGATCCGCGCCGGCGCCGATCTGGTGCAGCTCTATTCCTGCATGGTCTACGAAGGACCGGCGCTTCCAGGAAGGATCGTGCGCGGGCTTTCCGATCTCTGCGATCGCGAGGGGCTGACATCGATCCGCGATCTGCGCGACAGCCGCCTCGACTACTGGGCCGAGCGAAAGGTCTGACCGGCTTTTGCCGGAATTCTGCCAAGAAGAAACAGGCCGCGCATCAACAGGAACAGGTTGAGCCCCGCCCATAGGCCGTGATTGCCGAAGGCGGGGACGAGGATCGCCAAGGCTGCGACATATCCGGCAAGCGCTGCCAGCATCATGTTGCGCATCTCGCGCGACCAGGTGGCGCCGATGAAGACGCCATCCATCAGGAAGGCGAGCGCGCCGGTCATCGCCGTCAGGGCGGCCCAGGGCAGATACGCGTAAGCGACCGCGCGGACATCCGGCGCCGTCGTCAGGAGGTCGACAAGCCCGTGGCCGAAAAGCAGAAGCGCCACGGTTGTCACGACGGCAAGGCCGAGCGACCAGGTCATCGTCAGCTTCAGCGCCCGATCGAAGGCAGGACGGTAATGGGCGCCGATCGAACGGCCGATCAGTTGCTCGGCAGCGTTGGCAAGGCCATCGAGATAGTAGCCGGCGACAAGAAAAACGGTCATCAACACCGCATTCGCAGCCAGCGTCACTGGGCCGAAAGCAGTGCCTATGCGTGTCATGAGCGCGAAGGCCGCGACGAGAACGAAGGAGCGGATCATGATGTCGCGGTTAAGCCCGAACAGCGGCCGGAGCCGCTCGCGGTCGAAGATCATCGCCCAGCTCGGCGCGTCCTTTCTGTCGAAACGGCTATAGACGATGGCAAAGCCGGCCATGGCGCCGATGACCTCGCCGGTGACGGTTGCGATCGCGACACCCAGGACCCCCCAGCCCAAAACCAGCCCGAGCAGGATCGACAGCACGATGTTGACCCCGTTGATCAGGGCCTGCAGCAACAGCCCGGTCGTGCCTTGGCCGCGGCCGAGCACAAAGCCGAGGATGGCATAGTTGGCGAGTGCCGCCGGAGCCGAGAGCATGCGACAAAGGAAATAGGTGCGCGTCACAGCCGCCACTTCTGCAGGCGGGTCCATGAGCCAGAGACCACCGGCAAGCAACAGCGGTGACAGGGCGACGACCGCAACACCGGCGGTAAGCGCAATGACCAGCGAGCGCCAGAACACGGCCTGCTGTTCGCGCCGGTCACCCCGACCATAGGCCTGTGCGACGAGACCCGTTGTGGCAGCGCGCAGGAAATTGAACGTGGTGAAAATCAGATCGAAGATGATCGCCCCGACCGCGAGCCCGGCGAGCAACGTCGCCTGGCCCATGCGGCCAACGACCGCCGTATCGACGAGACCGAGCAACGGCGTGGTGAGAAAACCGAGCGTCATCGGCAGCGCGATCGCAAGGATCAGCCGGTGGGTAACATGGAATGGCCCGGCCGGATCGCTCGGCGAAGCGGGAGAAGCAGCGGTCATCGAACGGTTCCGGCGGAATGAGTGCGGGACGACCGTTTTAGGGAAAGATCATAGGCGGACGCAAGGTGTCGCGGGCGACCGTTGCAATCGACACCAACGCAACGGCGCAAAGCCCCTCACCCTAACCCTCTCCCCGCGCGCGGAGAGGGAACATGTACCGGCTGCAGCTACCCGCGGTATGGTCCGTTTGTAGGCAGGGCTGCCGCTCTATCGAAAAGGCTTCTGAAACAAGCGCGACATGCCGATGGCAGGCGAAACGGCGCGGCATCGCCCCTTCGCCCCGCTTGCGGGGAGAAGGTCCCGGCAGGGGGATGAGGGGCAGCAGCCGTAGACAGAAAAACAGGCAGTCAGCCCGAAAGCACCATGGCCCAATAGGGTCGATTGCCGGAAGCGGCGTTTTGCACCACGGCGACGCCGAGGCCGCGATAGTTTCCGAGCATGTTTTCCAGATGCTTCGGCGACCTATACCAGGCGTCATAGGCGCGCTCGGCGTCGTCCTGGCCGACGGCGATGTTTTCGGCAGCCGGCAAGGTGACGCCGTCGCTTTTCATCCGGTTGTAGAAGCTGTCGTTCCAACCGATCAGATGCTGCATCTTGCCGACCTTGGCCATCCGCGCGGCCTGGTTCATGGCTGCAACCGAAGCGGCCTTGTCGGCCACCAGTGGCGACAGGCCCTTGGTCTTGCGCAGCGCATTGACATAACCGAGGCTCACTGCCGTCTGGTCGCTGCCGGTGCCGGTTGCCGGCGTCAGGACGTTGGATGTCGTGCAGCCGGCGAGCATGCCGAGCGACAGGACGGCGCCGGCGCGCAAAAGAGCGCGCCGCTCGATGACGAAAAGTTGGTCCTTCATATTCACCGCCGGTAGCTCATCACACGCAGGATGATAAACGCCGGAATGACGATGGCAGCCCCCAGGAGCAGATAATCGCCAACACGACCCAGAGCAGAAAAGCCGGTATGCCAGAGATCGAGCAGGAAGTTGCGGATGCCGAAATAGATATCGGCGGGGTACCAGCCGAAAACGGTCATGACGAAGCCGACGAGGATCGACACCACGACGAGCTTGACGAGGACGCGCAGCGGCGAATCCCCCAAAAATCTGTTCACTCCGTCCGACATCGGCGAAATACTCCTGTTTCCCTTCACATAAGCTGCCATTCGCACCCTCGCAAGTCACCGGAAAGGACGGGCTTATATCAACCTGCGCTGATATTGACCTATTGCGCCGGAGCGATTTTGGTTTTCGGCAAGGAGAAAACCGGAACCGGACCAAGTGGTCCGGTGAGGATTATCGACGCCGTCCGGAGGCCAAAAGCGCCCGGCCCTTCGGGTGGGCCGTCTGTCGGCCACCGGCAGCGTCGCAATCCTCGACCGATGCCACGGCATCGCTCTGCGGTATGCTTCTCGCCGGATGACCGCAGACGGTCCCACGCAATAGGTCAATATCAACGCAGGTTGGTATTACGCCCGGCTTTCAGATTCCGCTTGTGTTTTGCCCGGCCCGGCGTCAGAAGCGCTGATCGCAACCAACATCTCACATTGATGACGCTCAACCAGCTCTCCTCCGGCGACCTGATCGCCGACCGCCGCGCCGACTACGCAAAAATGCTTGCCGAGGCCGGCGAGCCCGAGAGTGCGGCCGATCTCATGGGCCAGGCGCTCGAGCGCGTACCCGAGTGGGCTGCCGGCTGGTTCCGGCTGGCGGACTATGAGGAAAAATCGGGCCGGAAAGAGGCGGCGATCGATGCGCTGCGCAAAACCTTGGTCCTCAACCCGAAAGACATTTTTGGCGCGGGGCTGAAACTGGCGCTCTTGGGTGCCACCGAGATGCCGGAACAACCGCCAAGCCTCTATGTCGAGCGGCTGTTCGACGACTACGCCGATCGCTTTGACCATGCGCTGGTCGAGAAGCTTGACTACACCGTGCCGGAAAAACTTGCCGCGTTGATCGAACGATCGACGGCGGGCGCGCATTTCGAGCATGTGGTCGACCTCGGTTGTGGCACCGGGCTGTTCGGCGAGCGCATCCGCGAGCGTGCTGCATTTCTCGAAGGTTTCGACATTTCCGCCAACATGTTGGCGAAGGCAGAGACGAAGGCCGTCTATGACCGGCTGGCGCGGGCCGATCTTTCTCAGCCTCCCGAACAATCCGGTGTCTTCGGCAATTTCGCCGCCGCTCGCGCCGATCTCGTCAGTGCGGCCGACGTCTTGATGTATCTCGGCGGTCTCGATGGCGTCGCCGGGATCGTCGGCGAACTGCTTTCCAGCCAGGGCCTGTTTGCCTTCTCGGTTGAGGATGCCGGCGCGGTGGATGGCTTCGTCCTGCGCCCGTCGCTGCGCTACGCGCACAGCGAGGCCTATGTCCGCGACCTTCTCGCTTCACACGGCCTGGAAATGGTGGCCGTGGAGCGGACCGTCATCCGCATGGATGCAGGCCAGCCGATCACCGGCATCCTGTTTCTCGCCCGCAAGCCTCTCTAAAAACGCAGGGCTGGTTCGCAAAAATACGTCAGCATTACTGACGTATTTTTCTTGATTGTTTTTGTGCATTGCAGCATTGCTTGGCCATCGCAATCGAGGTTTTTGCCATGGCTCTGAGCAGCAGCGTTTTCGGTCTTTGGAACACCAGCCCGACCCGGCACACGCCGATCGAGGACCTGCAGGGCATTTTCTCCGGCAGCCTGATTGCAGCGCTCGGCCTTTATTTCCTCGCCAGCGCCGGCCTGCTCACCGGCAGCACTGCCGGCGTCGCCTTCCTGCTGCATTATGCGACGGGCGTGAACTTCGGCCTTGCCTTCTTCCTGCTCAACCTGCCGTTCTTCTATCTCTCCTGGAAACGGCTCGGACCGGCCTTCACGGTCAAGACCTTCATCGCCATCGGCGTGACCTCGTTCCTGACCGACATCCAGTCGCGCCTGTTCCAGATCGGTGACATCCACCCGGCATGGGCGGCCCTCATCGGCGGACTGCTTCTCGGCTACGGCCTGCTGGCACTCTACCGCCACCGCGCCAGCCTCGGCGGTGTCGGCATTCTCGGCATTTATCTACAGGAGCGCTTCGGCGTTCGCGCCGGGCTGGTGCAGCTGGCGATCGACATGGTCGTTCTGGTCGCCGCCTTCGGCGTCACCAGCCCCTCGGTCGTCGCCTGGTCGGTGCTCGGCGCGGTCGTGCTCAACCTGTTCGTCGCCATCAACCACCGCGCCGATCGGTACATCGCACTCTGAGACGCCGAAACGAAAAAAGCCCCGGCATCCAGGACCGGGGCATTGTCGTTGTTCGATGATGGCTGGTCTCAGGCGGCCTTTGCCGGTGCATCGACCGGGTGCTGCGAGCGGAAGCCGACGGCGACGCGGTTCCAGACATTGATGACGCCGATGGCCATGGTGATCTTGGTGATCTCGGCCTCGTCGAAATGCTCTCTCAGCGGCTCGAAGTCCGCGTCGGGCGCGCCGGTCTGGGCCAGGTTGGTGAGCGCTTCGGTCCAGGCCAGCACCGCCCGTTCGCGGGCGTCATAGATCGGCGATTCGCGCCAGGCGCAGATCAGGTGGATCCATTGCTCGCTGAGGCCGCTATGGCGCGCCTCTTTCACATGCATGTCAATGCAATAGGCACAGCCGTTGATCTGCGAGGCGCGCAGCTTGATCAGGTGGATCAGACGCGGCTCCAGCCCTGATTCCTTGATGATGTAATTGTCGAAAGCGGCCGCAGCCTTGTAAGCGTCAGGAGCGGCTTTGGCGGGGTTCAAACGCGGATGCATGGTCTTCTCCTTCAGATAGCTGGATCGAGGTTTCAGGCGCCGGCGGCCGATTTGCGCTCGTTGGCCGCCAGGAATGTGTTGGTTCGCGCCGAGATGCTGCCGTCGTCAAGGGCGCTCAAATCTTGTTTGATGTCGGCGATGGTCACGCGCCGAAGCTCGGCACGGTAGGCCTGCTCGGCTTTCAGCATCGCGACGTTGATCGTGCACGGCGCCTTCGGCTTGCAGGTATAGGGATTGGGACCGCGCAACCGGATCTCGTTGCAGCGGAACGCCGGTTCCGGCCCTTCGACCGCGAGCACGATATCGAGCAGGCTGATCTTTGCCGGAAGGCGAGCGAGCCGATAGCCGCCCTTCGGGCCGGGGACCGCTTCAAGCAGCCCTGCCCCGGACATCGCCTGCAGGTGCTTCAGGAGATAGCTCGTGGACACCCCATGAAATTCGGCAAGAGCTGCCGCCGACAGCGTGCTGCCGGGCTGAAGACAGCTCAGCATGGTCACGCTGTGGATTGCCTGCTCGACACCGTCCCCGAGTTTCATTCGCCCACCCTCTTAATCATGGATATTTTTTATCCGCGATTCGGCAACTGGTCAATCGCCGCATGATCGCCCAGGCTCCGGTCTTCTCTTTTGCCGGATTTGATCTACCTTTGTTCTCCGTGAACAGGATCGATTCCCCGCGCCCGCAAGGCGATGCGCTAACCTTGCCCACCCCTTTCCTTCGCTGGTTCGGCGAAAAGGGCTGGCAACCCCGCGCCCATCAGCTGGAACTGCTGGCACGGGCGGAGGCTGGCGAAAGCACGCTTCTGATCGCGCCGACCGGAGCGGGCAAGACGCTCGCAGGCTTTCTCCCTTCCCTCGTCGACCTTACCCGTCGCGGAAAAATTCCGCCGGGCTCGGCCTTCAGGGGCATTCACACGCTCTATCTCTCGCCGCTGAAGGCGCTGGCCGTCGATATCGAGCGCAATCTGATGAAGCCGGTCGACGAGATGGGTCTGC
Organism: Ensifer sp. GW823-FHT05D09; assembly: GCF_058795755.1. Classification (NCBI taxonomy): domain Bacteria; kingdom Pseudomonadati; phylum Pseudomonadota; class Alphaproteobacteria; order Hyphomicrobiales; family Rhizobiaceae; genus Ensifer; species Ensifer sp. GW823-FHT05D09. The sequence goes on along the minus strand of NZ_JBXAIA010000001.1, from coordinate 495,815 downwards.
CGGTGCGCGTCGAAAACCGCACCGGCGACACGCCGCAGGCCAAGCGCCAGCGCCAGAAACTCAACCCGCCAGACATCCTCCTGACGACGCCGGAGCAATTGGCGCTGCTGCTCGCTAACGGCGAGGCCGAGCGCTTCTTTCGGGATTTGCGCTACGTCGTCTTCGACGAGTTGCATTCGCTGGTCACGTCGAAGCGGGGCCACCTGCTGTCGCTCGGCCTTGCCCGGCTGCGCCGACTGGCGCCGTCGCTGCAGACGATCGGGCTTTCGGCGACGGTTGCTGATCCGATGGATCTGCAGCACTGGCTGGCGCCGCAGTCGCCCGACACAGCCGGCCTGGCCGGCCTCGTGACCGTCAAGGGCGGCGCCAAACCGCAGATCTCCATCCTGCGCACCGACGAGCACGTGCCCTGGGCGGGACACTCGGCACGTTACGCCATTGCGGATGTCTACGAAGCTATCAAGGAGCACGGCACCACCCTGCTGTTCGTCAACACCCGCAGTCAGGCGGAGCTTCTGTTCCAGGAACTCTGGACCATCAACGAAGACAACCTGCCGATCGCGCTTCATCACGGCTCGCTCGATGTCGCCCAGAGGCGCAAGGTCGAGGCGGCGATGTCGGAGAACCGCCTGCGCGCGGTCGTTGCCACCTCGACGCTCGACCTCGGTATCGACTGGGGAGATGTCGACCTCGTCGTCCATGTCGGCGCACCGAAGGGGGCAAGCCGACTTGCCCAGCGCATCGGCCGCGCCAATCACCGCATGGACGAACCTTCCAAGGCGATCCTGGTGCCGGCCAACCGCTTCGAGGTGATGGAGTGCCAGGCGGCCCTCGACGCCAACTATATCGGCGCGCAGGATACGCCTCCTGTCGGCAAGGGCGCGCTCGACGTGCTTGCCCAGCATGTGCTCGGCATGGCCTGCGCAGCCCCCTTCGATCCGCTGTCGCTGTACGAAGAGATCACCAGCGCCTCGCCCTATGCCTCACTTCCCTGGGAAACCTTCGAGCGCGTCATCGATTTCGTCGCGACCGGCGGCTATGCACTGAAGACCTATGAGCGTTATGCCCGTATCCGCAGGACCAAGGAGGGCCTCTTTCGCGTTTCCAACCCGCTGGTCGCACAGCAATACCGGCTCAATGTCGGCACCATCGTCGAATCGCCGATGCTGAACGTGCGCATGGTGAAGCGCAACCAGCGCGGCTCGCTTGGCCGTGGCGGCATGTCGCTCGGCAAGGTCGAGGAGTATTTCCTCGAGATGCTGTCGCAGGGCGATACGTTCCTGTTTTCCGGCAAGGTGCTGCGCTTCGAAGGCATCCGCGAAAGCGAGTGTCTCGTCAGCCAGGCGTTTTCCTTCGACCCGAAGGTGCCGAGCTATGCCGGCGGTAAGTTTCCGCTGTCGACCTACCTCGCCGAGCAGGTGCGCAAGATGCTCGCCGATCCGGCGCGGCGCGCGGCCCTGCCCGAACAGGTGCGCGACTGGCTGTCGCTGCAGAAGAATGTCTCGATGCTGCCGCGCGAAGACGAGCTTTTGATCGAGACCTTTCCCCGCGGCAGCCGCCACTACATGGTGATCTACGCCTTCGAGGGACGGCTGGCGCACCAGACGCTCGGCATGCTGCTCACCCGCCGGCTCGACCGTGCCGGCCTGAAGCCGCTCGGTTTCGTCGCCACCGACTACTCGCTTGCCGTCTGGGCTCTGGACGATCTCGGCGCGACGTTCCAGCTGCGGCGGAAAGCGCTTGCCGACCTCTTCGACGAGGACATGCTCGGCGACGATCTCGAAGCCTGGTTGAACGAATCCTTTCTCTTGAAGCGGACCTTCCGCAACTGCGCCGTCATTGCCGGGCTGATCGACCAGCGACATCCCGGCAAGGAGAAGACCGGCCGCCAGGTGACCGTCTCGGCCGACCTCATTTACGACGTATTGCGCGCGCACGAGCCCGACCACCTGCTGCTCGAGGCAACGCGCAACGATGCGGCAACGGGGCTTTTGGACAGCGGCCGTCTCGGGGATATGCTGAAGCGAATCAAGGGCCACATCACCCATCGCCGGCTCGACCGGATTTCGCCGCTCGCCGTGCCCGTGATGCTCGAAATCGGCAAGGAGGCGGTTCAGGGCGAGGCGCAGGACTTCCTGCTATCGGAGGCCGCCGACGACCTGATCAACGAGGCGATGGGCGCCGAACCACTATAGGATGCGCCCCCCGTGTTCTCGTGAACACACGACTGCATAGTTCCTTGAATCCGATCCGATCTAGGGAAGTAGGCAGCAGATCCAAAATGTTGCAGCGTCCCTTGCGCGTCCTATCCGACGCGCGGCGCTGGAAGGACAGTGAAGAAACGCATGCACAGGCTGGCCCACGCATTATCAGCTCCCGCAGACAGCACGCTGGTTTCGGCGCGCGCCATCGTCCACGGCGTCGAAGCGGTCTGCGATCCGCTCGGCAGCCTCTATCTGCCCGAGACGAGAACACTCGTCGTTTCCGATCTGCATCTGGAAAAGGGAGCGGCCTTCGCGCGACGCGGCATGATGCTCCCGCCCTACGACACGCTTGCCACCTTGCGCGTTCTGGAAGCGGCGATCAGCCGCCACGATCCGAAACTGGTGATCAGCCTCGGCGACAATTTTCATGACCGGGTCGGATCCGTTGCCATGCCCGAGACGTTCCGTCACATGATCGCCGCGATGGCCATGGGGCGGGAATGGATCTGGATCAACGGCAACCACGACCCCGATGGCGCCTGTGGCCTGCCCGGCATTTCGCTGGACGAGTTCCGGCACGCCGGTCTTATCTTTCGCCATGAACCGTCGCGAGGCGAGGCCGCGGGCGAAATCGCCGGCCATCTGCATCCGGCGGCAACCGTCGTCCGGCGGGAGAAGTCGGTGCGGCGCGCCTGTTTTGCCACCGACGGAACGCGCATGCTGATGCCGGCCTTCGGTGTCACTACCGGCGGTCTCGACCTGCGCCATCGGGCGATGACCGGCCTGTTCGACCGCGCCAGGCTGGTCGCGCATATGCTCGGCCGCGACCGGATCTATTCGGTCCGCTTTACGAACCTGATCGCTTGAGCATCCGTCAGAATGCGTTGAAGGTCAGCGTCGTCAGCGACCGCGAGATTCCCGGAACCGTGGCGATGTTGTCGTTGATGAACTTGCCGATATCCTGGCCTTCTTCGATGTAGATCTTGAGCAAGAGGTCGTAGTCGCCGCTTGTCGAATACATTTCCGAAACGATCTCCTTGCGGTAGATCTCGTCGGCAACCTCGTAGGTCTTGCCGGGAGCGCACTGCAACTGGACGAAAATCGGTTTCATGGAATTTCCTCTGTTTCTGCCCTACAGCGCCGCGCTTCAAATATGACGCACCAAGGCCGCTGTAGCACTCTAGACCTGCGGCATGATTTTCTCCTTAAATCGATTCCGACTTAAGGAAAGATGCAGCAGGCCTTCTTTAGCCGTCCATCGCACAAAAGGGAACGGCGGCCGGCGACCTCAGGGACTAATCCTTGCGGAAGAGCAGGCTTGCGCCCCAACCGGTGATGACGGCGAGCAGCACCGCAAACAGGCCGTAGAAGAACGGTTGCTCATGCGCTGTCTGCGTGATCACCTGCTCCACACCCGTCTTGACCACGCGGAGCGGCAGCGCCTTGGCGGCGACGAAGGTGCCGTCGCGGAAGAGATAGGCGCGCACGACATGCACGCCGTTGGGCACGTTGGCCGGCAGGCGCACCGATGCCTTGAACAGGCTGGAGCTGATGAATTGCACGCCGCCCGGATCGCGCTCATAGACGCCGCTGGTCTCGCGGATACGGCGGAAGGCATTGCGGAATTCGCCGAGATTGCTGCCGTCGCCGACGAAACCGAGCGGCACCAGCCGCATATGGTCGACGCCGATGCCCATGTTGCCCATCTCGCCCGGGGGCGCGATGGTCTCGATGTCACGCGTGCTCGACAGCGAATAGGATTCCGGCACCAGCTCGAAGGTCATGGAGCTGGTGTTTACCCAGATGCCGAAGACGCGCTCTTTTTTGCGCACCGTCGCATTGTCCTTCGGGCCCTCGAGCGAGACGATGATGTTGTACTTGCCCTGCGCCAGCAGGTTGGGGTCGAAGCCGTCGACCGCACCGAAAATCGTCAGGTCGGCGCCGCGGAAATCCGAGGTAATGGCGATCTCGTCAGTCGAGATGCCGATCTCCAGCTTTTCGGTGAAGTCGTTGGCATTCTCGTCCTGCAGCTGGGCGAAGGTCGGAGCGGCGAAGGCGAACGTCGTGACAGCAAGGACGATGCGAGCGAGACGGAGCATCAGAAGCCGAACCCCGCGGATACGACGGAGTAGACGTCCTTCGGCGGAATGACCAGTTCGATCGCCAGGCGGATGCCGACGGCAAGCACGAGCAGCGCCAGCAACGCGCGCAGCTGCTCGCCGCGCAGCTTCTGGCCGACGCGAACGCCATATTGCGCGCCGATAACACCTGCGATCATCAGCACGAAGGCAAGAACGATATCGACGGTGTAGTTGGTCGAGGCCTGGACGATGACCGTGTAGGCGGAGACGAAGATGATCTGGAAAAGCGAGGTGCCGACGACGACGTTGGTCGGGATGCGCAGCAGATAGATCATCGCCGGTACCATGATGAAGCCACCGCCGACACCCATGACCGACGTCAGGATGCCGATGCAGAAGCCGAGGGTCGCGACGGGAATGACGCTCAGATAGATCTTCGATTTCTTGAACCGCATCTTCAGCGGCAACCGGTGCACCCAATTGTGCTGCCCGGGACGGCGAAGCGGTGTCGCCTGGTTGTTGGCCGCCTTGCGCATGGCACGCACGCTCTCCCACAGCATCAGGCTGCCGACCGAACCGAGCAGTACAACATAGAGCAGCGAGATGACGAGATCGAGCTGGCCGACGCGGCGGAGCAGCGAGAACAACCAGACGCCGACCGTCGCACCCGCCAGACCGCCGCATAAGAGCACCGTGCCGAGCTTGATGTCGATCGTGCCACGGCGGAAATGGGTGATGGCGCCGGAGATCGAGGAGGCCACGACCTGATTGGCGCCGGTCGCAACGGCGACGACGGGCGGGATGTTGTAGAAGATCAGGAGAGGCGTGATCAGGAATCCGCCGCCGACGCCGAACATGCCCGACAGAAAACCAACGGCCGCACCCATGCCGAGGATGATGAGTATGTTCACCGACAACTCTGCGATGGGCAGATAGATCGACACGCCGGGACCTCGATATGCCAACGGCCCGCGGCGCGGGCGAAAACGTCACAGTGGCAAGCTATTCACCACAGAAGGGGGATTATCTTAGAAAGCCGACACCCCTCCCGAAGGCGAGGTGGCATAGGCTTCCGTCATGCGCTCCTCAACCGGAGCTGTCAACCTTTTCAGCGACATGGCGGACAGCTTCGGCTCCGCAGAGCCTGTGGCCCGGTTCTGCGGCTTTATTGCGGCGTCGAACCCTGCCGGATCAGGAATTGCGCTTGAGCAATTCCTTCACCAGCTGGTCGGTGATTTCACCTGTCGGCTCCTGGCCGACGGATGTCTGGAAAGCCTTGATCGCGGCAACCGTCTTCTTGCCCATCTGGCCGTCCGGCTTGCCGGCGTCGAAGCCGTTGTTGTTGAGGATCGCCTGAATGTTGCGAATGGCCTTGCTCATGTCGATCGAGGCGGTCTTGTTGGCCGGGCCGATCCAGGCATCCGGCACGTCAACCGTGTTCGCCTTGGCGTCGACCGCCTGCGGCTTCCAGGCGTCAGCCTTGGCCTTGGCGCTCGAAAGCTGCTCGGGTTTCATCGCCTTGGCGACTTCGTCGCGCTTGGCGGCTGCGTCGAGATCGCCCTCGCGGGCGGCAGCGGCAAACCACTTGTAGGAAGATTCGAGATCCTGCGGCACGCCATTGCCGCGGGCATAGAGGACAGCGAGGTTGAACTGGCTGTCGCGAACGCCGAGTTCGGCCGCCTTGGCGAACCACTTTGTCGCCTCAGCGAAATCCGGCGCACCATCGCGACCGCTGGCCAGCATGACAGCGAGGTTGTGCATGGAGCTGGCGTTGCCCTGACCGGCGGCCTTCAGATAAAGGGCCTTGGCCTTGGCCGCGTCGCGCGTCAGGCCGGAGCCTTTTTCGTACATGCTGGCAAGGCGATAATCGGCCGGGGTGACCCCGGCGTCGGCAGCGCGCTGATACCATTTGGCGGCTTCCGCCAAATCTTCCTTGACGCCGCGACCTTCGGTGAAGCGCGCGCCGATTTCATAGAATGCCAGCGGGTCGCCGCCCTTGGCAGCCGTCACCAGTGCAACGGGGCCGAAGCCCTCAGGCAGAACGACGTCGGCGGGCTTAGTGACCGGCGCGAAGGTTCCTGCCTGCGTGGCATCGGCAGGGGCTGCCTGGAATGTGGAAGCGGCCGTCGGCTGCTTGACCTCCGGCACCGGCTGAAGCAGCGGAGCCTGCGCTTCGTGAGCCACCGTCGTCGATGCGGGTGTGTCTGCCGGCAGGGTCGAGACGGCAGGTGTCTGGACGGCGCTGGACGACTGCTCGACCTCATCGAGCGCCGCGCCTGGAAGTGGCGGCAACGCCTCGAGCGGTGTTTGGGTCGCAGCGGCGGCTGCTGCCGGCGCCTCGTTGCCGGCGATCTCCGCTGGCTTGGCGACAGCTGGTTGCTCGACGACGGGGCTTGCGTTCTGTTCGATGATCGCCACCGGTTCGGCAGCGGGCGCATTGCTGCCCTTCAGCATGGTGCCGACGAGCGGATAGGACATGATCGCCAGCAGCACGGCGCCGACGGCCATCAGGATCGGCCGGCGATGACGGGCAAAGGCACCACCGATGCCGCTGGCAGCCCCACCGTCCTTGGTCTTGTTGAGCGTATCGGCTTCCTCGACCGCCAGCTGTGCTGCCCGGCGGGCCGCTGCAATGAAGTCGGCCTTGTCGCCGTCAGCAGGTTGTTTGCCGCCACGGTTCATCTGGCCGGCGCGCACGCGCTCGAGGATCTTCTTGACGTCGGGAACGCCGGAGCCGGGCTCCAGCAACTGATTGGCCTCTTCCGGCGCCAGCATCTCCGAGGGGTCGATGGACGGGGCGGGCTCGACCAGCTGTCTTGTCTGCTCCGGAGCCGGTTCGCCGCGCTTTGCCGAGAAGCGCCGGGTCAGACCGGCAAGCAGGCCAGTGCGGGGGGAAGCCGGCTGTTCGCGCCCGCCATCGGGCTCGATGGTCGAAACCTGGCCGTCGTCGCCGGCAAAGGCGGTTGCATGGGCAGAGGCGGTCGCGGCGGCGATGACGCCGTCGTCTTCCGCCTGCAGGGCGCGGACATTGCGCTGCAGATCCTGATAGCGATCATCGAGGTCGGCGCCCGTGAACGGATCGGTGAATTCCGGCTGCATCGCCTTGGGCATGACAGGCATTTCGCGCGCCACCGGCGCCTCGTAATGCGCCGAAGCCATGGCGGGCTCGCGTCCCTCGATGCGCTCGAGCTTATCGGCGATATGAACGAGGGTTTCGTGCAGCGCCTCGAAGGTGCGCGCCGTGCGCTCCTCGCTGGAGCGGCTCAGATCTTCAAGGGTGCGCAGGTCGTCGGCGAGGGCCGAGATCGCCGCGAGATCGCCGCCCCCTGACGACTGCGGCATGCCGCGCTTGGAGTAGGCCTCCATCACCGCTTCGGCCGCCTGACGGGCGGCCTCGACGATATACTCGTCGCTGGTGGCGAAATAATCTTCGAGCGCATTCATGCGGCTCTCGAATTCCACCGGCATGGCAGCGGCCTCGGCACGAGGCTGGCTGACGAGGGTCGAAAGATTGGCGATCTGCGCTTCGAGATTGTGCAGGGCGGCGCGGTCGTCGAAGGGCGCCGCATAGGTTTCTTCCAGCCGCTGGGCGATGCCGGCGAGACGGTCTTCCAGCCGGTCGAAACGCGGATCGGAGACCGGTTGGGCGCTCAGCGTGTCGAGGTCGTCGATGCGGCGGGCAAGATAGTCGAGCCGCTCGGCCAGCGCGTCGTTGACGCTGCCCTGGTCGAGGGCCTCGATCTTGCGGGAAATGTCGTTGAGGTAACCGGTCAGATCCGGCTGGGCGTTGCGGTGGCTGCGCTCCATCATCAGGGAAAGCTGATCCAGGCGCTCTTCGAGGCCGGCGGCCGCTTTCTCGCTGGCGAGATCCTCGACGCGGGCAGCCAGCGCCTCCAGGCGGGCACCAAGACCGGTGTCAACCGGGCGTGAAAGGCCGTCGATCTGCCGCGAGAGATCGCCAAGGCGGCTCTCCAGGCGATTGGTAAACCCGCTGTCCGCGCTGCTGGCGGTGCGGCTGTTGGCGGCGATCGCCCGGCTGATTTCGTCGAGGCGCGTATCCAGATCGGCAAACTGCGATACCAGACGACGGTCATCGGGCTGTATCTGGCGGCCGAGCATCTCGATTGCCTGGGCAACCGCGATCATCTTGTCTTCAAGCACGTCGACAGCAGAGCTGTTGCCGAGCGCACCGATCTGCGACTTGATTTCGTCGAGCCTGTAGGCCAGCGCCACCAGCTCGTCATCGCGGTTCTGATCGAAGGCGATCAACCGATCCTCGACGCCGTTCCAGCGGCTTTCCATCCGGCGAACGCTGTCTTCGCGCGCCAACCCGTCGATCATCGTGCGCAGATCGTCGAAATCACCACGCAGCGCATCGGCCTGGGCGGGCGATGCCTGGCGGCCGAGCTGTTGGATGCTGTCGGCAAGGCGCTGCATGTCGCCGCGCACGTCCTCGGCAAAGCTGTGATCTTCCGCCTGCGCCTTGATGCCGCGAATTTCGGCGCGCAAGGAGTTCATTTCGCGAGTGAGGCCATCGGTGATGTCGCGCTTCAGATCCTGGCGCAAGCCGACAAGCGCCTCGGCGATATCGTTGACGGCAGCTTGCGGCCGGGCGATGGGGGCGCGGACCGGCTGCGACCTGATATCGTCGACATAACGCTCGGGCTCGCGATGGGCCAGGCGCTCCGGCTCGCGCTGCGGCACGCGGTCTCTCAGAGGCGGCCGCTCGCGCGCGGTGCTCAGTGACCGCTGACGCTGCATGATTTCGGAAACGGCATCACGGGGGGATGGGATATCGCGGGGGGCGACACGTTCGCGCTCGACCGGACGAGCCGGCTGTTCGCGGCTCGCGCTGTTCATCAACCCTTCGATCCGGGCCTCCAGACCCTCGATCGTGCGGTTCAGGGAGTCCAGCGAGGGTCGCTCGCCATAGCTCTGGGTGCCAGCGCGCTGAGGATTTGATCGCGATCCATTCATTGTGCTCTTCGCCCCTGTCCGTCGGCCATCTCGAAAGTCGCCACGGAAGGAAACGGCTTCCTTCACCCCTGCGGCACTTCCGACGTGGGCAAAGCTACAACAATGCGAGGACCGGACCGGTTGCAGCTTTGACCATCTCAACACGCACCTTTCATTAAACGTGGTAAACAACCGGTTAACTGCTGCGGATTTTTTAACGATTTGGCAGGGGTAGGCGATGGAGAGTGCGGCGCGGCAGCGATTTCAGCGCCCAGCCAGCGACAAACGAAACTTCGATCGCGCGTTATTTTTGACGTTTACGCAAACGTCAAAATTTTGTAGCATCCTGCCAACGATGCGAGGCCGCCCTCAGATGGCGGTGCATCCGGCATGTTGCAACCGGACGTCGGCCACGTGGAGGCGGCGATCCGAAAGCGAAAAAGGCGAGGAAAGAATGCCCACCTACAAGGCACCGGTCGACGATACCCTCTTCATTCTGAACGACGTGCTCGGCATCGAGCGATACAACAACCTGCCCGGCTTTGCCGATGCGACGCCCGACATGATCGAGGCGATCATCGGCGAAGCTGCCAAGCTTGCGGAAGAAGTGCTGTTCCCAGTCAACCTTTCCGGCGACCAGGAAGGTTGCAAGCGGCGTGAGGACGGTTCGGTCAGCGTGCCCAAGGGCTTCAAGCAGGCCTTCGACCTCTACCGCGAAGGCGGTTGGCTCGGGCTTTCCGTGCCGGAGGAATTCGGCGGCCAGGGCCTGCCCTACACGCTGCACACCGCCGTCGGCGAATACATGTCTTCGGCCAACATGGCACTGACGATGTATCCCGGCCTCACCCAGGGCGCGATCGCCGCGATCCTGGTACACGGCTCGGACGAGCAGAAGAAGGCCTACCTGCCGAAGATGGTGGACGGCACCTGGACCGGCACCATGAACCTGACGGAGCCGCATTGCGGCACCGACCTCGGTCTCCTGCGCAGCAAGGCCGTTCCAAATGGGAATGGCGCCTACAAGATTTCCGGCCAGAAAATCTTCATCTCCGCCGGTGAACACGACATGTCGGACAACATCATCCATCTGGTGCTTGCCCGCATCGAGGGCGCGCCGGAAGGCGTGAAGGGCATTTCGCTGTTCATCGTGCCGAAGTTCAAGCTGAACGGTGACGGCGAACCGGGCGAGCGCAATGGCGTTTCCTGTGGCGCCATCGAGCACAAGATGGGCATCCACGGCAACTCGACCTGCGTCATGAACTATGACGAAGCCGAGGGCTACCTCATCGGCACGGAGAACAAGGGCCTCAACGCCATGTTCGTGATGATGAACGAAGCCCGGCTCGGCGTCGGCCTCCAGGGCCTGTCGATCGCCGAAACCGCCTACCAGAACGCCGCCAACTATGCCCGCGACCGCATCCAGGGCCGCTCGCTCTCCGGCCCGAAAGCTCCTGACAAGAAGGCTGACCCGATCATCGTCCACCCGGACGTGCGCCGCACGCTGATGACGATCCGCGCCTTCAACGAGGCCGGCCGCGCGTTTACGCTCTGGACTGCGCTCAAGTCCGATATCGCCCATCGCTCCGACAATGAAACCGACCGCCAGTCGGCCGACGACATCCTCGGCCTGATGACGCCGATCCTTAAGGGCGTGCTCACCGACAAGGGCTTCGACCACGCGGTCATGGCGCAGCAAATGTTCGGCGGCCACGGCTACATCGAAGAGCATGGCATGAGCCAGTATGTCCGCGATGCCCGCATCGCGATGATCTACGAAGGTGCCAACGGCATTCAGGCGCTCGACCTCGTCGGCCGCAAGCTGGGCTTGAACGGCGGCCGCGCCGTCATGGCGCTGTTCAAGGAAATCGGCGATTTCTGCGAAGAAAACCGCGGCAACGAGAAGCTGTCCGCCTATACCAAGGCGCTGAAGAAGGGCCTCAACGACCTGCAGGCGTCCACGATGTGGTTCATGCAGAACGCCATGGCCAAACCCGACAATGCGGGTGCCGGCTCGACCGACTACATGCACCTCTTCGGCCTCGTGGTGCTCGGCTACATGTGGGCGAAGATCGCCAAGACGGCAGAGGAAAAACTGGCCTCTGGCGAAACGGCACGCGCGGACTATCTGAAGAACAAGCTGATCACCGCGACCTTCTTCATGGAAAGGATCCTGCCGGAAACGGCGCTGCGCAAGGCCCGCATCGAGACCGGCGCCGACACCGTGATGGCGCTCGACGCGGCCGCGTTCTGAGCCGTTCGATTTCAAACTGTTTGACGGGCGGCACCGGATGGTGCTGCCGAAAGGGAGATGAGACATGACGAAAGTCTTCGTTTACGACCACGTGCGCACGCCGCGCGGCCGTGGCAAGAAGGACGGATCGCTGCACGAAGTGCCGTCCGTTCGCCTTGCGGCCAAGATGCTGGAGGCCGTGCGTGACCGCAACGGGCTCGATACGGCGACCGTCGACGACATCATCATGGGTTGCGTCGATCCGGTCATGGATGCCGGCGCTGTGATCCCGAAGGCCGCCGCCTTTGAAGCGGGCTATTCCACCCGGGCACCCGGCATGCAGATCTCGCGCTTCTGCGCATCGGGTCTCGATGCCGTCAACTTCGGCGCGGCGAAGATCGCCCAGGGCGCCGACGATATCGTCATTGCCGGCGGCGTCGAATCGATGTCGCGCGTCGGCCTCGGCATGTCCGGCGGCGCCTGGTTCATGGATCCCTCCGTCAACCTGCCGGGCTATTTCATGCCGCAGGGCGTGTCCGCCGACCTGATCGCCACCAAATACGGTTTCAGCCGCGACGACGTCGATGCCTATGCGGTCGAAAGCCAGAAGCGCGCCGCCCATTCCTGGGAAAAGGGCTACTTCAAGAAGTCCGTCGTCCCCTTCAAGGACCAGAACGGCCTCACCATTCTCGACCGCGACGAGCACATGCGTCCCGGCACCGACATGCAGGCGCTCGCCTCGCTCAACCCGTCGTTCCAGATGCCGGGCGAAATGGGCGGCTTTGAAGCCGTCGGCATCCAGGCGCATCCGGAGATCGAGAAGATCAACTACGTGCACCATGCCGGCAACTCCTCGGGCATCGTCGACGGTGCTGCCGCCGTGCTGCTCGGCTCCAAGGCCGGCGGTGAAAGCATGGGGCTCAAGCCCCGCGCCCGCATCCGCGCTTTCGCCAATATCGGCTCCGATCCGGCGCTGATGCTGACCGGCCCGGTCGACGTCACCGAGAAGCTGCTCAAGCGCGCCGACATGAAGCTCTCCGACATCGACCTCTTCGAGCTCAACGAGGCCTTCGCCGCGGTCGTGCTGCGCTACATGCAGGCCTTCGACATTCCGCACGACAAGATCAACGTCAACGGCGGCGCGATCGCCATGGGCCATCCACTCGGCGCGACCGGCGCAATGATCCTCGGCACCGTGCTCGACGAGCTGGAGCGGCGCGATCTCAACACCGCGCTGGTGACGCTGTGCATCGGCGCTGGCATGGGCACCGCCACGATCATCGAAAGGGTCTGACGATGGATGCGACCCGCCGCACACTTCTCGGACTGATGAGCCTGGGGCTGCTTGCAGTCTCGGCTTGCGTGTCCGACGAGGAGGAAGGCGGCGACAGCTTCACGCTGACCGGTGCGATCACCAATGTCGCCAATGGCCCGGTTCCGGCCGGCACCGTCACCATCCGGCTCGAGGAGCAGGGCGTGATGGATGTGGCCGCCAAGCTGATTGCCGAGACTTCCGTGTCGAGCGACGGCAAGGCGAACCGCGTGCCCTTCGTGCTGCAGGTGCCGAAACCCGAACTCGACAAGGCTGTCGATGCAGGCTTCACCATCCGCGTCGAGCGCGACGGCAGGCTGATCGCCACCAACACCACCAAACAACGTTACAGCGGCGGATCGAACATCTCGCTGCGCATCGAACCCATTCTCTACTGAGGGGGAGAACCATGACGAATTATACCAATTTCAAGATCGAGACCGATGCCGACGGCATAACCCTTGTCACCTGGGACATGCCCGAGAAGTCGATGAACGTCTTCACCCAGGAGGTGATGGAAGAGCTGAACGCCATCGTCGACGCGACGACGGCCGATGCCGCCGTCAAGGGCGTCGTCTTCACGTCGGGCAAGTCGTCGTTCTCCGGCGGCGCTGACCTTTCGATGATCAAGTCGATGTTCACCTTCCAGCAGGAAGAAAAGAAGAAGGATCCGGCCAATGCCGCCCAGAAGCTTTTCGACCTCGTCGGCCGGATGACCGGTCTCTTCCGCAAGCTCGAAACCTGCGGCAAGCCATGGGTTTCGGCGATCAACGGCACCTGCATGGGCGGCGCCTTCGAGCTTTCGCTCGCCTGCCACGGCCGTGTCGCCTCGAACTCCAAGTCGGTCAAGATCGCGCTGCCGGAAGTCAAGGTCGGCATTTTCCCGGGCGCCGGCGGCACCCAGCGCGTGCCGCGCCTGACCAATGCGCAGGACGCGCTGCAGATGATGACGACAGGCTCGTCGCTGACGGCAGCCCGCGCCAAGGCGATGGGCCTGGTGCATGAAGTGGTCGACCCCGACAAGCTGGTCGATGCCGCCAAGGCAATGATCAAGAACGGCCTGAAGCCGGTCCAGCCCTGGGACGAAAAGGGCTACAAGGTGCCCGGCGGCGGTATCTGGACGCCGGCGTCCGCCCAGCTCTGGCCGGCCGCTTCCGGCATCCTGCGTCGCGAGACGCAAGGCAACTATCCCGGCGCCATCGCGATCCTCAAATGCGTCTATGAAGGCCTGCAGGTTCCCTTCGACACCGCGCTCAAGATCGAACAGCGCTACTTCACCGAGATCCTGCAGACGACCGAAGCCTTCTCGATGATCCGTTCGCTGTTCGTCTCGATGCAGGAACTCGGCAAGGGCGCCCGCCGCCCCGCCGGCGTGCCGAAATCCGAGTTCAAGCATGTGGGCGTCGTCGGCGCCGGCTTCATGGGCGCCTCGATCGCTTATGTGACGGCTGCCGCCGGCATCGCCGTGACACTGATCGACCGCGACATGGAAGCGGCGACAAAAGGCAAAGCCCATTCGGAAGGCCTGGTGAAGGAGTCCGTCGGCAAGGGCCGCCTGACCATGGAAGAAGGCGAAGCGCTGCTTTCCCGCATCACGCCATCTGCCGACTACAACGACCTGAAGGATGTCGGTCTCGTCGTCGAAGCCGTGTTCGAAGACCGACAGGTCAAGAAAGACGTGATCGAGAAGGTCGAGTCCGTGATCGGCGAAGGCACTATCTTTGCCTCCAACACCTCGACGCTGCCGATCACCGGCCTTGCCAAGAATTCCAAGCGTGCCGGCCAGTTCATCGGAATCCACTTCTTCTCGCCGGTCGAGAAGATGATGCTGACGGAAGTGATCCTCGGCAAGGAGACAGGCGACAAGGCGCTCGCGACAGCACTCGACTATGTCGCCGCGATCAAGAAGACGCCGATCGTCGTCAACGACACGCGCGGCTTCTACGTCAACCGCTGCGTCTTCCGCTACATCCACGAAGCCTATGACATGCTGATCGAAGGCGTGCCGCCGGCGATGATCGAAAATGCCGCCAAGATGGCTGGCATGCCGGTCGGGCCGCTGTCGCTCAACGACGAAGTCGCGATCGACCTCAGCCAGAAGATCCTGAAGGCCACCGTTGCCGATCTCGGCGAAAAGGCCGTCGATCCCAAGCACATGGCGCTGATCAACAAGATGGTCGACGATCTCGACCGCCGCGGCCGCAAGAACGGCAAGGGCTTCTACGAGTATCCGGCAAAGCCGGCGAAGAAGTATCTGTGGCCGGAGCTGAAGACGCTCTATCCGCAGAAGAACGCCGACAAGATCGACGTCGAGGTGCTGAAGAGCCGCTTCCTCGCAACGATCGCGCTCGAAGCCGCCCGCACCATGGAAGAAGGCATCGTTACCGATCCGCGCGAAGCCGACGTCGGCTCGATCCTCGGCTTCGGTTTTGCGCCCTACACCGGCGGCACGCTCTCCTACATCGACGGCATGGGCGCCAAGGCCTTCGTCGCGCTGTGCGAGAAGCTCGCCAAGGACTATGGCAACCACTTCAAGCCGACAGCGCTCTTGAAGGAAATGGCCGAGCGTGGCGAGACCTTCTACGGCCGCTTCGACCCCTATGGCGAGAAGAAGCAGGCGGCTTAAGCAGCCTCTGGGCAAACATGCAGACAGGCTCCTCGCGGAGCCTGTTTTCGTTTCGGGGCACGGATAACCTGCCCTCGGTTACCACAATACCGGCACATCAGCGCGATTGGCCGGATCGGCCCAGTAGAGCGACGGTAGCACTTTGGCGAGATAGCTGAACTCGGTGTAGCAGTGCTGCAGGAGGCCGAGGCCTATGGCATCCGGCACAGGATGGCTTACGCCAGCGTCCAGGCCGAGAACAAAGCGGCTGCGCAGCACCGCGCCCTGGTCGGTATCGCGCACGACATGCACCATCTGGCCGTCGCGCGGATCGCCGTTTTCATCCAGACGCACTTGCTCGCCGAACCCAATGCGGGCGTAAACGGCGGCGGAGGCGCGGCCGGTCGTCATCGCCTGGTCGAACATGCCCTGACCAAAAACCTCGCCCGGTTCATGAAACTTGATGACTGCGGGCACCGGCGGAATATCGCCGAGACTCTCGACCGCGCGGATGGTGGCGCCGACATAACGCTCTCCCTTGATGCGATGCGCGTCCCAGCCGTTGTGGGCGACGTGATCGAGCGGGTGCCACCAGGACAGGTGTTCCGTTGTGTCGAAATGCTTGAACCACCAATCGAGCATTCGGCCCTTGCAGCCGGGAAGCTCGGTCCTGACGGCGACCACGAGGGCGCCGGTCTCGAGCCGGCTGATGCCGGTTTCGAGCCGCATAGGCACAGGATCCAGTAAGTCGGTGACAAAGCCGATACCGGCGCGGGCGTGATCGGTACTGACAGACATGTTTCATCCTCTTATGTGAGAAATCAATTTAGGAAACGTTGTACGTTTCCTAAATATCCACTATGCCTGTCGGCGAGATTTGTCAAACGGAGCCATGCCTTGCCGACGACAGAGGCGGAGACGCAAAAACGACGGGGCCGGCCGGCAAGGCCGGAAGAGGCACTCGCCGCGGCCGTGATCGCTGCTGCAACGAAATTGATGCTCCAGCACGGCTATGCCGCGATGACGATGGAGGCGGTCGCCAGACAGGCCGGCGTCGCCAAGAAGACGGTCTACCGCTTTGCCGGCGACCGGGAGGCGCTGTTCGGCCTGATCGTGAAAAACTGGACGGATACGTTCCTGCCCGCTTTCACGACCGAGGCGGCAAGTGCCGAAGAGGTGCCGGCGATCCTGGAGGCGATCCTGTCGACCATTGCGCAGCGGGTGCTTTGCGAGGACGCAGTCGGACTGTTCCGGCTGCTCGTCGGTGACATCCCGGCGCGAGAGGAGATCCTTTCGATCTACGATCGCAACGGGGTCGAGCGTTCGCGAGCGCTGCTGGCCGACTGGCTCGCCCGTCACAAGGCGCGCGGCCTCATCGATGTGGCCGATGCGACGATGGCGAGCGACCTGATCCTGTCCATGGTGATCGCCGAACCACTGCGACGCATGGCACTCGGTCTGGTGGCCCCGGTTCCGGCGACGGATATCCGTCCGCGGATCACGGTGGCGTTGGCGCTCCTGCGCCTCTAGGACCAAACGAGCAAGCCATGACGCTCGGCTTGTTTGTCGTCAACACGGCTTTTGCCTCCGAACGGAGCAAGGAGTTGCGGGCCCAGAGACACGCGCGAGCGGTGCGCCACGACCTTCGCACTAACCAGAATCCGCCGACGCCGCGAACGTTGACGGGCGAATTGTGCAGGCGCATCCTCCTGTCGACCAGAGGGGGAGACGCCATGAGCGAGCCTGATCTCTATCTGCTTGGACGCGCCGGGCCCGAGGAAGAACGGTTGAAACGGCAGATCGCCAATCTCGCGCCAGACTCGGACCAACAGCTCGAGCGGATCGGTATTCGACCGGGTGAACGCGTGCTCGATCTCGGCTGCGGTCCCGGCGGCGTGCTGCATCTGCTCGGCAAACGCGTGGGGCCGACCGGCTCTGTGCTTGGCATCGAGCGCGATGCCCACTTCGTCGAGCTGGCGCGTCGGTTCGTCGCGAGCCATGCCTTGCGACAGGTCGAGGTGCGAGAGGGTGACGCCTACGCCACCGGCCTGCCGCGCGGTTCCTTCGATGGTGCCCATATGCGCCTGGTGCTCGTCAACGTGCCCGAGCCGGAACGCATCGTGCGCGAGATGGTTTCCCTGGTGAAACCGGGCGGCTGGATCGCCAGCTTCGAGGCCGATTTCCTCGCCCATGTCTGCGATCCGCCGCTTGCCGCCTGGGATCGGCTTCTGGCCGCCTATGTCGCGTATTCGGCGGCGCGCGGCATCGACCTGCATATCGGCCGCCGCACACAGCGGCTCTTCCGCGAGGCTGGCGTCGAGGCGCTCAGCACGGATGCGGTCGTCCACGTCTATCCGCCCGGGCATGACCGGCGGCCGATCCTGCGCGATTTCATCGCCAATGTCCGCGAGGGCCTTGTCGATGAAGGCTTCATCGGCCGCGCCGAACTCGAAGTCGAACTACAGGCGTTGGATCGGCACCTCGCCGATCCCTCGGTCCTCGTCACCTCGCACCTGTTCTTCCGGGTGAGCGGTCGTATTCCCGGCATGCGGGAGGCCTCGGGACGCTGAAAGACCAGAAGCCCCGGCTGCTTTTCCTTTTTTGATGCGACGCCTGCAGGCGTCGGCCGTTACGCCTGGGGGCCTACACCCTGAACGGCAACAGCACGCCGATGCGCAAGACGCTCGCCGACGATGATCGTCACCCCCGCGATAAAGATCAGCCCGGCGCCGGCAAAGACGTTGGTGGCGGGAATATCGCCCCAGATCAGGAAGCCGAGCCCGAAGGCCCAGACGAGCGAGGTGTATTCGAACGGGGCAATCACCGAGATCGGTGCCCGCCGCATGCCCTCAAACATCGCATATTGCCCGATGCCGGCAATGACGCCGGTACCCGCCATCAGCGCGACGTCAAACAGCGCCGGCGGCGTCCAGAAGAAGCCGACGGCAACACCGGTCATGCCGATGAAGAAGACGTTGGAGATCGTCATCTGCGTCAGCGTCGTTTCCTGCAGGGCGGTCTTGCGCAGCATCACCGTGCCAATTGCCCAGAAGACGGCGGCCATCAGCGCCAGGAAGACCGGCAGGGACAGTTTCATGCCGGTTCCGAGCGGATCACAGGCAATCAACACGCCGACGAAGCCGAGCAGCACCGCGAACCAGCGGATCGGCGGCACGTCTTCCTTCAGGATCGGCACGGCCAAGAGCGTCACCACGATCGGCGCGGCATAGTAGAGCGTGGTCATCTCGGCGAGACCGAGATCGCGGGCGGCATTGAAATAGGACAGCCAGGCGGCGAGCAGCAACAGGTTGCGCACGAACAGCGGCTTGATGACGGGCGACGAGATCGCCCGGCGCACCAGTTTGCCCCGGCCGATCACCAGGCAAAGCAGGAGAATGGTGATGCTGCGGGTGAACAGGATCTGCCAGACCGAGTAGCCGACCACCAGCCATTTGACCGACGCATCCTGCAGCGAGAACAGGAAATAGGAAAACGTCGTCATCACGATGCCGGAAAGCACTGTCTTGTTCATGGAAAACCCCGAAGGCAGCCGGGAGAGAAGGCGGCAGCGCCCGTCTGATAGCGTGCCGCCGTTGTGCGTGGAAGAGGTGCCGACAGCCAGCCCTGTCGCGAAATCTTGGTGTGGCGCTACGGCCAGGACTTGATGGAGATCAAGACCTCGGGCCGGCCGCGTCGCTACAGAGGGAGAAACGGGGCGGGGTCGCCCATCCCGGGTGCCGCAGAATGCCTCAGTCCCGCGCCAACTGGACGGTATGCAGATTGACGCGCAATGTTGTAGATGACGGCTCTATTGCCGCGAAACCGGATCTTCAAAGATGCAGCCGCTCGCCTTCACCCTCGCCGCCCTCGTGCTTCTGGCCACACCCGGCCCGACCAACACGTTGCTTTGGCTTTCGGGAGCATCCGCCGGCTTCAAGCGCTCGACTCCGCTGCTTCTGGGCGAACTCGGCGGCTATCTCTCGGTGATCATTCCGGCCGTGGCGTTGCTGGCGCCGTTTCTGGCGGCACATCCGCAGATCGGGCTGGCGCTCAGGATCGTTGCGGCGTGCTGGGTGCTCTTCCTTGCCTACGCACTCTGGACCACCGGCGACGACAGCCGGACCTCGACCGACATCACCATTCGGCACGTGTTCGTGACGACGCTGCTCAATCCCAAGGCCCTGATCGTGGCACTGGTGCTTCTGCCGCAGACGGGCCTTGCAGCGACGCTGCCCTGGATTGCCGGGTTTTCGCTGCTGGTTGTTGTCGGCGGTTCGCTCTGGATCGGCGCCGGAGCCATGCTCGTGCAGCTCTCGCGTGGCGCGCGAACGTCGCGTCTGCCGCGCCGCATTGCCGCCGTCTGTCTCGCCGTGTTTTCCTTCGGCATTGCCGGCAGCGCGCTGGCCGCGCTCGCCTGACACCAGTCGCCAATCGGATCAGGCGGCAGCCTCAGCCTCGCCCAGTTCGGTGCCAAGCGCCGTGATCAATTCTTCCCAACCTTGCCGGCGATACTCAACCTTGTCGAACCCGTCGAGAAAGGCGGCCTGCTCGGTGAAGACGATGCGCGCGCCGGCGCCATGCGGCTGGATATCGACCGTTGCCACCGAAGCAGAAATCCGCCGCTCGTTCTGCGCCATGGTATAGGCCGAGATGATGCGCCGGTTCTCGACGATGTCCAGGTAGATGGTGTCGTTGGTATAGAAGGTCTTGCCGTCCTTGCTGAACCGGCCGCTCTCGCATCCGCCGACGCGGAAGTCATGGCTGTATTCGGCAACGGGCCAACCATCGGCCTTGACGAACCAGCGGTCGTGCGTTGCCGGATCGGCAAAGGCACGAAAGACCTGCTCGGGCGTCGCCTTGAAAACCCGCTCGATAGTGAAGCTTGCATGTTCCACGGAATTGGCGCTCATCATTTTCTCCTCCTCCTCGTTCCGTCCTGAAGGGACGGTGCACGCGTTCCATCGCCCGCACTCGCCCCACCGGAAACTGCTTTCATTTCAAAAGCAGTTGCAAGGTAATTCCACTGCTGCAATAATGCAAGCAGTATTGAAGAGGTCCCCATGAAAGACGATCATCGCTCCGGCTGCCCGATCAATCTCTCGCTCGAGGTTTTCGGCGACAAATGGAGCCTGCTGATCATCCGCGACATGATCTTCGGCGGCAAAAGGCATTTCCGCGAACTGCTGCGATCGCAGGAAGGCATCTCCTCGAACATTCTCGCCGATCGGCTTAAGATGCTGGTCGACGAGGGCATGCTGACCAAGACCGACGACCCGACGCACAAGCAGAAGGCGATCTACAGCCTCACCGAGATGACCATCGCGCTGGTGCCGATCATGGCGCATCTGGGCGCCTGGGGGCGACGCTACTTAGCTGTGAGCGAAGAGCTCAGCATCCGGGCCGAACTGATGGAAACCGGCGGCCCCGATCTCTGGGACCGCTTCATGGACGAGCTTCGCTGTGAGCATCTCGGCCTGCCCCTCGACGGCCCGCCGCGCGTGCGCGCCACCCTGCAGGCAGCCTATGAGGATGTCATCGCAAGGAAGACCCGGGAAGGCGTTGTCGCCTGACGGCTACAAACCGATGATCGAGAGCATGACGAAGGTGGCAAACAGCACGAAATGCGTCATGCCCTCTATGGCGTTGGTCTGGCCGTCATTGAGGTTGATCGCCGCTACGATCAGCGTGATCGCCACCATCACCGTCTGCGCCGGCGACATCGCCATGATGAAGGGCTGGCCGGTGTAAAGCGCGATCGCCTCCATCACCGGAACGGTGAGGATAACGGTCGATAGCGAGGCGCCCAGCGCGATATTGACGACCGCCTGCATGCGATTGGCAAGTGCCGCGCGCATGGCCGTCATGATCTCGGGTGATGCCGAGATGGCCGCAACGACGATGGCGGCGACCGCCGGTGGCGCGCCGCTCCCCTTGAGACCGGTTGCCAAAAGCCCCGACATGATTTCGGCAAGCACGCCGATCAGCACCACGCCGAGCAGAAGGATGATGATCGACGGCACGACCGGCTCGTCAGGTTCGTCGGCAGCAGCATTTCCGTCACTTTTTGCCCTGGGATAGCTGTAGCTGAAGAAGTAGCTGTGCACCCCCACCTGCATGCGCAGGAACAGCGTGTAGAGCATGATCATCGCGCCGATGGTGAAGGCCGAATAGAAATGCCATTTCGAGGCCGGCACGAATTCCGGCACGACCATCGAAATCCCCATCGCCGTCAGGATCATGACACTATAGGTGCGCGCCGAATTGTCGTTGTAGGGCTGTTCGCCATGTTTCAGCCCGCCAAGCAATGCGGCGAGACCGAGAATGCCGTTGATATCGAGCATCACAGCGGAATAGATCGTATCGCGCACCAGCGTTGGAGAGCTCTCGCCGGTCATCATGATCGCCAGGATGATCACTTCCACCAGCACGGCGGAAAGCGTCAGGATCATCGTGCCATAGGGATCGCCGACCTTTGCCGCCAGAACTTCGGCATGGTGCGCAACCCGCATCGACGCCAGCACGATGGCGGCCACCAGCGCTGCCGCCCCGACAAGGGAAGCGGTCTGCCCCATCTCAAGCACGCGGTGTTCCAGCACAAAACCGGCGACCGCGGCAAGGAACGCGGCGAGCAGCAGACGTTCGGATTTCAGCACCTCCAACACATCAGCCCCTCGCCGGCCAAACCCAAGCAACGATAAGGACTATAGAAGCAGGAAACTCTATTTCAATCGGAGCGAACAAGGATTATTTTCCTCCTTGTTCTTTACCATCCCGGCGCGCTTGGCTAATCTACTGGCCAACACAGGCATAGCGGCCGTCGCTCACCTGCCCGGACCAGACATTCATGCTGTCACACAACACAATCTGGCACGCCATAGACGCCCTGGCCGAGCGCCATCAGCTCTCGCCATCAGGGCTTGCGCGCCGCGCCGGGCTCGACCCGACGTCCTTCAACAAATCCAAGCGCCAGTCCGCCGATGGCCGCGAGCGCTGGCCGTCGACGGAATCGATTGCCAAGGTGCTGGATGCCACCGGCGCCACCATCGACCAGTTCATGGCGCTGATGCGGCCGGACGCGATCCGAAGCGAACCTTACAAGGGCGCCATACCGCTGATCGGCTTTGCCCAGGCCGGCGCCGGCGGCTTCTTCGACGATGGCGGGTTTCCCGCCGGCCAGGGCTGGGACGTCGTCGATTTCCCGGCGGGCGCCGAGCGGCGCGACGGCATCTATGCGCTGGAGATCCAGGGCGACAGCATGCTGCCGCTCTATCGCGATGGCGACGTGCTGATCGTCGACCCTGGCGCGCAGGTCCGGCGCGGCGACCGCGTCGTGGTCAAGACCCGCGAAGGCGAGGTCATGGCGAAAATCCTGATGCGGCATACTCCGCGCAACATCGAACTGCTATCGCTCAACCCGGAACATCCCAACCGGAGTTTCGAAATGAGCGAAGTCGAATGGATCGCCCGGATCATCTGGGCCAGCCAATAGGACATCTTTCCTGATGCGGCAGCAACTGATCACTCTTGCAGGCGGGATTGCCGCCCTGGCGCTCTATACCGGCATCCTCTATGCGGGTGCTGCGACGATCCGCGACCGCGAAAGTTCTGCCTCGCCGGACTTCGTGCTGGAAACGCCCGACATGGGGGAAGCGGAACCTTCGGTCGCGCCTGAAGACGTGCCGTTCGACATGTCCGACCCCCAGGCAGCCGACACGGCGCCCGATGCAGGCAGCCAAGGCAAAAGCAGCTCCCACGCTACCGAGACCACAGCCCGCGCAATCGAACCGCAGCAGTTCGGGCTGCCCGACGAAGTGACGACGAAGCCGCTCGAACGCATCGAGCCGCGCAAACCACTGTCGGACACGTCCAAGGACAAGCCGCAGGCGCCGACGATCCTCCTGCAGCCGGTGGCGCTCACCGCCGGTCTCATCCGCTTCGACAAGATGACGTTGCAGCTCGACGGCATCGAGCCGGAGGCGGCGGAACGGACCTGCGAAAGCGGCGGCAAGAGCTGGCCCTGCGGCATGGTCGCCCGAACGGCGTTTCGCAATTTCCTGCGCGCCCGGGCGGTCAGCTGCGACATTCCCGGCGACGGAACGGGCGACATCGTCACCGCGCACTGCACCGTCGGCGGCCAGGACCTGGCAGCTTGGCTCGTCGCCAACGGCTGGGCGACGCCGTTGGCCGGCTCGGCGCTCGAAGAGCAAGCCGAAGCGGCGCGCAAGGCAAAGGTCGGATTTTACGGCGACGATCCGCGCGATTTTCGCCAGACGCCGATGCCGTTCGACGATCCGAGCGCGGCAGCGACGATGGACGAACCGGCACCGGACTTGTAAGGAACGGCGAAGCACACCAGTTCTTTGCAACCACTTGCCGGAAAGCCGTCATGCCCCCCAGCCTCAGCCAGCACGAAGCCCTTGTCTATGTCATGGTGATGATGTCGGCGGTCGACCGGGAGATGAGCGACGACGAGTTCGCGCGCATCGGCAGGCTGGTGCAGTTTCTTCCCGCCTTCGAAGGCTTCGACGAGGACCAGCTCGTGCTCGTCGGCCACGAATGCGCCGCACAACTCGCCGCCCCCGAGGGTCTCGACATCGTGCTCGAGATCGTGCGCGAAGCCCTGCCCGAGCGGCTGCACGAAACCGCCTATGCACTTGCCGTCGAGATTGCGGCCGCAGACCAGCGCATCCGCAACGAGGAAATCCGTTTGCTTCAGCTGCTGCGCGATCGCCTGGGCCTCGACAAGCTTACCTGCGCTGCAATCGAGCGCGGTGCTCTTGCCCGTTTTCGCAAGTAACGGCGCCCACGCGACCTGCTCACGTCAACGTGTCTTGGCGCAGCGCCGCCGAAGCATGATATCGCTTCACAGAAAGACGGCAGCGAGGGCGTAACGGATGCAGCTTTTCGGCGTGACAGAACCCCTGTGGCGCCTTGCGGCCTTTCTCTCGGTCTTTGCCGCCATGGCGGTGCTCGAACTTTGGCACCCGCGGCTGGAGCGGCCGGAGTTGCAAAAGGCGCTGAAGGCACGCCGCTGGCTTACCAACCTCTCCATTCTGGTCCTGTCTTCGCTTTCGCTGCGGCTGATCTTCCCGGCTGCGGCGACCGGTGCGGCATTCTGGGCCGGGGCGCGGGGATACGGTCTGCTACCTGCACTGAGCATTCCCCCGCTCGTCGCCGGCGTGATCGCCTTCGTCGTGCTCGACTTTGCCATCTGGCTGGAACACGTCGCCTTTCACAAGGTTCCGCTCTTCTGGCGGATGCACCGGGTCCATCACGCCGACCCGGGCGTCGATCTGACCACGGCTTTGCGGTTTCACCCGCTGGAGATCATCGTCTCGATGGCCTGGAAGATCGCGATCGTCGTCGCGCTCGGGGCGCCTGCCGTCGCCGTTCTCTTGTTCGAGATCGTGCTCAACGCTGCTGCCATGTTCAACCACGCCAATCTGCGGCTGCCGCCCCACCTCGACCGGGCACTGCGGCCGCTGATCGTCACGCCCGACATGCACCGCATCCACCACTCGACCGAGCGCTCGGAGACAGATTCGAACTACGGCTTCAACCTGGCGATCTGGGACCGGCTGTTCTCGACCTATACCGACCGGCCTAGACGGGGCGACGAGGCGATCGAAACGGGGCTCACCGACTATGGGCGCAGTGCGCCGACCAGGTTGTTGTGGTCGTTGCTCCTGCCGTTCCGGCGTAACTGATCAAAGCATGTTGCGCAAAAGTGCGCAGCGGTTTTGCGCGGACGACATACGGGCTTCAGTAGATGCCGTTCGGGAAATAGCGCAGGTAAATCTCGTCGAGCCTGCCGCTGCGTGAAAGAGCCAGCAGGGCGTGATCGATCGCTTGCGTCAGCGCCGGCTCGGCCTTTCGGTTCATGATCGTCAGGCCTTCCCCCAGAAAGCGCTGCGAGAAATAGGCACCATCGACAAGCCCGCAGCATCCCGCAGCAGCGCCGCCCGACACCCAGAAGGAAAGCTGCATGCCGTCTGAAAAGACGGCCGCTACCTCGCCCTTCTGCAGGGCGGCGAGCATCGCATCACGATCCGGAAAGACCTTGGCCTCGAGCTTGGGGAAGAAAGCCCTGAACATCACCTCGTGGGTGGTGCCGGAAACAACGCCGACCACTTTGCCCTTGAGGCCCGATGGGTCCGTGACCGCGCCGGCCGCCTTGGTGTTGACGGCGAAGCGCGCGGGAAGCCGCATGAACGGCCTGGAGAAGCC
Organism: Ensifer sp. GW823-FHT05D09; assembly: GCF_058795755.1. Classification (NCBI taxonomy): domain Bacteria; kingdom Pseudomonadati; phylum Pseudomonadota; class Alphaproteobacteria; order Hyphomicrobiales; family Rhizobiaceae; genus Ensifer; species Ensifer sp. GW823-FHT05D09. Next base: position 470,200 of record NZ_JBXAIA010000001.1, on the reverse strand, counting down.
GAAGCGCTGGCGCAGTTCCGGACTGACGGCGATGCCGGCTGCGACCGCCTCGCCCTGGCCTTCTTCCAGCGCCGGCAGCAGCTCGGCATAGGTCACCGCCTGGATCTGGCATTTGGCTTCGATATCGAGTTCGCGGCAGATCTCGCGCACCAGGTCGACATGGAAACCCGAAAGTTTGCCCGACTGGTCGATGAAGTTGAACGGCGGGAAATCCACCGTCGTCAGGAACCTGAGCCGCGCAAGGCCGGTAAGGTCCGGCTTGGCGATGCGCTCACGCGCATCGAACAGATTGGGCAGGTCCTTGGGCTGGGCGGCAAGCGGCGCCGCGATCAGATAGACGCAGAGGGCCAGCAGTCGGTGAATTTTCATGGGCAAGGGCCAGCGCGTCTCTTCGTGATGCCATACGGCCTGCAAAGCCGCGGATGATTCATGGGTGACGCGGAGATTAGCCGGATGGAACCGGGCTGGCTACTGGCTTCGGCGCGTTGCGGGTCGGTCCGTAGCACGCAGGGATGCCAGCTTAAAGCCTGGCTGGCTGTTACTGAAGAGAAAAGTGGAGCGGGTGATCGGGATCGAACCGACGACATCAAGCTTGGGAAGCTGGCGTTCTACCACTGAACTACACCCGCAGCGTTTCGGAAACTTCCTCAACCGCATGCATCTGTCAAGCACCGTTGCGCCGCGCCGACGCGCAACGGCACTTTTTCTGTTACTCCGCGTGGAAATGCTTGGAGAGCTTGAGGCCCTGCGCCTGATAGTTGGAGCCGAGACCGAGGCCGTAAAGCCCTGCCGGACGTTCAAGCATATGCTCATAGACCAGCCGACCGACGATCTGGCCATGCTCGAGGATGAAGGGCACCTCGTGGCTGCGCACTTCGAGTACGGCGCGACTGCCGGTTCCGCCGGCTGACGCATGCCCGAAGCCCGGGTCAAAGAAGCCGGCATAGTGCACGCGGAACTCGCCGACCAGCGGATCGAACGGGGTCATCTCGGCAGCATAAAGCGGCGGAACGTGCACGGCTTCGCGCGACACCAGAATGTAAAACTCGTCGGGATCGAGGATCAGCTCGTCACGGCCGCGGCTATAGAGCGGCTCCCAGAAGTCGAAGACCGCGTGCTGCGCCTTCTTGTCGACATCGACGACGGCGGTGTGATGCTTGCCGCGATAGCCGATCAGCCCGTCCGGGCCGGTGCCCTTGAGATCGATCGACAGCGCGATGCCGCCGCCGCTGACATTGGGCTTTTCGCTTGCAACCAGCACGTCGCTTTCATGCAACGCCAGCAGTTCCTGCTCGGAGAGCAGCGCCTGGCCGGTGCGGAAGCGGATCTGCGACAGGCGCGAACCACGCCTGACGACGATCGGAAAGGTGCGCGGGCTGATTTCGAGATAGAGCGGTCCGCGATAGCCGGCCGGGATCTTGTCGAACTCCTGGGCGCGATCGGTGATGACGCGGGTGAAGATGTCGAGGCGACCGGTGGAGCTCTTCGGGTTGGCGGACGCCGACATGGTTTCCGGCAGGTCCAGGCTCTCCATCAACGGCACGATATAGACGCAGCCGGTCTCCAGCACCGCACCTTCGGAGAGATCGACGACATGCAGCTTCAGCCGATCAAGCTTGTCGGCAACGAGGTGCGACGGGCCCGGCATGAAGCTTGCGCGCACGCGAAACGCCTTGGCGCCGAGGCGCAGATCGAGGCTTGCCGGCTGGATCTGATCGGCATCCAGCGCCTTCTCGCTTTTCAAGCGTCCGGCTTCAAACAACGCGGCGATCGCGCGGTCGGCCAAAATCCCAGTCTCGCGGCCCATTTCGATCCTCTTTTCAGTTGCGAGACAAAACCAAACTCCAGGAATTGACGCAAGCGCACCCAAGCAGTATTGGAGCTTTATCCCGTGGTGATTTGGCCGGTCGGCTTGCAGCCACGTTAAACAAGTAGCTAAAAAGGCCGGGTATCAAACCGGCCCTTCACGCGGCCGGTTTTTTTGTTTTTGAAGGTGATCGTCACATGAGCAAAAACTGGCGCCCGGCAACCCAACTCGTCCACGGAGGAACGACCCGCTCCCAGCACGGCGAGACGTCCGAAGCAATCTTCCTCACCCAGGGCTTCGTCTACGAGACATCCGAGGCGGCGGAAGCGCGCTTCAAGGGCGAGACCGAAGGCTTCATCTATGCCCGGTACGGCAGCCCGACCAACGACATGTTCGAAAAACGCATGTGCATGCTGGAAGGCGCCGAAGATGCGCGCGCCACGGCATCGGGCATGGCCGCAGTCGCCGCCGCCATTCTCTGCCAGCTGAAGGCCGGCGATCACATCGTTGCTGCCCGCGCCCTCTTCGGCTCATGCCGCTGGGTGGTCGAGACGCTGGCGCCGAAATACGGAATCGAATGCACGCTGGTCGATGGACGCGATCTCGCCAACTGGGAAAAGGCAATCCAGAAGAACACCAAGGTCTTCTTCCTCGAAAGCCCGACCAACCCGACGCTCGAAGTCATCGACATTGCCGGCGTTGCCAAATTGGCCAACCAGATCGGCGCCAAGGTCGTGGTCGACAACGTCTTCGCCACGCCGCTGTTCCAGAAGCCGCTTGAACTGGGCGCTCATATCGTCGTCTACTCGGCCACCAAGCATATCGACGGCCAGGGCCGGTGCCTCGGTGGCGTGGTTCTGTCCGACAAGGACTGGATCAACGAGCATCTGCACGATTACTTCCGCCACACCGGCCCGGCAATGTCGCCGTTCAACGCCTGGACGCTGCTGAAGGGCATCGAGACCCTGCCGCTGCGCGTCAAGCAGCAGACGGAGAATGCCCGCCGCGTCGCCGACTTCCTGGCCGAGCAGCCTCAGATCGCCAAGGTGATCTACCCGGGCCGCAAGGACCACCCGCAGGCCGACATCATCGCCAAGCAGATGACCGGCGGCTCGACCCTCGTCGCCTTCGAACTCAAGGGCGGCAAGGACGCGGCCTTCGCGCTGCAGAACGCACTGCAGATCGCCCGCATTTCCAACAATCTCGGCGACAGCAAGAGCCTGATCACGCATCCGGCAACGACGACGCACAAGAACCTGACCGACGAGGCGCGCGACGAGCTCGGCATCTCCGCCGGCACAGTGCGTTTCTCCGCCGGCATCGAGGACAGCGATGACATCGTCGAGGACTTCGCCCGCGCGCTGAAGAGCGTCAAGGCCTGACATCGACGGACAGGATGGCCGCCCGGACAGCGGGCGGCCACTACTGCCGGTCGCGAAACCCCATTCGCGCGAGCATGATGCGCGAGAGTGCCGTGTAGAGGCAGACGACGGCAAACAGCGTCGCCAGTACCGAAAACCACGCCGGGAACAGACAGAAGGCCAGGAAGACGGCGATCGTCTCGGTCGCCTCGGCGAGCCCTGTGGTGAAGTAGAGCGACTTTTCCCCCCGCACATCCGTCGTCATCGCTCGCTTCTCGGCCATGATGGCATAGGCAAGAAAACTCGCACCATTGACGTAGAACGAGAAGAGCAGCAGCCCGCCGGCGAGCCCATTGGCCTGCGGATCGGTGAGGATGAAGCCAAGCGGGATGGCGCCATAGAAGACGAAGTCGAGCACGATATCGAGGAAACCGCCGAAATCCGTCTTGCGCGTTGCTCGCGCCACGGCGCCGTCGAGCCCATCGCAAAGCCGGCTGACGACGATAAGGATGGCGCCTGCGAGATAGAATTGCCCGGCTATCAGGGCAGCGGCAACGAGGCCGAGCGCCAGGCCGGCGATCGTGACAGCATTGGCGCTGATACCCCCGCGGGCGAGCGCGGCGCCCACGCGATCCAGCATCGGATCCAGATGTTTTCTCACCGCGCCATCAAGCATCGGCGCAGCCTTCCCGCCGTGTTGCAGGCAACGCATGCAATCCTGCCGTTATTCTTGACGAAACCATATTGCTGTAGAATACCCTGAAAGACTTGAAACAAGGTGTTGCCCATGTATCGCGCGCTCACTCGCGACATAGAAGTTACGGTGGAGCCGTACTATCTGGAAGAGCAATCTGATCCGGATGACAGCCGCTATGTCTGGGGCTACCGCATCGTCATCGCCAACCATTCGACCGAGGCGGTCCGGCTGATGACGCGCTACTGGCATATTACCGACGAAAACGGCCAGGTGGACGAGGTCAGCGGACCGGGCGTCATCGGCGAGCAGCCGTTGCTGAACCCGGGCGACACCTACGAATACTCTTCCGGATGCCCGCTCGATACGCCGTCTGGCGTCATGTTCGGCCACTACAGCATGGAATCGGAAGGCGGAGACACCTTCAACGTGGCCATCCCCGCCTTCTCGCTCGATTCACCAGGGCTCGTGCGAACCCTGAATTAGGATCGAGCGTTTCCGATTTGAACGGAAACGCCGCTCGACATGTCTGCTCTGGCGCATTTCCGAACGGAAAACCGCTTCGCACTTTTCCTGAAAATGCTCTGGCCTTACTGCTGGCGGACTTCGCTCGCCTCGAAGCGATAGGTGGTCGAGCAAAACTCGCACGTCACCTTGATCAAGCCGTCCTCGATCGTGCTCTCGATGTCGTCGGCATGCAGCCCGGTCAGTACCGAACGGATCTTTTCGCGCGAGCAGCTGCAGCGATCATAGACGGCCTGCGGCTGATAGACGCGAACGCCGCGTTCGTGGAACAGCCGATAGAGAAGGCGCTCCGTGCCGACCATCGGATCGGTCAGTTCGTCGGCATCGATCGTCTCGACCATGACCTTGGCTTCCGCCCACAGATCGTCCTCGTCGAAGAGATCGTCGTTGTCGTCACCGTCGCCGCCCGAAAGATCCGGCTGGCGCATGCGGTCCGGTGCATCCGGCAGAAACTGCGCAACCATGCCGCCGGCACGCCAGCGATGGCGCGGCTTGCCGTTCTCGTCGCGGTCGAGCAACTCTGCGACGCCGAGGCGCACCTTGGTCGGGATCTGCTCCGACTGGCGGAAATACACGCCGGCAATTTCCTCGAGCGTGGCGCCATCGAGCGCGACGATACCCTGGTAGCGCTGGGTATGGGCGCCCTGGTCGATGGTGAAGGCGAGAATGCCCTTGCCGAGCAGTTCGTGCGACTGCGTGCGCCCGTCCTTCAAGGCATCGGCAAGCGCTTCCTCGTTGAAGCGGGCATAGGCGCGCACCTTGTCGGGCGTGGCAAAATCGGCGACCACGAGATCGACGGGACCGTCGCTCTTCGTCTGGACGATGAGCTTGCCGTCGAACTTCAGCGACGTGCCGAGCAGCACAGTCAGCACCACGGTCTCGGCGACGAGCCGGGCGACCGGAAGCGGATAGTTGTGGCGCTCAAGGATCGCATCGAGCATCGGGCCGAGCTGGACCGCGCGGCCGCGAACATCGAGGCCTTCCACCTGGAAAGGCACGACATGATCGTCACCGGCAAAATCGAATTCGCCAAGTCCGGGTGCCATCTCAGTCATCTGCTGCTCCTTACGTAACCAGAGAAGGCCGCGCAAAGGACATGAACATCCCCCGGCGCAGCCTGCCCGTCATCCTATTTGATCCCGCCATAAACGGATTTGTCCAGCAGGCATGTGCCATTTTCCGGCCCGTCATGCCCTGCCTGTCGTCGGGGTGCGTCCGTGGTTTCGACCCAGGAACGTCCCGCATGCGGCCTAAATCGGGTCGCATGCGGCAAATTTCAAGGGGCGCTCTCGCCGGTCAGACGAGCCCCATGCACCAGGCGATGATCGACTTCTGCGCATGCAGCCGGTTCTCCGCCTCGTCGAACACCACCGACTGGGGGCCGTCGATGACCTCGTCGGTCACCTCCTCGCCGCGATGTGCCGGCAGGCAGTGCATGAACAGGGCGTCCGACGAGGCGTGTTTCATCAACGCCTCGTTGACCTGGAAGGGCTGGAAGACGTTGTGGCCGCGGGCGCGATGCTCCTGGTTCATCGAGATCCAGGTATCGGTGACGACGCAGTGGGCGCCGGCAACGGCTTGTTCGGCCTCGTGGCACAGCAGGATCTCGCCGCCGTTGTTGCGCGCCCAGTTGAGGATCTTGTCATGCGGCTCGGAGCCGAGCGGCACCGCCATGTTCATACGGTAGCCGAAGCGGGCCGAGCCCTCGATCAGCGAATGCAGCACATTGTTGCCGTCACCGGTCCAGGCGATGGTCTTGCCCTTCACCGGTCCGCGATGCTCCTCGAAGGTCATGATGTCGGCCATGATCTGGCAGGGATGCGTGTCGTCGGTCAGGCCATTGATGACAGGCACGGTCGCGTGTTCGGCAAGTTCGAGAAGCCGGCGGTGATCGGTTGTGCGGATCATGATCGCGTCGACGTAGCGCGACAGCACCTTGGCGGTGTCGCCGATGGTCTCGGCGCGGCCGAGCTGCATCTCGGTGCCAGAGAGAAACAGGGTCTCGCCGCCGAGCTGGCGCATGCCGACATCGAAGGAAACGCGGGTACGGGTGGACGGCTTTTCGAAGATCATCGCCAGCATCTTGCCGGCGAGCGGCTTTTCGGCGGTTCCGGCCTTGGTCGCCGTCTTTCGCACGCGCGCGTCGTCAATGATCGTCCTGAGATCCGCTGCCGTCATGGCCGAAAGATCGATGAAGTGTCTTGTGCCTGCCATCGTAGTCAATTCCTGTCCTCAGAATGGCCCTGAAGCGCGGCCGGGGCCGAAGACTAAAAAACGCTTCAACGCCTCGGGTTCACGCATGGACCCTTAGGAAAATCGCTGCCGATCTCCGGGTTCAAAAATTAGGCTGCGGCAGTGCCGCTCGCGCTTCTCACCGCTTCAGCTGCGCGTTCGATGCGCGCCAGACCCTCGCGCGCTTCTTCGGCCGTCACGGTCAGCGGCGGCAGCAGGCGCAGCACGTTCTCGCCGGCCGGAACGGCCAGCAGCTTCTCGGCACGGATTGCCTTCAGGAGATCCGCCGAAGGCCCCTTGACCTTGATGCCGAGCATCAGCCCGTCGCCGCGGATATCCTCGATCACATCGGGGAAACGATCTTTGAGCGACGCGAGCCCCTGGCGGAAGACCAGGGCGACGTCGCGGACATGCTCCATGAAACCGTCGGCCAGGATGACGTCGAGCACGGCGTTACCGACCGCCATGGCAAGTGGGTTGCCGCCATAGGTCGAACCGTGTGTACCGGCGACCATGCCGGCAGCTGCCTCTTCCGTCGCGAGGCACGCGCCGAGCGGAAAGCCGCCGCCGATGCCTTTGGCGACAGCGACGATATCCGGGTGGATGCCAGCCCATTCATAGGCGAAAAGCTTACCGGTCCGGCCGACGCCGGTCTGGACCTCGTCGAGGATCAACAACAGGCCGTATTCGTCGCAAAGGGCCCGCAGTTCCTGCATGAACTCCTTGGTGACCGGGCGGATGCCGCCCTCGCCCTGGATCGGCTCGATCAGGATCGCCGCCGTCTCGTCGGTGATCGCATCCTTGACCGCTGCGATGTCGCCGAAGGGCACCTGATAGAAGCCTGGGGCCTTGGGACCAAATCCTTCGATGTACTTCTGCTGACCGCCGGCGGCGATGGTGGCGATCGTGCGTCCGTGGAAGGCACCCTCGAAGGTGATAACGTGGAACTTCTCCGGATTGCCCTTGGCATAATGGTAGCGGCGAGCGGTCTTGATCGCGCATTCAAGCGCTTCAGCACCGGAATTGGTGAAGAAGACACGATCAGCGAAAGTCACTGCCGCCAGCCGGCGTGCGAGGCTCTCCTGGCCGGGAACCTCGTAGAGGTTCGACAGATGCCAGACCTTCTCGGCCTGCGCCTTCAGTGCCTCGACCAGATGCGGATGCGCATGGCCAAGCGAGTTGACGGCGACACCGGCGGCGAAGTCGAGATAGCGCGTGCCGTCTTCCGCAATCAGCCAGACACCCTCTCCTCGCTCGAAACGCAACGGCGCACGCATGTAGGTGTCGTAAAGCGGCGTGGTTGCAGTCATGGCGAGCCTCTCCTTCATTGCTATCAGCATCGATCCGCGCCCTGTTAAGCGCGGCAGAAAATTAAAAATGCCGCCTTGCGGCGGCGCAGGCACTATTCCTATTTCGCAGCGCAATGTCAACAAAACCAAGCCTTGCAGTGCCGTCGGACCGGGCTCATCCATGCGACGAAAAAATCACCCGGCAGGGCTTGCAAAAATACAACGCCCACCGAGCAAGTTGGGGAAAACCAAGAAATCGATTCGGCGTGATTCCGCGGACTCTTGCCACGGAGTCCGCCGGTCAGTAGGTTAACGTTCAATTACTAGACGCATGCGGCGGACCTAGTCACCAAAAGTGTTATCGCGTTGCAGCTCCGGAGCCTGTCCGGAGCGTGGTGAGGGATTCTGTCATCGCCAACGCTGAGAACGGAGAGTGCAGAAATGAACTGGACTGACGAGCGGGTGGAAAAACTGAAGAAGCTTTGGTCCGAGGGCCTGAGCGCGAGCCAGATCGCGGCACAGCTTGGCGGCGTCAGCCGCAATGCGGTCATCGGCAAGGTTCACCGGCTGAGCCTGCCCGGCAGGGCCAAGGCTGGCGGCACAGCCGCCGCGACCCGGCCGAAGCAGCGCCCGGCCACCTCGGCGCCGCGCGCTCCGAACTACGCTTCGCGCGTCACCACCCGCACGGTTACCCGCCCGGCTGGCGCCACCGTTCTCAAGGAAGAGGTCGAAGTCGATTTCGTTGCCGAACAGGATTTCAGCGTTCGGACGGATGTGGTCGTGCCGATGTCGCGCCGCCTTGAGCTGACGCAGCTGACGGAGCGCACCTGCAAGTGGCCGATCGGCGACCCGCTGAAGGAAGAGTTCCACTTCTGCGGCAACGACTCTCCGGAAGCTTCGCCCTATTGCACTTTCCATGCGCGGCTTGCCTACCAGCCGTCCGCCGAGCGCCGCCGCGCTCGCTAAGGCTTCGAAGACAACACATAAAAAAGGGGCCGCGCGGCCCCTTTTTTATTGGATGAATGGCTCAGCTCTCGAGCGAGTAGCCGGCACCGCGAACGGTGCGGATGACATCCGGCATGCTCGAAAAATTCAGCGCCTTGCGCAGGCGGCCGACATGCACATCGACGGTACGCTCGTCGACATAGATATCGTGGCCCCAGACGCCGTCGAGAAGCTGCGACCGCGAGAAAACCCGACCCGGAGAGGACATCAGAAATTCGAGCAGGCGGAATTCCGTCGGACCGAGGCGGACCTCGCGCGTGCGGCGATGCACCCGGTGGGTTTCGCGGTCGAGTTCAATATCGCCGCAGCGCAGCAGCGTAGACAGAACTTCGGGCTTGGCACGCCGCAGCATCGCCTTGACGCGGGCCATCAACTCAGGGGTCGAGAACGGCTTGACCACATAGTCGTCGGCACCTGTGGCAAGGCCGCGAACCCGCTCGCTCTCCTCGCCCCGCGCCGTCAACATGATGATCGGCAGGCGCTCGGTCTCCGGGCGCTGGCGAAGGCGTCGGCAAAGCTCGATGCCGGAAACACCCGGCAGCATCCAGTCGAGGATCAAGAGATCCGGCAGGCGCTCCTGCAGACGGATCTCGGCCTCATCCCCACGCAGGATCGTATCGACATCGAAACCCTCGGCTTCGAGGTTATAGCGCAAGAGCACGCTCAGCGCCTCCTCGTCTTCGACAACGGCGATTTTCGGCAACATCAGGTAACGTCTCCTTACCCAGAGCATCCCGTGTTCGATCGAACGCAGTGAGATGCTCGAACATATAGCATCTGGAGCATCCCGGGCGTTTTCAAAGGCACGCTAGAAAACGCAGGGCTACAGACGCAGCAAAGCAGGGCCGCAACCAGGGCTGCGACCGGAGCAGGTTCATAAGCAGGCACTCGAACGTATCCGGGCTTAGTCCTTTACGGCACCCAGCGTCGACGTATTGTCGTCCTTCGGACGTTCGCCTTCCGGCTGGGCGCCCGTCGCCATGTAATAGATCGTCTCGGCGATGTTGGTGGCGTGGTCGCCGATGCGCTCGATGTTCTTGGCGCAGAACAGAAGATGCGTGCAGGGCGTGATGTTGCGCGGATCTTCCATCATGTAGGTGAGCAGCTCGCGGAACAGCGAGGTGTAGATCGCATCGATCTCCTCGTCGCGCTCGCGGATGCTGTTGGCCTTCTCCGGCGAGCGGGAGGCGTAGACGTCGAGGACTTCCTTGAGCTGCACGAGGGCAAGCTCTGCCAGGTGTTCAAGACCGCGTGCCAGCTTGCGCGGGATGCCGGAGCCGGCAACGGCGATGACGCGCTTGGCGTTGTTCTTGCCGAGGTCGCCGACGCGCTCCAGATCGGAGGCGATGCGGATCGACCCCATGATCTCGCGCAGGTCGGCAGCCACCGGCTGACGCTTGGCAATGGTGATGATCGCCTTTTCGCCGATCTGGCGCTCGGCTTCATCCAGGATGGTATCGTCAGAGATCACCTTCTGCGCCAAGGCGAGGTCGGAATTGACCAGCGCGCGGACGGATTCGCCCACCATCTGCTCGGCAATGCCGCCCATCTCGGAGATGCGGCGTGTCAGGTATTTCAGTTCTTCGTCATAGGCGGACATTATGTGCATGGACATAATCTGTGATCCTTGCGGGCGCGTTCAGGAAACGGGGTGAAGGCGAGCTTCGGCGATCAGCCGAAGCGGCCCATGATGTAGTCCTGGGTACGCTGGTCATCCGGATTGGTGAACATCTTGTCGGTATCGTTCTCCTCGACAAGATTGCCGAGGTGGAACATGGCGGTGCGCTGTGAAACGCGCGCTGCCTGCTGCATCGAGTGGGTGACGATGACGATGGTGAAGTTTGTGCGCAGTTCGTGGATCAGCTCCTCGACCTTGGCCGTCGCGATCGGGTCGAGCGCCGAGCACGGTTCGTCCATCAGGATCACTTCCGGGCTGACGGCAACGGCGCGCGCGATGCACAGACGCTGCTGCTGGCCGCCGGAAAGCCCGGTGCCGGGCTCCTGCAGGCGGTCCTTCACCTCGTTCCACAAGCCAGCCTTCTGCAGGCTGGTTTCAACGACATCGTCGAACTCCGACTTGGTGCGGGCAAGCCCGTGGATGCGCGGGCCGTAGGCGACGTTGTCGTAGATCGACTTCGGGAACGGGTTCGGCTTCTGGAACACCATGCCGACGCGGGCGCGCAGTTCGACGACGTCGATCGTCGGATCGTAGATATCGTCTTCATCGAGCGTGATCTTGCCGGTGACGCGGCAGTTCTCGATGGTGTCGTTCATGCGGTTCAGCGTGCGCAGGAAGGTCGACTTGCCGCAGCCCGACGGGCCGATCAGCGCGGTCACCGTGTTCTCGCGGATGTTGAGATTGACGTCGAAAAGCGCGCGCTTCTCGCCGTAATAGACCGACACATCCTTGCCGATCATCTTGTAGGGCACGGTGTTCATTTTCTGATCCAAGGCTTTTTCGACTGCTGCTTCTGACATGATGTTCATAGTAATTACCTCACTACCAACGGCGCTCAAAGCGACGTCGCAACAGAATGGCGCCAAGGTTCATGACGACGAGGAAGATGAGTAGAATGATGATTGCACCGGATGTGCGCTCGACGAAGGCGCGTTCCGCTTCGTTGGCCCACATGTAGATCTGCACTGGCAGGGCCGTTGACGGTTCCATCGGCGAGCCGGGATAGTCGACGACGAAGGCGACCATGCCGATCAACAGCAGCGGCGCGGTTTCGCCAAGCGCGTGGGCAAGGCCGATGATCGTGCCGGTCAGAATGCCAGGCATCGCCAGCGGAAGCACGTGATGGAAGATGGTCTGCATCTTCGACGCACCGAGACCGAGAGCTGCCGAGCGGATCGACGGTGGCACCGCCTTCAACGCCGCGCGGGTGGCGATGATGATCGTCGGCAGCGTCATTAGCGTCAGCACCAGACCGCCGACGACCGCCGCAGACCGCGGCATGCCGGCAAAGTTGATGAAGACTGCCAGACCGAGGAGACCGTAGACGATCGATGGCACGGCAGCGAGATTGTTGATGTTGACCTCGATCAGGTCGGTCAGCCTGTTCTTAGGCGCAAACTCTTCGAGATAGATCGAGGCGGCGACACCGATCGGCAGCGACAGCACCAGCACGATCAGCATCATGTAGAGAGAGCCCAGAGCGGCAACACCCACACCGGCGGCTTCCGGACGGCTGGACGCACCGAAGGTGAAGATGCCGGTGTTGAAGCTCTTCTTCAGGACGCCGGCGCTGGCCAGCTCGTTCATCCAGGTGACCTGCTGGTCCTTGACCTTGCGCTTGCTCTGGTCGACCGCCAGGTCGATCTGCCCCTTGAAGGCGGAGTCGACATTGGCTTCTGCGAGCAACGTCACCGGTATGGTCTTGCCGATGACCGTGGGGTCGGCGACGACGATGTCGCGCAACAGCGTGCGGGAACTCGCCGAGACCATGTCGGTCGCCTGCTTGACCAGCGGACGCTTGCTTGCGTCGATGCCGAGCTGCTTGATCAGCGCATCGCGCACCAGGAGCGGATAGTTGGCGGTCATCAGCACCTTGCCGTCGGTCGTACGCTCACCCTTGGGGTCGATGACCTTTTCGGTGAATTCGATCGGCAGCGTGATCGTCGTCTGCTGGAACGCGGTGTAGCCGTTGGAGAACACGGTCCACAGCAGCAGGGCGAGGAAGAATAGACCGAGGCTTATGGCGCCGATGCCATAGGCACGGAACCGACGCTCGGCGGCGTAGCGGCGCTTGATGCCGATATCGCGCTTTGCGGATGCGGGACGGGTGGAGATCCGGACGGCCGGGGAAGCGATGTCGGTCATTCGTACTGTTCCCGATATTTGCGCACGATGTAGAGCGCATAAATGTTGAGGCCGAGCGTGATGACGAAGAGCGTGATACCGAGCGCAAACGCGACGAGCGTCTGCGGCGAGGTGAACTCAAGGTCGCCCGTCAACTGGTTGACGATCTTGACCGTCACCGTCGTCATCGGCTCGAAGGGATTGATCTGCATGCGGGCGGCGACACCGGCGGCCAGCACCACGATCATCGTTTCGCCGACGGCACGCGAGGCGGTCAACAGCAGAGCGCCGACGATGCCCGGAAGTGCTGCGGGAAGGATGACCTTCTTGACCGTTTCGGAACGGGTGGCACCGAGACCGAGCGATCCGTCACGCAGCGCCCGCGGCACCTGGGTGATGATGTCGTCCGACAGCGAGGAAACGAACGGGATCAGCATGATGCCCATGACGATGCCGGCGGTCAGCACGCTCTGTGCCTGGATGAAGTTCTGATAGTTGCCGGTAACCAGACCGTTCAGCTGGGCGGAAATATCGCGCAGGAACGGGCCGACGGTCACGAGTGCGAAGAAACCGTAGACGATGGTCGGGATGCCCGCCAACACTTCCAGCAGCGGCTTTGCCGTCGAACGTAGGCGCGGGCTTGCATATTCCGCCATGTAGATGGCTGCGAAAAGACCGATCGGCACCGCGAAGAGCATGGCGACGAAGGCGATGTAGAGCGTGCCGGCGAGCAGCGGGATCAGGCCGAACTGGCCGGAGGCGCCGCCACTGCCTGCAGCCGCAAACCGCGGGTCCCAGACGGTGCCGAAGAAGAACTCGAAGGGCGAAACCATGGTGAAGAAGCGGCCCGCTTCCGACAGCATCGAAGCGATGATGCCGACCGTGGTCAGGATGGCGATCGACGAGGCGACGACCAGTGCGCCGAGCATGACGCGCTCGACCTGATTGCGAGCGCGGAAACGGGTGGCGATGTTGCGGATGGCATAAACGCCGCCGGCAATGGCGATCAGCAGCACGACCGCGCTCATCAGCCAGCGATTGGTGACGGTCATCGCGTTGAAATGCTGGGCAGCAGTGATCATGTAGGGCTCACCCTCACCCGCCAGGGCCACGCCCTTGGCAGCAAGCGTGGAGCGAAGATTGGCCGAACCGCTTTCAAGCGCGGAAACTTCTTCGGCCGTCAGCCGCCTCAGTCCACCGGCAACCGACTTGACCTGGCCAAGTGCCAGTTCGACAGTCGCGCCACCCTGCGCCTGCACCGTTTCTGGCAACACCGCCCGGGTGCTGGAGTCGATATAGACAGGTGCAGCGACGAGCCAGGCACCGAGCACCAGGGCTGCCGGGAGGATCGCCCAGATCGCAACGTAACTGCCATGATAGCCGGGCAAGGAATGCAGATTGGAGAGCTTGCCGCCAGCCTGCGCGAAGGAGCGCGCACGGCCCGCAAAATAAGAAATAAAGCCAATTAAAACAATGAGCAAAAGAAGAAATGAAGTACTCATCGGCACGTCTCCGCGGCGTGGCGCTCAAGGCGCTGCCGGCAGTTCGGATGGAGGCATGCCCCGGCGCGAGCAATGTCGCGCCGGGGCTTGTCAGTATCAGAGCATGTTGCCGGCTGCGAAAGCCTTGCGGATCTCTTCGCGCTCGGCATCCGGAGCAGCGACGAGGCCGTATTCGGCAAGCGGGCTTTCCGGGCCGATCATCTGATCGTCGAGGAAGAACTCAACATATTCCTTGAGGCCCGGGATAACGCCGAGGTGCGCCTTCTTGACGTAGAAGTAGAGCGGGCGCGAAACCGGGTATTCGCCGGAAGCGATCGTTTCGGTCGACGGAACGATGCCGTTGACGGTGGCGACCTTCAGCTTGTCGGCGTTGTTTTCATAGAAAGACAGGCCGAAGACGCCGATGCCGTTCTTGTTGGCGGCGATACGCGCCAGCGTTTCGGTGTAATCGCCGTCGATGTCGACAGCCAGGCCGTCCTTGCGGACTGCGACGCACTTGCTGTGCTGCTGCTTTTCATCGGCAACGGCAGCCTTGATGACGTCGAGGGCGCCGGCTTCCTTGCAGCCTGCAGCCAGGATCTTCTCTTCGAAGACTTCGCGCGTGCCGTGCTTTTCGCCCGGGATGAAGGCGGCGATATCGGCGTCCGGCAGAGCGGCGTTGACTTCAGACCACTTCTTGTAGGGGTTGGCGACGAGCTTGCCGTCGACGACGACTTCAGCAGCCAGACCCTTGTAGAGATCGACGGGCTTCAGAGCGAGGTCGGCATTGCCGGCGTCGGTTGCGAAAACGATACCGTCGTAACCGATCTGGATTTCCTGGATTTCGGTGACGCCGGCGGCCTTGCAGGCCTCGACTTCGCTGTCCTTGATCTTGCGCGAGGAGTTGGCGATGTCGATGGTGTCAGGGCCGACGCCCTTGCAGAATTCCTTCAGGCCAGCCGAGGAGCCGCCGGATTCAACAACCGGGGTCTTGAAGTCCGGGAAGGTCTCGCCGAACGTCTCGGCGACGATCTTTGCGTAGGGAAGAACCGTCGAGGAGCCGGCGACCTGAACCTGATCGCGCGCGACAGCCACGCCAGCGAACGCGGCGGATGCGACGAGCGCCGCGACAGTGAGTTTAAGAGCTTTCATAAAAGTTCTCCCGGAATGGGCTTGTGTTGAGTGCGCCAAGCGTTGCAGCGCTCTTCGCCGTCTGATCGGCTGCCCCTAACTAGCCGCCGATAGCCACACCTTTTATGTCAGTTTCGCGAAACATTTATGACAGCTCATGTCATTGAAAATCATAATGAAAAATGAACAGCGCAACGTTATCCAGCGCCAATATGTCAAAAACGCACGGTAAACACCGTGCCCTTGCCCAGCTCCGAGTGGATCAGGAGCCGCGCACGATGGCGGGTCAGGATGTGCTTGACGATCGCAAGGCCGAGACCGGTGCCCTTTTTCGAGCGGCTCGCCTCGACATTGACGCGGTAGAACCGCTCGGTGATGCGCGGCACATGTTCGGCGGGAATGCCGGGGCCATAGTCTCTGACGACGACCTCGGCCTGCCCGCCTTCGCCGCCGGAAAGCTCGACATCGACCTTCTTGCCTTCCTGGCCGTATTTGCAGGCGTTCTCGATCAGGTTCTCGAACACCTCGGTCAGCTCGTCGCGGTCCCCCTGAACGACAACGGGACTATCCGGCATCGTCAGCGTGATCGTCACGTCGAGATCGCTCGCAAGCGGCGCAAGACTGTCACGGACATGGCCGAGCAGCGGGCGCAGGTCGATCGTATCGTCAGGTGCGATGTGGGATTTCAGCTCCAGCCGCGACAAGGACAGGAGGTCGTCGACAAGCCGGCTCATACGCGTCGCCTGCTCGTGCATGATGCCGAAGAACTTTTCCTGCGCCTTCAGATCGTTGCGCGCCGGGCCTTGCATCGTCTCGATGAAGCCGCGCAACGATGCCAGCGGCGTGCGTAGCTCGTGGCTGGCATTCGCAACGAAATCCGAGCGCATGCGATCGATGCGGCGGGCCTGCGAGATGTCGCGGTAGGTGAGCAGGAAGACCCGGCTCCACGGACCGTCGCCGCCGATTTCGGCGGGCGCCACCCTGACCACGTAGACCGCATCGGACGGCAGACGCTCGGTGTGTTCGATCTGGTTGATCTTGCCGGTCGCGATCGTCTCGCGAACCATATCGAGAATGCCGGGCGAACGGACGCGGGCTGCGAGATAGCTGTTGGGCGGAATGGTGCCGAAAGCCTTTTCGGCCGCGATATTCTGGAAGACGACGGTTTCATCGACCGCCACGACCAGAACCGGCATATCGAGCGCGTTCAAGGCCGGGATCAGCGCGTCGCTGGCGCCACCCGTCACGGCTGCCACCTTGGCCGCTTTTGCGGCCTTTGGCAGCGCCGAGGGCGCACTGCGGTTGAGCAGGGCGGCGGCAAGCACGATCCAGAACGGCAGGACAGCGAGAAAATGAATGCCAGCAATGGTCGCAAGGACTGCCAGCAGCGCCGTCAGGCCGAGCAGCCAGCGCTCCGCCTTCAACCGCGGCACGAGCGTCCGCCAGAACGCCTTGGAACCGTCCAGCACCATATCCTCATGAATCACTTTGGTCTTCCTCCCGGCCTCAAATGGTCGAGAGATAACGACGCTTCATGACATGATTTTCACGACGCGCTTGAATCCGCAATGCAATTGTGGCCTCCTCACAGGAAATCGCTCGGGCTGGAGGAAGACCACATGGCGTCAACGCAGGCGGCAACGAAGGCCGAAAGCCGGGCGGTGGAGCTCGATATCGGCGGCAAGAAGCGGCTCTTCGACGTCGACAACCCGGAATTGCCGAAGTGGATCGACGAGGCGGCCTTTGCCTCCGGCGGCTTTCCCTACAAGAAGAAGCTCGACGACGACGACGACTACCTGAAGACGCTGGAAACGCTTCAGATCGAACTGGTCAAGCTGCAGCTCTGGCAGCAGGCGACCGGCAAGCGCATCATCGCGCTGTTCGAGGGCCGGGACGCGGCCGGCAAGGGCGGCGCCATCCATGCCACCAGCAGCAACCTTAATCCCCGCTGGGCCCGCGTGGTCGCCTTGACGAAGCCGACCGAGACCGAGCGTGGGCAATGGTACTTCCAGCGCTACATCGCGACCATGCCGACAGCGGGCGAACTCGTGCTCTACGACCGCTCCTGGTACAACCGCGCCGGCGTCGAGCCGGTCATGGGCTTCTGCACGCCAGAGCAGCACGAACAATTTCTCAAGCAGGTGCCGCGCTTCGAGAAGATGATCGTGCACGAGGGCATTCAATTGTTCAAATTCTGGATCGATATCGGCCGCGAAATGCAGCTCAAGCGCTTTCACGACCGTCGCCATGATCCGTTGAAGATCTGGAAGCTGTCGCCGATGGATATCGCAGCACTCAACAAATGGGACGACTACACCGAGAAGCGCGACCAGATGCTGAAGGCGACCCACACCGACCATGCGCCGTGGACAATCGTGCGGGGCAACGACAAACGACGCGAACGGATCAATCTCATTCGCCACATCCTGTCCAAGCTCGATTACGAGGGCAAGGACAAGGACGCAATCGGCGAGATCGACGACAAGATCGTCGGTTCAGGCCCCGGCTTCCTGAAATAGCCGAAGCCGGCGAGCCGGCCTTTCGTGCAGGCTTATTGGCCCGGCAGGACGCGGATGGCGTAAAGGTTCAAGCCCTTGCCGCCGCCGCTGATGTCGCTGTTGATGACGATCTGCCCGGCAGCGCTTGGCGCGAGGCCTCGGTCGAACGTCACCTTGAACAGCATGTCGACCCGCTCATCATGCAGGGTGAAACGGTGTCGGCCGCACTCACCGAGCGAAGAGAAGTTGCACTCCACCGCGAACTCCGTCGACTTGCCGGGTGTGGCCTGTACCGTCAGCGCCAGCGTCGACGTCTTGCCCGAAAGTTCGGCCAGGATCGCCGCAGGAATCTCGATGGTCACGTCGCCGTCCGCATCGGCATCGCCAGAGGTCAGCAGGATGCGCTGGCCGCCGTCGTCATTGACAGGCTCGGCAGTCGCCTGCGGGCCGGGCGTGATCGCCCCTGTCTTGCCGGGCGTGTACACCTCGACCCAATCGCCGGTGAAGCCTTCCTGGGCGCCGAGCGTCGGCAGACCGGCAGCCCCGTCGAAATCCTGTGACGCCACGGTTGCCGGCGGATTGGCGACATTGGTGTCGCGCGCGGCCGGCGACTGAAGAAGATTGTTGGTCTCGACCCACCAGACGGCGGCGACGACCGCAGCCAACAGCGTTGCGACGACCATGGCAAGCGACAGCAGGCTCCCACGCTTGCGTCGACGCTTGCGGCCATCGGTTGCGCGCAATTCCGGCGCGACCGCTCCCCTGCCTTCATTCGACTGCCTGGCCGCAACCTCGCCGGCCGCAGCCGTCGAAACGACAGGGCCGTCGCGGTCGGCACGAAGGCCACCAAGTCCACCGTCATTCTGTCCGTCGCGCGGAGTCTGGCCGGCAAAAGCCGGCTCGCGGCGGCCATCGGAAGGCGCGGACGGCTGCGGTTCGGACCTTGCCGCTGCCGCAGCGCGCGGTGCGACAGCATCATCGAGGCTGACAGACGGGGCCGGCGCCGGGCGCGCCTTCAGGGCTGCGCGCTCCTCGGTCTCGATCGCGTGGATGACCGCTTCCAGCCGATGGCGCTGCTGGGCGACGACGTTCTGGTCCTCGATCCCCTGCTTCTGCAGCCCGGTTTCGAGCGCCTGGCGCGCGGATTGATAGATGCGCGCCCGCGTCTCGGCGTTGGTCCTGTCGGAGCGCTCCAGCGCATTTCGGATTGCAGTCTCGAGTCCGCTCACGTCAAATCCTTCTGTGCATACCGGGCCTTACAACACCGCGCGTCAAATCTGGCGCGCAAAGGACGCTGTAACGCTTTAAATCTGCTGCATAATCCTAGCCTTAAATCGGATCCGATTTAAAGGATTATGCCGTAGCCCCGCCGGCGCTCGTCATTTCGATCGGCGCCTTCTTTGTCATCCGCAAGCTCTTATCGGTTAATTCCGGATGCACGCCGTTGGTTTTGTTAACAATTGCGTAACCGCTGCTTTCAAAATCCGCAAGTCCGACGCGCGGGCGACCCCGGCAACGTCGGGGAAAACTGCCCGACCACCATCGCGCCGCCACGAAAATCCGCATCTTTGCAAGCGCGCAACTTGCTGCTATCTATTTTGACGTTTACGCAAACGTCAAAACTTCTACGGGATGGAGAACTCGATGTCGCTGCCGCCAATTCTTTCCGGAACGACGAGACTGCCGGTTGTCGGCGCACCTTTGTTCATCATCTCGCATCCCAAGCTGACGATCGCGCAGTGCAAGGCTGGCGTGGTCGGCTCCTTTCCGGCATTGAACGCCCGCCCGCAATCGCAACTCGACGAGTGGCTTGCCGAAGTCACCGAGACGCTCGCCGACCACGACACCCGGAACCCTGGCCGCAAGGCCGCGCCCTTTGCCGTCAACCAGATCGTCCACAAATCCAATACCCGCCTTGAGCACGATCTGATGCTCTGCATCAAGTACAAGGTGCCGGTGGTCATATCTTCGCTTGGCGCCGTGCCGGAGGTCAACGCCGCCATTCATTCCTATGGCGGCATTGTGCTGCATGACGTCATCAACAATCGCCACGCCAATTCGGCGATCCGCAAGGGTGCTGACGGGCTGATCGCGGTTGCCGCCGGCGCCGGCGGCCACGCCGGCACGCTTTCCCCGTTCGCCCTCGTCCAGGAAATCCGCTCCTGGTTCGACGGCCCTCTGCTTCTCTCAGGCGCGATCGCCAATGGCGGCGCCATCCTCGCCGCCCAGGCCATGGGCGCCGACATGGCCTATATCGGCTCGCCCTTCATCGCCACGGAAGAAGCGCGCGCCAGCGACGCCTACAAACAGATGATCGTCGACAGCAATGCCGCCGACATCGTCTATTCCAACTACTTCACCGGCATCCACGGCAACTACCTGAAACCATCGATCGCAGCCGCCGGCATGGACCCGGCAAACCTGCCGGAAGCGGATCCGTCGAAGATGGATTTTGCCCAGGCAACCGAGGGCGCCAAGGCCTGGAAGGACATCTGGGGCTGCGGCCAGGGCATCGGCGCCGTGCGCGAGATCACCTCGGTCGCACATATGGTCGATCGCTGGGAGCGCGAATACGATGCCGCACGCGCCCGTCTCGGGCTCCACTCCGCGCCGACGATCGCTACCAACAAGGAATTTTCAAGTTCTCGAAACTGATGGCTTGAAATCTTGGCGCTTTGCGTTTATCAGCGCCTCACACTTCGTTCCGCGGTCTTTTCGCGGAACCGCCTCAGGGCCGCTTTAGCTCAGTCGGTAGAGCACATCATTCGTAATGATGGGGTCAGCAGTTCGAGTCTGCTAAGCGGCACCATTTTCCTTCAAAGAAATGAGCACTGTAGCGGGATGAAAGTCTGAAGCTGGCCGAGGGCCAGCGCGCCTTGCTGCGAACGAGCGGCTGGCAAGAGATCCATTTCAAGGAAGCCGAACGATGTCGCTTAAAGTTAGCCGTTTTCAAGTTCACGAGGATGCCGTTCAGGCCAATGTCGCCGGCCGGACCTGTTCCTTGTCAGCGCTTGAGATCGGCGGCGAAGTGCTGGTCGTGCTGACATGGCTCGGCAACAGGGAGGCTGGCCTGCGCCGGCCGGAATACGTGTTGCCGCTCAATTCCATACCGTATCAGGTGCGCGAGCCGGATGCCCGCTCGCCCTATCGCTGGATCCTGACCGGGACCTTGCCGATGTCACTGTTCGACGGCAGCGCGTCGCGGCAGGTCCGCCGACAGCACGGCGTCGGACCCGGCCCGGCGATCAACCTGCCTCTGCCTGCCACCGCGTCCTGATCGGCAACAAAGGCGCCGCCCGAACCGCTCACGCCGCCGACGTTGACCAAATGCATTTCGTGGGCGACGCTCGCCCTGTCGCGGCAGATACCGCGGTCACCTGCCCAGCGAGACCGATGGAGACGCCACGCAGAGAGACCCGGCCGAGCCGGCGCAATCTCAAAGCAAAACCATAGCGCGAGACATGGCGAAATACCCGCTTGCATCTGCCGGCATGGAGTGGTGTCATCGCGCTGTCGCGAACGCACAGTCTGATGCGGCTCGGTCTTGTTTCTGCGTGGGGCGCCGATGATTGACAATGCGCGTGTTACGATCTCGTCGGCACGGACGCGGAGAATGATGACAATCGCGGCGGCTGTTGCCCTGTCGCTGGGGCTTTCCTCTTGTGCCGGAAAACCCGAGGGCGTCATGACCCCGGTTGCGCTCACCGCACAGACACCGAAAACCGCGCAGGTGGAGATGCTGGTCGCAACCACAAGGCAGCCTTCGGGCGCCCCCGCGACACTGTTTTCGGGCGAGCGGGACGCCAACACCTTCATGACCGACGTCGCGGTCTCGATCCCGCCCGACACCGTGCGCAAGGCCGGCACCGTGCAATGGCCGCGCAAGCTGCCGCCCGATCCGGCGACCGACTTTGCGGTGACGCGGGTTCGGGAACTGGACACGCTCGCCGACGGCCGGGAATGGTTCAAGCAGCACAATGTCGGCGGCCACGCCTTCGTCTTCGTTCACGGTTTCAACAACCGCTACGAGGATTCGGTCTTCCGGTTGGCGCAGATCATCCACGATTCCGGCGCCCAGACGACGCCGATCCTGTTCACGTGGCCGTCGCGCGCCAATGTGTTCGAGTACAATTACGACAAGGAAAGCACCAACTACTCGCGCACCGCGCTCGAGGACACGCTACGCATCCTTTCGCAGGCCCCCAACGTCAAGGACATCACCATCCTCGCCCACTCCATGGGTACATGGCTGACGATGGAGTCGCTCCGGCAGATGGGCATTCGCGACGGCAACGTGCCGTCAAAGATCCAGAACGTGATCCTGGCCTCGCCGGATATCGACCTCGACGTCTTTGCCAAGCAATGGGTGGAGATGGGCAAGAAGAAGCCGAAGTTCACGATCTTCGTCTCGCAGGACGACCGCGCGCTGGCGCTTTCGAGCTTCATTTCCGGTGACGTTTCGCGCCTTGGCGCCATCGACCCGTCGAAGGAACCCTATCGTACGGACCTTGAAAAATCCGGCATCACCGCCATCGACCTGACCAAGGTCGAGACCGACGACGGGCTGCACCATGGAAAATTCGCCGAGAGCCCGGAAATCGTCCAGCTGATCGGCCAACGCCTGATCAAGGGCCAGACGCTGACCGACTCGAACATTTCCGTGGGAACAGGCATCGCCGCCGTTGTCGCCGGTACGGCGCGAGGGGTCGGCAATGTCGCCGCGACGACGTTGTCCGCACCAGTCAACATCATCGAGAACCCGCGGCCGGCAGCGAAGAAAAAGATCGTCGTCGGCGAAACGCTCGCTGGCGAGCAACCAAAGCCGGTTGCGGCCAACTGATCGCCGTGGCGCCTGATCGCTGGGCGGACCGGGCGACCTCGTATCAAGTCTCGATGATAGAAAATCGAGACCTGATATCAGTCGCCGTCGCCGACGAAGCGGTAGCCGACGCCCGGTTCCGTTCGGATGATCTTGGGATCGGCCGGGTCGCGCTCGATCTTGCCGCGCAACTGGCCGATGAAGACGCGCAGATAATGCAGATCTTCGCCGTGCGCCGCGCCCCAGACCGAGGTCAGCAGCGTCTTGTGGGTGACGACGCGTCCGGCATGGTGCGCCAGCATGACCAGCAGATCATATTCCTTTGGCGTCAGACGCACCGGTTCGCCGTCGCGCGTCACAATCCGCTTGATGGTATCGATCGCAACGCCATCGGCCGAAAGCTGGGTATGCCCGCCCTCCATCTGGATGCGGTGGCGAAGGGCAGCGCGGATGCGCGCCGTCAGCTCGCCGATTCCGAAGGGTTTTTCGATGTAGTCGTCGGCGCCAAGGTCAAGGGCGGCGATCTTTTCGCTCTCCCGGTCGCGCGCCGACAGGATGATGATCGGCACCTGCGACCAGGCGCGGATGTTGGCGATGACGTCCTTGCCGTCCATGTCGGGAAGGCCGAGATCGAGGATGACGACGTCGGGCGCGGTGGTCGCGGCCGCCTTCAGCGCCTCGGTTCCGGTCAAGGCCTCCAGCACGTCATATCCGGCAGCGCTCAGGGCCGGTCGCAGGAAGCGCTGGATCTGGGGTTCGTCGTCGACAACGAGGATGCGCTCCACGCTCATGCACGGTCCTTTTCAGATATTTCAGCTTCGGCGGCAGGGAAGCGCATGGAGATGCGCGTACCGCGACGTCTCAATGCCGGGCTTTCGGCTTTGATGCGGCCACCCATGGCCTCGACGAATCCCTTGGCGATCGACAGTCCGAGACCGGTGCCCGGTGTGCGGCCGTCCACCTTGCCCCGGCGGAAGAATTTTTCGAAGACCTGTTCGAGATCGCGCTCAGCGATCCCCTTGCCGAGATCGGTGACCGACAAGACGATGTCGTTGCCGTCGCGTCTGGCATAGATGCTGATCGGCTCGTCGCCGCCGTATTTGTTGGCATTGTCGAGCAGGTTGAAGAGTACCTGGCCCAAGAGTACGCTGTCGCCGCGCATCAACGGCAGTTCCGGCGCGATGCTGGTCTCGATCTCGCGGTCCGGAAAATACTTGCGCGCCCGATCAACGGCAGCGCGCACCGCATCGGCGACATCCACCCAATCGCGCTTGGCATTGACCGTGCCCGCTTCGATGCGGGTCATGTCGAGCAGATTGGCGACGAAACGGGTGAGCCGGCCACCCTCTTCCTCGATCGATTGCAAGAGGTCGTCGCGGCTTTCCGGCGGCATGCGGTCGCCGAGCTGGCGCAGGCTGGTGACCGCGCCGGTGATGGTGGCAAGCGGCGTGCGCAGATCGTGCGAGATCGACGACAGAAGGGCGGCGCGAAACCGCTCGCCTTCCAGCTTGGCGGCGTGATCCAGGCTCTCGCGCGACAGGCGCGCCCGGTCGATCGCGATCGCCGTCTGGTCGAGGATGGCAGCGAGCGCCCGCTCCTCGTTGATCTCCAGCGGCTTGCCGGCCTGCGCGAAACCGCAGACGCCAACGACGCCGTGCGGGCTCGTCAGCGGCCGGAAATGGAACGGGCTGTTCGGTAGCGTACCGGTGCCGTTTCCGGCCGCCTCCTTCTTGTCCATGGCCCAACGTGCGGCCATGGTGTCGGTGACATCAAGCTCGGTATCTGGCGGCCAGGCGGCCTTCAGGCGCAGGTCTCCCTCCTCCGGCAGCAGCACCGCGACATTGCGCTTCAGCGTCGTCTGCATCTGGGTGACTGCTGCCCAGAGCACATCGTCGACATTGGCTGTGCCCGAGAGCTTGCGAGAGAAATCATAGAGCGCCTGCGTTGCCGCTGCTCGGCGCCGGGCGGATTTTGCCTGTTCGCGCACCCGGGAGGCGAGGCTGCCGGCAAGGGCTGCGGCAACCAGGAAAATGAACAGCGCGAAGACTTCGTGCGGCTCCGCCACGGTGAAGGTGCCGACCGGGTTGATGAAGAAGAAGTTGTAGGCAAGCACCGAAAGAAGGGCTGCCGCGATTGCCGAGACGTGGCCGGCATAGGTTGCCGATGCCAGCACCGCCAGGAGGAACAGCAGCGAAATGTTCGGCAGGATAATGAAACGCTCGATGAGCACGCCGAGCGCTGTTGCCGCTGCCACGGTGGCGGCGGCAATGGCAAGTGCCCGCCCAAAACCCTCGGGCATTTTCCGTTTGCCGGTGACGTTTCGCTTCGCGCGCGGCTGTTCCTTGTCGGTCACGAGATGAATGCCGACACCGGTGATGCGCTCGGCCAGTGCATCGGGAAGCGATTGCCGGAAGAGACGCATCGGGAAAGGCTGGCGCTTCGTGCCGATGACGATCTGCGTCGCGTGCTCACGGCGCGCAAGCTTGAGGATCTCTTCGACGAAATCGTTGCCGACGATGCGGCGGGTCTCCGCACCGAGCTGTTCGGCAAGACGGAAGGTCTCGTCGAGCCTTTTCGCCGCCTCGCCGTCGCCGCTTTCACGGTCGGCCCGCTCGATGAAGACGACGATCCAGGGTGCGTTCAGCCCGGAAGCCAGGCGGCTGGCAGTGCGCACCACCTTTTCCGACAGCGGATCGGGGCCGATGCAGACCAACAGGCGCTCGCCGCTGGCCCAAGGCCCTTCGATGGCGTTCTGCTTGAGATAGTCGACCATCTGGTCATCGACCCGGTCGGCGGTGCGCCTGAGCGCCAGCTCGCGCAGCGCCGTCAGATTGCCGAGGCGGAAGAAGCGCTCGGTGGCGCGCTTGGCGCTGTCGGGTAGGTAGACCTTACCTTGGTTCAGCCGTTCGATGAGTTCGGCCGGCGGCAGATCGACCAGCAACACGTCGTCGGCACGGCTGAGAACCGTGTCGGGTACGCGCTCGCGCACCGCAACACCGGTGATCTGGGCGACGACATCGGACAGGCTTTCCAGATGCTGGATGTTGAGCGCCGTCCAGACGTCGATGCCGGCGGCAATCAGCTCTTCCACATCCTGAAAGCGCTTGGGATGGCGGCTGGCCTCCGGATTGCTATGCGCCAGTTCGTCGACGACGATGATCTTCGGGCGGCGGGCGAGCGCAGCGTCGAGGTCGAATTCAGAAAGCACGCGGCCGCGATGGTTCACATCGCGGCGCGGCAGTATCTCCAGTCCTTCGACGAGCGCAGCGGTCTCGCCGCGCCCATGGGTCTCCACCAGACCGATAACGATGTCGACGCCGTCGGACTTCAGCCGACGCGCGCGCGTCAGCATGGTATAGGTCTTGCCCACGCCTGGGGCTGCGCCGAGGAAAACCGTCAGCTTTCCCCTTCGCCCCTGCCCGGCCAGCGCCAGCAGGGCATCCGGGTCGGGGCGGCTTTTCGATTCGCGATCGGTTTCAGGCATTCAAGATCTCTGGTGGCATCTCAGGCTTCGCACTCAGCTTCTCCGGGCATCCAGAGCAAGGTTGAGTTCTAGCACATTGATGCGCGGCTCGCCTATGATCCCGAACAGACGACCTTCCGTTGCCTGTTCCACCAACGTCGCCACATCGGCTTCCGCGACGCCGCGCGCCTTGGCAACACGCGACACCTGCTCGCGGGCGAAGGTCGGCGAAATATGCGGATCGAGGCCGGAGCCCGACGCCGTGCCGCCATCGGCGGCAATCTCGCCTGTTACACCGCTGGCGCGCAGCTTCTCGACATCGGCGGCCACCCGCTCCTTCAGCTTGGCCGAGGTCGGGCCGAGGTTGGAGCCGGTCGAGCCGGCGGCATTGTAGGGTTCGGGCCCAGTCGCGGAGGGGCGCGGCCAAAAATATTTGTCGGCGGCGAAATTCTGCCCGATCAGATCGGAGCCGACGACGGTGCCGTCGATGCGGATCAGGCTGCCATTGGCCTGCGCCGGCATCAAGGCCTGGGCGACGCCGGTGATGGCGAAGGGATAGGCAAGGCCGGTGATCGCGGTCAACAGCAGGGCCATGACGATTGCGGGGCGAAGTTGGTTCAACATGATTACACCAGATTGAGAGCGGAGACGACGACGTCGACGAGCTTGATGCCGGCAAAGGGCAGGATCAGGCCGCCGAGGCCGTAGACCAGCAGGTTGCGGCGCAGGAGTGCTGCGGCACCCACAGGGCGGTACTTGACGCCCTTCAGCGCCAGCGGGATGAGCGCGACAATGATCAAGGCGTTGAAGATCACCGCCGACAGGATCGCCGACTGAGGCGATGTCAGGCCCATGATGTTGAGGGCCGCCAGCGCCGGATAGGTGGTGATGAACAGCGCCGGGATGATGGCGAAGTATTTCGCCACGTCGTTGGCGATCGAGAAGGTCGTCAGCGAGCCGCGCGTCATCAGCAGTTGCTTGCCGATCTCGACGATCTCGATCAGCTTCGTCGGGCTCGAATCGAGGTCGACCATGTTGGCCGCCTCGCGCGCCGCCTGCGTGCCGGTCTGCATCGCCACCCCGACATCGGCCTGGGCAAGCGCCGGCGCGTCATTGGTGCCGTCGCCGCACATGGCGATCAGGCGACCGCCCTGCTGCTCCTTGCGGATGTAACCGAGCTTGTCTTCCGGTGTCGCTTCGGCGAGGAAGTCGTCGACGCCGGCTTCCGACGCGATCGCCGCTGCTGTGACCGGGTTGTCGCCGGTCACCATGACGGTGCGGATGCCCATGTCGCGAAGGGCTGCGAAACGCTCCTTGATGCCGGGTTTGACCACGTCCTTGAGGTGGATGACGCCGAGCAGGCGGTTACCGTCGGCAACGGCCAGCGGCGTGCCGCCGGTGCGCGCAACCTGATCGACGGCACGACGGAATTCGGCCGGCACATTCTCGTCGCGAACGCCTGCAAACTTCAGGATCGAATCGACAGCCCCCTTGCGCAATCGGCGGCCGGCGAAGTCGACGCCCGACAGGCGCGTTTCGGCCGCAAAGGGCACGACAGCATCGATTGCCAATGTCCCTGACTGAACGGAGCCGCCACCGACGGCCAGAGCCACGACCTCACGGTTCGCCTGCTTACCAGAAACGGGCAGAGTGACAGATGGCGTCTGGCGGCCAAATTCACCGGTTGCCAACGCAGCAATCGAGCGGCCTTCCGGCGTCTCGTCGGCGAGGCTTGCGAGCAGCGCCGCATCGGCAAGCTCGGCATCCGTGACGCCCGGGACCGGCATGAAATTGGCGGCCATGCGGTTGCCGAAGGTGATGGTGCCGGTCTTGTCGAGCAGCAGCGTGTCGACGTCACCGGCCGCCTCAACGGCGCGGCCTGATGTGGCGATGACGTTGAAGCGCACCAGCCGGTCCATGCCCGCAATGCCGATGGCCGACAGGAGGCCGCCGATGGTGGTCGGGATCAGGGTGACGAGCAGGGCCGAAAGAACCGTGACCGACAGCACCGTGCCGGAATATCCTGCCAGGCCCCAAAGCGTCACGACGGCAACGAGGAAGACCAGCGTCAGGCCGGACAGCAGGATCGACAGCGCGATCTCGTTCGGGGTTTTCTGGCGCTGCGCGCCTTCGATGAGCGCGATCATGCGGTCGACGAAGGTGTCGCCCGGCGCTGTGCCGATGCGCACCTTGATCCAGTCGGACAGCATCTGGGTGCCGCCGGTGACGGCAGAGCGGTCGCCACCGGATTCACGGATCACAGGTGCGGATTCACCGGTGATCGCACTTTCGTTGACCGAGGCGACGCCCTCGACGACGTCGCCGTCGCCGGGGATCAATTCGCCGGCTTCGACGAGCACGAGGTCGCCGACCTTCAGCGATGTGGCGGCGATGGTCTGGGTTTCACGACCTTCCGCCGTGACCAGCTTGCGGGCCATCAACTCGGACTTGGTGCGACGCAGGCTGTCGGCCTGCGCCTTGCCGCGCCCTTCGGCGACGGCCTCGGCGAAGGTGGCAAACAGCACCGTGAACCACAGCCAGGCGGCAATTTGCCCTGAGAACAGCGGGCTTCCGGTCCCGGTCGCCAGATCGCGGATGAAGAAGACCGTGACCATGGCGGCCACCACCTCGGTGACGAAGATCACCGGATTGCGGATGAGCTGGCGCGGGTCGAGCTTGGTGAATGCGGCCTTGAAGGCCGGCAGGATAATCGCCGGATCGAGTAAGCTCGGGGCGACGGGTTTCGAAGACATGGTCTGTTCCTTCAGAAGGTCTGGCCCGAGAGCATTGCGAATTGCTCGACGATGGGACCGAGCGCGAGGGCCGGGAAATATTGCAAGCCCCCGAGGATGAGGATGATGCCGATGAGCAGGCCAACGAAGAGCGGCGTGTGCGTCGGGAAGGTTCCCGTGGAAGCTGGAACGCGGGTCTTGGCGGCGATCGAGCCGGCAATCGCCAGAACCGGGATCGCATAGGCGAAGCGGCCCAGCAGCATCGCAAAGCCGAGCGTGGTGTTGTACCAGGGCGTGTTGGCCGAGAGGCCGCCGAAGGCGGAGCCGTTGTTGCCGGTGGCCGAGGTGTAGGCGTAAAGGATCTCCGACAGACCATGCGGACCTGACGTGCCGATACTGGCGACGGCCGAGGGCATGACAGCCGAGATCGCGGTGAAGCCGAGGATCGAGGCCGGCAGGATGAGGATCGCCAGCATAGCGTATTTCATCTCGCGCCCCTCGATCTTCTTGCCGAGCAGTTCGGGCGTGCGCCCGACCATCAGGCCGGCGACGAAGACGGCGAGGATCGCGAAGACGACCATGCCGTAAAGGCCGGAGCCGACACCGCCTGGCAGCACTTCGCCAAGCTGGATCAGGAGCATTGGAACGAGACCGCCGATGCCAGTGAAGGAGCCGTGCATGCCGTTGACCGCACCGGTCGAAATGCCCGTGGTAACGCCGGCATAGGCTGCCGACATCGCCTGTCCGAAGCGGACTTCCTTGCCTTCCATATTGCCGAGCGAGGCTTCGAGGCCGAGACCGTGCAGGATCGGGTTGCCGTAGCTTTCCGCCCAGTAGATGACGCCGATGCCGGCGATCAGAAGGGTCGCCATGGCGGCGATGAAGGCCCAGCCCTGGCGGCGGTCACCGACCATCTGGCCGAAGGTGTAGACCAATGCCGAGGTGATCGACAGCATTGCGAAGATCGACAGGTAGTTGCTGAGCGCACTCGGATTTTCGAACGGATGCGCCGCATTGGCGTTGAAGAATCCGCCGCCATTGGTGCCGAGCTGCTTGATCGCCTCCTGGCTTGCGACCGGGCCGAGCGCGATCGTCTGCTGTACGCCCTCGAGCGTGGTGGCGCTGACGGAACCATTGAAGGTTTGCGGCATGCCCATCGCCACGAAGGCGAGTGCAACGACGACGGCCAGCGGCAGGAGGACGTAGAGCGTCGAACGGGTCAGATCGACCCAGAAATTGCCGAGCGTCGCCGCACCGGAACGGGCAAAGGCACGGGTCACGGCAAGCGCGATGGCAATGCCGGTCGCTGCAGAGACGAAGTTCTGCACCGTGAGGCCAGCCATCTGGCTGAAATGGCTCATGGTGGTCTCGCCGCCATAGGACTGCCAGTTGGTGTTGGTCAGGAAGCTGACCGCCGTGTTGAAGGCGAGGTCCGCCGGCACGTCGGCAAAGCCTTGAGGGTTCACCGGCAGGGAACCCTGGAAGCGCAGGATGGCGTAGAGAAGCACGAATCCAGCGGCGCTGAAGGCGAGCATCGACAGCGTATAGGCGAGCCAGCCTTGCTCCTTCTTCGCATCAACGCCGGCCGCCAGATAGAGCCCGCGCTCGACGGGTCCAAGCACCGGAGAGAGGAAGTTGCGCTCGCCGGCGAAAACCCGGGCCATGTAGAGGCCAAGCGGCTTGATCGCAAGCAAGACGGCGAGAAAGAGGAGGCCGATCTGCAGCCACCCGATAATAGACATGAGGAATTCTCCACGAAAGACGACCGGACGGTACGAAGTCTCGACCCCGTACAAAGCCTCGACCGGGGTACGAAGTCTCGACCCGGGTACGAGTTTCGACCTGGGGTCAGAACCGTTCCGGCCGAACGAGAGTCACGATGAGATAGACCGCCAGTGCGGCCGCGACGGAGATGCCAACGAAGGCTTCGAACATCGATGCCTCCTAGAGCCGGCTGAGCGTGCGCGCATAGAGCGCAAACACGACAAGGCCGCCGATGCCGGCGGCGAGAAAAAGTAGATCGGACATGTGCATTCTCCGGGACTGATTATGGCCGGATGATGCACCCTCGGCGGGTCAATTATCGATTGGGATGGTTTTGCGCGGGCATAAGGAAAAGATAAGGACACTGCCGCCGCCCAAAGGCGGCTGGCAGATCGGCACCATCAGCCCTTGATGATCGGGCTGACCGTCGGTGCGGCTTCGCTGGTCACTTCGCGCATCCACTCGCGCCAGATGGCAACAAGCAGCGCCATCAGCACCGGGCCGACGAACAGGCCGAGAAAGCCCATAGTCTTCACCCCGCCGACAAGGCCGAAAAAGGTCGGCAGGAAGGGCAGCTTGATCGGGCCGCCGACGAGGCGCGGACGCAAGGTCTTGTCGACGATGAAGAGTTCCGTCGTGCCCCAGGCAAACAGCGCGATGCCGTGAACCGGCGAACCGCTGGCAACGAGATAGACGGAAACCAGCGTGAAGCAGAGCGGCGCACCGCCGGGGATCAGCGCCATCAGGCCGGTGATGATGCCGAGCGTGACCGGTGAGGGAACGCCCGCCAACCAATAGGCGACGCCAAGCACGATGCCCTCGCCGATGGCGATGATGCCCATGCCTGTTACCGTCGAGCTGATCGTCAGCGGCACCACGCGCGACAGCCGCTCCCAGCGCATCGGGAAGATGCGCTCGCCAAGATGGTCGAGCTGCTTGGAGAAGGAATGTCCGTCGCGATAGACGAAGAACAGCGTGATCAGCATGAAGAGCAGTGTCAGGAAGGCGTGAAACGCCGAAGCGCCGATGACCAGCACGCCGCGATAGATGTTGCCGATGTTGGAACCGCTGACGAGCTGAACCAGTTCGCCGAGCGCACCGGGATGGCCGACATATTTCACCCATTGTTCGCCGAGCCAGACGCCGGCAACCGGGATCGTCGTCAGCCAGACGGGCACGCCCGCGCCGTTGGCATTGGTTTCAACGGCCCAGACCAGCCAGTCGCGCACTTCGTCGACCGCGTAGACGGCAGCAACCGAGATCGGCACGACGATGAAGGCCACGACGCTGATGATGGCTATGGTCGCTGCGAACGTGCGATTGCCGCCGACAGCAGCCAGCAGGCGGCGATAGATCGGCCAGCTGGCAAAGCCGATGACGACGGCGGCCAGAACCGGAACGACGAAACCGTTGAAGAAATAGACGCCGGCGAGAAGCACGAAGACGAGCATCCAGCGCGCCGCCGTGATCGGTCCAACAAGTGCGGAGCGCGACGTCGCCGGATACCCGAAGAGCCGCGGCTCTGCGGGAAGGTTTTCTCGTTCGCGATTGCCCAGTTGCACCAACATTCCTCCGTCTTCAAACGACTTTACAGCAAACCCGAGGCCTTGCCAGCCTTCGGCTGCCCCATGCCCCCGGTTTACGGTAGTTTCAGGGCCACGACCGAGGCTAGCGGCGGGACATGACAGAAAAATTTAGCGGCGCGCAAGCTCCAAGGCCTTATTTGATCGCGGCGGTCATTCTGCCGCACGCATCGTGGCGCGCTTGATCGTCTCGGCGCGGTCGACGAAAACCGAGGCGAGGAAGATGCCGAAACCGGCAACGCCCATGACGCCGCCGACGAGGCCAGTCGAGGTCCAGCCGTAGCCTGCGGCAATCGACCAGCCGCCAAGCCAAGCGCCAAGCGCATTGGCAAGGTTGAAGGCCGAATGGCTGAGCGCTGCGGCAAGCGTCTGCGCCTCGCCCGACACGTCCATCAACCGGGTCTGCACACCCGGCACGACGGCAAAGCCGCCGCCGATGAAGAGCACGTTGACGATGGCGATCCACGGGTTGCCCATGGTGAAATAGAACAGCACATAGGCGAAGATGTTGAAGGCGAGCGCGATGCCGATCGCCGGCAGCAGCGCCCAGTCGGCAAGCCGCGAACCGACGATGTTGCCGAGGATCATGCCGGCGCCGAACACTGACAGCATGATCGGCACATTGGCGACGGAAACGCCTGCGACTTCTGTCAGTGCAGGGGCGATGTAGCTGAAGACGGCGAACATGCCGCCGCAGCCGATCGCGCAGATGCCGAGCATCAGCCAGACCTGCAATTTGCCCAAGGCGCCGAGTTCACGCAGCGGCGTGGCCTGCGGATTGCCCTTGTCGCGCGGCACGTAAGACCAGGTCAGCGCAATGGTCAGAAGGCTGATGGCGCCGACGATGGCAAAGGCCGAGCGCCAGCCGAGCGCCTGACCGAACCAGGCGACCAGCGGCGTTCCGAACAGGGTGGCGATCGTCAGGCCCATCATCACCCGCCCGACGGCCCTCGCCCGCTGGTTGGGTGCGGCAAGCCCGGCGGCGACCAGCGCCGCCACGCCGAAATAAGCGCCGTGCGGAAGACCGGCAAAGAAGCGCGCGGCAACCAGCGTGTAGAAATCCGGCGCGATGGCACTGGCGAAGTTGCCGATCGCAAACAGAAGCATCAGCACGAGAAGCACCCGGAAACGCGAAAACCGCGCCGCAAGCACAGCAATCAGCGGCGCGCCAACGACCACACCGAGCGCATAGGCACTGATCACGGCGCCGGCCTTCGGCACCGAAACGCCGACGTCATCGGCCACCTGCGGCAGCAGGCCCATGATGGCGAATTCTCCGGTGCCGATCCCGAACCCACCGACGGCGAGCGCAATCTCGGCAACGGAAATGCGGCTCCGGCGAGGATCGACGGCGGAAGAATAGGCTTCGTCACACATGAGCAATACCTGTGTCGCCCGCTCTCTGGGAGCGGAACAAATCTGTGGGTGCTGGCAGCAGATATCGGATGGAGTCCGATGGGGGTATGCTGCAATGCAATACAGGCTTTGACCCCTGATAGCAAAGGCTTTGCGGCACTCATCATACTTTTTCGTGCGCGCGAAGCAGGCCGGTTAACCGTTAGCTGAGTTGACGTTTACGTCAAAGTTATATAATTCCGAATCTCGGCTTGAAGAGGTGTCGCAAAAGCATCATCTTCATCGGCAAGAGAAGACCGGGAGGGTTTCTTCTCTGGCCGCAAGCAAGGCCAGCCTGTGGCGACCAGAGGGAGAGAGGTCATGGCGGAACTCAACACGCAACCAACAGGCACCAGCCCAGAGAAAATCTGGCTGAAGTCCTATCCGCCGGGTATCGCTGCCGAGATCGGCCCACTGCCCTACAGATCGATCGGCGATTTCTTCGACCATGCCGTCGCGCGCTATTCGCGCCGCTTCGCCTTTACCTGCATGGGCAAGTCGCTGACCTTCTCCGAACTCAATTCCGAATCCGCCAAGATCGGCGCCTGGCTGCAGGCCCGTGGGCTGTCGAAGGGCGACCGCGTCGCGGTGATGATGCCGAACATCCTGCAAAACCCCGTCATCGTCTACGGTATCCTCAGGGCAGGCTTCACGGTCGTCAACGTCAACCCGCTCTACACGCCGCGCGAGCTGGAGCATCAACTCGTCGATTCCGGCGCCAAGGCGATCTTCGTTCTCGAAAACTTCGCCCATACCGTCCAGCAGGTTGCGGCCAAGACCAGCGTCAAGCATGTGGTGGTCGCCACGATGGGCGACATGCTCGGCTTCAAGGGCGTGATCGTCAATCTGGTCGTGCGCCGGGTGAAGAAGCTGGTGCCCGCCTGGTCGATCCCCGGCCATCACTCCTTCAGGTCCGTGCTCGCCGAAGGCGGTCGTCGGAAGCTGACCAAGCCCAATGTCGCTCCTGGTGACGTCGCTTTCCTGCAATATACCGGCGGCACCACAGGCGTTTCCAAGGGCGCGACGCTCACCCATTCCAACCTGTTGTCGAACATGGCGCAGATGGAAATCTGGTTCGACACGGCGTTCCGTTCGCGCCCGCGTCCCGACAATCTCGTCTTCATGTGCGCGCTGCCGCTCTATCATATCTTCGCGCTGACGGTGAACTCGCTGATGGGCCTTGCCACCGGCGGCAACAACATCCTGATCCCCAACCCGCGCGATATTCCAGGCTTCGTCGCGGAACTCGGCAAGTACAAGACCAACATCTTCCCGGGGCTCAACACGCTGTTCAACGCGCTGATGAACAACGCCGAATTCCAGAAGCTCGATTTCTCGTCGCTGATGCTGACCTTCGGTGGCGGCATGGCGATCCAGAGACCTGTTGCCGAACGTTGGCAGAAGATGACGGGATGCCCGATCGCCGAAGGTTACGGCCTTTCCGAGACATCGCCGGTCGCCACCGCCAACCTTCTCGACTCGACCGAATTTACCGGCACGATCGGCTATCCGATCCCCTCGACCGAGATCGAGATCCGCGACGACCAGGGCAACACCTTGCCGATCGGGGACGTCGGCGAAATCTGCATTCGCGGACCGCAGGTCATGGCCGGTTACTGGCAGCGCCCGGACGAGACCGCCAAGGCGATCTCGCCTGACGGCTTCTTCCGCTCCGGCGATATCGGCTTCATCAACGCCGTCGGCCTCGTCAAGATCGTCGACCGGAAGAAGGACATGATCCTGGTTTCGGGCTTCAACGTCTTCCCGAACGAGGTCGAGGAAGTGGCGATGACGCACCCCGGCATTCTCGAATGCGCGGCAATCGGCATTGCCGACGAACATTCGGGAGAGGCGGTCAAGCTGTTCGTGGTCCGCAAGGATCCGGCCCTGACCGAAGAGGACGTCAAGAAGCACTGCGCAGCCAATCTCACCAACTACAAGCGGCCGCGCTTCGTCGAGTTCCGCACCGAGTTGCCGAAAACCAATGTCGGCAAGATCCTGCGCAAGGACCTCCGGGGCTAAGGGCCGCCCCGACTTAAAACGATTTAAAAAATCCTGAAAACCGCCACTCCGGCGGTTTTGCGGGCTTGATTCGGACAATGCAAAGCGAATAGCTACGCAGGCGAATGTCCGACACAAGGAGCCCCGCGATGAAAGCGCTTGTCGATCAACTCAAAGCAACCGCCGCGCAGACCAATGCGACCGATATCCGCGCCGCCTTCGCGAGCGATGCCGAACGCTTCTCGCGCTTCAGCACCTCACTCGACGATCTGCTGCTCGACTATTCGAAATGCGCGGTGAACGAACAGGTACTCGACGGCCTCGAAGCGCTGGCGAAAGCCGCCAAGGTCGAAGAGAAGCGCGACGCGATGTTCCGAGGCGATATCATCAACATCACCGAAGAGCGCGCTGTGCTTCACACGGCGCTGCGCAACCGCGGCAATCACCCTGTGCTCGTCGACGGCAAGGACGTGATGCCCGACGTCAACGGCGTGCTCGAAACCATGGGCGCATTTGCCGACGGCATCCGTTCCGGCGCGCTCAAGGGGGCGACCGGCAAGAAGATTACTGACGTCGTCAATATCGGCATCGGCGGCTCCGACCTCGGACCTGTCATGGCGACGCTGGCGCTCGCACCCTTCCATGACGGCCCGCGCCTGCATTTCGTTTCCAACATCGATGGCGCGCATATCGCCGACACGCTGAAGCTCGTTGAACCGGAAACGACGCTCTTCATCATCGCCTCCAAGACGTTTACGACCATCGAAACGATGACCAATGCGGCAACGGCCCGCGCCTTCATCGCCGACAAGCTCGGCGAAGCAGCCGTCGGCCATCACTTCGCTGCCGTCTCGACGGCACTCGACAAGGTCGCGGCCTTCGGCATCGACCAGGCGCGCGTCTTCGGCTTCTGGGACTGGGTCGGTGGCCGCTATTCGATCTGGTCGGCGATCGGCCTGCCGCTGATGATTGCCATCGGCAAGGAGAATTTCGGCCGCTTCCTCGATGGCGGCCAAGCCATCGACGAGCATTTCCGCACCGCGCCGATCCGTGAGAACCTGCCGATGCTGCTCGGCCTCCTCGGCTTCTACAACCGCAACGTCCTCGGCTACCCCTCGCGCGCGATCCTGCCTTACGACCAGCGCCTGTCGCGCTTTCCGGCCTACCTGCAGCAGCTCGACATGGAATCGAACGGCAAGGCCGTCACGCTCGACAGCAAGCCGGTCGAATTTTCGACCGGCCCGGTCGTCTGGGGTGAGCCCGGCACCAATGGCCAGCACGCCTTCTACCAGCTGATCCACCAGGGCACGGATGTCATCCCGGCCGAGTTCATGATCGCCGCCAACGGTCACGAGAAGACCCTGCGCCACCAGCACGAGCTGCTGATCGCCAATTGCCTTGCGCAGTCCGAAGCCCTGATGAAGGGCCGCACGCTTGCCGAGGCGAAGGGGCAGCTGACCTCCAAGGGCATGGCGGACGCCAAGGCGGATAAGATTGCGCCGCATCGCGTCTTCGCCGGCAACCGCCCGTCGCTGACGCTGGTCTACGACCAGCTCGATCCCTTCGCGCTCGGTCGGCTGATCGCCCTTTACGAACACCGCGTCTTCGTCGAAGGCGCGCTGTTCAACATCAACTCCTTCGATCAGTGGGGCGTGGAGCTCGGCAAGGAACTGGCAACGGGTCTTCTGCCGGTGGTCGAAGGCAAGGTAAGTGCCGAAGGGCACGATTCGTCGACCGCGGGTCTCGTCGCCGTGCTGCTGAAGGCGGCACGCTGAAAAACCACGGCCAGGGTGCGCTCGGCGTAACCTGGCCGCCTAGGCCGCGCAGGTCGGCAATGCCCTGATACCGGCTTTGTGGAGCGTATCCATCAGATCCAGACCCGAGACGAGCTGGAAATAGCTTTCTTCGGCACGCGTGCGGATCCAGGCATCGACACTCACCTTCTGGCCAACGGGAAAGGCACCAGTCCAGCAACCGCCGGAAAAACCTACCGACAGGCTGCCGCGTCCCTTTTCCTCATTGCCTTTCGTCGCCGCGATCCTCTCCTGCATATCGCGCAGGCGCTCCGCATCGGCTGACGTCAAGGTCAGGACATAGAGCGTCTGGCCCTTCTGCATCCGCTCGGTAAGCGCTGGCGGACCCGCATTGCCGGACTGGATTTGCAGCGCAAAACGGCGTGCGTCGAGAGGAGCCCCATCCGCCTTCCACGAAATCCCGAGCGTCGCGTCACCCCGCCTGAGCGAAAGTGCTTCCGGCACCAAAAGTGCGACGCGCAGCTCTGCCGGATCGGATGTGAGCGGGTCGACATCAGAGAGTTTTTCAAACGCGCCGACATTGAGCGCCGCGCAGGCGGCAAGGACGTTGAGCGACAGGAAAAGGCATGGATTCATCAAAAAACGGAAAGTCATAGCCGCACCAAAATCACAATTGACGCGAATTAATTATCGTTTTACAATAAAAAAACAAGTGAGCCGATAAGGAATTTTTTAATGACCGGATCCCCCGAGAGATTGCGCAAGCTCAGCCGCATCATGAAACTGATGGTCGTTCTGTGCGGCGCTTTGTTCTGTTCGGCCGTCGTCTACGGGCACTGGCAGATCTTCTTCGATAGGGCCGGCTTCGAACAGGGCGTTCGCGATGTCATTTTCCCGAAGGTTACGGCCATCACGCTCTCCTATCGTGCGATCGCGACCGTCATGTTTCTCACCGCCTTGAACAATGCGCTTGCTATCGCTGGGCTCGCCTTTGCCTGGCAGTTGTTCGATGGTTTCGAGCGCGGTGAAATTCTCTCCAGCCGCAATGGGGTGCTCTTGAAACGGATCGGCATCATCACGATCATCGGCTCATTGTGCATGATCATCAGCAACGCAATCGGTATCATGGCCGTCACCTACGACAATCCAGCCGCGACCGGGCACTCCGTCTTCATCGACATCAATGGCGGAACGGTGATCATCATGCTGATGGCCGGATTGCTCCTTGTGCTGGGCCACGTCATGGTCATCGCATCAGGGATCGAAGCCGAGAACAGGAGCTTCGTCTAGAGTATGCCGATTGTCGTGAACCTCGACGTCATGCTGGCGAAACGCAAGGTGCGCTCGCGCGACCTGGCGGAGCAGGTCGGCATCACCGAGCAGAACATATCCCTTTTGAAATCCGGCAAGGTCAAGGGCGTGCGCTTCGACACGTTGGAGAAGATCTGCGCCGTTCTTGAGTGCCAGCCCGGCGACATTCTCGAATATCGCCCCGAAGAAAAGGATTGAGGTAAGTGCGGGCTCTTCTCAGAGCCCGATTTCGTGTTTCCAAGGCGGATTGGCGCCGGCGCGCGAAACGGTGACGGCGGCCGCCTTGGCGCCGAGAGCCAGGGCGTCGCGGACGGCGCTTTCGGAGAGATTGGCGACGGCATCCTTGGTCAGGAGGCCGCTCAGCTTCAGCGAGGCGAGCACGCCGGCATCGAAGGTATCGCCGGCACCGACGGTGTCGACGACCGTGACGCGCTCGCCGGCGACTTCGACCTTGTGGCGCGTCGTGTAACCGACGGCGCCGTCGGCGCCCTTGGTGATCAAAACCAGCTTCGGACCGCGCGTCAGCCATTCGGCAGCGAGATCGTCATGGCTGCCGCCCATGCCGAACCAGTCGAGATCCTCGTCGGAGAACTTGATGATGTCGGACATCGCCGCCATGCGGTTCATCCGGGCAAGATGGGCTTCCCGGTCCTTGATGAAACCCGGCCGGATGTTCGGATCGAAGGAAATCACCCGCTTTTCGTGTTCCCGCGTCATCAGCGCCTCGTAGGTCGAGCCGCAGGGCTCGGGGATCAGGCTGATCGCGCCGAAATGCAGCGCCTCGCAAAAGTCGCCGAGTGCGGGCAGATGATCTCTAGTGATCATGCGCCCGGCGGTGTTCTCGTCGAAGAAGGCATAGGTGGCATGACCGTTGACGAGCTTGACGAAAGCAAGCGTCGTGTGCAGCGACAGGGTCGCGCAGGGGCCGAAGTCGACATTCGCCGCCTTCAGCGTTTCGCGCAGGATATCGCCGAACATGTCGTCGGAAAGGCCGGTAAAGAAGCCGGTGGAAATGCCGAGCCGGCCGAGCGCGATTGCCGTGTTGAAAATCGCCCCGCCGGCATAAGGTGCGAACGCACTCTCGCCCGCGCCCGTATCCCGCGGCAGCATGTCGATCAGCGCTTCACCACAACATACGATCATCGGCTCTTCCTCCACGGTAGAATTTCAGTCTAAAAAACAGAACATCTGGAATTGTGAGGCCCCGGCATGACAGGGGCCTCACCAGACTTTATGCCAGAGCGCTGACGCCGCCGTTGCGGCCCGACCAGGCCAGCGGGTCATTCAGGAAGGCCTCGACTTCGCCCAGGGTCTTGTCGTCGAAAAGCGCCTGCTCGCGGGCAACAGCCAGCACGTTGCGCCATGTGGCGATCCAGTGCAGGTCGACGCCCTTGCTCTTCATCTCGCCGACAGCTTCCGGGAAGATGTCGTAGTAGAAGAGCGCGATGCCGTGGTCGACGATGCCACCGGCCGCACGGATGGCGTCGATGAACTTGAACATCGAGCCGCCTGCCGTCGTCAGGTCCTCGATGACGAGAACGCGGGCGCCTTCCGGCATGTGACCTTCGATCTGGGCGTTGCGGCCGTGGCCCTTCGGCGCCTTGCGCACATAGATCATCGGCAGGCCCAGGCGTTCGGCCAGCATGGCGGCAAAGGGAATGCCCGCCGTCTCGCCACCAGCCACGACATCGAACTGCTCGAAGCCCGCCTCGCGCAGAATCGATGCGGCAGCAAAATCCATCACCGCCGAGCGGATGCGCGGATAGGAAATCAGCTTGCGGCAGTCGATATAGACGGGGCTCGCCATGCCGGACGACAGCTTGTAGGGCTTGTCGGCGCTGAAATGCACCGCCTTGATCTCCCAGAGCATCTTTGCGACCAGCTCGGCCATCACGCCCTTGTCGGTGAACGCGTTGGAAAACATCAAACTCTCCTTCAAATACTTCAGGTGATCAGACGACGGCCCAGTGCAGCGGGAACATCGGATCAAAAACGGTGACGGGACCGGCGCCGGTCTCGATCTTGGCGGGATAGCTGACGGCGTCCGCCTGCTTCCTGAGGGTAATCGTCTCGTCATTGGCAGGCAGGCCGTACCAGGCCGGGCCGTTCAGCGAAGCGAAGGCTTCGAGTTTGTCGAGTGCTGCTTCCTCCTCGAACACATGGGCAAGGCAGCTCATGGTGTTTATCGAGGTGTAGATACCGGCGCAGCCGCAGGCGCATTCCTTCAGCGGATCCACATGCGGCGCCGAGTCGGTGCCGAGGAAGAAGCGGGCATCGCCCGAGGTCGCTGCCGCGCGCAAAGCCAGGCGATGGTTTTCGCGCTTGGCGACCGGCAGGCAGTAGTAATGCGGCTTGATGCCGCCGACCAGAATGGCGTTGCGGTTGATGATCAGGTGATGGGTGGTAATCGAGCCGGCGAGGTTGGCCTTCGACGCCTTGATGTAGTCGATCCCATCCTTGGTGGTGACGTGCTCCATCGTCACTTTCAGTTCCGGCAGGCGCGTACGCAACGGGTCGAGTACCGTTTCGATGAACACCGCCTCGCGGTCGAAGATGTCGACGTCCGATGCCGTGACTTCGCCATGGACGCAGAGCGGCAGGCCGATCTTCGCCATGCGCTCCAGCACCGGCATAGCCTCGTCGATGTTGCGAACGCCGCTGTGCGAATTGGTCGTGGCGCCTGCCGGGTAAAGCTTGACTGCCTTGACGAGGCCGCTCTTGTGGCCGGCCTCGACATCGTCGGGGTTGGTCCCCGCCGTGAGGTAAAGGGTCATCAACGGCTCGAAGCGGTCGCCGGCCGGAATGGCGGCGACGATCCGCTCGCGATAGGCCGCGGCATCGGCCGATGTGATGACCGGCGGCACGAGATTGGGCATGATGATCGCGCGGGCGAAATGGCGGCTGGTATCGGCAATGACACCTTTCAGCATGTCGCCGTCGCGCAGGTGAAGGTGCCAATCATCCGGCCGGCGGATAACGAGGTCTTGCATGGTCAGCGTTCTCCTAACTCAGAGCAGGATGGCGGAAACCGCTTGCGCTCTTCCTCATCAAGCCCTCGTGCTCGCGCCCGATCCGCGCGCGCGGCTTTGCGAGCCGGCAGGTGCGGGTGGGGGGCGGTTACTCATGTGGTGAAACCGCGTCTCGATATCACCAATGCGCCCGCAAACACAATCGGCAATCCGGACATCGCTCAGAAATCCGCAAGCACGAGATCGGCCGGCCGCTGATGACCGACAACGCGATGGGCGTTCGGGATGTCGTTGCCGAGTGCCTTCCGGCGCGCCGCTTCCTCGTCATAGCCATGATCCCGCCAGCGCTTCAGCAAGCGCCGCTCGAGTTCCTCGATGCCGGGATTGATGAAAATGGAGACGTCGAAGGCGCCGTCGAGTTTCGTCCATGGCGCCTCGTCGAGCAGCAGATAATTGCCCTCGACGAGAATGAGGCGGGTATCGGCCGCCACCACCCGGGCCGAGGCGATCGCCAGTTCGCGCGAGCGGTCGAAGACCGGCACCAACACCTCGCCGTCATTGGCCCTGACGGCCGCAATCGTCGCCAGAAACGACCTGACGTCGAAGGTTTCGGGCGCGCCCTTGCGGGCAAGCAGGCCCTTCTCTTCCAGCACGGCATTGTCCATGTGAAAGCCGTCCATCGGCAGCACTGTCGCCTTTTCTCCCGCAGCCACCAGCGCTTCGGCAAGCGCATCGGACAAGGTCGATTTTCCGGCACCGGGCGGGCCGGCGATCGCCACGATGAAACGGGCAGCACCTGCCGCCCGTTCCAGAAGCTGGTCAACCAACGGCGCAACTGTCATGCGGCGAGCGCCTCGCGCGGTGGCTCCTTAGCGCCAGTCATGAAGGCGACAGCATCCGACATCGAATGCTCCTTCGGATTGATGACGCAGAGGCGTTTGCCAAGCCTGTGGATGTGGATGCGGTCGGCGACCTCGAACACATGCGGCATGTTGTGCGAGATCAGCACGATCGGCAGGCCGCGCGAGCGCACGTCGAGGATCAGTTCCAGCACGCGCCGGCTTTCCTTGACGCCGAGCGCTGCCGTCGGCTCGTCCATGATCACCACCTTGGAGCCGAAGGCCGCAGCACGCGCCACGGCCACGCCCTGGCGCTGGCCGCCCGAGAGGGTTTCCACCGCCTGGTTGATGTTCTGGATCGTCATCAGGCCAAGCTCGGAGAGCTTTGCCCGCGCCCGCTTCTCCATCTCCGCCCGGTCGAGCGTGCGGAACAGCTTACCCATGATGCCGGGTTTGCGGATCTCGCGACCGAGGAACATGTTGTCGGCGATCGACAGCGCCGGCGATAGCGCCAGGTTCTGGTAAACCGTTTCGATGCCGGCGGAGCGCGCCTCCATCGGTGAGCGGAAGTTGATCAGCTGGCCTTCGAGCCGGATCTCGCCCTCATCGGGCGTGATGGCGCCCGAGATCGCTTTGATC
The DNA here is from genome assembly GCF_058795755.1 of Ensifer sp. GW823-FHT05D09. Lineage (NCBI taxonomy): Bacteria > Pseudomonadati > Pseudomonadota > Alphaproteobacteria > Hyphomicrobiales > Rhizobiaceae > Ensifer > Ensifer sp. GW823-FHT05D09. The sequence continues at coordinate 427,106 of NZ_JBXAIA010000001.1, read as the reverse complement.
ATCGAGGACTTGCCGGCGCCGTTGTCGCCGATGACGGCAAGAATTTCGCCCGGGTAGAGGTCGAAATCGGCATGGTCGAGAGCCGTAACCCGGCCATAGCGCTTGACCAGGCCGCGTGCGGTGAGAAGGGGTTCCTGAGCCATCAGCCTGCTACCTTTCTGATCCACTGGTCGATTGCAACGGCGGTAATGATCAAGACGCCGGTCAAGAAGACTTTCCATTGCGGATCGGCGCCCAGCATGTTGAGGCCCATCGAGACCACGCCGACGATCATCGCGCCGATCAGGGTTCCAAGGATCGACCCACGTCCGCCGAAGAGCGAGATGCCGCCGATCACGGCCGCGGTGATGGCCTGCAAATTGTAGTCGGTGACCGCTGCCGACGGCGAGATCGAGCCGTTGCGGCCGATCGAGACCCAGGCGGCAAGTGCTGCAATCAGGCCGGCGAGCGTATAGGCGCTGAGCAGCACGCGACTGGTGCGGATACCGGAAAGCTTGGCCGCTTCCGGGTCGTCGCCGACCGCATAGAGATGCCGCCCCCAAGCGGTGTGATTGAGCGCGTACCAGAGGCCGAGAACCAGGACGACCATCATGACCACGCCGAGGGTGAAGACGGCGGAGCCGATCTTGAAGCTGACGCCGAAGACGTGAAGCATCTGGGTGACAGCCGTCACGTCGGCCTCGCGGATCGTCGCATTGGCCGAATAGATGAAGTTCGTCGCCATGATGATGTACCAGGTGCCGAGCGTCACGATGAACGGCGGAAGCTTGACCCTGGAAACGAGGAAACCGTTGAGGAAGCCGCAGGCACCGCCAACGAGGAATCCGAGAAAGATCGCGATCGGCGCCGGAAGGCCGTAGGTCACGGCGCTGTTGCCCATGATGACAGCGGAAAGCACCATGATCACGCCGATCGAAAGGTCGATGCCGGCCGTCAGGATGACCAATGTCTGCGCAGCCCCAAGGATGCCGACAATGGCGATCTGCTGCAAAATCAGCGTCAGCGTATAGGACGAGAAGAACTTTCCGCCGATCGCCAGACCGAAGATTAGGATCGCTGCAACGAGCACGATGAACGGCACGGCCGCCGGCGTCGAATGCAGGAAATGCTGGATCCTCTGGATCGGCGTCTTGTCATGCGTGTCGAACGACGCGACCTGCGTCGAACTGTTGACCAGGACTTTTTCGAATTCCTGGGATGGCTGTGCGGCTGCGTTGGGCTCGCCCATGGACCTTCCTCCGGTGAACCCCACTCCCAAGGGGTTGCGATGCAATCTGGTGCACAGCCCGCCCACCAGTGGCGGGCATCAGCACTCACTCTAGAGCACCCTGTCTTCAAGTGGAATCACGTGAGGGCAGAAAGGTGCTCCAGAACTAAAGTGCAAGAGCGTCCTTTGTGCGTTCATAGGAACGCACGGCGCTCTAGAAGCTGCGCGGTTTTCGCCGCCTTGTCAAAGACATCGGCGCTTATGCGAAGGGCGGCCGGGGCCGCCCTTCCGTTGTTCAGCCATGCGTTCTAAGAGTTGAGGCGATTAGCCCCAGCACTTGTCCGTGCCGACCTTGGTGTCGATCGATTCGACGCCGGCAGCCGGCTTGTCGGTGACCAGCGAAACGCCGGTGTCGAAGAAGTCCTTGCCTTCGGTCGGCTTCGGCTTTTCGCCGGTGTCGGCAAACTTCTTGATCGCCTCGATGCCAAGCGCTGCCATCATCAGCGGATACTGCTGCGAGGTCGCGCCGATGACGCCTTCTGCGACCGACCTGACGCCGGGGCAACCGCCGTCGACCGACACGATCAGCACGTCCTTCTCCTTGCCGACGGCTTTCAGCGCCTGATAGGCGCCGACGGCTGCCGGCTCGTTGATGGTGTGGATCACGTTGATATCAGGGTCTTTCTGCAGAAGGTTTTCCATCGCCTTACGGCCACCTTCTTCGTTGCCGTTGGTGACGTCGTGGCCGACGATGCGGGCATCGTCTTCATCGCCGATCTTGGCCGGGTCCTTCGGGTCGATGCCGAAGCCGATCATGAAGCCCTGGTCGCGCAGGACGTCGACGGTCGGCTGCGACGGCGTCAGATCGAGGAAGCCGACCTTGGCGGTCTTGGCGCCCTCGCCCATCGTGGCGGCGGCCCACTGGCCGATCAGCTTGCCGGCAAGCAGGTTGTCGGTGGCGAAGGTCGCGTCGGCAGCGGTTGCCGGATCAAGCGGCGTGTCGAGCGCGATGACCAGAAGACCGGCTTCCTGCGCCTTCTTCACCTGATCGACGATCGCCTTGGTGTCGGAAGCGGCGATCAGGATACCCTTGGCGCCATCGGCGATGCAGGATTCGATTGCAGCCACCTGGCTGTCATGGTCGCCGTCGATCTTGCCGGCGTAGGACTTCAGCGTGACGCCGAGTTCCTGGGCCTTGGCGGCAGCGCCTTCCTTCATCTTGACGAAGAAGGGATTGGTATCTGTCTTGGTAATCAGGCAGGCGCTGACATCGGCGGCCTGTGCCGGGGCGGCGAAAACGACGCCGAGCGACAGCACGCCGAACGCGGCGGAGAGAACAGTCTTCTTCATGTAATCCTCCCAAGGATGAAAAACGCGCCGGCGGACCGGCAGGGGCCTCGCCGCCGCAGCATTTCTCCTCCGCTGCAACAGGCGCTTCCGGATCAAAAACAAACACTAAATTTCGAGGGTGTCAATAAATAAATCAAATTGAATTATTATTTCGATGTGTCATTCTTGGGATAACGCCGGTCCGGAGCCATCCGGGCCGACACGCAAATTGACAGGCCCGCCCAGAGCGGAAACAACAGACCCGCGCCAAGCGGGCACTAATGCCAACGGGAGGAGACGGTGGCATGTCATTGACAGACGGCCCCGACAGGGGACCGATGCAACCTGAAGTGATCGACCCCAGCGGCGGGGCGAACCAGACACGCGTGCGCGCCTATAACGAACGGCTGGTGATGTCGCTGGTGCGTCGTCACGGCGAGCTCTCGAAGGCAGACATCGCCCGGCGCTCCGGCCTTTCGGCGCAGACGGTCTCCGTAATCATGCGCGCCCTCGAAAGCGATGGCTTGCTGGTGCGCGGCGAACCGGTGCGCGGCCGCGTCGGCCAGCCCTCGACGCCGATGCGGCTCAACCCGGATGCGGTTTTCTCCTTCGGCGTGAAGATCGGCCGGCGCAGTGCGGACCTGGTGCTGATGGATTTCGTCGGCAACATCCGCCTGCACCTGCACCAGATCCACGCCTATCCCCTGCCCGGCGACCTCGTCGACTTCATCATCGGCGGCATCGAGAAGCTCGAGCAGCAACTGAGGCCGGACGAGCGCAAGCGGATCGCCGGCATCGGCATCGCCACACCTTTCGAGCTCTGGAACTGGGCGGAAGAAGTGGGCGCACCGCGGGAACAGATGAACCGGTGGCGCGATATCGACCTGCAGGCGATCGTTGCGCAACGCACCCGTCACCCGGTGTTTCTGCAGAATGACGGAACCAGCGCCTGCGGCGCCGAACTCGCCTTCGGCGTCGGCGCCAGCTATCCCGACTTCGTCTATTTCTACATCGGCTCGTTCATCGGCGGCGGCGTCGTCATCAATTCCGCGCTGTTTTCCGGCCGGACAGGCGCCGCCGGTGCCGTCGGTCCGCTGCCGGTGTCGGGCAAAGACGGCAAGACCGTCCAGCTCCTGAAGATCGCTTCGGTGTTCGTGCTCGAAAACCTCTTGCGCGATCGCGGCATCGACCCAAAGCCGCTCTGGTACTCCGCCGACGACTGGATCGATTTCGGCGAACCGCTGACCGTGTGGATCGACGACAGCGCCGCGGCCCTTGCCCAGGCCGTCGTCTCCGCCGTCTCGATCGTCGATTTCTCCGCCGTCGTCATCGACGGCGGTTTCCCGCCCTGGGTGCGCGCGCGATTGCTGACCGCGACGCGCAAGGCTCTGCACGAGCTCGATCTTCAGGGCGTGACCATTCCCGAACTGGTCGAGGGTTTGGTCGGCAGCCATGCGCGCGCCATCGGCGGCGCCAGCCTGCCGTTGTTCTCCCGCTACCTGCTCGACACCAATGTCCTCTTCAAGGAGCTCAGCTGATGCTGAAAGGCATAGACCCGATCCTCAGCCCCGAATTGCTGGCGACGCTTCGAGCCATGGGCCACGGCGACGAGATCGCGCTGGTCGATGGCAATTATCCCGGCCAGGAACATGCCCGCCGGCTGGTTCGGCTGGACGGCCACGGGCTGATCCCGGTGCTCGACGCCATTTTGAGCGTCATGCCGATCGACGATTTCGTGCCGGCCGCGATTTTCCGTGCCACGGTCAAGCACGACCGGGACGCGCTCGATCCGGTGCACCGGGAGATCATCGATTGCTGCGGCAAGCATGAACCCGCACGAACGGTTGTTCCCCTGCTCGGCCCCGAATTCTATCCCCGGGTGCAGGCAGCTCACACGGTGGTGCAGACCAGCGAGCCGCGGCTTTACGGCAATGTCATCCTGCGCAAGGGCGTGATCTATCCGTAACTTCGCAAGACGAACAAAAAACCCGCCGGCGGAACCGGCGGGTTTTTTGTTTGAAGTCTGAAATGTCTCAGGCGCGACGTGCGTCGATCGACAGTGCGCCCGGGCCGAAGGCTGCAAGCACCAGGAAACCACCGGCGACCGAGATGTTCTTCATCATCATCAGGCCGTTGAAGACGGTCAGCAGACCGTTTGCTTCCGGGGGGAAGGTCGGGATGTTGATCGCACCGCTGTGGAAGACGAAAGCGGTGACAAGCGTGAACGCCGCCAGCAGGTAAGCCGCGATCTTGGTCTGGAAGCCGACAAGAACGGCGAGACCCGCAACCAATTCGAAGATACCGGCGAGATAGGCGAGCACTGTCGGCGCAGGCCAGCCGGCATTGGCGATCATTCCGGCGGTGCCGGCGGGATCTGTCAGTTTGCCGAAACCGGCGGTGATGAACATGATCGAAAGAAGAATGCGCCCGATGAGGACGACGACATTCTGAGACATGCGAGGCTCCTGTGAGAAACGAGTGTTGGCAGCAGAAGTATCAGCATTTTCAAATTCATCTAGCCGCACGACCGGCGACAGATCGTTCACAACCTAGAGACAACCGGGAATTATCGTCAACCGACATTTGCGTCGCGCTACGATCTGTGCAGTCCTTTTCGCCGCCAGGGACACTGGTCAGGCCCGGAACGTTCTTTTCTGTTGCAAGGACGGGTCGTGTGGGCGAAGAATTTCAGGCGCGGCAGGGGACGCCGCTCGGGGGCATCTCATGAACGAAATCAACAGGAGCCCGGCCTTCTGGCGCTCATTCGCGATCTTCGAAGGGTTCGACAAGAAGTCCATCGAGGATCTTGCCGAGATCGCCACCTATCGCAAGTGGCCGGCGGGCACGGTGATCTTCCAGCGCGGCGACGAAGGCAACTATATGATCGTTGTCGTATCGGGCCGCATCAAGCTGTCGCTGATCACGCCTCAGGGCCGCGAACTGATGCTGCGCCAGCACGAAGCCGGAGCGATCTTCGGCGAGATGGCGGTGCTCGACGGCCAGACGCGGTCGGCCGATGCCACGGCGCAAACGGCTGCGGAAGGCTATGTGATCGGCAAGAAGGCGTTTCTCGACATGGTGACCACCCGGCCGGCCGCAGCCGAATCCGTCGTCCGCTTTCTCTGCGCCCAGCTGCGCGACACCACCGAGCGGCTGGAAACCATCGCGCTCTACGACCTCAATGCCCGCGTCGCCCGGTTCTTCCTGGCCACGCTCCGGCAGATCCACGGCAACGAACTTCCCGAAAGCGCCAACCTCAGGCTGACCATGAGCCAGACGGATATCGCCGGCGTGCTTGGCGCCAGCCGGCCCAAGGTCAACCGGGCCATCCTGTGGCTCGAGGAAAGCGGCGCGATCAAACGGATGGATGGCATCATCGCCTGCAAGGTCGGCAAGCTCTTGAGCATCGCCGATCCGGAAGAGGATTAGGCGACATGACCGCTCAATCTCGCCGGCGCTTTCGCTTCACACCGCTCGCCGGCGGGATCCTGACGAGCCTGGTCGTCGCACTGGCACTCTATTTCTATGCGGAACCGGTATTCGAAACGCAGCGGGAACTGTTCTTCGACAGCCTCACCCAATGGGTGCCCTCACCCCAGTCGCCTGACATCGTCGTCGTCGACATTGACCGCGCAGCCTATCAAAGCAGGCCGGGCGGCGATTGGGACAGGGCGGCAACGGCCGAGCTTCTGTCCGCACTGTCCGACGCCGGCGCCAAGGTCGTCGCCGTCGACTTCGTCTTCAGTTCCGATTGCGCGGCAGACTTGCCGGGCCACGGGCCGCTTTCGCAAGCGCTTTCGAAGGTACCCGTCGTCCTCGGCTTTCTCATTGCCGACACGCTGCAGGAGCGCCCGCGCCCCGTTCCGCCACTGGCGTTGAGCCGCCCTTTCGCAGCCCCCGAACTCTGGTTCCTTGACGGCGCGGAGACCTCCTGTCCCGGCTTCATGGACCGTGCCAAGGCGGCCGCCGCATCGTTTCTGGTCGGCGATGAAGACGCCCGCATCCGGCGAGTGCAAGCGTTCGCAGTCCTGGGCGAGGAAGCCTTTCCAACGCTTGGCATCGAAGCGACCCGGCTGATGGTCGGCGCCGGAACGCCGATCCTGGGCGGCGACCCGGCCTGGCTGCGCCTCGACCATCAAGTGGTGACACTCGACGATACCGGTAGCCTGCGCTTCGTGGCGAGCGATCCCGAGAGGATTGCCGCGCGGACGATTTCCGCGGCCGACATCCTGGCAAGGACGGCAGGCAAGGACAGGCTTTCGGGAAAACTCGTCTTTGTCGGCAGCAGCCTGCCCAATCTCGGCGGCCTCAGGCCCAGCGCCTCGATGCCCCTCGAGCCCTCGGTGCAGATCCACGCCGATATTGCCAACGCCATCGCCACCGGCTTCATTCCACGGCGCGACGCACGGCTCCCCGTCATCGAAGCCCTGTTCTCGCTTGCCGCCGGAATTGCATCCGCCTACGGCGCGGCAAGGCTCAGACCGATGACCTCGGCAGCGCTCGGCATCATCGCGGTTGCCGCGGTCGTCGCGGCAACGATGGCCATCTACCGGACCAGCGGCTGGCTGGTGGATGCCGTCAGCATTTCCGCCGCACTTGCCGCGGTGCTGGCGGTGACGAGCACGCTGCAATTTGCCCATATTCGGCGGGCGGAGGCGACGGCGCGGGAGAAATTCTCGCAATATCTGCCGCAATCCGTCGTCGCGCGCTACATCGACAATCCGGGTGCTGCGCGGGTTGCGGGCGAGGAACGGGCGGTGACAGCGCTCTTCACCGACATCGAGAGCTTTTCGACGCTGTCGCAGAAGCTCGGTCCGCGCGACCTGATCGCCTTGCTCGACATCTATTTCACCGAGGTCAACGGACTGGTGGCGCACTATGGCGGCATGGTCGACAAGGTGGTCGGCGATGCCGTGCACGCCTTCTTCAACGCGCCGGAGGATCTCGCCGATCATGTCGACAAGGCGATCGAATGCGCCAAGGCGATCCACGCGCTGACCGAGGAAATGCGGCGGCGGCCGCAGTTTGCCATGAGGGATTTCGGCCGCACGCGCATCGGCATCGAGACAGGCCAGGCGGTCGTTGGCGAAGTCGGCGCCGGTGGCAAGCTCGACTACACCGCCCATGGAGACGCCATCAACCTTGCGGCGCGACTGCAGGAGGCCAACAAGTTTCTGGGCACGGCCATCTGCGTCGGCCCGGCGGCCGCGGCGCAAAGCAAGCAGCACCTTCGCTCGCTCGGCAGCCATGAGATCCGCGGCTTTGCCCCGATGGAGCTCTTCACCGTCGCCGATCCCGAACAGGTCTAGCGTGCCAGTCGCCGCGCAAGGGGCAGGAAATCTGACGGAAGACAGAGGGCAGATTTAGAGCGTCGTGGCGTTGCCGCCTCGCCGCATTCCGCTTGCGGTGCCTGACGAACTGCTACAGCCCGACGCTGGCATAGGCTTCGCGGATCCGCGCCTGTCCCCAGTTGACCGGGGCGCTGGGCGCGTCGCCTCGCTGTTTGAACTCGACGCCCTGCCCGGCGGCGACAATCTGCGTGACACCGCCCGCCGCAACCGCGACGCTGCCGTGCTCGACGAAAACGGCAAAGGCGACCTTGCTCGGGCCGCAGAAGAACTTGGTGCCGCGAACGCCGATCATGCCGAAGGCGGTCCTGACGGCAACATCGACCTTGGGCAGCCCCTCGGGGCGATCGAACACCATTCGGCCGGTGCCGAGTTCCAGTGTCCCGCCCTGGCCGGCGATAAAACGATCGATCAGCAGATCGGTCTCAGCACCCAGCAGAACGCGGGTGTCGGCACCCAGCGCCAGAGTGGCGAAACTCTCGGCCTGCGTGCGGACATGGTCGTTGTCGAAAAGCTGTGCTCCGACGGCCAGAGCGTCTTCCTGCTCTGCCTGCCGGCGACGAACATCGCCACGGATTTCCGTCGCGTTGCCGATCACGGGGCTCGCCCTCGTCGTTGCGACGCCGCCGCCCAAGGCGGCCAGCAACAGGCCGCCAACCACGACGCGCCTCTTCACCAGCACCTGCCGCATCGGCTCCCGGTCCTTCATGGTCCACCTTCCTTTTCGATGTGGTCGTGCCTTCGAGCGTCAGACTATCCCAGAGGATATCCCCGATATCAGGGGAAACAAGCCGCAGCCGTTTGGTGGTCTGCCCGACAGTGTCCGTCATTTCGCCAGAGCCCTCACAATCCGGCTGTTCCCGCCGGAACAGGCAGGTGGAACCCGTCGCGCTAGTTTCACCTCACGAGACGGGAGAGCATCATGGAAAACCAGCGCAAAACAGGCATTCGCATCGTCAACGCCGTGCTTCTTGCCATTGTCAGCGTCGTGGCACTGGCAGCGATCGCGCTCCCCTCTGCGCGTGCGGCCGATCTCTCGGCCGCCGACATCTGCGACCGTGAAGCGGGCAGCATCTTCGACCTGCAGCGCAATCAGGCCTACCCGGCCGTTGCCACCGAAGACCTGAAGATCGGTATCGCCCTTTCGGCCTGCCGCGAGGCCTATAACCAGCATGCCGGTGGCCGCACCGCGTTCCAGCTGGCGCGCGTTCTCGACAAGGCCGGTCAGAAGACCCAGTCGCACCATATTCTCGGCGAAGCGGCAGACCATGGTCATGCGCTGGCCATGACCAACTATGCGGTGCTTGTCGGCGAACAGGGCGATACCAAAACCGAATTCGCGCTCAACCAGAAGGCCGCGGCTGCCGGCAACATCCTGGCCGCCTACAATCTCGGCGTCGCCTATCGCGACGGCATGGGCACCGCGGCAAACGGCAGACTTGCGATCGAATGGTTCGAGCGGGCGACACTTGCAGGCGATGGCGTCGCGGCGTTCAACCTCGCGGTGATCCTGGATGAAGGCAAGCTGGTACCAGAAGACAATACCAAGGCGGCCCGGTTCTATCGTCTCGCCGTCGAGCGCGGCAATGTCGACGCCATGGTCAACCTCGGCCTGATGCTGGAAACCGGCGAAGGTGTTGTAAGGGATCTGCCCGCAGCCCGCGCCGTCTTCCGCAAGGCGGCAGCCGAAGGCGACGCCTATGCGGAGCGCAAGGTCGCCGAACTGAGTGGCGCCAGCGATTTCGAGACGGCCATGCTCGACAAGACGAGCCGCATCAAGTGATGTTTGCGGGGCGACCTGCAAGGGTCGGCCCGCAAAGCCTACTGCCCGCAAGCGCTCTTGGGTGCCTCCCCCTGAAAATCCTGCCTCGCCTACGAAAATGCGCGAATTTTGCGGGTCCGTATCGCGCTATGTCGGCCGGCTGGCGAGCAAATGCTCTCCGTTCAGCGGCCATCGGCCAGCGATGAGCGTCCAGCAAATCCGACCCAAAGATGCAGCTTGACGGCCAGCCGGGCGCACGACAGCTTGGACGGGAAGACACCCCCGCCCCTGGAAATGCGATGACGAAGCTGATTATCTTTACCGATCTGCACATGGTGCCAGAAGGCACGACCATCATCGGCATCGACCCCTATCAACGACTGGCCAACGGTATCGCCCATGTGAACCGCTACCATGGGGATGCCGATCGGGTGATCTTCACCGGCGACCTCGCCCACCACGGCGATCGTGTTTCCTACGAGCGATTGAAGACCCTTGTCGATCAATTGGGCCCACCCGCGGCGATCATGGTCGGCAACCACGACCGGCGCGATGTGTTCCTGGACGTCTTTACCGACGCTGTGACGGACGACGATGGCTTCGTGCAACAGGTGATCGACTTTGACGACTGCCGGGCGATCCTGCTCGACACGCTGTTTGCGCCGCCCTACGACTACCCCAACAGCCATGCCGGCCTGTTGTGCCAGAAGCGCCTTGCCTGGCTCGACCGGCAATTGGCTGATGCCGGCGACAGGCCAGTGCTGATCTTCATGCATCATCCGCCACATGCGACCGGCTTTACCGGCATGGACATGATCCGCCTGGTCAACGAGGTGGAATTCTATGCGCTGGCGAAGAAGCACGGCAACGTGCGCCACATCTTCGCCGGCCACGTGCATCGCACGATCGGTGGCTCTTGCCGCGGCATACCCTTCTCCGTTTTCAAGAGCCCTGTGCACCAGCAGCCGATGCCGTTCGATGCGCCGGATCCCTCGCTCTCGGTCGATGAACCCGCCGCGTACGGCATTGCCGTGGTGACGAGGGACGGCGTGCTGGTTCACACCGAAGATTATGAAATCGCCTGCAGGGACGCCGCCATCGCCTGAGGGGCATTTCGGCCAGCCGGCCTTCATGCTAGGTTGGCCCATGACCCAATTGACCGCGACCGATGAAACCCTCGACTGTCAGAGCTGCGGCGCCTGTTGCGCCTATTCCTCCGACTGGCCGCGTTTCTCGATGGAGACGGATGAGGAACTCGATCTGATACCGGAGGAATATGTCGCCGCCGATCTCGGCGGCATGCGCTGCGAGGACGACCGTTGCACAGCGCTCGGCGGCAAGCTCGGCGTTCACGTCGCCTGCAAGATCTACGCGGTGAGGCCGATCGTCTGTCGCACCTGCATGCCCGGTGACGACGAGTGTCTGATGGCGCGTGAACGGCACTTCGGGAAAGCCGCCTAAGACTTCGTATCATCCGGCACCCGAGCGGACATTCCGCATTCCCATCGGTTTTGGGACACGCGACTAGTGAAACATTCCGAGATTCACGAAATTTGCCGGATGGATGTTCGGCGAAACGACGCGTATTTTCTGCCCACGATACCCAGGGCGCATTGCGCCTTGTCACCGCCTTCCAAAGGACAGCGTTCGATGAGCCAGAACCAGCTTCACAAATCCAGCCCAAAGGCCGATCAGGCCCCGGCACCCTTTGCCGATTTCGCGCCGCCGATCCGTGCGCAGAGCACGCTGCGCCAGGCGATTACCGCCGCCTATCGCCGTCCTGAAACCGAAGCCCTGCCATCGCTCGTCGAGGCCGCGACGCTTCCGGTCGAGACACAGAAGGCGGCCGCACGGACGGCCCGCAAGCTGATCGAAGCGCTGCGCGCAAAGCACAAGGGTTCCGGCGTCGAAGGTCTGGTGCACGAATACTCGCTGTCGAGCCAGGAAGGCGTGGCGCTGATGTGCCTGGCCGAAGCGCTTCTGCGCATTCCCGACAAAGCAACGCGCGACGCGCTGATCCGTGACAAGATCGCCGACGGCGACTGGAAGTCGCATCTGGGCGGCGGTCGCTCGCTGTTCGTCAACGCCGCAACCTGGGGTCTCGTCGTCACCGGCAAGCTGACGTCGACCGTCAACGACCGTAGCCTTTCGGCAGCCCTTACGCGCCTGATCGCTCGCTGCGGCGAACCGGTGATCCGCCGCGGCGTCGACATGGCGATGCGCATGATGGGCGAACAGTTCGTCACCGGCGAAACCATCGACGAGGCGCTGCGTCGCTCGCGCGCGCTCGAGCAGAAGGGCTTCCGCTACTCCTACGACATGCTGGGCGAGGCCGCGACCACGGCCGAAGACGCCGAGCGCTATTACAAGGACTACGAAACGGCGATCCACGCCATCGGCAAAGCTTCGGCCGGACGCGGCATCTATGAGGGCCCCGGCATCTCCATCAAGCTTTCGGCGCTGCATCCGCGCTATGTGCGCGCGCAATCCGCCCGCGTCATGGAAGAGCTGCTGCCGAAGGTGAAGGCGCTCGCCGTCATCGCCAAGAAATATGACATCGGCCTCAACATCGACGCCGAGGAAGCCGACCGGCTGGAGCTCTCGCTCGACCTGCTCGAAGAGCTTTGCCTCGACAAGGACCTTAGCGGCTGGGAAGGCATGGGCTTCGTGGTCCAGGCCTATGGCAAGCGCTGCCCCTTCGTGCTCGACTTCATCATCGACCTTGCCCGCCGTTCGGGTCGCCGCGTCATGGTTCGCCTGGTCAAGGGCGCCTATTGGGACGCCGAGATCAAGCGCGCCCAGCTCGACGGCCTGGAAGACTTCCCGGTCTACACCCGCAAGATCTACACCGACGTTTCCTACATCGCCTGCGCCCGCAAGCTGCTGGCGGCAACGGACGTGATCTTCCCGCAGTTTGCCACCCACAACGCCCAGTCGCTCGCCACCATCTACGAATTGGCCGGCAAGGACTTCCAGGTCGGCAAATACGAGTTCCAGTGCCTGCATGGCATGGGCGAGCCGCTCTATGACGAAGTCGTCGGCAAGAACAATCTCGACCGGCCGTGCCGCATCTATGCGCCTGTCGGCACCCACGAGACGCTGCTTGCCTATCTGGTGCGCCGCCTGCTCGAAAACGGCGCCAACTCCTCCTTCGTCAACCGCATCGCCGACCCGAAGGTCTCGATCGACGAACTGGTCGCTGATCCCGTCGATATCGTGCGCGCCATGCCGGTCGTCGGCGCGACGCATGCGCAGATCGCCCTGCCCGTCGGTCTCTTCGGCGACGCCCGCCCGAACTCCAGCGGACTCGACCTTTCCAACGAGACCTCGCTCGCTTCGCTGAGCGAAGCGCTGAAGGCCAGCGCTGCCATCGACTGGCGCGCCGAACCGCTGCTGGCAACAGGCCCCGCATCTGGCGAGACCCGTCCGGTTCTCAACCCGGGCGACCACCGCGATACCGTCGGCACTGTTACCGAGACATCGGAAGCAGACGCCCGGCAGGCTGCGACCTATGCCTCGAAGACAGCTGCAAGCTGGTCGGCGGTTTCGCCGGCAGACCGTGCGGCCATGCTCGTACGGGCGGCCGACATCATGCAGGCCCGCATGCCGACGCTGCTCGGCCTGATCGTGCGCGAAGCCGGCAAGTCGCTGCCGAACGCCATTGCCGAAGTGCGCGAAGCGATCGACTTCCTGCGCTACTATGCCGAACAGACCCGCCGCACGCTCGGCCCGGCCCACAAGGCGCTTGGGCCCATCGTCTGCATCAGCCCCTGGAACTTCCCGCTGGCGATTTTTGCCGGGCAGATTGCAGCAGCCCTCGTCGCCGGCAACCCGGTGCTGGCAAAGCCGGCCGAGGAAACGCCGCTGATCGCCGCCGAAGGCGTGCGTATCCTGCACGAAGCCGGCATTCCCGCCGACGCGCTGCAGCTGCTGCCCGGCGACGGCCGCATCGGCGCAGCCCTGGTTGCAGCTCCTGAAATCGCCGGCGTGATGTTCACCGGCTCGACCGAAGTCGCACGCCTGATCCAGGCGCAGCTTGCCGACCGTCTGTCGCCGTCGGGCCGGCCGATCCCGCTGATCGCCGAAACCGGTGGCCAGAATGCCATGATCGTCGACAGCTCGGCGCTCGCCGAGCAGGTCGTCGGCGACGTGATCGCCTCGGCCTTCGACAGCGCCGGCCAGCGTTGCTCGGCCCTGCGCGTGCTGTGCCTGCAGGAAGATGTCGCCGACCGCATTCTGGCAATGCTGAAGGGCGCGCTGCACGAACTGAAGATCGGCCGCACGGACAAGCTTTCCGTCGACGTCGGCCCTGTCATCACCGCAGAAGCCCAAGGGATCATCGAAAAGCACATCGAGACGATGCGCGGCATGGGCCGCAAGGTCGAGCAGATCGGCCTCGCATCCGAAACCGACCTCGGTACCTTCGTGCCGCCGACAATCGTCGAGCTCGAAAAGCTTGCCGACCTCAAGCGCGAAGTCTTCGGCCCGGTCCTGCACGTCATCCGCTACCGCCGCGACGATCTCGACCGGTTGATCGACGATATCAACGCGACCGGCTACGGCCTGACCTTCGGCCTGCACACCCGCCTCGACGAAACCATTGCCCACGTTACGTCGCGGGTGAAGGCCGGCAACCTCTACGTCAACCGCAACGTCATCGGCGCCGTGGTCGGCGTGCAGCCCTTCGGCGGCCGTGGCCTTTCCGGCACCGGCCCGAAGGCCGGCGGCCCGCTCTACCTCGGCCGCCTGGTTGCGACCGCCCCGGTGCCGCCGCAGCATAGCTCGGTGCACACCGATCCGGCACTGCTCGACTTTGCCAAGTGGCTCGACGGCAAGGGCGCCAAGGCCGAAGCGGAAGCTGCCCGCACCGCCGGCAGCAACTCGGCCCTCGGCCTTATCTCCGAGCTTCCGGGGCCGGTTGGCGAGCGCAACCTCTATGCGCTTCATCCGCGCGGCCGCGTGCTTTTGGTGCCGGCGACCGAAACCGGCCTCTATCGCCAGCTCGGCGCGGCGCTTGCGACCGGCAACACCGTCGTTATCGACGCGGCTTCCGGCTTGCAGTCTTCACTGAAGGGCCTGCCGGCCAGTGTTTCCACCCGGCTGTCCTGGTCGAAGGAGTGGTCTGCCGATGGTCCATTCGCCGGGGCACTGGTCGAAGGCGACGGCGAGCGCGTCCGTCAGGTCAGCAAGGTGATTGCCGGCCTGCCGGGTCCGCTGGTCCTGGTCCAGGCTGCCTCAACCAACGAGATCGTCCGCAACCCCGACGCCTATTGCCTCAACTGGCTGCTCGAAGAGGTCTCCACCTCGATCAACACGGCCGCTGCCGGCGGCAACGCCAGCCTGATGGCGATCGGCTGATCAAAACCGGGTCCACGAGACAAGACTGCCTCTCCCGAACGCGGGAGAGGCGATGAAGGGGCTGGGGTCAACCCGGTGGCGATGGCCCTCCCCTCTCCTCCTCATCTCTGTGCTTGTCACAGAGATCCAGCTGCGCCGTGTCGGCGGCGCGAAAGAACCTTTCAACGCGACACCGCAAACCGAATCTTCTCACGGCGCAGACGCGCCGTGACTGGATTCCTGTGACAAGCACAGCAATGAGGGCTGGTGAGGCTGATGTGCATGCCTGCGTCCGGTTGAAGCCGAACCACGGTGGCGCCAATCCGCACAATCCGTTATCAGCGTTATCCAAACGGAAGCAGCGGATGTTCACCCTCAAGCGCACGGAAACCTCGACGCAGGAAATCAAGAAGAGCCGGTTTGTGGCAATCTGCGCCCCCGTGCCCGACGAGCAGGCGGCAAAGGCTTTCCTCGCTCAGCATTCCGACCCGATGGCCAATCATAATTGCTGGGCCTGGCGCATCGGCCAGGCGTACCGCTTCAACGACGACGGCGAGCCGAGCGGCACCGCAGGCAAGCCGATCCTCGCGGCAATCGACGGTCAGGCACTCGATCACGTCGTTGTCGTGGTCACCCGCTGGTTCGGCGGTATCCTGCTTGGCAGCGGCGGCCTGATCCGCGCCTATGGCGGCACCGCTGCGCTCTGCCTGCGGGCAGCCGAGAAGATCGAGATGATCGAGACGATGCGCGCCACCATTGCCTGCGACTTTGGCGATCTGGCGCTGATCAAGGCGCGCCTGCTCGCCCGCGACGTGACGCTCGCCGGCGAAAGCTTCACCGACAGGGGGCCGGTGATGACGGTCGATATGCGCAAGGACGAGGCGGACGACATTCTAGCCATGGTCACCGATCTCAGCCGCGGCCGTGCCGTGATCTCGACCGACGATTGAGCGGCTTCCCTTCATCCGCGAAATCATCATAAAAACGACCGACAAACTCGATAATATTCAATCCCGTAACGGGTTCGCCAAGGAGATGATCAGCATGAAAACGAGAGTTCTGGGCAAGACAGGTGCGACGATTTCTGAAATCGGCTTCGGCGCCTGGCAGATCGGCGGCTCCTGGGGCGATGTCAGCGAAGCGGACGGCAAGCGCGCGCTGAACGCGGCCCTCGACAGCGGCGTCACCTTCGTCGATACCGCCGACGTCTATGGCGACGGCCGCTCCGAAAAGATCATCGCCGCCGTCCTGAAGGAACGTGGCGGCGAAAAGCCGTTCGTCGCCACCAAGGCAGGGCGCCGGTTGAACCCGCACGCGACAGAAGGCTACACCGGCGCCAACATCGAGGCGTTCATCGACCGCAGCTTGAGCAATCTCGGTGTCGAGACGCTGGATCTCGTGCAGCTCCACTGCCCGCCGACCGAGGTCTACTACCGTCCGGATCTGTTCGGCGCGCTCGACCAGCTGATCACCAAGGGCAAGATCCGCCACTATGGTGTCTCGGTCGAGAAGGTCGAGGAAGCGCTGAAGGCGATCGAGTATCCGGGTGTCGCCACCGTCCAGATCATCTACAACATCTTCCGCCAGCGGCCTCAGGACCTGTTCTTCGCCGAGGCGAAGAAGAAGAAGAATGTCGGTGTCATCGTCCGCGTGCCGCTCGCCTCCGGGCTGCTGTCGGGCAAGATCAGCCGTGACACGGACTTTGCCGCCGACGATCACCGCAACTTCAACCGCCACGGCGAAGCCTTCGACGTCGGCGAGACCTTTGCCGGCGTGCCCTTTGACGCGGCACTGGACGCCGTCGAGCAGTTGCGCCCGCTGGTGCCCGCAGGCGTGCCGATGGCACAGTTCGCGCTACGCTGGATCCTGGAGCAGGAGGCGGTCTCCGTCGTCATCCCCGGCGCCCGCAACGAGGCGCAGGCACAGTCCAATGCGGCTGCAAGCGCACTGCCTGCCATCGACGAGAAAACCAAGGCCGCCATCGCTGCGCTTTACGAGCGGCAGGTCAAGGTTCATGTTCATCATCGCTGGTAGAATGCACCGCGGCCGCCAATGGGCATGACCGGCGGCAATTGACACGGCCGTGGCGGGCACACAGACGCGCCAGGGCGAAAGTAGGGACCATGACCGACCCTTTCACGCTGCAACGCTTCGTCGACGCCCAGAGCCGCATTTACGCGGCGGCGCTCGACGAACTGCGGCGCGGCCGCAAGGAGACACACTGGATGTGGTTCGTCTTCCCCCAGCTTGCCGGCCTCGGACACTCGCCCATGGCCCAACGCTATTCCATTTCAGGCCTTCCGGAGGCTCGCGCCTACCTCGCCCAGTCGATCCTCGGGCCAAGGCTCATCGATTGCACCGAGACCGTCAACGGCATTACCGGGCGTTCAGCACTCGACATCTTCTCCAGCCCTGACGACATGAAGTTTCGCTCGTCGATGACCCTGTTTTCGAAGGCCTCAGCCGCCGGCAGCGTCTTCGATCAGGCACTTGAGCTTTACTTCGCGGGGGAAATGGATCGGCGGACGCTCGACTTGCTCGGCCAGCCTTCGGCATGAGTGCGTACAAGCGCAACGGGCTTCGGGCCCGCGCATCCCGTCAGACGCCGTGTGCGGCGCTCGCCAGGAAGAACAGGATCACGAAAGCGCAGACAGATAGCCCGGCAACAATCACCAGCAGCTCTTTCATCATGTAACGATACATCGGGCACCTCCTTTCCATTCCGCCGTCGCACGACAAACCCAATGCGCGACGGGTACGGCAACGCTCCACCCGCTGCATGATTTTTTCTTCCAATCGAAACCGATCTGAAGACTCACGCAGCCGCGATGCGTCACCCTCTATATGGGAATCGCACGCGGCGGTTTTGACACGCCGACTTCAAAAAATTGTGAGGTCGCTTCCCTTTTCCGGTCGCTGCAAGCGCCTCCGGATCGTATCCGCCCGCCCTTTGCTTAGGCGCGACGCAATCGACTTTTATAAATCACATTATACTAATATATATAGGATTGTCACAGGCGTTTTTGCCCGCCGGCCGAAAGACGTATCGCGCTCAAGTGGACTAGCTTGGAGAGGTAAACGGAATGGAATGTTGGCAGAACCCCGGGCGCAAACGCGCCGCCACCGCACCTTGCGGTGCTATCACTTGAACTGCTAAGTTATTGAGAAGAATGGCGCACCCGAAGAGATTCGAACTCCTGACCCCCAGATTCGTAGTCTGGTGCTCTATCCAGCTGAGCTACGGGTGCGTCTCGAAGCGGCGAACCGCTTGCGTGAGCGGTTCTCTAAAGAGTCCTTTCGGGGATTGCAAGCGCCGTTCGGCAAAAAAGTTTCATTTTTACGACGGCGAGGTTTCAAGCTGTGGATTTTCACGGCGAAATCGGCGCGCGATCTCACCCGCAAACCCCTTCAATGGCGGGCTTTGGAGCGAAATGCGTCGAGTGGAACCGGGCGATCCGGCAGTTCGATGCGAAACAGCGTTCCCGGCGTCGGCTTTTCCACAAGGGCGATGGTGCCACCATGGGCGAGCACCAATTCGCGGGCAATCGCCAGCCCGAGACCCGTGCCGCCGGAGCGCGCCGAGCCGCGAAAAGCGGCAAAAAGGTTCTCGCGGGCCTTTGGCGGCATACCCGGGCCGGTATCATCGACGGAAATGGTGACGACGCTGCCCATGCGCATCGCCGAAACACTGATCACACGCGGCCGACCATCCTCGGCCTCGTGATTCGTTAGCGCCTGGACGGCGTTGCGGCAGATATTGTGCACCACGCGGAACAATTGCTCGCTGTCGGCATCGACCTCGAGGTCGTCCTGCACCTGGATCTGGAACTCGATGCCGGATTGCGGGTCGATCGAAAGCAGCTCGGCGACATCGGAGACCAGCGGCTTCAAGGCGACGAAGCGGCGATGCGGCTCGGCCTCGGTGGTGCGCCCGTAGGAGAGCACTTCGCGGGTATAGCCGACGGCGCGGTCGATCGCCCGCAGCAGTGTCGGCGCAAAGCGCTTGACGACGGGATCGTCGACATCGGCGAGACGGTCGGAGATCAGCTGCGCCGACGACAGGATGTTGCGCATGTCGTGGTTGATCTTCGACACGGCGAGACCGAGTTCAGCGAGGCTCTTCTGTTGCTTCAGCGTCTTCTGCAGCTCGCGCTGCATGCTGGCCAGATGCTGGCCGGCCACCGCCAGTTCGTCACGTCCCTCCGGCGGAACGAGCACGCGCGCCGGATTGGACGGGTCGTCTGAGAATTCCTGCATGCTCGCCGTCATCCGGCGGATCGGC
Organism: Ensifer sp. GW823-FHT05D09; assembly: GCF_058795755.1. NCBI lineage: Bacteria > Pseudomonadati > Pseudomonadota > Alphaproteobacteria > Hyphomicrobiales > Rhizobiaceae > Ensifer > Ensifer sp. GW823-FHT05D09. The sequence goes on along the minus strand of NZ_JBXAIA010000001.1, from coordinate 407,841 downwards.
ACGATCAGCATCCGGTTGATGGCAAGAAAGATCAAGGTCGCCGTGATCAGCGAGATGATGATCGACAGGAAGAAGACATTGCGGGAATAGACCAGCATCGCCTTGTGCAGGCTGGCATCCGCCATGACGAGCTCGATCACCGCGTCGCTTTCGCCGAGCGGCCCGTAGACGCGCACCACGCGGTTGCCGCCGAACAGGAGCGTATCGAAGGCATCGTGGATTGCCGCAAAGGCGGTAAAATTGGCCGTGTCGTATTCGCCGTCGATCTCCGATGGCATGTCAGCGGCGGCGATCATCCGCGAGGCGTCCTTGCGGCGAATGACGATTGCCTTGGTCCCCGTCGCCATCAACGTGTCGTCCTGGACGTTGCGCGGCAGCTCGACATTCTGCAGGCCGTCGACGACGACGGCGGCGGCGGCAACCGTGTTCAGCCGATCCTGAAGCCAGCGAATGCGCATGTTGGCAACCGAGGGCACGAAGATGAGCACCTCCGCCAGCATGACGAAAACGATCGTCAAAAGCAGCAGCTTGCCCGAGAGCCCACGGAAGAAACCCGCGGCAGCCCGCGGCGCTTCCCTCCCCGTCGTCGGCTGCGGCTCTTCGCTCATCGTTCCGAAAATTCCCTGTCCGTCAGCCGAAAACCCGCAAGGCCCTGATGGCGGACCGCACGACGGCATTCTTCGCCAGGGGCGCATAATAGGAGATGACCGCCTGTTTTCCAATCTCGGAAAGGGTCGGATAGGGTGCGACATAGCCGCGGATCTGCTTGAGCGTCATGGCATTCGCGACCGCAAGCGACCACATGTTGATCAACTCTCCCGCGCCGGGGGCGGCAATGCCGACGCCGAGGATGCGTCCACGGCGGCCGACGATAATCTTGATCAGGCCGGCTTCGGCCCCGTCTGTGCGGGCGCGATCGCTCAGGGCGAGGTCGGTCCTGATGATCCCGACGGCGCCGAATTCCTCCCGCGCCTTGGTCTCGCTCCATCCGACCTCGGCGATCTCAGGATCGGCGTAGGTGACCTTCGGTACGATCGCGCGGTCTTCCCGCGCCGGCAATCGGAACAGCATCTGCTGCAGCACGAGCCGAGCATGGTAGCTCGCCACATGGGTGAACTGCAGCCCGCCGGCAGCATCGCCGATCGCATAGACGCGGCGATTGCTGGTGCGAAGGTTCGACCCGACCTCTATGCCCTTGGCGTCGTGGTCTATACCGGCTGCAGACAAGCCGAGCGATGCATGGTTCGGGCGACGGCCTGCGGCGAGCAGGAGATCGCTGCCTTCGACCTGGAAAGCGCCAGTGCCATTCTCGCATCGCAGAACGATCCGCCCGCCGCTTTGCACGGCCTCCAGGATCGTCGTTGCCTCGTGCAGGACCACGCCTTCGCTGCGAAGCGCGGCAATCGCGATCGCGGCCAGTTCCGGATCGGCACCCGATAGCGCCCGTCGGCTTTCGATCACGGTGACTTCGGCACCGAGGCGGCGATAGGCCTGCGCCATCTCGATGCCAACGGGACCTGCACCGACAACGATCAGATGAGCCGGCAACCGGGTCAGATCGAACAGCGTTTCGTTGGTCAGGAACGCCACTTTGTCGAGGCCCGGAACATCAGGGATCGCGGGAGACGAACCGGTCGCGATCACGAACCGCCGGGCGCGGATGAGGTGGTCGCCCGCTGCAACGGTGTTTTCATCGACGAATCGGGCGGAGGATTGCAGCACTTCGACGCCGAGGCCGGTAAAGCGCTCGACGCTGTCGTGCGGGGCGATGCTGGCGATGACCTCGTGGATGCGAGCATGAAGGTGTTCATAGTCGACGACGGGCTCGCTTGCCGTCAGGCCGAACCGGCCGGCCATGCGGATCGCCTGGGCGTGCCTGGCAGCGGCAATCAGCGTCTTCGACGGCACGCACCCGTGGTTCAGGCAATCGCCGCCCATCATGCCCCGCTCGATCAGGACCACCGGAACGCCGAAGGCGGCGGCACCAGCCGCCACGGAAAGTCCGGCGGCACCGCCACCGATCACGCAGATATCCGGATTGATGACCTTCGCCACGCCAGCCCCATGCCCTTCAAACAGCCTTGCGGCGCGACCATACCCGCTTGAAGGCGAGTGGCAATGCCGCAATGAGCGCAAGCGCCACGAGCGCCAGGGTCAGCTTCGGCGTTGCAAAATCCGACAGGGACAGCTCGCGACCGGCGGCGGCCGAGCGCGCGATCACCTCATCGAGCCCACCGCCGAGCCAGGCATAGGCGAAGGTGGCGGGGATGATGCCGATCAAGGTCGCCATGGCGAACGTCCGCAATCTCACCTCGAAGAACGCCGGCGCAATATTGACGATGAAGAAGGGAAAGATCGGCGCCAGCCGCAGCACGAGAAGGTAGACAAACGCATTGCGGCAGAACCCGTCGGCAAAGCGTGCGAGGAATGGCCCGGCTCGTCGGCGCAAGAGATCGCCGAACATGCTGCGTGCCGCCACAAACAGGAGGCAGGAGCCGAGCGTCGCGGCGGCCACGGCAAGGAGCCCGCCGCCGGCACAGCCGAAGAGAAAGCCGGCAAAGATCGTCAGGACCGAAGCAGCCGGGATCGAAAACACGACGATCGCGATGTAGACGAGGAAAAACAGACCGGCCGCCTGGGCAGGATAGGCTTCGACATAGAGACGCAACGCCTCGCGGTGATGGACGAGTGCGCCCAGCGACAAATAGCGCTGCAGACCGAACGCGTAGGCGGCAAAACCGCCGGCGACGAGAAGCATCAACAGTACCAGTCGCCACGCAATCCTGCCACGGTCCTCGGACGTACCCTCGTCAAGCGCCTGTGGTGGCGTTGGAGGAGTATCCCCGGCTCTGTTGGTGGCGCTTCGGTACATGTGATTTCGTTTCTTGGAAAACTCTGTCCTTGCAGTATCGGCAATCCGCGCCGGCGACCAATAACGAATGGTCGCGTCGCAAAACGTCAGCGTGAACGGGCCGGCAAGACAACTCACGTTGCCGTGAGACGAAAGCTGTTGCGTCAACGGCAGTACCAGGATCGCTGTTTATCCACGAAAAACGCCCGCGGAGGCGTCAACCGTCCGCGGGCGTCGATGGCTGCGATCCGTCAAACCGGACGGATCAGAATTCTTCCCAGTTGTCCCTGGCGACAGCGGCCGAGGATCCGCCGCTGAAGGCGCGGGCGACGTTGCCCATCATCCGACGTGCGGGCGATTCCACCGGACGGCTGGTTTCCCGCGCCGGTGCGATCGTGCGCGCGGCCTGGTTCCCGTCGAGCTTGAAGTAGGCGATCAGGCTCGCCAGGTTGTTGGCCTCCGCCGACAGCTTGTGGGTCGCGGCATTGGCCTCTTCCACCATGGCGGCGTTCTGCTGGGTGACCTGGTCCATCTGGTTGACGGCGGTGCTGACTTCGCCAAGGCCGGTCGACTGTTCGCGCGCGGCCGTGGCGATCGAGTGGATATGGTCGTTGATCTTGAGGACGCGCTCCTCGATCTCGCCAAGCGCCGAGCCGGTCTCCTGCACCAGCCGGACGCCGGTTGCGACTTCCGAGCCGGACTTCGAGATCAGAGCCTTGATGTCCTTGGCCGCACTTGCCGCACGCTGGGCAAGCTCACGGACTTCCTGGGCGACGACGGCAAAGCCCTTGCCGGCATCACCGGCACGCGCTGCTTCCACGCCAGCGTTCAGCGCCAGCAGGTTGGTCTGGAAGGCGATCTCGTCGATGACGTTGGTGATCTGACCGATCTCGCTCGATGCCTGCTCGATGCGGCCCATGGCCTCGACCGCATTGCGCACGACGGCGGCGGATTCGGCAGCGCTCTCCTTGGCTTCGTTGACCATCACGGTCGCTTCCTGCGCCCGCTCGGTCGAACTGCGCACTGCCACGGTGATCTCGTCGAGTGCCGCCGAGGTCTCTTCAAGGGCCGCCGCCTGCTGTTCGGTGCGCTTCGACAGGTCATCGGCGGCAGAGCGAAGCTCGGACGAGTTGCCGTTGATCGAGTCCGTGGTGACACGCACTTCGCGCAGCGTCTTCTGCAGCGTCGACAGCGTCTCGTTGACGTTCTTCTGCAGTTCGGCAAAGGCGCCCTGGAACTGGCCGTTCATGCTCTGGGTCAGGTCGCCGCCGGCAAGGCTGGCGATGACGCGGCGCGTTTCGGCGATGCCGGCATCGACGCTGCCGACGAGCTCGTTGACGCTCGACGCAAAGCGGTTGAGATCGTCGTTCTCGTAGTCCTTGCCGATCCGCTTGGTGAAGTCACCGGCGGCGGCGGCCGAGACGACGACGCCAATGCTGGTCTGCAGGTCGGCGCTCTTTTCGCGCAGCGCCGCTTCCTGGGCGTTGAGATCGCGAACGGCAAGGCCGTTCTGCTTGAAGATCTGCACGGCCGCAGCCATTTCGCCGATTTCGTCCTTGCGGTCGGCAAAGGGCACGTCGGCGGAGAGGTCGCCACCGGCGAGCTGCTTCATCTTGCCCGTCAGGTCGAGGATCGGCCGGCTCAGATGGTTGGTGCCGATATAGAAGGCGGTGCCGATACCGACGGCAAGCCCGAGCCCGGCGATGCCGAGAATGATGACGATGACAGAACGCTCGAACGAGGCGATGTCGGCCTGGACGGTCTGAAGCGTTGCGAGGTTCGCTTCGACGACGGCGTCGATCTCGGCCTGGAAGGCCTTGCGGTTGGCGCGGTTGGCGTCGTTGTTGCCCTGTTCGTTGGCCGCCTGCGGCGAAACTTCCTGGCTAAGACGCGCGGTTTCGACGCGGAACGCCTTGAATTCCTCGGCGCGCTTGGTCAGCGCATCGAACGAGCCGAGCTTGTCGGCCGGCACGAGCGGGCGCCATTCCTTGAACAGCACATCGATCTTTTCGAGATTCTTCAGAATGCCCTCGGCAAAGGGCTTTGCCTTTTCGGTGGTCGGCGCTGCGTAAATTCCGCGCGCTTCCATCACGACGCCGGTTACCAGTCGATTGAGGTGCTCGCCGTTGAAGGCACGCTCTGAGGCGTTCTGATACTGATGGAACCGGCTGTTGTATTGAGAAACGACCAACAGTGACATGCCGGTCACCGCGATCGCCAGGAGGCTCATGACCCCAACGATCAGATTGATCTTACCGCGTATTTTCATCCCTGCCTCCACGACACCGCGAGACTTGCCCGGTTATCGGAAGGTCGCGGCTATTGCACCGCGGCCACGCTAAAACATCCATGGTTAATAAAGATCATCGTGGACAGCAGGCATTCTAGGGAGGGCGTGTTAGCTCTCTGTTTACCAACGTGAGATAGCGCGCCGCGGTGCATGCGCGCGAAATCGAGGTCGCGCCGACACCGGGCTATGATCACTTTTGCCTGTTGGACGGGCCCGCGCGATTGACTTTCCGGGAAAATTGCCTTTATAAGCCGCCCACGTCCGGCCAAGCCTGCCTGCCCGACAGGCGGAGCTATGTCCTGAACGTAAACGCTCCTTGCTACATGCAAACCCAAGAAGGGCCGCACACCGCGGTATTAAATAAATGAAGCGTACTTACCAACCGTCCAAGCTTGTTCGCAAGCGCCGTCACGGCTTCCGCGCACGCATGTCCACCGCTGGTGGCCAGAAGGTCCTCGCAGCCCGCCGGGCTCGTGGCCGCAAGCGTCTTTCGGCTTAAGCCGAAGTTGCCCGAAACCAGTGTCCGGGCACATGACGTCAGATAAAGACAAAACGACTGTCGGGCGGCTGAAAAGCCGTCCGCAGTTTTTGGCCGTTCGGGCAGGAGAAAGCCGTAGAGGCCCGCTGTTTCTCCTCGAAGTGCTCGACCGCAACGATCCGGAGGGCGAAGCCCGCGTCGGCTTCACCGTCACCAAGAAACACGGCAATGCCGTCGAGCGAAACCGGATGCGCCGACGCCTGAAAGAGGCGGTGCGGCTTTCCGCCGGGTTTGCAATGAAACCCGGACACGACTATGTGATTGTCGCCCGACGCGATCTCCTGAATGCCCCCTTCGACGCCTTGACCCGGGGGCTTGGCGAGCGCATCGAAAACAAGCCGAAACAGAAGCGGCCGCCGGCCGGTTCCAGGAAACAATGATGGAAAAAAACCGCAACTATTTCGTGGCGATTGGCCTGTCCGTGCTGATCCTCGTCGCCTGGCAGTTCCTTTACGTCAATCCGAAGATTGAAAAGGAACGCATCGCTGCGGAAGCGCTGCAGGCCCAACAGGCTCAGCAGGCCCAATCGCAGCCGAGTACAACGGCGCAACAGCCGGCGACCGGACAGGCCCTGCCTGGTGGCACAGTTCCCGGCACCGGCGAAAACCGCGACCAGGCGCTGGCAAAGTCGGCCCGCGTTGCGATCGACACGCCTGCGGTTTCCGGTTCCATCAACCTGACTGGCGCGCGCTTCGACGATCTCAAGCTCAAGGCCTACCACGAGACCGTCAGCAAGCAGAGCCCGATCATCACCCTGTTCAGCCCGGCCGAGACCACCGACGGTTACTTCACCGAAATCGGTTATGTCGGCGACGCGGCAAGCGGCAGCGTGCCCGGTCCGCAGACCGTCTGGACGCTTTCGGGCGGCGACAAGCTGACGCCCGCAACGCCGGTGACGCTCACCTACACCAACGAGAAGGGCATCACCTTCAACCGCACGATCTCGATCGACGACCGCTACATGTTCCAGGTGGTCGACAGCATCAAGAATGCTACGGCTGAACCTGTATCGCTGTCGTCCTACGGCCGCGTGACGCGCTTCAACAAGCCGACGACACCGAGCGTCTACGTTCTGCATGAAGGCTTCATCGGCTACATCGGCGAGCATGGCCTGCAGGAAGTCGGCTATTCCAAGATCGAGGACGACAAGGCGATCGAGCCCGGCAAGGCGACCGGCGGCTGGCTCGGCATCACCGACAAATATTGGGCCGCAGCGGTCATTCCGCCGCAGGCAACCCCTTTCGAGACCCGCTTCTCGCACTTCACCGACGGTCGCGCCCGCTTCCAGAGCGACTACAAGAGCGACGCAATCACCATTGCCCCCGGCCAGTCCTCGGAACTCAAGAACCTCGTTTTTGCCGGCGCCAAGGAAGTTCCCGTCGTCGACAATTATGAGGCCGCCTATTCGATCCCCAACTTCGACAAGCTGATCGACTGGGGTTGGTTCTACTTCATCACCAAGCCGATGTTCAAAATGATGGATTACTTCTATCGTTTGATCGGCAATTTCGGCATCGCCATCCTGATCACGACGATCGTGGTCAAGCTCCTGTTCTTCCCGCTCGCCAATAAGCAGTACGCTTCGATGGCGAACATGAAGAAGGTTCAGCCGAAGATGGAAGAGCTGAAGAAGAAGTTCGGCGACGACCGCATGGGCCTGCAGCAGGCAATGATGCAGCTCTACAAGGAAGAGAAGATCAATCCGCTTGCAGGCTGCTGGCCGATCCTGATCCAGATTCCGGTGTTCTTCGCGCTCTACAAGGTGATCTACATCACCATCGAAATGCGCCACGCACCGTTCTTCGGCTGGATCCACGACCTCTCCGCGCCGGACCCGACGACGATCTTCAACCTCTTCGGCCTCTTGCCGTTCGACGCACCGTCGTTCCTGCACCTCGGCGTCTGGCCGATCATCATGGGCATCACCATGTTCGTGCAGATGCGCATGAACCCGACACCGCCCGATCCGACCCAGGCGATGCTGTTCACCTGGATGCCCGTGGTCTTCACCTTCATGCTGGCCTCCTTCCCGGCCGGTCTGGTCATCTACTGGGCCTGGAACAACACGCTTTCGGTGGCGCAGCAGTCGATCATCATGAAGCGCCAGGGCGTGAAGATCGAGCTGTTCGACAATCTGAAGAACCTGTTCTCGAAGAAACCCAAGCCGGCGGAATAACGCCGGCAGACAGAGCGCTTGCAAGGCCCCGGATCGAAAGGTCCGGGGCTTTTTCGTTGGTACTTATCCCTGTTTGCGACGAGCCTTTGTCGCGGATACCTGAGCCTGCGCGCACATCGTGCTTTATTCTCCGACCATCGCCATCCGGATCCTGACGATGTCGCAGTCGACCCTCCGCCCAGCGACGACGCCAGTGCAAAGCCGTACAGGCGGCGTTTTGCTCGTGCTCGGCTCAGCCATTGTCTGGAGCTTCGGCGGCACGCTGGCGCGGTTCCTCGATATCACCGACGGCTGGACGATTGTCTTCTGGCGCTCGACCTTCGCGGCCCTTTTCCTGGTTGGCTTCATGCTGGTGCGCGATGGCGCCGCCAACATGGCGCGGCTGTTTCGCGAGATGGGCTGGCCGGGCATTGCGGTCGGTTGCTGTTTTGCGATCGCCTCGACCAGCTTCATACTGGCGCTCGCCTACACCACGGTCGCCAACATCGTGCTCATCCAGGCCGGCGTACCGCTGATCGCAGCCCTCATCGGCTGGCTGCTTTTCCGCGAACGTATTTCGACCACCACCTGGGCGGCAATCGCCGCGGTGATCGCCGGCGTCGTCGTGATGGTATCGGATTCGATTGGCGGCGGCGTCTCGCCGGTCGGCAATGCACTGGCGCTGCTGATTGCCTTCGCCTTTGCCTCGGCCACTGTGATCACCCGCCGCTACGCCCATGTCCGCATGGCACCGGCCGCTTGCTTCGGCACCATCGTCGCTGGCACAATTGCGGCGACGCAGGCTTCCGGCTTTGCCGTCACCACGATCGACCTTGCCATCCTTGTAGCCTTCGGCGCTCTCAACTTCGGCCTTGGCCTAGCACTGTTCGTCACTGGCGCACGGCTCATCCCCTCGGCGCTTGCCGCCCTGCTCGGCACGCTCGAAACCGTGCTGGCACCGCTCTGGGTCGCCGCGATCCACGGCGAGATCCCGCGCACCAACACCATCGTCGGCGGACTGATCGTCCTTGCGGCCCTCCTGGTTTACCTGACGGTTGAGCTCCTGCGCGAGCAAATCCGGCCCGTTCGGTAGCCGCAGCCCGCCGAAAGCTTGACATCGCCGGCCAAAACCGTGAAGCCAAGTCCAATCTCGACGAAGGAACCGACATCGATGGCCGACACAAAGACAAAAGACGACAAGCCGCTGTTCGGCCGGCCGTGGATTTTCATTCGCGGCGTCCCGGCGATGAAGTTCCTGCCGCCGGAAGGCCCGACCGAAATCGCCTTTGCCGGCCGTTCCAATGTCGGCAAGTCGTCGCTGATCAATGCGCTGGTCGGCCAGAAGGGTTTGGCGCGTACCTCCAACACCCCCGGACGCACCCAGGAACTCAACTACTTCGTGCCGGATGGCTTTTCCGGCGAGGCGGGTGACTTGCCGCCGATGGCGCTGGTGGACATGCCCGGCTACGGCTATGCCCAGGCGCCGAAGGAACAGGTGGATGCCTGGACCAAGCTGGTGTTCGACTACCTGCGCGGTCGCGCGACGCTGAAGCGCGTCTATGTGCTGATCGATTCCCGCCACGGCATCAAGAAGAACGACGAGGACGTGCTGTCACTGCTCGACAAGGCGGCTGTGTCCTACCAGATCATCCTGACCAAGACGGACAAGATCAAGGCCGCCGGCGTGCCGCGGCTAATTGCCGAAACGCTCGAGAAGATCAAGAAGCATCCTGCCGCCTTTCCCGAGGTTCTCTCCACCTCGTCAGAAAAGGGTGAGGGCATCGACGAGCTGCGCGCGACGATCGAGCTCGCACTTTCGCGCTGATAGCGGAAACCTCCGACAAGTCTTTGATCTCCGTCACTACCCTGACATGCAAACCGCTCTATCTCTGCCGTGCGGTCGCGCGTTTCCTTGCGCGATGGCGTCAAGGATAGGAGAGACACATGTCCGATTTGATCGTTGTGGGATTCGATACGCCTGACGAAGCCGACAAGGTTCTCGTCAAGCTCGCCGGCCTCAAGAAGGAATATCTGATCGACCTCGAGGACGCCGTCGTCGTCGTGCGCGACGCGGAAGGCAAGGTTCACCTGAAACAGAGCCTCAACCTGACCGCGATCGGGGCGACATCCGGCCTCCTGTCCGGCTCGATATGGGGCGGGCTCGTCGGGCTCTTGTTCCTCAATCCGCTCGCCGGCTTTGCCATCGGCGGCGCGCTTGGCGCCGGCGCCGGCGCGCTCTCCGGCTCGCTCACCGACTATGGCATCGACGATGACTTCATCAAATCGCTCGGCAACACCATTCCGAACAACTCGTCGGCGCTGTTCATCCTGGTGCGCAAGGTCCAACCGGAAAAGGTTCTCGCGGAATTCTCGGGCCTGCGCGGCCGTGTGCTGAAAACATCGTTGTCGCCCGAGCAGGAGCAGAAGCTCCAGGCGGCTCTCTCCGACGCCCAGACGCCTTCGCCGCAAGCCGGAACGTTCTGAGGCGCTTCGGCCGTGTGATCTTTCCTGCGGGCGACAGTAGTAACCCGCAGGAACAGCCCGCTAGGCGCTTGCCGGCACGAATGTCAGCGCGAAACCATTGATGCAATGGCGCATGCCTGTCGGCGGCGGGCCATCGTCGAAGACGTGACCGAGATGCCCGCCGCAGCGATGGCAGTGACATTCCGTGCGTGTCATGAACAGCGACTTGTCTTCGCGAGTTGCCACGCCACCGGGCAGGGATTGCCAAAAACTCGGCCAACCGGTGCCGCTGTCATACTTGGCTTCGGATGAGTAGACCGGGAGCGCGCAACCGGCGCATTGAAATATGCCCTTGCGCTTCTCGTTATTGTGCGCGCTGGTAAACGGCCGCTCGGTGTCCTCGTGGCGCAGGATCCGGTACTGCTCGTCGGTCAGGATTGCCCGCCATTCGGCGTCGGTCTTGGTGACCGCGAAGGTTTCGCCAGAGGCCGCACGCGCCGGTAGCGGAAACCCTTTCGCCGCCGCGATCGCGATCACGCTCAGCGTTCCGCCGAAAATCAGAAAGTTCCGCCGGTTCACAATCGAACCCTCCGTTTCATGCCCCTGACGCTGCCGTGTCGAAGATAACCATCGTCCGGTCAGGCGGCAAAACAAGACCGATCAAAGCGCCGTGATGGCGCCCAGTTGAAAAGGCCACCGATCGCAAGCGATCGGTGGCAGGAGCGCCGGTGCCACGGATGAGACCACCGGCGACGGATCGCCTGCGAATGTCTGCCGCGGCGATCCGGAGGAAGAGAGACCTCAGCCCTTGGGCAGGAGCACCTTGTCAATCACATGGATCACGCCATTCGACTGCTTGACGTCGGCGATGGTGACCGTGGCCGTACCGCCCGCCTCGTCGGTGAGCGTGATCTTGCCGCCGTCATCCTTGGCCTTGAGAACGCAACCGCCGACCGTCTTGACATCGTGTTCGCCGCCATCGTCCTTGACCATCTTGGCGATGGCCGAAGACATCGCGTCGGCGGAGACGACATGGCAGGTGAGCACCTTCGCCAGCTTGTCCTTGTTTTCCGGCTTCAAGAGCGTGTCGACCGTGCCGGCAGGCAGGGCGTCGAAAGCCTCGTTCGTCGGCGCAAAGACCGTGAACGGGCCCTTGCCCTCAAGGGTTTCGACCAGTCCGGCGGCCTTGACCGCGGCGACCAGGGTCGTGTGATCCTTCGAGTTGACAGCGTTTTCGACGATATTCTTGTCCGCATACATCGCAGCGCCACCGACCATCGGGTTCTCGGCCTGGGCGATTGCAGCACTTGCCGTCAGTATGGCGATCGTAGCGAACGAACGGAGTCCAGAGGTGAACATCGTAGTCTTCCTTCCTGTTGAACCTGTCAGGGAGGCGACGAACAAGCCGCCTCGTTGAAACTGCCATTCCCTCCTCGGGAACATGACAAGCAACGGAAGCCTTCGAAAAAGAGTTTCAGGAATTTTTCAGATTGCCGGTCGTCCGGGCGAAAACGCGTCCTGATCGCGGCACAGGCGCACGAAGAACAGCACGTGCTCAGTCAGAGGTCGCGCGCCTTGCCGAGCGCGATGATCGGCCCGGTGGCCGAACCAGTCGGCGAGCCGCCAAGCGGCTCGATGCTGACGGCAAGGACCGAGCCGCGCGAGAACTTCTCGCGCATCGCCGGGGCGATGATGATTTCGCCCTCGCCGGTCTGAGGCAGAACGCCAAGCGAAAGGGCCGGGTTGTCGCCGTTGATAAGCCAGAGCTCCAGCGATTTCTCCTCGGCCTGTCGCGTAGCAACGGGCGTCACCCGGAGGTGGCCCGTATCCCGATCGAAACGGGCAACGAGATCGACAGAGATGCCTTTGCCGGCCATCTCGGCGACAAGCGGACGGCCGCCCGATGGCAGCGCAAACAATCCGGCCAGCGAGGCGCCCAGGATGCCGGCAACAGCCAGCGAAGCGAGTGCCAGCCCGCGCCAGAGCGCCAGCGATTGCCAGATACTTGGGCGCACCGGGGCCCCGACCGGCGATCCGGTTTCGAACAGCCGGCGCTCGATCGCGGCAAAGGCCCGGGCGGGCGGCGCGACGGGATCATAGGCTTCGTCGAAGGTCGACAGGTTGTTCTGCCAGCGCGTGACCATGGCGGCAAAGTTGCGGTCGGAGGCAAGGCGAGCCTCGACCTTGCGGCGGTCGTCGGCGGACAGCACGCCCAGCACATATTCCCCGGCGATCACCTCGTCGCGGCGGAAGTCTCCCTTGTCTGGGGTGGACGCTGTCATCGCTCCATGCACTCTCTCAACTTCAACAGGCTGCGCCTCAGCCAGGTTCGCATCGTGTTCAGCGGCACAGCATACACTTCGGCCAGCTCCTGATAACTCAGACCTTCGACATAGGCGCGCCGCACGGCATTTGCCCTGTCGGACTCGAGCTCCTCCATGCACGCATCGATCCGCCTGCCCTCCGCTCTCACCACTGCCGATTTTTCCGGATCGGCAGCAGGATCAGCCAAATCATAGGCTTCGTCAATCGCGTTGGCGATGGGTTTGCGTGCCCGGATCAGGTCGATGGCGCGGTTGCGCGCAATCGCTGCCAACCAGGACATCGGCGTTGACTGGCCCGGAGAAAAACGGTCGGCATGCTGCCATATTCTGACGTAGACTTCCTGCAGCGTTTCTTCCGCTTCACCTCTGTCTCTCAGGATACGCAGACAAATGGCGAAAAGTTTCGGGCTGGTCAGCCGGTAAAGCTCGGCAAAGGCCGCGCGATCCCTGAGCGAAACACGGCCGAGCAGTCTGGAAATTTCCTCGTCGATCATTGCCTACCCGACCCGATGCATTCTTGAGACAGGACATAGGGCACAAATCGCCATCCGCCAGCGTGCATCGTCATTGCTGTTTTATGTTGCTCCCCGATCATTCCATCGACGGGAAACATGCGTTAAACAGCAGCCGGTATTTTTCGAGGGTCCGCCATGTCCGCCAATGAAAGTGAAATCCAGGCACGCCTGCTCACCCAGGCCCTGCCCTACATGCAGCGCTACGAGAACAAGACGATCGTCGTCAAATATGGCGGCCATGCCATGGGCAATGCCGAGCTCGGCCGCGCCTTTGCCAGCGACATCGCGCTGTTGAAGCAGTCGGGCGTCAACCCGATCGTCGTGCACGGCGGCGGCCCGCAGATCGGCGCCATGCTGACCAAGATGGGCATCGAATCGAAGTTCGAAGGCGGCCTGCGCGTCACCGACGAGAAGACCGTCGAGATCGTCGAGATGGTTCTCGCCGGCTCGATCAACAAGGAGATCGTCGCCCTCATCAACCAGACCGGCGAATGGGCGATCGGCCTTTGCGGCAAGGACGGCAACATGGTCTTCGCCGAAAAGGCGCGCAAGACCATCAAGGACCCGGATAGCAACATCGAACGTGTGCTCGATCTGGGCTTCGTCGGCGAAGTGGTCGAGGTCGACCGCACGCTGATCGATCTGCTGGCCCGCTCGGAAATGATCCCGGTGATCGCCCCGGTGGCGCCCGGCCGCGACGGACACACCTACAATATCAACGCCGACACCTTTGCCGGTGCGATCGCCGGCGCGCTCAACGCCACGCGCCTGCTGTTCCTAACCGACGTTCCCGGCGTGCTCGACAAGGACGGAAAGCTGATCAAGGAACTTTCGGTGGCGCAGGCGCGCGCCCTGATCGCCGACGGCACCATTTCCGGCGGCATGATCCCCAAGGTCGAGACCTGCATCGAAGCCATCAAGGCCGGCGTCCAGGGCGTCGTCATCCTCAACGGCAAGACGGCCCATTCGGTGCTGCTCGAAATCTTCACCGAGCGCGGCGCCGGCACGCTGATCGTTCCCTGATCGGCGCGACCCAGGACGTATGAAAAAGCGGGACACGACCTTCGGGCCGTGTCCCGCTTTCATTTTTCGCCTGGCTCAGGCCTGATAGACGGCCTGAGCGTCCTGTTTCAACTTTTCCATCATCGCCCGATAGGGGAACGGCCCGTAGCTGACACGGGCGACGCCGGCGCCCGCCAGCGTCTTCAGATCCGGTGCGCCGGGCCGCATCATCACATTGACCGGCAGGCTCGAGGCGGCACAGACCTTGGCGATCAGGTCCGCGTCGACCAGCCACGGCACGAAGAAGCCGTTGGCGCCCGCTTCGGCAAAGGCCCTTCCACGCGCAATCGCCTCATCGACGAGGCCGGCGTGCTCAGCCGCATCGCTTGCCTGCAGAAACAGGTCGGTGCGGGCATTGATGAAGAACGGCACGCCGCGGCGGTCCGCCATTTCGCGGATCGCACGGATGCGGGCCGCCTGCTTCTCGATCGCATGCACGCCTGACCTGCCGACCACCTGATCCTCGAAATTGATGCCGATGGCGCCGGCGTCGATCAGCCGCGAGACATTGGCCGCCCCCGTTTCCGGATCGTCGGAATAGGCACCCTCGAAATCCACCGTCACCGGCAGTTCCGTCGAGCCGACGATCAGCCGGGCTATATCGGTCAGCAGCGCCAGCGGCACCTTCTCGCCATCGCCGAAGCCATGGGCGGCGGCAATCGACCAGCTGCCGGTCGCAAGCGCCCTCGCTCCGGCCTCGGCGACCGCCTTGGCGCTGCCGGCGTCCCAGATGTTGTAGAGCACCACCGGCTCGCCCTTTTTATGCAGGGCGGCAAAGGCGAGCGCCTTTTCATTCTGGTTCATTGCGTTTCCTCCACGAACGGGCTGACAGGTTTCGCTTTCGCCTCGTGCCGCAACAGCCACTGTTTCCGCCAGAGCCCACCGCCGTAACCCGTGAGCGAACCGTCTGCGCCAAGGCAGCGGTGGCAGGGTATGACGATGGCGATCCGGTTGGATCCGTTGGCACTGGCCACGGCACGCGCGGACTGGATCGTAGCGACCTCGCGGGCAATGTCACCATAGGACCGCGTCCCACCGGCGGGAATTTTGACAAGCTTCTCCCAGACGTTGCGCTCGAAAGGCGTACCGCCGGGCGCAAGCGGCGTTTGGAATGCGCCCATATCGCCCGCAAAATAGGCCTTCAACTCGCCTTCAATCCTTTCGATCGGCGCCGTCCTGCCGGGGACAATCGCCGAGCGTGTCGCGCGCTTCAGCGCCGCGAGTTCAGTCGGCAATGCTTTGCGATCGTGGAACTCGAGCAGATGCAGATGTGTGGCGTCGCCGATCGCGACCATGGGGCCGATCGGCGTCTCGAGCCAATCGAAGGAGAGCAGCTCCCGCCCGAAAGCGGCGGCCGGCGCGTCGCCAAGCAATCGCTGGAAGGCGGCACGAAAGCCGCTCGGCGATTCGTAGCCGGCTTCGAGCTGGGCGTCGATCACGCGCCCTCCGTCGGCGAGTTGGCGGGCAGCAAGCCCCAGGCGGCGATACCGCGCCAGATCGAGAAAGGTGATGCCGAGATTGCGTTTGAACGCCCGTCGGACAGTCGACGGATCGAGCCCGCGTCGCACGATATCATCCTCGCTCCAGCGCCGCTCAGGTGCTGCCTCCAGCGCCTGCAGCAGCTCTTGCACCAGCGGATCCTTGGCGCCGAAGGTGGCGAGCGGCCGGCAGCGCTGGCAGGGACGGAACCCCGTCTCCAGGCAGGTGCCGATCGAGCCCACGAAAATGGTGTTTTCCCGCTTCGGCTTGCGGGCTGGGCAGGACAGGCGGCAGAAGACGCCTGTTGTCTTGACGCAGACGAAGGCTGAACCTTCGTACTCGGTGCTTCGCGCCATCAGGGCGTCGTAGAGCGTTTCATCTGAAGGAAGATCGAACAACATGGCGTGGTTCTACCACGACCGCAGGGCGAAGAGACGCCGGTTTTCGGGCGTCTATTTTTTCAGATCAGCACGTTGTCAGATCAGGACGAGCGTCACCACGCCGAGCACGATCAGCAGGCACCCGAGAAGTTCGAGACGATTGATCCACTCGCGGAAGATGAAGAAGGACGAGGCGAATGTGAATAGCATCTCGACCTGCGCCACCACCTTGACGATCGCCGCCTGCTGCAAGGTCATCGCCATGAACCAGCCGAACGAGGCGGAGGCGCCGACGAAGCCGACGACGAAGGCCGGCTTCCAGGCGGCGGCGA
The DNA here is from genome assembly GCF_058795755.1 of Ensifer sp. GW823-FHT05D09. Taxonomy (NCBI): domain Bacteria; kingdom Pseudomonadati; phylum Pseudomonadota; class Alphaproteobacteria; order Hyphomicrobiales; family Rhizobiaceae; genus Ensifer; species Ensifer sp. GW823-FHT05D09. The sequence goes on along the minus strand of NZ_JBXAIA010000001.1, from coordinate 391,452 downwards.
TGAGCTTCAGTTCGCCCGGCTCGCGCACCACGATCCAGATGAGCATGACAATCGTCTGCAGCAGGATGACGAAGCCGAGCGTGAAACTCGCCTGCATCATGTAATCGGGCGCCGGCAGGCTGGGCGCCAGCGCCAGAGAAGCCGAACGATAGGCGACGGCCGAAAGCCCGAAGAACGTTCCCGAGAGAAGGCCGATGCCGGCGGTGCGGCTGAAAACCGACGTGACCAGCGAGCGTGGGCTGAGTGTTGTGCGCGCGACCGAGATCAGCATCACGCCGACGACCGAGATGGCGATCGCCACCAGCGTGCCCTGGCTCGCATGCTCTCCGAGGAAGATGAGGCCAAAGAGAGCGGCCTGTGCCGGCTCGGTGCGCGAATAGGCGGTGCCGACCGCAAAGTTGCGGAAGGAGAACAGATGGACGAGCAGGAAGGTCGCCGCGATCTGCGCAAGCCCGCCGATCACCGCCCAGAGGAAGAAGGTGCCGTTCGGCACCGACAGCGGACGGCCCACCACCTGCCAGAGCACGAAGAGATAAAGAAGCGCAAAAGGCAGACCGAAACCGAAGCGCACGAAGGTCGCGCCGGTCGTGCCCATCACGCCCTTCAGGTGTTTCTGCATGGCGGAGCGGACATTCTGAAGGAAGGCCGCAGCGACGGTGATGAGTACCCAGGTTTCCATGGCTGCGAGCTAGCATGCCGATCCTGAGATTGCCAAGAACTCCGTACAGCCAAGGCGAATTATACCAGCGCAGGTCGATATCAGTCCGGCTTTTCCTGAACGTCCGCCAGTTCGCCGGCCCGCCGGAGGACGAGCGGCGGGCCTTCTTCTTCGAAGACCTTCACGCTCTGGTCGTAGGTCGGCGCGATCGTGCCGAGCAGGCGATCCCAGAAGGAGAAATAGTTGCCGTAGTTGTACCGGAAGCTGGAATGATGCTGGTCATGGAACGTGGTGCACAACAGGGGCGACGGATAGCGCGCCGTCGACGCGGCGAAATACTCAAAGCCGCAGTGACCGATCATGCCGTTGAAATGTTCGAACAATCGGTGCCCGATGAGGATTGCCGGCGGGAACGGAACGATGAAAACGATGACGGCCGAATAACTCTGCAAGAGGAAGTTGTCGATGACATCTTCCGAATAGGTGCTCCAGATCGTTGGCGCGACGCTTTTGTGATGAAGGGCGTGCAGCGGGAAGAGCCACCTGGTGTGCAGCAGGCGATGCATGAAATAGAACCAGGTATCGTAGAGGAACATGCAGAGCACGAAGAGCGGTACCGCTGCCCACCAGCGCAGCGCCCAGGGCGCCGGCGCCCAGCCTTTCTGCTGCACGTAGAGGCCGATGGTCAGCGGCAGGCAGGCGCTGAACATCGACGCCAGGCTCTGGCGGATCTCCGCCTTGCGGCGCCTGTCGGAGCCGCGTCCCTTCTGGATCTTGCGCTCCGGATTGCGCGCGTTGAACCAGCTCAGACCGTAGCCTAAAGCGAAATAGGTGACGACGGTCGTTGCGTAAAACCCGAACAGAAACAGCAGATAGAACACTTCGTCCGACATGTGCATCTGCCGTCCCGCGTGAAGAACCGCCCCGCACGAAAGATGCCATGCCGTTTTGGCAATTCAAAGTGGAAATGTTTTCACCTGAAGGACAACCCGTGCCGCGACTTTGCATTTTGTCGTTTGCCGCCCATCACCGCCATGTCATAAGGCAGTCATGAAAAAGCTCGACCGCCTGCCGACCCACGACGATTTCTCCCATGTCACCGACTGGGTGTTCGACCTGGACAACACGCTCTATCCGCACCACGTCAATCTGTTCTCGCAGATCGACCGCAACATGACGGCCTATGTTGCCGCGCTTTTGTCGCTGGAGCCGGCGGATGCGAAGAAGTTGCAGAAGGACTATTACCGCGATCACGGCACGACGCTCAAAGGCCTGATGATCCACCACGGGATCGACCCGAACGAGTTCCTCGAAAAGGCCCACGCGATCGACTACAGCATCGTGCCACCGGACCCGACGCTGGGCGACGCCATCAAGGCGCTGCCGGGACGCAAGTTCATCTTCACCAACGGCAGCGTCGCGCATGCGGAGATGACCGCGCAGGCGCTCGGCATCCTCGATCACTTCAACGATATCTTCGATATCGTCGCTGCCGATTTCGTGCCGAAGCCGGCGGGCGAAACCTATGACAAGTTCATGAGCCTGCACCGGGTCGACACCCGCAACGCGGCGATGTTCGAGGACCTGCCGCGCAACCTGCTCGTCCCCAAGACGCTGGGAATGAAGACGGTTCTCTTGGTGCCGCGCAACTTCGAATACGAGTTCGCCGAATCCTGGGAGCAGTCCAACGACCAGGACGAGCAGATCGACTACGTCACCGAGGATCTCGCCGGCTTCCTCAAGCGCGTGATCGCCGACCTCTGACGCCGACACAATTTGGCCAGGGAAAAACCCGTTTCCCGCCAAAGACTTAAATTACCAAAGTTTAACTGGTGCGCATCGTCCAGCTGCCTATCATTCGCTCAGGGATACCCCTAGCGAAAGGAAGCATAATGCGTAACAGAGCCCTGATCCTTGGTGTGACCGCCCTTGCCATAGCCGTCACGGGAGTGGCTGCGCCGTCATTCGCCGCCAGAGACAAGATGACGCCCGAACAGCGCGCCGAGCGCATGATCAAGCGACTGGACACCAACAGTGATTCCAAGGTTTCACTCGATGAGTTTCAGGCGCGCATGACCACGAACTTCAAGACTTTCGACACCAATGGCGATGGCCAGATCAGCGCCGACGAGATGAAGGCGAAGCGCCAGGCGTTCCGCGACGCCCGCCAGGCGTGGCACGAAGCCAAGGGCAAGGACGGCAAGGAGCGCGACGCAGCCCTTGCCCAACTTAGGGAAGCCCGGCCCGCGATGGTGCCCGGCATGCGGCCGAAGGCCTTCAAGCGCGTCGATACCGACGGCAACGGCTCTCTAAGCGCTGCCGAGGTCGCAAGTGCTTCCGAGAAGATGTTCAAGCGTCGCGACAAGAATGGCGATGGAGTCATCGACGCGGCCGACTTCAGCAAGAAGGTCTAAGCCAGCAAAATCAAACCCGGATGACGACACTCTCCCTCCCCCCGGTGGAGCGTGTCGTCTGCGTGGCGCCTCCCCCTGGCATCGGACACGATCGCAAGGGGGAGGCGTGAATTTCAGATCCCGATACGACAACGCCGCGCGCCAGATATGGCGCGCGGCGTTGTCTATCCGCCAAACGAGCATTGCACCCGAACAAGCAGAGCTCTCTAGCGCCTGCCGTTTGCCATCGGCACGGTTTTGGAATCGACGGTCTGATAGAAGCTGGAGATGATCTCCCAGGCTTCATCGGCGGTATCGACGAAGCGCAGCAGGTCAACATCGTTCGGTGCGATCGTGCCGAATTCGGCGAGCGCCTCGAAATTGATGATGGTGCGCCAGAATTTCTCGCCGAAGAGGATCAGCGGGACCAGAGCCATACGTCCGGTCTGCATCAGCGTCATTGTCTCGAACAACTCGTCGAGCGTTCCGAATCCGCCCGGGAAGACCACCACTGCCTTTGCGCGCAGCAGGAAATGCATCTTGCGGATCGCGAAATAGTGGAAGTTGAACGACAGCTCCGGCGTCACGAAGCGGTTCGGCGCCTGCTCGTGCGGCAAGACGATGTTGAGACCGATCGACGGAGCACCGACATCGTCGGCGCCACGGTTGCCCGCCTCCATCACACCCGGCCCGCCGCCGGTGACGACCACGTACTCCTTGTGGTGCAGCTTGGCTGAATGCTCCGAGCAAAGCCGCGCGAACTTGCGCGCCTCGTCGTAGTAGACCGAGGCTGCCTCGAGGTTCTTGCGCTGCGTTTCGTTCTTGGCCGCCCAGGCGTCACCGCCGGGCTCGGGGATGCGGGCGCCACCGAACATCACGACGGTCGAGTTGATGCCGTGTTCCTCCAGCATCATTTCGGTCTTCAAGAGTTCGAGCTGCAAACGCACCGGGCGCAGCTCCTCGCGGCAAAGAAAATCATCGTCGATATAGGCGAGGCGATAGGCTGGCGAAGCCGATTGGGGCGTCAGCGGAACCGTCTGCGCCCGTTGCCGGCTCTGCGAGCTATCCGCCAGCGGATCCCAAACCCCATCCTTACGGCGCAGGTTGCGCTTCTTCATGCGTGCCATGCTATCGTCTTTCCCGTCGCGTTCCGGACAATCGGCATCTCGGGCGGACGCGTCCTATCCTGTTTCATCGGTCATGAATGCCCCTGATGCCGGAGTCGTCCGAGCTTGCCAAGCCCTGCCGGGACGGTCGCGCCGAAAAGCGGTTCAACTTTTCCGGAACGGCCTCGGGCGCCACGTGGCTCCAGCCGGCTAGGAACACCCTTAGCCGCAGATCGTGTTGCTGCTTAATTTTGTCCTTAAATCGATTCCGATTTGCGGAATTATGCAGTAGAGCTTTGCCAGGATAACCGCCGAACTTTAAGGAATTCCGATGACGAACCACGACCTGACCTCCCTGTCGCAGACGATCGACACCGCTTTTGACGACCGCGATTCCGTCAACACGGGAACGCGCGGCGCGGTGCGCGATGCCGTGGAGACGGCACTGAACCTGCTCGACAGCGGCAAAGTGCGGGTGGCAGAGCGCGGCGCCGACGGAAATTGGACCGTCAATCAATGGCTGAAGAAGGCGGTGCTGCTCTCCTTCCGTCTCAACCCGATGGAGATCGTGCGGGGCGGCCCGGGAGAATCCGTCTGGTGGGACAAGGTCGCCTCCAAGTTCGACGGCTGGAGCGTCAACGAATTCGAAAAGGCCGGCTTCCGCGCCGTGCCGAACTGCGTCGTGCGCCGCTCGGCCTATATCGCCCCGAACGCGATCCTGATGCCGTCCTTTGTCAACCTCGGCGCCTATGTCGGTGAAGGCACGATGGTCGATACCTGGGCAACGGTCGGTTCCTGCGCCCAGATCGGCAAGCACGTGCATCTCTCCGGCGGCGTCGGCATCGGCGGCGTGCTGGAACCGATGCAGGCTGGTCCGACTATCATCGAGGACAACTGCTTCATCGGTGCCCGCTCCGAGGTCGTGGAAGGCTGCATCGTGCGCGAAGGCTCGGTTCTCGGCATGGGCGTCTTCATCGGCAAGTCGACGAAGATCGTCGACCGCGCCACCGGCGAAGTGACCTATGGCGAAGTGCCGCCCTACTCCGTCGTCGTCGCCGGCTCGATGCCGTCGGGCTCGACCATGGGCAATGGCCAGCCGGCCCCGAACCTTTACTGCGCCGTCATCGTCAAGCGCGTCGACGAGAAGACCCGCTCCAAGACCGGCATCAACGAACTGCTTCGAGACTGATCAGATGACACCGGAGGGGCGGCAGCCGAACATGATCTGGCTGTTCTTCAGCCCCTCCGGCCGCATCACCCGCCTGCCCTTTTTCCTGTCTTGGCTCTTCTGGCTTCTGATCGGCGGTTTTGTCGTCGCGCAGATGTTCGCCAACGAAAATCACAACACAGCGCTGGCCCTCTGGACGCTGGCGCTGATCGTGTCCGGCCTCGCTTCCACGCTGTCGATCGCCATGCTGGCCATCAAGCGGCTGCACGACATCGGTTATCCCGGACCGCTCGCGCTTTGCCTGTTCATCCCGGTGTTGAGCCCCGTCGTTTTCATCGCGCTCTGCCTCTGGCCGGGCGTCAACGGGCCGAACGAATTCGGTCGGCGCAGCGACGAACCCGGCGCCTGAGCGGCGCACTGTACATTTAAGGCCCGAACGGGTATGTAGCGCGCCATGAACAGGCCGGCGACAAGATGCTGGCCGCGGCAATCGGCGCCTGATGACGACCTGATCCAAGGTCTTGTTCGTTTACCGGCGCGAAAACCGAAATCCGAAAGACGAGAGATGACAGAATTCGAAGGGATCGCGCCTGCGATCGCCGAGGCGTTGGCAAAACGCGGTTACAACGAGTTGACGCCGGTTCAAAAGGCGATGCGCGATCCCGAGCTTGCGGGCAAGGATGCGCTGGTATCGGCCCAGACCGGCTCCGGCAAGACCGTCGCCTTCGGCCTGGCGCTGGCCCCGACCCTGCTCGGCAACGAGCGTCGCTTCAGCGCCCCCGGCGCGCCGCTGGCGCTGGTGATCGCACCGACGCGCGAACTGGCGCTGCAGGTCAAGCGCGAACTCGAATGGCTCTATGAACAGACCGGCGCGACGATCACGTCGTGCGTCGGCGGCATGGACATGCGCACCGAGAAGCGCGCGCTGGAGCGCGGCGCCCACATCGTCGTCGGCACCCCCGGCCGCCTTTGTGACCACATCCGCCGCAACTCGCTCGACATCTCGTCGCTCAGCGCCGTCGTGCTCGACGAGGCCGACGAGATGCTTGACCTCGGCTTCCGCGAAGACCTCGAATTCATCCTCGAGGAATCGCCGGACGATCGCCGCACCCTGATGTTCTCGGCAACCGTGCCGCGCTCGATCGCTACGCTTGCCAAGAACTATCAGCGCGACGCCGTTCGCATCAGCACTGCTTCGGAACAGAAGCAGCACGTCGACATCGAATACCGCGCGCTGACCGTCGCATCGAACGACCGCGAAAACGCGATCATCAACGTCCTGCGCTACTATGAAGCCAAGAACGCGATCGTCTTCTGCTCGACCCGTGCAGCAGTCAACCATCTGACCGCCCGCTTCAACAACCGCGGCTTCTCGGTCGTGGCGCTGTCGGGCGAGCTCAGCCAGAACGAACGCACCCATGCGCTGCAGGCCATGCGCGACGGTCGCGCCCGCGTCTGCATCGCCACCGACGTTGCCGCCCGCGGCATCGACCTGCCCGGCCTGGAGCTGGTCATCCACGCCGACCTGCCGACCAATCCGGATACGCTCCTGCACCGCAGCGGCCGCACCGGCCGTGCCGGCCAGAAGGGCGTCAGCGCCCTGATCGTGCCGGTGAGCCAGCGCCGCAAGGCCGAGCGCCTGCTCGAAAACGCCCGCATCACCGCCAACTGGGCCCGTCCGCCGTCGGCCGACGAAGTCAGCCGCCGCGACGACGAGCGCCTGCTTGCCGACACCAGCTTTGCCGAGCCGATCCGCGAAGACGAAGAAGAAATCGTGCGCGCCCTGATCGAGCTTCATGGTGCCGAACAGATGGCTGCCGCCTTCGTGCGCCAGTTCCGCTCGGGTCGCTCCGCGCCTGAAGATCTGATCGAGGTTGCCGTCGGCGACAGCCGCGCCAAGCCGCGCCGCGACGAGAAGTCCGCGCCGCGCGAAGACTATGACGCGCCGCGCGCCGACTTCAGCGACGGCAGCTGGTTTTCGCTCTCGGTCGGCCGCAAGCAGAGCGCCGAGCCGCGCTGGCTGATCCCGATGCTGTGCCGTCACGGCAAGCTGACCAAGCGCGACATCGGCGCGATCCGCATGCAGCAGGACGAAACCTTCGTCGAGATGACGGCCGACGGCGCCGAGCGCTTCCTGTCGTCGATCGGCAAGGAAGGCATGCTGGAGAAGGGTATCCGGGTTAAGACGCTTCCCGGCGCGCCTGATATGTCGCAACAGCGCCAGGAGAAGCCGAGCTTCTCGAAGGACAAGCCGAACTTCTCCAAGGACAAGCCCGCCTATTCCAAGGACAAGCCGGCCTTTGCCAAGAAGCGCCCCTATTCCGACGATGCGGCGCGCAGCGACGGCGACTTCAAGCCGAAGCGCAAGTTCGACAAGAAGCCGGCCTACGCCGCCGCCCCGGCCCACACCGACGACAAGCCGCCGGAAAACCGCGAGGCCTGGACCAAGAAGAAGCCCAAGCCGAACGCCGGCAAGGACGGCGGCTTCAAGCCGAAGCCCAAGGGCAACAACGCCAAGAACCGCCAGAGCTAAGTTCGGTCCAGGCACACCGCCATAACCAATCAAAAAGCGCCGCGATCCGATCGCGGCGCTTTTTCGTCTCGGCTATCGAGGCTGACCGCGTCAGGCTTCGAGGAAGCGAAGGCCGGCGACGGCGACGATGATCATGGCGATGCAGGTGATCCGCATCCAGGAGACGGGGTCGCCGAACAGCACGATGCCGAGCACGGTGATGCCGACCGAGCCTATGCCGGTCCAGGCGGCATAGGCGGTGCCGGCCGGCAGGTCGCGCATGGCGATCGTCAGCAGGTAGACGCTGCCGAGGGCCGCGGCGATGCCGATGACGCTCGGCACCAGTTTCGTCCAGCCCTCCGCATATTTGAGCGCCAGGCCCATGATGATTTCAATCAGGCTCGCCGCTATCAGGATGATCCATGCCATTGCCGTCTCCATCGAAATTTCCATCTGGAGACCAATCTGGTAGGATAGGCACCGAAGAGCAATTACGCACCTTTTGGTAACTATGAAAATGTCGACAGACCTGCCGCAAGCACACGCTGCCTCCGTTCCTGACGTCTTCGACCCGACCTGCTCGTCTCGCCACGCTCTGGAGCTGATCGCCGGTAAGTGGCAGATGTTGATCATCTCGGCGCTCGAAGAAGGGCCGATGCGCAACGCCGCACTGATGCGCCGCCTCGGCGACATCTCGCAGAAGATGTTGACCCAGACGCTGAAGGAGCTGGAACGCAACGGCCTCGTCATGCGCGAGGACAAGAAGACCGTGCCACCGCACGTGGAATATAGCCTGAGCCCTGTCGGCCGTTCGCTCAGCGAAACCCTGCTGGTGCTTGATCGCTGGGCCGAGACGCATTTCGGCACGCTCGATGCGGCGCGTGAACGTTATGACGCGGAACGCGCCAAATAGGTCTATTCGCCGTCGAGCTGCGACTGGGCGATGACTTTCACCACCCAGTCGGCAAAGACGCGCAGCCGGCTGCTCAGGTGTCGGTTGGGCGGGTAGACCAGATAGATCGGCATCGAATCGATTTGCCAGTCGGTCAGAACCGGCCGCATGGCGCCGCTCTGCAGATCGTCGCGCACCATGAAGCGGGGCGCCTGGATGACGCCGAGGCCGGCGCGGGCGGCGGCAAGATAGGTGGTCGATTCGTTGGCGGCAACCGCATAACGGCCGTGAACCTCGATCTCCTCGGCGCCGCGCTTGAAATAGAACGGCATCTGCTGACCGGTCTGCGGGCGAAAATAGCCGACGACATAACAATTCTTCGAAAGGTCGGACGGATGTTGCGGCGTCGAGCAGCGGTCGAGATAGTCGGGCGCCGCACAGGCGATGAAGCTCATGTCGGTGATGCGACGGGCAATCAGCGACTGGTCGGTCAGGGTGCCGACGCGAATGGCGCAGTCGACATTCTCGGCAACGTAATCGACAGTGCGGTCCGAGACGCCGAGGTCGATCTGGATGTCGGGATAACGCTTGTGGAATTCCGGCAGGGCCGGGATGACGATGAGGTTGGCGATGGCGCTGGCCATCTCCACGCGCAGCCGCCCTTTCGGCAAGGTCTGGGCGCTCGACAGGCTGCCGTCGAGCTCGTCGAGATCGGTGACGAGCCGGGCGGCGCGTTCATAATAAAGCGCGCCATCCGGCGTGACGAGAACCCGACGGGTCGTTCGGTTGAGCAATTTGGTGCGCAGATGCGCTTCCAACCCCTGGATCAAATTGGTGACGGTTGCCTTGGGCATATTGAGCGATGCGGAAGCCCGTGTGAAATTGCCGGTTTCGACAACGCGGAGAAACGCGCGCATGGCCGTGAGCTGGTCCATTTTCAATAGCCGTGATTGTTCGAGATAATGAATAGTGTAGTCGGATTGAACTGACTATTCCAGACAGAAGACAATGTTATTCTCCCATCATGGCGGGTTGTCGCCTCATGTGGGATGACCCCGTGGCAAAGGCAAGAGAGATGGGTGAACGCTTTAAACTGGAGACGATGCAGACGGGCCAAGGCGCGTGCCCGGCGCGTGTCTATAGTGGCGAAACGCTGCTCAATCCACCGCCGGTCGTTCTGCACCTGCATGGCGGCTCCTTCGTCGGCAGTTCGATCGCCGCCGGCGAGCGCGTCGCCAAGGCGCTTGCGGCGGCTGGCGCCGTCGTTATCTCGCCGGAATATTCCTCGGCCTGCCTCAATCCCTTTCCGGCAGCACTCGACGTCACCTATTCGATGCTGTCCTCGATGCGGGCGCGTTGCCCGCAATTCGCGCACAAGAAGTCGATGCTGTTCATCGCCGGCGAAGAAGCCGGCGGCAACATTGCCGCCGGCGTGGCGCTGATGGCCCGCGACCAGTTCCTGACCGACCTCAAGGGGCAAATCCTGCTGTCGCCGATGCTCGACCCTTGCCTGGCGACCGCGTCATTTCGCAAATACTGTCCCGAGACCTCGGTGCAATCGATCGCCGACGGCTGGCAACGCTATCTCGGCGAATGCGGTGGCTTCACGCACCCTTACGCTGCGCCCGCGCACTGTACGCGGCTCGCCGGTCTGGTGCCCGCTTTGATCCTGACCAGCGAGGAATGCCCGATGCGCGACGAGACCGCGGCCTATGCGGAGCGCCTGCGCCAGGCGGGTGTGAGCGTTCAATCCCAAATTCTTCCCGGCCGGGCCGGGTGGATACCGCAAAATACCGTGAACGCCGAAACCTGGGCCGCCCAGGAAGAAACGATTACCGGCATTTTTTCCCGCTTCTTTCAACAGGCAGGGGCAAAGCCGGCGGAAATGACGATGCGTTAGCAACGGACGACAGGGCCGCCGGCCCTCCCCTTCGCTGACGACAGCAGCAAAAGCGCCGGCTCCCAACCGGCAAGGAGAGAAAAATGACATCGACAGTGACCCGCCGGGCCCTCTGGGGCGCCGGCCTGAGCATCCTATTGTCTACCGCTGGCGCAGCCGCCGTTCTTCTTGGCCTGCCGCAGCATTTCGAGGCGGACGCCGCAACTGAAACGGCAGCGGCCCCGCCGCCGGCCGTACCGGTTTCGGTCGCCAAGGCCCAATCGCGCCGCATCACCACCTGGGAGGATTTTTCCGGGCGGCTTGAAGCGATCGAACGCGTCGAGATCCGCCCCCGCGTCGGCGGCGCCATTCTGGAAAGCCACTTCCGCGAGGGCGCCCTGGTGAAGAAGGGCGACCTGCTGCTGACCATCGATCCCGAGCCCTACGCGGCGGCCGTCGACCGCGCCGCAGCCCAAGTCTCGGCGGCTGAAGCCCGCGTCGCCCTTGCCAAGACCGAACTTGACCGCGGGCGCAAGCTCGTCACCACCAGCGCGATCCCGCAGAGCGGCGTCGACCAGCGCCTCAGCGCCTTCGACGAGGCGCAGGCAAGCGTGCGCTCGGCCAAGGCGGCGTTGCGCACGGCCGAACTTGACCTCCAGTACACCGAGGTCAGGGCACCGATCTCCGGCCGCGTCGGTCGGCTGGAAGTGACCGCCGGCAACCTCGTTGCCGCCGGCTCCGCCTCGCCAGTCCTGACGACGCTTGTTTCGGTCGACCCGATCTATGCAAGCTTCAGCGCCAGTGAAGAAGTGGTGACGACCGCACTCGCCCGGCTCCAGGCCTCGGCCGGCGGCAACGCCATCGAGCGCATCCCGGTGCAGGTCGGCACCGCTGCCGACGAGGGCACGCCGATCTCGGGCCATATCCAGCTCATCAACAACGAGGTGGACGCGGCAACCGGCACGATCCGCGTTCGCGCAGCACTCGAGAATGCCGACGGGCGTCTGATCCCCGGCCAGTTCGTCCGCATCCGCATCGGCGAACCGGAGCCCGAGGAAAAGCTTGTCATCAGCGATCGCGCCATCGGCTCCGACCAGGACAAGAAGTTCGTCTTTGTCGTCGGCGCCGACAACAAGGTCGAGTACCGCCAGGTGATACTCGGCCCGAACTCCGACGGGCTGCGTATCGTCGAAAGTGGCCTGAAGACCGGCGAAAACATCGTCGTCAACGGCCTGCAGCGGGTGCGCCCGGGCGTGCTCGTGGCACCGCAGCAGGTGGAAGAAACGACGGCGTCGATCGCCACCAAGTAGGACATGACGGCATCCGCCTCGGCTATGGCCGACGCGGATCTGGCCGCCCAGACATCACTCTGCAAACCCGGCGCGTGGCGAGAGGTCTTGCCGCGACCGCTGGAGGTTTGCCTGAACTCGTCCCAAGGGGGATACGTCAATGAATTTCTCACGCTTCTTCGTCGACCGCCCGGTCTTCGCGGGCGTTCTTTCGGTCCTGATTTTCGTGGGCGGCCTGCTCGGCATGACCGGCCTGCCGATTTCCGAATATCCCGAAGTCGTTCCGCCGCAGATCGTCGTGCGGGCGCAATATCCCGGTGCCAACCCGGCTGTCATCGCCGAAACCGTAGCAACTCCGCTCGAAGAACAGATCAACGGCGTCGAAGGCATGCTCTACATGCAGAGCCAGGCGACGGCCGACGGCCTGATGACGCTCACCGTCACCTTCGAGCTCGGCACCGACCCGGACCAGGCGCAACAGCTGATCCAGAACCGCGTTTCGCAGGCCGAGCCGCGACTGCCGGAGGAAGTGCGCCGTCTCGGCGTTACCACCGTCAAGAGCTCACCGGACCTGACGCTGGTGGTGCATCTGCTCTCGCCCAACGGCCAGTACGACATCAACTACCTGCGCAATTACGGCGTTCTCAACGTCAAGGACCGGCTTGCCCGGATCGACGGCGTCGGCCAGGTGCAGATCTTCGGTGGTGGCGACTATTCGATGCGCGTCTGGATCGACCCGCAGAAGGCGGCCGAACGCGGCCTGGCGGCGAGCGACATCGCCAACGCCATCCGGGCGCAGAACGTCCAGGCGGCTGCCGGCGTCATTGGCGCCTCTCCTTCGGTTCCCGGCCTCGACCTCCAGCTTTCCGTCAACGCACAAGGGCGCCTGCAGACGCCTGAGGACTTTGCCAACATCGTCGTCAAGTCGGGCACCGGCGGCGAGGTGACGCGCCTCGGCGATGTCGCCCGTGTCGAAATGGGTGCTGCCGACTACTCGCTGCGCTCGTTGCTCGACAACAAGGCCGCTGTCGGCATGGGCGTCTTCCAGGCGCCGGGCTCGAACGCGATCCAGATTTCGGAAAACGTCCACAAGGCGATGGCCGAGCTGAAGCTAACCATGCCGGAAGGCGTCGACTATGAGATCGTCTACGACACCACCCAGTTCGTACGCGCCTCGATCGAGTCGGTCATCCATACCCTGCTCGAAGCGATCGCTCTCGTCGTCATCGTCGTCATCGTCTTCCTGCAGACCTGGCGCGCCTCGATCATCCCGCTCGTCGCCGTTCCCGTCTCGATCGTCGGCACCTTCGCGGTGATGTACGTGTTCGGCTTCTCGATCAATGCGCTCAGCCTCTTCGGCCTGGTGCTGGCGATCGGCATCGTCGTCGACGACGCCATCGTCGTGGTCGAAAACGTCGAGCGCAACATTGAGCAGGGCCTTTCGCCTGTTCAAGCGACCTACCGCGCGATGCAGGAAGTGTCCGGGCCGATCATCGCGATCGCACTGGTGCTCGTCGCCGTGTTCGTGCCGCTGGCCTTCATCACCGGCCTGACCGGGCAGTTCTATCGCCAGTTCGCGCTGACCATCGCCATTTCGACGGTGATCTCCGCCATCAACTCGCTGACGCTCTCGCCGGCGCTCGCGGCCCTCCTGCTGCGGGATCACCACGCTCCGAAGGATTGGCTGACCCGCGCCATGGACAAGGTGTTCGGCTGGTTCTTCCGCGGCTTCAACCGCTTCTTCGGTCGGAGCTCCGAGGCCTATGGCCGCGGCGTCGGCCGCATCCTGTCGCGCAAGTCGCTGATCATGGTCGTCTACGTCCTGCTGCTCGGCGTCACATTCGTGCTGTTCCGTGCTGTTCCCGGCGGCTTCGTGCCGGCGCAGGACAAGCAATACCTGATCGGTTTTGCGCAATTGCCTGACGCAGCCACGCTCGACCGCTCGGAAGACGTCATCCGCCGCATGAGCGATATCGCCCTCAAGCATCCCGGCGTCGAAAACGCCATCGCCTTCCCGGGTCTCTCGATCAACGGTTTCACCAACTCGTCGAACTCCGGCATCGTCTTCGTGGCGCTGAAGCCGTTCGAGGAGCGCAAGACGCCTGAGCTTTCCGGCGGAGCGATCGCCATGCAGCTGAACCAGGAGTTCGGCGCGATCCAGGATGCCTTTATCGCCATGTTCCCGCCACCGCCCGTCCAGGGTCTCGGCACCACCGGCGGCTTCAAGCTCCAGATCGAGGACAAGAACGGTCTTGGCTACCAGGCTCTCGACGAGGCGACCAAGGCGTTCCTCGCAAAGGCCTACCAGACGCCCGAGCTGGCTGGGATCTACTCGAGCTTCCAGATCAACGTGCCGCAGCTCTATGCCGATCTTGACCGCGTCAAGGCGCGCCAGCTTGGCGTCGAGGTAACCGATGTGTTCGAGACGCTGCAGATCTATCTGGGCTCGCTCTACGTCAACGACTTCAATGCCTTTGGCCGCACCTACAGCGTTCGCGTCCAGGCCGATGCCAACTATCGCAGCCACGCCGACGACATCGGCAAACTGAAGGTGCGGTCGCAGTCGGGCGAGATGATCCCGCTGTCGGCGCTCCTGAAGGTCGAGCAGACGGTCGGCGCCGAGCGGGCGATCCGCTACAACGGCTTCCTGTCGGCCGACATCAACGGCGGCCCGGCACCGGGCTTCTCCTCGGGCCAGGCCCAGGCGGCAATCGAGAAGATCGCTGCCGAAACCCTGCCGCCCGGCATCGCGTTCGAGTGGACGGACCTCACCTACCAGCAGATCCTTGCCGGCAATTCGGGCATGCTCGTCTTCCCGCTGGCGCTGCTCCTGGTCTATCTGGTGCTTGCCGCCCAGTATGAGAGCCTGACGCTGCCGATCGCGATCATCCTGATCGTGCCGATGGGCATCATGGCGGCCCTTGCCGGCGTCTGGCTGACGGGAGGCGACAACAACGTCTTCACCCAGATCGGCCTGATCGTGCTCGTCGGGCTATCGGCCAAGAACGCCATCCTGATCGTCGAGTTCGCCCGCGAACTGGAACTGTCGGGCAGCACCGCAGTCCAGGCGGCGATCGAGGCGAGCCGGTTGCGTCTGCGGCCGATCCTGATGACCTCGATGGCCTTCATCATGGGTGTCGTGCCCCTGGTGATCTCCACCGGCGCCGGTGCTGAAATGCGCTCGGCCATGGGTGTCGCGGTCTTTGCCGGTATGATCGGTGTCACCGCCTTCGGGATCTTCATGACCCCGGTGTTCTACGTGCTGATCCGCAAGCTTACCGGCGAGCGGCCCTTGAAGCACGCCGGCGCCCATATCGAAGCACCGCATCTGGCACCCGCAGAATAGGACCTTCGACCTTCCACGGTTCATGCGGGCCGGCCCCATCCCGGCCCGCTGACGCTGCGGCGCTGCATCTCCGCCCCCGATGCAGCGCCGCGTTGCATCCTGCGTGACAGCCGCGCAACGATCGGATAAACCAGCAGCCTCAATCCCATTGGCCTTAGCGCCACGCAGACGGCATATCGCTACATGACCTCGACCGATCCGATCGCCAATCTCGCTACCCTCATCCGTTGCCCCTCCGTTACCCCCGCCGAAGGCGGCGCGCTCTCAGCGCTCGAAGCCATGCTGGCGCCGCTCGGCTTTGCCGTCGACCGCGTCATGGCGACGGAGGCCGGCACACCCGATATCGAGAACCTCTATGCCCGGCTCGGCGATGATGGCCCGCACCTGATGTTTGCCGGCCATACCGACGTGGTGCCGGTGGGCGACGAAAATGCCTGGACCCACGGTCCGTTCTCGGCCGACATCGCCGGCGGCGAAATGTATGGCCGCGGCGCCGTCGACATGAAGGGCGGCATCGCCTGCTTCGTCGCAGCCGTCGCCCGCCACATCGAAAAGCACGGGCCCCCGAAGGGCTCGATCTCCTTCCTCATCACCGGCGACGAGGAAGGCCCTGCTATCAACGGCACGACGAAACTTCTCGACTGGGCGGCCGCCAAGGGCGAACGCTGGGATGCCTGCCTGGTCGGCGAGCCGACCAACCCGGATCGTCTCGGCGACATGATCAAGATCGGCCGGCGCGGCTCCCTTTCCGGACGGATCACCGTCAACGGCGTTCAGGGTCACGCGGCCTATCCGCATCTCGCCGACAGCCCGGTGCGCGGCATCCTGCAGTTGACCCAGGCGCTGATGGACCCGCCCTTCGACAACGGCACGGAAAACTTCCAGCCGTCGAACCTGGAAGTGACGACGATCGACGTCGGCAACGGAGCCGTCAACGTCATCCCGGCAAAGGCGAGTGCGGCCTTCAACATCCGCTTCAACGACACCTGGACCGCCGACAGCCTGATGGCGGAGATCATCGCCCGGCTCGACCGTGCGGCGGCCGACGGCGCATTGCGACCGGGTCGCGATCCGGTCCGCTACGAGCTCACCTGGAACGAACGGCCGAGCCACGTTTTCCTGACGCGCAACAATGCGCTGATCTCATCTCTGTCGGGCGCCGTCGAAACGGTCACCGGCCAGCAGCCGAAGCTTTCGACCACTGGCGGCACCTCGGACGCGCGGTTCATCAAGGACTATTGCCCCGTCGTCGAATTCGGCCTCGTCGGCCAGACCATGCACATGGTCGACGAGCGCGTCGCCGTCGCCGATCTCGAAACGCTGACGCAAATCTACGAAACCTTCATCTTCAGCTGGTTCGGCCATGCCGCTGCTTGAGGAGGTTCTCGCCTATATCAAGGGGCTCTGGCTGCTGATCCAGGGCAATGGCGAAGGGTTCCGCTGGCTCGATTTCAGCGAGAGCGGCCTCTGGCGCTCATTTGCGGCGATGCTCTGGTGCCTGCCGGCGATCGCCGTCACCTGGGCGTCCTGGCGGCTTTATTACCTCTCTGCGATGCCGTCGGGAACCACGGTCGGCTTCAGCTTCGTCTTCAAGCTTCTGGTCGTCGATCTCGTCAGCTGGCTGCTGCCACTGGTGCTGATTTTCATGCTGGC
This sequence comes from Ensifer sp. GW823-FHT05D09, assembly GCF_058795755.1. Classification (NCBI taxonomy): domain Bacteria; kingdom Pseudomonadati; phylum Pseudomonadota; class Alphaproteobacteria; order Hyphomicrobiales; family Rhizobiaceae; genus Ensifer; species Ensifer sp. GW823-FHT05D09. Next base: position 374,556 of record NZ_JBXAIA010000001.1, on the reverse strand, counting down.
CCGCCCGCTCGGTTTTACCACCGCTGTCGTGCCGATCATTGTCACCACCAACTGGCTGTCCGTACCGCTATCCTACGCGATGGCGGTGCCGGCGGCGATCCGCCTCGTCATTCCCGGCAGCGAGGGGCTGACCAGCCTGATCTGGCTGGTGCTGCTCTTCGTCAGCATCGGTGTGCTCTTCCGGCTGATGCGCATCATCACCGGAAACCAGACCCTGCTGGCCACGGCACTGACGGCACTCTTCCTGCTGCCGTCGATGATGATGGGTGAATTTCTGCAGCGGTTTTTCGGCCTGATCCCGAGCTGACAAACAGCACGCCAACCTCGACGTCCGCGCGCCGTTTGCGCGCGCCGGTCTCTTTCTCAGTAGTCGACCTGCATGAAATAAAGCCCGTCAGGCGGCGCCACCGGGCCGCAGGCCTTCCGGTCGCGCGCCTCAAGCGCCGCCTGCAGGTCGTCCGGCGTCCATTTTCCCTCACCCACCAGCTTCAGCGAGCCGGCAAAGGAGCGGATCTGATTGTGCAGGAAGCTTTGCGCGGTCGCGCGAATTTCGATCAGCTCGCCGGAGCGGGTCACGTCCAGCCGGTCAAGCGTGCGCATCGGACTTGTCGCCTGACAATGGACCGAGCGGAAGGTGGTGAAGTCGTGATGGCCGACAAGCCGCTGCGCGCCCTCATGCATCGCCTCGTGATCGAGCGGCTTCGTCACCCACCAGGCGCGTTTTGCCTCCAGCGCCAGCCGCGACGGCCGGCAGATGATGCGGTAGAGGTAGTGGCGGCGCAGCGCCGAAAACCGCGCGTCGAAGGCGTCCGTCACCTCCTGGGCATCGAGGATCGAGACACCCTCGCCGGCCATGCCGAGATGGGCGTTCAGCGCATTGCGCAGCGTGTGCGGTTTCCACTGGCGCGTCAGGTCCGCATGCGCCACCTGGCCAACGGCATGCACGCCGGAATCGGTGCGCCCGGCACCGCGGATCGAGACGGTTTCACCGGTCAGGGACAGGATCGCCTTTTCGATCGCGCCCTGGACGGAGGCGCCGTTATCCTGCCGCTGCCAGCCGACATAATCAGAGCCGTCATACTCGACGGTCAGCCGAAAACGCGGCATCAGCCGACCCTCGTGCCGGCGACGACGGGTGTGCCGCGCAGGAAGTCGGCGAGATCAAGCGCCTTGCCGCCGGCCCGCTGCAGCCGCGTCGGCCGCACGGCCCCTTCGCCGCAGGCAATGGTCAGGCTGTCGTCGATAACGGTGCCGGCGGGCCCTTCGCCCGCCACACGCTCGGAATTCAGAACCTTGACGCGCTCCGGCTTGCCGGCGATCCCCAGCTCGAACCAGGCGCCCGGAAAGGGCGACAGACCGCGAATGTGGTCGTGCACTTGGCGTGCGCTCTTGCTGAAATCGATGCGGGTCTCGGCCTTGCTGATCTTTTGGGCGTAGACAACACCTTCTTCCGCCTGCTCGGTCAGCGGCAGATCGTCGGCCTCAAGCTTGCCGATCGCCTCCTTCATCAAGGTGGCGCCGACCTGCATCAGCTTGTCGTGCAACTCGCCCGCGGTCATCGCCTCACCGATCTGCACGGCCTTGGTGAGCGCGACCGGACCGGTATCGAGCCCCTTGTCCATCTTCATCACCATCATGCCGGTCTCATGGTCTCCGGCCATGATGGCGCGCTGGATCGGAGCCGCACCGCGCCAGCGCGGAAGCAGGGAGGCGTGGCCATTGTAGCAGCCGAGCCGCGTTCCGGTCAGGATCGCTTCGGGCAGGAGCAGGCCATAGGCAACGACGACGGCGACATCCGCATCGAACTCGCGGAAGGTCTGGCGGTCGGCCTCGTCCTTGAAATTGACAGGCGTCAGTACGGGAATGCCGAGCAGTTCGGCTGCCTGGTGTACGGGCGACTTCTGCAGATCGAGCCCGCGGCGGCCGCCGGGCCTGGGAGGCTGGGTATAGACGGCGACGATCTCGTGACCGGCGCCGGCAAGTGCTGCTAGCGTCGGCACGGAAAATTCCGGCGTTCCCATGAAGATGATGCGAAGCGACAAGGCGCGTACTCCGACCGTTTGAAATCAGGTCCCTTCAAACGGGTTTACGCGCCTCAAATCAAGCCCTTCAATGACAAAGCGCTGCTGCAGCGCTTTGCTCGAGGATCAGATCGCCTTGGCGCCGCGGGTCTTTGCGGCCTTGGTGAACCGGCGGATCACCATGTCGCGCTTGAGCTTGGAGATGTGGTCGATGAACAGCACGCCGTTCAGATGATCGATCTCGTGCTGCAGGCAGGTCGCAAGCAGGCCATCGGCCTTGACGATCTGTTCCTTGCCGTCACGATCAAGATGCTTGACGGTCACCTCGGCCGGACGCTCGACTTCTGCGTAGTAGTCCGGAATGGAGAGGCAGCCTTCCTCATAGACCGAATACTCGTCGGACGAAGCGACAATCTCGGGGTTGATGAAGACGTGCGGGGTCTTCTCGTCGCCTTCCTTGGAGACGTCGAGCACCAGCATGCGCTTTGCCACGCCGATCTGGATGGCAGCAAGGCCGATGCCGGGGGCGTCATACATGGTCTCGAGCATGTCGTCGGCCAGGCGACGGATGTCGGCGTCGATGGTTTCGATCGGGGTCGAGACCTGACGCAGGACAGGATCGGGGAGGATGATGAGTGGCTTGATCGTCATATCGCTCCCATAACCGATCTTTCCTTGCCGGTGCAAGAAAATTGGCGCGCACTCTTGAGTGCTCAGTGCGAATGCCCGGATCTCGTTAACCGCTCGGCGCAAATGTTCTTGTTTTGATCTGGTCTTCAAAAGAGAATCTGTTAGGCTCGCCGCATGGAACCTGCGCCCATTTCTTTCGATCAGCCCGTCTTTCTCGTCGGCACCGTGCCGGTCACCGTCGTTCACTTCGGCATGCTTTTGGCCGTGCTGGCCGTCGGCTTCGTGCTGATGTCCGTTTCGCGGCGGCGTCGGGCAGGTGACGACGAGCGTCACGAACAGATGGCCATGCTTCTGGCGGCACAAGCGGAAATGCAGGGTCGCATTGCCGCCATGGCCGACGTTTTCGGCACCCGCCAGGCGGAACTAAACCAGACGCTGAGCCAGCGCATCGACGGCATGACCCACAGGATCGGCACCTCGATCAGCGAGCAGACCAAGGCAACGCACGAAAACCTGCGGCGATTGCAGGAGCGGCTTGCCGTCATCGACACCGCCCAGAACAACATCCAGTCGCTGGCGAAGGACATGGCCGGGCTGCAGGCGATCCTTACGAACAAGCAGACGCGCGGCGCCTTCGGCCAGTCACGCATGGAAACGATCGTCGCCGACGGCCTGCCGATGGGGGCCTTTGCCTTCCAGACGACGCTTTCCAACGGTGCCCGCCCGGATTGCACCATCCGCATGCCCAACGACCAGCCGCCGCTGGTGATCGACGCGAAATTTCCGCTCGAAGCCTGGAACGGCATGCGCGACGCGGCCACCCCGGAGCGGCGCCAGCAGATGGTGCAGCTCTTCCGCCGCGACATGGAGGTGCATGTCCGCGATATCGCCAGCAAATACCTGATCCCCGGTGAGACGCAGGAGACGGCTTTCCTCTTCGTTCCCTCCGAATCGATCTTCGCCGAGATCCACGAGCACTTCGAAGCGATCGTCCAGAAAGCGCACCGGCAGCGCATCGTCATCGTCTCGCCATCGCTGCTGCTGTTGTCGATCCAGGTTATCCAGTCGATCCTGCGGGACGCCCGCATGCGCGAGCAGGCGCATCTCATCCAGGGCGAGGTCGCGCGACTGATGGAGGACCTGACGCGCCTCGATGAACGGGTTCGCAAATTGCAGGGCCACTTTGCCATGAGCCAGAAGGATGTCGAGGAGATCCTGATCTCTTCGGGCAAGCTTGCGCGCCGCGGTGCCAAGATCGAGGCGCTGGAGCTTCAGGCCGATGGCGCCGGTCGGCCGGACGACGAACCACGTCATGCGGTCGACAATCGCGTCGGGCAATTGCGCCTCAGGGTGGTTGACGAGGACTGACGGTCTCGGGCACTCTCCGGCCAAAATCAGCAAATCGACGGGACATCTTCACATGATCACTGTTTTTGGGTCTATCAACATGGACCTGATCGCCACGACCGCGCGCCTGCCGAAGCCGGGTGAAACCGTTGCCGGCTCGGGCTTTTCGACAGCGGCCGGCGGCAAGGGCGCTAACCAGGCGCTGGCCGCCCGCCGCGCCGGCGCCATCGTCCACATGGCCGGCGCCGTCGGCTCGGACAGCTTTGCCGATGGCGCGCTCGAACTGCTGAAGGAAGCTGGCGCCGACCTGTCGTTGACCAAAACGGTGGACGAGCCGACAGGCACGGCCCACATTCTCGTCGGCGGTGACGGCGAGAATGTCATCGTCGTCGTCGCCAGCGCCAACGCGACCGTCAACGAAGCCGATGCCGTTGCCGCCGTCGACGGCATGCACGCTGGCGACACCTTGATGCTGCAGCTGGAAATCCCGGCCGCATCGGTGGAAAAGGCGCTCGCCGAGGCACGACGCAAAGGCATTCGCTCGGTCATCAACATCGCGCCCCTAACCCCGGAAGCGGCCCGCCTCGGTCGACTGGCCGATATCGTCATCGCCAACGAAACGGAGTTCGAACTTCTGGCCGGCAAGACCGGCATCGGAAGCACTGAACGGGAAGAGGCGATGAAGACGCTGCACGCCGAAACCGGTCACACCGTTATTGTCACGCTGGGTGCCGAAGGCGTCGTCGCCGTGCACGAGGGCGAGGTCCATCGCGCCCGTGGCCTGAAGATCGATCCGGTCGACACCGTCGGCGCCGGCGACACGTTCTGCGGTTATCTCGCCGCAAGCCTCGACGAGAAGCTCGCCTTTCCCGACGCGCTCCGTCGTGCCGCCGTTGCCGGATCGCTCGCCTGCCTCAAGCGTGGCGCCCAGCCCTCGATCCCGCTTGCCTCCGAGGTGGAACCGCGCATCTGAGGACGCCACTTCCATCTTGACGTGCGGCGCGATCACTCGCCGACCGCACGTCAAGCGTCCGTTTCCCCAAAGCATGGCGCAAAAGTGTGCCGCGGTTTTGCGATAACGACAGGCGCAGAAACAAGAACATAAAGCGCGCCAAGCGTATCTGAAAGATCGCGACGCGCTTTAGTGGACCCGGTCAAGAATGGTTGCGCAGTCTTGGCCGACTTGAATTACCACGCGTCGTGAGGAAACTGTTTCGCACGACGCATGCACACTGTCTCTATCGAGCGGAGCGCCCGTGCATAATGCGCGATCCGCAGCACCAGAAGCGCTTGAAACCACCGCATTATCGGCCTTTGCGCAATCCGGACAGCCTATGTCGCGGAGGCGAAACTCTGGACGCAGATTCTCCATGAGCGGGGCATGAATTAGCCATCGCGTTGGCCCTATCTTAAGATTTGCTCGTCTATTCAAGACCCTGAGAAAGCCATTTCCCCTGGGGAATGGGCAGCCTCCAATATGCCGGTCGGCATCTGGCGCTCCATGATGGAGTTTCACCCACATTGTGAAATGCGTTCGCCGCAGGTTTGCGCCTGCGGACCTCCCAGCACGTGAGGATTTCATGTTCAAGTTCCAAGCCAAATCGCTGGCGACCAAGCTGATCGCGGTGACAGGCGGCACGATCGCGCTCGTGTTGCTCGCCTCGAACTTCGTTCTCATCTCCCAGACACAGGACCGCGTCGAAACGCTGGTGCTCGATCAGGCAAGCGGCGAGGCAAAAGCCATTGCCTCTGATATCGCCGGCGGCATCGGCGAGCTTGCAAGCGCGTCGCGTTCGATGGCCGGCATTCTTGGCCGCGCCCATGCGGAAAAATCGATGGAACGCGCCGGTGTGATCAACATCCTCAGGGCCAATGTCGAGCAGAACCCCTTTGCCTTCGGCAGCTGGTTTGCCGAAGAGCCCAAGGCCTTCGACGGCCGCAAGGAGGAAATCGCCGACAACAAGGAGCTGGGCGCCAACAAGGAAGGCATCTTCGCTCCCTATTGGTCGAAAAATCGCAACAACGAGATCCAGTTCTCGACCTTCGGCGCGGACTACAATGCGGAATGGTACAGCCTTGCGGCAAAGAGCGGCAAGGGCGCGATCACGCCGCCCTACACCGCGCAGGACACTGACGTGCCCACCGCGATGAGCTCGATCGCTTACCCCGTCATGTCCAACGGCAAGCTGATCGGCGTCTCCGGCGTCGACATTTCGCTTGCATCGCTGGCCGACGGCCTTTCCAAGCTGAAGCCGTTTGATACCGGCCGCGTCTACCTGCTTTCTGAATCCGGCAAGTGGCTGGTGGCCCCGATTCCGGACCTGCTGCTCAAGGAATATGACGGCGAAGGCAACGAGATCGTCAAGAAGGCGCTGGCCTCCGGCGCGTCGGGCGTCATCAAGAACCTGTCCTATGACGGCAACGAACCGTTCGATCGCGTCGTCTATCCCTTTGCCCTATCCGGCGTGAACACCAGCTGGATCGTGCTCGTCGACGTACCGCGCAGCGCGATCAACGCTCCGGTCCGCGACCAGACCTACATGATGATCATCGGCGGCCTCGTCGTCCTCGCCGCTGTGCTTTTCGGCCTTTACTTCGCTGTCCGTGGCTTCGTTCAGAAGCCGCTTGCAGTCCTCGTCAAGGATGTCCGCAACCTCAGCAACGGCGACTACGGCAATTCGATCACCGGCCAGGACCGCTCCGACGAGACCGGTCAGGTCGCAAAGGCGCTCGAAGGCTTCCGCCACCAGCTGGCCGATACCAAGCGTCTTGAGGGCGAAGCCCGCCACGAACGTGAGCAGGCCGAGCATGAGCGCAGCCGTTCCGAGACGGAGCGAGCCTCGTCCAGCGCCCTTCAGCGCGACATCGTCGCCCGCCTCGGCAAGGGTCTGTCCCACCTCTCCTCCGGCGATCTCGCCTTCCGCATCACCGACGAATTCCCCGGTGAATATGCCCAGCTGAAGCGCGACTTCAACGCGACGATGGATAGCCTCGAAGAGACGATCCGCACCGTCAACCACTCGGTCGTCAACATCGGCAACGGCACCAGCGAGATCAGCAGTGCCGCCAACGACCTGTCGCACCGCACCGAACAGCAGGCGGCAAGCCTCGAAGAGACGGCAGCAGCCCTCGACGAGCTGACCTCGCAGGTCAACGCCAGCGCCGAAAACGCCAAGGTCGCCGCAAAGTCGGTGGACGTCGCCAGCAGCGATGCCGGGCAGTCCGGCGAAGTCGTGCAGAAGGCGATCGCCGCGATGAAGGGCATCGAGCAGTCGTCGCACGAGGTCAGCCGCATCATCGGCGTCATCGACGAGATCGCCTTCCAGACCAACCTGCTGGCGCTCAACGCCGGCGTCGAAGCAGCCCGCGCCGGCGATGCCGGCAAGGGTTTTGCCGTCGTCGCCCAGGAAGTCCGCGAACTGGCTCAGCGCTCGGCAAACGCCGCCAAGGAGATCAAGACGCTGATCAACACCTCGGCCGGCCAGGTGCGCGAAGGCGTTGACCTCGTCGGTCGTGCCGGTGGAGCGCTTGAAAAGATCGCCGAACAGGTGGTGCAGATCAACGGCCTGATCCGCCAGATCTCGAGCTCTGCTTCCGAGCAGGCCGTCGGCCTCAAGGAAATCAACTCGGCCGTCAACCAGATGGACCAGGTGACCCAGCAGAACGCCGCCATGGTGGAAGAAACCACCGCCGCCGGCATGGCACTGAACGAAGAAGCACGCGCGCTCAGCACGCTGGTCGCCCGCTTCCGCGTTGCACAACGCTCGGGAACCACGGCACAGCCGAGCTCGGCGGAGATGCTGCGTGGCACGGCCGAGCGCATGCGCACGGCGGAACGCCCGGCACCGGCTCCTGCCCCTGCCCCTGCCCGCGAAGCCCGTCCGACCTCAAGCCCGGCGCGTGCCGGCTACACACCATCGACACAGCGCGTGCTGACACAGACCTCCGGCGCCAATGCGCTCGCCCAGGACAATTGGGAAGAGTTCTGATCCAGACCCATGAAATGCAAACGGCGCCTCTCGGGGCGCCGTTTTCATTTGTAGTCCTGGCTTGCAACGATCAGATGCGTGCCAGTCGCTCCGTCAACAGATCGAAGAAGCCCTGGTCATCGATGTGGCGCATGACCTTGGCATTGTGTTTGCGGCCCGTCACCTGCCACCAGTCGACCACGGTCATGCCCGTCGTCAGCGGCGACTGAACCTCGATCTCGACATTGCAGTCACGCCCGGTGAAAAGCTCCGGCCTCAGGAGATAAGCGATCACGGTCGGGTCGTGCAGCGGGCCGCCATCGGTGCCGTATTTCTCGATATCGAACCGCTCGAAGAACTCCAGCATCTCGGCCATGGCGAAGGCCGGTGCGCTACCAATCTCGCGGATCTTTGCCACGCGCGCCTTGTGCGTCAGCACGCGGTGGGTCACGTCGAGCGGCATCATGACGATCGGAATGCCCGACCGGAAGACGATGTCGGCGGCTTCCGGGTCGACATAGATGTTGAATTCGGCCGCCGGCGTGATGTTGCCACCCTCAAAGAAGCCACCGCCCATCATCACCAGTTCGCGCACCTTCGGCGCGATGTCGGGCGCCTTCTGAAGCGCGAGCGCGACGTTGGTCAGCGGACCGAGCGTGCAGAGCGTGACCGTACCCGGCGCCTCGGCACGCAGCGTCTCGATGATGAAATCGACGCCATGCTGCGCCTCGAGCGCCATCGTCGGCTCGTCGAGCGCAGGGCCGTCGAGGCCGGTCTTGCCGTGCACGTGTTCGGCAGTCACCAGCGGCCGGGCGATCGGCCGGTCGGCACCGGAAAAGACCTTGACCTCGGTCCTGTTGCACAGTTCGCAGATGATGCGGGCATTGCGCGCCGTCATTGCCAGGGGAACATTGCCGGCTACGGTCGTGATCCCCAGGAGGTCGATCTCTTCCGGACTGCCGAAAGCGAGCATGATGGCGGCGGCATCGTCCTGCCCGGGATCAGTGTCTATGATTATTTTTCTCGGCACAGGCACGCTTGTGTTCCTCCTTGGGATTCTCGCGCTGCGGACTATGATTTGCGTGCACGCCGGAGGCAAGCGGCTTGCGCTCATTGCGCACAGCTACCATATTAAGGGAAGGATGCTGCTTGGCAGGTCCGGTTAATGGTCGCTTGATCTTACAAGGACTTGGGAATGAGCCGAATTACGCCTTTCACGAGCCCACTGCTGCTGGGTTTCGACACGATGGAAAAGACCCTCGAGCGTATTGCCAAGGGAAATGACGGGTATCCCCCCTACAATATCGAACGCATCCGCGGCGACGATTCGGTCGACGCGCCAGAGCGTTTGCGCATTACCCTTGCTGTCGCCGGTTTTTCCGAAGACGATCTCGACGTCACAACCGAAGAAAACCAACTCGTCATTCGTGGCCGCCAGGTCGATACCGGCGATCGCGAATACCTGCACCGCGGCATTGCCGCCCGGCAGTTTCAACGCACATTCGTGCTTGCCGACGGCATGAAGGTTCTCGGCGCCGAATTGCGCAACGGCCTGCTTTCGGTCGATCTCGTTCGTCCGGAACCGGTGCGTATGGTAAAGAAAATTAACATTTCAGTCCCAGAGTAGGATAACCGGCGGGATTTTCCCCTGGCCGGCGACCACGGAGTACCACCATGGGACTGAAAGCCATCACCTCGTCATTGTCCATGAACGACCTCGCACATCTCGGCGAGGGCGAAGTCGGCTATATCAGAAAGATGCGGTCGGAAGAGGTTTCCCGTTGCTTCCCGGAAGCACCGGAAATGGGACCGGGCATCGATCTGTGGGCCCTGTTCGGTGCCGACGGCACACCGATCCTTTTGACCGACAACCGCTCCAGCACCTTCTACAAGGCGGCTGAGGACGAATTGCGGACTGTCAGCCTGCATTGACCGTCAACCGCGGCGACGCTTCGCCATGGGAATGCAAAAGCGCCGCGCGTCAGGTCTGACGCGCAACGGACGCTTTCAGGTTGCGGCATGATTTCTGAGAGAAGCCGTCGCTTACACGCGGCGGAACGTCAGATAGGCGGAACTCCGCCCTTCCCTGCGTGCCTTGGCCTCGTAGCGCGTGCTCGGCCAGCCATCGAACGGCGTCAACCAGTCCGAAGCCTGCTCCGCCGTCCATTCGAAGGCGGCATGGTCGCGGCAATGCAGCAGCGTCCAGTTGACGTAGGTATCGATATCGGACGCAAAGCAGAAGTGACCGCCCGGCTTCAACACGCGGGCGAAGCGGTCGAGATTGACGGCTGAGACGAAACGCCGCTTCCAGTGTTTGCGCTTGGGCCATGGATCCGGATAGAGCAGGTCGATCTGGTCGACACAGGCCTCCGGCATCCAGTCCAGCACCTGCGTGGCGTCGTCATTGTAGAGACGAATGTTGGAGACACCCTTCTCCTCGATCTGCCCGATCAACTTCGCCATGGAATTGACGAAAGGCTCGACACCGATGAAACCGGTCGAGGGGTTTTCCGCCGCACGGTGGATGAGATGCTCGCCGCCGCCAAAGCCGATCTCCAACCGAATGCGATCGATCGGCTCGGGAAAGAGCGACTTCATGTCCTGCGGCGCGGCCGCACCGAGATCGAGCTTCAGTTTCGGCAGGATGGTTTCGAGATGGGCCGCCTGGCGCTCGCGCAAGGGCTTGCCCTTGCGGCGTCCGAAGAAGGCTTCCGTAGCGCGGCTGCGGCGCGGTTCAGTCATGACAATCTTCCTTCAACGAGCAAGGCGGACACCCCTTTCGGGGGCATCCGCCTTTCAGCTTTAGCGGCCGGACGTTCTGTGTCCGGCAAATGTCGAAGCGTCAAGCCCCGATGGCTTCCTTGAGCGGCTTGACCAGATCAAGCTTCTCCCAGGAGAACGAGCCGTCACGGCCGGCCTTGCGCCCAAAGTGGCCATAGGCCGCAGTCTTGGCGTAGATCGGCTTGTTGAGATCGAGGTGGCGACGGATGCCGGTCGGCGACAGATCCATCGTCTTGCGGATCGCATCTTCCACCTGGTCCTCGGAGACCTTGCCAGTGCCGTGCAGGTCGACATAGACCGAGAGCGGCTGGGCAACGCCGATGGCGTAGGACAGCTGGATCGTGCAGCGATCGGAAAGACCGGCAGCAACGACGTTCTTGGCAAGATAGCGGGCTGCATAGGCAGCCGAACGGTCGACCTTGGTCGTGTCCTTGCCCGAGAAGGCGCCGCCGCCATGCGGAGCGGCACCACCATAGGTGTCGACGATGATCTTGCGGCCGGTCAGGCCGGCGTCACCATCCGGGCCGCCGATGACGAACTTGCCGGTCGGGTTGATGTACCAGGTGCAATCGGCGGCGATCTTCAGATCGTCGAGCGCTTCGCGGATGTAGGGCTCGACGACCGCACGAACCTTGGCCGAATCCCAGCTCTCGTCGAGATGCTGGGTGGACAGAACGATCGAGACGACTTCCGCCGGCTTGCCGTCGACGTAGCGGACGGTGACCTGGCTCTTGGCATCAGGGCCAAGCTTTGCGACTTCGCCGTCGCCCTTCTTGCGGGCTGCGGCGAGCAGATGCAGGATGCGGTGCGAATAATACAGCGGCGCCGGCATCAGTTCCGAGGTTTCGCGGCAGGCGTAACCGAACATGATGCCCTGGTCGCCGGCACCTTCTTCGCCCTGCTTGTCAGACGCGTTGTCGACGCCTTGAGCAATATGTGCGGACTGGAAGTGGAGGAGAACGTCGATTTTCGCCGTCTTCCAGTGGAAACCGTCCTGCTCGTAGCCGATGTCGCGGATCGCCTTGCGTGCGGCAGACTTGAACTTCGAGGGGTTGATGACGTCGTTGCCGTTCTTGTCCTTCTTCAGAAGGCTCGGCGGCAGACGGACTTCGCCGGCGATCACGACGCGGTTCGTCGTTGCCAGCGTTTCGCAGGCAATGCGTACGCCCCAGGGATCGACACCGGTCTTGGCAGCTTCACGGTAGACCAGATCGACGATCTCGTCGGAGATACGGTCACATACTTTGTCCGGATGGCCTTCGGCCACGGATTCACTCGTGAACAGGTAGTTTGAACGCATGCGGGAATTCCCCTCAAGAAGATAAAGCGCTGGCATCGTGTTAGTGGTTTTACGCCCGAAAAACAAGCGAACAACGACATAAATATATCTTTATATCGACAACGGCGCCAATCACTTCGAATATCAGAGGGAAACGGCGGGCAAGAAAAAAGCGGCACTAATGGCCGCTTTGTTTTCCAATTCCGATGGGTTTTGGGACTATTCGCTCTCTGCTTCCGCAGCCAGCGCCTTGACGAGATCGACGAGCTTGCGACGCACCTTGGGATCGGTGATCTTGACGAAAGCACGATTGAGCTGAAGCCCTTCCGAGGAAGAGAGGAAGTCGACGACGTAGTTCGAGCTCGAGGCTTCGGCCAGGCCGGAAGCGCTGGTGTTTTCACCGGGAGCATCTTCGAAGAAGAAGGAAACAGGGACATTCAGGATGCCGGAAATGTTCTGCAACCGGCTGGCACCAACGCGGTTCGTGCCTTTTTCATACTTCTGGATCTGCTGAAACGTGATGCCCAGGCTTTCGCCCAGCTTTTCCTGGCTCATGCCAAGCATCGTGCGGCGAAGACGAATCCGGCTACCGACGTGGATGTCGATCGGGTTCGGCTTCTTCTTGTTTTCCATCATATCTGCGTTCCTAAACACGCTGTTTCAATCATCCACGGACTGACATGAGGACACCGCACACCGCTGCAACCGCAACGGTGAAGACAAAAGTGTCGCCACAGCATAAACCGATGGTGCGGACCACTATGCAATTTTAGGGGTTTTAGGTCAATTCTTCCTAATATTAAAACTAACACGCGAGAAGACTGCAACCAACAGGAGGAAGATTGCGCACAACCCGAAAATTCGGCTACGTATGACCTCATTCGTGGGCGTAGGAAGCCTTCCCGGCAGAATTGTGTCGACCACTCCCCTATAATTGTAGGCTAATCCTACCACTAAAACCCCACGTGCATCAACAATTGCTGATATACCATTATTGGCTGCACGGATAAGGGGTATTCCTGATTCCACTGCACGCAACTGTGCCTGATGGAAGTGCTGGCGCGGGCCCGGCGTGTCGCCGAACCAGGCGTCATTGGTGATGTTGAGCAGTGCGTCGGCGCCGCGCGCATCCGCGCCGATCTCACCGGGGAAGATCGCCTCGTAGCAGATGAGCGGGTAGAAGGTGCGCCCACCCGGCAGGGTCAACAGGGAGCGGGTCTTGGAGGCCGAGAAGCCGCCCGGCATGGCGGCTGCAACCGAGCTTAAGCCCCAGGATGTCAGCAGATCTTCGAACGGAAGGTATTCGCCAAAGGGAACGAGGTGCACCTTGTCGGCGGCGCCGATGATCTGACCACGCCCGTCGATGACGTAGATCGAGTTGTAATAGCGTGGCGGCAGGCCGGCGCCTGCGTCTTCCGCGCGCACCGCGCCGGCAATGAGGATCTGCTGGTCATCGAGGACTTCGGCAATGCGTGCGAGCGCATCGGGGCTGTCGGTGAGGACGAACGGGATCGAGGTTTCCGGCCAGACGACGATGTCGGGCTTCCTGGCGCCGCCTTCGGCGGGCACTGCGGTCAAGGCGAGATGTTCCTCGAAGATCGCGCCGCGCTCGCTATCATCGAGCTTCTTTGCCTGATCGATCACCGGCTGGACGAGACGAACGGCAAGCGGCTGGTCCGGCCCGGCCGGCGCCGGCAGCGCAAGCCGATAAAATCCGAAGCCGATATGGGCGGCACAGAGTGCGACGGCAAGGCTGAGACCAATCCGGCCGCCCTTGCCCGTCCCGGCAAGGGCCGGGGCCGCGAAGACGAATACCGCCAGCATGTTGATGGTCGCGAGGCTGACCACGCTGGCCGACTGCATCATCAATGGCATCGGCATCGCCGCATAGCCGATGGCGTTCCAGGGAAAGCCGGTAAAGATGAATGAGCGCAACCATTCGGCCAGGCCGAAGCCCAATGCCAACGCCGCGATCCTCCCCACGCCATCCGACCACAGGATGCGGGCAATCAGGGTTGCGAGTGCGTAGAACACGGCAAGGCAGGCCGGAAGGCCGACCACCGCGAGCGGCAGCGCCCAGGCGAAGCTGTCCGCCTCCACCAGCAGCGCGTTCCCAAGCCACCACAGCCCTCCGAGGAAGTAGCCGAAGCCGAAGGCCCAGCCGATCGACATTGCCGGCCAAAGCCGGCGGATCAAACCGCCATCCGGGTGACCGGTCGCGCCGTCGAGCAGCCAGACCAGGATCGGAAAGGACAGAAAAGCGGCAGCAAAGATGCCGAACGGCGGCTGTGTCAGAACAGCCAGCAGCCCCGCGACAAATGCCAGAAATAGCCGGGGCGCGCCCGACAGAAGCATGATCCTGCCAGCCAGTCTTTCCATGCAGCCTCCTGTTGGCGCAGGCCGCAGAACACGGACGCTACGCGGGAAGAACAACCGAATCAGTTGCCGGCAGTGTTCCAAAAAAGTGGCTGCTTGTCCCCTTTGCAGCACCAGGCTTCGAATTTGATGCGCAAACGGGACATCACCGGTCGATGACCGGTTGCCGTTCCCAGCGAAGTTCGAGATCGAGAGCTTCGCGGGGAATGCAGTTTGTGAAGAAGGCTATTGTTCGCTGGCCGAGGCTTGCTGCGGCTCGGTGCCGTTGCCGCGATTGGCGGACAGCTGCTCCTGAGACAACTCGCCTTCGGGGCGCACCACGCGGCGACGGGCCGGCGGACGCTTGCGCATGATGCGCACGCGCTTGACGCGTCGAGGATCGGCATCAAGGATCTGGAACTCGAAGCCCGGCAGTGCCTGCACCACCTCGCCCCGGACCGGAATGCGCCCAAGCGACGCGAAGATCAGGCCGCCGAGCGTATCGACATCTTCAAGCTGTTCGCGCACGTCGAAATCGGAGCCGATCGCCTCGGCGATCTCCTCCAGTTCGACGCGGGCATCGGCGACGAAGATATCCTCGGAGGTCTTGGCGAACATGACCTCGTCATCGTCGTGCTCGTCCTCGATGTCGCCGACGACCATCTCGACGATGTCTTCGAGCGAAACGAGACCATCAGTGCCGCCATATTCGTCGATGACGAGCGCCATCTGGATACGGGCGGCCTGCATGCGCTGCATCAGGTCCGACGCCAGCATCGACGGCGGCACGAACAGGAGCTGGCGGATAATGCCTGCCTCTTCCAGAGACTTGCCAAGATCGACGCGCGACAGATCGAAGGTCGCCTTCGGCGATCGCGGCGCCTTCTCGGCGGAAGCCGACGCAGCAACGGTCTGCGCCTTGCCGTTGCGACGGCGGTTGCGGGCCTGCTTGGTCACATAGGCGAGCAGGTCGCGAATATGCACCATGCCGCGCGGATCATCGAGGCCTTCATTGTAGACCGGCATGCGCGAGCGGCCGGACTCCTCGAAGATCACCATCAGCTCGCCGATGGTGATGCTCTGGTCGACGGCCTCAATATCGGCACGCGGAACCATCACGTCTTCGACGCGCACTTCGCGGAAGCGCAGGATGTTGTTGAGCATCGCCCGCTCTTCGGGCGAAAATGCCGTGTTGCTGTCGGCATCCGTCAGCAGTGCGTCGGCGAGGTCCTCGCGGAGGCTCGAAGGATTGGCGCCACGCAAAATGCGCGCGGCCCGGCTCCAGAAGGACGATGTGGATTTGGTGCCCTCTTGTCGAGTGGCGGTGCTACTACTGCCCGCCTCCGCCTCTCCGGAGGCATCGGCCTCCTCGGTCGCCATTGCGACGGGCTGTGTTTTAAAGTCGCTCATTGGTCCAAACTGTTAATCCGGGGATCGGTCCCCGTAGGGATCAGATAAGCCAAGACGCGCTAAAATGCGAGTCTCCAGGCTTTCCATTCTTTCGGCTTCATCATCTACCATATGATCATAACCGAAAAGATGCAGGAATCCATGCACGAGAAGATGCGTCAGATGCGCGTCGAAGGTTTTTTCAAGATCCGCCGCTTCGCGCTCCAGCGTCTCGCGTGCCACGATGATGTCGCCGAGCATCGGTCCCGGCATCTTGCCGGGCGTTACCGGGAACGCCGGAAAGGATAGAACATTGGTCGGCTTGTCCTGGCTGCGCCACTCCGCATTGATCGTGCGAATGGAGGCGTCGTCGGTGAAAACCAGCGACAACTCGGGCTGCATCTTCGGGAATGGCTGGCCTTCTTCCGCCTTCAGGAAGGCGGCCGCGGCCTCAAGCACCGGCGACGAAAAAGCGAGAAGCGTGTCTTCGTCGGGCCAATTGCCCTCTTCGACGCTGATCTGGATATCCAATGCACTCATGATTGCGACGACCGCTATCGGCGGTCGCCCTGCTCGCTTTCATCGTGCACGGCCGTCTGGGCTTCGTAGGCCCTGACGATACGTGCGACCATCGGGTGGCGCACGACGTCGACGTCCTTGAAACGGATTTCCGAAACGCCTTCGACGCCGCGCAGGATCTGCAGGGCCTCGACCAGGCCCGACTTGACGCCGCGCGGCAGGTCAACCTGGCTTGGGTCACCCGTCACGATCATCCGGCCGTTTTCGCCGAGACGGGTCAGGAACATCTTCATCTGCATCGATGTCGTGTTCTGCGCCTCGTCAAGGATGACGGCGGCATTTCCGAGCGTGCGACCGCGCATGAAGGCAAGCGGCGCGATTTCGATGACGCCCGCCGTGATGGCACGCTCCACCTTGTCGCCCGGCATCATGTCGTAGAGCGCATCGTATAGCGGCCTGAGATAAGGATCGACCTTCTCTTTCATGTCGCCCGGCAGGAAGCCGAGGCGCTCGCCGGCTTCGACGGCCGGACGGGAGAGCACGATGCGGTCGACGGCGCCACGCTCAAGCAACTGGGCCGCGTGGGCAACCGCAAGGTAGGTCTTGCCGGTACCGGCCGGACCGACGCCGAAGACGAGCTCGGAGCGCTCCAGCGCGCGGATATAGGCATCCTGCGTCGGTGTGCGGGCAACGATCGTCTTCTTGCGCGTTGAAATCTGCGCCATCGTCAATTTGGCTTTTTTCTCCATGGTCGGCAATTGTAGCTGATCATCGGCAGCGACCGCCATCCGGATCGCACCCTCCACATCCGACGTATCGATCGATCCGCCGCTCTGCAACCGTCCGTAGAGAAAATCGAGTGCGCGACGGGCCTGATTGGTGGCCACGACATCGCCTGAGATCGCAACGGAATTGCCGCGTGGATGCGCTTCGATCCGGAGCCGCTCCTCCAGGAGCTTCAGGTTCTGGTCGAACTGCCCGAAGAGTTCGCTGGCGAACCGGTTGTTCTCAAATGTGAGCACGAAGTGATTGGCGTCTGTCGCAGTTGTTTTCGACTGGCGCGATGATGAAGAGATCAGTTCGTGTCCGTTCAAGCGGTTCAGGCTCCTGTTTTCGGTCCTTACCCGATCATCTCGGCAAACAGACTGTTGGATCCTGCCTTGATGATTCGCACCTTGATAATGTCACCGATTTGCGATGCTTTTGCATCAACATTCACAGGCTGCAGCCACGGCGAACGACCGACGAGCTGCCCGGGCATGCGGCCCGGCTTCTCCAAAAGCAGATCGATTTCGCGCCCGACACAGGATTCGGCGAAGGCGCGTTGCTGCGAAATCAGCAAAGCCTGCAATCTTTCCAGACGCTTGGCTTTGACGTCCTCCGGAACCTGATCGTCAAGGTCGGCACCCGGCGTGCCCGGACGGGTCGAATATTTGAACGAAAATGCCTGTGCATAACCCACGGCTTCAATGAGCCGGATCGTGTCTTCGAAGTCCTCGTCGGTCTCGCCGGGGAAGCCGACGATGAAATCGCCCGACAGGGCAAGGTCGGGCTGCACCGCGCGGATGCGCTCGATGAGCGCCAGATACTCGGCTGCCGTATGCCGCCGGTTCATCGCCTTGAGGATGCGGTCGGAGCCCGCCTGCACCGGCAGGTGCAGATAGGGCATCAGCTTCGGCATCGAGCGATGCGCCTCGATCAGGCTGTCGTCCATATCGCGCGGATGGCTGGTCGTATAACGCAGCCGTGCCAACCCCTCGATGTCGCCAAGACACTGCAGGAGATCACCCAGGCCCCACTCGCGACCATCAGGGCCGAGACCATGCCAGGCGTTGACGTTCTGGCCGAGCAGCGTGATTTCGCGCACACCGGCCTCGACCAGCTTCTGTGCCTCGGACAGGATCTGGGCGACGGGGCGGGAAACCTCCGAGCCGCGCGTATAGGGAACGACGCAGAAGGTGCAGAACTTGTCGCAACCTTCCTGCACCGTCAGAAACGCCGTGACGCCGCGCGCCCGGGTCCTGGCCTTGTCGGGTGCCGGCAGATGCTCGAACTTGTCTTCGACCGCGTAATCGGTCTGGACGACGCGCTCGCCGTTGCGGGCGCGCTTCAATGCTTCCGGCAGGCGGTGGTAGGTGGTCGGGCCGATGACGAGGTCGACGGCCGGCGCGCGGCGCAGGATCTCGTTGCCCTCGGCCTGCGCGACGCAGCCGGCGACGCCGATCACCATCTCCCGGCCTTCGAGCGCCTTTGCCTTTTTCAGATCACGCAGGCGGCCAAGCTCGGAATAGACTTTTTCTGCCGCCTTCTCGCGGATGTGACAGGTGTTGAGCAGGACGAAGTCGGCATCCTCGAGCACATCCGTCGAGATATAGCCGTCACGCGTCAACGCATCCGACATGCGGTCGCTATCGTAGACGTTCATCTGACAGCCGTAGGTCTTGACGAAAACCTTGCGGGCCGGCGTGCGTTCGTCGCCCGCTGCGGGCGTCGTCAGAAGAGCTGTTTCCTGGGTCATGCCGGTTCTTTAGTGCAAAGCGGGCCGGAATTGAAGTATTTTCGCTGCCCGGCTTTCGCGTCGCTCGCGGCGTCAGGCCCGCCCGCGCAGGCGATCCGATAGCATCGAGCGGATGCGCTGCTCGATGACGCGGCTGACTTCCTTGCGGTTGGTGTGATGGTCGTAGTCCACGGCCTCACCGAAATCGACATCCACCTCGATCGCGCCTTCGCGCAGGATGCCGAGCAGATGGGGCGCAAGACCGGTATCGCCCGGCCAGGCGGCGATCGGCCGGTTGAAGCGTCCCATCGGCATTCCGTGGATGCCGGTGTAGGAGATCGCCACCGGCTGGACGTGAACTAGGCCGGTCGGCGAATGCGGTACGGCAGAGGCGGCAGCGCCGAACAGCGACGTCTTGATCTCAAGCAGGCGGTTGCCGTCCGAGGTCGTGCCTTCCGGGAAGAGCACGACGATCTCGCCGCTGGCCAGCCGCTGACCGATCTCGCTCACCTGTTTTCCCGTTGCACGCTTCTGTTCCCGCACGACAAAGATCGAAGCCTGCAACCGTGCGAGAACGCCGAAGACCGGCCATTCTTTGACCTCGGACTTGGCGACGAAGACGACATCGGCCACTGAGGACAAAACCAGGATATCCTTCCACGAGGCGTGGTTGGCGCACAGAAGCAGGGGTCGGCGGCGGTCCGGTATGCCATGGACTCGCACCTTGATGCCGAGCAGGTAGCAGGCCATGCGGTGCCAATAGCGCGGCAACAGGCGGCGTGGCTTCAGGTCCAGCCACAGGCAGACGATCTGCAGCGGTATCAGCACGAGCGAGGCCAGCGCCAGCACCAGCGCGAACAGGGCGATGCGCAGCCAATTGATCATCGAAAAGGATTTCCTGCGCCGTTCACGCACCACTCCGCATGGTTGTGCGAAGGTTTGGCTCATCCGATACGTGCCAAACCAGTCGGCTTCGCACTAGCGAAGATCGAGCCGCATGACAAGCGCGGCGGTGCGCTGTCCTGCCTTGTCCTGATAATAGGCACGGCGTTCGCCGACCTTGAGGAAGCCGAGCTTACGGTAAAGCCCGATCGCGGCCTGATTGGTCTCGTCCACCTCGAGGAAGAGCGTGTCCGATCCCTTGACGGAGGCTTCGCGCATCGCCGCCTGCATCAGCCGCCAGCCGAGACCGGAGCGGGCATAACGGGGATCGACGCCGATCGTCAGGATTTCGGCCTCGCCGGCAACAGCGCGCGACAGCACGAAACCGCCAAAGGCGGGCCGCAACGAACCGTTGGTCTGGCGGGCGACGAAACCGAACACCGTGTCCTGGACCAGCAGGGCATGGATTTCACCATCGCTCCAGGGAGAGGCGAAGCGCTGGCGATGCAGACCGGCGGCGGCGATCAGATCAGGCTCCTCCAGCGGGAAGATGTCGAACTCGGCACGGCGCGTGAAGTAGTCGGTTAAGCTCATCGGGGTCTAGGCTCGGGTCACAGCGAAGCCCGCTTGCGGCTTGGCGTCGGGCCCCCGAAGATATAGCGGCTTCGGCTTGGCCGAGGCTGGATCTGCGCCGGCTCCAAGCCGCGCGACCACTGCAATATCGACAAGATCGGCGGTCTTGACCGGTGTCACGGAGGTCAGGAGTTCGGCGCCCGAACCGGCAACGCCCCCCTCAAAACCGGCAAAGCGGTCGCGGGCGGTCATGACGGCGAGCGCTTCCGGCTCCGTGACGGCCTGGCCTGCCGCATCGAACGCCTGGACATAGACTTCGTCGCGCTTGGCGTCGATGGCGATCAGCACCGCTTTGCCCGGCGCCGCGGCGCGGGCTTCCTCCGCAAGAACGTGAAGTGAGGAAATGCCGACTGCCGGTTTGCCAAGCGCAAGCGCCAGACCGCGCGCGGTCGCGACCCCGACACGAATGCCGGTAAACGATCCCGGGCCGATGGTAACGGCGATGCGATCGATATCGCCAATCGGGCGATCGGCGCTGGCGAGGGCCTCGTCGACGAACTCCATCAGCCGTTCGGCATGGCCACGGCCGATATCGGCCCCGGATTGTCCGAGAATGGCGTCAGAGCCACTGTCATAGATGGCAGCGGAACAGCCGGACCCGGAGGTGTCGATGGCAAGGACGATCATTTCAGTTGCAGCAGTTCCAGACGCACCCTGCCGCGACGCCCCATGGCATCGCGGTCACGCTTACTCGACAAACAGACCGGCCACGGCCCCGAAGGGCGCAGCAGTTCGCCATCGCGATATCAGACGGCTTCGACCGCTTCCACCTCGGGAACGAAGTGACGCAGCAGATTCTGCACGCCATGCTTCAAGGTCGCCGTCGACGACGGGCAGCCCGAGCAGGCACCCTTCATGTTCAGGAACACCGTGCCGTCCTTGAAGCCGCGGAAGGTGATATCGCCACCGTCCTGCGCAACGGCCGGGCGAACACGGGTTTCGAGCAATTCCTTGATGGTGGCGACAATAGTCTCGTCGCCGGGCTCGAAGAATTCGTCTTCCTCATCCAGTTGCTCGGCACGGCCGGCACCGGCCATGATCGGCGCGCCGGACATGAAGTGCTCCATGATCGAGCCGAGGATGGCGGGCTTCAGGTGCTGCCACTCCTGCCCGTCCTTGCTGACGGTGATGAAGTCGTAGCCGAAATAGACGCCGCTGACGCCGGGGATCGAGAACAGCCGGGCAGCAAGCGGCGAGCCGGCGCGGGCTTCTTCCTCGTCGCGGAACTCGGCAGTGCCGTTTTCCAGCACGACCTTGCCCGGCAGGAACTTGAGCGTGGCCGGGTTCGGCGTGGCTTCGGTCTGGATGAACATGTTTTTCTCCGTCTCGCCGGGATAGGGCATCAACCGGCTCTTTAGAATAGTTCAAAAGAATATATGATCTTCGTTCCGCCCCCGCAAGGGCGCAAAGGGACGCAGCTCAGCTGAGCGCGTCGATTTCCTCGTCGGTCAGAAGATCCGGGATGACCGTCACCGGGATAGGGAAGGCTGCCGCCTTGCCGGCGATGGACGACACCAGCGGACCGGGACCTTCCTTTGCCGAGCCTGCGGCCAGAACCAGAATGGCGATGTCGCGATCCTCTTCGATGGCCGAGTGGATCTGCTCGGTCGCCGCCCCTTCGCGAATGACGATTTCCGGTTCTATCCCGATGCGCTCGCGCACGGCCTGCGCCACCTTGGCAAGGGTGGCTTCCGCTTCTTCGCGTGCTTCGGCGCGCATGATTTCCTCGACCCCCAGCCATTGCTGGAAGTCGCCGTCGGCGATGATGTAGAGCAGGACGAGACCGCCATTGGAATTCTTGGCGCGCATGCCAGCATAGTGCACGGCGCGGCCGCATTCCGGGGTATCGTCGATCACCGCCATGAATTTGCGGCGGTGACCTTCAAGTCGTGAGAGTCGGGTCGAGACCATGCGGCGAACATTACATTCCAGATTATCCGCCGCAAGGTCTCATTTTCGCCTTTTACTGCAGAAAGCCGATGATATCGCGAACCTCGGTCATCGTCTTTTCCGCACGCGCCCGCGCCCGCTCGCCACCGTTGCGAAGGATGGCGTCGATATGGGCGGTGTCGCCCATCAGGCGGCGCATCTCGCCGGTGATCGGTGCGAGAACCTCGACCGCCAGGTCGACCAGAGCCGGCTTGAACACCGAAAACTGCTGGCCGCCGAATTCGCCCAGCACCTGTTCCTTGGTCTTGTCGGAAAGGGCTGCGTAGATGCCGACGAGGTTGTCCGCCTCTGGACGTCCCTTCAGGCCGTCGAGCTCGCTCGGTAACGCGTCCGGATCGGTCTTGGCCTTGCGGATCTTCTTGGAGATGGTTTCGGCATCGTCCATCAGGTTGATGCGTGAAAGATCCGACGGATCGGACTTCGACATCTTCTTGGTGCCGTCGCGCAGTGACATCACGCGGGGCGTAGCACCGCCGATCAGCGGCTCGACCGGCGGGAAATAGGCATGAACGGGCTCTTCGCCAACGACCGTGTCGACGCCATAGCCGCGGGCGCGGATGTGCTCCATGAAGTCGATGTTGAACTTCTGGGCGATGTCGCGCGTCAGTTCGAGGTGCTGCTTCTGGTCATCGCCGACCGGAACGTGGGTGGCGCGATAGACCAGGATGTCGGCAGCCATCAGGCTCGGATAGGCAAGCAGGCCCAGCGAGGCGTTCTCGCGGTCCTTGCCGGCCTTGTCCTTGAACTGGGTCATCCGGTTCATCCAGCCGATGCGGGCGACGCAGTTGAAGATCCAGGCGAGTTCGGCGTGCTGCGGCACGGCCGACTGGTTGAAGACGATGTGCTTTTCCGGGTCGATGCCGGAAGCGATGAAGGCTGCGGCGATCGAGCGGATCTGCCCCTTCAGGTCCTCGTGCACGAGCTGGGCCGTGATCGAATGGAGGTCGACGACGCAATAGATGCAATCGTTGTTTTCTTGCAAAGCCACGAACTTGCGGATCGCGCCGAGATAATTGCCGAGATGGAGGTTGCCCGTCGGCTGTACACCGGAAAATACGAGCGGCTTGAATTCGTTCATGTCGTCCTCAATAGGCTGGTGGAGGGCCCCAGGGCTTGTCGCCCATGTAGCTAACGGCATGGCTTATGCACGTCGGACGGTGCGCAATCAAGTGGCCCAAATCCAAGCGGGCGATGCCGATTAAGATAGGCATCGCCGCTTCATTGCCGGATGGTTCAGGCGTCCGCGTCCGGGGTCGGTGCAGGGTCGGCCTTGGCCTTCGCCTTGCGCTTGATGTTGCGACGGATCATGCCGAGGTTGGCGCCGCCGATACCGAAGGCGATCGTGAAATAGATTACCATGGCGACGGCCACCAGGCCGCAGAGCGTGGTCGCACGCACGATCAGGGGCGCTGCCGACGACACTTCGTAAGCAAGCCATTGCAGGGCAAAGTGCAAGGCGACAGCCATGCCGGCGGCGGCGATGACGAGACGGGGAATGCGGGTTAGAAGCGGGATGTCGCGCCCCCAGTGGCCACGCCAGACGAGCATGCCGAACAGGAGCACAGCATTGACCCAGCCGGCAACGATTTCCGCCGTGGCGATACCGCTTGCCCCCAGCCGAGGAAACAAGGTCAGCGCCAGCGACACGTTCACCGCAACCGAAATACCGGCAAAGATCATCGGCGTGCGCGTGTCCTCGCGGGCGAAGAAGCCGGGGATGAAGGCCTTGATCAGCACAAAGGCCGGCAGGCCGAGGCCGTAGATAGCCAGGATATGGCCGACGACCACGGTCGACGACGCGTGAAACTCGCCGCGTTCGAACAGCAGCCGGACGATCGGCTCGGACATCACCAACAGGGCAGCTGCCGCCGGCAAGGTCAGGAACAGGGTGAACTCCACCGAACGGTTCTGCAGGTTCGACGCCTCGTTGAGGTTGCCGGAGCGCAGCGCCCGCGCCAGTTCCGGCAACAGCACGGTTGCGACCGCGATGCCGACGACGCCCAGCGGAAGCTGATAGATGCGGTCTGCATAGACGAGCGAGGAGACCGCGCCCGCCTGCGCCGAGGCAATGTTGGTGTTGATCAGCAGGTTGATCTGGGTGATGCCGCCGGTGATTGCGGCCGGCAACGCCAGCACCAGCAGCCGCCGGACATTGGCCGTCAGCCGCGGCCGGCGAAAGCCGATCTTGATGCCGGCATTGCGCACGGCGACCCAGACGATCGCCAGTTGCACGAGACCGGCGGCCATCACGCCCCAGGAGAGGCCATAGCCGACGGCAATCGGATCCTGGCCCACGTACCAGGCATAGCCCAGGATACCGATGAGGATGATGTTGAGGAACACCGGCGCGATCGCCGCGGCGAAATAGCGGTGCAGCGAATTCAGCATGCCGGCCATCATCGCGGCCAGCGACATGCAGGCGAGATAGGGGAACATGATCGTCGCGAAGATGACGGTGTTGCCGAGCTTTGCCGGATCGTTGGCGAAACCGGGCGCGATCAGGTTGCTGACGATGAAGGGCATCGTCAGTTCCATCGCGATCGTCAGGAACAACAGCACCGTGAAGAGGACGCCGAACACCTCTTCCGAGAAGCGCCGCGCGCCTTCCATGCCGTTCGCCTCGATCTCCTTGGCAAAGAGCGGCACGAAGGCGGAATTGAACGCGCCCTCGGCAAATAGCCGGCGGAAGGTGTTGGGCAGGCGGAAAGCGGTGTTGAAAGCATCGGCGACCGGGCCGGTGCCAAGGGCTGCCGCCATGAAGGTTTCGCGGATGAAGCCGAAGAGGCGGCTGCCGAGCGTGGCGCCGCCGACGGTTGCAAATTTCTTGACCAGACTCATGTTTCGGCTTTTGTCGTTCTTTGAGCGGAGGACGTGCCTGCAGCAGGCGCGATGATGCCGGACGGCATCCGGTCTCGGACCTCGTCGGCCTCGTCGGCCATGACGGCTTTCAGGCGGGCGGCGATGTTCATCTGGCGGTTTTCACTGGTGACCTTCTGGCCGACGAGATCGGTGATGTAGAAGGTGTCGATGACCTTCTCGCCGAAGGTGGTGATGTGCGCCGAGGCGATGTCGAGCGAAAGGTCCGAGAGCACGGCGGTGATCTCCGACAGCAGGCCGGGGCGGTCGAGGCACTCGACCTCGATGACCGTGAACTTGTTCGACAGCGTGTTGCTGATCGTCACCTCGGGGGTGACGGTGAAGGCCTTGTTGCGCTTCTTCACCTTGGTGCGGCTGGCGATCACCTCGGGCAGGCGCTTGCGGCCCGACAGGACGTCCTCGATCAGCTTGCCGATGCTGGCTGCGCGTCGCGTCTCGTCGCCGTCGACGGGAAACTCGCGGTTGACAAGGATGGTATCGAGCGCCCGGCCGTCGGATGTCGTGAAGATCTGCGCATCGACGATGTTGGCGCCGGCCGCCGCGCAGGCGCCGGCGATAACCGTCAAAAGCCGCGGATGGTCGGGCGAAAGCACGGTGATTTCGGTGATCGCGTGGAACTGGTGCGTGCGCACCATGGTCGACAGCGCCTTTCCGGCGGCGTCGGCCTCGCGGATGAAGCGGGCGTGGCGGATCTGGTCTTCAAGCGCCACCGTCAGCAGATAGGGCTGGTAGTGCAGCCGGACATAGGCTTCGCGCTCGCTTTCCTGCCAGTCGGTCAAGGCGTCGCTCAACATCGTTGCGGCATGGGCCGCACGCTCCTTGCGCGACAACTCGGAGAAGCCGCCCGAAAGCAGGAGTTCGGTTTCATAATAGAGCGTGCGGAGCAATTGCCCCTTCCAGCCGTTCCACACGCCCGGGCCGACGGCACGGATGTCGCAGACGGTGAGGATCAACAGCATCTTCAGCCGGTCGAGCGACTGCACCCGCTCGGCGAAATCGACGATGGTCTTGCGGTCGTTGAGGTCGCGGGTCTGGGCGACCATCGACATCGTCAGGTGCTCGTCGATCAGCCAGGCGACAAGCTCGGTCTGCTTCGGCGTCAGGCCGAAGCGCGGGCATAGGCGGCGCGCCACTTTGGCGCCGGCAACCGAATGATCCTCCGGCCGACCCTTGGCGATATCGTGCAGAAGCACGGCGACATAGAGCACCTCGCGCTCCTCGATCCCCGGCATCAGCTTGGCGACCAGCGGGTGCGCATCCTCCTCGATGCCGCGCTCGACCCGCGAGAGAACGTCGACTGCGCGCAGCAGATGCTCATCCACCGTGTAGTGATGATACATGTTGAACTGCATCATCGAGACGATCTTGCCGAAATCCGGAATGAAGCGGCCAAGCACACCCGCCTCGTTCATGCGGCGAAGGATCAGCTCCGGCTTGCGGCGCGAGGTCAGGATCGACAGGAACAGCCGGTTGGCTTCCTCGTTCTCGCGCAGCTGCGGCTTGATCAGGCCGAGCGAGCGCGTCACCTGGCGAAGGGCTGCCGGGTGGAACTCGAGATTGTTGATATCGGCGATGTGGAAGAAGCGCAGCAGATTGACCGGATCGCGCTTGAAGACGTCGGGGCTCGCCAGCGCGATGCGCCCGCCATCGTCAACGAAATCGAGCGTTCCGGCGATCTTGCGGCTGCGATGGGTGAAGCGGCCGATGATGCCGGACAGGCCCGGCGCGTCCTTTGCCTGCTGATCCTCAAGTGCTGCGCAGAAGATGCGGGTGAGGTCGCCGACGTCTTTCGCCACCAGGAAGTAGTGCTTCATGAAGCGCTCGACCGCTGAAAGGCCGGGATGGTCGTGATAGCCGAGTGCCTCGGCGATCTCGCGCTGGATGTCGAAGGACAGCCGCTCCTCGGACTTGCCGGTCAGGAAATGCATGTGGCAGCGCACCGCCCAGAGGAAGTCCTCGGCCTTCTGGAACAGCTTGTACTCGGTTCGGGAGAGAACGCCGAGCTTCACCAGGTCGGCCGAATCCTTGACCCGGTAGAAATACTTGGCGATCCAGAACAGCGTGTGCAGGTCCCGCAGCCCGCCCTTACCTTCCTTGACATTGGGCTCGACCAGGTAACGGGTGTCGCCGGCCTTGCGGTGGCGCTCGTCACGCTCGGCGAGCTTGGCGGCGATGAAATCCGGCCCGGTGTTGCGCACGATCTCATGGTCGAAGCGCGTTTCGAGCTCGGCCGCCAGCGTTTCCGACCCACAGATGTAGCGGGTTTCGAGGATCGCGGTGCGGATCGTCATGTCGGCGCGCGAGAGCCTGATGCAGTCCTCGATCGTGCGCGTGGCGTGACCGACCTTGAAGCCCAGATCCCACAGAATATAGAGCATGAACTCGATGGCGGGCTCTGCCCAGACCGCTTTCTTCATCGGCAGCAGGAAGAGCAGGTCGATGTCGGAGCCCGGCGCCAGCGTACCGCGACCGTAGCCGCCGACGGCAGCAACCGCGATGCGGCTTGCCGGCGGCGCATTGGCCGCGTCAAAGATTTCGTTCAGCACGAAATCATGCAGCACCGTGATCAGCTGGTCCTGCAGCCACGAAATGCGTTCGGCACAAAGAATGCCGCCGCCGTCGCCGGCAAACAGTTCGCGCGCCTTGGCGCGGCCTGCAACATTTGCCTGCTTGAAGGCGGCAAGCAATGCCTGGCGCATTGGCTCGCGCTGCTCGGCATGGGCCGATGCGATGAAGTCGCATTTCGCCCGAAGCGCTGCGACATCGAGAATTTCGGGAAAGGAAGTTTCGTGTCTGCCCATGAAGTGCCGAGGGGCGTCCTGTCCGACTGGTTGCGTGATCCGCTGTTTGAACAGCGTTCCTGCATGCTCCCATCCGATCAAGGCCGAACCGGGACCGTGCAGCGTTTCGAATTACTACCGGCTGATCGCCACGCCCTTTCAAGGCGCGCGGCGCTGTATAGCCTTTTTCATCGGCCCATGCACAGCAAAAACAGCGCGCCCGTCACCGGGCACTCAGTTCCTTCTTCAGCGCGTAGAGCGCATCCAGCGCTTCGCGCGGCGTCATATCGTCCGGGTTGAGCGCCTTCAGCGCCTCGTCAACCCTGGAGTTGCCGGCGGGCTTGGCCTCTTCGCGGCGGATCGCCACCTGGAACAGCGGCAGATCGTCGATCAGCTGGCTTGCCGGGTTCTTGCGATCGGCGTCTTCGAGCTTGGCGAGCACGTCCTTGGCCCGGGAGACCACCGAGGCTGGCAGCCCGGCGAGACGGGCGACCTGGATACCATAGGAGCGGTCGGCCGCACCCGGCCCGACCTCATGCAGGAAGATCACGTCGCCGTGCCATTCCTTGACGCGCATGGTGGCATTAGACAGTCGGCCCAGCTTTTCCGACAGCACGGTCAGCTCATGGAAGTGGGTCGCAAACAGGCCGCGGCAGCGGTTGGCCTCGTGCAGGTGCTCGACCGAGGCCCAGGCGATCGACAGGCCATCGAAGGTGGCGGTGCCGCGGCCGATCTCGTCGAGGATAACAAGCGAGCGATCGGTCGCCTGGTTGAGGATCGCCGCCGTCTCGACCATCTCGACCATGAAGGTCGAGCGGCCGCGGGCAAGATCGTCGGAGGCGCCGACGCGCGAGAACAGCCGGTCGACGATGCCGATATGGGCGCTTGCGGCAGGCACGAAGGTGCCCATCTGCGCCATGATCGCGATCAGCGCATTCTGCCTGAGGAACGTCGACTTACCGCCCATGTTCGGGCCCGTCAGCAGCCAGATCGCCCCGCCCTCTTCGCCAGATGGCGGCGACAGGTCGCAGCCGTTGGCGACGAAGGCGCTGGCTGCCTGGCGCTTCAACGCCTGCTCGACGACGGGGTGGCGGCCGCCCTCGATGGCGAACATGCGCGTGTGGTCTACGACCGGGCGGGCATAGTTCTGTTCTTCCGCAAGGATCGCCAGGCCGGCCGACACATCGACGGTCGCAAGCGCCAGCGACGCCGCCTTGATGACCTCGGCCGCCGAAACGACATCAGTCGTCATCGCCTCGAAGGCGGCAAGCTCGATCGACAGCGCCCGATCGGCGGCATTAGCGATCTTGCTCTCAAGCTCGGCAAGGGCGGTGGTGGTAAAGCGCATGGCATTCGCCATGGTCTGGCGATGGATGAAACGGGCGCGGCCCTCGTCCGTGTCGGTCATCGAGCCGGCATTGCCCGCCGTCACCTCGATGAAGTAGCCAAGCACATTGTTGTGCTTGATCTTCAGCGACTTGATGCCGGTCTCTTCGGAATATTGCAGCTGCAGCCCGGCGATGACGCGGCGGGACTGGTCGCGCAGCCCCCGCACTTCGTCGAGGTCGGCATTTGCCCCCTCGCGCAGGAAGCCGCCATCGCGCTTGAGGAGCGGCAGCTCGTCGGCCAGCATCGCATCGAGGTGGTCGAGGACGGACGACGGCAAGGCGTCGATCGCTGCGCGCGCCTCAACGAGTTCCTCGGAAAGATTGCCCGAGGCCATCAGCCCCGAGATCGATGCCGCCGCCCGGAGACCGGCCTGGATGGCGCCGAGATCGCGCGGACCGCCGCGGCCGAGCGCGAGCCTCGACAGCGCGCGTGGCATATCGGGCGCGCGCCGCAGTTGATCCCTGAGGTCGCCCGCAAAGGACGGCTGGCCGGCCAGGATCTCGATTGAATCGAGCCGCTGGTTGATGCGATCGGGATCCGTCAACGGCGACATCAACCGCTCGGCCAAGAGCCGCGCGCCGCCGCTCGTCACCGTCCGGTCGAGCGCCTTCAGCAGCGTGCCTTCGCGGGCGCCCGACAAAGTCTTGACCAGTTCGAGGTTGGCGCGCGTCGCCGGGTCGATGAACAGCGTCGAGGCCGCGCTCTCGCGCTCGGGCGTGCCGAGGGCGGGACGTTCGGCAAGCTGGGTCTTTTCGACATAGGAGATGGCAGCGGATGCGGCCGCCATTTCGGCGCGCGAGAAGCTGCCGAAACCATCGAGCGTCTTGACGCCGAAATAGCGGGCGATGCGGCCCTCGGCCGTGGCGCTGTCGAACAGCACGGCCGGCTGCGGCACCGCCACCCGGCCGAGCACGTCGAACACGGCACGCAGTTCCGGATCGTGGAAGACGGTGTCGGCGAGGATCAGTTCACGCGGCTCGATGCGCAGGATATCGGCGAGCAGCCGGCTCTCGGCCGTTTCGGCAAGCCGGAAGACCCCGGTCGAGATATCGATCCAGGCGAGCGCATAGGCCGGCTCCGAGCTGCTCTTGATGCGCGCGAGCGCCATCAGATAGTTGGTCTCGGATGGCGAAAGCAGCTTTTCCTCGGTGATCGTTCCCGGCGTCACCAACCGGACGACGTCGCGGCGCACGACGGATTTGCCGCCGCGCTTCTTGGCTTCGGCCGGATCCTCGACCTGCTCGCAGACGGCGACGCGGAAGCCCAGGCCGATCAGTTTCTGCAGGTAATCGTCGGCGGCATGCACCGGCACGCCGCACATCGGGATTTCCTGCCCCATATGCTGGCCGCGCTTCGTCAGTGTGATACCGAGCGCCCGCGATGCCTCGACGGCGTCCTGGAAGAACAGCTCGTAGAAGTCGCCCATGCGGTAGAACAGCAGCGAATCCGGGTTATTCGCCTTGATCTCGATGAACTGCTCCATCATCGGCGTGGCCGTGGAGCGGCTCTCCTCGGTCGCCAGTTCAGCTGCAGAAAACACCTCGCCGGAGCGGCTCGATTGGTCTGTCACGAAATTCATGATTGTCCCGAAAAAAGAGATGGCACACTATCGCCAAGCAATTATAGACGACAACCATAAAGAGGCGGCCCGACAGGGTCGCCCACAGGAGGATAGAGGAAACATGCCGGCCAACGACAAGACCGATCGCACAATGACGAGCGTCACCGCGCAGGAAGCGCTCGATTTTCACTCGCAGGGTCGCCCCGGAAAGCTGGAGATTTCCCCTACCAAGGCCATGGCCACGCAGCGCGACCTGTCGCTTGCCTATTCGCCCGGCGTTGCCGTGCCGGTCAAGGCAATCGCCGCGGACCCCTCCACCGCCTACGATTACACCACGCGCGGCAACATGGTCGCGGTCATCTCCAACGGCACGGCCATTCTCGGCCTCGGTAATCTCGGGGCACTCGCCTCCAAGCCGGTCATGGAAGGCAAGGCGGTACTGTTCAAGCGCTTCGCCGACGTCGATTCCATCGACCTTGAGGTCGATACAGAAAACGTCGACGAGTTCATCAACTGCGTGCGCTTCCTCGGCCCCTCCTTCGGCGGCATCAACCTCGAGGACATCAAGGCGCCGGACTGTTTCATCATCGAGCAGAAGCTGCGCGAGGTCATGGACATTCCGGTGTTCCACGACGACCAGCATGGCACCGCCATCATTGCCGCGGCCGGCCTCATCAACGCGCTGGCCTTGACCGGTCGCGACTTCAAGACCACCAAGCTCGTCTGCAACGGTGCGGGTGCGGCGGCGATCGCCTGCATCGAACTCATCAAGGCGATGGGCTTCAACCCGGAAAACGTCATCCTCTGCGACACCAAGGGCGTGATCTTCCAGGGCCGCACCGAAGGCATGAACCAGTGGAAGTCGGCGCACGCGGTCAAGACCGACCGCCGCACGCTTGCCGAGGCGATCGAGGGCGCCGACGTGGTCTTCGGCCTTTCCGCCAAGGGCGCGCTTTCCGAAGACATGGTCCGCTCGATGGCGCCGCGGCCGATCATCTTCGCCATGGCCAACCCGGATCCGGAAATCACGCCCGAGGAAGTCGCGCGCATCCGTGACGACGCGATCGTCGCGACCGGCCGTTCGGACTATCCGAACCAGGTCAACAACGTGCTCGGTTTCCCCTACATCTTCCGCGGCGCGCTCGATGTGCGCGCCTCGACGATCAACGACGCCATGAAGATCGCGGCCGCCGAGGCGCTGGCAAGCCTTGCCAAGGAAGATGTGCCTGACGATGTGGCAGCCGCCTACCAGGGCAACCGCCCGCGCTTCGGCGCGCAGTACATCATCCCGGTTCCCTTCGACCCGAGGCTGATCTCGGCGATCCCGATGGCCGTCGCCAAGGCCGCGATGGAAAGCGGCGTCGCCCGCAAGCCGATCACCGATCTCGAAGCCTATGGCCGACAGCTCTCCGCCCGCCGCGACCCGATCGCCTCGACGCTGCAGCGGATCTACGAGCGCGTCCGTCGCCAGCCGAAGCGCATCGTCTTTGCCGAAGGCGAAGAGGTGCAGGTCATGCGTTCGGCGATCGCCTATGCCAACCAGCAGCTCGGCACGGCGATCCTGCTCGGCCGCGAGGACCGCATGCGCGAGACGGCGGAGCGCGAGGGCATTGATCTCGACCGCCCCGGGATCCAGATCGTCAATGCCCGGGTCTCCAAGCGGGTC
The DNA here is from genome assembly GCF_058795755.1 of Ensifer sp. GW823-FHT05D09. Lineage (NCBI taxonomy): Bacteria > Pseudomonadati > Pseudomonadota > Alphaproteobacteria > Hyphomicrobiales > Rhizobiaceae > Ensifer > Ensifer sp. GW823-FHT05D09. The sequence continues at coordinate 342,032 of NZ_JBXAIA010000001.1, read as the reverse complement.
GGCGCTTACACCGACTATCTTTACGCCCGGCTGCAGCGAAAGGGTTACCTCTTCCGTGATGCCCAGCGGTTGATCAACAACGACCGCAACCACTTTGCCGCCTGCATGGTCGCGCTCGGCGATGCCGACGGCATGGTGACGGGCATCACCCGCAACTATTCGACGGCGCTGGAAGACGTGCGCCGCTGCATCGATCCGAAGCCGGGCCATCGGGTCATCGGCGTGTCGATCGCGCTCTGCCGTGGCCGCACCGTGCTGGTCGCAGACACGGCGGTACACGACATGCCGTCGTCGGAGGAGCTCGCCGATATCGCCGAGGAAGCAGCTGGTCTTGCCAAGCGCCTCGGCTACATACCGCGCGTCGCGATGCTCGCCTACTCGACCTTCGGCCACCCGTCCGGCGAACGCTCGGAACGGGTGCGCGAGGCGGTCAACATTCTCGACAAGCGCCGCGTCGACTTCGAATATGACGGCGAGATGGCCGCCGACGTGGCACTCAATCCGAAGGTGATGGAACAGTACCCCTTCTGCCGCCTTTCGGGCACGGCCAACGTGCTCGTCATGCCGGCGTTCCACTCCGCCTCGATCTCGACCAAGATGCTGCAGGAACTCGGCGGCTCGACCGTCATCGGGCCACTGCTGGTCGGCTTCGACAAATCGGTGCAGATCGTTTCGATGTCGGCGAAGGATTCCGACATCGTCAACATGGCAGCAATCGCGGCCTACAACGCCGGAATGTGACATCGGCGCACAATGTCCGATTTCGAGACACACCCTGTCCATCGATGGAGCAGGGTGTGTCGAGCCAACACAGAAACAACATAGACCTGCGCACAAAAGAAGAGCTCGACACCCTTGGGAAAGGGGTCGAGCTCAATACATAATGGAAGACTTACTTCCTATGCGATGAAATAATGTGGAGATAGAGCAAAATACACGCCAATCTCATTTGAAGCTGACGGCTCTCTCCGTTGATCTTTCTACTATTTCGTCATAAAACTAAAATTCTTCTTGACAAGACTATCGTCTCTTTCGAGGCCGAAAGTCAAATCGATCCTTAATATCTGGTTAATTGCGTCGGACGCCTGTCAGGATACCGAAGTCGCGAACCGCCCGGCATCCGCACCGTAATAATTGAGGTAGCGGCCGGAGATGTTGCTGATCGGCAAAACGATCAGCACGTCGGTGGTGCGGAATGCATGGTCGACCACGGCGCCATCGCCGACCATCGCGCCAAGGCGCATGTAACCCTTGATCAGCGGCGGCAAGGCGGCCAGCGCCTTCTTTGGATTGATGGCCTCGACCGGCATCATGTCCATCGTCCGGTGCAATTCGGGCCTCGCGGAGACGGCCCACTCGTCGCGCGTACGGATGTTGTGGTGAAGGAAGGAGAGCGCCAGCGCATGCTCGGCCGGAACGGTGCCCGGGAACGACCCGCAGCCGAACATCGCATCGACGCCGTATCTGAGCGCGTAGGCCCAATTGCCCTGCCACAGCAGCTCCACCGTGCGCTTCGTGCGGTATTCCGGCAGCACGCAGGAGCGGCCGAGCTCCATGAAGCGCTTGTTGGAGTGGCGCGAGACAAGGGCTCCGACATCGAACTCCGACGCGGAGTAGAAGCCGCCCGCCCGCTCGGCCACATCCTGGCGCAGCAGACGGTAGGTGCCGACGATCTGGTCTTCCGGATCGCCCTCGATCGCCGTGTCGAGCACAAGCAGGTGGTCGCAGATCGCGTCCCAGCTATCGACGTCGCGCTTGCGACGATCGAGGTCGGGCCCGACCTGCGCCTTCATCTCGTCGACGAAAACCTTGTAGCGCACAGCCTGTGCCGCATCGATCTCCGATGCGTTGCGCGCAAGCCGGGTCTCCAGGTTGGCTATTCGTCCGAGAACGTCGGTCGTCGGGGCGGTCATTGTCTTGCCGACGCAAGCCTGAGAAGTGTCTACCACGCTCGTCGAATCCAGAAGCTCGATCGTCATCCGCGTCATCCCGAATCAATCATATCTGCCGGGCTTAGACCACGTTTCTGCAACAACATAGTGACATGAAAACGGCGCACAACCCCTGCCGGGACGGTGATACCGTTACGACTTCAGCGGTTACCGTATCCCGAGAAGGCGGCTTATTTCCGCCATCAGCCGCTGCGGATCCGCGGGCTTGGGCATGACGACATCGGCACCGGCCACAATCAGCCTGTCCCTCACCTCCGGCCGCACGTCGGATGTGAGCACGACCACCGGAAGACGCCGCCCCGGCCCCATGGCCTCGTTCTCGCGCAGGCGCTTGACCATCGAAAACCCGTCACCGCCCGGCATGTTCAGATCGGTGACGACAAGCTCCGGCATCGCCTGGGCCGGATCGCCGGTGCCGGAAAGGATCTGATCGACAGCGCCAAAATCAGTCGCCAACCGAACCGTCAGTCCGGCGCGCTCCAGTACGGTGCGCACGATCAGCGCATTGACCGGATCGTCCTCTGCCAAAAGGATGCCGCGCGGGCTCTGTTTGGAGGGCGCAATCGTCGGCTCCTCCCGCAGGATCGGCCGGTTGTCGTTGATGGCGTCGCGTTTTTCGATGCCTTTCAGCCTCCCGAGCAGCACTTCGACCAATGACTTCTCGCGCAAGGGGCGGATCAGCCAGGCCTCATAGCCATCCATCTGGTCGACCGGATGGTTGTTGCGCTCCTCCGGATTGATCAGATAGGTCCGGCGCACGTCGAGGCGCGCCACCGCCGGCTGCAGGGCGAGAAGCTGCTTGAACTGACCGGCGTGGCGGTGATCGACGATGATGTCGGTCAACGCAGCGCCGCCGGCAAGGACGTCCGAGATGACATTCTGCGCGGCCGCCAGCGTGGTTGCCCGATGGCAACGTCCGCCGAGGGTGGCGATGGTGGAGGACAATGCAGCGGATGCCGGGCCATCCGGTGCCATCACAAGCACATGCGATCGGGCGAGCCTGATGCGCCGCTCCGGCGTGACACGCTCGACTTCGGCGAGCGGCAGGCGGATCTCAAAGCGGCTACCGCGCCCCGGCGCGCTCGACGCCGTCAGGCTGCCGCCGCAGGCTTGCATGATCCGGCGCGAGATCGCCAGCCCAAGCCCCGTGCCCTTGGCGCGCTGCTCATCGCTGCCGGCCTGCTCGAACTCTTCGAAGATACGCTTCAATTCGTCGCCCGACATGCCCGGGCCGGTGTCATCGATGAGGATGCGCACACAATCCTCGACAATATCGGCGCTGACGAAGACGCCGCCGATCTCCGTGAACTTCACCGCATTGCCGACGACATTGAACAGGACCTGACGCAGGCGGGCCGCATCGAACTCCATCAGCACCGGCACATCGGCGCTCACGGTTGCGCCGATCTCGATACCCTTTTCATGGGCGCGATTGGAGAGCATTTCGACGACGCTCTCGATGACGCCGCGCGGATCCTGCCGCGAAGGGCGGAACTGGAAACGTCCGGCCGAAAGCGACGAGAAATCGATCAGGTCCTCGACAAGCTGCACCAGCGCATGGCCGGACTGCTGCATGCCGGCCAGATAGTTCTTTTGCTCGCTCGACAGGCGGGTCTGGCCGAGCAAGTGGCTCATGCCGAGGATACCGGACAGTGGCGTGCGGATTTCGTGGCTGACGGTTGCGAGCAATCGCGACTTCGCCTGGCTTGCCTCTTCGGCGCGTCGCCTTGCGTCTTCGCGTTCGCGCGCGGCGCGTGCCTCCTGCGTCACGTCGCGTGCGATGCTGTGGCGCATCAACCTTCCGCTGCCCGGATCCCTTGCAATGACATCGTGCCAATCGTAGAGGCGCAGCCCTTCAGGTGCCGCGATCCGCACGAGATAGTGGTTGGGTTCGATCTTCGGCTCAAAACTGAGGCCAATGGCAGCGCAGGTCAGCCCTCTTGCATCGTCAACTCCGCAGGCGCGATGAAAAGCGGCATTGGCATGGACGATCTTGCCGTCCATGCCACGCATGATCGCCAGGTCTCCGAGCGCATCGTGGATGGTCGAAAGCAGCGCCGAGGTTTCATGGCGATCCCAGTCGCCGTCCTGCCTGGCTTCCGCACCCGTCCTGTCGCTGTCGACAGCCCTGATGCCATCGGCAATCAACAACAGCACACCTGCAAGGCCGGCTGCCGCAACCGCTGCGGAAAACAGATAGAGACCGGCGGCGATACCGATCGCCAGCACGAGACCGGACGCGATGACACCGAGAGATGCCAGCGAAACACGGCGCAGGGAGTAAGCGGTTGCACCGTCCCTGGATATCGCTCCGGAGCCATCCGCCATGGTGCCAGCAGCCATCGCATCGCTGGATCGGGCTTGCGCACCGAAACCGGATTCGATCTGCTCCAACAATCGTGACGGCTCGCTCATGCCCCTTGGCTAACACGGCAAGCGTTCCGAATGGCTTCAGCGCATCGATAAAATCTTAAGCGTTGGCCTTTTTCGCCTGCAGCAACTCGTCGAGAATGATCGCGCCGGCGCCAATGGTGATGAAACTATCGGCCAGGTTGAAGACGGCGAAGGACCATGTCTGCGTGTAAAACAGGATGTAGTCGATGACGTAGCCGAAGATCAGCCGGTCGACGAGGTTGCCCAGCGCACCGGCAATGATCAGGGCATAGCCGAAATGCGCAAAGAACCGGTCCTTCGGCGTGCGCCGCCACAGCCACAAAACGAAGGCGACGACGGTGAGGCGCATGCCGACGATGAACCAGCCTTCCATGCCCGACAACATCGAGAAGGCGACGCCGTAGTTGTAGGTACGGTAGAGCGCCAGCATCGGGATGACGGGAACCGCTTCATTGAACGGCAGATAGGCCTCGACCAGATACTTGATCAGCTGGTCGGCGGCGAGCGCCAGGGCGATGAAGACCGCGATCGGCAGCGGCCTCGAAAACAGGACCTGCTTTTCACTCATGCGCCGGCATCCAGCGCCAGCAGGTGACGTCGCGCCTCAAACAGCATGATGCCGGTGGCGATGGCGAGATTGAGGGAATCGGCACGACCGGCCTGCGGAATGCGGGCAAGCGCGCCTGCCTCGCGGGCAAGCTCTTCGGGTAGGCCCGCCTGTTCGTTGCCCATCAGGAGCACCACAGGCTTCGACTTGTAGTCGATCGTGCGGTAGTCGACCGAACCGGCAAGATGCGTCGCCACGACCTTCGCGCCGGCCTGCTTCTGCCATTTGACGAAGTCGTCGGCGCTGGCGCGCACGACCGGCATGGCGAAGACCGAACCCATGGTCGCGCGCACGGTTTCGAGCGAGAAAGGATCCGTCGTTTCCCCGATGAGAATGATGCCGGAGGCGCCGGCCGCATCGGCCGTGCGGATAATCGTGCCGAGATTGCCGGGATCACGAACGCGGTCGAGCGCCACATAGGTCTCGCCGAGCTCGGGGCGGATCTCCTTCAGCGCCCGGTAGCGCTGCTCGAAGATGCCGACGACCATCTGCGGATTGTCGCGCCGGGTGATCGTCGACAGCACCTTCTCGCTGACTTCGAGCACGAGGCCGCCGCGGGCGAAGGTCTTTGCCGCCACCTGCTCCACATGCGGCTTGCCCTTGGCCGCCTTGGCGTAGATCAGCGTCTTGATCTTCCAGCCGAGATCGAGTGCATCGATCACCAGCTTCAAGCCCTCGGCCATGAAGGACCGCGTCTCGTCGCGGTGCTTCTTCTGCGCAAGCAGCTTGATGTCCTTGATGATCGGATTGGTGAGGCTGGTAACTTCCTTCACCTGTCCGACCCGGCCTGCGCCGTGTTCGCTTCTGTCATTGCTCATTACGGCACCCAGCGGCTGAAGAGAGATGTCGAAAGCGCCCGTCCCGGCTCGCGGCCGTCGAGCCCGCCTTCGCGGATGATGAGTTCGCCCGATTCGACCCGGCCACCACGGCCGCGCATCGTCTCGCGCATCAGTTCATGGATCGAGTAGAAGCTGGCGCGGATCGAATAGGCGGTCAGCACAAGGCCGCGGGCCTCGGGCGACAGGATTTCGCGGCAGATGTCGAGCATCGCCGCCAGGTGGTCGAACAGTTGCCAGACTTCGCCGTTCGGACCGCGCCCGAATTTTGGCGGATCGGTCAGGATGATATCGTAGCGGCTGCCGCGCCGTTCCTCGCGCTGGATGAACTTCATCGCGTCGTCGCAGATCCAGCGGATCGGTAGCTTTTCCGCGCGCGCCAGCGCCTGGTTTTCCCGGGCCCAGCCGATCGCCTTCTTCGATGCGTCAACATGGGTCACCTCGGCACCGGCCTTGGCAGCGATCAGCGAGGCAACCCCGGTGTAGCCGAAGAGGTTGAGGACTTTCAGGGGGCGGCGGGACGCCTCCACCTGATCCTTCACCCAGCTCCAGTGCGCCAGCTGCTCTGGAAACACGCCGACATGGCGGAAGGAGGTGAACCGGCCATGGAAGTCGGTGCCCAGAAGCTGCATCGGCCAGGTCTCGCCAAGAACCGAGCCCGGAAACCGCCAGCGGCCCATGCCGTCCTCGTCGGTATCGCCGGTGAAGATCGCGTCGGCGTTTTCCCACACGCTATCGGGCAGGGTTCGCGGCCAGAGCGCCTGCGCCTCGGGGCGCACGATCCGATAGGGTCCGTACTGTTCGAGCTTTTCGCCGGCGCCGCTGTCGATCAGATGATAACCGGAAACGCCCGAAGTCTCGAGAATGAGCGGCACATGTTCGCCCGGCTTGTCGCCGGAGCGGCGTGGGATGACCCGGACCGGAGCCTCGTTTTCGGCCTGTGCTCTCGGCGGCCTGTCGCGTGGCTCTGCGGCTTTCGCCGTCGCCTGGACGGCGGCACGCTCTTTGAACTCGCCTGACTTGGCAAAAGGTGGACGCTTCTTGTCAAGGCGGCCACCACCACGCGCCTCGGCTCCGCGGCCCTTCGCCGTCGTCACGGAGGCATTCTTCGACCGCCGGTCCTTTTCCTTCACGCTGAGATCCCTGGGCTTTGTTTTGTCACGAGGCGCTACCCTCCCGAATATCGGATGCAATCGGGCCGGCACCATGAGGTATGCCGCCGCACCCCGGATTTCGAGGCGAGGCGTATTCTGTTGGTGCAAATAGCACCGCTCATGCTCTTGGCAAAGCCGTTTCCGATTTGCCAAGATCAACGCGGGAGCGAGAGTTGCATCAATCCATCGGTCGAAATCGAATTCAGGACAGGATTGCAAGGCGAATTCAGAGAATTACATGAACCTTCGCGCGCCCTTCTGGCCGCGTGGCACCGTCAATGGGAGGAATGCGCATGGACATGACCGGCGAAGAACGCATCTCGGCACCGCGTGATGCCGTTTGGCGGGGCCTCAACGACCCGGATATCCTGAAGCGATGCATCCCCGGCTGTCAGTCGATCGAGATGAAATCGCCGACCGAGCTTTCGGCCGTGGTCAAGATCAAGATCGGTCCGGTCTCGGCCTCCTTTACCGGCGACGTCATTCTGTCGAACCTCAACCCGCCGGAAAGCTACACCATCTCCGGCGAAGGCAAGGGCGGCATTGCCGGTTTTGCCAAGGGCGGCGCGGATGTGACGCTCGTCGACGACGGTGCGGAGACGCTCCTGCGCTACGACGTCAAGGCGCAGATCGGCGGCAAGCTGGCACAGCTCGGCTCCCGGCTGATCGACTCGACCGCCAAGAAGCTGGCGCAGCAGTTCTTTACGGATTTCAGCGCCGCTGTCGGTGGGCCTGCGGAAGCGGTCTAAGGGGCGACGCCCTCGCCTTCAGTTCTGCGGGGCAGCGAGAGTTGCCTGCGTGGCGAGCTTCTCCGCCTGGCTGCGGTGCTTTTCAGCTTCGCGGTGCCATTTCAGCGCCTCGGTCGCCTCATTGCGCGCGCGCCGGCGATATTTGCCCTGGCTGAACCAGGTGGCGGCAGCCCCGAGGATCAGACCGACGACAACAGCAAGAAACAGGAAAACGAAGAAGGGCGCACTCACCGACAGCACGCTGTCTTCGGGCCGGAACGGATTGAGGGCCAACGTGACGCTCTGACGATTGGCGACGCTGAGCACGATCAGGATGACACCGACCGGGACGAGGAAAACGATGTTGATCAGTTTCTTGAGCATTCGGCGCTCCCGTTTTCCGGATCACCGCACAGGCCTTAGCGGCGAAGACGACAATCCGGATTCATGACGATCGGGCAGGACGATCAGTCTTCTTCGTCGTTCATGCCCGGGTTCAGCCGCTCGCGCAGCTCCTTGCCGGTCTTGAAGAACGGCACCCACTTTTCCTCGACGAAAACGGAGTCGCCGGTGCGTGGATTGCGGCCGGAGCGCGACGGCCGGTTCTTGACCGAGAAAGCACCGAAACCGCGCAGTTCGACACGGTTTCCGGCAGCCAGCGCGTCGGTGATCTCATCGAGCACCGCGTTGACGATGTTTTCGACGTCGCGGTGGTAGAGATGCGGATTGCGAGCTGCAACAATCTGCACCAGTTCTGACTTGATCACTGTCGCCCCCTTAAATTCTTGTTTGTTTTGCTTTTTCGGTCTGCATTGTGATTGCCGCAAGAAAATGACCGGCGCTCATCGGGCGCGGACGGCCACGTTACGGATCAGGCTGGGCATATGCTGCCATCCTCATTGAGCATCAACCTGCCAAACCGAAACAAGACCGTCAAGAAACAACTTGTCACCCCCGATTTTTTCGAGGCCTTTCATCGCCGGAAAAGCGTCATATCCCAACATCTTGACCCACTCGGAGACGGCCGATCCGAGGCCGAACGGCAGGGTCTGTCGCGGCTCTTCCCAATCAACCACGGCAAGGTCCTTCGACACCTTCTTGTCGGCCAGGAAGGCGCGGATTTCGTCGTCACCGCCAAGCTTGTCGACAAGCTTGAGGCCGAGCGCCTGTCGGCCGGTGAAAATCCGTCCGTCGGCAAGCAGGAGCGCCTCGTCGCGCGACAGCTTGCGGCGGTCTGCAACGAGGTCGACGAACCAGCCATAGCTGTCGTCGATCATTGCCTGGATCATCGCCTTGGCTTCGTCGCTCGGTGGATGGAAAGGCGAAGGCTCGGCCTTCAGCGGCTTCGACTTGATCGATTCCAGCGAGACGCCAAGCTTGTCCATCAGCTCCTTGACCTGGGGATACTGGAAGATGACGCCGATCGAGCCGGTGATCGAGCTTTCGCCGGCAACGATCGTATCGCCAGCAAGCGCGATCATGTAGCCGGCGGAGGCAGCCAGCGTGCGGATGTCGGAGACGACAGGCTTCTTGGCGGCGACCTTGCGGATCGCCTTGTAGATGACCTCGCCGCCATAGGTGGTGCCGCCGGGCGACGATATGGTCACCACCAGCGCCTTGACGGAATCATTTTTCTCGATCCGCTGGAGCCGCTCCAGCAATTCGCGATCGTCCTGGATCAGGCCAGAAATCGTCACGCGGGCGACATGATCGCGGGCGCGTCCCGCGCTGTCGGCCCAGCCCGACCAGGAAAGCGTCACCAGAGCCACAACGGCAAGCAGGCCGGCGACGATCCAGCGCCAGAAGCTCAGCTTCCTGCGCAGGCTGCGGCGATCGGCAATGGCAAGTTCATCCATGTGGGTTTCTCCCGAATTGTTGGCCCAGCTTCTGTCCGTTTTCGATCGGGCATGTTATCTGCACGGCAAGTGGCATACTCAATAGACGCGGTCGGTCACGGTTAAAAGCCGTGCCCGCCGTTTTCCTGTCTTCACGAAGTTTTTTGCGGCAGCATTGTACCGCAACAAAAAATATCCATATTTGCGACGACTTACACGAATGTATGTAAAAGGCGGCTCTCGCGAGAACGCTGAAAAGCAACGGAACCAACAGGTCTTCACATGTTAGATCATGCGCCAGCCCCCGGCTTCTTTGCCGACACGGGTGCGAGCTCGTCGGACGCCTACGCGCTCGCCGCGCGGCATTCGGCGCGCGTCAGGCGCCTGAAGATCATCCTGCCCGTGGTGGCCGGCATCATCGCCGCGATCTTTGCGGTCATTTCCTTCGTGCGCGCCTTCATGCCGGTCGATCTGCAACTCGATAGCGCAACGATCGAGGACGGCAAGATCGTCATGCAGAACCCTGCCATTGCCGGGCGCAACAAACAGGGCATCAGCTATTCGATGAAGGCGCAGCGCGCGCTGCAGGATATCGCCAATCCCGATATCATCACGCTGCAGACGATCCATGCCGAAATGCCTGTCAACGAAACGCTGATCGCCACGGTGGACGCGACCAACGGCATCTACGATCGCGGCGCCAATACGCTCGATATGAACGCCCCGTTCACGATTACCATGAATAATGGCGTCAACGCCGACTTCCAGTCGGCCTATCTGGACATCAATGCCGGCGAAATGGAAACGAAACAACCGATTGCGATCAGCATGAAGGGCGGTTCGATCATTGCGCAGCGGCTGCGAATGACGGATAAGGGACGCATAGTAACATTTGAGGGCATGGTGAGGGTCAATCTCGAACCCACTTCCATCCGCAAGAACACGAATTAGGATCTGGTGCATCCATGTCGGTACCCGCTACTTTTTTCAGGATTTCAGCCAGCCTGGCCGTTGCCGGCATCGGCGCATTGATGATTGTTTCGGGCGCTTCAGCCCAGGCCACATCGAGCAAGATGAAGGGCCTCGAACTGTCGAACGACAAGCCGATCCAGATCGAAAGCGACAAGCTTGAGATCAAGGATCCGGAAAGCAAGGCGATCTTCACCGGCAACGTCAAGGTCGTACAGGGCACCACGACGCTGCAGGCCGGCAGCATGACGGTCTTCTACAAGTCCGGTGGCGGCTCGGTTTCGAGCGGCGACGCCGACATCGACCGCATCGAGGTCAGCCAGCGCGTCTTCCTGAGCTCCGGCACGCAGCAGGCGACCGCCGACAGCGGCGAGTTCGACATGACCAAGCAGACCTTCGTCCTGAAGGGCGACAAGGTCGTGCTGTCGGAAGGCAAGAATGTGTTCGTCGGTTGCCAGTTGAATGTGCAGATGAACACGGGCGAAGCGCAGCTCGACGCCTGTGGTGGTCGGGTGCAGATCCAGCTCGACCCGAAGTCGCAGAAAAAGAACTGACGTAGATCCGCTCGTGCAACTCCCCTTCCTTCACAAGCGCAAGCGCGTCCGCAAGCCGTCGGCTGCAACGCCTGCCGTGGCCGGCCATGCGGTCGACAAGGCGCGTTACGACGGCACGCTGATCGCCCGTGGCCTGACCAAGGCCTATCGCGAGCGGCGCGTTGTCAACGGCGTGTCGCTGGTCGTTCGCCGCGGCGAAGCCGTCGGCCTGCTCGGCCCCAACGGCGCCGGCAAGACCACCTGCTTCTACATGATCACCGGCCTGGTGCCGGTCGACGAGGGCTCGATCGAGATCAACGGCAACGACGTCACGACGATGCCGATGTATCGCCGCGCCCGCCTCGGCGTCGGCTACCTGCCGCAGGAGGCCTCGATCTTCCGCGGGCTGACGGTGGAGGACAACATTCGCGCCGTGCTCGAAGTGCACGACAAGAACCTCGAGCGGCGCGAGAGCAAGCTCAACGACCTGCTCGGCGAATTCAACATCACGCACCTGCGCAAGTCGCCGGCAATCGCCCTTTCCGGCGGCGAGCGGCGACGTCTCGAAATCGCCCGTGCGCTGGCGACCGACCCGACCTTCATGCTGCTCGACGAGCCGTTTGCCGGCGTCGATCCGATTTCGGTTGCCGACATCCAGGCACTGGTGCGCCATCTGACGTCGCGCGGCATCGGGGTGCTGATCACCGACCACAACGTGCGCGAGACGCTGGGCCTTATCGACCGGGCCTATATCATCCATGCCGGCGAAGTGCTGACCCACGGCCGCGCGAACGATATCGTCACGAATCCGGATGTGCGCCGGCTCTATCTCGGCGATAATTTCAGCCTTTGACGTGATCCGTGGGCGAATCCGATATCTCGGCCACGGTCGCGCTTGACCAAACCCCTCCAATAAGCAATTTTTGGGCCAAATGAAAAACCGGACCGTCCAATGACGCGTCCGGTGGAGATTTCGTCGGGAGTTTCAGGTCCGCATGGCATTGTCGGCCAGCCTTCATCTGCGCCAGTCCCAGTCGCTGGTCATGACCCCGCAGCTGATGCAATCGATTCAGCTGCTGCAGATGACGCATCTGGAACTCAACCAGTTCATCGCGCAGGAAGTCGAGAAGAACCCGTTGCTCGAGCTTCAGGGCAATGACGACGACTTCGGCGGCAGTTCCGAACACGGCAGCCGCGAAGAGCCGACATCCGGATCCGGCGACGATTTCGGTGGAGCGGAGGAAGCGCCCGGCCAGCGAGACCTCTACGACAACGCCATGGCAACCGGGGGCGAGCGGCTCAACGAACAGCTCGACGCGGATTTCGGCAACATCTACCAGGACGACACAGCGCCACAACGCGCCGACGCGCCGGAACTGCTCGGCCAATGGAAGTCGATGCCCGGCAGCGGCGAAGGCGGCGACTACGATTTCGACGACTTCGTCGCCAGTCGCAAAAGTCTGCGCGAGACGCTGCTGGAGCAACTGCCCTTTGCGCTCTCCGCCGCATCCGATCGGCTGATCGCCCAGCACTTGATCGACCAGCTCGACGAGGCAGGCTATCTCCAGGCCGACCTCGGCGAGGTCACCGAACGCCTCGGCGCTGATGATGCCGACGTGATGCGCGTCCTCCTTACCCTGCAGCAGTTCGACCCGCCAGGCGTGTTTGCGCGCACGCTCAGCGAATGTCTCGCCATCCAGCTGCGCCTTCGCGATCGCCTCGATCCGGCGATGGAGGCTCTCGTCGCCAACCTGGAGCTTCTGGCGCGGCGCGACTTCGCTAGTCTCAAGAAAATCTGCGGCGTCGACGAAGAAGACCTGATCGACATGCTGGCCGAGATCCGCAAACTCGACCCGAAGCCGGGAACGAGCTTCGAGACCAGCGTCAGCGAAGCAATCGTTCCCGATATCGTTGTGCGCGCAGCACCTGATGGAACCTGGCTCATAGAGCTTAATCCGGACGCCCTGCCGAGGGTCCTCGTCAATCAGGCCTATTTCACGTCAGTGTCACGCGGCACCGAAAAGAACAGTGCCGACCAGGCCTTTCTCAACGAGTGCCTGCAGACCGCCAACTGGCTCACCCGCAGTCTCGATCAACGCGCCAAGACGATCATGAAGGTCGCCACCGAGATCGTTCGTCAGCAGGACGCGTTCCTGGTCCACGGCGTCGGGCATCTGCGGCCCTTGAACCTGAAAACCGTCGCGGACGCTATCAAGATGCACGAGTCGACGGTCAGCCGCGTCACCTCGAACAAGTACATGCTGACGCCGCGCGGGCTGTTCGAACTGAAATACTTCTTCACCGTCTCGATCAGCTCGGCCGAGGGCGGCGACAGCCATTCGGCCGAGACCGTGCGCCATCGCATCCGCACGATGATCCATGAGGAAAGAGCCGACGCCGTGCTGTCCGACGACGATATCGTCGACAGCCTCAAGCAAGCCGGCATCGATATCGCGCGCCGTACGGTTGCGAAATACCGCGAGGCGATGAACATCCCCTCCTCCGTCCAGCGACGCCGGGAAAAGCGGGCGATGGCCAAGGTGTCGGGCTTCTGAACCCATCAAAAGAGCCGCCTTTAAGTTAAGGCGCGTTAACTTTTTTGCGACCTTCGATTGACTCTCCGCGACGCAGGGGATATGAGCCCGCCGCAATTGCCGAGGACACGGTCTTCCTCGAGCGGCCGGTACGACCGGCAGGTGCGACACAGAGGCTTCCGCAAGCGTGAAAGGCTTGGATGACGGGGGCGCTTGGAATAGACTGGCTGCGCAAATCACGAAATAGAGAGGAAACTCCATGAGTGTGCGTGTATCCGGTAAACAAATGGAAATCGGCGATTCGTTCCGCGCCCGCATTGGCGACCAGATCGAGCAGGCCGTTACCAAATATTTCGACGGAGGATATTCAAGCCAGGTCACTGTGGAAAAGTCTGGGCCGCGATTTAGCGCCGACTGCAAGCTTCATCTCGATACGGGCGTGGTTATGCAGGCGAGCGGACAGGCGAACGACCCTCAGGCTGCCTTTGACGCAGCGTCGGAGCGCATCGAAAAGCGCCTTCGTCGCTACAAGCGCAAGCTCAAGGACCACCACAACGGTAATGGTCAAGGTACCGAGGTGGCTTACACAGTGATGGACTCGGTGCCGTTCGAGGATGATGAAGTCCCCGAGGATTACGCACCGACGATCGTTGCCGAGAGTTCGAAACAATTGAGGACGATGTCTGTCGCGAGCGCTGTGATGGCGCTCGACATGACGGACGAGCCTGTCCTGATGTTCCGGACGCCCGGCAAGGCAGAGTTGAATATCGTCTACAGACGCAACGACGGAAACATTGGCTGGATTGACGCTGCCAATATCAAGGGATGAGTGGAAAAGGGGAGCGCCGGTGTGCCGGCGTTCCCTCCACTTCAATCAGCGGACAGGCCGGAAAATACGACTTTTCTGTGCATGGGACCCGCCAAGACAAAGATGGTTAGAGCCATTGCGACGCATTTGTGATGATGTTGTCCGGCTCTAACCGGCGAACGAGGACAAAAGAATGGCATTGGCAGGTCTACTGCACCAAAATGCGATCATCCCGGCCATGAGGGCCAACTCGAAAAAACAGCTCCTTCAGGAATTGGCGGCAAAAGCGGCAAAGATCACCGGGCTCCCAGAGCGCGAAATCTTCGATGTCATCCTGCAGCGCGAACGGCTCGGCTCCACCGGGGTCGGCAACGGCATCGCCATTCCGCACGGCAAGCTGAACAACCTGCCGTCGATCATCGGAATCTTTGCCCGGTTGGACACGCCGGTGGATTTCGAAGCCCTCGACGACCAGCCTGTCGACCTCGTCTTCCTGCTGCTTGCGCCCGAAGGCGCCGGCGCCGACCATCTCAAGGCACTCTCGCGCATCGCCCGAGTGCTGCGTGACCACGATATGGTGGCAAAGATCCGCTCAAGCGATTCCGCCAACGCGATCTACACGCTGCTCAACGAGGACACGACCTCGCACGCCGCCTGAGCAACCGCCGCACCTGCGGTCAGTAAATCTGGCCGTCAGTAAATCTGCCGGCGGTTCAGATGATCTATGAAAATCCGAAACAGGGCGCCCTGGCTCGAAATACCGAGCCGGCGGTAAATGTTCTTGCGGTGAATGCGGACGGTTCCTTCGGCGATGTTCATCGTCTTGCCGATCGACAGGTTGCTATGCCCCCGCAGGATCAGCCGCACGATGTTGCGCTGCTGCCGGGTCAGGCGGTCGGCACAGAGGCTGTCGAACGCGGTCTCGATCGCGTCGTCGTCCCGAGGTGCCGCCGCGACGACTTCACTCTGCTGGCGCCAGTTCGACCGCACGGCCTCCCTGACGATCGGCTCGTAGATCCTCAGGCTCGCCAGCTCGGCGTCGGTGAACGGCGCGGCGCCGCGACCGCGCATCAGCGAATACGTCGCCTGGACCTGGTCATCGAGCGGAATGACGAAGCCGATCTCCTCGACCAGAACGCCGCTTTCCATCGAGATGCAGGGATGCACTTCGGCCGAACTTGAAAAATCCGAATGGAAGAACTGGTCCGGCGCCAGCTCGCGCATGCGCCACAGCCCCGGTGGCTGACCGCCGCTACAGGCGACATAGAACGGGTCGAGCAAATAGGCGCCGCCGAGATAGGCGGAAAGCGCGCTGGCGGACACCTTCGCCGTATAACCGTCATGCAGCACGATCGGCCTTTTGTCATAGGGATAGGCGAAGGCGACCGAGAGGTCGAAACTTGCCACCGAGCGCAGCATGCGGTCGAGCGCGCCGCCGAAATCCTGCGTTCCGATCAATCCGATCAGGGCCGAAATATCGGCCGATTCCCGAGCCAGCATGCGCGTCGAACTCTCCCCTGCCCGCGTATCCCCCATGGGATATCGACAGCCCCTGCTTCGTCAACAATAATCCATCCCATGAGGACCGAGATCGCCGCATCAGACCGTGTGGCGCTTGAGCGCAAGGGGGATGCGATGGCAGGCCGGCTTTCTGGAAAAGTGGCGTTGATCAGTGGTGGGGCCGGAGGCTGCGGGCTTGCCGCCTCCGAACTCTTCGCCCGTGAAGGTGCGAAGGTCGGCATCGTCGACCTGCCGCGCAGCAAAGGCGAAGAGGTGGCCGCCGCCATCCGTGCGAACGGCGGCGAGGCGATCTTTGCGCCGGCGGATGTCTCGGTCTCGGCAGAGGTCAGTTCCGCCGTCAAGGCGGTCGAGGCGGCCTTCGGCGCGATCACCGTTCTCTTCAATCACGCCGGCATCCTGGCAGTCGGCCCCTTCCTCGAAACGGAAGAGGACGAGTGGGACCGGCTGATGGCCGTCAACGTGCGCAGCATGTTCCTGATGACCAAGGCGGTGCTGCCGGGCATGCTCGCCGCAGGCGGCGGCAGCATCGTGTGCACCTCGTCGATCTCGGCGGTTGCCGCAACGCCGATGGAGGTTCTCTACGATACGACCAAAGGCGCCTGCCACATGTTTGCCCGCGCCATCGCCGTCGAATTCCGCGACCGCGGCATCCGCTGCAACGCGGTCTGCCCCGGCTTCATCGCCACCGATCACGGCAAGCGCGAACTGGTCGGTCTCAGCAAATACGGCGTCGACGTGTCGGAGGCAGCGATCGCCGCCCAGCAGGGCCGCATGTGCGACCCGAAGGAAGTGGCGAACGCCGCACTGTTTCTTGCCAGCGACGAGGCGAGCTTCGTCAACGGCACGCATCTGTTCGTCGACAATTGCTTCACAGCGGTCTGAGGGGAGGAAAAGACATGCTTCAATCAGGTGGCCACTGGCGCAACTGGGTCGGAAATCAATCATGCATCGTGCGCCAGCGCGGCGCGCCGGAGAGCGAGGCGGCGCTCGCCGAGATGGTCCGCGAGGCAACGTCGCAGGGGCTCAACGTCCGCTGCGCCGGCTCCGGTCATTCCTTTACGCCGGTGGCATTGACCAGCGGGCTGCATCTGACGCTCTCGAACATGCAGGGCGTCGTCAATATCGACCAGGCGCGCAAACGTGTCGCCGTCAAGGCCGGCACGACCATCAACCAGCTCGGCAAGGTGCTGAAGTCGAACGGTCTCTCGCTCATCAACCAGGGTGACATCGACAGCCAAGCCTTGGCGGGCGCGCTCACCACCGGCACCCATGGCACCGGGGCCACGCTCGGCAACATGGCCTCGCAGATCGTCGGCATGCGGCTCGTGCAGCCGGATGGCAGCGTTCTCGTCGTGGACGAGACCACGCCCGACCTCCTGGAGGCGGCGCGTGTTTCGATCGGCATGCTCGGCGTCATCTCCGAGATCACGCTGCAGGCGATGGACAGCTACAACCTGCATGAAAAGCTCTGGCGCTGCACCTTCGACGAGATGATCGAGCAGCACGACGAACTCGCCGCCAGGCACCGGCACTTCGGCTTCTTCTGGTGCCCGGTGCCTGAAAGCCGGCATTGCTATTGCCTGCCCGATACCGCGTCGGTGTCGACGACGGACAAGACCTCTGATGTCTGCGAGATGAAGGTGATCGACATCACCGACCGGCCGCCGATGGAGGAGGGCTTCGAGAAGATCGCCTATTCCTCGGAGATCTATCCGATCGAATACGTTCCGAATTTCCACGAGCTGGAATATGCGGTGCCCGTCGCCCACGGCAAGGATGCCGTCAAAGCCGTGCGCAAGCTGATGCTGGAAAAGCATCCGACCTGCATCTACCCGATCGAGTATCGCTTCACGGCCGGCGACACCGGCTGGATCAGCCCGTTCTACGAGCAGGATTCGATCACGCTATCGGTCTCGGGCGAACCGGGCACGGATTACTGGGAGTACTTGAAGGATGTCGACACGATCCTGCGCCAGTACGGATCGCGACCGCATTGGGGCAAGCTGCATTTCCTCGGCGCCGACGACGTGACAGCGCTCTATCCGCGCGCCGGCGACTTCCGAGCCTTGCGGGCAAAAATCGACCCGGAGGGGCGCTTCCTCAACGACCACCTGCAGCAGCTGTTTGGCTGATACCGGCCTGCACCGCCGGGACTGCCAAAAACGAAAACGCCGCGCGTCCTAAGGGACGCGCGGCGTTGAAACATATCAGACTGCAGCTCAGGCCGCCGGGCTGTCGCCCTCTGTCGCGGCGGCCTTCGGGCCACCCTTGGACACGCCGACCATGGCCGGACGCAGGACGCGGTCGCCGATGGTGTAGCCGGCCTGGACGACCTGCAGCACCGTGTTGTTCGGCACATCGGCGTTCGGGATTTCGAACATGGCCTGGTGGAAGTTCGGATCGAACTTCTGGCCTTCCGGCTCCAGCTTCTTCACGCCGTGGCGCTCGAGCGCCGACAGCATGGCGCGCTCGGTCATCTCGACGCCTTCGATCAGAGCGTTGAGGCCGGTTTCGCCGGCTTCCTTGGCTTCCGCCGGGATGGCATCGAGCGCCCGGCGCAGATTGTCGGAGACGGCCAGCATGTCGCGGGCAAAGCCTGCGACCGAATAGGACTTGGCATCCTTGACGTCGCGCTCTGTGCGGCGACGCAGGTTGTCCATCTCGGCGGCGAGCCGCAGATACTTGTCGCGCAGGTCGTTGTTCTCGGCCCTGGCAAGTTCCAGCGGATCGGGTTCGGCAACCGGCGCTGCTTCCACAACCTCGGGCGTAGCGTTGTCTGCCTCGGCGTTGGCGGCAGCTTCGTGTCCGTGCTTGTTTGTTTCGTCGGTCATGACGTTCTCCGGTGTATCGTCTGTCGTGTCTTTCGCATTTTCACACCCGCGCGCAACGATGGCCGCATGGCGAGAAAATGCCCAGTGACTGGATTTGATGCCGATATCGAGGTTTAGGGCCGAAAAATCAAGGGTTCAATGCTGTCTGCGGCCAAAAGCGCTCGTTCAGCGCGAAAGCCGCGACATCAGCTGCGCGGTATAGTCGACCATCGGCACGATGCGCGAATAGTTGAGCCGCGTCGGACCGATGACGCCGACGGCGCCGACGATCCGATCCTCACTGTCGCGATAGGGCGCAACGATCAGCGAAGAACCGGACAATGAAAACAACTTGTTCTCCGAACCGATGAAGATCCTCACTCCCGGCCCGCTTTCGGCGAGATCGAGCAATTCGATCAGGCTGTCCTTCTTTTCCAGGTCGTCGAACAGCATGCGCAGGCGGTCGATATCCTCGGTTCCCTCCAGACCCTCGAGCAGGTTCGCCCGGCCGCGCACGATCAGCCGTGCCGGCTTTTCATCGCCCTCGCTGCCTGACCAGATCGCCAGCCCGCGCTCGACCAGATCCTGCGACAGCGCATCCAATTCGCTGCGCACGGTCTGCTTGACCGTTTCAAGCTGCGAGCGCACCTCGCCGATCGTCTGGCCGGCGAGATGGGCGTTGAGGAAATTCGCGGCCTCCGTCAGCTGTGAGCTCGTCACGCCGGCAGGAAGCTCGATGATGCGGTTTTCGACCTGGTCGTGCTCGCCGACGAGCACGGCGAGCGCCTTGGTCGGCGCCAACCGGATGAACTCGACATGTTTGAGAACGGGATCGTTCTTGGCGGTGATGACGAGGCCGGCGCCGCGTGACATGCCGGACAACATCTGGCTCGCCTCTGCCAGCAGCGTATCGACCGGCTGGGTATGGTCGCTGCGCCGCACGTGGCGGTCGATCGAGGCACGATCCTCGGCCGAGAGATTGCCGACTTGCATGAAGGCATCGACGAAGAAGCGCAGGCCCGTCTGCGTCGGCAGGCGACCGGCGCTGACATGCGGCGAATAGATGAGCCCGAGATCTTCGAGATCGCTCATCACATTGCGCACGGAAGCCGGCGACAGCGACATCGGCAGCAACCGCGAAAGGTTGCGGGAGCCGAGCGGTTCGCCGTTGTTCAAATAGGTTTCGACGATGCGACGGAAGATTTCACCGGAACGCTCGTCCAGCGCCGCCGCGATATCGGTCACTCCGGGATTGCGCAGTACCATGTCGCTCCATGTTCGCAGGCCAATCCTGCCGCCGGAAATATAGTGATCCCCGCGGCCGATAGCAAAAGGGAAAAATCGCCCCGGTCGCCTAGTATCCACCGGTTCCCTTTACCTCTGCCATGCTCTAGAAGGCTCACCAGATACGATAGGAGTTTGATGATGCGGCCATCCGGCAGAAAAATCGACCAAATGCGCAAGGTTTCGTTCGAGCGCAATTTCTCCAAGCACGCGGAAGGCTCCTGTCTGGTGCGGTTCGGCGACACGCACGTCTTGTGCACTGCCAGCCTTGAGGAAAAGGTTCCGGCCTGGCTGCGCAATGGCGGCAAGGGCTGGGTGACGGCCGAGTACGGCATGCTGCCGCGCGCCACCGGCGAGCGCATGCGCCGTGAAGCCTCGAGCGGCAAACAGAGCGGTCGCACCCAGGAGATCCAGCGCCTGATTGGCCGGTCGCTACGCGCCGTCGTCGATCTGCCGGCGCTCGGCGAACGCCAGATCTCGATCGACTGCGACGTCATCCAGGCTGATGGCGGCACGCGCACGGCCTCGATCACCGGCGCCTGGGTGGCTCTGCACGACTGCCTGAAATGGATGGAAGCCCGCAACATGGTGAAGGTGGAGAAGGTCCTGAAGGACCACGTCGCCGCCATTTCCTGTGGTATCTTCGCCAACCAGTCGATCATCGACCTCGACTATCTCGAAGACTCCGCTGCCGAGACCGACGCGAATTTCGTGATGACCGGAACCGGCGGCATCGTCGAAATCCAGGGAACGGCCGAGGGCAAGCCCTTCTCGGAAGAGGAATTCGCAGGCCTGCTCGGACTTGCAAAGACCGGCATTGCCGAACTGGTCGCGCTGCAGAAGCAGGCGATATCAGGCTGACAAAAGGGACGGAAACGATGGCCCCGGCGCTGGAAGGCATTCTCGAGACAGCGCTCTACGCGCCGGACCTCGATGGCGCCGAGGCCTTCTACGGCGGTGTGCTCGGGCTGCAAAAGATCACGCGCGCCGGCAATCGGCATGTGTTCTTCCGTTGCGGCCCGGGCGTTCTGCTGGTTTTCAATCCGACGGAGACGATCAAGCCGCCCTCGCCGGATGCCGCCCTGCAGGTGCCGCCGCACGGGACCACCGGCCAGGGCCATATGTGCTTCCGCGTCGCACGAGAGGCGCTCGACGCATGGAAGTCCAGGCTGGAAACGGCGGGCGTCGCGATCGAGGCCGATGTTGCCTGGCCGAACGGTGCGCGGTCCTTCTATTTTCGCGATCCGGCCGGCAACAGCCTCGAATGCGCGGAACCGGGCCTCTGGTCCATCGAATGAAACGTGGCCCCTGCGCCCGCATCTTTTAAGAGAAGACACATCATGCGCACACTGGATGACAAGACGCTCATCGTCGCCAGCCACAACGCCGGCAAGATCCGCGAAATCCGAGACCTGATCGGCCCGCTCGGCTTCGAGGCCAAGTCTGCCGCCGACCTCAACTTCGTCGAACCCGATGAAACCGGTACCACTTTCGAAGAAAACGCGACGATCAAGGCGCTTGCCTCGGCCAAGGCCTCGGGCCTGCCGGCGCTTTCGGACGATTCTGGCCTGGCGATCGACGCGCTTGACGGTGCGCCCGGCGTCTACACCGCCAACTGGGCCGAGCGCGAAGACGGTAGCCGCGATTTCGCCATGGCGATGCAGAAGGTCGAGGACGCTCTCCAGGACAAGGGTGCCAGCGCGCACGACAAACGCACCGCCCGTTTCGTCTCGGTGCTCTGCCTTGCCTGGCCGGACGGCCATGTCGAACTGTTCCGCGGCGAGGTCGAGGGCCACGTCGTGTGGCCGCCGCGCGGCGACCAGGGCTTTGGCTACGACCCGGTCTTCCAGCCGAAGGGTTACGACACCACATTCGGCGAGATGAGCGCTGACGAGAAACACGGGTGGAAGCCGGGTGACGCGCAGGCCTTGTCGCACCGTGCCCGCGCGTTCAAGATCTTCGCAGAAACCTGCCTTGGAGCGTGACGCGGAAACGTGTATGCGGGTTTCCGCTGCCGCCCCGGCTCCAGTTTATGAGAACCAAACTTGTCGATGATCCCAGGTCGATCGACCCAACGTCATCGAGATCGACCGCATGAGAGACGCGACAATGCACACGGCCACGCTATCGGCGATCGGTGACGGCATGGATCCCGGCTTCGGGATCTATGTGCACTGGCCGTTCTGCGCGGCCAAATGCCCCTATTGCGACTTCAACAGCCATGTGCGCCACCAGCCGATCGACCAGCCGCGCTTCGTCGCCGCCTTCCTCAAGGAGATGGCGGAGGCGCGCGAGCTTTCAGGTCCGCGCACCGTCACCAGCATCTTTATGGGCGGTGGCACGCCGTCGCTGATGGATCCTGCCACGGTCGATGCGATCCTTTCGGGCATCGCGCGCGAATGGCATGTGCCCGATGGTATCGAGATCACCATGGAGGCCAACCCTTCGAGCGTCGAGGCGACGCGCTTCCACGGCTACCGCGCCGCCGGCGTCAACCGCGTTTCGCTCGGCGTCCAGGCCCTGAACGACCGGGACCTCAAGTTTCTCGGGCGGCTGCACAATGTCGAGGACGCGCTGAAGGCGATCCGGCTGGCGCGCGAGATCTTCCCGCGCATGTCCTTCGACCTGATCTATGCCCGCCCCAACCAGACCGTCGAGGAATGGGAGCGCGAGCTCAAGGAGGCCGTCTCCTACGCGGTCGACCATCTGTCGCTCTATCAGCTGACGATCGAAGAGGGCACACCCTTCTACGGCCTGCACAAGGCCGGCAAGCTGATCGTTCCGGACGGCGAGCAATCGGCGGTTCTGTACGAGGCGACGCAGGATATCACCGCGTCGATCGGCATGCCGGCTTACGAGGTCTCCAACCACGCTCGTCCCGGTGCCGAAAGCCGGCACAACCTGACCTACTGGCGCTATGGCGATTATGCCGGCATCGGCCCCGGTGCCCATGGCCGCCTCAGCGTCGGCGGCGCGAAGGTGGCAACGGCCACGGAACGCAAGCCGGAGGAATGGCTGCGGCTGGTCGAAACCTATGGCCACGGCATGGTCGAGCGCGAAGTCCTCGATCTTGAGGCACAGTCGGACGAATTGCTGCTGATGGGGCTGCGGCTCAAGGAAGGCGTCGATCTCGCCCGCTGGCAGTCACTGTCCGGCCGCGATCCCGATCCGGACCGCGAACAGTTCCTCATCGATCATGGCTTCATCGAGCGGCTCGGCAATTCGCGGCTGAGATGCACCCCCTCCGGCATGCTGATCCTCGACGCCGTCGTCGCCGACCTTGCCTGCTGAAGTCTTGCAGGCGCGCGGGCGCCCGGCCTGCAACGGTCCAACGGGTTACAATTAATCGTGCGTCTCGCCGGAAAGCGGCGTCGCCCGCATCGATGGTCTTTCTTCGAAGCCATCGAACCAATCGGCCAGCCTTTTGCGGTCACGGAACGATGGCAGGTGGCGGAAGGCCATCCAGGACAAGGTGGTCGCGAGCGCGATGTGGCCGATATCGAGAGGCGCGTCGACATCGAGCGTCTGCTCCAGCCAGTCATAGGTCTGTTCGACCTTTTCGGTGTAGCCGTCGGCCAAGGCCGGGTAGCGCAGACCTTCCGGGCGCCGATCCGTTTCCCAGCGCAACCCGATGCCTGCCTGCGCCAGGCCTTGCGCGACGGCCTGCAGTCTCAAGGCGCGCCAGCGTGGCTCGCCGACTTCGGGGATCAGCCTGTGGCCATCATGCAGCGTATCGAAATAGGCGCAGATGATGTCGGAATCGAAGATCGCCTCCTCATTGGGGCGTAGGAGAACCGGCACCTTGCCGAGCGGGTTTTCCGCATGGACCTGCTCGTTGCGCAGCGTCGGGCTCGTCTCGTGATGGATCACCTGCAATTGCTCGGCAATGCCGACCTCGTGGGCGAAGACGAGCGCCTTGCGGGCGAAGGGGGAATGGGTCTGGTAGTAGAGGATCATGATGCCTCGCGAGCGTTGGGAAATTGGCGGTCCCGCGAAGATGTATTGCATCCACCAAGAGAAAGGCGCTCTGTTTCAGAGCGCCTTTCGCAAGTTTGTTTCGTCCCTCAGGATTTGAACGGATCGCCCTTCTCGGCATTAAGCGCGATGCCCTTGGCCACGAGCCGCGCCACCTGAGCCTGGTCGACCTCGCCCAGCGCCTTCACCTTGATAAAGGCCATGTCGCCCTTGCCGCCGCCCTTGGCCAGACGCGGATCGAGGTCAAGCATGTCGGCACCGCGCCAGAAGCCTAGCGTTACGTAGTCCTTGGCCGCCTTGATCAGGCAGACCGGGCCACCGGCCTCATAGATCGGATGCCCCCATTTCACGCTTTCCTTCGTGCCGCCGGCGGCGAGGATGGCGCCGTGCAGCGCCTTGGCCACGTCCGCGGACGTACCGGAAAGGCCGGCGATGTAGTCGTTGACCGTTTTGCTCATCGTCGATTCCCCCTTAAGCCTGCGTCTCGGTCTTGAACGGGATCAGCGCGCGCACCCGACGATCTCTCAGCCACAGACCGGCCCAGGCGATGACGCCGAGATAGAAGCCGAACAGCAGGTGGGTGAAGAGAGGGCTGTCGGCACGCAGATGTGTCGCCATGGCGCCACCGAGATAACCAGTGAGCAGGATGGCGCCAAGCACCGATGTCCTCGGGGTCGCATAGAGCAGAGCGCACAGGAGCGTGAGCACGCCGAGCAGCCGGGCAAGACCAACGTCAGCGGGATAACCGAGGACCGACAAAGTCTCGGTCACTACATCCAGCGGCACGAGCTTGATCGCACCGTCGAATGCAAGGAATGCAATCACCAGACCGCTCAGCACGCGGCCGAGAATTACCATTTTTCCGGCCCGAGCCGGCATCACAAGCGCAGTGTTCATTCGGGGAGGACTCCTCATTTCCCGTTATCACAAATCGTTTTCAGTCTGTCTTCTTCACCGGCCCGACGATACCCCAGCGGATGCCGAAGGGATCGCGCAGCTGGCCGTAGAGATCGCCCCAGAAGGCGACGGCAAGCGGCATCGTTACCTCGGCGCCGGCGGCCACTGCCCGGTCCCACCAGAATTGCGCGTCCTCGACCACCAGATGCAGCACGACACCCTGCGGCTCGGCATAGGGCATGCCATGTTCCGGGAACGGGTCGTTGAGCATCAAGGCACCGTTGTTGATCGTCAGGTGGCAGTGCACGAGCCGCTTGCCGTCTTCGGCGAGCATGCGTCCGCCATCGGTCGCGGCAAAGGCGCGTGTGTAGAAATCGGCGGTCGCGGCCGCATCCTCGACGCAGAGATAGGCGATCGGGCCCGGCATCGGCGGCGATGCCGGCGCTTGCCAGTCGACTGACGAGGCCGGGTTGAGATCGACGGCCGCCTTGAGGCTGCCATCCATGTAGAACGGCACGGACTCGTGCTGATGGGCGATCTTCCAGCCGGCAGCCAGGCGCTTCAAACCGAGGGTCTGGCGAAACCAGACCGATATCTTGCCCGCATCGATCTTCTCGCCAGAGAGCTCGGTCAGCATCGAGACGAAAGCGACGTCGCTGCCGGCCGAGATATCGAGATCCTCGAAACGATAGCCCAACGGCCCACGCCAGGAGGCAAACCACTGCTGAAGCCCGGCCTCGCCGGCATCGATGGTCTTCAGCGGCGGCGCCAGCGAAAAGAGCACGCAGTCGGGCGTGCCATGCGCGATAACGCGTTTGGCATCTTTCACGCGCAGGGCATCCGCCCAATCGTCGATCACCGCACGGATTTCGGCGACGGCAGCACTCTTGTTGTCGATCACGGACATGGTGGGTCTCCTTTCCCTATGCTGATGGCGTGAGGGCCGCAGCTTCACGCGGCGGATTTCAAAGTTGCCTGGCTGCCCTTTCGAGCTGGGTGGCGCATTGGCCCCAGCCCTGGTGAAAGCCCATCTTTTCGTGCGCATCGCGATCCTCGACGGACCAATGGCGGACACGCGCCGTGTAGCGGGTCTGGGCGCCGACATCCTCGAAGGTGATGGTCACCACCATGAACGGTTTGTCGGAGGGTGCCCACGCGCCGGTGAAGGCGTCGGTGAAGACCAGTTTTTCGTTCGGCACCACTTCGAGATAGACCCCGAGGTTGGGATAGTCCTCGCCCTCGGGCGAGCGCATGACGATGCGGTTGGCGCCGCCGGCGCGCACGTCGAGTTTTGCCTCCGGCGTCGTCCAGGGTGACGGTGCGAACCACTTCTTCATGAGTTCGGCATCGGTCCAGCAGCGGTAGACGAGTTCACGCGGCGCATCGATCAGGCGGGTGATGACCAGTTCGCGGTCGTCGGCGGCTTTGATTTCAGTGACAATGGTCATTTTAGCAACTCCGTCAGCGGGTTCATTCCAAGGACGAAGTTGCAGCGACGGTTCCGACAACTGCCGACAGGATTTTTATCTTTTTTCTTTTGCGAGGTCTTTGTCGCACTCATCCTTGCACAGATGATCGAGTTGCATGCGGATGTGGGAGGCTTCTGCGGCGTTGGTGGCAAGGGCGATCGCACGGTCGAAGGCGACGCGCGCCTCGCGGACCCGGCCTGCCTGTTTCAGCAGCGCCCCCTTCAACCCATGGAAGTAGAAATAGCTTGCGAGTTTTTCGCCAAGTGGCTCGATCAATGCGAGGGCTGCCTCCGGCCCATCCCGCTTCGACACCGCAACCGCGCGGTTGAGCGTGATCACCGGTGACGGCTGCAACCGTTCCAGCGCCTGGTAGAGCAGGTCGATCTCTTCCCAGTCGGTTTCCTCAGGGCGCGTCGCCCGCGCGTGCAGGGCGGCGATCGCCGCCTGAATCTGGTAGGGACCGGGCTGGCGATGGCGCACAGCCTTGTCGATCATCGCCAGCGCCTCGGTGATCAGCGGCTTCTTCCAGAGGCTGCGATCCTGATCGTCGAGCAGGATGATGCCGCCATCAGCATCGAAGCGCGCACGCGAGCGTGAATGCTGCAGGAGGAGCAGCGCCGTCAGCCCCATCATTTCAGGCTCGGAGGGGAACAGCCGCAACAGCAGCCGCGCGAGCCGGATCGCTTCCTCGCAAAGATCGGCCGAGACGCTGTCCGGCCCGTTCATCGCCGAATAGCCCTCGTTGAAGACTAGGTAGATCATCGTTGCGACGGCCGCCAGCCGCTCCGAGCGATCGGCCGCATCAGGCGTTTCGAATTCGATGCCGGCGGCAGCGACGCGGGCCTTTGCCCGGGTGATGCGCTGCTCCATCGCCGCCTCGCCAACGAGGAAGGCGCGGGCAATCTGCTTGACCGTAAGGCCGGAGACGATGCGCAGCGCCAGCGCGATCTGCTGCGTTGCCGGCAGAACCGGATTGCTGCAGACAAACAGGAGCTTGAGGATATCGTCGCGATAGTGCGAGCCGTCCAGCCGGTCGGCCAGATCGCTCTCCTGATCTTCGAGATCCGACAGCAATTCCTCCGGTGGCAGCGCGGTCTCGCGCGACTGACGACGGACCTTGTCGATGCCGCTATTGCGTCCGACGAAGATCAGCCAGGCGGCCGGATCGCGCGGCGGGCCGCTTTTCGGCCACGCCTTCAATGCCCGGATACAGGCCTCCTGAAATGCTTCCTCGGCCGTATCGAGATTGCGAAAATAGCGCAGAAGCGCGCCCATTGCCTGCGGCCGAGCGGAAACAAGTGCGAGGTCGATCCAGGTCGTGTCTGTCATGCGGGAAGCTCACTTGGCTTGTAGATGGCAAGGGGACGAATTTCATAGGAGCCGGTTGCAGGATTGGCAGCACTCAGTTCGCGGGCGAAGTCGAGCGCTTCGTCGAGCGACGCGCAATCGACCACATAGAAGCCGAGCAGCTGCTCCTTCGTTTCGGCGAACGGACCGTCGATCACGACGGTTTCGCTGGGGCTATGACGCAGGGTTGTTGCTGCCGTGGTCGGCAGCAAGCGGGCCACCGGCCCGAGCTTGCCGGCATCGCCATACTTGCGCTGGACGGCGGCAAGGTCGCGCATGACCTTGTCGTCCTCTTCCTTCGACCAGTTGGCGGTCACGTCTTCCTGGTTGTAGCAAAACACGGCGTAAAGCATTGGAACTCTCCTGCTCCTGATACAAGGACGATCTGAAGAAGAGATAGTCGACAGCGTCGACAAAAAAAATACCCGCAACCGCGGGTTCAGACACGAAGATCGCGGCGCGTGCCTGCGCACCGCCGCGACCATCAGCAAAAGCAGTCGATTTCAGATATTTTCACCGCAGGCGAGATCAGGGTCGACCGGTGTCTTGCGGCGGAAACGCCGCAACAGACGGCCATCGATGGCGGCAAGGCCGGCTGCGATTAACGCCATGCCGAAAAAGTGCTTGGGCTCAAGGCTCTCGCCCAGAAACAGGGCACCGAGCAGAATGGCGCTGACCGGGATCAGGAACGTCACCAGCATCAGGTTGGTCACACCAGCCGTTTCGAGGATGCGGAAAAACAGCACATAGGCAAGCGCCGTCGAGATCAGGGCGATGCCGACGATTGCACCCCACACCTCAAGGCCCGGCGCGGTCAACGCCCAGGGACGATCGACGAGCAGCGCGATCGGCACCAGCATGAGGCTCGACGCACTGACCTGCCCGGTCGCGGTGACGATGGGGGCCACACCCATGTGCTTGAAACGGCGGGCAAAAACGCCGGCAAAGGCATAGGAAAGCGCAGCGCCCAGCACGGCGAATTGTGCCAGCACGTTGGAGCCAAGGCCACCGAGCGCTGCCGGGCCGATCATCACGGCCACACCGAGAAAACCGACGAGCACGCCGGTGAGCTTGTTGGCAGTCAGTTTTTCGTCGTCGGTCAGCAGATGGGCGACGACGACGCCGAAGAGCGGCGTGGTGGCGTTGAGGATCGAAGCAAGGCCGCTGGCGATATGGGTCTGTCCCCAGACGATCAGCGAAAACGGGATCAGATTGTTGAGCAGGCCCATGCCGAAGAAGGCAAGCCAGATGCGCGGGTCGCCCGGCATCCTGCGACCCGTGAAGCGCAGGAAGATGAGGAGCGCCGCCGCCGCAAGGACGACCCGCAGCGCAACTATGGTAAACGGCGGCAGCGCCTTGACGGCGACGCCGACGAAGAAAAACGAGCCGCCCCACAAGAGGGACAGGGCGATCAGCATGGCCCATTCACCGGGTCCCATCACCTTTGCATTCGCCGGTCCAGACATCTTCGCATCCCTTCCATGATTTATTTTCTCACTCGCGCCTCCATGATCCCGTCATTGATCATGGAATTTACATGAATATTGTCAGTATGTTATGATTTATTCAAACGAGCATTCCTCTCTATATGATTGAGTTTGGCTAAATCATCATGACCTCACTTCCACCCCTCGCGGCCCTCAGGGCCTTCGAAGCCGCCGCCCGGCATCTGAGCGTCACTCTGGCCGCGCGCGAGCTTAGCGTCACGCCCGGCGCCGTCAGCCTTCAGGTGCGCGAGCTGGAACAGGCGCTGGGCGTGACGCTGTTTGAGCGGCGACCGCGACAACTGGCCCTGACCGAGGATGGCAGTACGTATTTTTCGACACTGCGCCGCGCTTTCCGGATGATGCGGGAGGCGACCGAGGAACTGACGGCACGAAATCGTATGCCGGTGCTGACGGTGAGCTGCACGCCAACATTTGCCGCCCAATGGCTGGTGCCGCGCATCTGCGATTTCGAGCAACTTCTCAACGGCATCGATGTACGCATCAGCGCGTCAAACCGGCTGACCGACTTCGTATCCGATGGCGTCGATATCGCCATCCGTCATGGCTTCGGTCGCTACGAGGGCCTGGCGAGTGAGCGGCTGATCGACGACGAGTTGGTGCCGGTGGTCAATGCGGCGCTCGCCCGCAAGCGGCCGCTCGCCACGCCAACAGACCTGTCGGCCCATGTGCTGCTGCATGATGTCCAGAGGCTGGATTGGCAGCTGTGGCTTGAGGCGGTCGGCGCCGAAGGCGTCGAGACGACGCGTGGCCCGGTGTTCGTCAACAGCAACGGCGCCATCGAAGCGGCGAGAGCCGGCGATGGCGTCGCTCTCGTGCGACTGTCGCTGGTCTCGCGCGAGCTTGCCGAGGGCGTGCTGGTCGCACCCTTTCCGATCGGGATTGCAACAGACCTCGCCTATCACCTGGTCTACCCGCCATCGGCGCTCGATCGGCCGGCGGTCGCCGCGTTCCGCGCGTGGATCGTCGAGCAGGCGCGGGGCGCCTGAAACTGCAAAAGCCCGGTTTCCCGGGCTTTTGTCTCAATTCGAAAGCGCGTCTAACGCCTATTCGTTGATCAGGCGCTTCAGAAGCTCGATCTCGTGGCTGAGCTTGGTGTCACCGGAGATCAGCTCTTCGATCTTGCGCACGGCATGCAGAACGGTGGTGTGATCGCGACCACCGAAGCGACGACCGATTTCCGGGAAGGAGCGCGGTGTCAGCGTCTTCGACAGATACATGGCGATCTGGCGCGGCTTGACGATGACGCGGGTGCGGCGGTTCGAAACCAGCTCCTGGCGCGAAACATTGTAGTGCTTGGCAACGACGCGCTGGATGTCTTCGATGCGGACGCGGCGCGGCTCGCCGGCGTTGACGAGATGCCCGAGCAGTTCATCGACCCGTTCGATCGACAGCTGCGGCTCGAACGAGCGGCGGAAAAGCAACTGGTTGAAGGCGCCTTCCAGCTCGCGACCGCTGGCCGTGACGTTACGGGCAACATGGCTCAGGATGTCGCCGGGAATATCCAGCGAGGTATCGTCCTGGCGGGCGCAGTCGAGACGGCGCTTCAGCATTTCGAGGCGCATGTCGTAGTCGGGGCCGTCCATCTCGATGGCGACACCGCCCTGCAGGCGCGAACGAACGCGGCTATCGAGCGATTCCAGCTCCCAAGGGGCGCGGTCGGCGGCAACGACGACCTGCTTGGCGGAGTCGAGCAGCATGTTGAGAAGATGGCAGAATTCGTGCTGGATCGACTTACCCTGCAGGAACTGCATGTCGTCGATGACAAGAAGATCAATGTTGCGCAGCGATTCCTTCAGCGACAGCGCGTCGTTGTCGCGGATCGCGGTGGCAAAGCGCCACATGAAGTATTCGGCTGTCAGATAGACGACGCGCGGAGCGCGGGCGCTCTGCAGTGCCTGGATGGCGATCGCCTGCAGAAGGTGGGTCTTGCCGAGGCCGACGCTCGAATGAATGAACAGCGGGTTGAAGCGCACGGCACCGGCGCCGGCTTCCGCGATCGTGCGGGCGGCTGCAAGCGCAACGCGGTTGGAAGAGCCTTCCACGAAGCTGTCAAAGGTGTAGCGCTGATCGAGCGGCGAGCCGAAAAGCGGCGCCTGGGTCGGCCGTTGCACGCTGGCAACCGTCGCGGCCGCGACCGAAGCGACGGACTGGGCCGAAGTCGGACGGCGTGCCGGTGTTGCCGGGGTCGTTTCCGTCGCCTGCGGCAGCGCTTCTTCCTGCGAAACCGGGCGAGCGCCACGGGTGGCGGTGCGCACCAAGATCTCCACCTTCAGGATTTCACCGTCTTCCTGCTGGAAGATCTGGGTGATGAGATCGAGATAACGGTTGTTGATCCAGGATTTCAGGAATGTCGTGGGAACCGAAAGGCGCACGACGCTCTTGGACGTCGAATGGAGCTTCAGACGCCCAAACCAGCTGGCGAAGACATCGGGACCGACCTGGGCTTTCAAACGCGCACTCACCCGCTCGAACAGTGCGTCATGCCTCATGTCGTGCTTATCCCCCGCCGCCTGAGATAGATTGCTTCCGGCCTGAAACGCGTCGCCGTCCTTTTGAAACGCGCCCGCCGCCGTCGCCAAATTCATCTGCATTTTGCCGCCTTCCGATTATGTTCAGACGCCGTCATCTCTGCCGGCCCCATCTCTTATGTCCGGCACCCACAGCTTCCTCATGGAGGTCATGCCGCTTCGCCGAACGTCACAGTCGCAATCCAACCGGGCTCCTCATCTCCCGACCGGTTGCGCGCTACGCGCACCTGCCAGACCTTATCGGCCGGCTGATGTCCCCTCGCGCCTCAATGTCAACAAATCCCCCGGTCCGCCCTGGACCGTGCCGGATCCTCCTCCTCGTCAACAACTGTCTCGCACCCTCGTACGAAGCGGACAGTCGAGCGCCGGATTCTGCCTCGCGTCAGGCACCGCTTGCACCTGACTTTGAGGCGCGGCGCCACCGGCAACCAGAAGTCGAAAGGTCCTCGTCCGGAATGGTTGGTCCATCCGGTTTTTCGTCCTCGACATGTCTGATTGAACGACGTGGAGCCGCCCTGATACAGGGAACAGAAAGCCTGAAACCATCTCGTTGAAATGGCCTCCGCACTTCCCTTTACAGATATGGTCCGTGTCCCCTGTGGAGGGCATTTAGGCAGGATCGATGGGCAAGATCAATCGCGATTTTTACGCAACCTTAAGCGCTGCCCGTTGACTCTCATCCCGCCATTTGCTTGCCGCAATCCGAGTCCGGGAAGAATCGCTGTTGAATCAAGGGTTTTGATTTTCAGCTCTTTGATTAGCTGGCGAAAAAGAAAAAAAATAAAAATTCTCTTGACTCATCATGGGCCCAGAAGACCCCCAGTCAGAGACACCCTTTTGCCAAGGACCTCTCGTAAGCATCTGAAATGACTATAGAAATTCTGTCATCACATTGACACGAGAAACACTGCGCAGGTTAACCATCGCTGTGACAGATGTATGAATCGAGAAAGCCCGGCGCAAGGGCCGGGCTCTCAATTAACAGATTTTTATTAGCCGGATTAGGCCGAAAGCGCCTTCACGCGCTGTGCAAGGCGCGAAACCTTACGCGAAGCGGTGTTGGAATGCAGCACACCCTTGGTGGCAGCACGCATCAGCTCGGGCTGAGCGGCCTTCAGAGCGGCGGCTGCGACGGCCTGATCGCCGGTTGCGATCGCTTCTTCGACCTTGCGGACGAAGTTACGGACGCGCGAACGACGGGCTTTGTTCACTGCAGTGCGGCGTGCGATCTTGCGGGTCGCCTTTTTCGCCGAAGTTGTATTGGCCATTGATGCCTCTCTTCGAAAACTGACATGAACTCCGCCCTCGCCGTGCCGGGTCACTGCGACCTGTCATCAAAGCAATTCGGGAGCATTATCGGAAAGCCCAGATTTGGCGTTCCAAACTGAGGGCGGCATATAACGAGAAACAGCCGCCCCGTCAACGCGCAATTTGGAGAAAACTGCGCGTCGGCCCCTGATCTACCTGTGTTTGAACTCCGCCTTGCGCTTGGCGGCAAAGGCGGCCATGCCTTCCTTCTGGTCTTGCGTCGCAAACAGCGAATGGAAAAGCCGGCGTTCAAACCGCAGGCCTTCGGCCAGCGTGACCTCCAGCGAGCGATTGACGGCCTCCTTGGCCATCATCACCGCCGGGAGCGAGAACGACGCGATCTTCTCGGCAGCAGCCAGCGCTTCCTCCATCAATTTTTCCGGTGCCACCACACGCGAAACGAGTCCTGCGCGTTCCGCCTCGGTCGCGTCCATCATCCGTCCGGTCAGGACCAGATCCATGGCCTTGGCCTTGCCGACGGCCCGGGTGAGGCGCTGCGATCCGCCCATGCCGGGGATGACGCCCAGCGTGATTTCCGGCTGACCGAATTTTGCGGTCTCGGAGGCAATGATGATGTCGCACATCATCGCCAGCTCGCACCCGCCGCCAAGCGCATAGCCGGAGACGGCAGCAATGACCGGCTTGCGGGCGGCGGCCACCTGGTCCCAGCCGCCGATGAAATCGCCAAGATAGCTGTCGACGAAATCGAGCGTCTGCATCTCCTTGATGTCGGCGCCGGCGGCAAAGGCCTTTTCGGAACCGGTGAGGACGACGGCGCCGATCTCCTTGTCGGCATCGAATGCCTTCAGCACCGCGGCGAGCTCGCGCATCACGGTCGAGTTCAGTGCATTCAGTGCCTGCGGGCGATTGAGCGTGACCAGGCCCACGCGTCCGCGCGTCTCGACCAGCAGCGTCTCGTAACTCATTCTCGTCTCCTCCGAATTCGTGTCAGCGGCAGGGTCCGGCAGGACCCCTCCTGTTCATTTCTGGCAGCGCGGGCAATGGAACGTCGAGCGTCCCGCCTGCACGATGCGGGCGACCGTACCGCCGCAACCGGGCGTGCGGCAAGCCTCCCCTTCCCGGTCGTAGACCGAAAAGGAATGTTGGAAATAGCCGAGCGATCCGTCGGCCTGAATGTGATCCTTGAGCGAGGAACCGCCCGCCGCGATGGCATCGGCAATGACCTCGCGGATCGCAACGGTCAGGTCCTGCAGTGCCGAGCCGGCCTTGCCTTGTCCGTCGACGAGCGCGCCGGCCGGCTTCAGCGGCGACAGGCCAGACCGCCAGAGCGCCTCGCACACATAGATGTTGCCGAGGCCGGCAATGTTCTTCTGGTCGAGCAGGGCCGCCTTCAGGGGCTGTGCCTTGCCGGCAAAACGCCCGGCGAGATAGGCGGCGTCGAGCGCGTTGCCGGTCGGCTCCTCGCCGAGCCCGCGAAGGAAGGCATGGGCCGAGACCGTCTCGCGGCGGGCCAGATCCATGAAGCCGAAACGGCGCGGGTCATTGTAGATGACGCGGGCCGGGCCGGCTGAACCTTCCAGATGGAAGATCACGTGATCGTGTTTCTCGTCCTTTCCACGCGGGTGGTGAAATTCGCCCGGTGTTTCCGGCAGCGCCCCTTGCTCAATCCGGAACGAGCCTGACATGCCGAGATGGGCGATGATGACGTCGCCGGCTTCCAGATCGATCATCAGGTACTTTGCCCGGCGCGACAGCGAGACGATGCGCTGGCCGCCGACAATCGAGGAAAAATCGACGGGAAAAGGAAACCGCAGATCCGGCCGGCGCAGTTCCGCATTGACGAGGAGCGCGCCTTCCATGGTCGGCGCCAGGCCTCGTTTCACCGTTTCGACCTCCGGCAGTTCCGGCATCCGTCGTCTCCTTTTTTCTTAACCACCATAAGCCCGGCGGTTGGCATTTCCTTGGCGGTCCACTTATCCTATAGGGGTGCGCTATGCCGCAGCCATGGCCCCGCCCCCGAGATAGCGCGGGCCGGGCGATTTCGCTATGGTGCCGGCAAAATTGGTTCAGGTGGAGTTTTTCGTATGACGGATCAGCGGGTATCGGCCAATGGCGGCATGGAAACCTCCTTCGGTTTCCGCAACGTCGGTACGGGCGAAAAGCAGCCGCTCGTCAATGACGTCTTCCATAAGGTCGCCAAGCGCTACGACATCATGAACGACGTGATGTCGGCCGGGCTGCACCGCGCCTGGAAGGATGCGATGATTGCCGCGCTCAACCCGCCGCGCCGCGAGGGCTATCGCACGCTCGACGTTGCCGGCGGCACCGGCGACATCGCCTTCCGCATCATCGAAGCCTCCGACCGCAAGGCGCATTCGACGGTCCTCGACATCAACGGCTCGATGCTTGCCGTCGGTGCCGAGCGGGCGGAGAAGAAGAAGCTTTCGGCCAATCTCGATTTCGTCGAGGCCAATGCCGAGGAACTGCCGTTCGAGGCGAATTCCTTCGACGCCTACACGATCGCCTTCGGCATCCGCAACGTGCCTCGCATCGATGTCGCGCTCAAGGAAGCCTATCGGGTGCTGAAGCGTGGCGGGCGGCTGCTTGTGCTCGAATTTTCCGAAGTGGAGATGCCGCTTCTCGACCGGATCTACGATGCCTGGTCGTTCAACGCGATCCCGAAGTTCGGCAAGCTGATCACCGGCGACGAGGCGCCCTATCAGTATCTGGTGGAATCGATCCGCAAGTTCCCGAACCAGCGCGATTTTGCCGCCATGATCAAGGAGGCCGGCTTCTCCCGTGTCTCCTTCACCAACTACACCGGCGGCATCGCAGCGCTGCATTCCGGCTGGAAAATCTGATCTTATGAGCACTGCAGGAGCATATGTCCGCCTCGCGCGGATCGGCTGGGTTCTCGTGCGCGAAGGTGTCGTCTCGGCGGTCCCGGCAGAACATCTGCCGCCCTTTGCCCGTTTCGCCCAGAAGGCAGCCGGACTTCTTGCCCGTCGCAAGGTGCCCGGCGAGGAGCGCAGCGACCGGCTGTCGCGCGCCGTTGCCCGCCTCGGCCCGTCTTATGTGAAGATCGGCCAGTTCCTGGCGACCCGTCCCGATGTCGTCGGCGCGGAATTTGCAGCCGACCTGTCGCTGCTGCAGGACCAGATGGCGACCTTCCCGCAAAGCGAAGCGAAAGCCGCAATCGAGGGATCGCTCGGTCGCAAGGTCGAGGACCTCTATGCCGAATTCTCCGAACCGATGGCAGCGGCTTCGATCGCCCAGGTGCACCCATCCATCGTGATGCGTGACGGCCAACCGCACAAGGTTGCCGTCAAGGTCATCCGTCCCGGCATCCGTCAACGCTTCGCCTCCGACATCGAGGCGATGTATCTCGTCAGTCATATGCAGGAACGTTTCCTGCCCCATACGCGGCGCCTGAAGCCGGTCGAAGTCACCAAGACATTGGAGCAGACGACCAAGATCGAAATGGATCTTCGGCTGGAAGCGGCAGCGCTTTCCGAACTCGGCGAGAACACCAAGGAGGATTCCGGCTTTCGCGTGCCGAAGGTCGATTGGGAACGCACCGGCCGCGATGTCGTCACCATGGAATGGATCGACGGCGTCAAGATGTCGGATATCGAAGGGCTTAAGGCGGCAGGCCACGACCTCGACGCGCTCGCCGATACGCTGATCCAGTCGTTCCTGCGCCACACGCTGCGCGATGGCTTCTTCCATGCCGACATGCACCAGGGCAACCTGTTCGTCGACGACGCAGGCCATATCGTCGCCGTCGACATGGGCATCGTCGGCCGTCTCGGCAAGAAGGAGCGCCGGTTCCTTGCCGAAATCCTGTTCGGCTTCATCACTCGCGATTACCAGCGCGTCGCCGACGTGCATTTCGAGGCGGGCTACGTGCCGTCGCATCACGATGCGGCCAGCTTCGCCCAGGCGATCCGCGCCATCGGCGAACCGATCCACGGCCAACCGGCCGAAACCATCTCGATGGCGAAGCTGCTGACCCTCCTCTTCGAAGTCACCGAACTTTTCGACATGCAGACACGGCCGGAACTGGTCATGCTGCAGAAGACCATGGTCGTCGTCGAGGGCGTCGCACGCACGCTCAACCCGCGCTTCAACATGTGGAAGGCTTCCGAACCCGTCGTCGGCAAGTGGATCCGCGACAATCTCGGACCGAAGCGGATCGTCACCGACCTGCGCGACGGCCTGCATGCGGCCCTTCGGCTGGCCGAAGCGGCCCCCGAAATCGCCGCGCGCACGGAAAAGTTCTCGAGCGACATCATGGCCATGAGCGAAAATGGCCTGCGTTTCGATGCAGAGACGGCGCATGCCATCGGGAAGGCCGAGGCGCGCCACACGCGGTCCGGCCGGATTGCCCTGTGGTTGATTGCCGCCACGCTCGTCTATATCGCCTGGCAGGTGACCTGATGGACATCAGGTGACCTGATCGACATCAGGTGACCTGATCGACAACCGCAAGCGGGTCGCTCGACCGGCTTGCAATTCCCCTGCCTCTTGTTATCGTTGCGGCATGGACAATCGTTCGATGATCGCAATGGTGCTTTGCACGCACGCCCAGGGGTGTGCGGGAGACCATTTGCGTTAAGCGGACTGTCCCCCGACCAACCCTGCCGAGGCGAGCGGGGTGTGGTCCTGTTTCCTCGGAACCTTGAAGGCAGAGGAAACAATGACCGAAGGACACCCCTCCCCGACACTTAGTATTCGAGCGGCGCGTATCGTCGACTGGGAAGCGATCGCCGCCCTGATGAGCCAGCCGGGCATCCGCTCCGGCACGCTGAGACTGCCCTATTCGACACCGGAGCAGACACGCAAGTGGCTGGAGGGCCTGTCGGAGGACAACACGGTAATCGTCGCCGAGCGCGACGACCGGATCGTCGGTATGGCCGGTTTGCACCGCAACAAGGGACGCCGGTATCACTCCGCGATGCTCGGCATCAGCGTCGACGACAACCATCGCGGCGAGGGCATCGGTAAGGCGCTGCTGACGGCTCTGATCGATGCCGCCGACAACTGGCTCGGCATCAGCCGCATCGAGCTCACCGTCTTTACCGACAACGAGGCGGCAATCGCGCTCTATCGCAAGGCCGGCTTCGAACACGAAGGCACGCATCGGGCCTATGCGCTGCGCAACGGCGTGCTTGCCGACGTCATCGCCATGGCGCGCATTCGTGCCTGACCGCGCCCGGACGGTGCGCCGGAGAGCTGGAGGCCGGCAGCACGTTGCGTTCTGCCGGCCTCCAGCAACCCATGTTCCATTCGGAACTGCGCATATTCTGAGCCCATGCGATCGTCCTCTCATGGATGAAGGGAGTTCATCCCGACCTCTGGAGGAGAGACCATCATGCGCAGGATTATCATCGCAGCCGCCGTCGCAATCACCGCAGTCATCTCCTTTGCCGCGCCATCACAGGCTGGCGGCGTGACCATCGGCTTCAGCAACGGCACCTACGGCCACGGCTGGAGCGGCCAGATTGGCTATGTCGATGGCTATTACAGCGGTGACTATTACGAGTACCGGCCCTACTGCTTCATCAAGAAGGTCAGGCGCTACGATCATTACGGCAACGTCTATTACGAGCGCATCCGCGTCTGCCGCTGACGGCGGCCAAGGGCGAGGGGCACGTAGCCCGGTCGGTTTTCGGCCGGGCTTTTTGACGTCTGGTCCTCGCCCTCTCAGATCCGAATTGCTCGCTCCGCCTCCTACCCCATTGACGCCGCGTTGCTGCCGGGCTCCAAAAGCAACAACACAAATCGCATGGGAAGGAAGACAGCCATGGACCTCGGCATCACAGGCAAGAAGGCGCTGGTGCTCGGCGGCAGCAAGGGGCTCGGACGCGGCATTGCCGAAGCGCTCGCCGCCGAAGGCGTTGTCGTGGCACTGACCGGCCGCGACGCCGGATCCGCCGAAAAGGCCGCAGCCGAGATCAGCCCGACCGCTCGCGGTTTTGCGCTCGATCTCTCCAAGCCGGAGAGCCTCGACGGGCTGCTCGATCGGCTCTCCGCCGATTTCGGCGCGATCGACATTCTCGTCCTCAATGGCGGCGGACCGCCGCCATCGCTTGCATCCGCGATCGAGCCGGACTTCTGGCGGACGCAGTTCGAGACCATGGTGCTCGCCGGCATGCGCATCACCGGCCGGGTCCTGCCCGGGATGCGGGAGCGCGGTTTTGGCCGCATCATTGCTGTCGCCTCGACCAGTATCCGCGAACCGATCCCGGGGCTGACCGCGTCCAACGCGCTTCGAAGTGCCGTTGCCGGCTGGCTGAAGACATTGGCCGGCGAAGTCGCCGCCGACGGCGTCACCGTCAACATGCTGTTGCCGGGGCGGCTTGCGACCGACCGCACCTTGAGCTTCGACCGCATGGACGCCGAGAGCGAAGGGCTCGACATTGCCACGGTTGCCGCACGCAGCCAGGCCGACATTCCGATTGGCCGCTACGGCACGCCGGCGGAATTCGGCGCCGCCGCCGCGTTTCTGGCGGGGCGGCCGGCAGCCTACGTCACCGGCGTGGCGCTCCCGGTCGACGGCGGCCTCAGCCGATCGATGCTCTGAATAGACGCACTTCTCGTCGGGGTTGCCACTCAAGCGCCTTGCCGGGACGGATGGCCTTCACCGCAATTTGATGCCGGTCTCAGGGGATATGCAGTAATTCTTCAGCCGGGCGACGTTTGCCCGACTGAAGACACGACTGCCATAGGACTGGAATGACAACGATGAAATCACCATCGACCGGGTGGCTGCTCGGGGCTTCTCTCTTCGCCTCGACCTTCCTTCCCGCCTCTGCCGGAGCTGCCATGCTTGAAAAGGAAATGATTGCCGCGGCGCAAGCTGGCAATGCTGCCGAACTCAATGATCTGATCAAGCGCGGAGCGACACTGGAGGCGCGCGATGCAAGCGGCGCCACCGCCTTGCTCGTTGCAACGCACGAAAACCGCGTCGATGCGGCGCGCGCCCTCATCGAAGCCGGCGCGGATGTCAACGCGAAGGACAATATTCAGGACAGCCCCTATCTCTATGCCGGCGCGCGCGGCCATCTCGAAATCCTCAAGCTGACGCTTGAGAACGGCGCCGACCTGAAAAGCACCAACCGCTACGGCGGCACCGCGCTGATCCCGGCCGCCGAACGCGGTCACGTCGAAACCGTCAGGACGCTGATCGAGGCGGGCGTCGATGTCGACCACGTCAACCGGCTCGGCTGGACGGCACTGATCGAAGCGATCATCCTCGGCACCGGCGGCGAAAAACACACGCAGATCGTACGGCTGCTGATCAACGCCGGCGCAAACGTCAATCTGGCCGATGGCGAGGGCGTGAGCCCGCTCAGCCATGCCCGCCAGCGTGGCTATGGCAACATGGAAAAACTGCTCGTCGCTGCTGGCGCCAAATGAAATCCGGAGGGGATATGGATCAGGAAAAGCGCTTTCTCCGCGAGGCCATCGCCCTTGCCCGCGCCAACATCGAAAAAGGCGGCCGACCGTTCGGCGCAGTTGCCGTCCGCAACGGCGAGGTGATCGCCGAAGGCGTCAACCGGATGCTTGAGACCGGGGATCCGACATCGCATGCGGAGTTGAATGCCCTTCGCGCGGCGGCCCAGCGCCTCGGCTCTCCCCGCCTTGACGGAGTCGCTATCTATGCCAGCGGGCAGCCCTGCCCGATGTGCCTTGCGGCCATGCGCATGGCCGGCATTACCGAGATCGCCTACGCCCATTCCAATGCCGACGCCGAGCCCTATGGCCTCTCGACGGCGGCCATCTATGCCGAACTGGCAAAGCCCTTGGGCGAGCAGGCCATGCGCTTCCGCCATAATCCTGTCGACGACGCCGAGGTAGTGCCGCTCTATGCGCAATGGCAACAACGGATGAAGAACGACTAAGCGTGCCGGGAGCTGGCATACGCGCGCCATCCCCGGACAGCCTGCCGCGACCACGATCCGACAGATCATCATTGCCTCTCGCGCGGCGGACCGGCGGGTCAACAACGCAGTGGGTACCGGCATCCACGCGCGGCGACCGCTGATTGCACCACAATCAACCTCTTGTCGCGCACACGCGACGGGTGTAATCGCGCAAACGAGATCTCTGCCTGCCGCCGGCGTTCGTCACCGAACATCGGCGGTCGCAAGCCTGCGAGTGTCTGTGATGAATGCCTATTCCGAACGTGCCGGTCGCCTGATTGCACTGCTCCTCATCGCCGGCTCCGGCGTGGTGACGATTGCCAAGGGCATGAGCCTGACGTTCCTCGCGATCCGCCTGCAGAAGGATTTCGGGCTCAGCCCGGCCGGCATCGGCGCCTTGATCGGCGCGGGTCCGCTCCTTGGTGCCATCGTCAGCCCCTTTGCCGGCACGCTGTCGGACCGCATCGGCCGAAAGGGCATGCTGACTGCGGCACTTTGCATGGCCGGATTGGCGCTCGCCGGGCTCGGACTGGCGCAGTCGATCGCTGCCTTCGCGCTGGCGCACATCGTCTCAGCCGTCGCCGCCGCCGTCTATGAGCCGGTGTCGCGCGCCTTGATGAGCGACGCCGCGCCGGCCCATCTACGCCTGCGGGTGTTTTCCTGGCGCTACCTCGCCATCAACGCCGGCTGGGCCATCGGGCCGCTGATCGGCGTCTGGATCGGGGCTGCCTATGCGACGCTGTTCGTCATTGCCGGTTTGATGCATGCCGCTTTCGGTCTCGTGCTGTTCTTCAGCGTTCCCGACGCAAGCAACAGGCCGGTGGCAGAGACCGGGACGGCTTCCCCGGCCACCGCTGGCTGGCGTGGGCTCGTCGCCGCCTTGCGCGACCGCCGCCTGGTCTTCTTCGTCATCGGCGGCACCCTGCTCCTGGCCGTGCATGGTCAGTGGTCGGTGACGTTGTCGCAATATCTGAACACCGGTTTCGAAGATGGCGTCACGCTCTTCGCGCTGCTGGTGTCGACCAACGCCGCGACCGTGCTGATCGCCAGCACGCCTGCCCGCTTCGTTATCGAGCGAATTGGCGCGCTGCCGGCGCTCTCGCTCGGTTGCCTGCTGTTCCTGCTGGGCGAAATCGGCTTTGCGGCCTCGTCCGGGATGGAAATGCTCATCGCCTCGATGATCCTCTTCACCATCGGCGAGGTGCTGGTCGTGCCCTCCGAATACGTGCTGGTCGATGGCATTTCGAATGCCGGCAATCGCGGCACCTATTTCGGCGCGCATTCGCTGTCTTCGCTCGGCAATTTTCTTGGCCCGCTTATCGGCGGCCTGGCGCTTGGCGCGATCGGCGGCGCCGGCATGTTCCTGTTGTTCGCGTTGCTTTCGGCGGCAAGCGCGCTCCTGTTTGCGATCGGCCATTCCATGCCGCCGCCACGTCCGCAAGCCGCACGTCCCGGCACCGTCGATGGCGGCGCCATGGGCGGGGATCTCCTGCGGCTGGGTCAACTTGCGTAAGACGAGGCCGGCTCCCGCGGCCTGACACGCCTCCGTCCGGACTCGCCGATCAACGGAGCCTCCGTTCGCCGGCGGATACCTCACACCATGACCGCAAGAGAGCGCTCCTGTCGCTTTCGCTTGCTCACGCCAAACGCTAACATCCCGCCACTTAAGTGATCATCGTCACCATTTCGTCACCGGCACCGCCTAAGCACCGCGTCGAAACAGGAGTGAATACAAGATCATGACCACCGCCACCGAACAAACCGTCCTCAAGCGATCGATCGCTGCAACCATTGTCGTCGGTGCGACAGGCGTGCTCTTCGGCCTTTTGTCCGGATCGGTGTCGATCGTGTTCGACGGGGTGTTTTCCGCTGTCGACGCCGCCATGACGCTGCTGGCGCTCGGTGTGACGCGACTGATCCCGAGGGAAAGCAGCCGCTTCCAGATGGGGTTCTGGCATATCGAGCCGATGGTGCTGCTGCTCAATGCCGGGCTGCTGGCTACGCTTTCCTTCTACGCGCTGATCAACGCGGTCGACTCGCTGCTGACAGGCGGGCGCGAACTCGCCTTCGACTGGGCGATCGCCTATGCCGCCGTCGTCGTCGTCATCTGCATCGTGATGTTTTTCTACGGCCGGCGCGCCAACCGCACGATCGGCTCGGAATTCCTGGCGCTCGACGTGCGCGCCTGGGCGATGTCAGGCACGATCACCGCGGCCCTGCTGGTCGCCTTCGTCGTCGCCGCGATGCTGAAGGGCACCGCCTATGAAAGCTGGACGCCCTATGCCGACCCGGCGATCCTGGTGGTTCTGACGCTGTGCCTGATCCCGCTGCCGCTGAGAACGGTCTATGCCGCACTGAAGGAAATCTTCCTCGTGGCGCCGGCCGAGCTGGACGAAAAAGTGCGTGAGGCCGCCCGCGGCGCTGCCAGCCGCCACGGCTTTGCCGACTACCGCACCTATGTCGCCAAGGTCGGCCGCGCCCGGCTGATCGAGATCTATCTGATCGGATCGGCCGAC
The DNA here is from genome assembly GCF_058795755.1 of Ensifer sp. GW823-FHT05D09. Classification (NCBI taxonomy): domain Bacteria; kingdom Pseudomonadati; phylum Pseudomonadota; class Alphaproteobacteria; order Hyphomicrobiales; family Rhizobiaceae; genus Ensifer; species Ensifer sp. GW823-FHT05D09. The sequence continues at coordinate 298,630 of NZ_JBXAIA010000001.1, read as the reverse complement.
ACCAAAGTGGAGACGCTTGCGAGCCTCGATGCGATCCGCGCCGAGATCGGCATGGAGATCGGCGAGGCCGGGCGCGACCGCTGGCTGACGATCGCGTTTACCGGTGACGTGAAGTGGGCTCAGTAGCCGAGCCTAGACCGTCCACCTCTAGCGGGCAACGGTGCGGCGGCCCTCCGACACTCCGAATAGATCGACCCGACGCGTAATGCCGATCGCCTCCAGGAACGCCTCGTCGTGGCTGACGACGATAAGTGCGCCGTCGTAAGCCTGCAGCCCCGCCTCCACCGTCTCGATGGAATCGATATCGAGATGGTTGGTCGGCTCGTCGAGGATCAGGAGCGGTGGCGGGCGCTCGCCACCAAGCACGCAGGCAAGTCCCGCCCGCAGCATCTGGCCGCCGCTGAGGCTGGAGACGCGCTGCAAGGCAGCGTCGGCGCGGAACATGAAGCGCGCGAGCGCCGCGCGGCAGGCATTTTCGCCCGCCCCGGGATTGAGCCGACGAAAATTGTCGCGGATCGAGATCTCCGGATCGAGCACGCTCACCTGCTGATCGAGCATGGCAAAGTCCGTCAGGATCCTGACATGACCCGACCACGGTGCAAGCGTGCCCGATATCAGCGACAGCAACGTCGTCTTGCCCGAACCGTTGCGCCCGGTGATCGCCACCCGCTCGGGCCCTGATATCGTCAGGGAAAGATCGGCGAGCACCGGGTGGTTGGCGACATAGCCGGCGCTGACATCGTCAACCTGCAGGACGACGCGGCCGGGCGGCAGTCCGGTCGAAGGGAGCCGCACCGAAAACGGCTGCAGGATCTCGATGCGGTCGCGGGCCGTTGCGAGATCGCCGAGCGCCTGGTCGCGCCGGCGTTCGGCAAGGCGCGCATTGTCGCCGCCGGTCTTCTCGCTGCGCTCCTTCCGAGCATCGAGCAACAGCAGCGGTTCATCGCCCTTGGCGCGCTTCCGACGGCCGGCGCCGTCCTTGCGGGCCTTGCGCTCCGAGATCTCCTGCGTCTTGCGGTCGACCTCGGCAAGGCGTCGTTCGGCATCGGCAAGATCGTGCCGGGCAGAGGCGAGTTCGATCGCCTTTCGCTCACGATAGAGGCTCCAGTTCCCGCCATAGCTGGTGGCGCCAAGAGACGTGAGCTCGACGATCGTATCCATCCTGTCGAGCAGTTCGCGATCATGACTGACGACGACGGCGCCGCCGCGCCAGTTGGCCATCAACTCGATCACCACCTCGCGGCCGGCGCGATCCAGGTTGTTGGTGGGTTCGTCGAGTAGAATGAAATCGGGATCGGCAAAAACCAGTGCGGCAAGCTTTGCCCGTGTCAGCTGCCCGCCCGAGAACGATGTCAGCGGTGTACGTGCTTCTGCCGCAAGACCGAGGCGCGCCAGAGCGGTTTCCAGCCGAGCCTCGAGCGTCCAGTCGGCAATCGACAGCTCGTCGATGCTGGCGGTGCCGTTCTCTGCGCGGCCGAGAAGTGCCAGTGCGTCGGAAATACCGAAGAGGTCGGCAACGGTTTCATGCTCGGCGACCTGCACCGTCTGGCGCAGAATGCCGAGGCTGCCATCGACGGAGATGGTACCGGCTGGCGGCTGGAGCGATCCGGCAATCAACTTCAAAAGCGTGCTCTTGCCGACGCCATTGCGTCCGACAAGGCCGGAGCGGCCCGGCCCGAAGGTCAGGTTCAGATCGGAAAAGAGGCTGCGGCCGTCAGGCGTGGACCAAGAGAGGTGGGAGAGAGAAATCGAAACAGGCATGGATACGGATGTCCCTGATGGCAAAAGGAGTGGGTTTTGCTGTCAGGTGGAAATCCATCGATGCGTGTATCCTGTGGCAATTTCTATCGGCGCAAAGATAGCACCGATCGTGGCTTCTTCAAGGCCAGCCGTTCGGCGTCGGCCGATTGGAGAGGGAGCCGAAAAAACGGCGTGGACCGCACGCATGCGTAAGCAACCGGTCACAGGTCGTCTGCGCCGCCTCTTGAGCAACTACCATGCAAGGCCGTTCAGCGTGATCAGCGCGACCACCAGCAGGGACAGAACGAGCGAGATCTTGATGGCCGCGAGTGCGTAGTCGTAGCGGCGAATATGCGTGGCGAAGGTATGAAGCATCGCATTCTCCCTGGCGTCGAAATGCCCGACGGCCGTTGCAGCCGGGGCCACGCGATCGCCTGCGTGTCGCTTTGTAAGTGCTCTGATGCTGGCCGCGCTCGGGTCTGAAGTGGCGGTTGGGCGGCACTTCGACGATTGAGGACCTCGGATCCGCAGGCCAGCAGCTATTGGACGGAGGGCAACCAAGTCTTGATAACGGTCCGGTGCAAGTCCATGAGCCCGGCAAGGATTGCCTCGCCTTCTTCATGGTCGAGCGCGGAGTATCGCACCTGGACAGCATCCCGAAAAACATCGGCAACCATCGGGAATTCCCTGGGAAGGATCGGTCGCCCGCGAAATCCGTCGATGGGATACATCACGCGATCTCCTGTTGGGGCGAAAGCGCTACGATCTCTCAGCCATCGACGCCCGTTCGATCGGTCGATGATGACTGCACTATGCGCCTTCGACGGCGCGATACCAAGGGATATTCGCCGTTTGAAGCCGTCTGGCCACGCGGCGCCATCAGGCTCCCGTGATCGACTGGCACCGTGCACCGATTGCCGGATGGTTTGCCCGTGCGTTCGCCGTGCCCTGCCGCGGCGACTGCCATCGCGGCGTTCCGTCAGGCACATTGCGCCCGATGAAACGCTCAAGTAGGGTCGCCGCCAACCACATTCTTCTTCGGCAAACCTGCTGGAAGGATGCTGTCGAACAACATGGCTGGACCGGCGCAAAGCGCCGGTGAAGAAGGCGGCTGGAAGGCCGGGACGCGATGACACTGTCGGGCAAACGCATTCTCCTGATCATCTCCGGCGGCATTGCGGCCTATAAGAGCCTGGATCTGATCCGCCGCCTGCGCGAGCGCGGCGCCAGCGTCCGTCCGGTCATGACGGCGGGTGCGCAGCAGTTCGTCACACCGCTTGCCGTCGGCGCACTCTCGGCCTCACACGTCTACGTCGACCTGTTTTCGCGCGAGGACGAGCAGGATGTCGGTCATATCCGGTTGGCGCGGGAATGCGATCTCATCGTCGTCGCGCCCGCCACCGCCGATCTGATAGCGAAGATGGCGAATGGCCATGCCAACGATCTTGCCTCGACCATTCTGCTGGCGACCGATCGTCCGGTGCTGGTTGCTCCGGCGATGAACCCGAAGATGTGGGCTCATCCGGCCACCCGGCGCAACCGCGCGACGCTTGGCGCGGACGGCATCCGTTTCATCGGCCCGGAAGCCGGCGAAATGGCGGAAAGCGGCGAAGCCGGCGAAGGCCGGATGAGCGAGCCTCTGGCGATCGTCGCTGCCGTCGAGACCCTGCTTTCGGGTGGCGCGAAGCCGCTTGCCGGCCGCAAGGCGATCGTGACCTCCGGGCCGACGCATGAGCCGATCGACCCGGTGCGCTACATCGCCAACCGTTCCTCGGGCAAGCAGGGCCACGCCATTGCCGCCGCCCTTGCCAGGCTCGGTGCTGACGTGACACTGGTCTCCGGTCCGGTGACCATCCCCGACCCGTCGGGGGTCAAGGTGATCCATGTGGAGCGCGCCGAGGAAATGCGTGATGCGGTGCTTGCCGCCCTTCCCGCCGATATCGCGGTGATGGTGGCGGCCGTTGCCGACTGGCGGGTGGCCAGTGCCGCCGGCAACAAGATCAAGAAGAAGCCCGGCGAGGCTCCGCCGCCGCTCGAGCTCACAGAGAACCCGGATATCCTTAAGACCGTCGGCCATCATGCCGACAGGCCGAAGCTGGTCGTCGGATTTGCCGCCGAGACGGAGAACGTCGCCGACAACGGCCGCTCCAAGCTCGAGCGCAAGGGCGCCGACTATATCCTCGCCAACGACGTCTCGCCGGCAACCGGCATCATGGGTGGCGATCGCAACCGGGTGAAGCTGATCTCGGCTGCCGGCAACGACGACTGGCCCGACATGGACAAGGACGCGGTCGCCGAGAAGCTGGCGGCGCTGATTGCCGTTGAGCTGGAGCGAAAAGAACGGGGCTGATTGGGCACCTTAACCCCCTCAACCATCTTTACAGAAAGCCTCCTCACCCTAACCCTCTCCCCGCCAGCGGGGCGAGGGGACGTGCCCTGCCCGGGAAAAGCGTTGGCAGTCGATCGATGGGTTCGGTGAGAGTGCGGCATATCCCTTCTCCCCGCCTGCGGGGAGAAGGTCGCGGTAGCGGGATGAGGGGGCAGCGATGGCGTCGCGAACCATGCGGACGCCTTCACCCGCCAGACAGGATAATGTCTCAGGCCGAGCGATACTTCCGCACCGGCGTCCCCTGCGTCGAAAACAGCCGCACATCGACGCCGTTTTCGCCGACGATCACGGCGGTGCCATCGGGGATTTCGACCCAGGCGCTGTCATCGTCGTTGAGCGGTTCGGAGACGAGGCAGTAGCCGCCGCTCGGCCCCATCGGGGCTGCATAGAGCGTCGGCGCCTTCCAGTCGGAGGCGTAGCGCACGGCGTAGAGATCGTGGCCGTCGGAGAAGGCGGCGGTAAAGCGCACCAGCACCTGCCGCTCCAGATGCGACGCCAGTTGCTCGATGAAGGCCAGTGCCTCGGCGATCGCGCCAAGCGGATCGTGGTCGAGCCCGAACTGCATGGCGAGCAGAAACAACAACTCCGAATCCGTCGTGCCGGTGCGGGCCGAATAGAGGTCGTTGTCGAGCATGCTCTCCATCGGCCGGCGCAGATGCTCGAAGTCGCCGATCTGGCCGTTGTGCATGAACGACCAGCGACCGAAGACGAAAGGATGACAGTTGTCGCGGCGCGTGCCGCCGCCGGTTGCGGCGCGCACATGGGCCAGAAACAGCGGCGAGCGGATCTGGCGGGCGATGCTTTTCAGATTGCAGTCGGACCAGGCGGGAAGAATGTCGCGGTAACGCCCGGGTTCCGGATGGTCGCCATACCAGGCGACGCCAAAGCCGTCGCCGTTGGTCGCCGTTTTCGCCCGTGTGGCGCAATGGGACTGCTCGATCAGCGAGTGCGCCGGAGAAGTCACCAGTTCCTCGAGATAGAGCGGCTCCCCGCGATAGGCTGCCCAGCGGCACATGCTGACATCACTCCGGTTTCGCCCGCTCATACGGATGCGATTCGTTAACCATGGGGGATGTTCCGACGAAACATGGTAAAAATGCGTTAACAAATTCATCTGGGCGCTGACGAGCGCATCTTAGGCGAACGGGTCGCGCCGTTTTGATCGAAACATGGGGCAATAGCCTTCGATCGTGTCCAAACGCATTTTCGAACAAATATTCCATATTGACAAATCATGCACATTTCATTTCATTCTGAGCCGCGACACAGGTCGCTGGCCCCGGAGGAATGGCATGAGCAGCAAGAAAAAACTGGGCGTCGGCCTGATCGGCACGGGCTTCATGGGCAAGGCGCATGCGCTCGGCTTCACCATCGCCGCGCGGGTGTTCGACCTGCCGTTCGAACTGGACCTGGTGTCGGTCGCCGATGTGACCACCGAGAGCGCTGAGAACGCCCGGCAACGCCTCGGCTTCCGCAAGGCGACGGCCGACTGGCGTGAGCTGCTGACGGATCCCGACATCGATATCGTCGACATCACCACGCCGAACCTCCTGCACAAGGAGATGGCACTGGCGGCGATTGCCCACGGCAAGCATGTCTATTGCGAAAAGCCGCTGGCACCGACGGTCGCCGATTGCGCCGAAATGGTCGCAGCCGCCGAGAAGGCCGGCGTCGTCACCCAGGTCGGCTTCAACTACCTGAAGAACCCGCTGATCTTCCTTGCCAAGGACATCATCGAAAGCGGCGAGATCGGCGAGATCCGCTCGATGCGCGGCGTCCATGCCGAGGACTTCATGGCGGACGCCTCCGTGCCGTGGGGCTGGCGGCTCAACCCTGCCAGCGGCGGCGGCGCGCTTGCCGATATCGGCAGCCACATCATCGCCTCCATGCGCCACCTCGTCGGGCCGATCCGCTCGGTGCTGGCCGAAACCATCATCCAGATCCCCGAGCGCCCGGTCTCTGCCGGTGCCACCGAGATGCGCGCCGTCGAGGTCGACGACATCACCCGCGCTTTCGTGCGCTTCGAGAGCGGCGCGACCGGCAGCTTCGAGGCAAACTGGATCGCCACCGGCCGCAAGATGCAGCACGATTTCGAGATCTATGGCTCCAAGGGCAGCATCGTCTTTACCCAGGAACGGCTGAACGAGATCCGCCTCTACAAGACTGGCGACGATATCCGCACCCGCGGCTTCCGCACCATCTGGGCCGGCCCAGAGCATCCGCCTTATGGCGCCTTCTGCGTCGCCCCCGGCCACCAGATCGGCTTCAACGATCTGAAGGCGATCGAGGTCAACGAGTTTCTGGAGGCGATCGCCAACGGAAAATCGCCATCGACCGATTTCCGCGAAGGATACGAAGTCCAGAAGGTGCTGTCGGCGACCTACCAGTCTGCCAAGACCAATGAATGGGTGCAGATCGGCTGAGAAAGCCAAAATGGAAAAGGCGACAAAAAATGGAACGCCTGTTCTATCCCAATGGTCACCAATCGATTAGTGTGAGGGCATAACGCAACACGGGTCACACTGGAGACGGACAAGAATGGCAACGCCTGAAACGACGACGGAGGTCCCGCAGGATTTCGAGGCGCTGAAGACGGTCATTCTGGAGCGAAAGGCGCAGCTGCCGAAACGATTGAAGCAGGTGGCCGCCTATTCGCTCGACAATCCCGACGAGATCGCCTTCGGCACGGCCGCGAGCATCGCTACCTCGGCCGACGTCCAGCCGTCGACCCTGGTGCGCTTCGCCCAGCACTTCGGCTTCGAAGGCTTCTCCAGCCTGCAGCAGATCTTCCGTGCCCGGTTGCGCGAGCGCACGCCCGGCTACGAAGACCGGCTGAAGGCGCTCAGCGAAAACGAGCACAGCAAGCTCGAGAGCGGCTCGATCTTCAACGGTTTCGTCGCCGCCGCCCACCGCTCGCTCGACAATATCGCGACCTCCGTCGACCCGGAGGCCTTCGAGCGCGCAGTCGATATCCTCGCCAAGGCCGAGACAGTCTACCTGATCGCCAAGCGCCGCTCCTATCCGATCTCCAGCTACATGGCCTATGCCTTCGGCAAGCTGAAGGTGAAGTACCAGCTGGTCGGCACGGCCGCCGGCATCGACGACGACATGCTGGCGATGGCCGGCAAGAACGATGCAGCATTTGCCGTCAGCTTTTCCCCTTATGCCTCCGAAAGCGCCGCCCAGGCGCGTCTGCTTGCCGAGCGCAAGGTGCCGGTCGTGTCGCTTACCGATTCTGCATTCTCGCCGCTCGCCGAATCCTCGAAAGTCTGGTTCGAGCTGGTCGAGGCCGACCATGCCGGTTTCCGCTCGCTGTCCGCCAGCATGGCCTTCGCCATGGCGCTGACGGTGGCCATCGCCGAGAAGCGCCACCGCCTGCAGGAAGAGGCGAGGACGGAATAGAACGGATAGAATGAAAATTCTATATTGACGAAACGCCGGAATTTATGTTTCATACCTGCATCACCCACAGAACGAGAATGGTCGGGGCCGCAAAGGCGTCCGCGGGGAGGAAGCAGTGAGCCAGAACGTTTCGTCACAGGGAGCAAAGCCGCTCGACCTCATCACCATAGGCCGGGCCTCGGTCGACCTTTACGGTCAGCAGATCGGCACCCGGCTCGAGGACGTTTCGAGCTTTGCCAAATCGGTCGGCGGCTGCCCCTGCAACATCTCCGTCGGCACGGCGCGCCTCGGGCTGAAGTCGGCGCTGCTCACCCGCGTCGGCGACGAACAGATGGGTCGCTTCATCCGGGAGCAGCTGACGCGCGAAGGTGTGGAGACCCGCGGCATCGTCACTGATCCTGAGCGCCTGACGGCGCTTGCGATCCTCGCCGTCGAGAACGACAAGTCCTTCCCGCTGCTGTTCTACCGCGACAACTGCGCCGATAATGCGCTGTGCGAAGACGACGTTTCCGAAGAGTTCATCCGCTCGGCACGGGCGATCCTCGTTTCTGGCACCCATTTTTCAAAGCCCAATACCGATGCGGCGCAGCGCAAGGCGATGCGTATCGCCAAGGAAACCGGCGCGAAGATCGTCTTCGACATCGATTACCGCCCGAACCTCTGGGGCCTTGCCGGCCATGACGCCGGCGAAAGCCGGTACATCGCCTCTGACCGCGTCTCGGCACATCTGAAGACAGTTCTTGCCGATTGCGACCTGATTGTCGGCACCGAGGAAGAGGTGCTGATCGCATCGGGCGAAAGCGACCTGCTGCAGGCGCTGAAGACCATCCGTTCGCTGTCCAAGGCGACGATCGTGCTCAAGCGCGGTCCGATGGGCTGCATCGTTTATGACGGTCCGATCTCCGACGACCTTGAAGACGGCATCATTGGCAAAGGCTTCCCGATCGAGGTCTACAACGTGCTCGGCGCCGGCGACGCCTTCATGTCCGGCTTCCTGCGCGGCTGGCTTAAGAACGAACCGCACGCGACCTCGGCCACCTGGGCGAATGCCTGCGGCGCCTTTGCCGTTTCCCGCCTGCTCTGCGCGCCGGAGATCCCGACCTGGACCGAACTGCAATTCTTCCTGGAGAAGGGCAGCACGGAACGGGCGCTGCGCAAGGACGAGGCGATCAACCACGTTCACTGGGCGACGACCCGCCGCCGCGAGATTCCGCTGTTGATGGCGCTGGCGATCGACCATCGCAGCCAGCTGGAAGACGCAGCCGCCGGCAATCCGGAATTGCTTGCCCGCATCCCCGCCTTCAAGGTTCTGGCGGTCAAGGCTGCCGCGCAAGTTGCCGCCGGGCGCTCCGGCTTCGGCATGCTGATCGACGACAAATACGGCCGCGACGCGCTTTATGCCGCCGGCGCCCACCGCGACTTCTGGATCGGCAAACCGATCGAGCTTCCGGGCTCGCGGCCGCTGCAGTTCGAATTCAGCCAGGATCTCGGCAGCCGCCTGATCGACTGGCCGGTCGACCACTGCATCAAGGTGTTGTCCTTCTACCACCCGGACGATCCGGCCGAGATGAAGGCGACGCAGGTTGCCAAGCTCCGCTCGGCCTTCGAGGCGGCACGCAAGGTCGGCCGCGAAATCCTGATCGAGATCATTGCCGGCAAGCACGGCAAGCTCGACGACCAGACCATTCCGCGTGCCCTTAACGAACTCTACGATGCCGGCCTCAAGCCCGACTGGTGGAAGCTCGAGCCACAGGCAAGCCGTGGCGCCTGGGCCGCGATCGATGCGGTGATCGAACAGCGCGACCCGCTCTGCCGCGGCGTAGTATTGCTCGGCCTCGAAGCGCCCTATGAGGCGCTGAAGGATGGCTTTGCGGCGGCCCGCACCTCGAAGACGGTGAAGGGTTTTGCCGTCGGACGCACCATCTTTGCCGATGCCAGCAAGGCCTGGCTCGGCGGCACGATGACCGACGAACAGGCGGTCGCCGAGATGGCGGGAAAATTCAAGGCGCTTGTCGATCTCTGGCTGCAGCTGGGTGAAACAAAGGCGGCATAGGATCGGGGCTGGTTCTCGTACCGGCCCCAGTCCAGGCAACGATACAGTGGGCGAAACGGGATGATTTCGCCACGAGGAGGAAACAGAGTATGAGCCAGAAGACCGTGCGCCTGACCATGGCACAGGCCGTGGCGCGGTTCCTGACCCGCCAGATGACCGTCATCGACGGCAACAAGGTGCCGATCTTCGGCGGCGTCTTCGCCATCTTCGGCCACGGCAATGTCGCCGGCGTCGGCGAGGCGTTGCACGGCATCAAGGACACGCTGCCGACCTACCGCGCCCAGAACGAACAGGGCATGGCCAATGCGGCGATCGCCTTTGCCAAGGCGAGCTTCCGTCGCCGCTTCATGGCCTGCACCACCTCGATCGGCCCCGGCGCGCTCAACATGGTGACCTCGGCGGCGCTTGCCCATGTCAACCGCCTGCCGGTCCTGTTCCTGCCCGGCGATGTCTTTGCCAACCGCCGGCCCGATCCGGTGCTGCAGCAGGTGGAAGGGTTTGCCGACGGCACGATCTCGGCCAATGACTGCTTCCGTCCGGTCTCGCGCTATTTCGACCGCATCACCCGGCCGGAGCAGATCATCCCGGCGCTGCGCCGCGCCATGCAGGTGCTGACGGATCCGGCCGATTGCGGCCCGGTGACGCTCTCGCTCTGCCAGGACGTGCAGGCTGAAGCCTATGACTATCCGGAAGCCTTCTTCGACGAAAAAATCTGGTCGTCGCGCCGCATCGAGCCCGATGCCGACGAGCTGGCAGCGGCGATTGCGGCGCTGAAGGCGGCGAAGAGCCCGGTCATCATCGCCGGCGGTGGCGTGCTCTATTCGGAAGCCAGCAAGGCGCTGGCCGCTTTTGCGGAAAAGCACAGCATTCCCGTCGTCGAGACCCAGGCCGGCAAGTCCTCGCTGCCGCACAGCCACCCGCTCAACATGGGTTCCGTCGGCGTCACCGGCACGTCAGCCTCCAACCAGTTGGCGGAGGCGGCCGACGTCGTGCTCGCCGTCGGCTCGCGGCTGCAGGATTTTACCACCGGCTCCTGGGCGCTGTTCAAGAACGAGGGCCTGAAGATTGTCGGCCTCAATGTCCAGCCGTTCGATGCCGCCAAGCATGAAGGGCTGCCGCTGGTGGCCGACGCACGCATCGGCCTCGAGCGAATTTCCGCCGGGCTCGGCAACCACAAGGTCGACGCCGCCTGGACCGACAAGGCCAGGGCCGGAAAGACCGAGTGGCTGAAAGCCGCCGACAAGGCAACGGCGACGACCAATGCGGCACTGCCATCGGACGCGCAGGTGATCGGCGCGGTCCAGCGCGCCCGCGGCGGCGACGATACCGTGCTCGTCTGCGCGGCGGGGGGCCTGCCCGGCGAGTTGCACAAACTCTGGCAGGCGGAAACGCCTGGGGGTTACCACATGGAATACGGCTTCTCGACCATGGGTTATGAAGTCGCCGGCGGCCTCGGCGCCAAGCTCGCCCGGCCCGACAGCGACGTCATCGTCATGGTCGGTGACGGCAGCTACATGATGCTGAACTCCGAGATCGCCTCGTCGATCATGCTCGGCGCCAAGATCACCATCGTGCTGCTCGATAATGCCGGCTACGGCTGCATCAACCGGCTGCAGATGGCAACCGGCGGCGCCAACTTCAACAACCTCTTGGCCGACACGCACCATGTCGAACTGCCGCAGATCGATTTCGCCGCCCATGCCGGCGCGATGGGTGCGTTGACTCGCAAGGTCGGCTCGATCTCGGAGCTGGAATCGGCACTGAAGGAAACGGCAGGCGAAGCTCGCACCACTGTTATCGTCATCGACACCGACCCGCTTGTTACCACCGACGCAGGCGGCCACTGGTGGGACGTGGCGGTTCCCGAGGTATCGGACCGCGCCCAGGTCAACGAAGCCCGCAAGGGTTACGAAAAGGCCCTCGCTTCCCAGCGCTTCGGCTGAGAGCACGCAATGCGGCGCCTGCGGTCCCTCGCAGGCGCTTTTCAACGTTTATGCCCCTCACCCCGCCCTCGGTTTGCGAACGGGCCGGAGGATTTCGAAGGGCACGGCATATCCCTTCTCCCCGCAAGCGGGGAGAAGGTGGCGGCAGCCGGATGAGGGGCGAAGTTGCCCTTCCCCTACGCCATCAACGAGACATGACTAACCATCCGCCCCAGGCGGACACTGCTATAGGAAACGACTGACATGATCCGCTACGGAACCAACCCGATCGCCTGGAGCAACGACGACGATCATTCGATCGGCGCGCATCTGACGCTCGAGGATTGCCTCACCGATTGCCAGAAGATCGGCTTCGACGGCATCGAGAAGGGCCACAAAATGCCTTCCGACCCGGAAGCGCTGAAGGCAAAGCTCGCCGCCTACGATCTGGTCTTCGTCTCCGGCTGGCACTCGACCAACCTGCTCACCCATGACGTCGAAACCGAGAAGAAGGCGATCCAGCCGCATCTCGACTTGCTCAAGCACAACGGCTGCAAGGTGGCGATCGTCTGCGAGACCTCGAACGCCATCCATGGCGACGACACGAAGTCGGTCGTGGGCGACAAGCCGGTGCTGGCGGCCGACCAGTGGAAGAAGTTCGGCGCCGACCTCGAGGCGATCGCGCAATATTGCGCCGACCAGGGCATCGATCTCGTCTACCATCACCACATGGGCACGATCGTCCAGACCGGCGAGGAAATCGACCTCTTGATGCAGAACACCGGTCCGGCGACCAAGCTCCTGCTCGACACCGGCCATGCCTGGTTTGGCGGTTCCGACCCGGCCGAGGTCGCGAGGAAGTACATGCACCGCGTCCGCCACATCCATTGCAAGAACGTCCGCACCGCCGTGCGCAAGATCGTCGAAGGCGAAGGCCTCTCCTTCCTCGAGGGTGTGCGCCGCGGCGTCTTCACCGTTCCCGGCGACAGCGAAGGCGGCGTCGATTTCGCTCCCGTCCTGAAAATCGCCGCCGAACACAATTACGATGGCTGGCTGGTGATCGAGGCCGAGCAGGATTCGGCCGTGCGCAATCCCTTCGAATACCAGTCGCTGGGACTGAAGTCGCTGAAGGCATTTGCCAAGAAAGCCGGGTTGGACAAGTAAACTTTCGGCCTCCGGGTTTGATGGGACGAGTGCCCCTCATCCGGCTGCCGCCACCTTCTCCCCGCAAGCGGGGAGAAGGGATGTGCCGCCAGCTCTCTGCCCATTCAAGACGTGAGGTGGAGAGCGTGCGGCAAATTCCAGAGTTCCCTCTCCCTGCCTGCGGGGAGAGGGTCAGGGTGAGGGGCAGGCCACACAATCGGCGCGCTCCATAAAATGAATCAGGAGACCGTCACATGTCCAAGCTGCTCGTCAAACCGAAGGCTAAGTCCGGCCTGATGCAGAACGTCACGCCGGAAAGCGCCGGCTGGACCTATGTCGGCTTCGCGCTCAACCGGCTGAAGCCGAGCGAGACGGCTGACGGCGAGGCCGGCGACAAGGAGATCTGCCTCGTGCTGGTCACCGGCAAGGCGAAGATTTCGGTCGATGGCGAGGACTTCGGCGAGCTTGGCGAGCGCATGACACCCTTCGAGGGACAGCCCTATGCCGTCTACGTGCCGAAGGGCAGCCGCTGGCAGGTGGCGGCGACGACCGATCTCGATCTCGCGATCTGCTCGGCCCCCGGCGGCGACGGTTTCAAGGCCAAGGTGATCAGGCCGGGCACGCACCCACAGATGACCCGCGGCAAAGGCACAAACACCCGCTATGTCACCAACATCATGCCCGAGGACGACAGCTCCGCCCAGTCGCTGCTAGTGGTCGAAGTGATCACGCCGGGCGGACACACCTCCTCCTACCCGCCGCACAAGCACGATCAGGACGATCTGCCGGCCGAGAGCTATCTGGAAGAGACCTACTACCACCGCCTGAACCCGCCGCAGGGTTTTGCCATGCAGCGCGTCTATACCGACGACCGCTCGTTGGACGAGACCATGGCGGTGGAAGACGGCGACGTGACGCTGGTACCGCGGGGATATCACCCGGTTGCCGCCGTACACGGTTACGACGTCTACTATCTCAACGTCATGGCCGGGCCGAAGCGGGTGTGGAAATTCCACAACGCCCGCGAACACGAGTGGCTGTTTACCGGCGTTTAGAGCGTTTCATCTTTAAACGGAAGCGATTCTGTTGGCTCAAAACGGCCGTTCCACACGAAGGATGGCGCAGAGCGATGCGGACCCATCGGTCAAGTCATCCGACACAGTGGACGGCCGTTTTCAGCCAACCCGAAGGGCCGGATGAATTTCGGCCATTACCGGCGGCGTCCGTCTCGACCGCAGCTTCTGCTGCGTTCTTCACCATCCGACTTGGTTCTGGCCGAAATTCCTTCCGGCAGAATGCTTCCGTTTAAAGATGAAGCGCTCTAGGCCGATCGCCTCCGGCGCAAGCACGATGGACGGGCGCGCGTCTCCGTCCTAGGTTATGGCCTTTCAGGGAGGCTGTGCCATGCGGATCGACGGACAATGCCATTGCGGCTTCGTGACCTATGAGGCGGACATCGATCCGGACGATGTCGCGATCTGCCACTGCACCGATTGCCAGCAGCTGACGGGAACGGCCTACCGCGTGAGTGCGGGGACAGCGCGCGAAAATTTCCGGCTCACCGGTGGCGAGCCGAAGCTTTACGTCAAGACCGCGGAAAACGGCCGCAAGCGCCTGCAGTTCTTCTGCCCGAACTGCGGTTCGCCGGTCTACACCACCGGCACGGATGAGGACGCCGAAGAGGTCGGCATTCGCCTCGGCACGATCAATCAGCGCCGCGACCTTGCTCCCAAATCACAGATCTGGCGTTCTTCCGCCCTGCCCTGGATCCACAGCGTCGGCACGTTGCCCGGTCACGACCGGGACTGATCGACGTCAGGCGATCGCTATCTTGGCCTTCAGATGCGCCCACGCCCGGCCGATCACCTCGGGCGCCGGGGTCGCCGTCATCCGCGACGGACGGGCGTCCGGATTGGCGGCCAGGTAGGTCTTCACGAGATGGTAGCCGATCGAGTAGCCGGCCCAGCGCGGCAGCGGGCTACCTTGTCCGCTCCAGCCGAAAAACCAGGCGCCGTGGTTGTAGCCGTCAGCCCACAGCTCCAGTTCGGCCCGCTCGATAAGCCCCAACCAGTCTTGCGCGGGAATAGCGTGGTTCCACGGATTGCCGTCGCCACCGTTGATTTCCGCGTCGAAGGCGTCGGCCAGGCCTTCGGTGACGATTACCTCTCCCAGCCTGAGACCATAGCCGCAAGTCGCGTGGCGGAAGGAATGGTGAAGTTCATGTGTAAGTGTCTTTCGGAATTCGCCTCTTACGAGGCTGGTCTCGAAGTTGGGGTTATCCGGATCCAGCGTGACCGTGACGAGCCCACGGCGGTAGCAGGCGCCCGACAAACCAAGCTCCGGAATCGTTTCCCCCGGCCGGCGCTCGACGAGGACATCGACGGGTGCGGACCTGTCGGATGCTGAAACGCTGCCGCCGACACGCTCAGCCGTCGTCCGCACGTCGTCGAGAATCGTCTCGCGCCAGGGTGCAAGGGATCCATCGGCTTCGAGGAAGTGAAGGCGCAGGTCCAGCATTCGGCAATTCTCCGGTCGTCATCGTCTTTCGACGGCGAAATTTACCCATGCGGACGCCGATTGCAACGCCGCAAGGGCGAAAGCACCAGCCCCGGCCGGTGCCTTTCGTCGCGCCGCCCGGCGGGTCCGTCCGGCAGTTTTGGCCGATCCCCATGGCCGGAAAGCCGCGGTCGTTGTAAGAGAGAGATAGAAACATCCGACGGGCCGCCGGTGCCCGAACAGGCGAGGCGATGACAAAAGGCAGGTTCACGATACTGCGTTGCCGCATTGCCGGCGTCGAGGCCGTCGCTGCCTCGTCGGGGCACGTGTTTGCACGCCACACCCATGAGCAATTCGGCATCGGCCTCATCCACCAGGGCGCTCAGAAATCGCTGAGCGGCCGCGGCGTGGTCGAAGCGGGTGCGGGCGACATGATCACGGTCAACCCCGGCGAGGTCCATGACGGCATGCCGATCGGCGATGTCGGTCGGTCGTGGCGGATGCTCTATTTCGACCCTGCCGTGATCGGCAACGCGATGGAGGACATCAGCCAGGGCCGGACGCGGATTGCGGAGTTCACCGCCCCCGCCTTCCATGATGTGCGGACGTCGAGACACTTTCAGACCCTCTTCAGCGCGATCACCGCGCCCGGTGGCGATCGAGGCGAGATGCTCGACGAGGAGTGCACGCTTTTGCTGCTGGCCGACGTGATGCACGAGCGGGACGGGCAAAGCCATGGCGGGCACGTGCCGTCGGCGGTCGCCAGGGCGCAGAGCCTAATCGACGACGATCCGGCCGTCCCGGTCACCCTGACCGATCTTGCACAGGCAGCGGGCCTCAGCCGGTTTCAGGTGGTGCGCGGATTTTCGAAAAGCTTCGGGTTGACGCCGCATGCCTATCTCGTGCAGCGCCGGATCGATCTGACGCGGCGGCTGATCGCCAGCGGCATGCCGCTGGCCGAGGCCGCGGCGGAAGGCGGCTTTGCCGACCAGAGCCACATGACGCGGATCTTCGTGCGCAAATACGGCATCTCGCCCGGCGCCTACGCCGGTTCCTTCCACTGAGCCAAGGCCGTGCCTTGAACTCTCGTTTTCGTGCGGGTCGTTGATGCAGACCCGCCGAACATTTCCGCACAAACGGCATCGCCGCCTGCAATTCCGTTCAAGACCGAAAGACCTGGATGAGGTCTCTTGCGCACCAACGCAGGAGTGGCCGCATGTCGGAAAAATTTCAAGGATATCTCTATCTTTCGCTGGCGATGATCATGGTCGGCAGCACAGTGATCGCCAGCAAGCTGATCGCTTCCGGCCTGCCGCCCTTTGTTGCCACGGCCTTACGCTTTGCTGTCGCCTTTCCGCTGTTCCTCGCCCTGATGCGCCTGACACGGACGCCCTGGCCAAGGCTTGAACGGCGCGAGTGGTTGATCCTCTTCCTGCAGGCAGGCGCCGGCAGCGTCGGCTATACGACGCTTCTGATTGCCGGATTGCGCTGCAGTTCGGCGACGGATGCCGGCGTCGTCATCGGCACGCTTCCGGTCGTCTCCGCCGCGATCGCCATCCTGCTTCTCGGCGAACGGCCCAGCCGGTCGACCCTGATCGCGATCGGGTTGGCGGCAGCGGGCGTTCTGACGATCGTGCTTCGGCCCGGCGAAGGCACATCCCATTCTGCCCTCGGCATCACGCTCGTCCTTGGCGCGGTGGTTTGCGAAGGGCTGTTCATCCTGATCAACAAGCGTATCCGAACGCCGATCGCGCCTCTCGCCCTTTCAACCATCATGGCCGGCATGGGCGTCGGCGTGGCGATCGTCCCCGCTCTCTTCGAGGTTCCTTCGATGCAGGGCGTCGCGGAGCAATCGCTGGCAGCCGTGCTTTATTATGCCCTGGTGCCCACGGTCGCCGGCTTCATCCTCTGGTACGCGGGTTCCGCCAGGGTCAGCGGAACGGAAGCCTCGGTCTTTACCGCTCTCGCGCCCGTCTCCGCCGTCTTGCTGGCCTTCGTTCTTCTCGGCGAACCCGTCAGTATCAACCAGCTCGCCGGCATCGGCTGCGTGCTTGTCGCCGTCCTCAGCCTTGCCATGCCGCATCTCCGGTCCAAGACTGCAGGTCAGGCCCAGATCTGACGCCATTCTCATCCCATTCTTTCGAGGCACCCCATGCATTTCCAGCATTCAGACAGCATCTGGCGTGATTTTCCCGAGCTTGCGGCGGGAGCACTTCACGTCGAAGGTATCAGCAGCGACGTCTCGGTCGCCGACGCCGTTGCGCGGTTTCAAGCGATCGCCAGGACCGTCCTTGCAACGCGTGCGGAAGGCGAACTCGCGGAAATTCAGGCCTGGCGCCGGACGTTTTCCAGGATGGACTTGAAGCCGACGCAGTATCGCTGCGCATCGGAAGCCCTGCTGCGCCGGTTCCGGAAAGAGGGCGACCTGCCGTCGATCCATCCGCTGATCGACCTTTGCAACGCCGTGTCGCTGGCCTTTGCCATTCCCATCGCCGTCTTCGATCTTTCGCGCATCGTCGGCGATCTCGAAGTGACCCGTGCGAAAGGGGACGAGGTCTACGCCACCTTCTCCGGCGAGACGGAGCACCCTGAACCGAATGAAGTGATCTTTCGCGACGCGGCGGGATGCGCCCATGCGCGCCGGTGGACCAACCGGCAAAGCGGCCATTCGGCGATCCGCCCGCAGACCACGTCAGCCCTCATCGTCGCAGAAGCGCTTCATGAAACCGCGGCTGCGGATATGGCCGAGCTTGTTGCGGCCCTCGAGGAGGCCATCGGCGCCACCTGGCACACTCGCCCGACGTCGGCGCAGCTCAGCCGAAGCGCACCGCGCTTTGCCCTTGCGTCCCGCGGGCAGGCAGCGCGCAGCGAAAGTGTTTGACGCAGGGCCAGGCGGACATACCATCGCGGCTTCGCGGCAAGAGGCAGCGTGCACGTCGACATCGGGCGCGAGAGCGCGGCTCACCGGATATGCCACAGGGTTACGCCCTTGGATCAAGGCTGATCTGAAGGTTTATGCCAACAAGAGGCGACAATGACAGAAGGCATGCGTTCGAAATTCAGCCTGGCGCGGCGGATGCTGTTTGACAATGGCGGGCTCGAGGAGATCTTTCGCCACGTGCGCAACCTGGTGGTCGCGACGCTGGTGATCGCCGCCGGCATGCATGCGGTCGAGAACGGTCGCAGCCTCGATATCAAGGGGCTGCCGAACACCGCCGTGGCGGGTTACATCGTCTCCACCATCGGCGTCGTCCTGTTTCTGCTCAATCTGGCGGATGGCCTGCACAGGCTGTCGAAGGTGCGTCGGCATCTGGCGCTGCAGATCCTGCTGTTGGCGATCTATGCCTTCGTCACCCTCCGGGTGACACAGCTGGTGCTGGCTCTGCGCATGTCGACCCTCGAGGGGCCACTCCCTGAACGGCTGGGGGGCAGCCGGCGGATGCCGCCGGCTGATATCGCTGTCGATCACGCCGCCTTGGCGACGTGGTACTCCTTGATCGCGACCATCTTGATCGCCGGATAGCGCTCGGCCTCGTAACGCAGCGAGAAGCTGTCCTGCGCCAGGAACACCGGGTCGCCGTCGAGGTCGCGGGCGATATCGCCGCGGCGCGCGGTGACGAACTTGTCGAGTTCGGCGGGCTGGTCGGACGAGATCCAGCGGCAGACGGAGAAGCGCGACATTTCGAACGACACCGGCAGGCCGTATTCTCCCTGCAGGCGCTCCTTCAGAACGTCGAGCTGCAGCGCGCCCACGACGCCGACGATCGCCGGCGAGCCGTCTTCCGGCGAGAACAGCTGAACGACGCCCTCTTCGGCCATCTGCTGCAGCGCTTCCTTCAGCTTCTTCGCCTTCATCGCATCTTCGAGCCGCACGCGGCGCAGAATTTCCGGCGAGAAGTTCGGCACGCCCTGGAAGACCAGATGTTCACCTTCCGTCAGCGTATCGCCGATGCGCAAGGTGCCGTGGTTCGGAATGCCGACAACGTCGCCGGCATAGGCCGTATCGGCCAGCTGGCGCTGCGAAGCGAAGAAGAACTGCGGGGCGCTCAGGCCCAGCTGCTTGCCGGTGCGCGCCAGACGCGCCTTCATGCCACGCTCGAGCTTGCCGGAGCAGACACGGGCAAAGGCGATGCGGTCGCGGTGGTTCGGGTCCATGTTCGCCTGGATCTTGAAGACGAAGGCGGTCATCTTGTCGTCGGTCGCATGTACGGTACGCGTATCGGCGACCTGGTCGCGCGGCGGCGGGGCGATCTCGCCAAGCGCATTGATCAGGTCGCGCACACCGTAGTTGCGGAGCGCCGAGCCGAAGAATACCGGCGTCAGGTGGCCTTCGAGGAAGGCCTTCTTGTCGAACGGCTTGCATGCCTCGATCGCCAGCGACGTCTCTTCGATGAAGGCCTCGCGTTCGTTTTCCGGCAGGCGGTGGGCGACCATCTCGGGACCGTTGACCCGGGTCAGCACTTCCTGCGTATCGGCGCCGCGCACGGTGTTGTCGGCAAGGTGATAGGAACCGCAAAAGGTCTTGGAGCGACCGATCGGCCAGGTCACCGGCGCGCAGTCGAGCGCCAGCTTCTCTTCGACCTCGTCGAGAATCTCGAAGGGGTCGCGGCTCTCGCGGTCCATCTTGTTGACGAAGGTGATGATCGGGATGTCGCGCATGCGGCAGACTTCGAACAGCTTCAGCGTCCGCGGCTCGATACCCTTGGCGGCGTCGATGACCATGACCGCGGCATCGACCGCCGTCAGCGTGCGGTAGGTGTCATCGGCAAAGTCTTCGTGACCGGGCGTGTCGAGGATGTTGAAGACATTGCCGCCATATTCGAAGGTCATCACCGAGGTGACGACCGAGATGCCGCGCTCGCGCTCGATCTTCATCCAGTCCGAACGGGTCTGGATGCGATCCTTCTTGGCCTTGACTTCGCCGGCGAGCTGAATGGCGCCGCCGAACAGCAGCAGCTTTTCGGTGAGGGTGGTCTTACCCGCGTCGGGGTGGGCGATGATCGCAAATGTGCGGCGGCGGGATACCGCCTCGGCGAGACTTTCGGCCATATCGTAGAATCCTGTGAGTTGCGGCGTCTTTACAGGCTCGGCCCTCATTATGCAATTGACCGGTGCTGCGAGCGCCCGGCTTATGGATCAATGACCATGCACACGCCCCAGACAAAACCCGCCCTCACCCTCATTCGCCTGCCGCATGCCGAGGCATTGGACCTGCCGGCCTATGAGACCGAGGGTGCAGCCGGCATGGATTTGCGCGCCGCAGTTGGCGCAAACGAGCCGATGACGCTTGCACCGGGAAAACGGGCGCTGGTGCCGACCGGCTTCATCTTCGAGATCCCGGCGGGCTATGAGGCGCAGATCCGCCCGCGCTCCGGCCTTGCCTTCAAGAACGGCATCACCTGCCTCAACACGCCGGGCACGATCGACAGCGATTATCGCGGCGAGGTGAAGGTGCTGCTCGTCAATCTCGGTGACGCGGATTTCGTCATCGAGCGCGGCATGCGCATCGCGCAGATGGTGATTGCGCCGGTGACCCAGGTGAGCGTGCGCGAGGCCGACAGCGCCAGCGAGACGACACGCGGCGCCGGTGGCTTCGGCTCGACCGGCGTCTGAAGCACTTCCAGGAAAAGCGCGAAGCGGTTTTCCGTCCGCAATTGTATAATCTGAAAACCCCAATCAGATAAGCGGCGGCAAGCGCCGCTTCACCGGCGTCGACTTGACGATCGACGTGTTGGTCTGCGCCTTCTCGGCGATGCGATCAAGCAGCGTGTCCAGCTCCGCCATATCCCGCACGAACAGCTTGGCGATGAAACAGTCGTCGCCGGTGACCTTGTCGCATTCGACGACCTGCGGCGTCTCCTGGATCAGTTTCTCGACGATATGCAGCATGCCCGGCATCGGCCGGACGCGGATGATCGCCTGCAGGGGATAGCCGAGCTTCACAGGATTGAGGGCGATGGTGAAACCGTCGAGCACGCCGCGCTCCTCCAGCTTGCGCAGGCGCTCGGCGGCACTGGGCGAGGACAGGCCCGCCTCCTGCGCCAGCTCCTTCAGCGACACGCGCGCATTTGCGGCCAGGATATCCAGAATGCGGCGATCAAGTTCATCCAGCATCGGCAAACCTCATAAGCCAAAACATCGAAACCGTCTTCGATGTTTAGGTAAAATAACCTAAATGCCTGCGATCTTCCATATAAACTGCTGATGATGCCGATTAATCTTGGGCCATCAATCGAGGAGTGATCGCCATGGGCGCAGACATCAAAAGAGGCAGTGCCGAAATGACGGCGGCGATGCTGATATCGGGCACGATCGGCTGGTTCGTGCTGATGTCAGGTCAGCCGGTGACCAGCGTCGTCTTCTGGCGTTGCGTTTTCGGCGCGGTGACGCTGGTGGCGATCGCGGCCATGCTCGGCCTCCTCGACCGGCGCCATTTCACCCGGCGGGTCGTGCTGCTGTCGATTGCCGGCGGCATCGCCATCGTCGTCAACTGGCTGTTGCTGTTTGCCGCCTATTCGCATGCGTCGATCTCGATCGCGACGATGGTCTACAACACCCAGCCGTTCATGCTTCTCGGGCTCGGCGCCCTGTTCCTCGGCGAAAAGATCACCGCGACCAAGGTCTTCTGGCTGTCGATCTCCTTTGCCGGCATGCTGGCGATCATCTCGGCCAAGCCCGGCGGCGGCTTTGCGCCGGAGGATTACCTTGTTGGCATCGCACTTTCGATCGGTGCTGCCTTCTTCTACGCGATCGCGGCCTTGCTCACCAAGCTGCTCAAGGGAACGCCGCCGCACCTGATAGCCCTGATCCAGGTGGTGACCGGCACGCTGATGCTGGCACCGATGGCCCTTGCCGCCCCCACCCCTTCCGGTGCCGAGCAATGGTCGATCCTGATTGCCGTCGGCGTCATCCATACCGGCATCATGTACGTGCTGCTCTATGGCGCCATTCAGAGGTTGCCGACGCACATGACCGGGGCCTTGTCCTTCATCTACCCGATCGCCGCCATCGTCGTCGATCGTCTCGCCTTCGGTCATGCGCTGCAGCCGATCCAGATCCTCGGATCGATCGCCATCCTGCTGGCTGCTGCCGGCATGAATCTCGGCTGGAAACTTCGGATCGCCTCCCCTATCAAGCGCAGACGCGAAGGGAGAACCGCATGATCACCTGCTATCTGAAATACGTTATCGACCCCTACAAGCTGGCCGAGTTCGAGCACTACGCCAAACTCTGGATACCGCTCGTCAACCGGCTTGGTGGCACCCACCACGGCTACTTCATGCCGCACGAGGGCGCCAACAACATCGCGCTGGCGCTCTTCACCTTCCCCAGCCTCGCCGAATACGAGATCTATCGCGAGAAGATGGCCAAGGATCCGGAATGCCTGGAGGCCTTCGCCTACGGCGAAAAGACACGCTGCATCGTCAGCTACGAACGCAGCTTCATGCGGCCGATGTTCGAATAAGGGAGACCCTGGCCGAGGCCCGTCAGCGGCGCGCCTCGGCGGCCATGCTGACGGCGAAGCCGAACAGAGCCGTGCCCATCGCCCAGCGCTGTACCACCATGAACAGCGGGCGACCGGCCAGGAAGGCGGCGATCGAGCTTGCGGCAAGCGCGATCATCGCATTGACCGTGACGCTGGTGGCAATCTGGATCGAGCCGAAGATCATCGACTGCGCGAGCACGTTGCCCGCCTCCGGGCGGATGAACTGCGGCAGAAGCGAGAGATAGAGGACGGCGACTTTCGGGTTCAGAAGGCTCGTCAGAAACCCCATCAGGAACAGCTTGCGCGGGCCGTCCTTCGGCAGGTTCTTGACCTGGAACGGCGAGCGCCCGCCGGGCCGGACCGCCTGCCAGGCGAGATAGACGAGATAGGCGGCACCGGCCAGCCGCAGGGCGTCATAGGCGAAAGGCACGGCTAGGAGCAGCGCGGTGATGCCGAGAGCCGCGGAGATCATGTAGACGACAAAGCCGAGCGCGACGCCGCCAAGCGAGATCAGGCCCGCGGCCGGCCCCTGGCTGATCGAGCGAGAGATCAGGTAGATCATGTTCGGCCCTGGAGTCAGCACCATGCCGAGGGCAATAAGGGCAAAGCCGATGAGGTTCTGGAGCTCGGGCATGAGGGCGCCTTCATTGAGTGTCTGCCAAAGCTCTACGCATCCGCAGAGCCCGGACAATGCCGGACTTGTCACCCGATCAATTTTGTCGCGAAATTGCCGCCCGCCCGCCAATCCCGATTTCCATTTTCGACGCTCTGCGCTAAAAAGCGGCGTCGCCACCCATGAGGAACGATCATGACGCTTGCAGCCCTGCTTGCCTATAGTGGCGCTCTGTTCATCGCGGCCATCATTCCCGGCCCCGGCGTGACCGCGCTCGTCGCACGGGCGCTCGGCTCCGGCTTTCGCGAGACCTTCTTCATGGGACTCGGCCTGATCGTCGGCGACATGGTTTACCTGACCGCCGTGGTGCTCGGCCTGGCGCTGATCGCGCAGACCTTCACCACCGCCTTCCTGATCGTCAAGTTCGCCGGCGTTCTCTACCTCGGCTACATCGCCTGGAAGCTCTGGACATCAGGCCTGTTGCCACAGGACATCAAGGCGAAGACGTCCAAGAGCATGTCGATATCGTTCCTTTCCGGTCTGCTCGTCACGCTCGGCAATCCGAAGACCATGCTGTTTTATGTGGCGCTGGTTCCAACGCTGATCGACATCGCCGTGATCGGGCCGCGCGAATACGGGCTGTTGCTGATCGCGACCTTCCTTGTGCTGCTGACAGTGCTTCTGCCCTATATCCTGCTTGCTGCCCGGGCGCGCACGTTGCTCAAGCAGCCGAAGGCGTTGCAGGCGCTGAACCGGGTTGCGGCAGGCGTGCTTGCCGGCACTGCGGCCTATATCGCCACCCGCGCTGCCTGAAAAAACATTCCCTTGAAAGCACTTACGCCGGTGTTTTTTCCTTCGGCGGATCGCCCCGTCGCGGTTACCGTTCTGGAATAGAACGAGCATTGTCCCTATTGTCACAACCAAACAGATCGAACCCAAGGGAGAAACTCAATGTCTGACACGCGCAAGCCCGGCCGCGGCCGCGTCTATTCCTCGATCACGGAAACGATCGGCGACACTCCCATCGTGCGGCTCGACAAGCTTGCCAAGGAAAAGGGCGTGAAAGCCAACCTTCTCGCCAAGCTCGAATTCTTCAACCCGATCGCTTCGGTCAAGGACCGCATCGGCGTCGCCATGATCGAGAGCCTGGAAGCGCAGGGCAAGATCGTACCCGGTCGCACCACGCTGGTGGAGCCGACCTCGGGCAATACCGGTATCGCGCTTGCCTTCGTCGCCGCCGCCAAGGGCTACAAGCTGATCCTGACCATGCCGGAAACCATGTCGGTCGAGCGCCGCAAGATGCTGGCGCTGCTTGGCGCCGAACTCGTGCTGACCGAGGGCGCCAAGGGCATGAAGGGGGCGATTGCCAAGGCGCAGGAACTGGTCGAGACGCTGCCGGATGCCATCATCCCGCAGCAGTTCGAAAACCCGGCCAACCCGGAAATCCACCGCAAGACGACGGCTGAGGAAATCTGGAACGACACCGACGGCGCAGTCGACATTTTCGTCTCCGGCATCGGCACCGGCGGCACCATCACCGGCGCCGGCCAGGTGTTGAAGGCGCGCAAGCCGTCGATCAAGGTGATTGCCGTCGAGCCCGAGGAATCGCCTGTGCTTTCGGGCGGCAACCCCGGCCCGCACAAGATCCAGGGCATCGGCGCCGGCTTTGCGCCCGCGATCCTCGACACCGGCATCTATGACGAAGTCGTCACCGTCAACAGCGGCGAAGCCGTCGAGATCGCGCGGCTCGTCGCCAGGCTCGAAGGCGTGCCAGTCGGCATCTCCTCGGGTGCTGCGCTCACCGCGGCCATCGAGATCGGCCAACGCGAGGAAAACGCCGGCAAAAACATCGTCGTCATCATTCCGTCCTTTGCGGAACGGTATCTTTCGACAGTGCTTTTCGACGGTCTGGGCGCGTAAGCGTTTTGCTATAGGTGATGCACGAAAGGGCGCTGTGGCGCCCTTTTTGTTGCTCGGCGATGCTTTTCAGGCGGCGGCATGAAAGCAAGGACGCCGACTGCCGCACCTGCGGTAACAGACACCGCACCCGACCATAGCTTTACGCCGCCGCCTGCAGACGCTCGCCGGCGATGCGGTAGGAAATCGCCTCGGCAAGATGAACGCGACCGACCGTCGCCGCCCCGTCGAGATCCGCAAGCGTGCGCGCGACCTTCAGCACGCGATGATAACCGCGCGCGGAAAACTTCAGCTTCTCGGCCGCGTCCCGCAGCAATTGCAGCCCCGACGCATCGGGCTCGGCAATGCGCTCGATCATCGCCGTCGAGCAACGGGCGTTGCTTGTGGATTCGCGACTGCCGAGCGCGGCGAAGCGATCGAGCTGCAGCTCGCGGGCGCGGGCCACACGTCGCGCCACGACCGAACTCGCCTCTGCCGCCATCGGCCGGATCAGGTCGGCGGCACTGACGGCCGGCACGTCGATGCGAAGATCGATCCGGTCCATCAGCGGGCCGGAGATGCGCGCCTGGTAATCGCTCATGCAGCGCGGTCCGCGGGCGCAACTGCGGCCGGGTTCACCCGCCATGCCGCACCGGCATGGGTTCATCGCCGCCACCAGCTGGATTGCGGCGGGATAGCTGACCCGGTGGTTGGCACGGGCAATGATGCATTCGGCCGTTTCCAGCGGCTGGCGCAACGCGTCGAGAACCTGCGGCGTGAACTCCGGAAACTCGTCAAGAAACAGCACGCCGTTGTGGGCGAGCGACGCCTCGCCGGGTTTGGCGCGCAAGCCGCCACCGATCATGGCCGCCATGGTGGCGGAATGATGCGGGGTGCGGAACGGCCGCCGGTCGGATAGCTTGCCGCCCGGAAGTTGCCCGGCGATCGAGTGGATCATCGAGACTTCGAGCAGTTCGGCCGGGGTCAACGGCGGCAGGATCGACGGCAGGCGCGAAGCCAGCATCGATTTGCCCGAGCCCGGTGGGCCGATCATCAAGAGATTGTGGTTGCCGGCTGCCGCCACTTCGAGCGCGCGCTTGGCACTCTCCTGCCCCTTGATATCGGCAAGATCGGGCAGATCCGCGGCACCGGCGCGGATGGCCGGCTCGGGCCGGGAAAGCACCTGCGTTCCCCGGAAATGATTGGCGACGGCGATCAGGCTGCGGGGTGCCAGAATATCGATGTCGGCGCCGGCCCAGGCCGCCTCCGGTCCGCTTTCGGCCGGGCAGATCAATCCCTTGCCGAGCGCATTGGCGCCGATTGCCGCTGGCAGCGCGCCGGCGACAGCGGCGACCGTGCCGTCGAGATTAAGCTCGCCGATCACCACATAGCCGGCAAGCGCATCGCCGGGGATGGCGCCGAGTGCCGCCATCAGGCCAAGCGCGATCGCCAGATCGAAGTGGCTGCCTTCCTTCGGCAAGTCCGCGGGCGCGAGATTGACGGTGACTTTCTTTGCCGGCAGCGCCAGACCAGATGCATGAAGGGCTGCCTGCACCCGCTCGCGGCTTTCGGCGATAGCCTTGTCTGGCAGACCGACGATCTGCATGCCGACCCGTCCGGGCGCGACCATCACCTGAACGTCGACCGGCACGCCTTCTATTCCCTGGAATGCAATCGTACTGACACGCGCAACCATCACCGCCTCTTTCAACGGGGCGGCCCGCCGTGCCGCCGCAACCCTTTTGGTTGCAGCGGAAAATCTTGCACGGAACACGTACAAAAACAAGAACAATAATAGAACATTGCATTCACCGAACGTCACCCGCTTCGGGTGGCGGGGTACGACCGGAAGGCCGAATGAACGGTCGAGGCACCGCCCTTGCTGTGCGATCCCTCAGGTCCGCTTAGAGCACGGTGCTGTTTCGTCCATGTCGCTATCGCAAACCGCGCTGTTGCGCGCCAAGCGTCAGGCGCGCTTGCGCTCGATCGCATCCCAAAGCAGGCTGGAAACATCGGCGCCGCCGAACTTCTTGACTTCGCGGATGCCGGTCGGCGACGTCACGTTGATCTCGGTCATGTAGTCGCCGATGACGTCGATACCGACGAAGAGGAAGCCGCGCTCCTTCAGCGCCGGGGCGATGCGGGCGCAGATTTCTTTTTCGCGCGCCGTCAGTTCGGTCGGCTCGGGCCGGCCACCGGCGTGCATGTTGGAGCGGGCGTCGTGTTCCGCCGGCACGCGGTTGATCGCTCCCACCGGCTCGCCGTCGACGAGCAGGATGCGCTTGTCGCCCTTGCGCACCGCCGGCAGATACTCCTGCGCGATGAAGGGTTCGCGGAACATCTGGCCGAACATTTCGAGCAGCGACGACATGTTGCGATCGTCACGCGCCGAGTGGAACACGCCGGCGCCGCCATTGCCGTAGAGCGGTTTCAGGATGATGTCGCCCATCTCCTCGCGGAAACGCGCGATCTCGGCCGCGTCGCGGGTGATCAACGTCTTCGGCATCAGGTCGGCGAATTCGGTGACGAAGATCTTTTCCGGCGAATTGCGCACCCAGGCCGGGTCGTTGACGACAAGCGTCTTCGGATGCAGGCGCTCGAGCAGGTGGGTCGAGGTGATGTAGGCCATGTCGAAGGGCGGATCCTGCCGCAGCATGATCACGTCCATTGTCGAAAGGTCGAGCCGCTCGGGCTCGCCGAGCGTGAAGTGGTCGCCTTTGACGTCGCGAAGCGTCATCTGCTGCGTCGTCGCGAAAACCTTGCCGTCGCGCAGCGACAGCTTCTCGGGGGTATAGTGGAAGAGCCGGTAGCCGCGGGCCTGTGCCTCGAGGCTCATCGCGAAGGTGGAATCGCCCGCGATATTGATGCCCGAAACATGGTCCATCTGGACCCCGACATTGACGATTTTCGCCATCTTCCCGTCCCCGTTGGATCACGATGACATTGGATCAGTTCGTCCAAGATCGCGATCGAATCTAATACGTTAGAGCGGGGTCGTGCAGAAGGTCGCACACCCTTTTCATCGCCCCGCTCCAAAAGAGCCCGCAACATGTAGAATGCGGACCCGCCTTAGGCAAGGCTACTCGAAGCCCTCGACGACGCAGGTGATGAGATCATGATCAGACAGCGGGCGGCCGTTTGCGTCGAGCGAGGAAATGATCCGGCTTTCGCCGATCTTCAGGCCCCGTGACAGAAACCAGTCGAGCTTCATCGCCCGCTCCGGCCAGCGTGTGATCAGGCTGGGGCGGGTGGTCATCTGATCGATCGGTCCGCCATGGCGGGTGAAGCCGCGCGCCGCACTCATGGCAAACAGCCCTTCGGCCTCGAAATCGCCGCCGGCATGGTTGCCAGTGTTGAGATCGCCGCCGATCAGGACCGGCATGTCGGGGAAGGCTTCATCGAGCGCATCGATGAGTTCATTGACCTGCCGCTCGCGGTAGGGCGCCGTTGTGGCGCTTTCGAGATGGGTGGAGACTGCAACGAAGGGGCCGGCTTCGGTCTCGATCACCGCACCGACGGCAAAACGTTCGCCGACACGCGGCTGGTCGCCGCCATCCATGAACCAGGGCCGCTCGCCCCAGAGACGGAGCATGAACAGTCGCGCGAGCGGCACCGCGGCCATCAGTGCGTTGCCGTGAAAGCCCTTCGCGTTAAAATCGTCCTTGCAGAATTCCAGTTCCGTATCGGAACCGAGGCCAAGCTCGATGAACTCGACACCATAGGCATATTGCATCTGAAGGATGGCGGCGACTTCTGCCGTCGGGTGGCGCTGGCCGGTGCGGGCCATGCCGTTGTCCATTTCCGAAAGCAGAACGACCGGCGCTGCGGTTGCCGCCAGATGGGCCGCACTCTCCGGCGCAAACAGGCAGCGTTCCAGGTTCCAGGCAGCAACGGTGAACGGGTAGGACAGCGGTTCACGCGACGATGGTTCGCCGCCGATTTCGATGCTGCTCATCTCGGGCAACGTCGCCAGCACGGCGTCGTGGGCCGCGATCGAGCGCTCGATCGCCGTGAAACCGGCGCGGGTTTCCTGCGACGGCACGGCAAGGATGCTGACGGTCTTTTCGATCACAATGCCGGCTCCAGGCTGAGGGGACGTGCGCTTTCGCCCATATTGGCGAACGACGCGCCGCGCTCCAGTCGCTTGCCATTGTCGGGCGAAAAGAAATGCAGGCGGTCTGTCGCGATGGTCACGGCGAGATCGCCGGAGAGCGGGATTTCGGGAGAAAGCGCCACCGTCAGCGCCTGATCCTCGAGGGTGCCGTGGACGAGGCGTTGTGCGCCCAGCTCCTCGACATAGTCGACCTGGAACAGCATCGCATCTTCGCCGACACCGGCGAGCCTCAGATCTTCCGCGCGCAGGCCGACGGTAACCGGCCCTTCGACCGGGGCACGATCGCCAAGCTCGATCTGGTAGGCGCCGATATGCAGGCTTGCGCCTTTGATATTGCCCTTGATCAGGTTCATGGCCGGCGAGCCGATGAAGCTCGCAACGAAGGTCGAGGCCGGGCGATGATAGACATCGAGCGGACGGCCGATCTGCTCGATCCGGCCGCCGTTCAGCACCACGAGCCGGTCGGCAAGCGTCATCGCCTCCAGCTGGTCATGGGTGACGTAGAGCGACGTGGTGCCGAGGCGCTTCTGCAGCCGCTTGATTTCGCCGCGCATGGAGACCCGCAGCTTGGCATCGAGGTTCGACAGGGGTTCGTCGAAGAGGAAGGCGGCCGGCTTGCGCACGATCGCGCGGCCCATGGCCACACGCTGGCGCTGGCCACCGGAAAGGGCGCGCGGCTTGCGGTCGAGATAGGGCTCGATCTCCAGCATGCGCGCAGCTTCCGCGACGCGAGCGTCGATCTCAGCCTTCGGCGTCTTGCGGTTCTTCAGGCCGTAGGCAAGGTTCTGGTATACGGTCATATGCGGATAGAGCGCATAATTCTGGAAGACCATGGCGATATCACGCTCGGCCGGGTCGACCTCGTTGATGACGCGCGAGCCGATTTTCACCGTGCCCTTCGAGATCCCCTCAAGCCCCGCGACCATGCGCAGGAGCGTGGACTTGCCGCAGCCGGATGGACCGACCAGCACGATGAATTCGCCGTCCTCGATATCGATCGAGACGGACTTCACCGCCTCGACGTTGCCGGTATAGATCTTCGAGACCTCGGCTATGGTGATGGCCGCCATGGCTGCCTCCGTTGGTAAAATTGCGTTGGAGCGCGCGGCGGGGACAATCCCGCCTCCGCGCTGTCTACTTGTCGCTTTCCGTCAGGCCCTTGATGAACCAGCGCTGGAAGATCACCACGATCAGGACCGGCGGCAGCATGGCGAGGATCGCCAGCGCAAAGGCCTCGTTGTAATCGGGGATGTTGGAGCCGACCCAGACGAGCAGGATCTGCTTGATGCCGCGCACCAGCGTGAAGAAGCCTTCGTCGGTGGTCATCAATGTCGGCCAGAGATACTGGTTCCAGCCATAGACGAACATGATGATGAAGATCGCCGCCATCATCGTGCGCGACAGCGGCACCAGCACGTCGATGAAGAACTTGAACGGCCCGGCGCCATCGATGCGCGCCGCCTCGAGCAGCTCATCCGGCACCGACTTAAAGAACTGCCGGAAGTAGAAGGTGCCCGTCGCCGACGCCAGCAGCGGCACGATCAGGCCGGTATAGGTGTTGGTCAGCTTCAGCGTGTTCATCACTTCATAGGACGGAAGAATGCGCACTTCGAGCGGCAGCAGCAGCGTCGTGAAGATGATCCAGAAGAAGAAGGTGCCGAGCCGGAAGCGGAAATAGACGATCGCATAGGCGGCCAGCATCGACAGGATGATCTTGCCGAGCGCGAAGCCCAAGCCGAGGATCATCGAGTTCATCATCATGTTGAGACCGGTGATCTTGCCGGTAAAGCCGCCCTTGCGCGTCAAGACGGTCTCATAGGTCTCGACGAAATGGCCGCCCCAGGTGAGGCTGAGGCCGTTGCGGTGGATATCGGCCGCCTCGTGTGTCGAGGTCATGAAGGCGACCACGACAGGCGCCACCATGATGAAGACGCCGAAGAGCAGGATGACGTGGTCGAAAAACTTGGTGCGATACATCGGCCCCGCCTCAATTGTAGTGCACGCGCCGCTCGATGAAGCGGAACTGGAAGATGGTGAGAACGAAGACGATGAGCATCAGGATGACCGACTGGGCCGAGGAGCCACCAAGGTCGTTGCCGCGGAAACCATCCATGTAGACCTTGTAGACAAGGGTGATCGGATTGTTTGCTGCCTTGTCCTTCACCATCACGTCGATGACGCCGAAGGTGTCGAACAGCGCATAGGTGACGTTGATGATCAGAAGGAAGAAGGCGGTCGGTGCGAGCAGCGGCAGGATCACCGTCCAGAAGCGGCGAAAGCCCGAGCGGCAATCCATCGCCGCGGCCTCGCGCACCGCCACCGGGATGCCCTGCAGGCCGGAGAGGAAGAAGATGAAATTGTAGGGGATCTGCTTCCAGACCGAGACGACGATCATCGCGAAGGCAGTATCGGAATAGTTGAGGCCGACCTTGATGTCCCAGCCGAACCATCGAGCAAGTTCGACGATCGGGCCGATATGCTGGTCGAAGAACATCATGCCGATCAGGCCGGCAACCGGCGGCGCGATCGCATAGACCCAGATGAGCAGCGTCTTGTAGCTGGCATTGCCGCGGATGACGCCATCCGCCTTGACGGCCAGCAGCAGGCCGATCGACAGCGCGAAGAAGGTGACGAGCGCGGTGAAGATCGCCGTGAAGCGCGCGATACCCAGATACTCGCCGGATTTCAGCACGTCGGTGTAGTTCGCCATGCCGACGAAGGTCGAGCCGAAGCCGAAGGGGTCTTCCAGATAGAAGGACGACTGGATCGCCTGAATCGACGGCCAATAGAAAAATACGAAGATGATCGCCAGTTGCGGCGCCAGGAAGAGGTAGGGCAGGTAGGGCGAAGAGAATTGCACGCGCTTGGCCGCTTCATCGCCGCCCTTCGCCTTGCCGCCGAACAGCCGGAGGGCGCCTGAGCGACGCCCATCCGTTGCAGTCCCTCCCCGCGTCGCGGGGAGGCGTTCCGTTCCAGTTGTCATCGAGATCAGCCGGCCGTCTTGGCGAAGCGGGCGAGCAGGTCGTTGCCTTCCTTCTCGATGGTGTCGAAGGCGTCCTTGACGGTGGTTTCACCGGAGAAGATGCGGCCGTATTCGCGCTCCATGATCTCGCGAATCTGCGGGTAGAAGCCGAGGCGGTAGCCCTTCGACCAGTCACCAGCCGGCAGCATCAGCTGCTTGATGCCGACTTCCGCAACCGGCTTTTCCTTGTAGTAGCCGTCCTTCTGGGCAAGTTCGTAGGCTGCCTTGGTGATGGCCACGTAGCCGGTAGCCTTGTGGTAGAAGTACTGGATTTCAGGCGAGGTCAGGAACTGGAAGAAGTCGGCAACGCACTTGTTTTCCTCGTCGGTCTTGCCCGACATCGCAAACAGGGCAGCACCACCGATGAAGGAGTTGGTGCCGGCACCTTCGATGGCGTTCCAATAGGGCAGGAACGTTGCCGAGAACGGCATCTGCGCCGTCTTCTGCAGGCCACCGAACGAACCGGACGAGCCGATCCAGAATGCAGCCTTGCCTTCTTCGAAGACCTTCTGGTTGTCGTTCCAGCCGGCGCCGTAGAAGGCGAAGTAGCCTTCGTCCTTCCAGGCCTTGAGCTTGTCGAACATCATGATGAGGTTCGGATCAGTGACCTTCAACGTGGTGTCGACGACGCTGTCGTAGCCGTTGTTGTTGGTGGCGAACTGGATGTTGTTGCGCGAGAAGAAGTTCTCGGTGAACTGCCAGGTCAGCTGCGACTGAACGAGCGGGATGTAGCCGGCAGCCTTCAGCTTGGGTGCAGCGGCCTCGAACTCTTCCCAGGTCTTCGGGGCTTCGACGCCGGCCTTCTTCAGGGCTTCGTCGTTGACGTACATGATCGGCGCCGAGGAGTTGAACGGCATGCCGACGAACTTGCCTTCGCTGTCAGCGTAGAAGTAGCGCACGCCATCAATGAAGGCGTTGCGGTCGAAGGTGTGGCCTGCCTTGATGATCAGGTCTTCGGCAGGAACGACGGCGCCCTTGGCGTTGATGATGGTCGCGGCGCCCGCGTCGAAAACCTGCAGGATGTTGGGCTGTTCGCCCGAGCGGAATGCGGCGATGCCGGAAGCCAGCGCTTCCTCATAGGTACCCTTCGAAACCGGCGTCAGCGCGCAGGCGCTCTGGGCTTCGTTGAACTTCTGCGAGATCTCGTTGATGACTTCGCCGTTGCGGCCGGCCATGCCGTGCCACCAGGTAATATCGGTTGCGGCAAGCGACGAGGTTGCCGAAAAAGCAAGGGTGAAAGCTGCGAGCGAAATTTTCTTGAACATGACTGGTCCTCTCCACCGGATTGCGGATGGCAGTGGACTAGTGGCCTTCCATGACAGGCCGGTAACGCTTTTATGTCGGGACGATTACAAATTCGCGAATTTGTTCCAAGACGGGATGCAGGCGGAACACCGCAATCATTTTCCCTCGTCTCGCGCCGATTTAAAAGGCGTCGGGCAGATGTTGCGGCCAGCGCCAGGGTGTCACCGTGATGATGTCGTAACGCACGGAAAGCCTGGCGAAATCGGGCTGGCGCGCGAGCCAGAGGTCGCTGGCGGCGCGAATGCGGTGCTGCGCTGTTGCGGTGACGGCAAAAACACCGTCGTCAGCCGAGCGGCGGGCCTTGACCTCGACGCAGGCAATGAGATCGCCCCGCCTGGCGATGATATCGATTTCGCCGAGCCTGGTGCGATGGCGCATGGCGACGATGCGATAGCCCTTGACGATCAGGCAAAGGGCCGCGCGATACTCGGCGAACCGACCGCGCCTCTGAGCCTGAAGCTTGCGTCGATCGGGGCCGTCAGTCGCCATCGCGGTCCTTCAGTTCCAGCAACCGGTCGTAAAGCTCCTTGCGCGGAAGGCCCGTCTGTTTGGCGGCTTCGGTCGCCGCCTTGCCGGTCGACATGTCGGCGATCAGCCGCACGAGCAGCGCGTCGACGTCGGCGGCCTCCGGCTCCGGCGGCGCGTCCGGCGGGCCGATGACGAACACGATCTCGCCCTTGACCGCGCCGGCGTCTTCATAGAACGCCTTGAGCTCACCCAGCGTACCGCGGCGGAACTCTTCAAAGGTCTTTGTCAGTTCGCGGCAGACCGTCGCCCTTCTGTTTTCGCCGAGCACGGCAGCGGCGGCCGTTACCGTGGCCGCGATCCGGTGTGGCGATTCGAAGAACATCAGCGTCGCCGGCACCGTCGCCAGCTCCTGCAGCCGATCGCGCTTGGCCTTGTCCTTTGTCGGCAGGAAGCCGGCAAAGAGAAAGGCATCGTTCGGCAGACCGGAACCGACGAGGGCTGCAAGCGGCGCCGAGGCGCCGGGGATTGGCACAACGCGGTGGCCGGCCTCGATGGCCAGTTGCGCCAGCCTATAGCCGGGATCGGAGACCAGTGGCGTTCCGGCATCGGAGACCAGCGCCACCGACCTGCCTTCGCCAAGAGCTGCCAGCAACCGCGGGCCGACCTCGTCGGCGTTGTGCTCATGGTAGGCATAGGGCCGATTGACGATGCCGTAGCGGTCGAGCAGCACGCGGGTCACGCGCGTGTCCTCGCAGGCGAGCACGTCAGCGCCCGCAAGCGTTTCCAACGCACGCAAGGTAATGTCGCCCAAATTGCCGATCGGCGTCGCCACGAGATAAAGTGCAACATCGAGCGGGCGCGCAGGAATGGTGGCATTGTGCAGGCGGTAGCCGCGCTGCTTCTGCCCGTCCGTAGCGTCCGACGTCTTGTGTTTTTCCAACTGCAGCTTCCTGATGACTGTGCCGGCTGACCGGTTTTAGCCTTTATGAGTGAGCCGACATGGCAGGGCAAGGGCGGCAAGCACCCGGCGCGCGCGTCATCTGGGGACAGCGCCCGTCAAACCCCTTGCTTTTCAGGCGATGTTTCTGCCATTTTGCCGGTCCACATCCTTCCGGTCGGTCGGCCGGGACACTCGCAGTTGACGCTGCGGCGGGAGCCTCGCCCGCCGAGCAACGGTTGAAAGCGGTAGCATCCCATGCGCATTACTCTCGAGCGGTCCAATCTTCTGAAGTCGCTGAACCACGTTCACCGCGTGGTCGAACGGCGAAATACGATCCCGATCCTCTCGAACGTCCTGTTGCGCTCCGACGGTGCCAGCCTCGAAATGAAGGCGACCGACCTCGACCTCGAGATCACCGAGGCGACACCGGCCCAGGTCGAACAGGCCGGCGCCACCACCGTTCCCGCGCATCTGCTCTACGATATCGTGCGCAAGCTGCCCGATGGCTCGGAAGTCCTGCTGGCGACCAACGCCGAGGGCACGGCGATGACGGTCCAGTCCGGCCGGTCGAAATTCTCGCTGCAGTGCCTGCCGCAATCCGACTTCCCCGACCTGACGGCCGGCAGCTTCTCCCATACCTTCCGCCTCAAGGCGACAGACCTGAAGATGCTGATCGACCGGACGCAGTTCGCGATCTCGACCGAGGAAACCCGCTACTATCTCAACGGCATCTTCGTGCACACGGTCGAGAGCAAGGGCGACCTGAAGCTGCGCGCCGTGGCGACAGACGGTCACCGCCTTGCGCGCGCCGACGTCGAGGCGCCGTCCGGCTCCGAGGGCATGCCCGGCATCATCATTCCGCGCAAGACCGTCAGCGAGCTGCAGAAGCTGCTCGACAATCCCGATATCGTCGTGACGGTCGAAGTCTCGGACGCAAAGATCCGCCTGACGATCGGCTCGATCGTGATGACCTCAAAGCTGATCGACGGCACTTTCCCGGATTACCAGCGCGTCATCCCGGCCAACAACGATAAGGAACTGCGCGTCGACTGCCAGTCCTTCGCCCAGGCCGTCGACCGCGTTTCGACGATTTCCTCCGAACGCGGACGCGCCGTGAAGCTGGCGCTGACAGACGGCCAGATGACACTGACGGTCAACAACCCGGATTCGGGCAGTGCGACCGAAGAACTGCCTGTGGGCTACGAGCACGATCCGCTCGAAATCGGCTTCAACGCCAAGTACCTGCTCGACATCACCTCGCAGCTGACCGGAACCGACGCCATCTTCATGCTCGCAGACCCGGGCTCGCCGACGCTGGTGCGCGATCTGGCGGCCGAAGATGCGCTCTACGTATTGATGCCGATGCGGGTTTAGTCGCCCGTGCCGCGATGAAGACTGCAACCCGTCACGCCCCGCGTGGCGGGTTTTTTGTTGGCGTGGATATTCGTGCGTTGTTGATAAGACGACGCTTTCAGGCGTAGACAGACTTGTTTTTGCCGCAGATGGGATCACATTATATTCGCAATGTCCGTGCCCCGCTCGAATCAGCGAGACCGGACGATCCGTATGAGAGGACGACGGTTTTGAGGGGTTCAATGAATTTGCGCGTGAAGGTGAAGGAACGGCTTGGCCGGAAATTCGACGAGGAGATCCGTTTCTTCAAGGGGTGGATGAGCAATGCGAAGGCGGTCGGGGCCATCCTGCCGACGTCTTCCGTCACGGCACGCCGCATGGCGAGCGTCATCAACCCCCATTCCGGGCTTCCGGTTCTTGAACTTGGGCCCGGCACCGGCGTCATCACCAAGGCGATCCTGGAGCGCGGCATCGCACCCGAAGATCTGGTTTCCGTCGAGTACTCCACCGACTTCTACCAGCAGCTGAAGGCGAACTACGCCAACGTCAACTTCATCAACGGCGACGCGTTCGATCTGAAGCAGACGCTTGGGGCGATGAAGGACCGAACCTTCGACAGCGTCATCTCCGCCGTGCCGCTGCTCAATTTCCCGATGTACCGTCGCGTCGAGCTGATCGAGGATCTCCTGTCGCGCATCCCGGTCGGTCGTCCGGTCGTGCAGATTTCCTACGGTCCGCTATCGCCGGTCGTTGCAATGCCCGATCGCTACAGTATCCAGCATCTCGACTTCGTCGTGCGCAACATTCCGCCGGCGCAGCTCTGGGTCTATCGCAAGGCGCACTGACGGAGCACGACCTTGTTCGGCCTCTACATCACGCACCCGCAGGTGCAGATCGATCCGGCAGTGCCCGTGCCGAAATGGGGACTGTCGGAGATCGGACGTGCGCGAGCGGAGATAACGACGCGGCAGCCCTGGGTTCGCTCGCTCGGGCGGATCGTGTCGAGCGACGAGACCAAGGCGATCGAGACGGCGAACCTTTTGGCCGGCGCTGCCGGCATCGCCGTCGAAATCGACGAGACGATGGGCGAGAACGATCGCTCGGCCACCGGCTTCCTACCGCCTCCCGAATTCGAGAAGGCGGCAGACTGGTTCTTTGCCAACCCCAGCGAAAGCTTTAACGGCTGGGAACGCGCCATCGACGCGCAGGCCCGCATCTCGGCTGCCGTCTTCCGCATCCTTGATGAACACGATCCGGGCATTCCCATCGCTTTCGTCGGCCATGGCGGCGTCGGGACGCTGTTGAAGTGCAAGCTGGGCGCTACCGCCATCAGCCGGAGCGCCGACCAGAAGGGCGGCGGCGGCGGCAATCTCTTCGCATTCCGCCTTGCGGATCGTGCCCTCGCATGCGACTGGACCCCGATGGAATTCTGGCAGGGGTGACCGCGACATGACCGAGACCGCACGCGACCGACTGATCGTCGGCCTGGATCTTCCGACAATCGCAGAGGCCGAAAAGATCGTCACCACGCTCGGTGACGACGTGGCCTTCTACAAGATCGGCTACCAGCTGGTGTTTGCCGGCGGCCTCGAGTTCGCCCGCGATCTGGCCGCAGGCGGCAAGAAGGTCTTCCTCGACATGAAGCTGCTCGACATCGACAACACGGTGGCCAAGGGCGTCGAGAACATCGCCAAGATGGGCATGTCGATGCTCACTCTGCATGCCTATCCCAAGGCGATGAAGGCGGCCGTCGAAGCGGCCAGGGGATCGGACCTCTGCCTGCTTGGCGTTACGGTGCTCACCTCGATGGACGAGCAGGACGTGATCGATGCGGGCTACGAATACGACCCGCACACGCTGGTCCTGCGCCGGGCCGAACAGGCGCGCATCGCCGGCATGGGCGGCATCGTCTGCTCGGCCGAGGAATCCTCCGCCGTTCGCAAGATCATCGGCCCCGACATGGCGCTGGTGACCCCGGGCATTCGTCCGGCCGGCAGCGACAAGGGCGACCAGAAACGCGTCATGACGCCGGCAGATGCCCTGAAGGCCGGATCGAGCCACCTGGTGGTTGCGCGCCCAATCGTCGCAGCAGCAGACCCGCTCGCCGCCGCCCGCGGCATTCTCGACGAAATGACAGGCGCGCTTTCGCGCTGATCATGGCACCCTCTTGCAACAGGTCGGCGATCAACGTCATGCATCGTCGACCACTGCAACCGTTGCGCTTGACCTTGATCGGAATTTGCCGGAAGTAACACTCCCGTCTGCTTTTGATGCCTGAAGACGAGGAGTTCAGCATGGCAAAGGGATACTGGATCGCGCGGGTCGATGTGCGGGACCCGGAACGCTATAAGGACTATGTGGCGGCCGCAAAGCCTGCCTTTGAGAAATACGGCGCCAATTTTCTGGCGCGCGGCGGTCAGTTCGAACGCCTTGAAGGTGGGGTTCGCGCCCGAAACGTCGTCATCGAGTTTCCATCGCTGCAGGCCGCCGTCGACTGTTACAATTCGCCCGAGTACCAGATTGCCGCGGCGATCCGCCAAGAGGTGGCCGACGCCGAGATGGTGGTCGTCGAGGGCGTCTGACGCGCCGAACGCTGCCAAGCGGATGCAACGCCGCCGCCGGGAGGATTGGCCTTCACCTCTCGCGGCTGTTGGGCTATGTAGCAGACAATTCTTCCAAATGAGATCAGGAGTGCGTTTCCCATGACCTTGTCCAACCTTCCGCCGCTGGTGACGATTTTCGGCGGATCCGGGTTCGTCGGCCGTCATGTCGTGCGCGCGCTTGCCAAGCGCGGCTATCGCATCCGGGTCGCCGTGCGCCGTCCCGATCTTGCCGGTCACCTGCAGCCGCTCGGCAATGTCGGACAGATCTCCTTCGTCCAGGCCAATCTGCGCTATCGCAAGTCGGTCGACCGCGCTGTCGAAGGTTCCGATCACGTCATCAACTGCGTCGGCGTGCTGTTCGAGAGCGGCCGCAACACCTTCGACGCCGTGCAGGATTTCGGCGCTCGCGCGGTTGCGGAAGCCGCCCGCAATGTCGGCGCGAAGCTCACGCACATCTCGGCGATCGGCGCCGATGCCAAGTCGGAATCGAGCTATGCCCGCACCAAGGGCCGCGCCGAAGCCGCCATCCGCGAAACGCTGCCGGATGCCATCATCCTGCGCCCGTCGATCGTCTTCGGACCGGAAGACGGCTTCTTCAACAAGTTTGCCCAGATGGCCCGGTTCGCACCGGCCCTGCCGCTGATCGGCGGCGGCAACACCAAGTTCCAGCCTGTCTATGTCACCGACGTCGCCGAAACGGTCGCCCGCTCCGTCGACGGCACGCTGTCGGCTGGCACGACCTACGAACTCGGCGGACCGGACGTTCTCACCTTCCGCGAATGTCTCGAGATCATGCTGCAGACGATCGACCGCAAGCGCCCGCTGGTCTCGGTGCCCTTCGGCATCGCCTCGCTGATGGGCAGCGTCGCGTCGATGATCCCCTTCATCACGCCGCCGATCACACCCGACCAGGTGGTGTTGCTGAAATCCGACAATATCGTCTCGGCCAAGGCCGAATCCGAAGGCCGCACACTTCGTGGCATCGGCATTACGCCGACGATGCTGGAATCGATCCTGTCGACCTATCTCGTGCGCTATCGCCCGCAGGGCCAGTACACGCGCAGCGGCCGCGCCGCCTGATCGACCAGCCTCGTTAGGCATTTTCAAACGCCGTCGGCCCTGCCGGCGGCGTTTTTCGTTGTGGCATCAGGGCAACAGCGTTGCAGTTCTGCCGCACTCGTAAAAGCGAATGGCATTTACCGCAGATTCAACATGTCCTGATATTGATCAAGACATATCCAACGCATAAAAACCGCCCCGCGCCCCGATCGCAAGGTACGTCTCGGCGGCAACAGCATCACTCTCGAAAGGCATAGCGTCCATGGGCAAGTCGATCGCAATCTTTTTTGCGTGTGCGGCACTGATCATTCTGGCTGGCTCATTCATCGCGCCGAATACGGTCGCGAGCAGCCGCAAGGGATGCACGC
Organism: Ensifer sp. GW823-FHT05D09; assembly: GCF_058795755.1. Lineage (NCBI taxonomy): Bacteria > Pseudomonadati > Pseudomonadota > Alphaproteobacteria > Hyphomicrobiales > Rhizobiaceae > Ensifer > Ensifer sp. GW823-FHT05D09. The sequence goes on along the minus strand of NZ_JBXAIA010000001.1, from coordinate 258,258 downwards.
CGGCCTATGGCGTCGACCCGTGCACCACGGCGTCGATCGACCTTTCCGGCAAGTAAGCCGGCGCCCACAGGGCGATAGACTTTAAAGTTTTTGGCGGGGGCCAGGGACCGCGTGCGTTTCATCTGAAACGCACGCGGTTTTGTTTTGGCTGCAGCATGGCCCATGAAGTCGGCGCCGATCAAAGGCATCATGCAGGGCTTTGCGCGCCTCAGCAGACGCGCAAAGCGGAAGACTCAGCCGAGCATCCAGAGGCCGATGAGGCCGGCCGTGCCGACGATGATGCGCCAGATGGCAAACGGCGTGAAACCGCGGCGCGAGACGAAGTCGAGCAGCGAGCGCACGACGAAGATGCCGGCAACGAACGCCGCGATGAAACCGACCGCGATGACGGTGAAATCGTCGAACGACAGCGCATCACGGTTTTTGTAGAGATCGAGCGTAAAGGCGCCGAGCATGGTCGGCATGGCCAGGAAGAACGAAAATTCCGCCGCCGACCGCTTGTCCGTGCCCATCAGCAGCGCACCGGCGATGGTCGCGCCCGAGCGCGACGTCCCGGGAATCATTGCCAGGCACTGGAACAGGCCGATCTTGAGTGCCAAGGATGGCGGGTAGTCCATGACATCGGTGTAGCGCGGCGTCAGCGGCAGGCGATCGATCGCCAGCAGGATGAAACCGCCGACGATGAGCACGAGGCAGATCAGCACGGGCGTTTCGAACAGCACGGTCTTGATGAAGTCATGGGCAATCGCGCCGATGACGGCCGCCGGCAGGAAGGCAAGCAGCACCGACACGACAAAACGGCGGGCCTTGACGCTCGTCGGCAACGCCAGCGCGATCGACAGAAGCCTCTGGAAATAGACGAGCAGGATCGCCAGGATGGCGCCGAGCTGTATCAGAACAGCGAAGGTGTTGCCCGGCGACCGGAAGCCGAGGAAATGCCCGGCAAGGAGCACATGCGCCGTCGAAGACACCGGAATGAACTCCGTGAGCCCCTCGATGAGGCCGAGGACGAGCGCGCTGATGATCGATTGATCCGCCATATATAAGAATTTCCTGACAAGTTTTGGAGTGGGAGGAAAAGGCTGATTCGCTTGTGTTTGCCACCACAAGTTCCTATAGCTTTTTCTGATGAGCCGTGGCCAGACGCATGCGCCGCCACGCTGACGTCCCCTGAAAAAAGACCATAAGAAGCCAGATCATCGATGCCGACACTGTACCATCACCCCATGTCATCCGCTTCGCGGTTCGTGCGCCTGATCCTTTCGGAATACGGCTACCAGACGGAATTGACCGAGGAACAGCCGTGGGAAAACCGGCGGGACTTTCTGACGCTCAACCCGGCGGGCACGTTACCGGTCTATGTTGACGACAGTATGAGGGCGCTCTGTGGCGCCACGATCATCTCGGAATATCTCGACGAGACGAACGGCATCATGAAACGAGATCGGAGGCTCCTGGCCGAGGACCCGTTCCAGCGCGCCGAGATCCGCAGGCTCGCCGAATGGTTCCTGCACAAGATGGAAGCCGACGTGACGCGGCCGCTGGTGCGCGAACGGATCTACAAGCTGCAGATGACGCCGGATCAGGGCGGCGGCGCGCCGGATAGCAAGGTGCTGCGCACCTCGCGCGCCAACATCCGCCAGCACATGAAATACCTGTCGTGGCTTGCCGGCTCGCGCCCGTGGCTTGCCGGCGACCGGATTTCCTATGCCGACCTTGCCGCCGCGGCGACGGTTTCGGTGCTCGACTATCTCGGCGAGATCGACTGGTCGGACGCGCCCACCGCCAAGGAATGGTACGTGCGGCTGAAGTCCCGCCCCTCGTTCCGCCCGCTCCTGTCCGAGCGCGTGCGCGGCGTCACCCCGGTTCCGCACTATGCGGATCTCGACTTCTGAGGATAATGCCGTGCCCGGCAGTGCCGCCAAGGCTGAAAACCAGGAGCGACGGCGGCAGAAGCTGACGGACTTCCTGAAGGCCGAGGCGGCCGACAAGGGTTTTGACGTCTGTCGCATAACCCGGCCCGATGCCATACCGGAAGCGCCGGCGCGGCTTGCCGATTTCCTCGACGAGGGTTTTCACGGGACGATGGAGTGGCTCGCCGAAACGGCGGAGCGCCGCTCCGACCCGCGAACCCTTTGGAGCGACGTGCGCTCGGTCGTGATGTTCGGCATGAATTACGGCCCCGAGGAAGACCCGCGCGGCATCCTCGACCAGCCGGATCGCGGCGCGATCTCGGTCTATGCCCAGAACCGCGACTATCACGACATCATGAAGGGCCGGCTGAAGGAGGTCGCGACGCGTTTTGCCGCGCGCGCCGGCGAGGACGTGAAGGTGTTCGTCGACACGGCCCCAGTCATGGAAAAGCCGCTTGCCGAGAAGGCCGGCCTCGGCTGGCAGGGCAAGCACACCAATCTCGTCAGCCGCGAGTTCGGCTCCTGGCTGTTTCTCGGCAGCCTGTTCACCACGGCGGACCTTGCCTTCGACACGGCCGAGCGCGACCATTGCGGCTCCTGTCGCGCCTGTGTCGATGCCTGCCCCACCGCCGCCTTCCCGGCCCCCTATCGGATCGACGCGCGCCGCTGCATTTCCTACCTGACGATCGAGCACAAGGGGCCGATCGATCCGGCGCTGCGTCCGCTGATCGGCAATCGCATCTATGGCTGCGACGACTGTCTCGCCGCCTGCCCCTGGAACAAGTTCGCGCGAACGGCATCCGAGATGAAACTGAAGGCGCGAGACGACCTGAAGGCGCCGTCGCTCGATTTTCTCCTGACCCTCGACGACCCGACGTTCAGAACCTTCTTCTCCGGCTCGCCGGTCAAGCGCATTGGTCGCGACCGCTTCGTCAGAAATGTCTTGATCGCAGCAGGCAATTCCGGCGATGAGAGCCTGGTGGAAGCCTGCAAGACGCTGACCGGCGATACCTCGCCGGTGGTGCGGGCAATGGCGGTATGGGCTCTGTCACGGTTGATTTCACCTGGCGCGCTTGCTGCCCATGAGAGGCAGTGCGGTGCGGAGAGCGACGAGGAAGTGCTGTCCGAATGGCAAATGGCAGGAGTGAGCCGATGCATGTCCTAGTTCTTGGTGCCGGCTATTCCGGTATGGCGATCGCCCGCGCATTGGCCGGCAAGGCCGACAGCGTCACTGGTACGACCCGCAGCGCGGAAAAGGCCGCGAAGCTGGAAAAGGCTGGCATCCGCCCGATCGTCTTTGACGGCGACACGGTCTCAGACGAACTGGCAGCCGCCTTGCGGCAGACGACCCATCTGATCCAGTCGATCGCGCCCGGCCGCGACGGCGATCCGATGTTCCGCGCCGGCAGCCAAGACCTCGCCACGCTTGCCCCTGCCCTTCAGTGGATCGGCTATCTCTCCACGGTCGGCGTCTATGGCGACCATGGCGGCGCGTGGGTGACGGAAGACATGCTGTCGAAGCCTGTCTCGGCACGCTCCGTCGAGCGGGTCGAGGCGGAAGACGCCTGGCTCGCCTTTGGCGCAAGGAACGACATCCCCGTCGCGGTGCTCAGGCTTTCCGGCATCTACGGTCCAGGTCGCAACGCCTTCTGCAATCTTGCCAATGGCACGGCCCGCCGGCTGATCAAGCCCGGCCAGGTGTTCAATCGCATTCGCGTGGAAGATATCGGCGCTGCCACATCCTACCTCTCGCAGAGGCTTCAGGGCGGGATCTTCAACATCACCGACAACGAACCGGCGCCGCCTCAGGACATCGTTGCCGAGGCAGCGCGGCTGATGGGGGTCGAGCCGCCGCCGGAGATGCCGTTCGAAACTGCCGAGCTTTCACCGATGGCGCGCTCCTTCTATGGCGAGAACAAGCGCGTCTCGAATGCACGCATGCGGGAAACCGGCTTCGAATTCGCCTACCCCGACTATCGCGTCTCGCTTGCGCAAATGTGGCAGACGGACAGCTGGCGCGGCCAGTGAACAATTGCTGCGCGAAAGGGTCAACATATCCCTTTCGCAATGGAACATTGCCGATTGCACGAACGTTAGTAATGGCAATCTCACGGCGGGCTCAATTGTGACCCCCGTGAGATATTCATTCTATACTTTGTGAATTATGCGCAACCTTAGCGATAGTAGCGCGTTTTGAACCATTCGGATTCCCGGCGAATCGTTCAAATCGAAATTTTTAATGATTTTTATCGCGAGGCCGAGATCTCGGCGCACGTGCGTGCCGGCAATGATGTTCAACCGCTGATTCCAAAGAACTTCCGGGCATCATTTAAACTATTTCAAACAATCTTCGATTTTTAATTTTCGTCCTTTTTCAATAAATCCTAATAGAACGTAAATGGTTGAAGCACGTTTTCGCCATTTTTCGCCCCAATTACCGATCCTTGAAAGAATTAACCAAGAGCCTCTGCCCAAGGGCTCTAACCAAGGGTCGCCAGTTTGACGCCAGCGAAAATCAAGACTGTTGCCGCGGCAGCGCTGTTCACCGCCGGGATCGGCCTCGTTTCCGTTTCCGACAGCCAGGCAGCAGGCGCCGGCTGCGGTGGCGCCTCATGGTATGCGCTGACCTCCAAGACGGCTTCCGGCGAACGCATGAACGCCGCCCGCCTCACCGCCGCCCATCGCAGTCTGAAATTCGGCACCAAGGTGCAGGTCACCAACAAGCGCAACGGCAAGAGTGTCATCGTTCGCATCAACGATCGTGGGCCGTTCATCCGTGGCCGTGTGATCGATCTTTCCAAGGCAGCCGCCTCGCAGATCGGCATGATCAGCTCCGGCCACGCCAGCATCTGTTATCGAGTCGTCAATTCCTGATCACGGACTTCCGTCCGGCATCCGATCCGGGCGGTTCTGCTTTGATAAGTACTGTTCCCCGCGCTTATAACAACCAGCACTGATATTAATCCCGGCCAGCGTCTTGCTCTTCGATGCCATCGCCGCTACCACGGCGAAAAAGGAGTAGATCGAAGATGCGATTGGGCGGCAGGCTCGCTGGAGCCATTGAGGTTCTTGAGGATATCGAAAAGCGGAAGCGCCCGGTCGCCGACGCACTCAAGGACTGGGGCCTTTCCCATCGGTTCGCCGGCTCCGGCGATCGATCTGCGATCGGCAACATCGTCTATGACGCGCTTCGTATGAAGCTCTCCCACGCCTATCTGATGGACAGCGACAGCGCTGCGGCTCTCGGCCATGCGGTGATGTATCGACAATGGGGCTTTTCGCCCGAGAAGCTGGCCGCCGAACTCGACGGCGACAAGTTCGCGCCCGAGATGCCGTCTGCCGACATGGCGCAGGCTTTCGCCACCCGTCATCTCGAGGACGCTGCGCCTCACATCCAGGGCGACATTCCCGAATGGGTGCAAGCCTCCTTCGAGGAAAATTTTTCCGACGACTGGCTCGACGAGGCCAAGGCGCTTGCCGGCCGCCCGACGCTCGACCTGCGCGCCAATACGCTGAAGGCAACGCGCGCCAAGGTGCTGAAGGCGCTGGAGCGCAGCGGCGCGGAAGCTGCGACGATCGCACGCAACGGCATCCGTATTCCCGCCGGCGAAGGCGCCTCGCGCCTACCCAACGTCACTGCCGAGCTTTCCTTCCAGAAAGGCTGGTTCGAGGTTCAGGACGAGGGATCGCAGATCGTCGCCGACCTTGCCTTCCCACAGGAAGGCGAGCAGGTGCTCGACTATTGTGCCGGCGGCGGCGGCAAGACACTCGCGATGTCGGCAGCCATGAACAACAAGGGCCAGGTGCACGCCTACGACACCGACCGCAAGCGTCTCGCACCGATCATCGAGCGGCTGAAGCGCGCGGGAACGCGCAATGTCCAGGTGCACGAATCCACCGAGAGCCTGGCGCCGCTTGCCGGCCGTTTCGACCGGGTTCTCGTCGATGCACCCTGTACCGGCACCGGAACCTGGCGCCGTCGCCCCGACACCAAGTGGCGGCTCAACCAGAAGAACCTCGAAGAGCGCATCGCCCAGCAGGAAGAGGCGCTGGCAAGTGCGGCGCAGTTCGTGCGGCCAGGCGGACACCTGATCTACGTCACCTGCTCGGTCCTTCCCGAAGAGAACGAGGCGCAGGTCTACGGCTTCTGCGAGGACAATCCGGAATTCGAGATCCTGTCGGCCGCCGACATCTGGGCCGGGCTTTTCGGCACCGACAAGCCGCAGCCGTGGTCTGCCGACATGAAGACGGTGACGCTGACGCCGGCCTCGACCGGCACCGACGGCTTCTTCTTCTGCCTGATGCAGCGCAAGGGTTGATGGCTTTTGACAACAGTCAAAACACGCACATCAGATTGAAAACGTTCTAAACTATACACTTTGACACCAGTTTACTTTTGGTTCATGACAATCGGGCTCCGGCGGGTCGGCGGGGGATTTCTGACGACCCTTGCCGAGCGATGACGCCGTCCCGCGGTGTCCGTTCCGGTCCCGCCGGGAAAAGAACAGGAGAGGGTCATGACCAAGAATTTCATCCGCGCCGCGGCGCTGGCGCTCATGACGGCAACGTCGACGCTGGCCCTGCAGCCGGCACAGGCCGCCACCGATGCCGCCGCCGTCGTCAAGCACTACACCGTCGTTGCGCATGCCAAGTTCGAAGATGCGCTGATCACGGCTGAGGCGCTCGACAAGGCGATCGACGCGCTGATCGCGACCCCGAGCGAAGCGACGCTGAAGGCGGCGCGCGAAGCCTGGCTCAAGGCCCGCAACCCCTACCAGGAAACGGAAGTCTACCGCTTCGGCAACGCCATCGTTGACGAGTGGGAAGGCAAGGTCAACGCCTGGCCGCTGGACGAAGGCCTGATCGACTACGTCGATCCGAGCTACGGCAGCGAAAGCGACGAGAACGGCCTGTTCACCGCCAACGTGATCGCCAACAAGACGATCAAGATCGATGGCAAGGACGTCGATGCCACCAACATCACGCCGGAATTGCTGGCAGGCACCCTCCAGGAAGCCGGCGGCATCGAGGCGAACGTCGCCACGGGCTATCATGCGATCGAATTCCTGCTCTGGGGTCAGGACACGAACGGCACCAAGGCTGGCGCCGGCAACCGCCCCTACACCGATTACGACACCAAGGCCTGCACCGGCGGCAATTGCGATCGCCGTGCCGCCTATCTGAAGGCCGCCTCGGAACTGCTCGTCGCCGACCTCAAGGAAATGGTCGCCAACTGGACGCCGGATGGAGCTGCGACCAAGGCCGTCGAAGCCGACCCGAAGGCTGGGCTTACCGCCATCCTGACCGGCATGGGATCGCTCTCCTATGGCGAGCTTGCCGGTGAACGCATGAAGCTCGGCCTGCTCTTGCACGATCCGGAAGAAGAGCACGACTGCTTCTCCGACAACACCCACAACTCGCACCTGCATGACGCGATCGGCATCCAGTCGGCCTATACCGGCGACTATACCCGCGTCGACGGCACCAAGCTGACCGGCGCCTCGCTTTCCGAACTGGTTGCCGCCAAGGATGCGGCTCTCGACAAGGAAATGACCAAGGATCTGGCCACCACCGTCGAGAAGATGCAGGCGATGGCCAAGCGCGCCGAAACCGTCGAGGCCTACGACCAGATGATCGGCGAAGGCAATACCGAGGGTAATGCCACCGTCCAGGCTGCGATCGACGGCCTCATCGCCCAGGCCAAGACTGTGCAGCGCGTCATCGCTTCGCTCGATCTTGGAACAATTGAGCTTGAAGGTTCCGACAGCTTGGATAATCCTAACGCTGTGTTCCAATGAGTTGAAAAGGCGGGCCGCGTCGCAACAACGCGGCCCGATCCTCAGTCGATGAATGCACGGACTGTCCAATCCCTGTCGCGACAGCTCGCAGCGCTGCTCTGCCTGCTTGCAACATCCGTTGCAGCGTCCGACGACGCCTCCAACCTGCCACGGACGCGCGACGACCTTTCCGAATCCGACCGCAGCCGTATCGAAACCATCGTCCGGCCAACGACCGACTTCTCCAAAGCCGAACGATACGAAGCAATGTCCGGTGGCGCCGGCACCTCGATCGCCCCCGTCGACCAGGACAGCTTCACGCTGTTTTCCGCCAATCTTCCCTTCTCGGACGAGGAAGCCTTCAAGCTCGGCGATGCGCTCTTCGAGAAACTCTGGGTGTCATCGCCCTCCTCGACCCAGGCGTCGGATGGATTGGGGCCGCTCTACAACGCCCGGGCCTGTGAAAGCTGTCATCCGCGCGATGGGCGGGGCCGTCCGCCGGAGGGCTCGCCTGACGGCACATCGATGCTCTACCGTCTGGCGCGCGCGCCAAGCAATGAGCGCGAGCGCGAGATGGTGGCCAACTACGATCTGCCGAACTTTCCCGATCCCGTCTATGGTGGTCAGCTGCAGGATAGCGCCGTTCCAGGGCTTGCTGCGGAAGGTCAGATGAAAATGACCTACTCGGAGCTGCCGGTAACATTGGCCGACGGCGAACTCGTCTTCCTGCGCAAGCCAACCTACACGGTGACTGAGCTCGGTTATGGCGATCTCGACCCGACAACGACGCTCTCTCCTCGCGTGGCACCACAGATGATCGGTCTCGGGCTGATCGAAGCCATTCACGAGGCCGACATCCTGGCAGGCGCCGATCCCGACGATCGTGACGGCGACGGCATCAGCGGACGTGCGGCGCTTGCCCGCGACGGCGACACCGGCAACATCATGCTCGGCCGTTTCGGCTGGAAGGCGCAAAACCCGACGATACGGCAGCAGACAGCGGATGCCTTCGCGTCCGACATCGGCCTGTCGACGCCGGACGCCGACCGTAGCCACGGTGACTGCACCCAGGCGCAGACCGCCTGCCTTGCCATGCCCACTGGCGTGCAAGCACGCCTTGGCACGGTCGAGGCGCCTGATCCGGTGCTTGGTCTCGTGACTTTCTACACCGCCAACCTCGCCGTTCCTGCTCGCCGCCAGGCGAGCTTTCCCAAGACTTTGCGCGGCAAGCAGGTTTTCTACGACATCGGCTGCACCGCCTGCCATACGCCGAAATTCGTGACGCGCCGAGATGCCGGTCACAAGGCCCAGGCGTTTCAACTGATCTGGCCCTATTCCGATTTCCTGTTGCACGACATGGGCGAAGGCCTTGCCGATGGCCAGGCCGTGGGCAGCGCAAGCGGCAGCGAGTGGCGCACGCCGCCGCTCTGGGGCGTCGGCCTGACGAAAACTGTCAGCAGTCATACTTATCTGCTTCACGACGGGCGCGCCCGTAATTTTACGGAAGCCATCCTCTGGCACGGCGGCGAAGGGCAGGCTGCCCGCGACGCCTTCGCCCGCCTACCCACGCGCGACCGCCGTGACCTCATCGCATTCCTGGAGTCCCTTTGATGTCCCCCATGCCCTCGCTTGCCTTCGGCCTTGCGCTGACCGCCCTATCCCTGCCCGCCATGGCGCAGGAAGGAAGTGCGCTGTCGCCGCGCGTCGTCAACGAGGCTGCCGTGCCGGCCGTGATGGCGAAGGCGGTCGACGACTTCATCATTCCCGGCTACCGCAACCTGTCGGACAAGACCGCGGCGCTGACGAAGGCATCGGCAACCCTTTGTGAAACGCCGTCGATGGCGTCGAGGGAGAATGCGAAAGCCGCATTTTCCGAACTGGTAGAGGCCTGGTCCACGGTCGAAATCATCCGCCTTGGCCCGGCACTCGAGCAGAACCGTTTCGAGCGCTTTCTGTTCTACCCCGACCGCAAGAGTACGGGCCTGAAGCAGGTTCAGGCCATTCTTGCCAAGAAGGACGAGACGGCGACCGACGTTGCATCGCTCAAGGGCAAGAGCGTCGCGGCGCAAGGGCTGGGCGCACTGGAATATGTGCTCTACGGCAACGGCTCCGAGGTCTTGGCAAGCAAGGAAGGCGACTTCCGCTGCCGTTACGGCGTGGCGATCGCGCAGAACCTCAACATGATTGCCAACGAGTTCCTGGCGGAATGGCAAAAGCCCGACGGCATCCAGGCGGCCTGGAAGAAGCCCGGCCCAGGAAACCCTGAGTTTCGCGACAGCAAGGAAGCGGCAACCGAGCTGCTCGGCATTTTCGTGCACGGCGTAGAGATGGTGAAAGACCAGCGGCTGAAGCCGTTTTATGCCGGAACGGTCGACGGCGCGTCGGACAAGGGTCATCCGAAGTCGGCGATCTACTGGCGGTCGCAAAACACCATGCCCTCGATCGCCGCCAACTTCGCCGGCCTCAAGACCCTGTTCGACGTGGCCGACATGGAAAGCCTGCTGCCCGAGGACAGTCGTTCTGTCGCCGGGTCGGCGGACTTCGTCTTCAAGTCGGTGATCGGCATCTCGCAGACCATCGACGGTCCGATCGCTGATGCGATTGCCGACGACAAGAGCCGCGCCAAGCTCGATTTTCTGACCCTCAACACCGCCGATCTGCTCGGCCGGCTGAACAGGGATTTCGGCGGCGCCATCGGCCTTGGCGCCGGCTTCTCCTTTGCCGACGGCGACTGAGAAGGCAGCGTTGGACCGACTGCATGTTCGCTTAAATCGTCTTCGACCAAAGGCCAAAAAGATGCGGCGATTCAACGTGCCGCAGCGGCCGTTCCGCGCCTGAAAAGACGCACGGCTCTGGAGGTGTTGACAATACCCCCGTTTGGGCGCAAAGCGCTCCCCGTGTCCGCTCTCGCGGGCACGTTTCACCACAAGGATCAACTTGCAATGAACCCCGACAGTCGAAGTCGAGCCTTCATGCTCACGACCGTTCGGTCCTGATTGATCAGGGCTTCAAGGCGGTCGGATGACTCGCCCTATGGAGCCCAATATGCTGCGCATTTACAAAAGCCAGAACAGCCACCTCGTGCTCGTCGATATGCTCGACGGCCTCGCCTCGCCGTCTCAGGTCATCTGGTACGATCTGCTCAACCCGTCCGTGGAAGAGACCCGGCTGGTCCAGGGCCAGCTCGGCATCGAGATCCCGACCCGTGACGAAATGCAGGAAATCGAGCTGTCCGACCGGCTCTACCAGGAAGACGGCGCCCAGTTCATGACCATGACGGCGGTCGCCAAGCTCGACAGCGATTATCCGGTCAAGGTTCCCGTGACCTTCATCGTCAAGGGCGCGACGCTCGTGACCGTGCGCCACGCCGATCCGAAGCCGTTCCAGACCTATGCCAACCGGTTGCAGAAAGCCAACGGCCAGGCTTGCGAGTCGGGCGAACTGGTGATGCTGGGCCTTCTCGAAGCGATGATCGACCGTACCGCCGACGCGCTGGAGCGGGCCGGCAGCGAGGTCGACGGCATTTCGCGTGACGTGTTCCGCAAGACCAATGCCAGCGCCACCAAGAAAACGCGCGACCTGCAGTCGCTGATCGAGCAGATCGGCCAAAAGGGCGACCTGTTGACGATCGTGCGCGAAAGCCTCGTCAGCATCGGTCGCCTGGTTGCCTATCACGTCGCGCTCGAAGGCATCGGTCCGCGCAAGGCGGCAAAGGAAAGCCGGCAGCGGATCAAGCTGATCCAGCGGGATGCGACCTCGCTCGGCGACCACGCGCTGTTCCTGTCGAACAAGATCAACTTCCTGCTCGACGCGACCCTCGGCCTGATCAATCTGGAGCAGAACCAGATCATCAAGATCTTTTCGGTCGCCGCGGTCGTGTTCCTGCCGCCGACGCTGGTTGCCTCGATTTACGGCATGAACTTCGAGATCATGCCCGAGCTGCAATGGCGGTTCGGATACCCTTACGCCCTGGCGCTGATGGTGCTTTCGGCGATCGTGCCCTTCCTCTACTTCAAGCGGCGGGGCTGGCTCTGAACGCGTAATCTGCTACATCGTAGCGATAAGGACCGGCGGCGGAATTGCGCTGCCGGTCCGGTAAAATGGCAGGCGGGAATGGCATGGGCGCCACCACGGGTCTGATCGACCGACGCAACTTCATCAAGATGGCCGGCGCCGCCTGGGTGGCGACGCTTGGAGCTCGCGGCGCCTTTGCCCTTGAGCGCACCGACGCCATCTTCGCTTCCGCCTTCATGGCCCCGGACGGACGCTACGGCGTTGCCACGCTGACCGAGACCGGCGCGATCGTAGAGCGCACGGTGCTTCCGGCACGTGCCCACGGCATGACCCATTCGGCCGCCAGCAAGCGGATGGTGGCCTTCGCGCGCCGGCCCGGCACCTATGCGATGATCCTTTCGACCGACGGCAGCGCCGAACCGGTGGTCATTGCCGCCGCTGAAAGCCGGCACTTCTATGGCCATGGCTGCTTTTCCGCCGATGGCCGGCTGCTCTACGCCACCGAAAACGACTTTGCCGCCAACCGCGGCATGATCGGCATCTACGACGGCACCCGTGCCTTTGCCCGCATCGGCGAATTCCCGACCTACGGCATCGGCCCGCACGACATGACGCTGTCCGCCGATGGCCGGATGCTCGCCATCGCCAATGGCGGCATTGAGACCCATCCGGACTTCGGCCGGACCAAGCTCAATCTCGACCACATGGAGCCGAGCCTGACCTTGGTCGATACCGTGACCGGCGCTCTGATCCAGAAGCACACACTGCCTGCCGATCTCAGCCGGCTTTCCACCCGCCATGTCGATATCGGCCCGAACGGCGAGATCTGGTTTGCCTGCCAGTATGAGGGCGCGCGCGATGACCTGCCGCCGCTTGTCGGCCACTTCTCCCACGGCGAAGATCTTGCCTTCGTGTCGCTGCCCGAAAGCACGACCGCGGCGCTTGCCAATTATGTCGGCGCCATCGCCGTGAACCGGAACGAGGGCTTGATCGGCCTCACCTCGCCCAAGGGCGGCATTGCCGTGACGCTCGACGCGCGCACCGGCGTGGTGCTGAAGCAACAGCGCGTGACCGACGCCGCTGGTGTCGCCGCCGCCGATCACGGTTTTGCCGTTTCGTCCTATGACGGCCGCTTCAGGGACCATGAAAACCCCGTCGCCTGGGACCAGCATATCGTCCGGCTCGCTCGGTCCTGACCGCAGGCGTCAGGCCGAAAAGCGGTCTTCACCGGCGAGCTTCGCCAGGTTGTCCCATCGATAGGCGGTCTGGTCGTGGTTCTCGCCGCCGAGGCTCACCTGGCCATGGCCAACCGCGACGGCGCCCAGGCGCTCGTAGAATGCCCGGTTCGGATTGCTCGAAAGCACCCAGGCAAACAGCGACGCCGCCCGCATCTCCCGGCAGTGGGCTGCAACACTGCGCACCAGTGCCGAGCCGATGCCCGCCTGTTGAAACTCCTTCAAGACATAAAGCGCATAGAGTTCGCGATCGAACCGCGGCGGCATCGAGCGGGCCTTGCCGTAGTTGGCAAAGCCGATCACCCTGTTGGTGCTCATGTCGACCGCAGCCAGATGGAAGACGTCGGCAACGCGCATGCGCCGTGCATGACGCAGCGCCTGTTCCTCTATGCTCATGGCGTCGAGGAAGGCGTCGGAAATCAGCCCACGAAACGTCGATCGCCAGGTTTCGACGATGACGGAGGCGATCATCATGACGTCATCCGGTCCGGCCGGACGGATGTCGATGCGGCGGAAGCTTTTCATGGCAGAGATATAGGGAGCGCCTCGCCGCTTCGAAACGGCAGTCGATGCTGGAAAGCGCCGAAAGGCGCTCTATCTGTCGACGCATGAACAGAACCCTCGTCTACGCAGTCTTCATCGCGGCCGTCCTCGGCCTCGGGCTCCTCATCGGCTACAACAACATCCCCGGCGAATGGTACCAGGCGCTGGCAAAGCCGGCCTTCAATCCGCCCAACTGGATCTTCGCCCCCGTCTGGTCGATCCTCTACGTGATCATCGGCTTTGTCGGCGCCCGGCTGTTTCTCGACCATCGCCGCTCCGCCGCAATGCGATTGTGGCTGGCGCAGATGATCCTCAACTTCCTGTGGTCGCCGCTGTTCTTCGGCCTGCAGGACGTCTCCTCGGCGCTGATCGTCATCATCGCGCTGTTGATCGCCGTTGCCGGCGTCATCGTCGCAAGCTGGAACAGGGACCGCGTTTCGGCCCTGTTGTTCCTGCCCTATCTCGCCTGGGTGGCGTTTGCGACGGTGCTCAACGGCTCGATTTTCCTCATGAATTGAGCTTGTCGCACTGGTGCGGCCATGCCACTGTCCGTCGATCTGGAAGGCAAAGGGCCTTCCTCGACAACCAGGGCCGTAAAGACTGATGGACGACAGCGATCCCCCCGATTTCCGCAAGCGCATCCGGGAGAGCTTCGCGCGGCAGGCGGCGATGGAAACGATCGGCGCCGAACTGACGCTGGTCGAGCAGGGCACGGTCGAGATCGAACTGCCCTTCGACGACAAGCTGACGCAACAGCACGGCTTCCTGCATGCGGGCGTGATCTCCGCGGCGCTCGATGCGGCCGGCACCTATGCCGCCTACTCCGTCATCGACCCGGATGCCTCGATCCTGACGATCGAATTCAAGGTCAATCTTTTGTCGCCGGGACGCGGCGAACGCTTCCTTTTTCGCGGCGAAGTCACCAAGCCGGGCACGACGATCATCGTCTCCGACGGGCGCGGCTACGCAATCCGCTCGGACGGGCCGGCCAAGCTGATCGCCTCGATGACCGGAACGATGATGGTGATCCGCGGCCGCGAGGATATCGAAGGATGAGTTTTGCAATGAAGGATGTCGCCGGCCGCAAGGTTCTCTATGTCATGGCTGTCGATGCCGAATATGGCCCGCATCTGAGTGCCCGGTTCGCGCCGCTGATGACCGGCGTAGGCCCGGTCGAAGCCGCCGTGACGCTGACGAAGACGCTTTCCGGTCTTGCCGCCAAAGATGACCTTCCCGATCTTGTCGTCTCGCTCGGCTCGGCAGGTGCGGCCAGGCTCGAGCAGACCGAGGTCTATCAGGCGGTATCGGTCGGCTATCGCGACATGGACGCGTCGGCGCTCGGTTTCGAGAAGGGGGCGACGCCGTTTCTCGATCTTCCGGCCGTCGTGTCGCTGCCGCTGCGCATCCCAGGCGTCAAGGAAGCGAGGCTCTCGACCGGTGCCAACATCGTCTCCGGCATCGCCTATGACGGCATCGACGCCGACATGGTGGAGATGGAGACCTATGCGGTGCTGCGCGCCTGCCAGTCCTTCGATGTGCCGCTGATTGCGCTTCGCGGCATTTCCGACGGCAAGGCCGAGCTCAAGCATGTGAGCGACTGGACGGAGTATTTGCACGTCATCGACGAGAAGCTCGCCGGCGTCATCGACAGGCTCGAAGCGGCGATCGGCACCGGAGAGATCCGGCTCTGAAAGCCCGGGATTGTCGGGGTGCAATTGAATCGTTGCGCAGAAGACGGGCTTTGATTAAAGGCTCGCCATGATCAAGCTTGTTTGAAGGCCCGACATGACCCAGACAGCCCATCCCGACACCGTTCTTATCGTCGACTTCGGCAGCCAGGTGACGCAGCTCATCGCCAGGCGCGTGCGCGAATCCGGTGTTTATTGCGAAATCGTGCCGTTCCAGTCGGCGGAAGAAGGCTTTCAGCGGCTGAAGCCGAAGGCCATCATCCTCTCCGGCAGCCCGGCCTCCACCCTCGATATCGGCTCGCCGCGCGCGCCGCAGGTGATCTTCGATTCCGGCCTGCCGGTGTTCGGCATCTGCTACGGCCAGCAGACCATCTGCGCCCAGCTCGGCGGCAAGGTCGAGAGCGGCCACCACCGCGAATTCGGCCGTGCCTTCCTCGAAGTCGAAAAGGACTGTGCGCTGTTCGATGGCGTCTGGTCGCTCGGCTCGCGCCATCAGGTGTGGATGTCGCATGGCGACCGCGTCACGGCGATCCCGGAAGGCTTCGAAGTCGTTGCCACCTCGGCCAACGCACCGTTCGCCTTCATCGCCGACGAGAAGCGCAAGTACTACGCGGTGCAGTTCCACCCGGAAGTGGTTCACACGCCCGACGGCGCCAAGCTGATCGCCAATTTCGTGCACAAGATCGCCGGCATCAAGGGCGACTGGTCGATGTCGGCCTACCGTGCCAAGGCGGTGGACGCGATCCGCAAACAGGTCGGCGACAAGAAGGTCATCTGCGCGCTTTCGGGCGGCGTCGACAGCTCGGTCGCGGCTCTCCTGATTCACGAGGCGGTCGGCGACCAGCTGACCTGCATCCTCGTCGACCACGGCCTGATGCGCAAGGACGAGGCGAAGAACGTCGTCGCCATGTTCGAGGAGCACTATAACCTGCACCTGCTGCACGTCGACGCTTCCGACCGCTTCATCGGCGAACTGGAAGGCCAGAGCGACCCGGAGACCAAGCGCAAGATCATCGGCCGCCTGTTCATTGAGGTGTTCGAGGAAGAGGCAAAGAAGCTCGGCGGCGCGGATTTCCTCGCCCAGGGCACGCTCTACCCCGACGTCATCGAAAGCGTCTCCTTCACCGGCGGCCCGTCGGTGACGATCAAGTCGCACCACAATGTCGGCGGCCTGCCGGAACGCATGAACATGCAACTGGTCGAACCGCTGCGCGAACTGTTCAAGGACGAGGTCCGGGTGCTTGGCCGTGAACTCGGTCTGCCCGACAGCTTCATCGGCCGCCATCCCTTCCCGGGTCCGGGCCTTGCCATCCGCTGCCCGGGTGGCATCAGCCGCGAGAAGCTCGAGATCCTGCGCGAAGCGGATGCGATCTATCTCGACGAAATCCGCAAGGCTGGCCTCTACGACGCCATCTGGCAGGCCTTCGCCGTGCTGCTTCCGGTCCAGACCGTCGGCGTCATGGGCGACGGCCGCACCTACGAGTTCGTCTGCGCACTGCGCGCTGTCACCTCCGTCGACGGCATGACCGCCGACTTCTACCACTACGACATGGAATTCCTCGGCCGCGCGGCGACGCGCATCATCAACGAGGTCCGTGGCATCAACCGCGTGGTCTACGACGTCACGTCGAAGCCGCCCGGCACGATCGAGTGGGAGTGATCCGGTCATCTCGGTGCTGATGGACAAACTCTATAACGATGCAAGTCTTGTAGAGTTCTATGACATCGAGAACGGCTGGACCGCCGATAGCGAATATCTCAAGACCTTGGCTGCCGGCCGCACCTCGATCCTCGATCTCGGGTGCGGCACCGGCCTCCTGGCGGCGGCTCTTGCGCAAGAGGGCGTCACACAGGTCGTCGGCGTCGACCCGGCCGCAGCGATGCTCGATGTCGCAAGGCAGAGACCAGGCGGTGACCGCGTGCGTTGGGTCGAAGGCGACGGGCGAACCGTCCGCCTTGGAGAGACCTTCGACCTGGTGCTGCTCAGCGGCCACGCTTTCCAGGTCTTTCTCACCCGAGACGATCAGCTTGCAGCTCTGAAGACCATCGCCGCGCATCTCTCCCCGCAAGGACATTTCATCTTCGACAGCCGAAATCCTGTGGTCGAGGAATGGAAGGAATGGACACCGGCCTTGTCCGAGCGAGCGATCGTCCATCCTGATCTGGGCGACGTGCTCGCCTGGAACGACGTCCGGCATGACCCCGATACCGGCGTCGTGGAATACGATACGTTCTACCGGGTCGCCGCCGACGGACGCACCTTCTCGGCGCAGTCGAAAATCGCCTTCCCGTCATACGAAGACCTTCTCTCGATGACGGAGGAAGCGGGCCTCGTCGTCGAACAATGGCTTGGTGGCTGGGATGGCAGGCCGTTCGAGGCAACGACACCGGAGATCATTCCCATCGGTCGCCGGCGTTAGCCGAACCCTTCCACAACGCCCGTCAGCGTCAGCCAAGTCCCATCTGGGTCAGCATTTGCGTGGGTGCGCCCCTCCGTGGCGCGCCGGACCGGCTAACCAGAGATCGGGCGTGGCGACAGCGCCGCACGCAGGAGCCGCATGAGCAGCCTGGTGTCGTCGCCAGCGCCGGGCTCCGCGCCGCGCATTTCCTTGATGCCGCTCATCGCCGCGAGAATTATGCCGGCAAGATTGGCGGGCTCGGTATCAACCGCGCCCAGGTTGATTTCCCCCTTGTCCGCAGCTTCGCGCAAAGCCAGCGATATCAGGTCGAGGAAGCGTTGCCGCGTCTCCAGCGTAATATCGGCAGCCAGCGCCATATTGATCTCGAACAGTTCCCTTGCATCCGCACTGGCGCCGAGAGGAACGATCAGCCCCCTTTGAAAAGTCGTGACCGCCGCTTCGATGCGGTCGAAAACGCTGACCTGCGCTTTCAACGCCACCTCGACCTCGGTCATCGTTTGCCTGTGCGCGCGGGCGGAACCGGCCCGAAACACGTCCTCCTTGCTGCTGAAGCTGAGATAGAGCGAGGCCCGCGAAATCCCGGCAGCGCGCGCGATGTCGGCCATCGTCGTCTTGCGAAAGCCATAGCGTACGAACACCGGCAATGCGGCATCTAGGATCAGCATCGTTTTTGGATCGGTCGATATCATTGAGACACATTGACACTTTGGGTCCAAGGTGTCAAAGAGACACTTAGACACATTAGGTCCATTTGTCCAATTCAAAAAAGCCGCCATTCCGGCATGGCCAGAAGGAGCCTCGATGCGCATTGCCGAAACAGAAGGCCGAGAGGACACCGTGCTGGTCACGGGCATCGGCGGATTTCTCGCGGGCCATCTGGCCCTGCAATTGCTCAAGCGCGGCTATCGGGTTCGAGGCAGCCTGCGGAACATGGGAAAGTGCGAGGCCATCCGAAACCAGCTTGGCGCGCATGCGCCGGGCGAAGTGCAGCAGCTTGGCTTCGTCCAAGCCGATCTGGATTCAGAAGAGGGTTGGCGTGAGGCCGTCGAAGGGTGCCGCTATGTCATTCACACGGCATCGCCGTTTCCGCCGGGCTTTCCTGAAAATGAGCAGGCGCTGATCGAGACGGCGCGCGAAGGCGCGCTACGTGTCCTCGCGGCCGCACACCGGGCCCGTGTCGAGCGGGTCGTTCTGACATCGTCCGTTGCCGCCACCAATCACGGCGACGGGCATGCGCCCTTTACCGAAGACAACTGGACCGATCCGGATAGCCCGCGGGCGACACCCTACTACAAGTCAAAAACCCTGACCGAGCGCGCCGCCTGGACATTCGCGCACGAGACCGGCATCGATCTCGCCGTCATCAATCCGAGCGTGATCCTCGGTCCGCTGCTCGGGCACGATTTCGGGACATCCGTCGGATTGATCCATCATCTGATGACGGGCCGTTTCGAAGGTATCCCCCGCTTCGGCTTTTCGGTCGTGGACGCACGCGACGTTGCCGATGCTCATATCGCGGCGATGACCAACCCCGCCGCCGGCGGCCAGCGCTTCATTGTCGGCGGCCGATTTTTCTGGCTGAAGGAATTGGTCGCCCTGCTGGCGCGCGCCTTTCCCGAGCATGCCGCACGGCTGCCGGTCGGAGAAGTTCCCGACGAGATCATTCGCGCGATGGCTGCGACCGATCCCAACGCCCGCACGATCGTTCACGAGCTTAACCGCGACCTCAGCGTCGATGCGTCGAAGGCCAGGCGCATGCTGAACTGGCGCCCACGCCCGGAGGAGGAATGCATCTGCGCCAGCGCGCAAAGCCTCATCGCCCTGGGGCTGGTGCCCGCCGTTTCGATCGGCGCATAGGATCGCCCCTTGGCGGCAGGATTGACGATATTGGGGAGATCAGTGATCTCCCATCCCTTGAGACGGAGACGACCCATGACGCAAGCAGAAGCCGACATCACACGACAGGCGCATGACGCCGAGACCCTGCGGGAGACGGAGCGGGCCCGGCTGCGCGCCCTGGTCAGCGCCGATGTCGCGCTGGCGCGCCAGTTTCACGCTGACGACTTCCAGCTGATAACGCCGATCGGCCTATCGCTTTCAAGAGACGCGTATCTGGGAGCGATTGCGGCCGGCCGGATCAAATACCTCTCGTGGCAGCCGACCGAGATGGCCGTACGCCTCTATGAACAGTCTGCAGTCATCCACTATCGCGCCCAGCTCGAAGTCGTGTTTGACGGGCACACCGTCCCGCGCAGCGACTACTGGCACACCGATGCATACGAATATCGTGACGGCAGGTGGATGGTGGTGTGGTCGCAGGCGACCGCAATCCGCTAGCGTTCAGCGCGGCAAGCGCCTTGTCCGTTTGCGGAGCGATCGTCGAAGAATGCATAGGGGGGCGGCCCGCGGCCTGCTCCTTTTTTCGTTGCCGATATCGGCCTGGCACTTAGGGACCGCCGCGACGACAACATATCAAAAACAATAGTATTGACTAATCAATCAGCGCGCACTAATGATTCTATCATGATTGAAGCTGCACCCGTTACCGCCATCATGCGCGCCCTTGCCGATCCGACCCGGCGCGCCGTGTTCGAGCGCATCGCCGATGCCGACGAGATCACCGTGGTCGAGCTGACGCGCGGCAGCGGCGTGACGCAAGGCGCCATTTCGCAGCACCTCAAATCGTTGAAGCAAGCGGGCCTCGTCACCGAGCGCCCCGAGGGCCGCAACGTCTACTACCGCGCCCAGCCGGAGGGCCTCGAGCCGCTGGTCGACTGGATGAGCCATTACGGCGTCTTCTGGCGCGAACGGTTTGCAAATCTGCGCACTCTCTTGAAGGAGATCGATCCATGAACGAAATCGCGTTGCAGCCCGAAACGCAGGACATCGCGGTCGACGAGGTCTTCCCTCACAGCCCGGAGACGATCTGGAAGACGCTGACGAGCGGCGCCTTGATGAGCCGCTGGATGATGGTCCCGACAGGTTTCGAAGCGGTCGAAGGCAACCGTTTCACCTTCCAGACCACAGCGGCCGGCGAATGGGATGGCGTCATCCACTGCAAGGTGTTGGAGGTCCGACCCAATGAGCGCTTCGTTTACGCCTGGAAAGGCGGACACGAGGGCAACATCGGCTATGGCTCCCGCCTCGAAACGGTCGTCACCTGGACGCTTTCGAAGGTCGACGGCGGCACTCGCCTCAGGCTCGTCCATTCCGGCTTCGTGACGCCACGCAACGACACGGCTTTCAAGAACATGAGCCAGGGCTGGACGAAAGTTCTTTCGAAGATCGGCGCCGTCACCGACGAACAGAGCTGATCGCGTCGCGCAGACTGCGCGCCGTTTGCAGGCCGGACCAGCAGGACGTCGGATCGTCGCACGCACCGAGCGGCGGCTATCCCGCGCGTGCACCGATATCGGGGCCGGGCCTGCCCCAAACATTCTGAAGCAGTGGAAGAGAACGGCCAGCGTCGCCGATCGCTGCAGCACGCCTTGGCTTTACGCACCCGACCCAGGAGGAATGAGATGAGCAAGACCTATATCGGTGGATGTGCCTGCGGCGCGATCCGCTACGAAATCTCCGGAGAACCGATTTTCTCGAACGACTGCCAGTGTCGCGACTGCCAGCAGGAGAGCGGCACCGGGCACGGATCACACCTGAGCTTCAGGCGGGACGGCGTGAAGCTCGAAGGCGAGGCAGCGCACTGGGACATGGTCGCCGATAGTGGCAACGTGAAGACGCGGGCCTTTTGTCCCACCTGCGGTTCGCCTGTTTACATGACCTTTGCCGCGATGCCCGACGTCTTCACCGTGCGCGCAGCGAGCCTCGACGATCCGAGCCGCTACAAGCCCGACGCGGTCACCTACGGATCACGCGGCTATCCCTGGGATCACCTCGACCCGGCGCTGCCGAAGTTCGACACGATGCCGCCGAGGTAGCGGTGTCCGCCATCACGGCGGATCTCAACCAGCGCGCTGTTTGGCGTTCGGGACTACCGAACAGTAAGTCCGCCTTCTGGCGGCTAGTTCGAACAGCGCGCGACTGTCATGTTCTCTCCATCGAAACGCCATTCGGCAGACGCCGACAAACAGGAGAGACCCATGCTTCGTTCCTTCGTCACCGCTGCCACTATCGCCTTTGCCGTCCCGGCACTGGCGGACATCAAGCCCTATCCCCCGATCTTTACGACGGAGGACATCGCCACCAACGGCACGACCCTTCACGTGCGTGTCGGCGGCTCGGGCCCAACGGTCGTGCTCTTGCATGGCTACGGCGAGACTGGCGACATGTGGGTTCCGCTTGCCGCCGAGCTTGCCCGCGATCACCGCGTCATCGTGCCCGACCTCAGGGGCATGGGGCTCTCGCAAAAGCCGGCCACCGGCTATGACAAGAAAACAGAAGCGCAGGATATTGCCGGCGTGCTCGACGCATTGAAGGTCGACAAGGCCGATGTGGTGGCGCACGACATCGGCAACATGGTCGGCTACGCCTTTGCCGCACAGTATCCCGGGCGAACGACGAGGCTGGTACTGATGGACGCGCCGCTGCCCGGCGTCGGCCCCTGGGACGAAATCCTGAAAAGCCCGCTGCTCTGGCATTTCCGTTTCGGCGGGCCTGACATGGAACGCCTCGTTGCCGGTCGCGAGCGCATCTACCTCGATCGTTTCTGGAACGAATTCTCCGCAGACCCGAAAAAGTGGAACGAGGCATCGCGTGAGCACTATGCCAAGCTCTATGCCCAGCCGGGCGCAATGCGGGCTGGTTTTGCCCAGTTCGCCGCCTTCGACCAGGACGTCATCGACAACCAGGGCTTCCTGAAATTGGGCAAGCTCGGCATGCCGGTGCTGGCGATCGGTGGCGAGAAATCCTTCGGCCCGACCATGGCGGTCGTTGCCCGCGCGGCCGCAGATAATGTTACCGAGGTGGTCATCCCCGCATCCGGCCATTGGCTGATGGAGGAACAACCCGAGGCGACGGTGAAGGCGATCCGCAGCTTTCTCGATAAAGAATGATCGAGCACCTTATGTGAGCCCGACATTGGCGTGACCGGCGCAAGAGCTTTGTGCCGGCCCTGCTGCGCATTGCGTCCGGTATGCTGCCAGTCGGCCCGCTCGGTTCGGCCTTACGTTGGTGCAATGAAAGGCTGGCTGATCGCCTGGAACACGGGGAGTGCCTCCAACTTTTCGGCATGCGCTCGCAGGGCAGGATAGTTGGAAATCGCGATCAGCTCAGGGTGGACTTCGCACAGGAAACGCAGGACCACCGCCACGGCGATATCCGCATGACCGATATGCTCCCCGAACCAGAATTCCTGAGTTCCCTCCGCACGCCCCGCCTCCAGGACGGCAAGCGTCGCTTCGATCTGGCGGCGGCAGCGATCGACCCAGAGAGCGGAGACTTCGCTGTGCAGGCGTTTTTCATAGAACAGGCTGACGGCCTTGTCGCCGACCCCGCTGGCGAACGCCGCGATCCTTAGCGCCCGATGGCGTGATGGCTCGGACCTTGGAAACATCACGTGGCCAACGGGAACAAGGCCGTCGAGATAGTCGATGATGATGTGGCTGTCGACCAGCGCGGTTCCGTCGTCCAGCACCAGGGTCGGCACGCGCGTCAGCGGGTTGTAGGCGCGCAGCCTGTCCGCATCACCGAAGGAGGACCAAGGGCGATGCTCGAATTCCATGCCGTAAAGCGTGAGCGCGATGCCGACGCGGCGAACGAAGGGGGAGTCGTATTGGCCGATCAGGATCATCTGCGAACTCCCTCTTGTGCGAACGAGACCAGAAGACACCCGTCGCACGGCAAAAGTCAAAGCCTCGCTCCGCCCGCTGGCGCTGTGTGCTCCCCGTTTCTAGCCACTTGCGAAGCCTATCGGGAATGCCGATAAGCCATCGACACGAGACAAGCGGGGGGAGACTATGGACATCTCGGAAATCATCATCGCCGGCGACACCGCGGGCATCGAATGGCGCCTGCCGGTCTTCCGCTTCAAGGGCAAGAGCCCGGACGCACCGAAGACCTATATCCAGGCGGCACTGCACGCCAACGAATTGCCCGGAACGGCGGCCGCGCATTTCCTCCTGCAGATGCTCGCCGAGGCGCAGAAGAACGGCGCCATTCTCGGGGATATCACCGTGGTGCCGCAGGCAAACCCCATCGGCACGGCGCAATCGCATTTCGGCGAGCTGCAGGGCCGGTTCGATCTCGGCTCGCGCACCAATTTCAACCGCGATTTTCCGCTGATCGCACTTGGCGAGCGTGACAGCCTTCTGTCCGACCTTGATCGCCATTCGGCGACGGACCGCCTGAAGCGGCAATTGCTGCACATGGCGCTCGGCGCCGAACTGATGCTCGATCTGCACTGCGACGACGAAGCGCTGCAATACGCCTATATCGACGACGCCTTCTGGCCGGAAGCCGCAGACCTCGCGGCAGCGCTCGACATGGAAGCGGTGTTTCTTTCCGACGGCGAAAGCTCGGCCTTCGAAGAGGCCGTGGCCTACGCCTGGAAATACGAGACGGCGGGTCAGAAGAAGACCAGCCTGCCCGGGCGGCTTTCGGTCACGGTGGAGCTTCGCGGCACGCGCGATGTCTATCCCGATATGGCACGCAAGGACGCCGAAGGTCTGTTGCGCTTCCTCGTCGCGCGCGGCGTGGTCGCAGGCGATAAGGCTGCACTTCCCGCCTTCGGCGGCATGGTTGCGCCGCTCGACAATATCGAGATGATCCGCGCACCGGAATCGGGCGCCATTCTCTTCCACCGCGACATCGGCGACAAGGTGAAGGCCGGCGATCTGCTGGTGACGATCCTCAATCGCCCCGGCCAGCCAGACGGCGCAATCGAAGTCCGCGCGCCGCAGGACGGACTGATCGTTACCCGGGTATCGACACGCCACGCCCGCCGCCGCTCGGACCTGATGAAGATCGCCTGCGCAACAGCTTCCAGCGCCGCACGCAAGCCTGGACCGCTGGAAGCCTGACCCCCCCGTGTCTTTGGTCCGGAACGCCCTCAGGGCGTTCCGGATTTCAGGGTGCCATCGTCGCGGACATCTTCGGGCTATCGAGCAGGATTGTCGAGCGCAGCGTCTTGATCTCGCCGATCTGCTCGAACTCGCTCCAAAGCAGGCGCTTGTAGTCGGCGACATCGCGCACGGCGATCTTCAAGAGGAAGTCGAAATCGCCGGCCACCGTGTGGCACTCCACCACCTCGGGCATGCGCGATACCAGCTCGATGAAACGCTGCCCGACCTTGCTGGCCGTCCGCTCCAGCGTCACCTCGAGAAAGGCCTGGAAGCCGACGCCCGCTGCCTTCGGATCGACCACGACAGTTTGCCGGATAACGCCTGCCGAATAGAGCCGCGCCAGACGGCGTGAAAGCGGCGCCGGCGACAGCCCGACCCGCGCGGCAAGCTCGTTGTTGCTTCGCGATGCATCCTCGACAAGCAGCCGGATGATCCGTCTGTCGATCGCATCGAGTTCGGTGGCTCCGCGCTCCGCCATCAGACAACCCTCTCCTGCATTTTCCGCGATCTGCGCAAATCGGCAAAAGAAATGCATCGATCTACGCAATTCGATCTATGCGAATATTGTCCCTGTGGCAAATACGTCGTCGATTTTGCGCGGTG
Source organism: Ensifer sp. GW823-FHT05D09 (assembly GCF_058795755.1). Taxonomy (NCBI): domain Bacteria; kingdom Pseudomonadati; phylum Pseudomonadota; class Alphaproteobacteria; order Hyphomicrobiales; family Rhizobiaceae; genus Ensifer; species Ensifer sp. GW823-FHT05D09. The sequence continues at coordinate 233,049 of NZ_JBXAIA010000001.1, read as the reverse complement.
GTTGCCTTAATGAAGAGGCCAGTCGGGCGGCAGGAGGGCGGCCACCGGCACGACCTTTCTCGACCGCTCATCGCTACTCTGTCACTGCCAAGGGGGAATTCCGGCATGTTCGACGCTCTGACCCGCCAACCCGACGATCCGTTGCTGGCCCTGATCGGGCTCTACCGCAAGGACGAGCGCCCCGGAAAGGTCGATCTCGGCGTCGGCGTCTACCGCGACGAGACCGGCCACACGCCGATCTTCCGCGCGGTCAAGGAAGCGGAGAAGCGCCTGCACGAAACACAGGACAGCAAGGCCTATGTCGGCCCCGAGGGCGATCTCGTTTTCGTCGATCATCTCTGGACGCTGGTTGGCGGCGACACGATCAATCGCAGCCATCTTGCCGGCGTGCAGACGCCCGGCGGCTCCGGCGCACTCAGACTTGCCGCCGACCTGATCCGCCAGATGGGCGGCAAGCGCATCTGGATCGGCCTGCCGAGCTGGATGAACCATGCCAGCATCTTCAAGGCTGCGGGCCTTGAGACAGCCGGCTATCCATTCTTCGACGTGCCGACGCAGTCCGTTCTCTTCGACACCATGATGAGCGCGCTGCAGGGTGCTTCGGCCGGCGACGCGGTACTGCTGCATGCCGGCTGCCACAACCCGACCGGCGGCGTCATCACCGAGGCGCAATGGCTGGAGATCGCGGCCGTCGTCGCCGAGCGCGGCCTGCTGCCGCTGGTCGACCTTGCCTATCAGGGTTTTGGCCGCGGCCTCGAGGAAGATGTTGTCGGTCTTCGCCATCTCATCGGCATCGTTCCGGAAACGCTGATCGCCGTCTCCTGCTCGAAGTCGTTCGGGCTCTACCGCGAACGCACCGGCGCGATCTTTGCAGTCACCACCTCATCCTCGTCGGCCGACACGGTTCGCTCCAACCTCGCCGGTCTCGCCCGCACCAGCTATTCGATGCCGCCGGACCATGGTGCTGCGATCGTGCGCACCATCCTGTCGGACGCGGATCTGGCGCGCGACTGGAAAGAAGAGCTTGAAACCATGCGCCTGCGCATATCCGGCATCCGCCAGTCGCTGGCGGAGGGCCTGCGCGACCGCTGGCAGGCGCTTGGCGCCATCGCAGCCCAAGAGGGCATGTTCTCGCTGCTGCCGCTGGCTGAGGCGAATGTCATGCGGCTTCGCAGCGAACACGGCATCTACATGCCGGGCTCCGGCCGCATCAACATTGCCGGACTGAAGACCGCCGAAGTCGGTGACGTCATCGGCAAGCTCAAGAACCTCTAAGGACCGGCAGCCAGGATGAAGACCGAGCGCATGATCGATACAACCGAAGTCCCCACGGAACGTCACCGCCTCTATGAGGACGCGCTGGCGATCCTGACGGGCACGCTGATCATGTCGCTCGGCGTCATCATCTACAGCAAGGCGATGCTCTTGACCGGCAGCACCTCCGGCCTCGCACTTTTGTTGCAGTATGCGACGGGCGCACAGTTCTGGCTGGTGTTCTCGCTGATCAACCTGCCGTTCTACGTGCTGGCGATCAAACGGCTCGGCTGGATGTTTGCGCTGCGCACTTTCCTTGCCGTCACCCTGGTGGCGCTGTTTTCGAAGTTGACGGCGGGATGGGTGGAGTTCGCCAGGCTCGACCCAATCTACGCGACCATCGTCGGTGGCGGGCTGATGGGAACCGGGCTGCTAATCCTCTTTCGCCATCGCACCGGGCTCGGCGGCATCAACATTCTGGCGATCTATCTGCAGGAGAAGTTCGGCATCCGCGCCGGCTATTTCCAGCTGGCCGTGGACCTCGCGATCCTGGCTGCGGCCTTCTTCGTGCTGCCGCCGGCGAACCTCGTTCTGTCCGTGGTGGGTGCTGCCGTCGTCAACATGACGCTGGCCATCAACCACAAGCCGGGTCGCTATGCCGGCGTGACCTGAGACAACGTCTTCCCTCTGTTGACGAGGGAGGCTATCACTCCCGCCACGAATTGCCCGCAAGGCAGGAAAGGCATGGGAATGACGGTCACGATCTACGGCATCAAGAACTGCGACACGATGAAGAAGGCACGCACCTGGCTCGACGGCCAGGGCATCGCCTATCGCTTCCACGACTACAAGGCCGAGGGCATCGACCGCGACCATCTCGATCGCTGGTGCGAGCAGGCTGGATGGGAAATCGTGCTCAACCGCGCCGGCACCACCTTCCGCAACCTGCCGGACGCCGACAAGCAGAACCTCGATGCCGACAAGGCCATCGCGCTGATGCTGGCCCAGCCGTCGATGATCAAGCGCCCGGTGCTTGAGGCCAACGGCAACCTGATGATCGGCTTCAAGCCCGACCTCTACGAAGCCCTGTTCGACAAGGCGAACGCCTGACGCCCGGAGCCGCACGATGTCCAAGACCACCCGCGCGACGCAGATGCTGGCCAAGGCCGGTGTTGCCTTCAGCGTCCACACCTACGACTACGACCCGAATGCCGAGCGCGTCGGCCTGCAGGCGGCGGAAGCATTGGGCGAGGATCCGAGCCGGGTGCTGAAGACGCTGATGGCCGAGGTCGACGGCAAGCCGGTCTGCTGCGTCGTGCCGTCCGATCGTGAGGTCAGCATGAAGAGGCTGGCCGCAGCCTTCGGGGGCAAATCGGCGGCGATGATGAAGCCGGCCGATGCCGAACGGCTGACCGGATATCATGTCGGCGGCATCAGCCCGTTCGGGCAGAAAAAGCTGGTGCCGACAGCGATCGAAGAGGCCGCCCTTTCCGAAACGCAGGTCTATATCAATGGCGGCCAGCGCGGGCTGCAGGTGCGGCTTGCGCCTGCCGACGCGCGGGATGTTCTGAAGGCAGCGGCAGTGCCGCTGATTGCCTGAAACACGCCATCAAAACATCACGGATGCCGGCTAGACCTCAATTCCTCGAGGTTTTTGAAAGCCCGTCCATGCTATCAGGATTGATCTGGCGCCCGAAGCGCTTTGCCCGTCGCCTCGTCCTTGCGGTGGCGGTCGCCGCCGCAGTCAGCGTGCTTTATCTCATGGCATTGCAATGGACGGGCAACTTCCACACCCTGGTTGCGGGCGAGGTCTACCGATCGGCCCAGCCGAGTTCGCGTTCGATTGCCGCCTATTCCAAGGCCTACGGCATCCGCACCATTCTCAACCTGCGCGGCGAGAGCGATGCCCGCTGGTACCGCGACGAAGCGGCAGCCGCCCAGCGCAACGGCATCCGTCTCATCAATTTCCCGATGTCCTCGTCATCGGCCATCAGCCTGAAGCAAACAGAAGCGCTGATGGCGATCCTGCGCGATGCGCCGAAGCCGCTCCTGATCCATTGCAAGGCCGGCGCCGACCGGACCGGCCTGGTGTCGACGATCTACCTGCAGCAGATTGCCGGCGTCGATGAAGAGACGGCCGAATGGCAGCTCTCGCCGATCTACGGCCATGTGGCCCTGCCCTACTTTTCCCCGACCTTCGCCATGGACGAGACCTGGGAAGCGCTGGAGAAATCCTTCGGGCTCGACAGCTAGCGTTTCAGCGCAATTTACCGAGCAGCCGCGCCAGTTCTTTCGCTTCATCTGCGCTCAGTTTCGCGCCCAGATGGGTCTCGATCGAGCCGGAATAGACCTGCCACATGCGCTTGCGCATGGCGCGCCCCTCGTCTGTGACGACCACCCAGAGCCCGCGGCCGTCAGCATCAAATGTCTCGCGAAGGACAAGCCCTCCCCGCTCAAGCCGGTCGATCAGGCGCGAGAGGTTATATTGGGCAAGCAGGGTGCGGGACTCGATTTCGAAAGGGCGCAGCTTGCCGCCGTCCGCCTGTACCAGTTCCCAGAGCACGTCGTACCAGCCAAGCGGCGGTAGGCCAGCCTTCTTGAAGTCGGCTTCGATCGCCTGGAGCACGCGCCGCTGCGCGCGCATGAGGCCGATCCAGGCCTGGGTGACAGCCCGTGTCGGATGCGGCTCCGTATTCTCGGAAAAATCGTTCATAGATGCAATTACATCGATCTTGAAATCGTTGGCAAGTCTGCATACATGCAATTGCATCTATATAGATCCAACCCTGGAGATCGCCTGTGACAAGCACCCTCACCTTGGTCAGCCATCATCTCTGCCCCTATGTCCAGCGGGCTGCAATCGCGCTTGCGGAAAAGAACGTCGCCTTCGATCGCGTCAATATCGATCTCGCGGCCAAGCCCGACTGGTTCCTGAACATCTCGCCGCTCGGCAAGGTGCCGCTGCTGCAGATCCCGCAGACGTCGGGCGACGCCGTGCTGTTTGAAAGCTCGGTGATCTGCGAATATCTCGAGGAAACGCAGACCGGTGTCCCGCTGCATCCGACTGACGCGCTCGAACGGGCGCGCCACCGCGGCTGGATGGAATACGGCTCGTCGATCCTCTCGGACCTCTGGGGCTTCGAGACCACCGGGGATGCGGACATCTTCGAGCAGAAGCGACAGGCGGTCGCGGCAAAATTCGCGACAGTCGAAGCCGTGCTCGGCGACGGCCCCTATTTCGCCGGCCATGGCTTCTCGCTGGTCGATGCGGTCTTTGCACCGATCTTCCGTTACTTCGACCTTTTCGACACGCTGGTCGAGCACAGGATTTTCGACGGCCTTACCCGTGTGTCCGCCTGGCGGCGGACCCTGGCGGAACGTCCGAGCGTCAAGGCTGCCGTGGCATCGGACTACGGCGAGCGGCTGATGACGTTCCTGAAACAGCACGACGCCTATCTGCTGCGCGCGTAACAGAGCGCGTGCTCGCACTTCTTTTTCGCTACGCGCCGTCCTATGACGGATGCAAACCTGGCGAAGGAGAAGCCGGCCATGCCTAATATGACGTCAACCCTGTCGATACTGCAGCCCTATCCCGGCATTTTCGCCTATTACGACGGCCGGATTGCCGGGACCCGGCTGCACTCGGAGGGACCGAACTGGCTGGACGACGGCGCCTATGCGCTCGGCGTCGCGTCCTATGCCATCGTCGATGGCGGCGAAGCGCTCGTCTACGACACCCACATCTCGCTGCCACACGCTGAAGCGATCCGGACCCATCTCGAAAGCCTCGGCGTCACCTCGATCCGGGTGGTTCTCAGCCATTGGCACAAGGACCACGTAGCCGGAAACGCCGTCTTTGCCGATTGCGAGATCATCGCACTGGCGTTGACGGGAGTACGGCTTACCGAGAACCGCGAAAAAATCGAAACGGCGACGCCGCCGATCCACCCCCTCGTCATGCCCACCCGCCTGTTCGAAGGAAGGCTCGACCTGAAAGTCGGGCAGCGGACGGTGGAACTGCACCACTTCGCCATTCACAGCGCCGACGGCAATGTGCTCTGGCTGCCTGAGGAAAAGCTGCTGCTGGCCGGCGACACGGTCGAAGACTGCGCCACCTTCATCGCCGAAGCCGAGCATGTCGCCACCCATATCGCCGAGCTGAAGCGCCTGCGTGGCTTGCCGATCGCCCACATCCTGCCGAGCCATGGCGACCGCGACCGCATCTCGGCCGGCGGTTACGACGGCACGCTGATCGATGCGAACCGAAGCTACCTTGAACGCTTGGAGAAGGCGGCAGCGGAGGGAGCGCAGATCGGCTCGCTCAAGGACTTTGTCGCCGACGAGATCGCTGCCGGTTCGATCCTCTATTTCGCGCCCTATGAAGACGTCCACGACAGCAATGTCGCCAGAATGCGAGCCGCAGCCAAGGCCAACTGAGGTTTGCAACCGTCAGCCTTCATTTTCGCCGCAAACAGCACTAAGTCTTGTGCGTCCGATTTCATAACGACAGGCAGATCATGACCTATCCCGCCAACACCCCCACCCCGATCGATCCGGTCAAACTCGACAAGCTCGCGGAAGTCGCCATCAAGGTCGGCCTGCAGTTGCAGAAGGGCCAGGACCTGGTGATGACGGCGCCGATCGCCGCCATGCCGCTGGTGCGCGACATCACCAAGCACGCCTACAAGGCCGGCGCCGGGCTGGTGACGACCTTCTACTCCGACGAGGAGACGACGCTGGCGCGTTACGAACATGCGCCCGACGAAAGCTTCGACCGGGCGAGCGACTGGCTCTATGAAGGCATGGCCAAGGCCTTTGCCGGCGGTGCGGCGCGCCTCGCCATTTCCGGCGACAACCCGATGATGCTGTCCGCCCAGGACCCGAGCAAAGTCGCCCGCGCCAACAAGGCCAATTCCATTGCCTACAAACCGGCGCTGGAAAAGATCTCGAACTTCGACATCAACTGGAACATCGTCTCCTACCCGAACCCCTCCTGGGCCCGGCTGGTGTTCCCGAACGACCCCGAGCCGATCGCGGTGGAGAAGCTCGCAAACGCCATATTCGCCGCCTCGCGCGTCGATCTCGATGATCCGGTCGCCGCCTGGAACGCGCACAACGCCAACCTGGCGCGCCGCTCGGCCTGGCTGAACGGCGAACGCTTCGCCTCGCTGCATTTCACCGGGCCCGGCACCGATCTGGTCGTCGGCCTGGCCGATGGCCATCTCTGGTGCGGCGGCGCCTCGGAAGCGAAAAACGGCGTCATCTGCAATCCGAACATCCCGACGGAAGAGGTGTTCACCACGCCGCATGCGCTGCGCGTCGAAGGCCATGTCTCCTCGACCAAACCGCTGTCGCACCAGGGCACGCTGATCGACAACATCCAGGTCCGCTTCGAGGGCGGACGCATCGTTGAGGCCAAGGCCTCGCGCGGCGAGGAAGTGCTGAACAAGGTGCTCGATACCGACGAAGGCGCGCGCCGGCTCGGCGAAGTGGCGCTGGTGCCTCATTCCTCGCCAATCTCGGCAAGCGGCATCCTGTTCTACAACACGCTGTTCGACGAAAATGCCTCGTGCCACATCGCGCTCGGGCAGTGCTACTCAGGCTGCTTCGTCGACGATACCAGCCTGACCCCAGAGCAGATCCGCGCCCAGGGCGGCAATTCGAGCCTGATCCATATCGACTGGATGATCGGCTCGGGCCAGGTGGATATTGACGGCGTGCGCGCCGACGGCAGCCGCGTCCCCGTCATGCGCCAGGGCGAGTGGGCTTGACGCGACTTGGCGTCATCGGTGGCGGCGGCTGGCTGGGCAAGGCCCTGTTGCTGGCCGCCCTTGCCGATGGGGTGATTGCCGGGGAGGCGTTGACCGTCTCCTCGCGCAGCGGCTCTGTGGCAGGGTTCGATCCCTGGCCGGGTGTCCGCCAGACGAACAGCAATCCTGAACTTGCCGCCAATGCAGATGTGGTAGTGCTGTCCGTGCGCCCGCAGGATCTTGACGCCATCGCGCTCGACCTCTCCGGCAAGCTGGTCATCTCGGTGATGGCGATGGTTTCGCTTGACGACCTTGCCACCCGCTTCAAGGCTCGCCGCATCATCCGGGCAATGCCAAACGCTGCCGCCGAAAAGCGGCTCTCCTTCACGCCTTGGCTTGCCAGCCCCGATGTGACGGATGCGGATTGCGCATTTGCCGATCGGTTCTTCAATGCATCCGGTCAAGCGCAGAGGATCACGACGGAAGCGGAGCTCGACTATTTTACGGCGTTGACCGGCTCCGGCCCGGCCTTTCTCGCCGCCTTTGCCGATGCCATGATCTCCGACGCCGTGACGAAAGGCATAGAGCATGGCATTGCCGAGCGCGCCGTGCGCCAGCTTTTCCTTGGCGGCAGCGTGCTGATGGCTGGCAGCGAGCAGACGCCCGCCGAAATCGTACAAACGTTCCTCGACTACGCCGGTACGACTGCCGCCGGGCTTGAGGCCATGGCCGCGGCGGATATCCGTACGCCGATCGCACGCGGTCTGGCGGCCGCCGCGGCGAAGGCGGCGGCCGGCACGCGAAGGCAATAGGTCGGCCGTCGTTTTCTGAAGCGCTCGCTCTGCGTTGCGGCCGCATACTTCTCGACTTTCCGAACGAGCCCGCCCCGTGGCAGGCTCGGCCTTTCATGCACGGGCAGGCCGAACCCGGGGCGCCAATTGCGCTCGCTGGCTCAGCCAGACGCTGATGAGCACGACCAGAATGCCAAGCGCCTGGACCGGGGTCAGCCGCTCATCGAGAACGCCCCAGCCGAGCAGGATGGCGACAACAGGGCTAAGGAAGCCGAGCGGCGCGACGGCCGAGGGCTCGAGGCGCGACAGCCCCCGGAACCAGAGAAGGTAAGTGAAGGCGGCGCCAACAAGGCCGAGATAGGCAAGGCCGGCAACGTTTGCGGCTGTCAGGCTCGGCAAGGTCGGTTCGAAGAACAGGGCGACCGGGACCAGCAACAGTCCTCCGGCGGCGAGTTGCCAGGCGGTGAAGGTCAACGGCGGCACCGGTGGCGCCCAGTGGCGGCTCAACACCGTGCCGAAGGCCATGGACACGGCGCCGGCAAGACCGGCCAGCACGCCAAGCGGATCGAGCGTGGCTCCGGGCGTCAGCACCAGCAGGCCGACGCCGACAATGCCGGCAAGGCCGGCGACGATGCTGAGCATCCTGATCGGCGACCCCAGAAAGACGCGCGACAGGAGAATGACGATCAGCGGCTGGATCGCGCCGACGGTCGCTGCCACGCCACCCGGTAACCGATAGGCGGACACGAACAGCATCGCCCAGAAAAACGAGAAATTGAGCGCACCGAGCAGGAATGTGCGCGGCCACCAGATGCCTGAGGGCAGCCGGCGAACGATGAGCAGCAGCAACAGCCCCGCCGGCAGGGCGCGCAACATGGCGACCGTCAAGGGATAGCCCGGCGGCAGCAATTCGGTCGTAACCAGATAGGTGCTGCCCCAGATGGCGGGTGCCAGCGCGGTCAAAGCGAGGTCGAGGTTGCGGGTCGCGATCATATCTTTATCTCAAGAATCTCTATATCAAGATAAATTGACGATAACAGAGTTTCTCTCTACGTCAAGATACTCTATAGCTGGCACTGAAGTAGCGGAGGGTTTGTTATGGATCGTGTCGACAGGATATTGGCGCAATGGCACCGGGAACGGCCTGATCTCGACGTGTCTGCCATGGGGCTTCTCGGCCGCCTCGGACGATTGTCGACCCATATCGGCCGGGAGATCGAGAAGACCTTTTCCGAACGCGGTCTCTCCTCGTCGAGCTTCGACGTGCTCGCGACGCTGCGCCGCTCAGGCCCACCCTTCAGGCTTTCCCCCGGCGACCTCCTGGCGACCACCATGGTCAGCTCCGGCACGATGACAAATCGTATCGACCAGCTGGAGAAAGCAGGCCTGGTAGAGCGGCTCGACAATCCCGATGACCGGCGCGGCGTGATCATCGCCTTGACCGAGGAAGGGCTGAAACGCGTCGACGAGGCCGCGACTGCCCATGTGTCCAACCAGCACCGGGTCGTTGCCGAGCTGTCGCCCGAGGAGCGGGCGAACCTGGACGCGCTGCTGCGCAAGTATCTCGCGGCTTTCGAATAGTGGGGCGAATAGACCGGGCGAACAGACCGGCTCAGATCCTTGCCGCCAGTCGGCGCACGCGCGCCAGATGCGCCTTGCGCTTCTCGTCGGTTGCCCGGTCCATGTCGTGCAGGCTGAGCATGCGGAAATCGAGACCCTTGGCGCAGAAGGCGGCGATGCCGCGCTTCAACAGCCGCCGCACGGGATTGCCCATATAGAGATGCACCACCCACCAGGGCGATCCGGTCGTCGTCAACGCCCAGAATAGCTTGATGTTCTTAAGCCGCGGGATGATGCGGCCGCCGGCCGGATCGTTGTCGAAAGCGACGCCCGGCACGAAGACGCGATCGAAGAAGCCTTTCAGGATCGCCGGGAAATTGAACCACCATTGCGGAAAGACCAGAACGATCCCATCGGCTGCCTGTAGCCGCGCGATCAGCCCGGCCGTCAGGCTGGCGTCGTAGTTCTCAGTGAAATAGCTGTCGCGCTCCGCCTTGCTCAGCCTCGGATCGAAATCCTCGCGATAAAGATCGAGCAGATCGACGGAATGGCCACCGCCGACAAGCACCTCATGCGCTTGCCGGGCAACGCTTGCGGCAAAGCTGTCTTCGAGCGGGTGGGCAAGCACGAGCAGAATGCGCATCCATTGTTTCCCATGGCATAGAGCTGGCATCGAAATGATCGCAGAACAAATGCTGTGAAAAATCAGCTCGTTGCAACCATATTCGCTCCACTTGCAAAGAACTGTGCTTCTCCAGGACAGGAAACCCGACGCCAGCAAGGCAACGGCTTTCCGGGCGTCTGCGGATCCGGGAAAATCCGCCCAGTCAGGCAGACCGGTCGGTGCGTGACGCCCGTGCTTCCAGCGCAAGCGCCTCGAAAACGGTTGGCGAACGTCGCGACACCCAGGCAGACATCAGTTGCGCGACGTTCTCTTCAACGGGCCGTCCCGAAGAAAGCTCAAGGTCGTAGCGCTGCCCCTCGTGGATCCGATGAAAATCGTCTGCGGCACTGCCGATCGGCCTGTCCGCGCGCAGCGTTTCCCGCCGGACGAGCTCCTCGAGCTCGCAGTGAAGTCCGACGAAGAAGACATCGAAAGGCTCGAGCATCAACGCCAGGTCAGACGCCCAGCCGGGCTCCTCGAGAATATGCTCCAGCAGGAGATTGTTGCCGGCCGAGGCATAGGCGACCAAAGAGCGGTGGAACCCATCGAAGAAACGGGCCCGGTATTCCTTCCAGCGAAAGTCGCCGCGCCGGAACCGTTCCATCGGCACCATGCCCGAGTCACGAAGATGATCGATCGAAACATGCCAGAACGGTTCGTTGAGCTGCGCCTGGACCGCACGCGCCAGCGTGGATTTTCCGCTGCTGGAAGCGCCGTGAATGAAGATGATCCTGGCTCGTTCGACCATGTCTGATGTCCGTTCCGCTGAATGCCGCTGTCGGTCGGGGTATGCCGTTTCCGCAACAGGCAGATGAAGGCAGGCACACCCAAGCGGATCGGCGCGCAACGGACCGCATTTGCGACCGTATGGCGTTACGCTCCGCTAGAACAGGTTGCCCTGTTTCGGCGGATCGCCGCCGGGATTGCCGGGTTTCGGCTGCTTCTTCCTGGTGGCCGCCTGCGCCGGTGGCTCACCGCCTTCACCGGCGATCGCCGAAACGCTGCCGTCGGCAAATTCCAGCGACAGCGCCATTCCCGGCGTAACGGCAGCAGCCTGGCGAACCGGACCACCCTCCCCGTCGCGCACCAGCGCAAAACCGCGTTGCAGGACATTGCGATAGGACAGCGACTGCAGGATGCGGTCCTGCGCGGCGATGACGCCCGTCAACCGGCGGATATCCGTGCGGATTGCTGCGTCGGAGCGGGCTGCAAGACCGGCGACACGATCGGTCGAACGATGGATCTGGGCGAGCAGGCGCGAGGGTAGTCCGCGCAGCGCGGCATCCGCCGCCGACACGCGCGACTGCCCCCGGTGCACCTGCCGTTCGACGACCCGGTCCGCACGGCTCATCGCATCGTTGATCCGCTGCCGACGATCGCCGAGCCTTGCCTTGAGCAGATCCGGCCTGAGTTCGGCGGAAGCGCGCTCGAACAGCCGGCGCTTGTTTACGGTGTTCATCATCAGGCCGCGCCCGAGGCCGAGAGCGGCCTCGTCGAAACGGCGGCGCGGCAGTGCCAGCAGTTGGTCGAGCGACGGCAGCGCCCGGGCAAGCGATCGCACCGCCTGACGGCGGTTTTCCATCTGCCTGACCATGCCGGCTTTCAACCGCGCCGAAAGGCCGGAAACCTCAGCTTCAAGATCGGCCTTGACCGGAACGGCCATTTCCGCTGCCCCCGTCGGGGTCGGTGCCCGCTGGTCGGCGGCATAGTCGATCAGCGTCCAGTCGGTCTCGTGGCCGACGGCCGAGATCAGCGGGATGACGGACGCGGCTGCCGCCCGCACGACCGCCTCGTCGTTGAAACCCCAGAGGTCTTCGAGACTGCCACCGCCGCGCGCGACGATCAGGACATCCGGCCGGGCGATCGGCCCGCCGGGTTCGCATTCGTTGAAGCCGCGAATGGCCGCCGCCACTTCGTCTCCAGATCCTTCGCCCTGGACCCTGACGGGCCACACGACCACGTGCACAGGGAAGCGGTCGGCGATGCGGTGGAGGATATCGCGAATGACGGCGCCGGTCGGCGAGGTCACCACGCCGATCACCCTGGGCATATAGGGCAGCGGTCGTTTGCGCGCCGCGTCGAACAGGCCTTCGGCGCCAAGCTTGCGCTTGCGCTCTTCGAGCAGTGCCATCAGCGCGCCGGCGCCTGCCGGCTCCAGCGTCTCGATGACGATCTGGTATTTCGAAGACCCAGGGAAGGTCGTGACCTTGCCGGTGGCGATCACTTCCATGCCCTCTTCCGGGCGGAAACGCAGGCGCGAGAACGTGCCCTTCCAGATCACCGCATCGATGCGCGCCCGGTCGTCCTTGAGCGCGAAATAGGCGTGCCCCGAGGAGTGCGGCCCGCGATAGCCCGAGATTTCGCCGCGCACGCGGACCTGATCGAAGGCCTGCTCGACCGTGCGCTTGATCGAGCCGGAAAGCTCGGAGACCGAGTATTCGGCGAGATTGCTCGGAGAATCGTTGTCGAAGATGGAGCTCATCGCACCAGTTTGCCGCCAGCGCCTGCCGAAGGCCAGCCTTTGGCGCCACGCTCAACAGACCTTTTGCCATTTCAAGCGCGCTTGAAGCGGACATGGCTAGAGTTGGCCGCGTCGGTTAAACGAAATTTAGCGCCGTTGCGGCAGGATGATCGGCATCCTTCCAGAAACGGAATTCCATGATCGTCATCGCCGCCTTCGTTCTTGGCATTGCCACCTGCTGCCTGCGGTCGGCGCCGGTCTGCGTGCTCATTGCCGTGGCGTTGGCTGCTGCGGGCGCACTGTCCGGCTCGATCGCCGGAACCGACAATTGGCTGGAGATTGCGGCGGCGATTGGCGGCTACAACATGGGTGTCGCGCTCGCATTGTGCGGCGCCATCGCCGTCGGATTGTCACACGACCGCTAGGCCCGTTCAGCCCTTTCTTTCGAAGAAGTTTTTCGTTTCGTCGTCAGCGGGAAAGAAGGATTCGATCAGCACACCTTCCACCAGGGCGTCCTGCGTCGAGCCGAAGGTCTGGAGCGTGGTGATGAAGCTCAAGGTCACCGGCCCGACCCGCAACTCGACCGGCAAGACCGGCAGACGGTCGGTATCCGGATAGTTTTCGACCGCACGCTTGACGGCGGGATCGGCCGCAAGCCTCTCGAGCCGCTTGCCAAGACGGCTCCTTGGCCCCTGTAGCCAGGCTTCGGTGCGCACGCGCTGGACCAGGTCGGCCGCGGCCGCCTCCCAATTGACGACGAGGGAGCGGACATTCTCCGAGGAAAGAAAGGCATCGAGAAAGTTCTGGCCGGGGTTGAACGGGACATCGGCCGAAACGGCGAGCGCCGCCAACGCCGGGTTGACGATCAGCAGCGTGTATTCGTGATCGAGCACCAGGCCCGGATAGGGATCGTGGCGCGCCAGGATCAGCCGGATGGCATTGGCAACGGCCGGCGGCATGGCATCGAGGCCCGAAGCAGGACGGGTCGTCATGCGCGGACGGAAGCCGGCAGCGGAAAACAGTGTGCCCTGGTCGCGCGCGGGAATGTCGAGCACCGAGGCCAGCCGCAGGATCATGCCTTCCGACGGCTTCGAGCGGCCGGTCTCGAGGAAGGAGAGGTGTCGCGTCGAGATGCCGGCGGCGACCGCGAGGTCGAGCTGGCTCATGCGGCGATGCCCGCGCCATTCCTTCAGGTGATTGCCGAATTCCATCGATCCCGATCTCCGTTGCGCCGGCAGATTGGCGCAGACGCCAGGGAAAATCCATTACGTCCTGGGCAATGGAAACAATTATGCCGAGGCAATGCATGCACACACCCGGCGTAAGGAACGCATTACCCCTGAGGTAATTGGTTTCATGATCCTGCGGCAGCAAACTCCTGGCATCTACAACCAATGGAGCCTGATATGTTGACCCTTTCCAACCGCAGCCTGCTCAACAAGACCTTCATCGCCGACGGCGCATTTTCGCTCCTCGTCGGCGCGATCCTAATCGTCGACGCGGCACCGCTCGCCGTCTTGATCAGCCCGGCCGCCACACCCTTGATGATGAAGCTGCTCGGCGTCGGACTGTTTGCCTGGGGCATTTTCCATCTCGCCGCCGCCCGCAACGGCGGGCCTGTATCGACTGCCGCCCGTGTCAGCATCGGCGGCGACATCCTGTGGCAGGTAGCAAGCCTCGCGCTGCTGGCGACCGCCTACGGTTCGCTCACCGCCATTGGCGTCGGGCTTGTGATCATCGGCATTATCGGGGTCGCCGACTTCCTGTTCTTCAAGCTGAAGGGTTTTTCGAGGGAGCGTGCGGCACTTGCGTGAAGCCGCGGGGACAAAAGCCCGCTGACAAATGCGCGCTGGGTGAAACGGATCGCAAGCAGATCACCTTCTCCGTCATGCTCGGGCTTGCTCCGAGCATCCAGTACCCTCAAGCCGCACACCATGGGGAAGGCTGGATCCTCGGGTCAAGCCCGAGGATGACTGGAGACAGGTCGGAAGGCGCAATCACATTGTCATTCTTGCAAGGCCCCCGACGCAAGCCGGCGGCAATTGCAGCTCCCTGGGGACTTCAACAGCCCGGGAAGAGCTGCGAAAGCGCTCTTCTATTCGCTCTGACACAAGTCCCGATAGAAAGCTGCCTCACAGTCCGCCTGAAAACGCGTTTTGCCTGATCAGATCTTCTCCCAGCCGTCCTTGTCGCTGGCGCGGTAGATGGCATCGATGAGCTTCTGGTTAAGCCTGGAGTTTTCGAGCGTCACAACTTCCTCCTGCTCCCCCTTGGCGGCGCGCGCAAACGCTTCGGCCTGCAGCTTGTACTGGCGCGCATCCTGGAAGCGGAAGAGCTGGGACTGGGCGTGGTTCTGATTGGTCAGTTCCACTTCCTCACGACCGTAGCGGTCGGCATTGAACGGCGACTTCACCTCGATGAAGCCCTTGTCGCCGTGGAAGACCATGACCTGGCGGGCGGCAAGCTGGGTGGAGATATAGAAGCTCAGTTCGAAATCGCCGAAATCGGCGCGCACGCTCGAATAGATGTCGGTGCCGAATTCCGGATCGCGGTCGGTGCTCGCCTGCACGCGCACCGGCTCCTTGCCCGTGACGAAACGGGTGGTGATCGTCGGGTAGACGCCGATATCCGGCAAGCCGCCGCCGCCGAGCGCCGGGATGTTGCGCATGTTGCCGGGGTCGCGGTTGAAATAGGTGAAGGCACCCTGCACATGCCGCAGCCGGCCGATCGCCCCTTCTTCGAGCAGCGAGCGGACCTTGCGCCAGACGGGGCTGTAGGTGACCATGAAGGCCTCGGCGATCAGCACCTTGTTGCGGTCACGCGCGGCAATCAGCTGATCGATCTCGGACGCCCGAAGTGCGATCGGCTTTTCGCAGAGCACATGCTTGCCGGCATTGGCGGCCTTGATCGTCCATTCCACATGCTGAGACGTTGGCAGCGGGATATAGACCGCATCGATCGTGTCGGAGGCGAGCATCTCCTCATAGGAGCCGAAGGCATGCGGCGCGGAAAAGCGGTCGGCCATGGCGCGCGCCTTTGAAAGGTCGCGACTGGCAACTGCCGAAACGACGCAGTTCTCGGCGTCCTGGATGGCGGGCACGACGAGATCGCGGCCGATCTTGGCCGTAGACAGAATTCCGAAACGAAACATGGCGGGGCTCCCTGATTAAGCGCCGGAGATTAGCGGCGAGGTACGTACCTATCAAGCGGCGACACGCGATAAAAAAGACCGGCGGCAGGTGACAAACTTCGTTCGCTTGCCTTATGTTCCTGCCGGCAATCCTCCCGATCGCGCACTTGCTTTCATCCAGTCCAATGGAGCGAAACCATGGAAAAACGCAGACTTGGCCGCACCGACCTCGCAATCGCGCCGCTCGTCTTCGGCGGCAATGTCTTCGGCTGGACGGCGGACGAAAAGACGTCCTTCGCCCTGCTCGATGCCTTCTTCGATGCCGGCCTCAATGCCATCGACACCGCCGACGTCTACTCCTCCTGGGCGCCAGGAAACCAGGGCGGCGAATCCGAGACGATCATCGGAAAATGGCTGAAACAGTCCGGTCATAGCCGCGACAAGGCCGTCATCGTCACCAAGGTCGGCTCCGAGCTTGGGCCGGAGCGCAAGGGGTTGTCGCGCCGCTGGATTCTGCAGGCGGTCGAAGATTCGCTGAAGCGGCTGCAGACGGATTACATCGACCTTTACCTGTCGCACTGGCCCGATCCCGAAACCCCTTACGAAGAAACGCTTGCCGCCTACGACCAGCTGCTGTCTGACGGCAAGGTGCGCGCGATCGGCGCTTCGAACCTCAACTCGCTCCAACTGCGCGAAGCGCTGGATGTCGCAGCCAGTGGCGGCCTGCCGCGTTATGCGGTGCTGCAGCCGGAATACAATCTCTACGACCGCGACAGCTTCGACGGGCCGGTGCGCGATCTGTGCGTCAGCGAAGAAATCGGCGTCATCAGCTATTTCGGTCTGGCGCGCGGGTTCCTCTCGGGCAAGTACCGCACCCATAAGGATCTGGAGGGCTCAGCGCGCGGCTCCGGCGTCGAGAAATATCTCGATGGCCGCGGCATGCGCATTCTCGGCGTTCTCGACGAACTTGCGGAGGAAACCCGAGCGACGCAGGCGGAGATCGCACTCGCCTGGGTCCGAAATCGCAAGGGCATCACCGCCCCCATCGCCAGCGCCACCAATCTCTACCAGTTGGCGAGCCTCATCCGCTCGGCGGAGCTGACATTGAGCGATGAGGCCATGCGCAAGCTCAACGACGTCAGCGAATAGCAGGGGCAAGACGAAGGCCATGGCATTGAGCATACGGGCGGCGACAGCCGGCGATGAAGCGCACTGGCGCGGCCTGTGGGCCGGCTATGTCGCCTTCTCGGGCACCGAACTCGCCGAGGATATCATCGGCCTGACCTGGAGCCGGCTGATCGATCCCGCAGCGCCGCTTTTTGCCCGGCTGGCCATTCTCGATGGCGAACCGGTCGGCTTTGCCATCTGCCAGGAACAGCTGGCAACCTTCTTCCGGCGCCCTGTCTGCTACATCGAGGATCTCTATGTCGATCCTTCGGCACGCGGAAAGGGCGTCGCCCGCGCGATGATCGACGATCTGATCGTGCTCTGCCAGGCGTCGGACTGGGACCGGCTCTACTGGTACACGGAACGGGACAATGCGGTGGCACGCCGCCTCTATGACCGCTATTCGGCAACCGACGAACACGTGCGCTACAAGCTGAATTTCGGCACGTTCGGCTGACGCCCCCTATCCGGCATACTTGAAGAAGTCGATGAAGGCGCGAAGAGCCGGGCGCATCTGCCGCCGGCTGGGATAGTAGAGAAACGGGCCGGCATAGGGCGCGCACCACTCCTCGAGCACGCGGATCAGCCGTCCTTCGGCGATCGCCGTTTCCACCCGCGCGAGGAAGAGATAGGCAAGCCCTGCCCCACCGATCGCCGCCTTGATGATCGGCCTGTCTTCACCGAGGATCAACGGCCCCTCCACTGCGACCGTCAGCTCTTCGCCCTCTCTCTCGAACTCCCAGCGATAGAGCGTGCCGTTGGAAAAGCGTCGCCGGATGCAGCGATGGGCGGCGAGATCGCGCGGGTGCGAGGGCCTGCCGAAACGCGCGAAGTAATCGGGCGAGGCGACCACAGCACTTTCGAGCTCCGGGCCGACCTTGACGGCGATCATGTCGACTTCGAGGCTTTCACCCAGCCGAATACCGGCGTCGTACCCCTCCTCGACGATATCGGTGAAGCCGTCTTCATTGGCGATTTCCAGCACGATGTCCGGGTAGCGATCGAGGAATTCGCCGAGCCGAGGCGCCAGGATGAGATCGGCGGCAAACCGCGGCGCGGTGATGCGCAGATTACCGGCAGGCCGGTCACGCGTATCGGCCACGGCCTCCAGCGCGTGGGCGATCTCGTCAAGCGCCGGCGCGAGCCGCTCCAGGAGCCGTCGCCCTTCCTCGGTCGGCGCGACGCTGCGGGTGGTGCGCGCCAGAAGCCGAACACCAAGGCTTGTCTCAAGACTGCCGACAGCATGACTGACCGCCGAAGGCGCGATCGCAAGCTCGCGGGCGGCACCACGAAAGCTGCCATGGGCGGCAACGGCGGCAAGGACTGCTAGTTGAGAAAGCTGGGTTCTGTTCATTGATCTAAATTATAGAACAGCCCGTGAGAATTGACAGGGATATTCACGCGCACGCTACGGTCTTACTCTTTCACTGTCGTCACGGCCACGCGGCACGCAGAAGCAGCACCGCTCAAATCCTGCTGGCAAGCCGCTGACGAATGACGGGCGCTCCATGCCACGCGTTTGCGGGCCACCTCAGCTCGCCTGCATGGCCGCCTTCACCCCGAAAGGACACCACATGAAGACCCGCAAACTCGGGAATGAACTGACCGTCTCCGCCGTCGGCCTCGGCTGCATGGGCATGAGCTTTGCCTATGGCGGTGCCGATGAGGCGGAATCGATCCGCACGCTGCAGCGCGCCGTCGACCTCGGCGTCACCTTCTTCGACACGGCCGAAGTCTATGGCCCCTATGAGAATGAAAAGCTTGTCGGCAAGGCGCTCAAACCCTTGCGCGACCAGGTGACGATCGCCACCAAATTCGGCTTCCGCATCGAGCCGGGCAAGCCGGCGGCAGAGGCAATCAAGGGCATCGACGGACGTCCGGAAAACGCCAGGGCCGTGGCCGATGCCTCGCTGAAAAGACTGGGGATCGATGTGATCGATCTCTACTACCAGCACCGCGTCGACCCCGCCGTTCCGATCGAGGAAACGGTTGGCGCGATGGCCGATCTGGTGCGCCAGGGCAAGGTGCGCACACTCGGCCTTTCCGAGGCAAGCGCCGAAACGATCCGCCGCGCCCACAAGGTGCACCCGATCGCAGCGGTTCAGAGCGAATATTCGCTCTGGTCGCGTGACCCGGAGGAGGACGTGCTTGCGGCCTGCCGCGAGCTCGGCATCGGCTTTGTGCCCTACAGTCCGCTCGGGCGCGGCATGCTGACGGGCACGATCCGCAAGGCGGACGATCTGGCCGCCGACGATTTCCGCCGCTCACTGCCGCGATTCCAGGCGGAGAACCTCGGCACCAATGCCGCCCTCGTCGATACCCTGGAGACGCTCGCGCGCGAAAAAGGCGTGACGGCGGCGCAACTGGCGCTCGCCTGGGTGATCAACCAGGGCGACTTCATCGTGCCCATTCCCGGCGCCAGAAAGCTCAACCACCTGGAACAGAATGCGGCGGCGGCCGATATCGTTCTCACCGTCGACGAACGCGCCCGGTTGGGCGATGCGCTGTCGCCGGCGCTCGTTGCCGGCAAGCGCTACAACGAGGCGTCGCTGGCGCTCACCAATCGTTGAACGCCCAGGCCCCGCCTCCTTGCCGAGGCGGGGCATATCCCCATCGAATTTTGAGCCGGGCGCACTACCTCTTCCGTCGTGACCAATAATTGCGGAGGAGCGGGAATGTCCGACGAGCAGGCGATCAGCGCGGTGGTGCATCTCTATGTCGACGGCATGGCCTTTGCCAACGAGGGTGCGTTGCGCAAGGCGTTTCACCCTGATGCGGCGATCATCGGCAACTACAGAGGCGCGCTCGAATGGATGACGCGCGACGGCTTCATCAAAGCGGTTCTGGATCAGGGAGGCGCGCCGCCCGGGACCCAGCCGGAAATGGATGTGGAGATGACCGACATTGCCGGCGACGCGGCGACGGTCAAGGTGATCGACAGCTTTGCCGGCGAGCGCTTTTCTGACTATCTGTCGCTGGTCAAGATCGACGGACGCTGGGTCATCGTCAACAAGATCTACCATCTTCACGGCTGATGACGAGACCGAGCCGAGACTTGCATCCGATGCGGCGATCGACCCACGCCGCATACAAAAGGCCGCTGCGAGCAGCGGCCTTTGCTGTGATTATGACTTGAACGGCCTTCAGGCGCGCAACACGCCGCCGGTCGTCTTGGTAACGTTGGCGACGATCTTGGCCGTCAAGGCTTCGAAATCCTCGTCGGTCAGCGTGCGCTCGATCGGCTGGATCGTCACTTCGATGGCGATCGACTTCTTGCCCTCGCCGAGCGATGCCCCCTCGAACACGTCGAAGACGCTGACGCCGGCGACCAGCTTGCGATCGGCGCCGGAGGCCGCGCGCAGGATCGCGCCTGCCTCTACGCCCTTGTCGACGACGAAGGCGAAGTCGCGCTTGACGGCCTGCAGCGAAGAAAGATCGAGGGCCGGCTTGGTGCGGGTCGCCTTCTTCTTCGGTTCCGGCATGGCGTCGACATAGATCTCGAAGCCGCAGAGCGCGCCGGAAACGTCGAGCGCCTCGAGCGTCTTCGGATGGAATTCGCCGAAGGAGCCGAGCACAATCTTCGGGCCGAGCTTGATCGTGCCGGAGCGGCCGGGGTGATACCAGGCCGGACCACCGGCTTCGAACTGGACATTGCCCATCGGCACGCCGCAGGCTTCGAGCACCGCGATCGCGTCAGCCTTGGCGTCGAAGACGTCAACCGGCTTGCCGCCACCCTTTGCCGCATTCGACCAGAGACGACCGGCGCCGGTGAGCGATGCGGTGCCGCGGCGCACGCCGCCGGCAACGCGGCGCTGCTGGTCCGGGCCGTCACCCTCGTAGGTGCCGGAGACTTCGAAGAGCGCGACGTCGCCAAAACCCTTGTCGGCGTTGCGCTGGGCCGCCGACAGCAGGCCCGGCAACAGCGATGGGCGCATGTCGGACATATCAGCGGCAATCGGGTTGGCAAGCTTGAGCGCCAGCGAACCGCCGCCGAAGAGCCTCGCCTGATCCTCAGAAATGAACGACCAGGTGACGGCCTCCAGCATGCCGCGGCTTGCAAGCGCGCGCTTGGCAAGGCGGGTGCGGATCTGCAGCGTCGTCAGGATCTTGCCGTTGACGGTGCCATGGCTTGGCAGGGGTGCGGCGACGATGTTGTCGACGCCGTGGATGCGCATCACCTCTTCGACGAGATCGGCCTTGCCGTCGACGTCAGGACGCCACGACGGCACCGAGACCTTGACGCGCTCGCCCGAACCCTCGACGCCGAAGCCGAGCTTCGTCAGGATCGCGACGCTCTCCTCGGACGACACCTCAAGGCCGGTCAGGCGCTTGACCTCGGACATCGGAAAGTCGACGATCTTCGCGGTGTAGCCCGCATAGCCGACGACTTCGGCCTTGGCCGGCTTGCCGCCGCAAAGCTCGACGACCAGTTCGGTGGTGCGCTCAAGACCGGGCACCATGTATTCCGGGTCGACGCCACGCTCGAAGCGGTAGCGCGCATCGGTGATGATGCCGAGCGTGCGGCCTGATTTGGCGATGTTCATCGGATCCCACAGCGCCGACTCGATCAGGACGTCGGTGGTGTTCTCATCGCAGCCGGAGTGTTCGCCGCCCATGATGCCGCCGATCGACTCGATGCCCTTTTCGTCTGAGATGACGACGTTGTTCGGGCCGAGCTTGTATTCGCGCTGGTCGAGCGCAAGCACGGTTTCGCCGTCCCTGGCGCGGCGGACCGTCAGGTTACCCTCAACCTTTGCGGCGTCGAAGACGTGCATTGGCCGACCCTGATCGAAGGTCATGTAGTTGGTGATATCGACCAGCGCGTTGATCGGACGAAGTCCGATCGACAGCAGTCGCTGCTGCATCCACTTCGGAGACGGTCCGTTCTTGACGCCGCGCACCAGGCGCAAGCC
Source organism: Ensifer sp. GW823-FHT05D09 (assembly GCF_058795755.1). NCBI lineage: Bacteria > Pseudomonadati > Pseudomonadota > Alphaproteobacteria > Hyphomicrobiales > Rhizobiaceae > Ensifer > Ensifer sp. GW823-FHT05D09. Next base: position 211,359 of record NZ_JBXAIA010000001.1, on the reverse strand, counting down.
GAAGCCGGGGCAAAGATGACGGTCGTCGCCAAGGTCGATCGTCAGCTTGGTCGTCGTTTCACCTTCGACCGCAAAGGATGGCGTCGCACGGCTCTTCAAACGGCCGAGGCCGGAAGCTGCGAGGTCGCGGGCGATGCCGTAGACGCTGGTGCAGTCCGGACGGTTCGGCGTCAGGTTGATCTCGATCATCGGATCGTCAAGGCCGGCGTAAGTCGCATAGCTCGTGCCGACGGGCGCATCGTCCGGAAGGTCGATGATGCCGTTGTGGTCGTCGGAGATTTCAAGCTCCTTTTCCGAGCACATCATGCCGTGGCTTTCGACACCGCGAATGTTACCGACGGAGAGCGTGACGTCGATGCCCGGAACGTATGTGCCGGCGGCCGCGAAGGCGCCGACGAGGCCGGCGCGCGCGTTGGGTGCGCCGCAGACGACCTGGATCGGAGCGCCCGAGCCGGTGTCGACCTTCAGCACCCTCAGCTTGTCGGCATTCGGATGCTGCTCGGCGGAAACGACCTTGGCGATGACGAATGGCTTGAAGGCGGCCTTGTCGTCGACGTCCTCGACCTCGAGCCCGATCATCGTCAGGCGCGCGCAGATCTCTTCCAGCGAAGCTTCGGTTTCAAGGTGGTCCTTGAGCCAGGAAAGCGTGAATTTCATGATTTCACCTGTGTCCTAATTTTGCGCGATCAGGCCGAAAGGCCGCCAAACAACGTCGGCATGTCGAGCGGGCGGAAGCCGTAATGGTTCATCCAGCGGACGTCGGCGTTGAAGAAGTCACGCAGGTCCGGCATGCCGTATTTCAGCATGGCGATGCGATCGAGGCCCATGCCCCAGGCAAAACCCTGGTACTCGTCCGGATCGAGACCGCCGGAGCGCAGCACGTTCGGGTGCACCATGCCGCAGCCGAGGATTTCCATCCAGTCGGTGCCCTCGCCGAACTTGACGATCGGGCCGGAGCGGTCGCACTGGATGTCCACTTCGAAGGACGGTTCGGTGAACGGGAAGAACGACGGGCGGAAGCGCATCGTCACCTGGTCGACCTCGAAGAAGGCCTTGCAGAACTCTTCCAGCACCCAGCGCATGTTGGCGACGTTTGCCGACTTGTCGACAACAAGGCCTTCGACCTGATGGAACATCGGCGAGTGGGTGGCGTCGGAATCCTGGCGATAGGTCTTGCCGGGGATGATGATGCGGATCGGCGGGTCCTGCGCCTCCATCGTGCGGATCTGCACCGGCGAGGTGTGCGTGCGCAGCACCTTGCGCTCGCCCTTCTCGTCTTCATTGAAGAAGAAGGTGTCGTGCATCTCGCGGGCCGGGTGGCCTTCGGGGAAGTTCAGCGCCGTGAAGTTGTAATAGTCGGTCTCGATATCCGGACCTTCGGCGATCGAGAAGCCCATGTCGCCGAAGATCGCGGTGATCTCGTCGACGATCTGGCTGATCGGATGGATGCGGCCGCGCTCGGCCGGTGACGAGCGCACCGGCAGGCTGATATCGACGGTTTCGCGGGCAAGGCGCTCGGCAATCGCCTGGTCCTTCAGCGCCGACTTGCGGGCGGTGATCGCGTCTGCAACCGTGGTCTTCAGCGCATTGATCTGGGCGCCGCGCGTCTGGCGTTCTTCCGGCGTCATCGTCCCGAGCGTCTTCAGGAGCTCGGAGATCGAGCCCTTCTTGCCGAGCGCGCCAACGCGCACCGCTTCGATCGATCCTTCGTCGCCGGCGGCATCGATGTCCGCCAGCAGTGTCCGTTCCAGTGTTTCCAGTTCGCTCATTCTGTCCTGCCTCGATGCGGGAATGGGTTCGGTTCTAATACCAAGTCTCGATGATAGAAACCTATAGGACAGGCTCGATCGGGTTTTCTGGCCAGGAGAGGTACGCGGAGCGATGCTGATGCATCGGTCAAGGACCTTGACGCCGCCAGAAAGCCCGAGAAGCCTGCCGAAGGTGGTCCATGGTTGACCTCCGGCGTCGTTGCGGTGCTTGCCCGATGCGTCAGCATCGCGCTGCGCACCGCGCCTAGCCAGAGGTCAGCCATGGTCCATCCTATAGGTTCCTATCATCGAGACTTGGTATCAATCGGTTGTTGTCTTCAGGATTGTGATTGCGTCGCGCCTGCCAGGTAGTCCGTGGCCGCCACAAAGCGCACGAGATCCTGGCCGTTCTGGATACGCAGGAGGAAGCGCGCCAGCGGAAGCAGTCGCGTGAAAAATGGCATGATCTGCGAGAGAGCGACGGCTGTCTCGGCCGGAGCGGCAAGTTTCCAGGCGGCAAAGGCCCGATCCGGCGTTTCGGCCTTCAGCGCGCGGCTTGCGATCTGCAGGAACAACAGCCAGACGTCGCGCGCCTGAGCGGTGGCAAGCGGCATGACCGCCGCTGGCTCCTCCTCGAAATCGAGGAAGCAGAACTCGCCGTCGTCGATGATGAAATCGCGGGGATGCGGGCGGCCATGGCAAAGCCCTGCAGCATGCAGACGGCCGAGCTCGGCGGCGCAGCGCACCAGGAGCGCGTCGTGCCCGTCGGCATCCGTGTCGCGCAATGCGCCCATTTGTTTGCTGACTGGAAGGCCCAGATGAGAAAGCACCAGCGCCGTCGTGCCGCGATAGAGGATTTGCGGCGTCTTGAAGCCGGCGGCGGAGAAAGCGTTGATCTGCCGGACCTCGCGGTCGAGCATGCCCTGCGGATCGAGAATGGGCGCCGGGCGAAGAATGGTAACGCCGGTCAGACGCGAGGCAAGCCACTGCAGGCGTTGGCCGATACGGGCACCGAGGCGCTGGTAACGCTTGATCCAGACCGCACGTTTCTTGAGCTGGCAGTGCTCGACACGGGACGATCCGCCGGCAAGTGCTGCCAGCAGAGCCGCCATGTCGTCGTCGTCAAGCTGCGGAACCGCAAGCGGCCCTCTTCGATCGTCGTGCACTTTCGTCTCGCAAAATAAGAAAAACCCGCGCTAGCCCTGCCAGCGCGGGTTTCCCAACAAAATTCAAGAACGGTTTTGGGAAAACGCTGGCTTAACGAACAGCGCTTTCAAACTCGTTGGTCGTACCGGCTTCCTTGAGGTAGGCAAGCGCCTTCTTGGAAGCTTCGACGAGGGCGCCGAATGCTGCCGGCTCATGGATAGCCATGTCGGACAGAACCTTGCGGTCGACTTCGATGCCAGCCTTGTTCAGGCCGTCGATGAAGCGGCCGTAGGTCAGGCCGAATTCGCGGACGGCAGCGTTGATGCGCTGGATCCAGAGAGCGCGGAAGTTGCGCTTGTTGACCTTGCGGTCGCGGTAAGCGAACTGCTTGGAACGATCAACCGCAGCCTTTGCAGCGCGGATGGTGTTCTTGCGGCGGCCGTAGAAGCCCTTGGCTGCCTTGAGTGTCTTCTTGTGCTTGGCGTGAGCGGTTACGCCGCGTTTTACACGTGCCATGTCATGATCTCCTTAACGTGTCCAAAATGCCTGAAAGTCTTAGAGACCGTTGGGCAGGTAGTTCTTGATGACCTTCTTGCCATCGGGCTCCGCGAGAACCATGGTTCCACGTGCGTCGCGGATGAACTTGTTGGAACGCTTGATCATGCCGTGGCGCTTGCCAGCAGCAGCTGCACGAACCTTGCCGGTAGCGGTGATCTTGAACCGCTTCTTGGCAGACGATTTCGTCTTCATCTTGGGCATTTTGCTACTCCATTTTCTTAAGAATTCGAAACGGACAGACGAGGTCCATTTCCAGCGTTAAGAACGGCCACGGCATGCCCTGCCGGACCGTTCGGACGGGGGCTTATACCCGGACATCCCCAAAAGCGCAACTGCGGAATCGAAGAAGCGCTGCAGAAGCGACAGGCCGCATCAAACCGGATCGCGCGGACGCTTGCGCCGGCCCACCGTTTCAAAGGTCAGGACCGCCTCCAGCCCGCCGAGCGGCGACTGCCCGAGCGTCAGCGTCGCGCCATAGGCATCGGCGATATCCGCGCTGATGGCAAGGCCGAGCCCGGTGCCGGGCACCTGGCCAGCCTCGCCATCCAAGACGCGGCCGCCCCGCTGCATCACCCTCTCGCGATCGCCGTCGGCGATGCCGGGTCCGTCGTCGCCGACGACGATGTGCAATCGATCGTCGTTGCGCGCGGCAGAAACGCGGATGCGCGAGCGCGCCCATTTGGCGGCATTGTCGAGCAGGTTGCCAAGGCATTCCGCCAGATCGGCCGGATCCATATCGAGAGACAGGCCAGGATCGATCGTCACGTCCCAGGCTATGCCACGCTCGGCGGTGACCGGCCGCAACACGCTGACGAGCTTGCCCGCCATGCTGGCGACCGATGTGGTCGCCATACGCTCGACGCCCATGCGGGCGGCCTGCAGTTGCCGGTCGGCACGTTGGCGCACCAGATCGACCTGCTGCAAGGCCAGCCGGCGTTCGTTGTCGGGCAGGCTTTCGGCAAGCTGGGCAAGCACGGTCAACGGCGTCTTCAGGCCATGGGCGAGATCGCTGGCGCGAGCGCGGGCGCGCTCGACGGCCTGCTCGCGCTCGGCCAGCAGCAGGTTGATCTCGTTGACAACGGGTCCGACCTCGCTGGGGCCGGCCGAACCGAAGTCCTTTTCACCGCCGGCACGCACGAGCGCTGCCCGCTCACGCAGTTTTCGCAGCGGCGCCAGACCGAGTGCGCCCTGCAGGAAGGCTGCGCCGGCAAGCACGGCGGCGGTCGCAAGCAGCATCAGCCGCATCCGCCCGTGAAATGACTCGAGCGCATCGTCGAGCTCCTGGCGACCAAATCCGGCCTGAACGGAAAAGCGTTCGGCGTCGGGGCCATCGCCGAGAGCCAGCGTCTGGGTATGAACAAGCATCGGCGCGCCGTCAGGACCTTCGAGTTCCACAAAGTCTTTGTAATGACCGGCGGAGGGGGTCTTGGTATCGATGACGGTATCCCAAAGGGAACGAGATCGGATCGGCGTGCCCGCTTTCGGCGTGAGCTGCCAGTAACGACCGCCGGCCGGCAGCGAAAAGCGTGGATCCGCCGGCTCGCGCGGCAGAGCGAGTTCGCCGTCCCTGACGACCACCTGGGCGGCAATCGTATCGACGGTTGTGATCATTTCCGCGCGATAGCGGCCGACGACATAATCGGTAAAAAGGCGAGAAAGCGAGAACCAGACCACCAGCAGCACCACGCCGACGGCAATCAGCGCGCCGATCGCCAGTCGCAGCCGAAGCGAACGGATCATCTGCCGTCGTCCGGCAGCAGGTAACCGAAGCCGCGCCGGGTCTCGATCGCCGAACTCTCGGTCTTCTTGCGCAGCCGCGCAATCATCGCCTCGACAGCATTCTTGGCCGCGTCGTCCTCTCGACCCTGCACGTGACTTGCCAGTTCGAGCTGCGTCAAAACCTGGCCCTTGCGCTCCATGAACAGCGCGATCATGCGGTACTCGAGCGGGCTCAACTCCAGAACCTGACCGTCGAACGTGACCCGGCGCGTCGTTTCATCAAGGGTGAAGCGTCCGGCGGAGCGCACGGATTGCAGTCGCGGACCGGCGCGTCTGAGCAGCGCGCGCAACCTCGCAACCAGTTCTTCGGCCCGAAACGGCTTCGGCAGGTAGTCGTCGGCCCCGGCGTCGAAACCGTCGACCCGCTCCATCCAGGAGCCGCGCGCCGTCAGCACCAGCACCGGCGTTTCCAGCCCTGCCTTGCGCCAGCGCTTGAGGATCGACAGGCCGTCCATGCCCGGCAGGCCCAGATCGAGAATGATCGCGGCATAGGTGCCGTTTTCACCCTGCTCCCACACGTCGGGACCGTTGGCCAGCGTATCGACGCCGTAACCTTCGGCCTCCAGCTTCGTCACCACATGGGTGGCGATGTTGCGATCGTCCTCCGCCAGAAGAATGCGCATTCTGTCCTCAGAATCCGAATATGTTCATGAATTTTCCCGTGCGCGCATTGATACGCAGATTTCGGATGGTGCCCTGCCGGTCGCGCGTGCGCAGCCGGTAGACTTCGCCATTGTTTCTCAGATCCACAGCGATGACTGCGCCGTATTTGTCCTCGTCGACGAGCCGCAGCACATCTTTCAACGCCAGGATGCGCCCCTTCTCGACGCCGTCGCGAGCCCGTTCCTGATCGCTGCGCCGGCCGCGGCCGGAGTTGTCGTCATCGTCATCGTCATCGTGACCGCCGCCAGGCCCGCTGTTGTCGTCGTCATCGCCGCCGCCGCGACCGCTGCGGTCGTCGTCGGAATCATCGCCGCCGTGGCCGCTGGACCCGCTCGACCCGCTACCGCCGCTGCTGCCACTGCTGCCGCTGCCGCTGCCGCTGCTGTCGTCATCATCGCGACCGTCCTTGGCAAAGGCGGAAATGCCTGCCACCTGCGGCGCAAGCGACAGCAGCAACGAGCAGCAGGCCATCGCAATCAGATTTCGTCGCGTCATCGGCATGGTTTCGTCCAGTTCCACATTTTCAAACCTTTGCGAAAAACGCCGCGTCCTTCGCGACATCGTCCGGCGGCCCGCATTCCGAAGGCGCATTCCCCCAATGCGCTTGTAAAATCCCCTCGCTCGTCTGGCCTCAGACTGATCCCCTGCGCTGCCGAGCGCAAGAGGCCAGATGCGTGGGCAAGACATGGAAAAGCGCATGACCCCCTGCGTCGGTTCCGGCGCAGGGGGTCATGCGTTCCTTGGGCCAATCCGCTGGGCGGGCGTTAAGCGGAAGGAGCCCATCATTCCGGTGCACTACGGGGGCGGATGCACCGGACATTCGTTGTTCAGATCAGCGAGCCGAAGCCGGCACGATCGAAACGCTGGTAATGGGACCCGGATTGCGGCGGGCATCGCCACCATGCGGCTTGACCGTCACCACGCGCTGACCGTGTTCGAACTCGACTTCCACCTCAAGCGCACGGCCGAGATTGTCGACTGCAACCAATGAGCCGTCGCGCAGTCCGCGCAGGCTGTCCTCGGAAACGCTGAGTGTGACTTCGTCACGGTCATTGCGGTCATTGTCGCGATCATCGTCCGCATCATCGTCATTGGCATTGTCATGGCCGTGGCGACCGCGATGATCGTTGTCATCATCGTTGTCGTTGTCGTTGTCATCATGATCGCTGCCGCGGCCGCTGTTGCCGCCGTGATCGTCCCGATCGTCGTGGCTGCGATCTTCGCTGCTGCGGTCATCGCCGCCACGATCATCACTGCCGCCACGACCGCTGTTGTCGTCGTCGCCGCTGGCAAGTGCGGACATGGCAAATGGATGCGCCGGACCGGTGGCCACCAGCGAGAACCCGACAGGCGCCGAGACGAGGCCGCAAACGCCCATGGTGGACACAAGCAAAGCTTTTCGAAGCGTGACGTACATGATTTTCGTCCTTCTCCTGAATTCGATGACGCCAGATTGCCATGCCGCCGCTGACAGCTCGCTGAGGCCGGTTGTCAGCATTCTGTCAGCGAGGCGCAGAGAATGACGCCACTGGAGATCGTTTGGGACATCGGGATGCGCTCAAACGCAAAAAGCCGCCCCAAGGGCGGCTTCCTACCTGATACGGTGCTCGGACGATGCGTCCGACAGCGGCGGTCAACGCGGAGCGAGGACCATCATCATCTGGCGGCCTTCGAGCTTCGGCTCGGCTTCGACCTTGGCGATCGTCTGGGTGTCGTCCTTGACCTGAAGCAGGAGCTTCATGCCGAGTTCCTGGTGCGCCATTTCGCGACCGCGGAACTTCAGGGTCACCTTGACCTTGTCGCCTTCTTCGAAGAAACGATTCATCGCCCGCATCTTCACTTCATAGTCATGCGTGTCGATGTTGGGACGCATCTTGATCTCTTTGATCTCGACGATCTTCTGCTTCTTGCGCGCTTCGGCCGCCTTCTTCTGGTTGGCGTATTTCAGCTTGCCGAGATCGAGGATCTTGCACACCGGCGGTTCGGAGTTCGGTGCGATCTCAACCAGATCAAGACCGGCCTCTTCCGCCATGCGGAGCGCCTGGTCGATCGGGACGGCACCGATATTCTGGCCTTCGGCATCGATAAGCTGAACCCGGGGTACCCGGATTTCCTTGTTTGAGCGCGGTCCCTCCTTGACGGGGGCGTCCGTTTTGAACGGTCTGCGAATGGTCGTACTCTCCTCGAGCTGTTTCCGAAATGCGGTTCAATTAATAGTCGGCGCGGCCTTGGCCGAAATGCTTCAATCTGCCGCCGACGGCAATGTGTGAATTGCGACGCGAGAGTCAATAGCATGGCTTGCAGGGAAAATCACCACCTGTCGAAGCCAAGACGAATCTGTTTTAGAAAGAAATTCGCCGCCAATCCGGGCATTTGGAGAGAATTGCGATGCAAACGACGACAGCCGAAACCGAAACGACCTTCATCGAGGTTGGCAAGGATGCCGCCCGTCGCCGCATCGCCATGCGGATTCTGCGTGCGCAAAAGCCTTCCGAAAGGCCGGCTCTCGTGTGGCTCGGCGGTTACCGCTCCGACATGACGGGCACGAAGGCCGTCGCGGTGGAACACCTGGCGAGAGACCGCGCAACCGACTGCATCCGCTTCGACTATTCCGGCCATGGCGCCTCCGGCGGCGCCTTTAAGGACGGAACGATCTCGCGTTGGCTGGAAGAGAGCCTTGCCGTGGTCGAACACGCGGCGCCCAAGCAACGCCTGATCCTGATCGGCTCGTCGATGGGCGGCTGGATCGCCCTCAGGCTGATCCAGGAACTGCGCCTGCGCGGAATGGGCGAGCGTGTCGCCGGGCTGGTGCTGATCGCCCCCGCCCCCGACTTTACCGCCGACCTCATCGAACCGAACCTGACCGAGACAGAGCAGCGCTCGCTTGAAGAGCGCGGCTATTTCGAGGAACGGTCCGAATACAGCCCCGAGCCCAACATCTATACGCGCGCCCTGATCGAGGATGGCCGCGACAACCGCGTGCTCGTCGGCACGATCACCACCGGCTGCCCGGTTCACATCCTCCAGGGCATGCGCGACCCCGACGTCCCCCACACGCACGCGCTGAAACTGATGGAGCATCTGCCCGCAGACGACGTCGTCATGACGCTGATCCGCGACGGCGACCATCGTCTTTCGCGCGAGGAAGACATTGCTAAAATGAAGCAGGCAATCGGCAACATGCTGCCTTCGGTTTAAGCCGCAAGGACGGCGCGCGACACCCCTTCTACCCCCGATTTTCGGCTCCATGCGCTGCAGATCCCTTGCGGTGCAGGGCTTTGCGCTGCTTTCCGGCAACGACTTTAACCATAAAGTCCAATGCCCGAATCAGTAGATTGACTCTCCGACCCCAACGCTATTAACTCTTTATTAACGATTAGAGCAGCGTGAGGCGGAAGACCTAAACAAGCTGCCCGCAACTCAGGATTGCGCGAATACGTCCGAACATGAGAGTTCGGCATACCGCGTTACGCAGGGGACATGAATGGCGTCTTGGACTGGAGTTAAGGGAAGTATCGCGGCGTTTTGCGCACTTTTCATTTCAGCGAACACGGCAATTCCCGCACAGGCGGGATCCACTCCTTGGATGCAGACTGGCTCGGTTACGTCGCAGCCGATCGGACATTACGAGTTCTGCCAGAAGCACAAGGGCGAATGCAACGTCAAGTCGAAGGCGACCGTGGCACCGCGCGTCACCGAACGCGGCTGGGCGACGATCCGTCAGGTCAACGCCCAGGTGAACCGGGAGATCACACCGGTCACCGATCAGGAGCTCTTCGGCAGGGATGAAGTCTGGGCTTACCCGCAGGACGCCGGCGATTGCGAGGACTTTGTCCTCGAAAAGCGCAAGCGCCTGATGCGCAAGGGCTTTTCCGCAGGCGAGCTGCTGATTACCGTCGTTCGCAAACCCGACGGCGAAGGCCACGCGGTTCTGACGGTGCGCACTGCCCAGGGCGACTTCGTGCTCGACAATCTCGAAAACGGCGTGAAGCTCTGGACCCAGACGCCCTACCGCTATCTCAAGCGCCAGGCTTCGTTCAACAGCGGTCGCTGGGTGACCATCGACAACGGCGCGGAACTGGTCGTCGGCTCGGTCGGCAACTGATAGCGCAGCAATAGAGTTTCATGAAAGGGCCGGTCGAACCGGCCCTTCTTCGTTTCAAACGTACGCCTGATCAGGCATTGCCGATCAGGATGCCCGCGGCCAGCACCAGCCCGCCGCCCAGCACAACCTGGAATGCGGCGCGCAGAAACGGCGTTTCCATATAGCGGTTCTGAATGAACGCGATCGCCCAAAGCTCGAAGAAGACAACGACTGCCGCCGTGATGGTCGCCGTCCAGAAATGCGGAATGAGGTAGGGCAGCGCGTGCCCGAGACCACCGAGCGCCGTCATGATGCCCGAAGCAAGGCCGCGCTTGATCGGCGAACCGCGTCCGGAGAGCTTGCCATCGTCATGGGCCGCTTCAGTGAAGCCCATGGAAATCCCCGCACCGACGGAGGCGGACAGGCCGACGAGAAAGGTCTGCCAGGTATCCTGAGTGGCAAAAGCCGCCGCGAAGATCGGCGCCAGCGTCGATACCGAGCCGTCCATCAGCCCCGCCAGCCCCGGCTGAACGTAAGTCAGGATGAACTGCCGGCGGGCGGTCTGATCCTCCTCCTCGCGCACATCGTTCGGCGTGTGCTTTTCGCCCAGCCTTCGGGCAAGCGATTCATGCGATTTTTCCGCGATGGCGAGATCGCCCAGCAGCTTGCGTGTCGCCGCATCCTGGGTGCGCGCTGCCGCTTCGACATAGAAACGGTGCGCCGTCTCCTCCATCGCCTCGGCTTCCGCGCGCGCCTTTTCGATCGGCATTTCTCCGATCAGCCAGTCGGGCTTGCGATCGGGAAAGTCGCGAACATGCTCGCGGCGGATAAGCGGTATGCGGTTGCCGAAACGCTGCACATGCATGTCGATCAGCCATTGCCGATGATGGCTCTCTTCCTCGGCCATCTCCTCGAACACTTTTGCCGAGTGCGGATATTTTTCTCTGAGCGCATCGGCGTAGGCGAGATAGATGCGGCCATCATCCTCCTCGGAGGAAATCGCCAGCGCCAGGATTTCCTGTTCGTTGAGGGAGAGAAACGGACGTTTGGAGCGGGAGAAGAGACGGGAGAACATCGACGAAAAACCCTCTTTAGAATTATTCTAAAATAGAAACCCCGAGAATGTGCGTCAAGGCCAAAGCCATGCAATCACGCGACAATCACTCGACAGAGTGTCGCGGCTCGGCCACCATATACGTGCATGCGAATCCCTCTCCCGTCGCTGGAGCAATCGCCTCCATGAAGACCATCTACCCGCTTTCCGAAAGCAAGGATACGTTTCTGGACCGGCTTGGCGCCCGCATGGCCGCCAGGCTGCAGACGCAGACGCTTGGCTATGAACCCTACACGCCATCCGACCAGGAAACGCTGGCACGCACGCTGCGCCCGGGCGACGTCCTGTTGATCGAGGGCAACCAGAAGGTTTCCGCTGCGATCAAGTATCTGACCCAGTCGACCTGGTCGCACGCGGCGTTTTTTGCCGGCGACCAGATGCCGTTGACGCTGGACCAGGCAACCCTGCCGATCATCGAAAGGCCACAGCTGATCGAAGTGAACATCGGCGAAGGCTGTGTCGCCGTGCCTTTGAAGAAATATGCGTCGTTCAACACCCGCATCTGCCGACCGGTGGCGCTGACGCCCGACGACCGGTCGGCGCTGGTCGGCTTCATGATCTCCCGGCTCGGCATGAAGTACGACCTGAAGAACATTCTCGACATGCTGCGCTATTTCATGCCGGCACCGCCGGTGCCGGTGCGCTGGCGACGACGCCTGCTGGCGCTCGGCTCCGGCGATCCGACGCGGGCGATCTGCTCGACGCTGATTGCCGAAGCCTTCGAGCAGATACGATACCCGATCTTGCCGGAGGTTACGCGCGCACCAGGGCGGGCATCGGCAACCTCCACCTATTCACGCGAAGAAATCCTGCATATCCGCCATTACTCGCTCTACACGCCGCGCGACTTCGACCTCTCGCCGTTCTTCTCGATCGTCAAGCCGACCCTCGAATTCGGCTTCGACTACAAGCGACTGCGCTGGAACGGAGACTGACCGGCAGAAAAGCCGGTCAGATGTTGAGGTCGAGCGCCTGCTCGCGTTCTATGAAGTCGCGCTGGCGGTCGGTGATGTAATCGCGCACGATCGGCGCCGCGTCGCGCGACCGCGACAGCTGCATGTGGAAGACGAGTTGGCTTCCGGTGCGAAACATCATCTCGGCGCTGATCAGATAGAACTCCCACATGCGGGCAAAGCGCTCGTCATACATCGCGATCACCTTGTCGCGGTTGGCATCGAAGCGTGCGCCCCAATGCGCCAGCGTCGTTGCATAATGCACACGCAGGAATTCGAGATCGCTGACCCAGAGGCTGTTGCGCTCGACGACGTCGAAGACCTCGGAAAGTGCGGGCGAATAGGCCCCTGGGAAAATGTACTTGCGCAACCAGGCGCTTGCCATGCCCGGCGGGCTCATGTGGCCGATCGAATGCAGCACCGCCACGCCGTCATCCCGCATCAGCGCATTGAGCTTCTTGAAGAACTCATCGTAGTGATGCACGCCGACGTGCTCGAACATGCCGACCGAAACGATACGGTCGAACGGTCCCACGACATCCCTGTAGTCCTTGAGTTCGAAGCGAACCCGGTCGGCAAGCCCTGCGGCCTTGGCCCTCTCAGTCGCCAGCGCCTGTTGCTCCTTAGAAAGGGTCACACCCAGCACCTCGACGTTTTCGAGTTTCGCCAGATACATCGCCAGATCGCCCCAACCACAACCGATGTCGAGCACCTTCATGCCCGGCTCCAGGCAAAGCTTGGAGGCGAGCAGCCTGAGCTTGTTGCGCTGGGCTTTCTCCAGGCTTTCATCGGGCTCGCGAAAATAGGCGCAGGAATAGAGCATGTTCTCGTCGAGGAACAACTTGTAGAAGTCGTTGCCCAGATCGTAGTGATGCGCGACATTCTGCTGCGCCTTGCCCTTCGGATTGGCCTGCTGGCGCTTGCGGAAGCGCATCTTCACCGCGCGCAGAACCTTCTGGATCGGGTAGGAGCCGAGCGACAGCCGGTTGATCGAAAACAGCGTCAGGAAATCCTTGAGCGTCGAGCCTTCCTCGAAGCGCATGGTGCCGTCCATGTAGGCCTCGCCGGCCGCAAGCTCGGCATTGAAGACGAGGCTACGATAGAGCTTCTTGTCGGTGAGCCGCATCGTTACGTGGGGTCCGGGCTCGCCGGAGAAAATGTGCCTCTTGCCATCGGCGTCGATCACCGTCAGGCGACCCTTGCGAATGAACGACTTCATCATGTGCGACAATGGAAACATGCGGACCCTCTCGTGACAGAAACGTCGGTGCGCCGGCATCCTAGCACCCGTTTTTCGAAATGCTCCCCCTAAATTTGTGGTTGCTTATCGAGCCTTTGGCACGGCCTGCAGGTCACGGCGCGCGCCGACGCGCACGGAACGCCGTGGCCGCGCAAAGGGTTCTGCCCCCTGGGATGTCAACGACCAAGGAAAAGGTCTGTCGAAGAAACGACGACGGGGACGGCAGGTTCTACCTGCCGTCCCCGTTTCATGCGATCGTTCGATCGTGCCGGTCTTCAGACCGTGTCAGTCCTTGGCGCGCTCGACATAGGAGCCGTCTTCGGTCGCGATGACGACGCGGGTGCCGGCCTGGATATGCGGCGGCACGAGCGTGCGAACGCCGTTCGAAAGAACCGCCGGCTTGTAGGACGACGATGCCGTCTGGCCCTTGACGACCGGCTCGGTCTCGGTGATTTCGAGCGTCACGTGACGCGGCAGGTCGATGGCGATCGCCAGGCCTTCGTGGATCGAAAGAATGCAGGCCATGCCTTCCTGCAGGTAGGCCTTGAGGTCGCCGATGTCGTCGGTGGTCATGACCAGCTGGTCGTAGCTTTCCGGGTTCATGAAGTGGAAGCCTTCGCCATCTTCATAAAGGAAGGTGTGCTCGCGGTCTTCGACGAAGGCGCGCTCGACCTGCTCGGTCGTGCGGTAGCGCTCGGAGACCTTCACGCCGTCGGAAATGCGGCGCATGTCGACCTGGGTGACCGGCGTGCCCTTGCCCGGATGGAAGTTCTGCGCGGTAAGAACGACATAGAGCTTGCCGTCAACGTCGAGAACGTTGCCCTTGCGGACAGATGAAGCGATGACCTTGACCATTAGTCTTCCTTGTAACAGAGGTATGCGCGACACGGCGCGCCGGGAAAGCCGGCCCCGAAAGACGCGAAAATATGATATCGCGCCGCCACTACCCTAATTTCGTGCAAATAGCCAGCCTGCGCCGGCATTGGCGCGAAGAAAGCCCTGGGGCGCGAAGAAAGCCTGGACCGAACGACCATGTCGCATGCCTCACCCTGGTGGACGCCTGATGTCCATGCCGACCGGCGTCCGTTTCTTCTCGGGCGCAACCGGATCCAGTCGGCTTTGCGCCGGTTCTTCGACGCGCGCGACTTCATCGAAGTCGACACCGCGACGCTGCAGATTTCACCCGGCAACGAGGCTCACCTGCACGCCTTTGCCACCGAGGCGCTCAACCATGACGACTCGGCCCATCCGCTCTATCTGCACACGTCGCCCGAGTTTGCCTGCAAGAAGCTGGTCGCCGCCGGCGAGAAACGCATCGCCTGCTTTGCCCATGTCTACCGCAACCGCGAACGCGGTCCGTTGCACCATCCTGAGTTCACCATGCTCGAATGGTATCGGGCCGGCGAGACCTACGAGACGCTGATGCGTGACTGTGCCGAGATCCTGGCGCTCGCGGCGGAGACGACGGGCACGCACCAGTTCACCTTCCAGGGCCGCACCTCAGACCCCTTCGCCGCGCCGGAACGGCTGGCGGTGGCTGAAGCCTTCGCGCGTTTTGCTGGCATCGACCTGCTCGCCTCGATCGCGCCCGATGGCGGAACCGACCGCGAGATGCTCGCCGCCGCCATGAGATCGGCGGGCCTGCGGGTTGCCGCCGACGACACCTGGGCGGATCTCTTCAGCCGCGTGCTTGTCGAAAAGGTCGAACCGCATCTCGGCTTCGGCCGCGCCACGATCCTCGATGAATACCCCGTTGCAGAAGCAGCCCTTGCCCGGCCGACCGCGCGCGACCGCCGTGTCGCCGAACGCTTCGAGCTCTATGCCTGCGGTGTCGAACTCGCCAATGCCTTCGGTGAACTGACCGATGCTTCCGAGCAGCGCCGCCGTTTCGAGATGGAAATGGCGGAAAAGTCCCGCGTTTATGGCGAAACCTACCCGCTCGACGAGGACTTTCTGGCAGCGCTCGCCATTATGCCCGAAGCCAGCGGCATCGCGCTCGGCTTCGACCGCCTGGTCATGCTGGCGACCGGTGCGACGCGCATCGACCAGGTGCTCTGGGCGCCGGTGGCGGAGACGGCATCATGAACGTCCACCGCCCGATCAAGACGGCCGGAGAACTCGTCGACGCCGGCCTTGTCGAACCGTCGCAGCACGGCGCCGTTTCGCGTGTGGCCGAGCGCTATGCCGTGGCCATCAGCCCGGCGATCGCAAAACTCATCGACCGCAACGACCCGAACGACCCGATCGCCCGCCAGTTCGTGCCGGATGCCGCCGAGCTGACGCTGTTGCCCGAGGAGCGCGAGGATCCGATCGGCGACAAACCGCATAGCCCCGTTGCCGGCATCGTCCACCGCTATCCCGATCGCGTGCTCTTGAAGGCGGTGCATGTCTGCCCGGTCTATTGCCGCTTCTGCTTCCGCCGCGAAATGGTCGGCCCGCAGGGACTGGGCACGCTGTCGCCGGCCGAACTCGACGCGGCGATCGCCTATATCACTGAGCATGAGGAGATCTGGGAGGTCATCCTCACCGGCGGCGATCCGCTGGTGCTGTCGCCGCGCCGTCTTGCCGAAATCATGGAACGGCTGAAGCCGATCGATCATGTCAAGATCGTCCGCTTTCATACGCGCGTGCCAGTGGTCGAGCCCGAGCGCATCAATGCCGATCTTGTCGCGGCGCTGAAGGCGTGTGGCAAGGCGACCTATGTGGCGCTGCACGCCAACCATCCGCGTGAACTGACGCCGGAAGCGCGCGACGCCTCGGCCCGGCTGATCGATGCCGGCATCGTCATGGTCAGCCAGTCGGTGCTTCTGAAAGGCGTCAACGACGATGCGGACGTGCTGGCCAGCCTGATGCGCGCCTTCGTCGAAACCCGGATCAAGCCCTATTATCTGCATCACCCGGACCTTGCGCCCGGCACCAGCCACTTCCGGCTGTCGATCGAGGAAGGCCAGGCCCTTGTCGCGTCGCTGCGCGGCCGGGTCTCCGGCCTTTGCCAGCCGGCCTATATCCTCGACATTCCCGGCGGTCACGGCAAGGCAGTGATCAGTGCCGCGTCGATCGCGGCGGACGGCGGCGGCTGCTACACCGTTACCGACTTCCGCGGCAACGAGCACACCTACCCGCCAAAGATCTGAGAAAATTTTCAAGCCGACGTCACAGCTGCGCGATGCCAATCGTCAGACGGTCATGAGCAACGATCGCGGCCATCGGCCGTTTGAACCGTAACCAAGGCGCTGAGATGGGTGGCATGAACAGTATCGATATCTTTGAAGCGGCGCGTCCGCGCCTTCTCGGACTTGCCTACCGCATCCTCGGGTCACGCGCGGACGCGGAAGACGCGGTGCAGGACACGTTCGTCAAGTGGCAGGAAGCCGATCAAAAGGCGATCGAAACGCCGGGCGCCTGGCTGACGACGGCCTGCACCCGCCGCTGCCTCGACCTTTTGAAGGCGGCGCACCGCAAGCGCGTCGATTATGTCGGGGCCTGGTTGCCGGAGCCGATCCACACGGCAAGCGAAGACAATGCCGAGGAAAAGCTGGCGCTCACCTCGTCGCTCACCACCGCTTTCCTCCTGATGCTGGAGCGGCTGACGCCGAAGGAGCGGGCTGCCTATCTGCTGCACGAGATCTTCGGGCAACCCTATGAGGAGGTTGCCGAAACGCTTGACATGCAGGAGGCAGCAGCGCGCAAGCTGGTGTCGCGCGCCAAGAGCAATATCGGGGTGGAAAAGAGCCGTCACCAGACGCCGCGCGAACGCCAGGACGAATTGCTGTCAGCTTTTCACGCGGCGATCCACGGCGGCAACATTGCCGGCCTTTCGAGCCTGCTCTCCGCCGACGTGCGCCTGACGGCCGACGGCGGCGGCAAGGTGGCGACCGTGCTCGGCGTGCTCGCTGGCAAGGAGACCGTGGTTGCCTTCATCGCTGACCGGCTCACCGAATACTGGGCGCACTACGTCTGGGAAATCGCTGAGATCAACGGCGGCCGCGGCATAGTGCTCCGGGGCGAGACCGAAAATGATATCGCCGCCAGCGTTTCCTTCGGCTATGACGGCGATGGAAACGTCAACGATATCTTCATCGTTCGCAATCCGGACAAGCTCACCCATCTCGGTGACGCTGCGGTCCATTGACTTAGAACATTTCCAGGGAAAAGCGCGAGGCGGTCTTCCGCCGGGACATGCGTGGCAACAAACGAGCGGCTCCCCGGCCCTGTTCAAGGCGGGAGCGTTCTCTTGCGACCGAAGGGTCATGTCGACGGGCGCGGACAGATGCGCCGCAGTCGACATGCACCGTCGTGACGCACAGGAAAGGCGCAGACATATGCTCGACAAGACACCTGAAACCACCGAGAAGGCCGAGAGCGGCTGGCTCGCGCTGCTGTCTGGCGAAAACGCCATCCATTCCATCGTTTTGAGTGGCGGCGTAGCGCTGCATGCCCTCAACATCTATGTCGTCACCACCATCATGCCGTCGATCGTGCGCGAGATCGGCGGGCTCGAATATTATGCCTGGAGCACCACAGTCTTCGTCGCTGCCTCCATCCTTGGCGCGGCGCTCTCGGCCCGGCTGCTTGCCGCCGTCGGCGCCGGATCGGCCTATGCGATCGGCGCGCTTGTCTTCGGGCTCGGCACGCTGCTCTGTGCCTCCGCCCCCGATATGCTGTTGCTGCTCGGCGGCCGGGCAATCCAGGGCTTTGGCGGCGGCCTGCTCTACGCGCTTGCCTATGGCGTTATCCGCCTGGTGTTTGCTCCTGTTCTCTGGACCCGCGCCATCGGCCTGATCTCGGCGACCTGGGGCACGGCAACGCTGATTGGCCCGGCCGTCGGCGGCATGTTTGCGGAGTTTGCCACCTGGCGCGCGGCCTTCTGGTCGCTGCTGCCGCTGACCGCACTTCTGGCGGCGCTGGCCTTCTGGACATTGCCGCGCAACGCCTCGTCCGAAGGCAGCCGCAGCCCGCTGCCGGTGCTGCAGCTCCTGCTTCTCATCGGCATTGTCCTTGCGCTGTCGATCGCCAGCACACTGTCGACATCGGCCGAACAGCTTGCTTCCGTCGGCGCGGCCGTCGTGATGTTCGCCGTGCTTCTCTTCGCCGAACGCCGGGCCGTCGGCAAGCTCCTGCCGACCGGCAGCTTCACCATAACCGCCCCACTGGCAGCCCTTTATGCGACGATCACGCTTCTGATGATCGGCATGCAGCCGGAGATCTACGTGCCTTATCTGCTGCAGGAACTGCATGGGCTGTCGCCACTTGTAGCCGGCTACATCGCCGCGCTGATGTCGATCGGCTGGACCGCCGGATCGATGACGAGCGCGCACTGGCATGGCGACAGGGCGCAGCGCACGATTTTCGCCGGACCAGGCTTCGGCTTTGCCGGCCTGGCGCTGATCGCCGTGTTCATGCCGATGACCGGTTTCGGCTTCGCCACCATCGCAATACCGCTGTCCATCGGCATCATGGCGGTCGGCTTCGGCATGGGCTTCGCCTGGCCGCATATCGTCACGGCCGTCTACGAGCTGGCGCCCAAGGGCGAAGAGGAGAAGGCATCGAGCTCGATCACCACCGTGCAGCTTTTCGCCGCTGCCCTCGGTGCCGCGCTTGCCGGCCTGACCGCCAACCTGGCGGGTATCGAGGCAAGCAGCGCCGAAGGCATCGCGCGCGCGACGCAGTGGCTCTTCTGGCTGTTTGCACTGGCGCCGGCGCTGGCGATGCTGACGGCGAGGCGCGTCCGCCGGGCGCGAGCGGCAAGAGCCGCTGACGCGTAAGACGCAGATCTGCGCCATCGCCTCCTCGGCCGCCTGCCCTGCATAAACCCTTAAATTGAATCGGATTCGGGGATAAAATATGCGGCAGGCTTGAAGCGCTGCGACGTCCTCTACGGGTCCTATCGGACACGCGGCACTTTAGGGCATTTCCGGTGTAAACGGATTCATAGTAACGCCCTATCGCTTTGTTTCTACGCATTTTCTGACGGAGAACCGCTTCGCACTTTTCCTGGAAATGCTCTAATGGAGGAAACGATGGATGCCGACGGGATCGGCCTGAGCGGTGCTCGGGAAACGCTGCTGATCACTCTGCAGGCAAAGGCCGCCGAAAGCGCGCTGCCCGATTCGTTGCTCGGCGACCGGTTCGCCGCCGATGCCATGCGGCGGCTCGGGCAGACGGCACCACATCTCGACGTCGGCCACGACATGACGATCGGCATCGCCATGCGCGCCTATCTGGTCGACCAATGGACGCAATCCTTCATCACCCGGCACCCGGATGCCACCGTCCTCCATCTCGGCTGCGGCCTCGACAGCCGAGTTTTCCGCATCGACCCGGCGCCCGAGGTGCGGTGGTTCGACATCGATTTCCCTGATGTGATTGCCTTGCGCCGCCGGCTCTATCGGGATCGGGCCAACACCACATTGATCGGATCATCGGTGACGGAGGCGGGATGGCTTGCGACCATACCGGATGACAGGCCAACAATCGTCGTCGCCGAAGGCCTCCTGCCCTATCTGGCGGCAGACGACGTCTACGGCCTGCTCCGGCGTCTTGTCGATCATTTGCCCGCTGGCGAGATCGTCTTCGACGGATACAGCCATCTCGGCCTGCATTTGCTGCGCTTCAATCCGGCCATCCGCGCCACGGGTGCCGCGCTTTCCTGGGGTATCGACGATCCCCGCATGCTGGAGCGCCAGGTGCCGGGTCTCAGCCTTTTGGAAGAGGTCACGGCCTACGATCCGGGCCAGATCGACAGGATGTCGGCCGCAGCCCGCATCGCCGTCCACGTCTTCAGCATGGTTCCTACCCTGCACCGGATGGGGCGGCTCTTGCGCTACCGCTTCTGAAGCCACTGCCGCTGAGTTACCCGAAAAGAAGAAGGGCCGCACCGGTTGCGGCGCGACCCTTCGATATCAGCGATCGATGCGATCCTATCAGCCCTGCTTGATCGGCGCGATCGAGATTTCGACGCGGCGGTTCTGCGCCCGGCCGGCTTCAGTGCTGTTGGAGGCGACCGGCCGTTGCGGGCCGAAGCCCATGGTGGCCATGCGGCGCTGGTCGACGCCCTGGCTTGCCAGATAGTTGGCAACGGACGC
Source organism: Ensifer sp. GW823-FHT05D09 (assembly GCF_058795755.1). NCBI lineage: Bacteria > Pseudomonadati > Pseudomonadota > Alphaproteobacteria > Hyphomicrobiales > Rhizobiaceae > Ensifer > Ensifer sp. GW823-FHT05D09. The sequence continues at coordinate 190,989 of NZ_JBXAIA010000001.1, read as the reverse complement.
GGCGCGGCGCTCGGAGAGGCCCTGGTTGTGCGAGGCGCTGCCGGTGGAATCGGTATGGCCGTCGACGTCGATCAAGGTTCTGTTGAACTTGCGCAGCACGATCGCCACGGAGTTCAGCGTGTCGTAGAAGGCCGGGATCACCTGGTCGCGGTCGGTGGCAAACGTGATGTTCGACGGCATGTTCAGGATGATGCGGTCGCCGGCGCGGGTGACCGAAACACCGGTACCCTGCAGCTGGGCGCGCAGTTCCGATTCCTGGCTGTCCATGTAGTTGCCGACGAGGCCGCCGCCGAGCGCGCCGATGCCGGCACCGACGAGCGCTGCATCGCGCCGCCCTGCAGCACTGCCGCCAACGAGAAGGCCGGTCGCCGCACCGAGGCCCGCGCCGATCAGCGCGCCACCGGCCGTGTTCGACATCTTCTGCTCACCCGTATAGGGATCGGTGGTCGTGCATCCCGAGAGATAGATGGCCGCAACAGCCAATATGGCGCATTTCTTGATCATAGAATCAATGGTCCCTATTCGTGCTCTAAAGTGCTTCATACTAGCGATTGCGGCAGGAAGATGAAGAGGCGTCCCACTGATGCCATGGTTTGACGACAAATGGCCCATCGGTCGCAATCCAAGTCACGATGCGGCCCGATACTAACCGATCCTTCACGCGCCCTTGATAGCAAGGGCGTTCTGGAAAAATCGAGGCGGACGATCTGATGGCAATCGAATTTGGCGACACGCAACGCAGTCTCAGCGACACGCTGAACGGCATGATCGGCTCGATCCGCGGCAATACGATCACGCTTCGCGACCTGATGACCGGGATCGGCGAACAGGGCTTCCTGCTGTTGTGCGCGCTGTTGACGCTGCCGTTCCTGCTGCCGGTTTCCATTCCCGGCGTCAGCACCGTCTTCGGCGCGGCCATCATCCTGATCTCGATTTCGATCACCCTCAACCGCCTGCCCTGGATGCCGCAGCGCATCCTCGACCGGCAGATCGAGACGGAAAAGCTGGTGCCGACCTTGCAGAAGGGTGCCGCCCTCGTCTCCAAGCTCGACCGTTTCGTCAGGCCGCGCTTCGGCTTCCTGACGCAAGGGGCGCTGATGAACCGCTTCAACGGCCTGATGATCATGGCCGGTGGGGTGCTTTTGATGTTTCCGCTCGGCCTCATCCCGCTGTCGAACACGCTGCCGGGCATCGCCATCCTGCTTTTGTCGCTCGGCATCATCCAGCGCGACGGGCTGATGGTCGCCGGCGGTTATCTGTTCCTGATTGCCACGACGATCTACTTCACCGTTCTCGCCTACATGGCCTTTGCGGCCGGCCAGGGCCTGTCCACCTTCTTCGTTTCCTGAGGCCCGCCAATCCGCACGCGAGCCTGACGCGTCACCATCGACGCGTCGGTTGCCGGTCCGACCAGTTGACCGGCGCAGCAGGACGTCATGCTGATGCCGTCTGGAAACTCTTGTAGCTGGCTGAATCGGTCTCGACGCCGAGCTTTTCCATCAGAGCCGCACGATCGATACCAAGGCTCCTATCGAACGCGCCAATCGCTGCCGCGACCTTCGGCGCAAACTCTTCGCTTGCAAATTCGATCATGGTGCAGAAGTTGAACTTTCCCGGGCCGGCATGCTGCTCAAGGAACAGATCCTTGACGTAGCCTTCCTGGCTGCGGATGACCGCAAGCGTCTTTTCCACCAGGTCCACGAAATCGGCTCGCGCCGACGCAGGGACGACGAATTTGTTGATGCGATAGAGTGGCGCGATGACGTCAGCCTGTGTGCTGCTGCTCATGAAATTCTCCCTTACGTGTCTCTTCAAGGCCCACCGGCGACCATTCGGCAGCGGGCAGAAACATGCCTACGACCTCAAGCAAAGTTGAGGTCAACAGGGAGCCGGGAAAAATCTTCATTACCGCCTGACGGCCGGAGGAGATCAGGAGGCAATGCCCTTGAGCACATTGGCAACGTTGAGCCCGATTTCCGGCACGCCATAACCGCCCTCCATACAGACGACAACAGGCAGGGCGGCCTTCTTCAACCGCTCGCCCATGAGAAGATAGTCCTCCGACTTCAGCTTGAATGTCGAAATCGGATCGCGCTCGAAGGTGTCTACACCGAGCGAGACCACCAGCGCTTCGGCGCCGAAGGCTTCGATGCGGTGAAGCGCATCGTCCATCGCGGCCGACCAGGCGGCGAATTCGGTGCCGCGCGGCAGCGGGTAGTTCTTCGTGGAGCCGAGCCCTTCGCCTGCCCCCTCCTCGTCGGCGAAGCCGAGAAAATAAGGGAAGGCGTCGACGGGATCGCCATGCAGGGAGGCGAAGTAGACGTCGCCACGCTCGTAGAAAATGTCCTGAGTGCCGTTTCCGTGATGGAAATCGACATCGAGCACGCCCACCCTGGCGGCACCGAGATCGCGCAGACGCTCAGCGGCGCAGGCGGCATTGTTGATGAACGAATAGCCACCGTAGAGATCGATCGCCGCGTGATGGCCGGGCGGACGACAAAGCGCGAAGGCTGCTTTTGCGCCACCATTGATGTGCTCGGCCGCCGAAAGCGCGCAATCCATCGCCGCTCGCGCGGCCGCATAGGTGCCTTCGGTGATCGACGTTTCCGCGGCAAAGGCGTAGTAGCCAAGCGCGCCGTCGATATCCCTGGGCGGGTGCTGGCGCATGCGGCGGGCAGGAAAGCTGGTCGGGATCGCCTCGCCGCGATAGCCGTCGGCGACCCAGCGCGACCAGGCGGTTTCGAGGAATTCGAGATAGTCGGCCGCGTGCAGCTTGCCGGCCGTTTCCAACCCATGGCGAGCCGGCGCGACAACGTCACGGAAGCCCGCTTCCTTCACCGCCGCGAGGATCCATTCGGCCCGAAACGGCGCTTCGAACGGCGACACGAGCTCTCCGCCGAACAGTTCGGTCCTGGCGTCACGGAGCTTATGGTTCTCGGAAAAGAAAACGCGCATGGCAATGTCCCGGTTGAGTTGGCGAAGCAAAGAAGCGTCATCAACCTAGCCCAGGGTCCGGGCCGCTGGCTACCGCCGCGGACGCCCCTCATCCGGCCTGCCGGCCACCTTCTCCCCGCACGCGGGGCGAAGGAGACATGCGGCAGCCTCCCGTTCACCCTCTCCCCGCAAGCGGGGAGAGGGTCGGGATGAGGGGCGCATGCAAAAAAAGAGCAACAATCCCTAAGCCGCGATGCGCTTGTAGAAGAGCGTCGTGGCGCAAAGGCCGCCTTCCGGCCACATCGCATAATCGGGGATGACGCCGACGCGCTCCCATCCAAGTCGCGGATAGATCGCTTCGGCTTCGCTGCCGGTTGCCGTGTCAAGCACCAGCAGCGTCTTGCCGCGCCGAGCTGCTTCCTGCTCGACGGCCTGCATCAACAGCCGGGCGACGCCCTTGCCGCGGGCGGCGCGATGGACGAGCAGCTTCTTCAGGTCGCCGCGATGCGGCTGGTTGGGCATCTGCGCGACACCGACCTGGACGGTCCCGACGATCCGCCCTTCGTCTTCGGCGACCATCAACAGCGTTTCCTCGGCGGCGACCGCATCGGCAACGCCCTGCCAGTAGGCGAGCGCTGCCTGCGGCGGATAGGGCTGCATGAAGCCGACGGATGCGCCACCCTCAACGCAATCGGACAGCACTTCGGCAAGCGCCGGCATGGCGGAACGGGCCTCGATTTCCTCGAGGAGACGGATTTTGATGTCAGGCATGGTCAGGTCCTGGTTCGGCTGAGGATAACGGCATAGTGAGCCGGCTCATTATGAGGATTGTGAAAGACGTGGGCCTGTTCGAGCCCCATGAACAGGCAGTCGCCTGCCTCGAGCACGCAGAGCCCCGATTCCATCGTCAGTTCGAGCCGGCCGGAGAAAAGCCAGAGATGCTGGGTGATGCCGCGGTCGGCCGGTTGCCGCTCGAACACGACGCGCGCGCCCGGAGGAAACTCGACCTCGACGATATCGACCGGCGAGCCGACACCCTCGGGCGAGACCGAGCGGCGCAGATAGCCGGATTCCGGATCCCGCCAAAGTCTTTGATCGGCGCGCCGCGCAACCGGCGAAGCCTGCTCGACCTCAAAGGCGAAGAGCGCCGAGAGCGTGGTCGAGAGTGCGCTGCAGAGCTTAGCCAGCAATTGCGCCGTCGGGCTGACCTCGCCGCGCTCGATGCGCGAGATCATCGCCCGGCTGACGCCCGACCGCGTCGCCAGATCGTCGAGCGTCAGGTTCTGTTCGATGCGCAGCGAACGGACGCGGTCGCCGATGGCCTGTTCGAGTGGGTCGCTCATGTTTTCCATTATTTGAGATTGCATTTCTCATATATTAGAGTCAAGACCATAACCATCTGAAAATAGAGGCGGCAGATGCCGCTTTGGCGACATTGCGACGAGGCGATTTCGGCTAAGGTCGGCAACGAGTATCCGAAGCGAAAAGACGTTCCACCTCAATAATTTAGACGCCCCTCATGCAACAAACCGTTGCGCCTTACGAAACGGATCGGCACGACATGGACAAGCAACCCTCCTCGCTGACCTCGATCGCCAGCATCGTGACGTCGATGACATCCGTGGCGATCGGCAACGGCATGATGCTCGCCTATGTGCCTTTCATGCTCACCCGATCCGATGCGCCGGAATGGGTTCCGGGCGCCGCCGTCACCATGATTGCCTTTGGTGGTCTTGTCGGCTGCGTCATCGCTGGGCCGATGATCCGCCGCGTCGGGCATGCCCGGGCGTTCTCCTGCTCGATGGCGCTCGTCATCCTTTCAGCGCTGACCATCAGCCTCGGCATGCACCCGATCCTCTGGGTGCTCGCCCGCGGCCTCTACGGCGCTGCCGGCAACACCAATTTCATCATCAGCCAGAGCTGGCTCAACCATGCCAGCGACAATCGTTGGCGCGGCAGGGCAATGGCGATGTTCTACATGGCCTATGTGATCGGGCTCGGCACCGGCGCCTGGCTGTTCGGGCAGATCCCCGCCGACGGCAACCTGCCGCCGCTCATCACCATCTTCTTCACCGCTCTTGCCATCTTGCCGATCGGCCTCACCCGCCTGCCGACGCCGCCGGCACCCGCCAAGGTCAGCATCGACATTCCGATGGTCTGGCGCGCTTCTCCCGTCGCCTTCATCGGTGTGCTGGCCGCCGGTGGTCTTTCGATGGTGGTGCAGGGCTTCACGCCGATCTACGCGGCGGCCAACCAGGTGAGCCAGGGCGACGTCGCCAACCTGATGTTCGTGATGCAGCTCGGGCTGATCGCCATCCAGTATCCGATGGGCACGCTGTCGGACCGGGTCGACCGCCGGCTGGTGCTGATCGCCACCTGCCTCATCATCGTTATCGCCGGCTTCTTCGCGCTTTCCGCAACCTTCGGCAATCTCCTCTTGCTGATGGTGGTCTTCGCGCTCTTTGCCGGTGCCGTCGAGACCGTCTATTCCATCGCCAACGCCCATGCCAACGACCGCACCGATCCGGCAGATTTCGTACCGCTGGCAAGCACCATGCTTGTCGCCTGGTCGGTGGCCGCAACCCTGGTGCCAATGCTGGTGACGGTGCTGACGCCGGTGTTCGGGCCACGTACCTTCATCTATGCCGCCATGGCCGTTGCTGCCCTCTACGCGCTGTTCGTGCTTGCCCGCCTGAGGAAACGCGACGAGGTGCCGGCGGGCGAGCGCGAGACCTTCGAACTGAAGAGCGCGCAGATCCCGAATGCCGGTGCGCTGATCGACGCCGAGGCGAGAGCCGAATAACCGCGCGCGCCCTGCGATTTATAGTGAACGAAGCCTTCATTTCCCGCTTTGCGCGGCTTGAAGGCACTGCTATATGCGGCCCATGAGCACAACATCTTCCAAGACGCCCCTGTCGCATATCCGTAACTTCTCGATCGTGGCCCATATCGACCACGGCAAATCGACGCTGGCTGACCGACTGATCCAGTCGACGGGCGGCCTTGCCGAGCGGGAAATGTCCGAGCAGGTGCTCGACAGCATGGATATCGAGCGCGAGCGCGGCATCACCATCAAGGCCCAGACCGTGCGTCTGCACTACAAGGCCAATGACGGCGAGACCTACGTGCTAAACCTGATCGACACGCCCGGCCACGTCGACTTCGCCTATGAAGTCTCGCGTTCGCTGTCGGCCTGCGAAGGTTCGCTGCTGGTCGTCGACGCGTCCCAGGGCGTGGAAGCCCAGACGCTCGCCAACGTCTACCAGGCGATCGACAACAACCACGAGCTCGTTACCGTGCTCAACAAGATCGACCTTCCCGCCGCCGAACCGGAGCGGATCAAGGAACAGATCGAGGAAGTGATCGGCATCGACGCGTCCGACGCCGTGCTGATCTCGGCAAAGACCGGCCTCGGCATTCCTGACGTCCTCGAAGCGATCGTCACCAAGCTGCCGGCGCCAAAGAGCGAGGGCGGCGATGCGGCTCCCCTGAAGGCGCTCTTGGTCGACAGCTGGTATGACACCTATCTCGGCGTCATGGTTCTCGTGCGCATCATCGACGGCACGCTGAAGAAGGGCATGACCATCCGCATGATGGGCACGGATGCCAAGTATTCCGTCGAACGCATCGGCGTGCTGACGCCGAAGATGGTGGCGATGGATGCGCTTGGCCCCGGCGAGATCGGCTTCATCACCGCCTCGATCAAGGAAGTGGCCGACACCCGCGTCGGCGACACCATCACCGAAGACAAGCGCCCGACCGCCAAGGCCCTGCCGGGCTTCAAGCCGGCGCAGCCGGTGGTGTTCTGCGGCCTGTTCCCGGTCGATGCCGCCGACTTCGAGGACCTGCGCTCGGCCATGGGCAAGCTGCGCCTCAACGACGCGTCGTTCTCGTTCGAAATGGAATCGTCCGCCGCTCTCGGCTTCGGCTTCCGCTGTGGCTTCCTCGGCCTGCTGCACCTCGAAATCATCCAGGAACGCCTGGAGCGCGAGTTCGACCTCGACCTGATCGCGACGGCGCCTTCGGTCGTCTACAAGCTGTTCATGACCGACGGCACCGAGCGCGAGCTGCATAACCCGGCCGACATGCCCGACGTCGTCAAGATCGCCGAGATCCACGAGCCGTGGATCCGCGCGACGATCCTGACGCCCGACGACTATCTCGGCGGCATCCTGAAGCTCTGCCAGGACCGGCGCGGCATCCAGATCGAGCTGACTTACGTTGGCACCCGCGCGATGCTGACCTACGACCTGCCGCTCAACGAAGTCGTGTTCGACTTCTACGACCGGCTGAAGTCGATCTCCAAGGGCTACGCCTCGTTCGACTACCAGATCACCGACCACAAGGAAGGCAACCTGGTGAAGATGTCGATCCTCGTCAACGGCGAGCCGGTCGACGCGCTGTCGATGATGGTGCACCGGATGGCAGCTGAAAAGCGTGGTCGTGAAATGTGCGAGAAGCTCAAGGAGCTGATCCCGAAGCACATGTTCAAGATCCCGATCCAGGCGGCCATCGGCGGCAACGTCATTGCCCGCGAAACCATCTCAGCGCTCCGCAAGGACGTGACGGCCAAGTGCTACGGCGGCGACGCCACCCGCAAGCGCAAGCTTTTGGAAAAGCAGAAGGCCGGCAAGAAGCGCATGCGCCAGTTCGGCAAGGTGGAGATCCCGCAGGAAGCCTTCATCGCTGCGCTCAAGATGGGCGACGAGTAGCGGTTCGACTGCCGCTCCATCAACGTAGAGAACGGGCGACCTGAGGGTCGCCCGTTCTGTTTGATCCATGCATCGGCCAAGGGTGGGAACGCGTGAGCTAAACACGCACAAGCGGAAGCGGAAACGCTCGCCTCAGGTTTCGGTCAACAAGTACCGTTTGGAAACCCGATCCACCAGTCGGCCGCTTTTCAGCGGCACCGCCTTGTCGACCTTGTATTCGACGAAGCCCATCTTGCCGTAGTAGGCGAGGCCGCCGACATTGTCGGCGCGGATGGTGGCGTTGATCGCCGTCAGACCCAGCGCACGGGCATTGTCTTTCGTCGCGGCAAAGAGTGCCGTGCCGGCGCCGCGCACCTTGGCGTCGGGTCGGGAGAACGTGCCGATATCGGCCCAGCCCTCCGGCAATGCGTCATAGCGCTCGAGCACCTGGAACGCGCAGGGGCGGCCATCCGTATCCTCGGCGACGAAGCAGCTGACGAAGCCCGGGCCGGCGAGATAATGCGCGGTGAAGCTTTCTGATGTGAACGGCGTTTCGTTGGCGGTGGTGCCGCCGATCCGGATGATCTCGTTGAGGAAGCTGCAGAGCTCCGGCACGTCGACAGGGGTTGCCGGGCGCACCTTGATCGTTGCCATCTCGTCGACCACTAAAAATCTCCTTGTTGACTTATCGCTTGCCGGATGGCGGAAGAAGCCGCGCCGGGTTGCCGACGACGGTCGCACCGGCCGCCACGTCTCTCGTGACCACAGATCCGGCCCCGACGATGGCGCCGTCGCCGATGGTTACACCCCCGAGGATGATCGCGCCGCCGCCGATCCAGACGTCCTTGCCGATCACGACCGGCCTCGCGATCTCGATGCCGCGGCTTCGAAGCGGCACGTCCTTGTGATGCTCGGCACAATAGACTTGCACGCCTGGACCGAGCATCGAGCCTTCGCCGATCGAAATGCGACCACTGTCGAGCATGGTGCAGCCGGCATTGAGATAGACGCGGGCCCCAAGTGAAATGTTGATGCCGTAGGAGCAGTGAAACGGCACCTCGATGAAGACGTCGCCGGCAACGCTTGAAAGCAGCGCGCGCAGCGCCGGCGCGATCGCGCCCCGTCGGTCAGGAGCCATAGTGTTGTGCTGGTGCACGGCGTCACGCGCCCGCTGGCGCAGCTGCTCGAGCTCCGGATCGAGGCAGCAATACCATTCGCCCGCCGCCATCTTGTCGCGCTCGCCGACGCTCACGTCTTTGCCTTTGCCTCGGCTGCTTCCCGCCGCGCCAGGCTGTCGGCCGGCCACAGCGTCTTCATGTCGTAGTAGATCTCAAAGGCCGGGGCCCCACCTTGGAGCGACAGCCAGGAGACCTTCGAACGGGTGAAGATATGGGCATCCGGCGGGAAATCCGATGGGCGATCGAGGCTTGCGATGCGCAGGAAGGCGAGCCAGCCGCGCCGACCGTAATCGCTCCAGAGCGCCGTCTGGCATTCGGCGCAGCGATAGACGTCGTGCGGGCGGCCGCTCTCGGTCGACAGGGTCACGACGACGGGGTCGCCGGCCGTCAGCTCGATGTTCTCCCGTTCGATGACGCCGTTGACGACAAAGGCGCTTCCGACCTGGCGCTGGCAATCGGTGCAATGGCAGCAATTGACGAACATTGGCAGCTGTTTCAGCCGATAGCGGATACGCCCGCAGAAGCAGCCGCCGCCAATCCCCTCGTCCATCAGCAGGCCTCCTCCAGCACCTCGTTGCTCGGCGCCGCGACAGAGGCATCGTCGCGCCTGATGGTGGCGACCCAGGCGCGCGCCAAGGCGAGGCCCGCTGCATTGGCCTTCTCGCCATGCCTCCTTGCATGGGCGGGATACTGCGCCAGCCAGGTCGGATCGAGGCGATTGATGGTCTGCGGGAACGAACGGTTCCAGTCTTCGACAAGATCCGTATCGGCCTCGAAGTGGAACTGCGTTCCATAGGCCGCACGCCCGACGCGAAATGCCTGATGCCGCGTTACGTCGTTTTCGGCAAGGTGCACGGCCTCTTCCGGAAGCGTGAAGGTATCGCCGTGCCACTGGAAGATCGGGAAGCTTTCGCCGACGGATGCCAGCACCGGATCGCTCTGCCCTTCGGTGCGCACCCGCACCTCGTGCCAGCCGAATTCCTTGGCTTCACCGAGCAGGTTTTTCGCACCATAGGCACGCGCGAGCAGCTGGCTGCCGAGGCAGATGCCGAGCACGGAACGTTCGCTGTCGCCGAACCGGCGCATCAGAGCCGCGAGCTGCGGCAGGTAGGGGAAAGCCGCGTCGTCAAGCGCGCTCTGCTCGCCGCCCAGCACCACCAGCGCATCGAAACCATCGGGTGTTTCCGGAACCGGGTCGCCGGCATAGGCGCGACGAACCTCGATCTCCGCCTTGACCTCGCGAAGCGCCGTGCCGACCTGGCCGAGCTCGGTCTTCGCCATGTTTTCCACCACCAGTACCCGCATCAGAACCTTCCCTTCGCCGTCTCGGCTGAAGATTGAACACGACAGGCGTCTCGGTTCAAGAGGCGAGAAAGCACGCATGCGCATTGCCAGGCAATCGGGCACGAAGCATCCGGGTCTTGACTTCCGCGTCAAACTTTCCGACCTTCCCGGCATCATGATGCTCGCGATTTCTTCTCTTCGCTGCTTCCGGGTGTGCCCGATCGCAGGAACCTGACCCCAGCCCGGATGCTTGCGCTCTCCGGGTCAGGGGAGCCTTTCGCGTCGGCAAATGAGAACGCCCGTTCCCAGGCCGCGATCCGAGCGCCGAGTTTTTCCCGATAGAATTATCCTAGAACAGCAACGACGGCGCTCATGGCCCGTCGCAGAAAATGTCAGGTATCATCATGGCGACCACCGCCCGCAACAAGCTTCCCGCAATCATCATCAATGCCGAGGACCACAAGCGCCTGACGGCGCTTGCCTCTTCCGCGCTCGATCGCATTCCCGAAGTCGCCGAGGCGCTCCTGACGGAGCTCGAGCGGGCGCGCATTGCCCCGCCAGCAAAGCTCCCGGCCGACAGCGTGCAGATGGGGTCCACCGTCGCCTTCGAGGCCGACAATGGTTTTGCCAAGCAGGTGACGCTGGTTTATCCCGGCGAAGCCGATATCGAGGCCGGACGCATTTCGGTGCTGACGCCGATCGGCGCAGCCTTGATCGGGCTCTCGGTCGGCCAGTCGATCGATTGGCACGACCGCTCCGGCAAGGTGCACCGGATGACCATCCGCAACGTGACCGCCGCCGAGAAGGCCTAAACGCGTTGCTTCAACCGCGGGGTGGCGAAAATCCTCGCGGCGGCCGATGGGGAAGTTTGAGGATGCGCATCCCTTCCCCAAAAACGAGTCGAGGAGGCCGGTGGTCAAACCGCCCTCCCCGCATTTCACGAGGCAGAAGCCTGTCAGAACTGCTTGCCGAGTTTGGCGTCGACGGACTGGCTGTTGGCGCCGCGAATGGCAAAGAAGAACAGGATCGCTGCCCAGAGAATCGACTTCTCGGCACCGCCGAGGCCTTCTCCCTGCACGATGCCGTGGAAGTAGACGGTAACGAGCAGCACGATCGTGGCGGCGAAAGCGGCCGGGCGGGTGAAAAGGCCGATGGCGATCAGAATGCCGCCGAAGAACTCGGTCGCGGCAAGCAACGGCGACCAGAAGACGCCGGGATAAAAGCCGAGGCTTTCGACCATGCCGACGGCGCCGAAGGGATTGACGATCTTGCCGTAACCGTGAGTTACGAGCAGCACGCCGCAAAGAACGCGCAGCAGCGTTTCAGCAAAGGTGTCGAGCGGCAGATAGATCTTTTCCAGTGCCGGCAAGATTGCACGGGGACGGGAAGTCGAAACGGTGGCATCAGTCATGGTTAAGTCCTCTTGGAGGTGGCTGCGACAATATGTGCAATGCAGCAATGTCTCGCCGGGCGCCTTTCCCTTTGCAAGGGTGCCATCGATAAAAACATGACTAGTTCAGTTGACAAATATGTGAGAGGCGCGTGACCACAAGCTGCTGTCCGTCGTCGCGTCTGCGCAACAGACGGCCATTTTCGCCAAAGGACGCGGTAACGCCCGAAATTTACAGCCTATTTTTCTGCGCAGACAGGTTCCTGTCTTGCGGCGTTATGCAGTATGTTGCCGCGCACAAACCACCCGGGAAGCACAGATGGATGAGAAACCGCGGATAACCATTCTCTATTGCACGCAGTGCAACTGGCTTTTGCGCGCCGGCTGGATGGCGCAGGAGCTGCTGCAGACCTTCGGCCAATCGCTGGGCGAAGTGGCGCTCATTCCCGGCACCGGCGGCAATTTCGAAATCCGCGTCAATGACGAACTGATCTGGGAGCGCAAGCGCGACGGCGGCTTCCCAGGACCCAAGGAACTGAAGCAGCGCATCCGCGACATCATCGAGCCGGAGCGCGATCTCGGCCATACGGACAGGAGCTGATCCTGGATTTCGGCATTCTTGCTGGCGTTTTTTCGGCAGCCTTCCTCTCAGCGACACTTCTGTTCGGCATGTCGGAGGCGGCGATCGTCGCTGCGGCGCTTCATGGTGAAACGAGCCGTTTCGCCCTTTTCGTTGCGGCCACGGCCGGCAATGTGCTCGGCGCTGTCGTCAACTTCGTGCTTGGGCGGTTTTTGATCCGCTTCGAGGGGCGACGCTGGTTCCCGATTTCGCCCGCAGCGCGACAGAAGGCGGAGACGCTGTTTGCGCGCTATGGCCAGCCGGTGCTGCTGCTCTCCTGGCTGCCCATTGTCGGCGATCCGCTGACGCTCGTCGCCGGGTTGCTGCGCATGCCTTTCGCGCTGTTCCTGGTGTTCGTGGCGATCGGCAAGGCAGCGCGTTACGGCGTCGTTCTCTGGCTGACACCCTGACGCTTCAGCTGTGTGCGAAAATATCGGTCTCGTCCCAGCCGAGCAGGTCGAGCTTGCAGCGGGTCGGAAGGAAGGCGAAGCAGGCATCCGCGTGCTCCATGCGGCCATCACGCAAGAGCCGCGCCGTCAGTTTTTCGCGCAGCGCATGCAGGTACAGCACGTCGGATGCGGCATATTCGAGCTGTGCCGGCGACAGGACCGCCGCCCCCCAGTCGGAGGACTGCTGCTGCTTGGAAATGTCGACGTCGAGCATTTCCTTGAGATTGTCCTTCAATCCGTGGCGGTCCGAATAGGTACGGGTCAGGCGGGAGGCGATCTTGGTGCAGAACACCGGCGTCGTCGTCACGCCGAAGGTGTGGAACAGCACGGCGATATCGAAACGGCCGAAATGAAAGATCTTCTGGCGCGCCGGGTCTTCGAGCATGGCGACGAGGTTCGGCGCCTCTTTTTGGCCGGCGGCAATCCGGATCACGTCGGCCGTGCCGTCTCCCGGTGAAAGCTGGACGACGCAGAGCCGGTCACGGCGGGGGACAAGGCCAAGCGTTTCGGTGTCGATGGCAATCGCGCCTCTGTAGCGAGCGGCATCGGCTGCGGAAATATCGCCTTCGTGAAACCGTATTGCATTCGCCATCGAAAATCCCCAGATGAAACGGAAGTGGTGTCGCCTATAGCGCAAGTTGGGTTCTGGCGAAACCGTGTCATGGCACCTCCCTGCGGGTGCTGTCTTCGAAAGCTCGCATTGATGACATCCCGACGCCCTGCCCTCGCTCTTTCAGTCCTCACCGTCGCTTTTGGCCTCTTCACCATGCCGGCGCTGGCACAGAACTATACGGATCTGCCGGGCGTGCGCCCTATGGATCCTCTGAACGACAACGGCGACAAGGTGGTGTGCGAACAGTCGCTCATCGACCGCGACTATCCGTTCGAATCGAGTTCACGCGGCGGACCGCGATACGACACGATCTACAATTGCCGCCGCGGCGACGGTCCGGTGTTCCAGGGTACCGATCTGCCACCGTCGCTCTACCGGCAGAAGCGCGGGCTCGGCTACTGAAGCAACGTAGCCGCCTTCAATGAAGCCGCTTGAAGGAGAGATGCTCCGGGCCATTCCGGCTCGCGCTTGGCAAGGCGTGGATTTGTTCCTAGAAATTTGAAAGAGGAAACGCGGGGGCCATGCCTTCGCCGAGGAGGAACAATGCTCGACACCAACCGGCCGCTTGCCATCAGCGCGCCCGCGCCCCGCACGCTCGACCTGATCTTCACGGACGACGCCCTCAAGCAGTTGCACGCGCGCTACCGCATCGTCGAAGTCGACCCCGAAGATATCGCCGGCCTCGGCGACGAAGTGCTGTCACAGGCACGCTACATCATCGGCCAGCCGCCGCTCGATCACGATACGCTGCGGCGGATGCCGAAGCTGCGCGCCATTCTCAATGTCGAGAGCAACCTGATCAACAACATGCCCTACGAGGTGCTGTTCGAACGCGGTATTCACGTGGTCACGACCGGCCAGGTGTTTGCCGAGCCGGTGGCAGAACTGGGGCTCGCCATGGCCCTCAACATCGCGCGCGGCATCGTTGAGGCCGATGTCGCCTTTCGCGACGGCCGGGAGCTTTGGGGCGGAGACGGCAATCGCTCGGCGCGGCTCTTGTCCGGCGCGGACATCGGCATCATCGGCTTCGGGGACCTGGGCAAGGCGCTGAACCGGGTGCTTTCAGGCTTCCGCGCGAAAATCCGCGTCTTCGATCCCTGGATGCCAGCCTCGATCCTCAGGGAAAATGGCGTCGAGCCGGCGGCGCTCGAAACCGTGCTGACGGAAAGTGATTTCGTCTTCGTCGTCGCCTCGGTCACCAGCGAAAACGAAGGTTTTCTCGGCGCAAGGGCTTTTGCCAGCATGCGTCCAGGTGCGGCCTTCATCCTGCTCAGCCGTGCCGGCGTCGTCGATTTCGACGCACTGATGTCGGCCGTCGAAAGCGGACACATCGTTGCGGCCAGCGACGTGTTTCCGCAAGAGCCGCTGCCGCTCGACCACAAGGTACGCCGCCTGCCCGGCTTCCTGCGCTCGGCACACCGGGCGGGCGCGCTCGACAGCGCCTTCAAGAAGATGGGCGACATGGTACTGGAAGACATGGACCTGATGGACCGAGATCTGCCGCCGATGCGCTGCAAGCGCGCCGAGCGCGAAACGGTGGCGCGGATGCGCTCCAAGCCGGTGACCGTCAACTGAGCCACCGTTTTTCACGGGTGGATTTCGGCGGGTTCGTTCCTCCCGCCGATTAACGTGTTTTATGGGAATTGCATATAGAGTTCAACGTAACGGCGACATGTGCGTCATCGGCACACGCAAAAGGCGCCGGAACAGTACAAACCGTAGGGTAGAGCGAAACCAGAGGCCCGGAATGGCAGACAAGGCGCCCGACGCTCGACAAAGCAGAACAGGCGATGGCTGGAACAGTTCGCTGCGGTCACTGTTCAGCCTGGTTATGGTCGCCATGCTGATCGCCGTTTCCACGATCCTCGTCGGACTTGACTATAACCGCTCGCGCAATGCCGCGATCGCGGATGCAGAGGCCAATATGCATGGCTTCATGAGCCGGTTGGTCGACCGGCTGGGCGTTCTCTCAGGTGATACCTCCGCACTCGTCAGCCTCGTCTCATCGGTTGCCAACTCCTTCCTCGTGCCGCCACCGGAGCGGATGAACGACAAGGTGGCGGTCCTGCGCGAGGGCATTACCCGTTCGCCACATATCGACGGTGTCTATGTCGGCTACCCCGACGGCGCCTTCTTTCAGATGGTCGACCTCAAGCAGGTCGCATGGCGCGTGGCACTCGATGCGCCGCG
Source organism: Ensifer sp. GW823-FHT05D09 (assembly GCF_058795755.1). NCBI lineage: Bacteria > Pseudomonadati > Pseudomonadota > Alphaproteobacteria > Hyphomicrobiales > Rhizobiaceae > Ensifer > Ensifer sp. GW823-FHT05D09. Next base: position 175,641 of record NZ_JBXAIA010000001.1, on the reverse strand, counting down.
CGGCGCGGCCATTGCCGTGCGCTCGATGGAAAAGGATGCAAGCGGCAATCCCCTCCAACGGGTGCTCTTCCTGGACAAGGACGGTACGCAATTCTCCGAACGGCTTGTGCCGCCCTCAGGCTTCGACCCACGAACCAGGCCCTGGTATCGAGCGGCCGTAAACGGAAAGGCTGCGGTTTCGATCGGCCCCTACGAAAGTGCCACGACCGAAACGCTTGAAATGACGATCTCGCAGGCCCATCGCGGCAATCCGCAGATCGTCATTGGCGCCGACGTCGTCCTCGATACGATCACCGACTTCCTCGCCCGCGAGCGGCTGACGGCGGGCTCGGTCTCTTTCATTCTCGATGCCGTCGGTAAACCGATCATCCATTCCGACCGGGTGATGATGCGACGCATCATGGCGGCAAAGGATAAGGATGGGCCGATCGTTCAGGCTGAGAGCGACCCCCTGATCAAGAGCATCCGTCTCAATCCGCCAGCGCCCGGCAAGGCCGACTTCGTCGAAGTCGGAGACCGAACCTATCTCGTCATGGTGACGCCGCTCGAATCCGCGCTGCTTCTCTCCGGCAACCGCGCCGTGGTGGCCGCACCGCTCGACGAGCTCATGGCCGACGCCAACAGGACGCTGGTCCAGGGACTGACCATATCCGGCGCCGTCGTCGCGCTTGCCGTGCTGTCGTCGCTCGTGCTTGCGCACCTGATCACCAAATCGCTCAACCAGCTGACCGCCAGCGCCAACCGGCTGCAGGACCTGGACTTCACCACGCCAATCGACGTGTCGTCGCATGTCAGCGAGATCTCCACCCTCGGCGGCGCGATGAACCGCGCGCGCGACGCGATCTTCACCTTCGCGCTCTACGTCCCGAGGGAACTGGTGCGCAAGGGCATCGAATCCGGTCAGTTCAGTGGCCGCGCGGCCTGGCGCCAGGAGGTGACGGCGCTTTTCACCGACATCTACGACTTCACCACCTTGAGCGAGCAGCACGCGCCGGAAGAGGTGGTGGCGATGCTTTCGGAGTATTTCGACATTTTCAGCGAGGTGGTCGATGCCCATGACGGCACGATCATCCAGTTCCTCGGCGATTCGGTCTTTGCCATGTGGAACGCGCCCGCCGCTGACGAACGCCATGCGGAAAATGCCTGTCGTTGCGCACTGGCGGTCGAGGCACGGCTGCAGGTGTTCAACGACGCGCAACGCAAGAAGGGATTGCCCGAATTCCGCACCCGCTTCGGTATTCACACCGGCACCGCCGTCGTCGGCAGCGTCGGCGCGAAGGAGCGGCTGCAATACACGGCTATGGGCGACACGGTGAACGTCGCCTCGCGGCTCGAAGGCATGAACAAGAACTACGGCACGACAATCATGGCAAGCGATGCCGTCGTCGCCCAGGCATCCGATGCGATCACCTTCCGGCCTCTCGGCACTGCGCAGGCCAAGGGGCGCGCCACGGCGCTGGAAATCTACGAGGTGGTCAGCGCGCGCCCGGTTGTCGAGGCAACGCCGCAGCAAGCGCCCTCCTGACGGGCTGGACTGCTCGCTCGGTCAAAACTTCGCACCATCTCTCCCGCGCATGACCCAACGGATTCCGGCGGCAACAGCAATGGCAAGCAGCGGCCACACCGCCCAGAACACTCCCCGCCAGGACAGGACATTGATTGCGACGAGCGTCAGACCAACGATCGCGAGCGTGCCAATCACCCGGTCGATCCTGTTGTTTGCCCGCACCCATTCCAGGGCAGCGACGACCGCAAGTCCCAGAAGTGGCCAGGTCGCCCAGAACACACCGCGCCAGCTCAACAGATTGAGCGCGACGAGGCCGGCTCCGATCACGGCCAGCGCGCCCAGAAGCTTGCCGGTCAGGCTCATCGGTCTGGCGGTGGTTTCGACAGGTACCAGTGCGGGCTGAACGGGACGCTCGACCGGCCGCCCCCATTCGCCCCCAGGGTCCGATCCGGCCGCGGCGTCATCGGCCGCGCCGATGCGCACCGCGTAGCTCGGCACGCCGCCGTCGATGTTCTTGACCTCGAGCTGGCCCAAGAATTCGAAGCCGACGGCAACCTTGTTGCGCACCTGGTCGTAGACTGTATTGGAAATCACGATGCCGCCGGCGGGGGCGGAGGCCTGCAGGCGCGCGGCCACGTTGACGCCATCGCCGTAGATGTCGTCATCCTCGGTGATCACGTCTCCGAGGTTGATGCCGATACGAAAAAGCATCGGCGCGCTGTCTGCGCTTTTCGCGTTGTATCCGGCAAGCTCGCTCTGGACGTCGATCGCCGCACGCAAAGCCTCGACGACACTCGGGAAATCGGCGATCAGCCCATCGCCCCAGGTATTGATGACCCGGCCGCCATGCGCCTCGATCAGGCGTGTCATGGCATCCCGGTACCGCTTGAGAGTGGCAAGCGTACCCTCCTCGTCCGCACGCATCAGGCGGGAGTAGTCCTGGACGTCAGCGGAGAAGATGGTCGTCAGCTTGCGACGCGTTTCAGCCATCACGGTTGATCCTCGCTTGAAATCCGCCGCCGCAGCGGATCATGAGATAGTAGTGAGCCTGACATGGATCGCAAGATGCGCCGCCACAAGGGCCCTCCTGAAGGATGAACGACCCACGACCGCGCAAGAACACCAGATGCTTCGAAACGGCGCCTGTGGCGCGATGGCAAGCCCGCAAACCCGATGCAGCAACGCAGCCTCGACTGCGCCGCTTCGCGCGCACGAAACAGGCCATTTTTCATCAGGGAAACTGGTGGTGATGCCGTCGGGGCAGGCCAAAAGCCAGAAACGAAAAAACCCCGGCAAGCCGGGGTTTTTCAAACCAAAACAAATGTTTGGTTAAAGGAATGGTGCCCAGAAGAGGACTCGAACCTCCACACCCTTTCGAGTACCAGCACCTGAAGCTGGCGCGTCTACCAATTCCGCCATCTGGGCGACGAGCGGGGGTGTAAAAGGCCCGAGCCGAAGTGTCAACAGGCATTTTGAAGTTTTCGTGTCAGGACGCAAAAAAGTCAGTTTGGCGTCGCTTTTGCCCAGGACCTGATTGTGGAAAGTCCTTGAGCAAGCAGCTCGTCCGCCTCTGCCGCCGTTTCGGCTTCGACATAGCAGCGCATCTCCGGTGCGTTTCCGGATGGGCGGAAGTGGATGGCGCGACCATCGGCGAGGGTCACGCGCAGGCCGTCGATGTCGCTGACCGCGGCCGGACGACCGATCGGAGCGAGGAACGCGCCGAGATTTTCTGCCCCACCCCGCAGATGCGCCATAAGGCGTGCACTGGTTTCCACCGGGAAGTTTTCCAGCCGGTCACTGAGCGCGACCGGAAGGCGATAGGACGCCGCCAGCGCCGAGAGGGTCATCCGACTCTCGGCCGCGCGTGCAAGCAGCGCAAGGATCGGCAGGAAGCTGTCGCGGGTGGGCAGGGCCTTGAGGACGCCATTGCCAACCGAGAAATCACTCGCCGTCAGCGTACCGCCGTTCGCCTCGAAGCCGGCGACCTTCATCACACCCTCGCGGATCGCTTGCGCCATTGCGGCAATCACATAGGGCGAGCCGACGCGAGTGCGGATGACCGAAAGGCCTTCGGCTCGTTCGAGGCCGGAATTGGAGGTGACCGGCGTCACGGCCACCTGCGCGCCGAGGAACTCGCAGGCGACAAGACCCAAGAGGTCGCCGCGCAGCGGTGCGCCTTTCTCGTCGGCCACCAGCGGTCGGTCGCCATCGCCATCGGCCGAGACGATCGCATCCAGGCCATGTTCCGACGCCCAGGCGGCAAGCCTGGAAAGCGTTTCAGACGAAACGGCCTCGGTATCGACAGGCACGAAATCCTCGGAACGGCCCAAGGCCACCGTCTCAGCACCATAAAACGAGAGCACATCGACCAGGAGGTCGCGGGCGACGGTGCTGTGTTGATAGACGCCGATGCGCAGACCGGCAAGCGAGCCCGGCGGCAACAGATCCCGGTTGCGCTGAAGGAACTGCTCTGCGGCCGACGACGCATGGTCCTCTCCCACACCTGCCAAAGGCACGGCCTCGCCGACGATCGCATCGGCAAGAGCGCTGATCGCCAGTTCGTCGTTCTTGTCGATTTCACCGTCCGGCCGGTAAAACTTGATGCCGTTGCGGTCGGCGGGAATATGCGAACCGGTGATCATCAGGCCCGCGGCCTTGTGGACAAGACCATAGAGGGCCAGTGCCGGGGTCGGCACAGTACCGCAGTCGAAGACGCGAAACCCTTCGCTCTTCAGAGCGTCGGTGCATACGGCCGCGATTTCGGGGCTGGAATCGCGAAAATCGCGGGCAATCAGGATCGGATCCCCCGCCTTCGCCTGCCCGGAGGCGATCAGGTGCCGCGCGAAGGCCTTCGCATAGCGTGCAGACGGCTCGCCCGTCAGCTCTTCCGACAGGCCGCGCAGGCCGCTGGTACCGAACTTCAATTGCATCTCATGCTCCGTAAACGCTGACGACCGGCAATAGGCAAGAATAACAGTGACATGGCAAACGTTCCGGCGCACCCTATATCCGAAGACAGACGGAGTAAAAATCCGGCGGATGGCCAAACGGATCCGCACGGTTTCGCCATGAATAAACCAAGAAAAAGACACGTAATGTGAAGCAGGGACACAACCTGAAAGCAACCCTTTCGGAAAGTGAGGAAAGCATGACGGGATTTCGGAATTTCGTTATCGGCTGCGCCCTGGCCGCCGCCTCTCTGGCGACCCCGGCCGGACCCGCCCGGGCTATGCCGCTGCAAGCAAGCGACGTTCAGATCAAGGTGCAAGGCGACGTCCAGAACGCACAATACTATCCGTACAGGCGATACGGAGGCGTCATGTATCCCAACGGCTGGGGCCGCGGCGGCTGGGGTGGCGGCTGGGGCGGCGGATGGGGACCTGGCTACTACGGCGGTGGATGGAACTCCTACTACCGGCCGGGCTTCAGCCTCTATTTCGGGCAGAGCTACGGCGGCTACTACAACAACTACCCCCGCTACTACGATGACTACTATCCACGCCGCTACTATCGGGAGCGCTACTACTATCGCGACAACTATGTTCGCCGCGGCTACAGCGCCCATGTGAACTGGTGCCTGTCGCGCTATCGCTCCTACAATCCGGCAACCAACCGGTTCCTTACCTACAGCGGCGTCTATCGCGCCTGCTACTCGCCCTATCGATAGCTCACGCCCTGGCGGCGCAGCGACCGCGTTGCGCCGCTTCCCCCCGATCCGGCATAGTGGCCGATTTCTTGGCCGATATCTGGGCCGATATCTGGGCCGATATCTGGGAATGACAGGTTAAGCTGCAATTAACCTCGCCATCTTACCGTTTCATAACGTTCGCAACTTTTGCCGGAATGAAACGATGCTGCTGCCCACCCAGCAATCCAGCGCCACCGCAACGACCAATCTGGTCGGTTCGATCCTGAAGGATATCGAGAAGCGTCAGGCGGAAGAGGAAGAGAAGGCCAAGGGCACCAAGGACGACAAGATCCTGAAGGCTCAGGTCAAATCGGACGACGCCCAGAAAGCGGCCAACACCAAGATCAACGATCACTTCTTCAATCAGGCTGGAAACGATGCCAACAGCAACCGGATGGTGCTCATCCGAGAAGTCGGCGCGTTCTTCGATCTGAAGCGTGAGGACTTCAAGTCCGATTTCGCCTTCGGCAGCGCCTTGGAAAAGATCGTCGAAAACCTGCCGACGGATATGCTTCGCGACATCGAGAAGCAGCTGGGACTGACGAATATCGACATCTCGCTGACCGAGCTCGTCGATGCGATCAAGGATCCGCAGGGTAGCCAGGGCAAGAAGCTGCAGGACGCGCTCGACAGCAAGGGCACCCAAAAGGCCGGCCACAGCAGCGACGCGGCCAAGGCGATCCAACGCCTTGCGGATGCGGCGGAGGTGAAGTCGCTGGATGAGCTGCAGCTGGACAGTCTGACGAGCGATCCGACGCGCGTTGCCGACGCGGAGACCCTGGCCGAGCAGCAGAAGGAACTGCAAGCGCTCGAGGCCAAAGACAATCTGGAAGACGTGCGTGACGCCCGCGAGGCCGAAGCCGAGCGCCCGCTGCCAGTCCGGATCGACGAGATCGGCCTCTACAGTCTCGCCAGCCAGGCGCTGTTCGCCGCCTGATCACTTTCGACGGACAATCCCCAATCTCGCCATCACCGCCTTGGGGATGCCGTAGCGCCGCACCGCATCGCGACTGTCGCGCAGGCCGCAGATCTCGCGCTGGATAAAAAACGCCCAGACGGCGTCAGCCGCATCGTCGAGCAACCGCTCGCGCAATTCCGGCGGGGTTTCCTTCCCCTCGCATGCCTGCAAGGCGGCGATCGCCTTTTCGACCTTGAGGCCGTGCCGCCCGAGCGCGTCGGCGCGCTCCGATAACAGTTCGTATTCGAGAGCGCTGATGGCGCCGGAAGCGAAATGGGATGGGCTGAGCGATTTTGGAGGGCGAACAGTCATCCGAAACTCCATGGCATGGACTTGGGATAGCGCCGCGCGCCGACCAGGGTGCACGATGGCGACGGCAGTGTCCGATCTTGCCGCCAGATCGGTCCCGATGCAAAGGGATCGTGCACGACCCTGGCTGGCGGCGATGGCCTCTACAAGGCTTCCCAAGGGCATGGGCCGCCTCGTCGCATGGTTAAGATTTTATAAACTTATCTCACCTAACGTCGAAGCATCATGCCGATTCCCGTATCCGCAGCCAAGCTGCGGCAAGTCTGGCCGGTTGGCCGAGACGCGCATGAGGCGCCAGCCCGAATAGAACAGCCAATCTCTACGGCGGATATCGAATTGGTCCGTCGAAACGCATGGAATCTGGATGCCGCCTGCCGACGGTGGCGCTTCAACCCGAGGGTCAAGCGAGAGGGAGACCAGAATGCTGACACCCATTCTCACGGTCAGAACCGCGACCGGGCCAGCCGAAGAGGCGAGCACGCGGCCCCAGCAGCCGTCAGTCCCCCTTACGTCCGCACAACGGGGCGAAGCGATACAGAAGATCCTCGATGCGCTGACCCGGCATCTGGCCGGCCGCGAGATCCTTTCCAAGGACGCCCTCGTGCGGCTGATGGAGGACCTCGCCCGCATTCTCAAGTTTCCGCCGCTGCCGCAGGAGGGCGGACGCGACTTCGTGCGTCGACTCGTCACTTTTCTCGAATCCATGCCGATGCCGGAACGCGTGGCGCTTGAGCGGCAGCTGGGCGGGCGCAACCTGGCGCTGCGGGTCGGTATCCTCGCTGATCTGCCGGCCATCCGAAACGGCGCAGCATCGCCGTCCACGGGCGCTGCGTTGCCCAGCCTCCGCAACCCGCCTTTGCAGCCGGCCATTCCGCTGCATCTGGCCACCGCCCGGAGCCCGGTCGCAAGCGAGGTCGCGTTGCTGCAGTCCGTGCTGAAGAAGACCTTTGGGGTCGGCAGCGAGAATGACGCGTCGGGCCTGGTGACCGAGGAGGCGGAGGCGAGGCTGCCTGCCGAGGGCGAGGCAACGGCACGGCGACAGACCGTGCCGGAGCGATCGGAGCCGAGAACAATACCCGGCCGACCGCCATCACTGGACGGCCCGGAGATCGAATCCCTGACCGCCACCATCAATGGAGAGACCGATCCCGACGTCGTCGATCCGGAGGCCGGCGCCGACAAGGCTCGGCTCGGTGAAGAGGAAAATGCGCCATTGCAGCCTTCCGCCGCAGTTGAAGATGGCGATTTGCCGCTAAAGGTCAGGGAAGCGGAGGCACGCAATGGCGCTGCGCGGACGGATGCCGGCAGCGAGGCGGGTCACGCCGACGAAGACCAGGAGCCGGACGGCACCTATCGCCCACACCCCGATGGCGAGGACCATCTGCAGAACGACAGGGCAGCGACACGCAGCGACCAGAGCCGCACGGATCGTGCGCTTTCCGACGCGTTGAAGGTGATCGTGCGCGACGCGCTGGGTCTGCCCGGAGAACCTGCAGGTGCAGATGCGCCCGAAACGATCCCATCCGAATTCGAAAGCGCCGAAGCAAAGGCAGCGGCTAGCCTCCCAGAGGCGGAGGGCGCAGAGACGGGTCGCCCAAACCCGCTGCGACCACGCGACGCGACTGCAGGCGCCGAGCTTGCCGCTCTGAGCGTTGCGGACGACGATACGGAGCAATCAGGCCCCGCGGGTGCCACGGCCACCCAGCGCCCCCAGAAGGCGGTTGAAGACCAGGCAATGCAGCAGGCAATCGCGCGGCTGATCGAGAACGGCCTGCCGCGCGAAGCGATCCCGTTTGCGATGATTCCCTATCCGATCGCAGTTGAGGACGTGAGGAACGAGGCGGAAAAGAGCGAACGGGAAGAAGGCAGAGGCGACGGCGAGAGCGCACAGGACGACGGCGAGGCAACGCAGGACGAAGCCACGCGGGACGGGCAGCGGACGGAAGACGGCGGAAGCGAAACGGGCGACGAACAGACCGATGAGCCCGATGTCTACGAGCTCTATCGCAAGCTCGGCGGTCTCGGCTGACCCTTACATTGAACGTTCAGAGCGCCGTGCGCCCGAAAGAACACAACGGCGACGCTCCAGCAATTTAATCACCTGAAGTCGGATGCGCTCGACCGGATCAATTGCAAGGACAATGCGCTGCGTGCAGCCATGCTGCAGCCGAGCGAAATACACCCAAACAAAAGCCCGCGGAGATCGCTCTCCGCGGGCCTTTTGTTTCAGACGTCAGGCAACGATTACTCGTTGGTCTGGCGGTTCTTCAGAGCGGCACCGAGAATGTCGCCGAGCGAAGCGCCCGAGTCGGACGAACCGAACTGAGCAACGGCTTCCTTCTCTTCCGCGATTTCCAGAGCCTTGATCGACAGCTGGATCTTGCGGTCCTTCTTGGAGAAGTTGGTGACGCGAGCGTCGACAACCTGGCCAACCGAGAAGCGCTCCGGACGCTGTTCGTCGCGGTCACGCGACAGATCGGCGCGGCGGATGAACGCGGTGATGTCCTCGTGGCTGACGAGCTTCACTTCGATACCACCGTCGTTGACGGCGATGATCTCGGCCGAAACGACAGCATTCTTGCGCAGTTCGCCGGAAGCGGCGGCATCGCCGACAGCATCCTTGCCGAGCTGCTTGATACCGAGCGAGATGCGCTCCTTGTCGACGTCGACGTCGAGAACAACGGCGCGAACGACGTCGCCCTTGTTGAACTCTTCGATGACCTGCTCACCCGGACGGTTCCAGTCGAGGTCGGAAAGGTGCACCATGCCGTCAACGTCGCCGTCGAGGCCGATGAACAGGCCGAATTCGGTCTTGTTCTTGACTTCGCCTTCAACTTCCGTGCCAGCCGGATGGCTGTGCGCGAATGCCTGCCACGGGTTCTCGAGCGTCTGCTTGAGGCCGAGCGAGATGCGACGCTTGGTCGGGTCGACTTCGAGAACGACAACGTCGACTTCCTGGCTCGTGGACAGGATCTTGCCGGGGTGTACGTTCTTCTTGGTCCAGGACATTTCGGAGATGTGGATCAGGCCTTCGATGCCCGGCTCCAGCTCGACGAACGCACCGTAGTCGGTGATGTTCGTGACGGTACCGGAGATCTTCTTGCCGACCGGATACTTCGCACCGATGCCGTCCCACGGATCCGACTCGAGCTGCTTCATGCCGAGCGAGATGCGGTGGGTTTCCTGGTTGATGCGGATGATCTGAACCTTGACCTGCTGGCCGATGTTCAGGATCTCCGACGGATGGTTCACGCGACGCCATGCCATGTCGGTGACATGGAGCAGGCCGTCGATGCCGCCGAGGTCGACGAACGCACCGTAATCGGTGATGTTCTTGACGACGCCTTCGACAACCTGGCCTTCTTCAAGGTTCTGAACGATTTCAGAACGCTGCTCGGCACGGGATTCTTCCAGAACGGTACGACGCGAAACGACGATGTTGCCGCGACGCTTGTCCATCTTGAGGATTTCGAAGGGCTGCGGGTTGTGCATCAGCGGGGTCACGTCGCGGATCGGACGGATGTCGACCTGCGAGCGCGGAAGGAAGGCAACGGCGCCGTCGAGATCGACGGTGAAGCCACCCTTGACCTGGTTGAAGATGATGCCTTCGACGCGTTCGCCGGCTTCGAACTTCACTTCCAGGCGCATCCAGCTTTCTTCGCGGCGAGCCTTTTCGCGCGAAAGAACAGCTTCGCCGAGCGCGTTTTCGATGCGCTCAACGTAGACTTCGACTTCGTCGCCGACCTTGAGCGAGCCGTCCTTGGCCTTCGCGCCGAATTCCTTCAGAGCGATGCGGCCTTCGACCTTCAGGCCGACGTCGACAACGGCGACGTCCTTTTCGATGGCCGTGACGATGCCCTTGGCAACATAGCCTTCGGCCAGATCGGTCTTCGCGAAGGATTCTTCGAGAAGCGCTGCGAAATCATCACGGGTTGGGTTGGTAGCAGACATGAAATCTCCTGCATGCATCTCAAATGGAGACACACATGCGCCGGGGGTTGGTGTTGAAAAGGCCTGAACCCAGTCCGTCCCATCAAAGGGACAATCCGGCGCGTGGACGGGATTTCAGGCTTATGCAAGAAGAGCGATCCTGACAGCGTCGGGGATAGGCTCTTCTTCAGATCTTCTTGATCAGGGCCGCATCGATCAGAGATTTCGCGGCCTGAAACGCCGCCTCTATACTCATTTCAGACGTATCAAGCAAGTGCGCGTCATCGGCGGGGCGCAAAGGACTGTCGGCGCGACCCATGTCGCGCTCGTCGCGCTTCTTCACGTCGTCGAAGATCGCCGCATAATCGGCGACGGCGCCATTGCCGACGATCTCGTCAAAGCGGCGTTTCGCCCGCACTTCCGGCGACGCAGTGACATAGAGTTTGACCGCCGCATCGGGGCAGACGACGGTGCCGATGTCGCGGCCATCGAGCACGGTGCCCGGCTCCTTCTTCGAAAACGCCCGTTGCGCCTCGACCAGTGCGCGGCGCACGGCCGGCATGACGGCAATCTTCGACGCCGCTTCGCCAATCGCATGCGCCGACAGGATGGAGCGATCGAGGCCGGAAAGCTCGACCTCGCGCGCCATGCGCTCGGCCACCGCTTCGTCGTCGAGCGGCAGGCCGGCATCGAGCAGGGCTTTCGCGGTCGCGCGGTAGGTCAGCCCGGTATCGAGATGGTGGAAGCCGTATTCTTCGGCGATCTGGCGCGAGAGCGTGCCCTTGCCTGCCGCAGCGGGTCCGTCGATGGCGATGGTGATCATGGTTGGTCCTGCAATCGATAATCTCATTGAGCCAGATAGATCAAAACCGACATGGAATCCACGCGTCAACAACGCGCCTTTACAATCGCCGCTCTAAACGCCGCTGGATTGCGCGGACCCGGAACTCTACTCGATCGTAGCACCCAATCCCGCCATCAGTTCCATGAAACCGGGAAAGCTGGTGGCGATCATCGTCGCGTCGTCGACGGTGACCGGATGTTCGGATGCGAGCCCCATGACGAGAAAGCTCATGGCGACGCGATGGTCGAGGCGGGTCGCAACGGCAGCCCCGGCGGCATTGCCGAGGCCCTTGCCACCGGGGCGACCGTGGACGACGAGGGAGGCTGGCCCTTCGTCGCAATCGACGCCGTTGAGCTTCAGTCCCGATAGGACCGCGGCAAGGCGGTCGGATTCCTTCATGCGCAGTTCTTCAAGACCACGCATCACCGTGTGCCCCTCGGCAAACGCCGCCGCAACGGCAAGCACCTGGTACTCGTCGATCATCGAGGGGGCGCGGTCTTCCGGCACGGTGATGCCCTTCAACGCGGAAGAACGGACGCGCAGATCGGCCACGTCCTCGCCGCCCTGGATCCGCGCATTCAGCACATCGATCTTCCCGCCCATCTCCTGCAGTGTCACGATAAGTCCGGCGCGGGTGGGGTTCATCAGCACATTGAGAAGGGTGACGTCGGAACCCGGAACCAGCAACGCTGCCACTAATGGAAAGGCAGCGGAGGACGGATCGCCGGGAATGTCGATGTCCTGACCGGTCAGCCTGCCCTGCCCTTCGAGCCGAATGATGCGTTCGCCTTCAGCACCCACGTCGACTGTCAGGTTGGCACCAAAGGCCTGCAGCATTCTTTCCGTATGATCGCCGGTCGGTACCGGCTCGATCAACGTGGTGATGCCGGGCGCGTTCAGGCCTGCGAGCAGCACGGCGGATTTCACCTCGGCCGAGGCTATCGGTAAGCGGTAGCTCACCGGGTTTGCCGTCTTCGGCCCGCGCAGCGTCATCGGCAACCGGCCTCCTTCGCCCGACGTCACCTGAACGCCCATCTGGCGCAAGGGATCGAGCACACAGTCCATCGGCCGCCTGGATAGCGCGGCATCGCCGACGAAGGTCGTCGCGAAATCATAAACGCCGACGAGCCCCATGATCAGGTGGCAGCCGGTACCGGCATTGCCGAAATCGAGCGGCGCTTCGGGCGCGAGCAGCGCACCGTTGCCGACACCGTCGACGATCCATGTGCCGCCCTCCTTGCGCACCGTGGCGCCGAGGACCTGCATCGCCCTTGCAGTGTTGAAGATATCCTCGCCTTCGAGCAGGCCGCCAATGCGCGTCCGGCCGGCCGCAAGCCCGCCGAGCATCAGGACGCGATGGGACATCGACTTGTCGCCGGGGATACGCACCGCTCCACGGAGTGCCCCGGATCTGCGCGCAACGGCAGGCATTGCGATCACGCCAGCGGACATACAAACCTTCCTTGAACATGCGGCCGCTCGCCCGGAACGCGACCCGCGAAACGGCAACGGAGCGCGACCATCTTCCGCTCCCGCTGCCTAACACAATGCAATTGCGCGATCATCATCCCGGACGAAGAAAAAGCAGGCGGCGCAGGGCTTTCGAGTTTTATCTTTGACAGATGCGGCCAAGATGATTATGGGGACCGGCTAATCATCATAGGCTTGATATCCTTTCCACCCGCCGGCTTTCCGGCAAGCGCCGGCTCGGCCGGCCATTCAAGAGGCTTTGACTGTGGCAAAAGCGGAACTCGGAACAAAGCGCATTGACCCGGAAACGGGGCGCAAATTCTACGATCTGAACCGTGATCCGATCGTTTCCCCCTACACCGGCAAGTCCTACCCGCTGTCCTTCTTCGAAGAAACCTCGGTTGCCAAGGTGCTCGAGAAGGAAGAGGAAGAGGAGGTCGCTGAAGTCGACACCGAGAACACGGAAGTCGAACTCGTATCGCTCGAGGAAGCTGACGACGAAGCAGCCGGCGGCGACGAGATTCCGGATCTGGGCGACGACGAAGTGGAGATCGACGGCGACGACGACGACGATACCTTCCTGCAGACCGACGACGAAGACGATGACGACGACATGAGCGACCTCATCGGCGTGTCCGACGACGACGACGACGTCTAAGGGTTTAGAATGATACGCGAATGCCTCCCGTCCACAGCCCTTTGGCGCGGACGGGGGGAAATCGGGCCGGTCCAGAAATTATTTCCACCGGCCTAACATTTTCGGCTTGCTATCCGCGAAAAGCAGAAGTAATAAGCCGCCACTCGCCGGGCACAACAGCCCGACAAGTTTCCCGGAACCGGCCTCGCCGGACCCGATATGGGGCTATAGCTCAGCTGGGAGAGCGCTTGCATGGCATGCAAGAGGTCAGCGGTTCGATCCCGCTTAGCTCCACCAAATCTTCCAATGATCTATTTTCTTCGTTCAGATCAACGCCTTACAGCGACTTCTCATTTTCATTCTGACCAACGATCCAAAGGCAGGTCTCGGTTTCGGTTCCGTACATATTTCAGATTGCGACGACACGTTGAACCTCAACCCGACTCAATCCATAAATGTGGTGCTTTCAAACTTTGGCTCCCTCATCGATGGACGTTAGATGGCTGACACTCTTCCATACCTCCCTACACCGGGTTCAATCCGCACCGCGCTTGAACGCATACGTGATGCGGCCACGCCTGATCGAGTAACAACTGACTTCATTCAAACAAAGCTTGCCATCAAAGGTGGGACAGGTGCCAGCATAGCCGCCTTTCTTAAGAAGATCGGCTTGGTGAATTCTGACGCCAGTCCGACCGATCTCTATAAGAAATTTCGCAACACTCAGACTTCGGGCGCGTCAATCGCAGAAGCAATTCGTATTGGCTATCGGGAGCTGTTTGATATCAACGAGTATTGCTACGCGCTCAGCGACAAAGACTTGCTGTCGCTAGTGTGCCAAGCGACTGGGTCTGCTGCTGACAGCCGAACGGCAGAACTAACTGTAGCGACGTTCAAGAACCTCAAAGCATTTGCCGACTTCGATGCAAAGTCCAAGGCGGTCGATACTATGCCCGAAGAGGTGGTCTCGCCTGCTATGCCTGCCTATCGAGCACCCACGAACAACCAAGACAGCCTCGGACTAAACCTCTCTTACACCATCAATCTCAACCTGCCCGCCACGTCAGATCAGGCCGTATTCAACGCGATCTTTCGCAGCTTGAGGGAGCATCTGCTGAATGGCGAGTAGGGCGCTGGTGGAGAAGATCAAATCCTTTGGCATGACAAACCAGATGATTGCCGAGGATATCAGCGCCATCGAACGGCGGTATAACATCGAACTGGGCCATATTCGCGGACAGAGCGAGACCGTGGAGAGCGACTACTATCCTCAGCTCGACGCAGCAGTGCGGGCCGAAGGCGCTATGATGGCTCGCCATTATGAGGTTTTTTACTCGCTGGAACGCTCGATTAGGGCATTGGTCCGAGACACACTCGTAACCGACACCCAGAGCGAGGACTGGTGGAACTCCTCAAAGATACCGCAAGCTATCAAGGACGAGGTTACCAAGCGCATCCAAAAGGAACTTGATGCTGGCGTCAGCAGGCGCTCTCAAGATGCCCTGGACTACACAACGTTTGGCGAGTTGTACGATATAATCAATTCCCACTGGTCGCTATTTGGCTCGCTCTTCAATAGCAGGAAGGGCCTTGAGAAAGTCATTGCCAGCCTAAATGCGCTCCGCAATCCTATCGCGCACTGCTGCCCGTTAGCCGAAGACGAGGAACTTCGCTTGCGGATTACCGTCCGTGATTGGTTTCGGTTGATGGAGAAGTAGCCGCTGAAATCATGCTGGGGGGTCGAAAACACATAATCAGGGTAGAAGAAACACACGCGGGAGAATTAGGACAGAGCCAGACCTGAGACACGTTTGGCCAGTCGAGCCAGTGTAGACCGTGAGCAGCCCGTGCCAGCAACAATAGTGTTCCGGCTCATGCCACTCTCAAGCATCTTGACGATGCCTGCATTCCGCTCCTCGTCTTTAGGGCGACCCTTATAGGCCCCATCGACTTTGGCCTTAGCAATGCCTTGAGCCTGCCGCCTTCTGAGGTTGGCAGGTCGAGTGCAGCCACCTTCACCCTGCGAGCCTGTATCTCGGCCTTACGGCCGTCACCATATTTGGGCCAATCGTCTGCGCCGTCCGGCCGATATATTCCCTTGCGCTTTTTTTCTGCTACCAACGGGGAAAACCGAACCGGTCGCTTGGTGAACCGGATTGAATTCACGTGCCGGGGGATCAGATGAGTTTTACCGAAACGACCAGAACGTCGTGGTTTGCGCGCCTCAAGAACGGTGTCGTCGGCATCTTCATCGGGCTCATCCTGGTCTTCGGCATGATCTGGCTGCTGGCCTGGAACGAGGGCCGTTCGGTCAAGACGTATCGGGCGCTCGTCGAGGGCGCCGGTGCGGTTGTCGATGTCGACAGCGGTGCCGTCGAGGCTGGCAACGAGGGCAAGCTGGTCCACATCGCCGGACGGATCGACCCTGTCGGGACGCCCACCGATAGCCTGCTGGAAGTGTCTGCGAATGGGGCTGCGGGTCTGCGCCGCTCGGTCGAGATGTACCAATGGGTCGAGGAAAAGAAGAGCGAGACGCGCAAGACGCTCGGCGGCGGCGAGGAAACGGTCACCACCTATTCCTACGCCAAGGAGTGGCGCAGCGACCGCGCTGATTCGGCCGATTTCCGTGACGGCAACGGGCACCAGAACCCGGAAATGCCGCTTTCGAGCGAGCGCTTCACGGTCGAGCGCGCGATGCTCGGCGCGTTTTCGGTCGACGGCAGGGCCGTAGCCGACCTCGGTCGCGACAGCCCGGTGAAGATGGCGGACGCCGATCTGCAGCGCGTGGCCGATGCGCTCGACACCAACCGCCCTGTCAAGACCGACGGCCAGACGATCTTCGTCTCCGCTGACCGCCAGAACCCAGCCGTCGGCGATCTGCGCATCGGCTTTACCCGCGAAGACACGGAAACCGCGAGCTTCGTCGCGGCGCAGAAAGGCGGCAGCCTCGCCCCCTATCGCACATCGAACGGCCGCGACCTGTTCCTGAGTTCGGCCGGCATTGCCAGCGCCGCCGAGATGTTCGACGCAGCCCAGAGCGAGAACACGCTGATTACCTGGCTGGTTCGCGTGGGCGGACTGATCGGCCTGTTCATCGGCTTCACGCTGATGCTGTCGCTGTTTTCCATCATCGCCGACGTCATTCCGGTCCTTGGTTCAGTGGTCGCATTTGGCACTGGCATCATCGCGGCGATCCTGACGCTCATCATCGGCCCCCTGGTCATCGCCATCGCCTGGTTTGCCTATCGCCCGCTGCTGTCGCTGGCGATCGTCGCCGTCGGCGCGCTCGTTGCCTTCGGCATCGGCTATCTTCGTGCCGGCAAGGCGAAACCGCTCGCCGCTAGCGTGACGGCCTGACGAATGGGTTGGGCGGTGGACGCCCGACCCCATGCCTTTGCGAAATATTAAGGGATCGCAGGGAAGAACACGGGCCTGATGTTTCTGCTTTCCAAGATCTTCTGGCTCGTTGCGCAGCCCCTTTCCCTGGCGTTTTTTGCTGCCCTTGCCGGCCTCATCATGACGACGGCGGGGCTCAGGCGTATAGGCGTCGCCTTCGGCCTTTTCGGCGCGCTCGTGCTCTTCATCAGCCTGTTCACGACGACGGGATCCTATTTCCTCCAGATGCTCGAGGACCGCTTCCCTCGGCCGGCTGAGCCACCCGTAGCCCTCTCCTGCATCATCGTGCTCGGCGGCGCCTTCGAGAACGAAGTGATGGCAAGCCGTGGCGGCATCGAGTTCAACCAGGCGGCCGACCGCTTCATCGAGACGGCCATGCTGGCCAAGCGCTACCCGGAGGCGCGCATCCTTGTGTCCGGCGGCGATGGCTCATTCAGCGGCGCGTATGACGGCGATGCCAAGGCATCGGACGCCTTCTTTGCCGCCTTCGGCATCGGTCCCGATCGGCTGATCCGCGAGGAGCAGTCGAGAACGACATTCGAAAATGCACGCAACACGCATGGGCTGCTTGAAGCAAACGGCCTTGCCAACTGCGCGCTGGTGACGTCGGCCTTCCATATGCCACGCTCGGTCGGGCTTTTCCACAAGCTCGGGCTCAAGGTCACGCCCTGGCCAACGGACTACCGCACTAGCGGCATGGTCAAACCAGGCTTGGACTTTACCCAGCCATCTCTCAATGCCCAGCTGACAACGACAGCGGTGCGCGAATGGATCGGACTGGCGGCCTACTATTTCGGCGGTCGCACGGACAGCCTGCTTCCCGGCGTCTCACCGCCCAACGCGTCACCCCGTTGACGCGACGGCCCCGGATGCTCCAGCTTGCGATGCGACAGACTTCCGCGATGCGCCTTTCAACGGAGCGGCCATGACGATCCTCGAAATCCTCGATTATGCCGGCGTCGCCGTCTTCGCGGCCACAGGCGCGCTCTCGGCTTCGCGCAAACAGCTCGACATCATCGGTTATCTCTTCCTTGCCTCGGTCACCGGCATCGGCGGTGGAACGATGCGCGACGTCATCCTTGGCGCAACGCCGGTGTTCTGGGTGCTCAAGCCGAACTACCTGCTCGTCTGCGCCTCGGTCAGCGTCGTCCTGTTCTTCACGGCGCACCTGTTCTATTCGCGTTACCGCGTACTGGTCTGGCTCGATGCCATCGGCATGTCGGCCTATTGCGTCATGGGCGCGGCAAAGGGGTTGGCGGCAACAGGCTCGCCCGCGGTCGCCCTTGTCACCGGCATGCTGACGGCGACCTTCGGCGGCGTCCTTCGCGACCTGCTGGTAGGTGAGCCCTCGGTGCTGCTGCGCCCGGAAGTCTATGTGACGGCTGCCCTGATCGGCTCCGGCGTCTTTGTCGTCGCCACCATGATCGGACTGCCGCTGGTGGCCACCTCGGCGCTTGGCGTGATGTCAGCCTTCACCATACGCGCCGGCGCGCTCAAATACGGTTGGACGCTGCCGATCGGCAAGGCAAGCCCCGGCCGCGACCCCGACGATGTGATGTAGGAAGAAACGCTTTACGCGCGTTCGCGCTTGCGGCGGAGCCGGATGACCACGTCGACATGGGCAATCTCCATGCCTTCGGGCGGTTCCGGCAGGTTGCCGATCTCGATATTGCTGACCGGGATATCGAGAACTTCGTTCTGACCTTCGACGAAGAAATGGTGGTGATCGGAAACGTTGGTGTCGAAGTAGGTCTTGGCACTTTCCACCGCGAGCACGCGGATCATGCCGGCCTCGGTGAACTGGTGCAGCGTGTTGTAGACAGTTGCCAGCGAAACCGGCACTCCGGCGACGACAGCCTCCTCATGCAGCTCTTCCACGGTCAGGTGACGGTCGCCCTTGGCGAAGATCAGATCGGCAAGCGCGACGCGCTGACGCGTCGGGCGCAGGCCCGAGCTGCGCAATCTCTCTTCCGAACTCACTTCGGTTGCCTTCGTCATCAAGGAGCGTTCCATGGATCCCGTAAAATTTACAATACTTTCGTTGCGATATAACTTTTGCGCGCTGTTCTTTCAATAGATTCTAAGGTGCAGAAAGGCTGGAATGCCTGAAAAACCGGCCTATTTCGGCAAAGGCTGGTATTTAACTCTGGTCGGGCCCACATTGATCCTGTAAGCGACGGCAGAACGATATCGCCACCGGAATGGGCGTAGCCGGCGTCGGAAACATCGAAAACGGCCATTGATGCGCTTCATTTCACAGCGAACTTGCTCTAAAGCAGGTCTGACAACACTTTATGTTACTCGGGGAAACAACCATTGATGACGACCAGACAATCAAGCTTCAGCTATGAGGAAATCCTGACCTGCGGCCGAGGTGAACTGTTTGGCCCCGGCAACGCGCAGCTGCCGCTGCCGCCCATGCTCATGGTTCACCGCATCACGGAAATCTCCGAAACGGGCGGCGCCTTCGACAAGGGTTTCATCCGCGCTGAATACGACGTCAGCCCTGATGACTGGTATTTCCCCTGCCACTTCCAGGGCAACCCGATCATGCCCGGCTGCCTCGGCCTCGACGGCATGTGGCAGCTGACCGGCTTCTTCCTCGGCTGGCTCGGCGAGCCCGGTCGCGGCATGGCGCTTTCGACAGGCGAAGTGAAGTTCAAGGGCATGGTTCGTCCGCACACCAAGCTGCTCCAGTACGGTATCGACTTCAAGCGCGTCATGCGCGGCCGCCTCGTGCTCGGCACTGCCGACGGCTGGCTGAAGGCCGACGGCGAGACCATCTACCAGGCAACCGACCTGCGTGTCGGTCTGTCGAAGGAAAAGACCGAATAATCCGCGGGTTCTCCGCACCGAATGAGATAAAGAAAAGGTCATCACCATGAGACGGGTTGTTGTCACGGGCCTCGGGATCGTTTCCTCGATCGGAAACAATGCCGACGAAGTCACGGCATCGCTGCGCGACGCCAAATCGGGCATCACGTTTTCTCCCGATTTTGCCGAAAACGGCTTCAAGTGCCAGGTCTGGGGCGCACCGACGCTCGATCCGACCGATCTCGTCGACCGGCGCGCCATGCGCTTCCTGTCGCAGGGCGGCGCCTGGAACCACGTGGCGATGAAGCAGGCGATTGCCGATTCCGGCCTCGAGGAAGCGATGATCTCGCGCAACGAGCGCACCGGCATCATCATGGGCTCGGGTGGTCCGTCCACTCGCACCATCGTGGAAGCGTCGGATATTACCCGCAAGAACAACAGCCCCAAGCGCATCGGCCCGTTCGCCGTGCCGAAGGCGATGTCGTCGACGGCGTCTGCCACGCTTGCGACCTGGTTCCAGATCCACGGCGTCAACTACTCGATCTCTTCGGCCTGCTCGACTTCGGCACATTGCATCGGCAATGCCGCGGAGATGATCCAGTGGGGCAAGCAGGACGTGATGTTCGCCGGCGGCCACGAGGATCTGGACTGGACGATGTCCAACCTGTTCGACGCCATGGGCGCGATGTCGTCGAAGTACAACGACACGCCCTCGACCGCCTCGCGCGCCTATGACGCCAGCCGTGACGGCTTCGTCATTGCCGGCGGCGCCGGCGTGCTGGTGCTTGAAGAGCTGGAACATGCCAAGGCGCGCGGCGCCAAGATCTATGCCGAAATCGTCGGCTACGGCGCGACATCAGACGGCTACGACATGGTCGCCCCGTCTGGCGAAGGCGCGATCCGCTGCATGCGTCAGGCGCTGTCGACCGTAAAGGGCGACGTCGACTACATCAACACGCATGGCACATCGACCCCGGTTGGCGACAGCAAGGAAATCGGCGCCATTCGCGAAGTGTTCGGCTCCAAGATCCCGCACATCCAGTCGACGAAGTCGCTGACAGGCCACTCGCTGGGTGCAGCCGGTGTCCAGGAATCGATCTACGGTCTCCTGATGATGCAGGCCGGCTTTATCGGCGAAAGCGCCCATATCACCGAACTCGACCCGGAATTTGACGGTGTGCCGATCGTGCGCAAGCGCATCGACAACGCCAAGATCGATACGGTTCTTTCCAACTCGTTCGGCTTCGGCGGAACCAACGCAACGCTCGTCTTCCAGCGCCACAACGGATAACACCATGACGGGACTGATGAACGGTAAGCGTGGCCTCATCATGGGTGTGGCCAACAACCACTCCATTGCCTGGGGCATCTCCAAGGCGCTGGCAGCGCAAGGTGCGGAACTGGCCTTCACCTACCAGGGTGAAGCGCTCGGCAAGCGCGTGAAGCCGCTGGCGGCCGAAGTCGGTTCCGACTTCCTGCTGCCTTGCGACGTCGAGGATATTGCGTCGGTCGATACGGTGATCGCGGCCATCAAGGAGCGCTGGGGCAAGCTCGACTTCATCGTTCATGCCATCGGCTTTTCCGACAAGAACGAGTTGAAGGGCCTTTACGCCGACACCAGCCGCGACAATTTCAGCCGCACCATGGTGATCTCCTGCTTCTCCTTCACGGAGATCGCCAAGCGGGCCGCCGAACTGATGAACGACGGCGGCTCGATGCTGACGCTGACCTATGGCGGCTCGGTGCGGGTGATGCCGAACTACAACGTCATGGGCGTCGCCAAGGCTGCACTCGAAGCCTCCGTGCGTTACCTGGCGGCCGACTACGGCGTGCGCGGCATCCGCGTCAACGCGATTTCGGCCGGCCCGATCCGTACGCTTGCAGGTGCCGGCATTTCCGACGCCCGCGCCATGCTGTCCTGGCAGCAGAAGAATTCGCCGCTTCGCCGCACGGTCACGATCGACGATGTCGGCAGCTCGGCGCTCTACCTGCTTTCCGACCTGTCGCGCGGCGTCACCGGCGAAATCCACTATGTGGACTCCGGCTACAACATCACGTCCATGCCGGCACTCGACGCGCTCAGGACCGCCGACGCCGAGTAAACCCGGCCACGGCCGATCGGCAGCCAAGCTCATGCAAAAGCCCCGGTGAGGTTCTCTCCGGGGCTTTTTGTTGGCGTGTTTTCCAGTTTCGTTGGTCCCTGCGCCGGGCGCCCGCGACTATTCCAGATCCATCGTGGTGAAGACCCGGCAATTGTCAGGCGCAGGCGTGGCACGGCAAATCTCCGCATCGACCAGTTGGCCGACGGGCAGCTGGCCCGTCAACAGCAGCTCCAAGGACAATTGATAGGGGTGCAGTCTGCCGGCCGCGTTGCGCAGGCGTTCGGCCAGGGACTGGTAGCGCACGCCCATTTCACCGTAGTAGGCCACAAGTTTGCGGGTCTCAGCCTCGTTTGCGGCCAGCATCGGAATGTCTTCGACGATCGTCCCTTCTCCCGCCAGCCGTCGAACCCCGGACGCAAGGACGAGCGTACAGGCCTGCGAGCAGGCTCCAGCCGAAACAACCTTGCCGATATAGGCGGCCCCCTTCCGGTCGTTTGCGGTACAGTTTTGCTGATCGCGCTGACATCCGAAGAAAACGGTCGTGCCCACCGCCACGTTCAGCTGTTTCTTGCGGATGAGGCGACCGAGTGCCATCGCAGCCTCCATGTCGCCACCGGGAGAGCGAAGGACCAAAGGCAGCTTGCGGCCGGCGAGCGTCTTCAAGGTTGCCTTCAGGAGAGCCGGCGTCTTCGCACCGATGGTGCCTGCGGCGGAGATCCATTCCGGACATGTCGGCTCGCAACCGGCCTGGTTGGAGCGCACGACGACAAACCGCATCTCCTGTTCGGCCGCCATTGCCGGCCGCCCCGTCAGCAGGCTTGCAGCGAGCAGGCAAATCAGCAGCACGGCCCGTCGAAGGCGGGGCGTGGCTGCGCCGACGGGAGATTTCCATATTCGCATTGCGGTCTCCAACCCAAATCCCCCACCGCATGCTTCCTTTAATCGTAGCCAGTTAAAGGACGAAAACATGCAGGAAATGAAAGTGCTACAGCGACCTTTGGACGTCTGACAGGACGCGCGCCGCTGTCATCTAACGCTTCAGGTCAGACATGACGAAAACCCGGCAATGAGCGGAGGCGGGCACTGTCTTGCAGACCCCGGCGGCCGTCAGCAGTTCGACTCCGCCCAGCTGCGTGATCAACTTCATTTCCATCATCGCCACCGGCTCGATCTTGCGCATGTCGTTGGCGAACGTGATCTTCATCTGATCGATGACCGCACGCCCGACATCCATTTCCGCAAGGTAGGCCGCCAGTTCGCGCTCCATCGCCTTGCTCATCTCATAGGTCGTGCGGGTGCCGACATTCTTTCGGCTGACGACCTTCTTGCTGGTGACTTTCTTCTTGCCGTTCACGATCCGGTATTTCTCCTGGTACCGCGTCAGGACCTGCGTGTGGACCGTGGTGATCTGGTGAACCCCGAGATATGCCCACTGGCCGACCACGCGCCGGACGCCGCCGGCCAGCATCAGCGGACAGGCCGAGTTGCAGTAGGCTCCGCCCGAATAGGCAGTCCCGATGTAGCGGGCGCCCTTGCCATCGTTGTCGCGGCAATCCTTCTGCTGCGGCTGACAGCCGACGAAGCGGGTCTTGCCGACCGCCACTTCAAGCTTTCGCGCGCGGATGAGCCGCCCGAGCACCATGGCCGCATCGACATTGCCACCGGGCGAGGTCACCACGATCGGCAGGCGGCGGTCGCCGATGGACTTGAGCAGCTTCTTCAAGCGCGCCGGAGTTCCGCCAACGATCGCTCCCTCGGCCGATATCCACTCCGGACACGTCGGCTCGCACCCCGGCTGATTGCTGCGCACCAAGAAAAACTGCATGTCATCGCCGCCAGGCGGCGCTGCCCGCACTGTTGCGGCCGAGGCCATGAGCCCGACCATCAGACAGAGAATGACCAGGGAATGCCTGAAGACGTTGCTTAAGAATGCCATGCCGAGCAAAGAAGTGTCCCTCATCCCGACTGTTTCAGCGCCAATCAGAACGCCATGCTGTCGCCGGATCCCAGTGTCGCAGCCCCGGCCATCGCCAGACTGAAGAAAATGTCCAACCTTCAAAATCCAGGCAGCAAGTGCGCGTATCGAAACGAGGGCTTCCGCCGCCAACGATCATTGGGATCGAACGTCTGGAGGCGAAACGAAAAGACAGGTTGCATTGCCGTAGAATAAAACTAACGATAGCACGGCCGGAAAATCCAAGGCAATACGCATATAGGATAGAGAGGACGTTCCTGCCTATGGAACCGACGAAGCAATCGGGCGACTGCGCTCCGAAGCCGCGCCCGGAGCATCGATGTCCAGTCCCGGCCAGATGCTGCAAGCGCCCATTCTTCCGGTGGCGCATCATGCCACACGGCCGACCGACCGGCCTGCGTGCCTTGCCACTGGCGGTCAGGTTCAGGTCAAAAGGAAAAGAAAAAGCAGGATGACAATGATCGCGAGCACGACCAATCCGGTGTGCGTGCGTCGCGCCGGATCCAACGGCAGACGGTAGAGGCTCTTCAGGAAGGACAGGGGCACTTCGGAGGTGGCCCCATGACCCTCGGCATGCTTGATGTCCTTGGCGATGACCTCTGCCGCATCCTCGGTCAAAGGCGGCCTGTTCGCGCCCCACGTCATGGCACCCATCCTCCGACGAGAAAGATCGACGGTAGCCATGGTGAGCCCGATCACGGGGGATGGCAACAGGCAATCTTCTGCCTTGGCATCCACCGGCCGGCGGGCGTGCCAAAAACGAAAGAGCCGGGCGATAAACCCGGCTCTTTGCTCAATCTCGATTGTGGCTCAGCGCTTGCCCCAGAGAACCTTGAAGCGGGCGTTGCGGCAGGTCTCGCCATATTCCTTGAAGGTCTCGGCAAAGGTCTGCTCGTACTGCAGGCCGCGATTGGCAACCAGCATGACCTTGCCGCCCTGCTTCAGCGCCTTGTGCGCTGCCTTGATGATCGCCACGCCCAGTGACGGCTCGGCGGCATGACCCTCGTGGAACGGCGGGTTCATGACGATGAGGTCGTATTTGTCGCGCGGTTCTTCGCTCGTCAGGTCGAACCAGTAGAAACGCGCCGGCATGCGTGACGCGTTTGCCATCATGTTGACGCGGGCGGCCTCCAGCGCATCGTGATCGGCCTCGAACAGGTCGATGCCCTTGGTGCCCGGCGACGCCTCGGCAAGCTTGACCGCGAGATAGCCCCAGCCAGCGCCGAAATCGGCGGCATGGCCGTTGAAGTCGCGCGGCAGGCGCGAGGCCAGAAGCTCCGAACCGGCATCGATGCGATCGTGCGAGAACATCCCGGGAGACGCCTCGAACAGGCCGTCGACACGGACCGGCACCTTGGCAAGCTTCTGCACGGCATCGGTGACATCTTCGGGCCGGGTAAACCAGAAGGCGACGCCGTGATACTTCGGCAGGTGATCGCCATCCCATTCGAACTTGGCGATGCGCTTCCTCAACGACTGGATGCCATCTTCCTTGCCGCCGGCGATGACGATGAGCGCGCCGTCGCGGGTGCGCTTCAGCGCCTCGGCGATGCGATCCTCGTTCTCGCCCTTGTGCTTGCCGCACAGGATCAGGGCTACGTCATAGTCCTCGCCGGTGACGACAGGCGCCACATCGGCACGCTGGGCCTCAAGCGCGCGGTAGAGCGGCCTCAGCGGCTGGACGGCGGCGATCGACGCTCCGAAGCCCTCAGGCAGCCTGTAGCCCGCCTCTGCGCCGAGGAAGAGCACACGCTCGCCCTCGCCCGGCGGGTCGATAATCCCGGTTTCGAACGGGTGGAACAGGGTCTTCAATGCATCTCGGCTCATCGGTTTCTTCCGTCGATCTCGTACAAGAAAAGGGCGCGGAGCGATCCGCTCCGCGCCCCGAATGCGTTCGGGCAGAGACCGCTTATTCAGCGGCTTCGCCGTCACCCTTCTTTTCTGCAGCAACTTCCTTGCCGGTCGCCTGGTCGACAACCTTCATGGAAAGGCGAACCTTGCCACGCTCGTCGAAGCCCATCAGCTTGACCCAGACCTTGTCGCCTTCCTTGACGACGTCGGTAGTCTTGGCAACGCGCTCGGAGGCGAGCTGCGAGATGTGGACGAGGCCGTCGCGGGCGCCGAAGAAGTTGACGAAGGCGCCGAAGTCGGCGGTCTTGACAACAGTACCCTCGTACACCTGGCCGACTTCCGGCTCGGCAACGATCGAGTGGATCCACTTGCGGGCCGCTTCGATTTCCTTGCCCGACGAAGAGGCGATCTTCACGGTGCCATCGTCTTCGATGTTGATCTTGGCGCCGGTCTTTTCGACGATTTCGCGGATGACCTTGCCGCCCGAACCGATGACTTCACGGATCTTATCGACCGGGATGTTCATGACTTCGATGCGCGGTGCGAATTCGCCGAGCTGGCCGCGGCTTTCCGAGATGGCCTTGGCCATTTCGCCGAGGATGTGGAGACGGCCGCCCTTGGCCTGGTTGAGCGCGATGCCCATGATCTCTTCGGTGATGCCCTCGATCTTGATGTCCATCTGGAGCGAGGTGATGCCGGCGTCGGTGCCTGCAACCTTGAAGTCCATGTCGCCGAGGTGGTCTTCGTCGCCGAGGATGTCGGAGAGAACAGCGAAGCGCTCATCTTCCTTGATCAGGCCCATGGCGATACCGGCAACCGGCTTTGCGAGCGGAACGCCAGCGTCCATGAGAGCGAGCGAGGTGCCGCAGACCGTCGCCATCGACGAGGAGCCGTTGGACTCGGTGATCTCGGAAACGACGCGCAGCGTGTAGGGGAACTGCTCGGCTTCCGGCAGCATCGGGCGGATAGCACGCCATGCGAGCTTGCCGTGACCGATTTCGCGGCGGCCCGGGGAGCCCATGCGACCGGTTTCACCGACCGAGTAGGGCGGGAAGTTGTAGTGCAGCATGAAGCGTTCTTTGTACATGCCGGTCAGGCTGTCGACGTACTGTTCGTCTTCGCCGGTGCCGAGCGTGGCAACGACGATCGCCTGCGTTTCACCGCGGGTGAAGAGCGCCGAACCGTGCGTGCGCGGCAGAAGGCCGACTTCCGAGACGATCGGACGAACGGTTTCCAGATCGCGGCCGTCGATACGGCTCTTGGTGTCGAGGATGTTCCAACGAACGATCTTGGCCTGCAGGTGCTTGAAGACGGCGCCGATGACTTCGGCAGTGTGCTTCGGCTCTGCGCCTTCCGGGAAGAAGTGTGCCTTCACCTTCGCCTTGACGGCGTCGACGGCAGCGTAGCGGGCAGCCTTCTCGGTGATCTTGTAGGCATCGCGCAGTTCGGCTTCGGCCATGCCGAGCATTTCGGCTTCGAGCGCGGAATGATCTTCCGGCTGGAAGTCGCGCGGCTCCTTGGCAGCAACTTCAGCGAGCTTGATGATGGCGTCGATGACGGGCTGGAAGCCCTTCTGGCCGAACACGACGGCGCCGAGCATGATCTCTTCGCCCAGTTCCTTGGCTTCCGACTCGACCATCAGCACGGCTTCCTGCGTGCCGGCGACGACGAGGTCGAGGGTCGATTCGTCCATCTCGTCGAGATGCGGGTTGAGGACGTACTGGCCGTTGATGTAGCCGACGCGCGCGCCGCCGATCGGGCCCATGAACGGAACGCCGGACAGCGTCAGCGCAGCGGAAGCTGCAACCATCGACAGGATGTCGGGATTGTTTTCGAGGTCATGCTGCATGACCGTGACGACGACCTGGGTGTCGTTCTTGTAGCCATCGGGGAAGAGCGGGCGGATCGGGCGGTCGATCAGGCGCGAAACCAGCGTTTCGTTTTCGCTCGGACGACCTTCGCGCTTGAAGTAGCCACCCGGGATCTTGCCGGCGGCATAGGTCTTTTCCTGGTAGTTGACGGTCAGCGGGAAGAAGTCCTGGCCCGGCTTCGGCGCCTTGGCCGAAACGACGGTGGCGAGAACGACGGTTTCGCCGTAGGTGGCGAGAACGGCGCCGTCAGCCTGACGGGCGACCTTGCCGGTTTCGAGCTTGAGCGGACGCCCAGCCCATTCGATTTCAACCTTATGGGTATCGAACATGTTCTGTCCTTCGTGTGCGGCAGACCTTTCCGCGGCTGTTGCAGCGCGGGTGGTCGGTAAACCGCCTGGTATGGCGCATCACGGGCAAGACAACGGGAGGCTTCAAAAGAGACCGGCCGCTTTCCGCTGTGCAAAACCTGGCTGCCCCGCAGCGGGTTCTGCAAGCAGGCGCCGAAGCATCCTGCAATCCTGCCCCATGACGGGCCATCGGTTGATCCGCGGATCCGGCCCATCCGGCCCGCTGGATACCTCTCCATTTCCGCGCCTAGTGCGCTTGCGGAGAGTTCATTTCTCGAGCGCTCTGCGCCCATAATAAAAAAGGCCGGCGGACCGCATGCGATCCGCCGGGCAAGTCGCTTAGCGACGGATGCCGAGGGCACCAATCAGCTTGGTGTAGCGCGCTTCGTCTTTCTTCTTCAGATAGTCGAGGAGCGAACGACGGCTGGAAACCATCGCGAGAAGACCACGGCGGGAATGGTTATCCTTCTTGTGGCCCTTGAAGTGTTCGGTCAGGTTGTTGATCCGTTCCGTCAGGATAGCAACCTGGACTTCCGGAGAACCGGTGTCGCCTTCAACGGTTGCGTATTCCTTGATGAGCTGAGCCTTACGCTCTGCAGCAATCGACATCGGATGATCCTTTCGATTTCGAGGATTTAGGGACGCCTTCAGCCGGGATGTCGTCCAGCTGCGGCCGTGAATGCAATGGGCATGCGCCTTTTGCTGGCGTGCCTATAACCGAATTGGATGAAAAAGGAAAGGGTCATGAAAATGGCCCTTCAGCAATGGTGGAGCGCCTCTCAATTCCCCGACGGCCGCGGGCGCATCGGTGCCGACTTCAGCTGGTCGCCGTCAACCGGAACACAGTCGAGATAGGCGGCAAACACCCAGCCAAGTTCTCCCTCGTCGCTTGAAACGAGCGCCCAACGCTTGCCGGCGTGCCGGCGTTCACCGATGCGGCGAACCTTGCTGCCATTGGCCAGCGACATGACAACCCGGCCGTTCGGCTCCGTGCGGACGTTCAGCGGCGTTCCGGTCGGATCGGCAACCACGCAAGCGACATACTGGCCCGCTGCAGGCGCCACCGCCATCAGGCTCAACGCGACCGACAGAATGCCAAATTGACGTTTGCGAACCTGCATTGCCGCCCCTTTCAAAACGCCCCTCAAAACCGAATGGCTTCAAGGTTCCGCATCATCTCCGTCGCCGTCCTTCGCATGCCTCGGAATATTGATCCGCCACTCGATGCCATCCGGGTGCATGATCCGTTCGAGTTCGGCCTTCAGTGCCATGCCGAGCATGCGCTCCAGCACCAGCGTTCCAAAACCCTTGCGGCGCGGCGTCGTCGGCGCCTCGATGTCTGCCCCTTCCTCGCGCCAGCGGATGGCAATACCCTCGTCGGACAGCGCCCAGGAGAGCTTGACCACGCCGGTGGTATTGGCTAGCGCACCATACTTCGTGGCGTTCGTCGCCAGCTCATGCAGCGCCATGCCGAGCGTCTGCGCGCTCTCCGTGTCCAGCCTTAAGGGCGGACCCGACAGGACCACGCGCTTGGGATCATCGGGCGTGAACGGCTGCAGCTGATTCTGGGCAAGCTCGCGGAAATCAACGCCCTGCGCGGCATTGGCAATCATCAGATCGGTGGACCGGGCAAGGCCGGCGATGCGCTTGCGGAAGGATTCGGCGAAATCGGCGACGCTTTCGGCGGAGTGCACCGACTGGTTCAGCATCGACTGGATCACCGTAAGCTGGTTCTTCGAGCGGTGGGCAACCTCGCGCATGAGGAAGCGGATTTCGCCCTCGGCCTTGGTGCGCGACGCAGCCGCCTTGGCAAGCGCTGCGGATACAGTCTGGACTTCGGTGATCATGTGAGGACGTGGCTCGATGCGCTCGCCGGCGCCGAGGCGGCGCGCATCCTGGGCGACGAGCTTGACGCCTTGCGACAGGAGCCTTGCGATGGCCAGCGATCCCGCAATGGCGATGCCGGCAAAGATGATGCCGCCGAGCGACAGCCAGAGAAACGACCACGTGGCCGGCCCATCGACCGTGGCGCGGGGCGCCCAGGCGATGATCCGCCAGCCGGTCAGGACGGAAAACTCCGTCGCTACCCGATAGGCCGTACCATTCTCGGTGATGTTGCGCACGCCGATGCTGATCGCCGGCACCTTGTCGAGGAAGAACGGTTCACCCGCCTTGACCGCGGCGTCGGAGGAGATGATGACCTTGCCGTTGCCGTCAACCAGGGCGGCGTTCCAACCGGGCGACAGCGTTTCCCGGTTGACGGCCTTGGCCATGCTCTCGGCGTTCTGCGTCAAAGTCAGCAGATAATCTTCGCCGGTTGGAAGCTTCGCCGGCAAATAAACATTGAAGACCCATTTTCCGGCCGTCTGGCCGAAGAAGACATTGGAGACCAGCGGTGCGCCATTGTTGGTGAAGGCACGCTCGACGGATTCCGGATCGGACCCCTTGCCGAGCGGCGTGCCGAAGGGCACCCGGGTGTTCATGAGCTGCTCGTGCTTGCGGTCGATGACGAGCAGGTAGGAGCCGGTCTCGGCAAGCGCTGTCGAGGCCCTGCGGTAGAAGGCCTCCATGTTGCCGCCCTCCACCGCCGGTGCGGTCGAGAGCACTTTCAGCGTCGTCAGCATGCCCTCGACATCGCGCTCGACGATGCGGGTCACCGATCCGGTCGAAGCCTGCAGCAGCGCGGTGATCACCTGCTCCTGCGCATCAACGCTGCGCTTCAGCACAACGAGCGAAAAGATGAAGGCGGGAACGATGGCGATCAGCAGCAGCGATGTCAGATAGAAGCGGAAAGGCCGCGTCATACGGTGGCGGACGAAATCAAGAGCTGTCGCCAGGCGACCGACGGCAGTCTTTCTTCCCTCTTGCGAAACCTGCGCCAAATGCACCGCCTCTCAACTCCAGCGTCGCGCGTCGAATATAGCGCGCAAAGGCCACCGCAACACCTTAAAACTGCGTCATGATCGTGACACCAGATCGAAAGCGATCTGGACAATCATGCAGCAATCGCGACCGCCGAACGGCGGTCGAGACGGGCGACAAGGACCCGTTTGCGAAGGCGAAACGGCGCCGGTTCGAAGCAGCCGCCCGAGCTTTGGCGGGATCATGCGTCAGCAATGAGGCAAACGCAAATGCCGGGGAACGAAGAAATCAGCCGACGGCAAAGACGCGCTTGGGACGGAACTCGCCCTCGGCGATTTCGCCGATGGCAATCAGCTTTCCGCGGGTTGTCGCATATGCCTCGGGCGTCGCCAGCGGCGCGTCGCGGCCGCGCAGGATGATGGGGTTGCCCATCTTCAGCCGGTGCGCCTGGTCATCGCTGACGGCGATATGCGGCAGGCTGGAGAGCGCTTCGCCGGTTTCGATGACGAAGGCGTCGAGGGCTGCCAGGCGCTCCTCTTCGTTCTCGATCTTTTCGAGCGCCACCAGATCGGCAAGCGGCACCATGTCGTCCTCGCCGAACGGCGCCACGAAGGTGCGCCGCAGCGAAGCGATGTGGCCGAAACAGCCGAGATCGCGGCCCATGTCGCGGGCAAGCGAACGGACATAGGTGCCCTTGCCGCACTCGATCTCGAACTGGGCGAGATTGGGCGTGGCACCAAGCAGGGTCAGGCGGAACACTTCGACTTCACGCGCCGGGATATCGACGGTTTCGCCTTCGCGGGCGAGATCGTAGGCGCGCTCGCCGTCGATCTTGATCGCCGAGAACTGTGGCGGCACCTGGCTGATGACGCCGGTGTAGTTCGGCAGCAGCGCGCGGATCGCCTCTTCCGTCGGGCGGTCGGCCGAAGAATGGGTCACTTGCCCTTCGAGATCGTCGGTCGAGCGTTCCTCGCCCCAGGCAACGGTGAATTCGTAGATCTTGCGGCCGTCCATGACGTAAGGGACGGTCTTGGTCGCGTCGCCAAGGGCGATCGGCAGCATGCCGGAGGCCAACGGATCGAGCGTCCCGGCATGGCCGGCCTTCTGCGCCTTGAACAGCCACTTGATCTTGGAAACGGCTTCGGTCGAGCCGAAATCGAGCGGCTTGTCGAGGATCAGCCAGCCGGAAATCGGGCGGCCCTTGGGTTTGCGCGGTTTGGACATGAACTCTTCTATTCTTCGTCGTCGGTATTCGGATCGAGATCGCGGCTGACTTCCGGTGAGCGAAGGAGGGCGTCGATCTTCTTGTAGTTGTCGAAGCTCGTATCGTCGCGGAAGCGAACCTCCGGCATGTACTTCAACTGGCGCAGCTGCGGGCCGAGACGGCCGCGGATGTACTTGGCGTGTTTATTCAGCGCTTCGATGACCTCGGCATGGTCGGAAACGCCGAGCGGCGTCACGAAGGCGGTGGCGATCTTCAGATCGGGCGACATGCGGACTTCGGAAATCGCGATCAGCGTCTTCTCGATCACAGGGTCGCGGACGTCGCCGCGCTGCAGAACCTGCGTGATCGCGGCGCGCACCTGTTCAGCGATGCGCAGCATGCGCTGATTAGGGGCAGAGGATGTGGCTCTGGTCATTGGTCAATACCTCAAAAAAATGCGAGCGCCGAAGGATAACCCGGCGCCCGCACAATTTCTAATCGGACGGATCTTACAGCGTCCGCGTGATGTGTTCGACGCGGAAGCACTCGATCGTGTCGCCGGCGCGGATGTCTTCGTAGTTCTCGAACGCCATACCGCATTCCTGACCGACGTTGACTTCCGAGACTTCGTCCTTGAAGCGCTTGAGCGTCTTGAGCTTGCCTTCGTGGATGACGACGTTGTCGCGAACCAGACGGACACCGACGCCACGCTCGACCTTGCCTTCGGTGACGCGGCAACCCGCGACCTTGCCGACCTTGGTGATGTTGAACACCTCCATGATCTCGGCGTTGCCGAGGAAGGTTTCGCGACGCTCGGGCGAAAGCAGGCCGGACATCGCCGCCTTAACGTCATCCACCAGATCGTAGATGATGTTGTAGTAGCGGATTTCGATGCCTGCACGCTCGGCTGCCGAACGGGCCTGGTTGTTGGCGCGAACGTTGAAGCCGATGATGGCGGCGTTCGAAGCTTCTGCGAGCGAGATATCCGACTCGGTGATACCGCCGGCACCCGAATGCACGATGCGCGCACGCACTTCGTCGGTTCCGAGCTTGTCCAGCGCACCGGCGATCGCTTCGATCGAGCCCTGCACGTCACCCTTGATGACCAGCGGGAACTCCTTGAGACCAGAGGTCTGGAGCTGGGTCATCATCTGTTCCAGCGAACCGCGCGAACCGGACTGGCGGGCAACCGCCTTGTCGCGGGCGAGCCGCAGACGGTATTCCGAGATCTCGCGAGCGCGGCTTTCGTTTTCGACGACGGCGAACTTGTCGCCCGCTGCCGGAGTGCCCGACAGGCCGAGAACTTCGACCGGCATGGACGGCCCCGCTTCCTTGACGTGTTCACCCTTGTCGTTGACCAGAGCGCGCACACGGCCCCACTGGTCGCCGGCAACGATGATCTGGCCCGGACGCAGCGTGCCCTTCTGGACGAGCACGGTCGCTACCGCACCGCGGCCACGGTCGAGCTCGGCTTCAACCACGGTGCCTTCGGCCGTCCGGTTCGGATTGGCCTTGAGGTCGAGGATTTCGGCCTGAAGCAGGATCGCTTCGAGCAGCTTGTCGAGGTTGGTGCCGGCCTTCGCCGAGACTTCGACGTCGAGAACTTCACCGCCCATGGATTCGACGAAGACTTCGTGCTGCAGAAGTTCGGTGCGAACCTTCTGGGCATTGGCCGTCGGCTTGTCGATCTTGTTGATCGCCACGATGATCGGAACACCAGCCGCCTTGGCGTGGTTGATGGATTCGATCGTCTGCGGCATCACGCTGTCGTCGGCCGCAACCACCAGGATGGCAATATCGGTCGCCTGGGCACCGCGGGCACGCATGGCGGTGAACGCCGCGTGGCCGGGGGTGTCGATGAAGGTGATCTTGTGACCGTTCTGCTCGACCTGGTAGGCGCCGATGTGCTGGGTGATGCCACCCGCTTCGCCGGCAACGACGTTGGCATGACGGATGGCGTCGAGCAGCGAGGTCTTGCCGTGGTCGACGTGACCCATGATCGTGACGATCGGCGGACGCGATTCCAGCTCTTCGTCGACGTCGGAGACGTTGAAGATGCCTTCTTCGACGTCGGACTCGGAGACGCGCTTGACGGTGTGGCCGAATTCGCCGGCGATGAGTTCTGCCAGGTCGGCGTCGATCAGATCGCCGGGCTTCATCATCTGGCCTTCCTTCATCAGGTACTTGATGACGTCAACGGCCCGTTCGGACATGCGCTGCGACAGTTCCTGAATGGTGATGGTTTCCGGCAGAACGACTTCGCGCGAAATCTTCTCACGGGTCTCCTGCATCTGGCTGCGCTTGAACTTTTCCTGGCGGCGACGCATCGCCGACAGCGAACGGGCGCGCTGGCCGGCATCCTCGTCGGAAGCGGTCGTCAGCGTGAGCTTGCCCTGGCGGCGACCATCGTCACCCTTCGGGCGCGTGACCGGCTTTGCCGGCTCCGGACGCACGACCTTGCCACGAACCGGACCTGCGCCTGGACGTGGGCTGCTACGGTCGTCATCCTTTTCGTTGTCGACCTTGCGGCCGCGCAGAGCACCGGCCGGTGCCGGCGTCGGAACTCCAGCTGCCGGCGCGGCAGCGGGCCTTCCGGCCTGCGGACGGTTGTCGGGGCGACGCTCGGGGGAAGCCGGTGCGCGAGCAGCCACGGGGCGCTCTTCGACAACCTCTTCGGCCTTTGCTTCGGGCTCGACAGCCGGGCGGGCCGCTTCTTCTGCGGCGCGGCGTGCGGCTTCTTCCTTCTCCTGCAGGAGACGGGCTTCTTCCTCACGCTTGCGGCGCGCTTCGTTCTCGGCGCGAATGACCGCTTCTTCCGCTTCGCGGATCTGCGCTTCGGCCAGAGCACGGCGGCGCGCATCGATCTCACCGGCGGAAAGCTGGTTCAGAACGACGCCGACGCGCGGACGGTTCGCCTGGTTGGCTTCCTGGCGGGTCTGATGCTGCTGCGGCTGCGGCGCCGGACGGCCCGAAGGCTGCGGCTGGGCCGGACGCTGCTGCTCGGCCGGCCGGGCAGCGGGAGCCGCGGCCACCGGCGTGATCGGTCGCTCGTCCTTGGGGCGATGGAAGGGGCGCTTCTTGGTTTCGACCACGACCGCCTTGGTGCGGCCACGGCCCATGTCCTGACGCACGGTCCCCTGCGAAACCCCGGAGGGCTTCAGGGTCAGCGTCTTCTTGCCTGCTGCGCTGCCTGTCTTGTCGTCGTTGTTGTCGGTCATTCCGTTCCGTTCCTAGCGATCAGGGCCGGATGCGTATCACCTGACCCTGTCTTCCAAATTGTCTCAAACAATGTACGCGATGCCGGATTTTGCCGGTGACGCGGGTCATTGCTGTGGCTTGCCAGCGCCGCCTTCGGCCCGGACCGGGACGGATCCACGGTACTTTTCGAGCATGATTGCGCGCTTCACTACACCCTCACCCGCCTGCCCTGCAAGCGTTGCGGCATGGATAAAAGCATTACTTCCCAAAAGGCCCTCCATTTCCGCCGCCGAAAAGGGGCGGAACGCGGGTATTTCCGTTTCATCTTCAACCACAAAGCTCATTGCCTTGCGGGCCTGGTCAATCTTGCGGACGCCGTCGGCGGCCGCATCGCTCGCGTGAAAGACGGCGAGCGCCGCCAATCCACGAACGGCCTGCTCCGTCTTCGTTGCGCCGGAGATGAACTGGGCCGCCTTGCGCGCCATGTTCATCATGCCGGCAAGCTGCTCGACGAGCAGCCTGTCCACGTCGTCGGCCAACGTCGCATCGACCTTGACGTCGGCCTTCAAGGCACGGGCGAAGAGCTTCTTCGCCATGGCCTTTTCAACCAGCGCCCGCTCCGCCTTGATCCAGCAGCCGCGCCCCGGAAGCTGACGCTTCAGATCGGGAACGATGCGGCCGTCGGGTCCGGCGACGAAGCGGATCAGATCGTCGGGCGAGCCACTCTCGCGCGTGACGATGCAAGTCCGGGTGCTGCCGCTCTTGTCCTTCGGACCGTTGTCCGAAGGCAGAGCGTCAGCGTCAGTCGATGCGGTGGTCGCCATCAGGCGTCCTGTTCCGCGCCTTCGGCAACCTCGATCGCCTCTTCTTCTTCCTGTTCGACGGCAAGATCGTCTTCCGTGATCCAGCCGGCAGCAAGACGTGCCTGAACGATCATGGCTTCAGCATCGGCGCGCGAAACCTCGAACTTCGAGAACGTACCCTCGAAGCGCTTGGTCTCGCCATCCTTGCGTTCGCTCCAGCCGACCAGGTCGTCGGCGGCGCAACCGGCAAAGTCCTCGATGGTCTTGATGCCTTCCTCGCCGAGCGCGACCAGCATCGGGCTGGTCAGGCCATTGATCGTGCGCAGTTCGTCGGCAACGCCGAGTTCCTTGCGCTTGGCATCCATCTCGGCTTCAAGCCTGTCCAGGAACTCGCGGGCGCGGGTCTGGATCTCGGTGGCCGTTTCGTCGTCGAAGCCGTCGATCGAAGCGATTTCGTCGAGATCGACAAAGGCAAGCTCCTCGACGGCGGCAAAGCCTTCGGAAGCCAGAACCTGGCCGACCATTTCGTCGACGTCGAGCGAATCCATGAACAGGTTGGTGCGCTCGTTGAATTCCTTCTGACGGCGTTCGCTTTCTTCCTGCTCGGTGAGGATGTCGATATCCCAGCCGGTCAGCTGCGACGCGAGGCGAACGTTCTGGCCGCGGCGGCCGATGGCGAGCGACAGCTGCTCGTCCGGAACCACGACTTCGATGCGCTCTGCGTCTTCATCGAGAACGACCTTGGCGACTTCCGCCGGCTGCAGCGCGTTGACGATGAACGATGCCGGGTCCTGCGACCACGGAATGATATCGATCTTTTCGCCCTGCAACTCGCCGACGACGGCCTGAACGCGCGAACCGCGCATACCGACGCAGGCGCCGACCGGATCGATCGAGCTATCGTTCGAGATCACGGCGATCTTGGCGCGCGAACCCGGGTCACGGGCAACCGACTTGATCTGGATGATGCCGTCGTAGATTTCAGGCACTTCCATGGTGAAGAGCTTGACCATGAACTGCGGATGCGTGCGCGACAGGAAGATCTGCGGGCCGCGCTGTTCACGCCGGACGTCGTAGACGAAGGCACGAACGCGGTCGCCGTAACGCATGTTCTCGCGCGGGATCATCTCGTCGCGACGGATGATGCCTTCGCCACGGCCGAGATCGACGATGACGTTGCCGTATTCGACGCGCTTGACGGTGCCGTTGACGATCTCGCCGACGCGATCCTTGAATTCGTCGAACTGGCGGTCACGTTCGGCTTCGCGAACCTTCTGCACGATGACCTGCTTGGCCGACTGGGCAGCGATACGGCCGAAATCCATCGGCGGCAGCGGGTCGGCAATGAAGTCGCCGAGCTTGGCGTCCGGGTTGCGGTCGCGCGCCAGTTCGAGCGGGATCTGGGTGGAATAGTCTTCCGCCTTCTCGACCACTTCCAGGAGACGCTGCAGGCGAATTTCACCGGTCTTGGAATTGATGTCGGCGCGGATGTTGGATTCCGAACCATAGCGGGAGCGCGCGGCCTTCTGGATCGCATCGGCCATCGCGGCCAGAACGATCTCGCGGTCGATCACCTTTTCGCGTGCCACTGCATCTGCGATCTGCAGAAGCTCGAGCCGGTTAGCACTGACTGCCATCTCATGTCTCCGTCTGGTTGCAGGGGGCCTCAAGCACCGCCCCGGCTTTTATTCTTCGATAGGTGAATCTTCGTCTTCGAAATTCTCGTTCGCGGCACGCGCTGCCTTCGCCTTCTTGTCGGCTGTCAGGGCGTCGCGGATCAGATCGTCGGTCAGGATCAACCGCGCCTCCGCAAGCGTGGTGAACGGAATGGTGACCGTCACTTCCTCGCCATAGGCAGGCTGATCGCGCTCGATCTGGAAACCATCCGCATCCACGGACACGATCTTACCACGGAAACGCTTGCGGCCCTCGACCAGCACCGAGGTTTCGCATTTCAGGAGGTGACCCTGCCAGCGGAAGAAATCCGACTTGCGAACCATCGGGCGATCGATGCCGGGCGACGACACTTCCAGATGATACGCCTTGTCGACCGGATCTTCCACATCGAGAACCGGGGAAATGGCCATCGAGATCGCTTCGCAATCTTCGACGGTCATGGTGCCGTCGTTGCGCTCGGCCATGATCTGCAGCGTCATGCCGTTCTGGCCGGACATGCGCACGCGCACCAGGCGATAGCCCATCGGTATCAGCACCGGTTCGATGATGTCGGCAATGCGCTGATCGAGACCGGTTTCGGTGATCAGGCGGGGTTCAAGTTCATTTTCAGCGGTTGTCGGATCGGACAAACGATGTCTCCTCATGGGACCGGGTAATAAAAAAGAGCGGGTCCTGACGGGCCCACTCTTCATCTACCGATCAAGAATTTGAGGCCCATATACGCCTCGTTGCCGCAAATTGCAAGGTGTTCGACCGTTAGCGGTCCAAGGCGCCCTATCGGTGCGGGCGGCAGGCAATCGATGCGACGGCAAGTTTCAGCGGCTGGCACTTCGGTCTTCGAGGTTTATAACAGGCAACGAACCGCTTCGATATCGCAATCAAAAGACACGAGAGAGAAGACGAGGTGCCCACCCGTATTTCGCCACTTGCCCCCTTCAAGCACGACATCTTTCGCACCATCTGGATCGCAAGCCTCGCCTCCAACTTCGGCGGCCTGATCCAGACGGTCGGCGCCGCCTGGCTGATGACGTCGATTTCCTCATCGGCCAACATGGTCGCGCTGGTGCAGGCCTCGACCTCGCTTCCCATCATGATGTTCTCGCTGGTCTCCGGTGCGCTCGCCGACAATTTCGACCGGCGGCGGATCATGCTTGTGGCCCAGTGTTTCATGCTGACGGTGTCGGCGCTTCTGACCGTCTGCGCCTATCTCGGCATCATCACGCCCTGGCTGCTTCTGCTCTTCACATTTCTGATCGGCTGCGGCACCGCGCTCAACAACCCGTCCTGGCAGGCCTCGGTCGGCGACATGGTTCCGCGCGACGACCTGCCGGCGGCCGTCGCCCTCAACAGCATGGGCTTCAACATCACCCGCAGCGTCGGCCCGGCCATCGGCGGCGTGATCGTCGCGACCGCGGGTGCGGCGGCCGCCTTTGCCGCCAACACGCTCAGCTATTTCGCCATCCTCTTTGCGCTGGTGCGCTGGCGACGCGAAGTGACCATGAGCCCGCTGCCGCGCGAAACGCTCGGCAGGGCGATCACGGCGGGCCTGCGCTATGTCGTGATGTCGCCCAATATCGGCAAGGTGCTGGTGCGCGGCTTCCTGTTCGGCCTGTCGGCAAGCGCCATTCTGGCGCTGCTGCCGCTGGTGGCGCGCGATCTCGTCAAGGGCGGTCCGCTGACCTACGGCCTGATGCTCGGCGCCTTTGGCCTTGGCGCGATCGGCGGGGCGTTGCTGAGCGCAAGATTGCGCGAAATGATGTCGAGCGAGGCGATCGTGCGCCTGGCCTTCGGCGGCTTTGCCGTGAGTACTCTCGTCATCGCCTTCAGCGCCTATGCGTGGCTGAGCTGTCTCATGCTGCTGGCCTCAGGAGCATCCTGGGTGCTGGCGCTGTCGCTGTTCAACACCACCGTTCAGCTTTCGGCCCCACGCTGGGTGGTCGGCCGGGCGCTGTCGCTCTACCAGACCATGACCTTTGGCGGTATTGCCGGCGGCAGCTGGCTCTGGGGCACGACGGCCGAACTCCATGGCGCCACCAACGCGCTTTTCGTCTCCTGTCTCTTGATGCTGGCGGGCGCGGCCGTCGGCCTGCGCCTGCCCTTGCCGGAGTTCAAGTCGCTCAACCTCGATCCGCTCAACCGCTTCAACGAGCCGCTGCTCGAACTGGACCTGAAACCCCGCAGCGGACCGATCGTCATCATGATCGATTACGAGATCGACGATGCCGACATTCCCGAGTTCCTGGAGACCATGGCAGAGCGGCGGCGCATCCGCATCCGCGACGGTGCCGGCCACTGGGCGCTGATGCGGGATCTCGAAATCCCGACGACCTGGACGGAAACCTATCATGTGCCGACCTGGGTGGAGTATGTGCGCCACAACCAGCGGCGCACCCAGGCCGACGCCTCGGTCGGAGAGAAGCTGACCGCGTTACATCGGGGTGCTGCACCGCCACGGGTGCACCGGATGATCGAGCGCCAGACGATCGTTCCGACCCATTACGAGCGCTACAAGCGCCAAGTCGACGTCGACATGCACTGACCGACTGCGCCCGGTCGAGGGCGCAGTCCCATCCAATCGAAGCCGAACGGCCCGGACTGCTCGCCGCTGTCGGAGAGTGCCGGCTTACCGAAGCTTCGCCTTCAGCGAGGCATCGGGAAAGCAGGTCGGCGCCAGACCGTTCTTGGCCTGCCAGTCGCCGAGCGAGCGGCGGGTCTTGTAGCCGGCAAGACCGTCGGCCTTGCCGACGTCGTAGCCCTTGGCGACCAGCGCCTTCTGCATCGACAGTACATCCGAGCGCAGCATGTTGCCGACATCGCCCCAGGTGCCGCGGAACGCACCACCGCCTGAGCCGATGCGGTCGGCCAAATTGCCGATGAACAGCGCATAGAGGTCGGAGTTGTTGTACTCCTTGAGCACGTAGAAATTCGGCGTGACGATGAACTCGGGCCCGTGGGTGCCGGCCGGAACCAGCATCATCGAGGGCGCGGAAAGCTCATGCGAGGGAAACGCCTTGCCGGAAATGCGGGTGATGCCCTTGGCCGCCCAGTCGGACATCGGCCGGGCGAGATCGGGCCCTTCCTGCGCGCAGGAAACGCCAGCCGGGATCGACACTTCGAAGCCCCAGTCGCGGCCGCGCTGCCAGCCCTTCTTGACGAGGTAGTTGGCGATCGAGGCCAGGCTGTCTGGAACCGAATTCCAGATGTCGCGGCGACCGTCGCCGTCGAAATCGACGGCATATTGCAGGAAGCTCGACGGCATGAACTGCGGCTGCCCCATGGCGCCGGCCCAGGAGCCACGCATCGATGCCTCCTCGACGTCGCCGCTTTCCAGAATGTGCAAGGCGGCGATCAGCTCGCGGCGGAACAGGTCCGGCCGGGTCGACATGAAGGCCTTCGTCGCCAGCACGTCGACGACGGGATAGGGGATCTTGGCGCGGCCGAAGCCGGATTCGCGACCCCAGATCGCCAGGACCACCGATGCCGGCACGCCATAGGTCTTCTCGATCCGCTTCAAGGTGGAGGCGTGAGTGGAGGCAAGGCTGCGCCCGGTTGCCGCCAGTCCCTGCAGACGTTTTTCCGAGAAGTAGCTGCCGGGCGAGGAAAACTCCGCCTGGCTCTGCTTCTGCTCCTTGGGCTTGGGAAAACCGGGAGGTGCTAGGTCTGGCAGGTCCCAGTTGAGCTTCACGTCGGCGAATGCCGCCTTGAAGGAGCGTGCCGAAACCCCAGACTTTTCGGCTTCCGGCCAGAGATCGCGCTGAAGCCACTGGCGAAACTGGCTCTCGACATCAGCCTTGGAGGCCGCCTGGGCCAAGCCCGCGAGAACGCAGAACAGCAAGGTCGACAGTGATAGAAATCTCAGCATCCGGTTCCCTATCGGTTGGATCGCGGGCGGTCGGGGCGAAGACCCCGCACGTTCATGGCGTCAGATCGAGGTGCGGGCACGAAGGGCGGCAGCCAGCGTACCCTCGTCGAGATAGTCGAGCTCGCCGCCAACCGGCACGCCATGGGCAAGCCGGGTGATCTTCACCGCCATGCCCTCGAGCTGGTCGGTGATGTAGTGGGCGGTGGTCTGGCCTTCCACGGTGGCGTTGACGGCGATGATCAGCTCGCGCACACCGCCATTGGCCACGCGCTGCACCAGCCCCTTGATGTTGAGATCATCGGGACCGACGCCATCGAGCGGCGACAGCGTGCCGCCGAGCACGTGATAGGCAGCGTTCATGGCTGCGGCACGCTCCAGCGCCCAGAGATCGGCGACATCCTCGACAACGATGATCACCGTGTGGTCGCGGCGTTCGTCGGCGCACACCGTGCAGGGGTCGATCGTATCGACATTGCCGCAGCACGAGCAGATGCGCACCTTGCGATGGGCCTCGCCCATGGCTTCCGCCAGCGGCCCGAGCAGCTGGTCCTTCTTCTTGACCAGATGCAGTGCCGCGCGCCGCGCCGAACGCGGCCCCAGCCCCGGCACCTTTGCCAGAAGCTGGATCAGTTTTTCGATTTCGGGACCGGTGACTCGCTTTGCCATGCGGCGCTTTTAGCCCATATCGTCGACAAACGGAATCGCCTTGCCGGAATATGACGCAGCCTCCGGCCGCGATAGCACAGGGGCCGAAAGATGCGTCGAAGCAGAACTCAACGGGTGGCGATGACGACGGCCGCCCCGGCGATGGTTCCCGCACTAGCGCGGTTGGCGATGCGAACGGCGCGCTTGCTCTTCAGCAGCTTTCGGGCATTGGCAGCCATCGTCACCCAGCCGAGATCGACCACGACCAGAACCACCAGCATGGTCGCAACCAGCTGCATCCAGCCGATCAAGGTCACTGAGCGCAGATCGATGATCGACGGCAGCAGCGCGACGTAGAACATCATCACCTTGGGATTGCCGAGCGTGACCGTCAGGCCGGCGAAGAACAGCTTGGAGGCGGAGCGCGACCGCGGCAGGCTGTCGCCGGGCATATCCGGTTCGGCCGTCCACATCTTCCAGGCGAGATAGAGAAGGTAGGCGACGCCGAGCCATTTGATGGCGACAAACAGCAGATGGAAGCTTTCGGCAATCGCTGCGAGACCCGCCACCGCAAAC
Source organism: Ensifer sp. GW823-FHT05D09 (assembly GCF_058795755.1). Classification (NCBI taxonomy): domain Bacteria; kingdom Pseudomonadati; phylum Pseudomonadota; class Alphaproteobacteria; order Hyphomicrobiales; family Rhizobiaceae; genus Ensifer; species Ensifer sp. GW823-FHT05D09. The sequence continues at coordinate 133,115 of NZ_JBXAIA010000001.1, read as the reverse complement.
GACAGCCAGATGGCCTCGCCGATCCAGAGCGCCACGAGGAAGGGCAGCACGTCGCGCGCGCCCTTCGAGAGCACACGTGCGACAAGCGCTGCGACACTCGGCCCGGGCGATCCGGCCGCAACCAGCAAGGCGCCGGCAAAGATAAGCAGGGACGTCATGGTCATGCGCGATCCTCCTCGGGAGGCGGCAATTTACCATGCTTTGCAGCCGGCGCCAGTCCGGGCCGACGCGAAGTGCCAGACACCAATGCGCCATGCGGACGAGCCGCCGGCACATTGCAAAGCACATGGATCGCGAGATGCGACAGACGCTCACCGATACCGGTGAGCGTCGGTCGCCATCCAACGCCAGACGAAGAAGGCGATCAGAACGGCAGCTTCATGCCGGGCGGGATCGGCAGGCCGGCCGTGAGTTCGCGGGTCTTTTCGGCCTGCACTGCCTCGGCCTTGTCCTTGGCGTCCTTGTGTGCTGCGACGATCAGGTCTTCAAGAATCTCGACGTCGTCTTCCTTGAAAAGCGACGGATCGATCTTCAGGCTCTTCAGGGTGCCCTTGCCATCGAGACGGACGGTGACGAGACCGCCGCCGGAGGTGCCGTCGACTTCGAGCGCGGCGATTTCCGCCTGCATCTTCTCCATCTTGGCCTGCATTTCCTTGACCTTGCCCATCATCCCCATGATGTCGCGCATCGTCGTCTCCTGTTCTCTAGAAATTTCCGGTCGTTCGTCCGACGGACTATTCGATATCGTCGCCGGGGACGATATCGCCATCGGCAGATTCGGCTGTGGCCGGAGCAACGCTCTCGGCCTCCTCTTCCTCGACGGCGCGGATGCGCACGTCGGTGATCTTGGCGCCCGGAAAACGGGCGAGGATGGCCGCCACATCAGGATCCTGGCGCGCGTCGCTGACGCGCTTCTCCTGGGCCCGTTGCTCGGCTTCGATCAGGGTCGGCTCGCCGGGCTCGCGGCTGTAGCTGACGATCCAGTGAATGCCGGTCCACTCCTTGAGCTTGACGGCGAGTTCGCCGAGCAAGGTCTTGGGCGCATCATCGGTCACATTGACATCGAGACGCCCGGGCTCGATGCGAACCAGCCGCACGAAGCCGCGCACCAGCGTCTTCAGCTTGATGTCCTTGTTCTTGCCGCAGAGGTCGGCGATGTCGCTGACCGAATTGACCGGCACGGAGGCTTGCGCCTTGGCGACAGGCGCGATGGCGGGCCGCTCTTCGATTTGTCCGACGCTGATCGGTTGAGGGCTGACATCGGGAACCGCGCGCAGCATCGTCGCGCCATTGCCGGTCGGTCGTCCCATCGATGCCGGCTGGATGGCCTGTGCCTGCACGGGTGCACCGACTGACGCCTGCATGCCGCCGCCATTGCCGCCACCTGGGGCCGGACGGGCACCGCCGCCATCGCTGCCCGACAGTTCGAGCACACGTCTTGCCGCGTCTTCCGGCGAGGGAAGATGGGCCGCATGGGCAAGCCGGATCAGCACCATTTCGGCCGCACCCGCCGGGCGCGACGAGCTCTCGGCCTCGGGAATGCCCTTCAACAGCATCTGCCAGATGCGCGACAGCGTGCTGACGGCGACACTGCCGGCAAAGTCCGCGCCGCGCGTCCGCTCGATCTCGCTCAGGGACTGATCGCTGGCGGCATCCGGCACGTATTTCAGCCGGGTGACGAGATGGGTGAAATCGGCAAGATCGGTCAGCACCACCGTCGGGTTGGCGCCCGCCTCGTATTGGGCCGTGAACTCGCCAAGCGCTGCGGCAACATCGCCCCGGACGATATGATCGAACAGATCGACGATCCGGGCGCGATCGGCAAGACCGAGCATCGAGCGGACGGTCTCGACCTCGACGGAACCGCCGCCGTGGGCGATCGCCTGGTCAAGCAGCGACAGGCCGTCGCGCGCCGAGCCTTCGGCCGCACGCGCCACCATTGCCAGCGCTTCCGGGTCAAAGGAAACGCCTTCCTTGCCGAGAATGGTCGAAAACAGGCCGACGAGGTCGGAGCCGCTGATGCGCCTGAGGTCAAAACGCTGACAGCGCGACAGGACCGTGATCGGCACCTTGCGGATTTCGGTGGTGGCGAAGATGAACTTCACATGCTCCGGCGGCTCTTCCAGCGTCTTCAAGAGGCCGTTGAATGCCTGCGTCGACAGCATGTGCACTTCGTCGATGATATAGACCTTGTAGCGCGCCGAAACCGGGCGGTAGCGCACCTGCTCGATGATCTCGCGGATATCGTCGATACCGGTATGCGACGCGGCGTCCATCTCGATGACGTCGACATGGCGCCCGTCCATGATCGCCTGGCAGTGCTCGCCGGGCACGCGCAGGTCGATGGTCGGTCGATCGATGTCGGGCGTCTTGTAGTTGAGCGCACGGGCGAGAATGCGGGCGGTGGTGGTCTTGCCCACCCCGCGTACGCCGGTCAGCATATAGGCTTGCGCGATACGGCCGGTTTCGAACGCGTTGGTCAGCGTGCGCACCATCGGCTCCTGGCCGACCATCAGATCGGAGAAATCCTTGGGGCGATACTTGCGCGCCAGAACGCGGTAGGCGGCTGGTTTCTGTTCGGATGAAATGGACGTTTCGTCGCTCATCGACCCTGCCGCTTAATGAATTCGTGTCCCGACAGGACGGATTTACGGGACCGCGCGTCGCATGGGATGCGCCTGGTCACCGCAACAGCGTGTGGTGCTGCCTGATTGCTGAGAGCGGTTTCGATCTCAGCAATCAGGCAGGTGGGAGGCTGGCACGATGACCCGTGCCGGGGCTCGTTAGGGCTGCTTCCTTCCGGACCTGACCCGGTTGGCGAGTGGCTCGTCCACCACCAACCTCCCGGCTCCCATATCGGCAATATCGCAAGCAAATGCAAGCCAAGCCATCAAAAAACTGATATCGATATGCAAAACAAGGCGAATCCGCTCACGGCCCAAGGAGACCTTCTTGACGACATTCACCCTTGACGAGCGGCTTGAACGCGATGGCATCCCGATCGCCTCGATCGGCCTCTGCCAAATGCGCCTGATGAACGATCGCCGCTGGCCCTGGCTGGTGCTCATTCCCCAACGCGGGGGTATCTCCGAGATTTTCGATCTGTCGCCGCTCGACCAGACGATGCTGACATTCGAGACCAACATGGTGGCAACCGCCTTGAAAAAAGTCACCGGTGCCGAGAAGATCAATGTCGGTGCGCTCGGCAATATCGTCCGGCAGCTCCATGTGCATATCATCGCCCGCAGCGACGGCGACCCGAACTGGCCCGGCCCCGTCTGGGGCTTCGGCAAGTCGGAGCCCTGGGGCGAGAAAGACCACCAGGCATTTGCAGCCCGCATTCTGGAAAATCTCTGAACATGACGAAATCGATCTTTGACCTTCGAAGCCCCCATCCGGAGCCGAGCACCCTCGTCGCCTTTTCCGAGAACCACCTGGATCGCCAGTCGGAGCACCGCGCCGACGATTGCATCGAAGTTGCGCTCAAGCATCCTGGCGCCCATTTCCTCGCATTTTCCGGACCCAAGCTGATCGTCAAGCACGACGAGAAGATCATCGATCCGCTGTTTGCCCCCTATGAGCTCGAGGGGCTGGATCCGGTGCTCGACGAGACCATTTTGCTCGGCTACCTGCCAAACGGCGAGCCGCGGCTGGCCGTGCCGACGGGCTTGACCGAGGACAATGTCGCCGAGCCGTTCAAGATCGCCGACGGGCGCACACTCTATCGTCAGCAGATGCTGCCGGAAGAGCTTCTCGGCCAGTTCGCTCAAGGCTCGAGCCTGATCACCTGGAACGCCAACAACCGCTTCTGCGGCCGTTGTGCCGGACCGATGGAGGGCAAATCAGGCGGTTATCGCCGGATCTGCACCGCCTGCGGTCACATGGTCTTCCCGCGCACCGACCCCGTCGTCATCATGATGACCATCGATCTGGATCGCGACCTCTGCCTGCTCGGCCGCAGCCCGCACTTCACCGCAGGCATGTATTCGTGCCTCGCCGGCTTCGTCGAGCCGGGCGAGACCATCGAAAATGCCGTGCGCCGCGAAACCCACGAGGAATCCGGCATCCATGTCGGCCGCGTGCGCTACCATGCCTCGCAGCCCTGGCCGATGCCGCACACGCTGATGATCGGCTGCTATGCCGAAGCGAAATCCACAGTGATCAAGCGCGACGAGCAGGAACTCGAAGACGTTCGCTGGTTCACGCGCGACGAGACGGCGGCGATGCTGGAGCGCACGACGGGTGTCGCCGACACCGGCAACGAGCATATCCCGCCGCCGAAGGGCGCCATCGCCCACCGGCTGATGCGCGACTGGCTGGCCTGGGGCGAGCACGGCTGAGCACAGACCGGCCGATACGAGGAGACTTGCCTTGTCCCGCTCCGAACGGCTGCTCGACCTGCTGCAGGTTCTCAGACGCTACCGTCAGCCCGTCAGCGGCCGGCGGCTGGCGGAGGAAACCGGCGTCAGCCTCAGGACGCTCTACCGCGATATCGCCAGCCTGCAGGCCCAGGGCGCCGATATCGAGGGCGAGCCGGGGCTCGGCTATGTCCTCAAACCCGGTTTCATGCTGCCGCCGATGATGTTCTCGCAGGAGGAGATCGAAGCCTTGGTGCTTGGCTCACGCTGGGTGGCAAAACGCGCAGACACCCATCTGGCGACGGCAGCCGGCGATGCGCTCGCCAAGATCGCGGCGGTTCTGCCGGCAGATCTTCGTGAAGAACTCGATGCCTCGACGCTGCTTGTCGGGCCAGTCGCGCCCGTCGCCGATCGCATCGACGTTTCGCTGTTGCGCAAGGCGATACGCCACGAGCGCAAGCTCGATCTCAGCTATATCGATACGGATGGCGGCGAGACGCGTCGCACCGTCTGGCCGTTTGCGCTCGGCTTCTTCGAGAATGTCCGGGTGCTGGTTGCATGGTGCGAGCTACGCCAGGGGTTCCGGCACTTCCGGACCGACCGAATCCGGCAGGCCGACATCAGCGAGACGCGCTATGGGCGACGGCGGCAGGTGTTGCTTCGGGAATGGCGGGAGACCCAGAACATCGGCCCGCCCGAAGGCAGGCGTGTCGGTTCGGCCTGAGGCATTTCGAGCGAAATGCTTGGAGCGCATCTTCCATCGACAAGACGCGCAACGAAGACGGCAATCAATGCTGACAGAAACTGGCAGCGGTGCACGCTAATCTGCAACTCCCGAAAAGGAGACAGATCATGGCCAAGGCAAATCTCATAATTCTCTATGTCGCCGATCCGCTGGCAAGCGTCGGCTTTTACAGCAAGCTGCTCGACAAGGAGCCACTCGTCTCCTACCCGACCTTTTCGTCGTTCGAACTGCAGGACGGCTTCGTCCTCGGGCTTTGGGCGCAGGACACGGTGACGCCGGAGCCATCAGAGATGGGCAACCGTTGCGAACTGGCATTCATGGTGAAAGACGAAGAGGCGGTGCGAGCGCATTATGAAAAGTGGAAAGGTGCTGGCCTGACGATTGCGCAGGAGCTGACGAAGATGGATTTTGGACCGACCTTCGTGGCGCTTGACCCGGATGGACACCGCCTGCGCGTGTGTCTCTTTGATGACTAGATCAAGGGTTTGCGCGTATCCCGCCAGCTTGGGTGGCGGGATACGGCGAATGGTGCTGATTAGCGGCCGTAAACGGCGGCCTGGATCTGCGAACGGGAGATACCGATATCGCTCAGGGCGTGGTCATCCAGCGAATTCAGCTCGCGGATCGCACGGCGCATTTTTGCATATTCAACGATCTTCTGACGGATCTTCATTTTTAACACTCCATATGTGAACGAGCGTCAAATAGGCATTTGCACATTATTTAGGTACCGCCGCGATTGCAGACTAGGCATGCACCAGACGCGTAGCCGGTTAACCAACCGGTAAGCCTTATCTGCAATCGCGCTTCGGGCACACTTAGAGCACGCCCCGCATCGGGTGTGCCTTGTAGGTGCCGAGAATGCGCACCTTCTCGGAGAAGAAGCGCAGCTCGTCCATGGCGTGACGGACGCCGACATCATCCGGGTGGCCCTCGATATCCGCATAGAATTGCGTGGCGACAAACTTGCCGCCGAGCTGGTAGCTCTCGAGCTTCGTCATGTTGATGCCGTTGGTGGCAAAACCGCCCATCGCCTTGTAGAGGGCGGCCGGAATGTTGCGCACGTTGAACACGAAGGTGGTGATGATCAGTTCATCGTCGGCGCTGCGGGCGAGCCGCTCTTCCTCGCGCGACAGCACGACGAAGCGCGTCACGTTGCTTTCCGTGTCCTCGACATTCTCGGCGACGATCTCGAGCCCGTAGAGATCGGCAGCAAGCCGCGGCGCGAGTGCCGCCATCGAGCGGTCGCCCTGTTCCGATACCAGCTTGGCAGCCCCTGCCGTATCGCCGGCAACCACCGGCTTCCAGCCATTGGCGCGCACGATCTTGCGGCACTGGCCGAGCGCATGAATGTGGCTGTGAACCGTGCGGATCTCGTCGCGCGTCACGCCCGGCAGCACCATCAGCTGGAAGCGGATCGGCATGAAGTATTCGCCGACGATATGAAGACGCGATTCGGGCAGCAGGTGGTGAATGTCGGCAACGCGGCCGGCAATGGTGTTTTCGATCGGGATCATCGCCAGATCCGCCTCGCCGTTCTCCACTGCGACGAAGGCATCTTCGAACGTCTGGCAGGGAAGCGGCTCCATCGACGGAAACATGTCGCGGCAGGCCATGTCGGAGTTGGCGCCGTAATCGCCCTGGAAGGAGATCCTGTTGGTCTTCGTGGTCACACTGTCTTCCTTCTCAGGCTTTTTCGGAAAGGATGCGGCGGGCTTTTTCCAGCTCGACCGGCGTATCGACGCCGAGCGGAACCGTATCGACGATTTCGACATCGATGCGCATGCCGGCCTCGAGCGCCCGGAGCTGCTCGAGCGATTCGCGCTTTTCCAGCGTCGACGGCTTCAGAGCGACGAAGTTTTCGAGCGCCTGGCGCCGGTAAGCGTAAAGGCCGATGTGGTGGTAGAGCGGCCCCTCGCCGTAGGGCGCGGTGGCGCGGGTAAAATAGAGAGCGCGCAGGCGCGTGGCCGACAACGGCGAACCGACGATCTTGACGATGTTGGGGCTCTTCTTCTCTTCCTCATCGGTGATTGCCACCGTGAGAGTGGCGATATCGGTCGAGGCATTGTCGACGAGCGGCTTTAGCGAGGCGCGGATCGGAGCGGACTCGATCGTCGGTAGATCGCCCTGGACGTTGATGACGAATTCCGCCTCACGGTGCGGATCGGCCTTCGTCAGCGCCTCGTAGATACGGTCTGAACCGGACTGGTGGTCGATCCGCGTCATGATCGCTTCGAAACCGGCATCGCGCACGACATCGAACACAGTCTGGTCGTCAACGGCCACGACGACGCGTCCGACATCGGCTTCCGCCGCACGCTTGGCAACCTGGACGATCATCGGCAGGCCGCAGATATCGGCGAGCGGTTTGCCCGGCAGACGGGTGGAGGCCATGCGTGCCGGAATGAGCACGATGGCTTTGCCTGAATTTTCGCGTTTCATGATGTGGCCTTCAAGAACCCCGCCGAAGGTGTCAAAAAGTCTCAGTTCGGGGTCCATAATCTCTGTTGCAACGCAGAGCCAAAAGACATAGGTTCCGCGCGATTTCAAGATGGGCCGGGTTTTTGTTTACGCCGGTGGCAAAGGGAGCGTTTGCAGATGAACTCATATGTGAACATGGGCGTGGGTGCCTTTCTGGGTACGGTTTTCGTTCTGATGTCCGTATCCATTGCTTCGGAAGGCATTTTCCATTCCGAGGCTCCCGAGAAGGAAGGCTTCGCGATCGTTGCCGAAGAAGGCACGGCGGATGCTGGTGCGGGCGCCCAGGAAGAGGCTGAAGTCGATATCAAGCCCTTGCTCCTCAAGGCAGACGTTGCAGCCGGCGAAACCGTGTTCAAGAAATGCGCAAGCTGTCACACCGTGGATAAGGGAGGGGCCAACAAGGTCGGCCCCAACCTGTGGGGTCTCGTCAACCGCCCGATCGCCTCGCATGAAGGCTTCAGCTACTCGGCTGGCATGAAGACCTTCTCCGAAGGCGGCAAGGTCGTTTGGGATTACGACCACCTCAGCTTCTTCATCGAAGCACCGAAGAAGCACGTTCCGGGCACCGCCATGGGCTTTGCCGGCGTCAAGAAGCCTGACGAACGCGCCAACCTGATCGCCTACCTGCGCGAACATGCCGACGCTCCGGCCGCTCTCCCGGATGCAGCCGCCTCTGCGGAAGCAGCTCCCGCTGCGGCCACCGAAGGCGCCGCCGAGAAGCCGGCCGAAGCGCCTGCAGCGGAAGCCAAGCCGGCTGAAGGCCAGGCTGCTCCGGAAGGCCAGCCCGCACCGGCCCAATAAGCCAGAGCGTGCAATCGATCTGATTTCGAGAAGCCCGGCCATCGCGCCGGGCTTTTTGCTGTCTTGCGCCCGGGCGACCGGCTCTACATCAGGAGGTAGGCCCACGCCGAAACGCTGACCACACCAAGCGCCGTCGTCAGCGTGATGGTCGATGACGCCAGTGCGTGACCGACGTTGAAATGGTTGGCGATCAGCCAGGCATTGACGCCGGTCGGCACTGCGGAAGTGAGGACAAGTGCCGTCGTCCAGTCATCGTTGAGGCCGAGCAGGTGACAGGCAGCAAAGACGACACCCGGCAGGACCACGAGCTTCAAGACGCTCGTCACCGTCGCCAGACCGAGATTGCCGACAAGACCATACTTGTCGAGCGCCATGCCGATCGACACGAGTGCGGCCGGCGCGGCAACGGCGGCAAGCTGATCGACAACACTCTTGACCGGTCCGCCCAGCGGCTGGCCGACAAGGTGGACGGCGGCGCCACAGGCAAGGCCGATGACCAGCGGATTGCGCGCCAGGTTGCGGGCAACACCCCCCAAAAGCGTCAGCGGGCTTTGCCCCGGCTTGCCGCTGACCTTGCGCTCGGCGCGCTCCATCAGCACCGTGCCGGCGATCATCATGACAGGCAGATGAACGGAGAGCAGGATGGAGAGCGCCACGATCCCCTCCTCGCCGACGATGCGCGACACCAGCGGCAGGCCGATGAAGACGGTGTTGGCGAAGGCCGAGGAAACACCGGCGAGCACCCCCATGCGGGCATCGCGGCCAAAGACGAGCGTCGCTGCGAGATGGCCGATGGTCCAGGTGACGGCGACGCCGGAGAAATAGGCGACCCAGAGCGGCCAGGGCGAGCCGTCCTTGAAATCCGCCTCGGCGATCGTTCGAAACAGAAGAACGGGCACCGCGACCCGGAAAACGAAATCGCCGAGCGCATCGCCGACGGTCGGCTTCAGGTAGCCAAACCGGACGATCAACCAGCCTGTGAGGATCAGGATGAAGACGGGCAGAACGTTCAGAAAAATATCGGACATGCGTCAACCTTGGGAACGGTTCGACAGGAATAGACCCGTTCGCGTCACCCCCGCAAGGTTGCGCGACCCGTTGCGTGCATCGGTCGAGGCCGCAGATCCGGGGCAAGAAGACCGGAACATTCCCTTGTCCGGGGCGTTCCCGAACAGCACCGGGATAAAGCCAATGCCAACAGAGAAGCCCATTTACTCCCACCAGGACGACGATCCTCATCTGAAGGATGACGATCTGGCGGGCAAGGTCCTGCGCTTCATCCGCTACGCCACCTTCATCGATATCACCGATATGGACGTGTTTGCGCTCGGCGAAATGATCGTGCTGTCGGGTCAGGTTCAGAGCGAGTCCGACGTGGCTTGCGCCGGTGACGCCGCAAGGTCGGTTATCGGTGTGACGACCGTCGAGAACCGGCTGACGGTGAAACCGGGCCAACACCCATAACGCCAGCGCGAGGCGACACATCAGCAGAGTATCGCGGTTTGAGGTGATTTCGCTCAGGGCGGATAGCATGCTTTGGAATCAACGTGCTGGAGCGTGCCTCGTGCATTCTTCTGGATGCAAGGCGCCGTCGTGATCATGGTCACGAGACAGCAAGTGGTTGTCGTTTGCTGCCTTGGCTGGTAAACGGGTCACGCATAAACCAACGCGCGCAGAATTTCTTTGGAGACCGGAATGGGGACCACCGAGTCAGCAACCAGGTAAGCCGCAACAACACTTCAATCGTTGTTGCGGCGTCTGTCCGGTCATTTCACACCACCGATACCAAGGCAGAGCGCCGCCGAATGTCATTCATTTGAGCGGATGTTCCATCGTGCCCAACCATATATCACCAACCTGGACCTATTTGGTGCCGGCAGCGTTGCTGCTGATGGCACCCTTCGACATCCTCGCCTCGCTGGCGATGGATATCTATCTTCCCATAGTGCCTGCCATGCCCGGCATTCTTGGCACCACCCCGGCAATCATCCAGCTGAGCCTGAGCCTCTACATGATCGTTCTCGGCGTCGGCCAAATCGTCTTCGGGCCGGTTTCCGACCGCATCGGACGGCGTCCGGTACTGATCGGCGGGGCGCTGCTGTTTGCGGCGGCCTCGCTGCTAATGGCCACGACCGCGTCGGCGCCGGCCTTCCTCGCGCTGCGCCTCCTTCAGGCGATCGGCGCATCGGCGGCCCTTGTCGCCACCTTTGCGACGGTCCGCGACGTCTATGCGGAGCGGCCGGAGGGCGTGACCATCTACGGGCTCTTCAGCGCGATGCTCGCCTTCGTCCCGGCGTTCGGGCCGATTGCCGGCGCGCTTCTGGCCAGCCACCTCGGCTGGAGAGCGATCTTCGTCACGCTTGGCGTTCTCGCGATCGTCGCGACGGTGAACGCCATGCTGCGATGGCACGAAACACGACCTGTCGGCGCCGAAAGCCAAAGGCGGGCCTTCGGCCCGATCCTCACGAACGGGACGTTCTGGACCTATACGCTCGGCTTCAGCGCGGCGATGGGCTCGTTCTTCGTGTTCTTCTCGACGGCGCCGCGCGTGCTCATCGATCGGGCGGGTTACTCTGAACTCGGCTTCAGCCTGGTCTTTGCAACGGTAGCGGTGGTGATGATCGTGACCACCCGCTTCGCCAAACGCTTCGTGGCGCTCTGGGGCATCGCCGGCAGTCTTGCCCGCGGGATGGGGCTGCTCATTCTCGGCGCGGCGCTGCTCGTCACCGGCGAGAGCGTGGGCGCGCCGTCGTTCTGGAGCTTCGTGCCTCCAATGTGGGTCATTGCCGTCGGCATCGTCTTCACCGGCTCGGTCACCGCAAATGGAGCGCTGCAGGCCTTCGGCCACGTGGCAGGAACGGCAGTCGCGCTCTACTTCTGCATCCAAAGCCTGATCGTCGGGGTGCTCGGCACTGTGGCCGTGGTGCTGCTCGGGGGCGATAGTGCATTTCCATTAGCCGGCTATTCGTCAATCATGGCGATCGGCACGCTGATCGCTCTCGGCCGTTTGACACGGCGACGGGCGGCGGAAGCCTGATCCCTTGAAACCGCCACAGGGCGTTCCGGCCATGTCGCAAAGCCCTGCGGCACTCCCTCCTCCGCCCGCACCCGATGACGTAAAAGCGGGCGCCAGTGAGAGACAAGCACATCGGCCAAGAATGCCTCTTGACCTCGCCCCAGGGGCGAGCCCCACAGTCGGATCCATGAGCGATTCTTATCTTCTTGCCGGTCGTTTCGGAGCGGCCACGCGACTGTCGCCGAAGGCGCTGCGGCTCTATGCCGAGCAGGGCATCCTCGTGCCTGCCTATACCGATCCGGCGACGGGCTACCGCTACTATGCGCCCGAGCAGGCAGCACGGGCGCGGCTGATCGCGCGCCTGCGCAGACTTGGCCTTCCGATAGCGCGCATTGCCCAATTGATCGAGCTCGATGCGGACAGCCGGCTTGTCGAATTGCGGTCCTGGCTCGAAGCCCAAGGCGAGCGACTGGTTGAGCAGACCGAGCTTGTCGATGCCATAGCACGCCAGAGCGATGGCCGCGACGCCGGGATGGTCTCGAAGGTTGCGATGCGCGAGGTTGGGGCCTGCAAGCTGATTTCCTGCCAGCGGCAACTCACTATCGAGGCGCTCGATGGGTTCATGGCAAGAGCCGAGGCGAATATTCGAAGATACCTCCGCGACTGCGGGGTCGCCGACGGCGGTGCCATGACCGTGCATTTCCACGAGACCGTCAGCCGAGACAGCGAAGGACTGGTGGAGGTCGCCATTGCCTATGAAGGCAGCGTCGAGCCTGCCGAAGACCTGCGCATCCGCTTTCAGGCGAAACGGCGCGAGGTCTTTCTGCCGGTAGCGCCGACTTGTGAGAACTTCCCGCAGATCTTGCGCGTCTACGACGCCATCGAGAGCTGGCTCGACGCGCGAAGCGACGTCCATTGCATCGGCAGCCCCTACGAAATCTACCCCGGAAGCCAGGGCGCCGCCTTCGATGTCGCCTACCCCATCACCTGACTTTACAGACGACCAACAGGACAGACGATCATGATGCATTTTGCCTATACGGGCTCCGGTCCCTATTGTTACGCCAACTCGTTTGCCATGATGTTCGGCGCACAGGCGCCCTCCACCGCAGTGATCGAATTTGCCACCGGCAGCCCGTTCGGCATGCAGCTCATCGGCGGCACCCTGCCTTTCTTCGACCCCTATGGCTGGGATCCGGAAGCCGGATTCGACGGTGCGCTTGCGGCCCTCGGCTGGACATCCACCCTGAGCAAGGGTGGCGACGCGGACGATGCGCTTTCCCGCCTGCGCGCAGCCCTCAAGGATGGACCAGTGTGGATTGGCCCGGTCGAGATGGGGCATCTGCGCCACCAGCCGGGAATGAGCGGACCGATCGATGCCGACCACTACGTCGTGGTGCTCGAGATGGACGAGGACAGCGTGCTGATGCACGATCCGCAGGGTCACCCCTATGCGCGCCTGCCGCTTGCCAACTTCATGGCCGCATGGCGCGCCGACACGTTGAGCTACGGTGATGCCTACACGATGCGGACCGACTTTGTCCGTGTCGCCGAGATGTCGGATATCGAAACCATACGGGCGTCGGTCCCAGCCGCCATCCACTGGTTGTCGATGGAAACGGACCGGCCCGTTCCCCAGAGAACCCTTGGCAATGCCGAAGCCGCCGAAATGCTCGCCGATCGCATCGAGACCGCTTGCGACAAGGGACTGAGGGCGCACATGATCCACTTCGCCGTCCGCGTCGGCGCGCGCCGCTCAGCCGACGCCGCCGCCTGCCTTGCACGGGCCGGTTACCACCAGGCCGCACGCATCGCCGACGACCAGGCCCGGCTCATCGGCGCGCTGCAGCATCCATTGGTGGCACGAAAGGACGCCGATGCGGCCGCCAGCTTGCGGGCCCTAGCCCCGACCTATGACCGGCTGAAGGTGGCGCTGGAGCACGGCGGCTAAGGCATTTCCAAGACTGTGCAGAGTGGATCTCCGGCCAGATGCGCCCCGAGACAACGACGCTGGGTGTCTTCGCTTTGCGTCTTTGCTGCTCGTTGCGCAGTGTTGCTGAAGGATATCGGCGTCATCGACTGTAGCAAACCGCACGAATGATATCAGGCTTTGCGACACGCCGGATCAGGTGCCCTGCGGGCGGGTTTCGCCCAGGCAGGGCCAACTACAGGAGCGAGCCAGCGTCAAGCGAGCAGCTCGGAAAAGCTGCCAGCCCGCTCCGCATTCTGCCCGTGGAGCGGTTCGTAGTGAAGCCCGACCACACCGTTCGCATAGGTGTCCGTGCCCATCAGTTGCAGATCATAGCGTTGCGGAAGCCCGGAAAACCAGGCGACGCCCGGGGACGTAACGGGGTAGACAAAGAAGTGGAAGGTGTCGACGAGACCAAGGCCAATAACAGTCCGCGCCAGGCTCGCACCGCCCGAGAGGTGGATATCCCCGCCCGGCTGCGCCTTCAACTGAAGGAGATAGGCGACAAGCGCATCGTCATCGGCGACAACAACCTGATCGACATTGTTCCATTTGGTCAGCATCTCGGACCCCGAGCGCGAAAAGACCAGCTTGCGATAGTCGTTCATCCGGCGCGCCATCTTGCGATTGGTTTCGGTTCCGACGTCTTCCGAAAGGGCACCCGGCCAATAAGCTGCCATCTCTTCGTAGGTCACGCGGCCGACGAGCACGGTGTCGTAGGTGGCATAGAGCCGATCGATCGCCCGGTACTGGTCTTCGCCGACGGTGCCCATCCAGGCGAGCGGATCGTCGAGGCGTCCATTGAGCGTCGTCATCATCTGCAGGACAATCTTGCGCATACCCGCCTCCCCTATTGGACCTTGCCCTCGACGAGGCCGGCGAGCTGCCCGATCACCGTGCCCCAGCCGTCGTAAAAGCCCATTTCCTCGTGCATGGTCCGGTCGGCATTGCTCCTGTGCATGACGTGGGCGGCATAGTCCGTGCCGTCTGCATGATCCTTGAGCGTGATGATGGCCGTCATGAAAGGGTTCTCGGCGGGGCGCCATCCCGCGACCAGCGAATTGGTGAAGACGATGCGCTCGTGATCGTCGACTGCGAGGAAGCATGCATCCAGATGCGGGGTGAATGCGCCGCCGCCTTCGCTGATCCGGGTGACGAAGGCGCCGCCCGGCCGAAGATCCATATCCACCACCCGGCATCTGGCCGGCGCCGGCACCCACCATTGCTCGAAGCGCGCGGGATCGGTCCAGGCATTCCAGATCACCGAACGCGGCGCCTTGATCAGGCGCGCTATCGTCAAGTCGAGATCGGGATCGGGAGATCGGATCATGTCATTTCTCCTTGTTTTGCGCTGCCATCACGAACTGTTCGAGCCGGTCGGTGCGACCTTCCCAAAGGAGGCGCTGCGCCGACATCCACGCTTCGATGGCCGCGAACCGGTTCTTGTCGATGGTGCAGGTGCGCACCCGGCCCTGCTTCTCCGTGCGGATCAAGCCGCTGCCTTCGAGGAAATGGATGTGTTTCATGAACGACGGCAGCGCCATGTCGAAAGGCCCTGCCAGATCGCTGATGCTGGCCGGGCCGCTGCCGAGCCTTGCGAGCACGGCACGGCGCGTCGGGTCTGCCAGCGCCTGAAAAATCCCGTCGAGCGGATCCGAATACTGTTCCATAAGGCTAAGTATCACGATCAAATACTTAGCGCAATGGATAAGTATCCTCCCCCATAATCAGCTCGAAGAGTGAAGCAGCGCCCCCACTGCCAGGGCGGACATCGCGCCCTCAAAGGGACACAGCCAGCTGCCCCGCCTTATGGGACACTGTGTTCCATCTGTGCCCCTCCGGCTTGCCATCGATCGCGTTTCTCGAAAGCGATGCTTCGGCAAGCGGAGCGGGCTGGTGTCACTGAGGGGCAGTGAAGACAGTGCGGATTTTTCCTCAGAGGTTACCGCCGACCTCGACGACCACCTCACCAGCCCCTTCCGCATGCTGGCTGCAACGGCGCTGCCGCCATCGAGATCCGTGGCTGTCGGATCAGTGTTTCGAAGCTTGGCGAAAGGCATCACCTTCGGCCTCGGCTGCGGCTTTCAGTGCATCGGGATCGACGCCCATCATGCGCAGGGCGCGCGCGGCGACGCCTTCACGAAGATCCACAACCCTTGCCACCACATCGGCACCGAGCAACGGTCGGTGGCTTGCGCGGTCGGCAGCCAATGCCTGCATGACATTGTCGCCCGAGGGCGCTGCCGCATAGGTTCCACCGTTGCGCGGCAACGGTTCCTGCCCCTGCGCAAGCTGCTCGGAAAGCCGGGGATCGAGACCCAGAGGACGAAGCGCCTCGGCGTATTGGCGCGCAATGGCTTGCGGCAGATCGGACGCGTCGGCCCCCACCCGCGCAAATGCCCCGCGCGCCGTGCCATCCGGAAGATCGAGAGCAGACAACAGAAAGTGCTCGGCACCCGGCTCGCGCTGCTGGTCTTGCAAGGCATGATATTCGGCACCTTCGCAAAGTGCCTTGATCGTGCCTATGTCGTTGAAACGCTGCTTGATACGGCTAAACATGGAGATATCCTATCACTCGTTGCCTGTGACGAGATCCGACAAGCGCTTGTGCGCGGCCTGTTTGGAGATGCCGAGACCTTGCGCAATCCTCGCCCATGACCATCCCTTTCCCAACGCCGATGCGACGGCCTGGCGCTCCAGGCTATCTGCCAGCCGCCTGAGAGCGACAACGGTGGCAAGCGTTTCTGCTGGATCGTCGGAGAGCTGAAAGGCGTCGGGATCAATCATGCCGTCAACATTAGTTGACGACAGGTGAAGCGTCAACCAATGTTGACGACGTCTGACGAGCATCTTCCCGCGGACGCAGCCTCGCTCCGTTACACGCACAAACACGCAGACGGTTGCGGGCAACTCCGTATCGCTGCCGATGCCGGCGACGATCTAATCGAGACAGGGCGATTGTGGATTTGCCGAACAACGACCTCATCGTCGATTGCATAGGAGAATAGCCGATTGCCGACACGCGGGAAGGATTCGAACCCTGGTCCGGGTTCAGAAATATCGAGCGTGGCTCTTCAAGGGTCAGAAGAGTGTCGTACGCGACGCCTTGAAACACGCCTCGTGGCCCACAGGTTGAAGATGGGTATGGGACGGCATCCGTATCGACCTTCAGCAGGCCCCCATCCTAAACGCCGAGCTTCGTCAGGCAAGGTGTCCGCATCGCGACCACCGAAAGCATTACATATTACTAATGGACGCACACGCGGACAGGTAGTACGATTTCAAAAGGTAGACTGCGCACAACTTTCACGACGTACTAGCCGACTTCTGTGGCATTGGGGGCTACATGGCGGACGTGGAAAAGGGGATTGAAGGTGAGGGAACCTTCGACCCCACAAGCGACGAGATCTTGGAGCAATTGGACCGTATCCGGCGTAGCCCGGAATTCGGCGTGCCCGAACGTGCGCGCAATTTCTTGGCATATGTCGTTCATGAGGCGCTGGCAGGTCGAGCGGAACGGATCAAGGCATATTCGATTGCAACCACGGTATTTGGCCGGAACACATCGTTCAACGCGCAGTTCGATCCGGTCGTAAGGATTGAGGCGGGGCGCGTTCGTCGCGCCCTTGAGCGTTATTACCTTGTTTGCGGGATCGAGGACCCCGTGCTGATTACCATACCCAAAGGCGGCTACGCGCCCAGCTTCAGTCGGCACGCAATCGCCAATGCGAACTCGACGAACGCCGCTCCCCGCTCCGCCCAGAGCCCGGCAGTACCTCATGTCTCCAAACACGCCACGATCAACTTGATCATCGCCGCGTTGCTGGGGTGTCTTGCTGGTTTCGCCATGGCAACGCTTTGGTCTCTGCGCGCGGGCGCCGACGCGCCCCAACCGATACAACCAACGCTGGTCGTCGGAACGTTTGAAGATCTGACCGCGGTCGGGAACTCCGCGATGATTACGCGCGGTCTCGGGGACGAGGTCGTTCGCAACATCGCAAAGTTCAAGGAAATCACCGTCATCGCCAGCGAACGCCCTGATGGCGCGGCAACAGATGCCCCATCCACCTTTGCGCTGGAAGGGAGGGTGCGGATAGAAGGCCAGCAACTGAGGCTGAGCGTGCGGGTACTGCGCCAATCCGACGGAGCCGTCATTTGGGCCGAAAGCTACGATGAAAGCTTGTTGGTTGAGAAGATCATCAGGCTCCAGGAAAAGGCGGCCGCATCGGTAGCAACAGCCATCGCGCAGCCATACGGCATCCTGTTCCAGGCCAATGCCAAGCAGTTGACCAACTCGGCTCCGGACAATTGGGACGCCTATGCCTGCACGCTCGCCTATTACGGCTATCGCAGTGACCTGAATTCGCAGACGCACCAGTCAGTCCAGAGTTGCCTTGAACAGGCGACAAGGCATTACCCGAATTACTCGACCGCATGGGCGCTCCTGTCGCTCACATATCTGGACGAAATGCGATTTCGGTATCGCGCGAGCCGCACCCCGACCGTCTCGCTGGATCTCGCCTCGCAAGCGGCAGCACGTGCGGTCGAACTCGATCCGCAGAATGTAAGGGGCCTCCAGGCGCAAATGCTTGTGCTGTTCTTTCGCGGCCACCTGGACGCCGCACTCGCCGTCGGCGCCCGGGCGGCCGCGCTCAACCCCAACGATACTGAACTGGTGGGTGAATACGGCTTCCGGCTGGCGCTATCTGGCCAATGGGATCAAGGCTGCGCGCTGATTTCCAAGACGCTGTCGCTGAACCCGGGACCAGTTGGATATTTCGAGGCGGCAATGGCCGTGTGTCGTTACATGAAGGATGACTATGTCGCGGCCGAACGCTGGGTGCATATGGCCGACCTGCAGGCCAATCCAATCTACCATGTGATCCTCTTGGCGATTCTCGGGAAGTTGAGAAAAATGGAAGAAGCTGCTCGCGAGCGCCAGTGGCTTGAGACACACGCACCTTCCTACCTGACGAACATAAGACACCAAGTCGCCCTTCGAATCAGACGGCACGAGGACCAAAACCATATCCTTGACGGTCTGCGGCAGGCAGGGGTTTCGATCCCGGCGGACCTGGAGGCGGATTCGGGTCGAGCGCCTGTCCCAAGGTAGGATCGTCG
This sequence comes from Ensifer sp. GW823-FHT05D09, assembly GCF_058795755.1. NCBI lineage: Bacteria > Pseudomonadati > Pseudomonadota > Alphaproteobacteria > Hyphomicrobiales > Rhizobiaceae > Ensifer > Ensifer sp. GW823-FHT05D09. The sequence continues at coordinate 114,624 of NZ_JBXAIA010000001.1, read as the reverse complement.
AGACCTGACCTGAAAATGGCGTCACCCTTCCGACGGGGAGCCGGGCATGGCTTGGCGCGTACCTGATGTATCGTCGCGTAACATACCTTTCAAACTCAAAGCTCCACCGTAATATGGCAGTAACGCGAAAGCTCTCGGTTCTGGAGGGGGCCATGGAAACGCAATCCAGGGGCGGCCTGAACAATGACGGCCTGCAAGCGGCTTTGAGGCGTTTCCCGGACAAGCCGCTCAGGATCAGACAACTCATGTTGGGCAGCGAAAGCTTCAGGGGGCTTTGCGAAGATTTGGCGCTGGCCGAGGGAGCTTTGGAAAAGATCGATACGTTCGAGGCGGATGTTCGCGAAGAGCGCCGCCGCGAGTTCGAAGAACTGATCGTCAGCCTCGCCGACGAATTGAAGCAGTTTCTGACCTAGCCGCTCCGGAGGCGTTAACGATCGATGCCTGGCGCGTGCTCAATCCGGCGTGTGCTGGCGGTTCGGTGAAGAGTGGTAGGCATCGCGGCCGGCCATTTGCCGAATCATGCTGTATCCGGCGACAAGCATTTCAAACAGGAAGGCGAGCAGTGCGCCGATGAGACCCGCCACAGCCGCGCCGAAAAACCAGAACAGCAACTGGTCGCGGACGTGCTCGCGAATGGCACCCGCCAGCAATCCTATCACTGAAATACACGTGCAAACACCGGACAATGACGCGAGAATAACTGCAATTTCCAAGGCCAAGGTACGTCGCCGCAGATGGGCCAACTGGATCTGTCGTGAACGGATTTCCCCCTCGCGACTTGCAACGATGTCGACGACTTCGTTCACACGATCGGAGATGCGAGCCAGTCGCGCGACGAAAACATTGAGAAACCCGCCCGTGCCCGCAAGCAGGAACACCGGTGTCAGCGCAGTTTCTATCGCCTCGACGACGGTTGTGACGTTGGGGTCCACCAGTGGCTCCGATAAACAGTTGGTCCGCGAACGACGCGCGATGCATCATCGGCAGCCTAAAGTATGTCGCGCAAAAGTGCGCCGCGGTTTTGCGATAACGACATACGCAAAGACAAGAGCTTAAAGCGCGCCAAGCGAATCTGAAAGATCGCGACGCGCTTTAGTCGCAGAACGATCTCAATCGGTCCCTATCGAGGATCTCGATCCCCCTTGGGCCAACCAGCCTGATCGCATTGCTGCACTTCAATCTCGTGACTGCCCGGGACACGGATTCAATCGTCAAACCAAGGTAGTCGGCGATATCAGCCCGCGGCATCGGCAGATCGAACCTGCGCTTGTCCTGCGTGCGCTCTGATATTTCCAGGAGAAACGCAGCAACCCTCTCATGCGAACTCTGTCGACTTATGACCAGCTGATGTTCTCGGGCGGACCACAGAGCGTCCAGCACGGCGGGCAACAAGGCCGGGCACTGATCTGCCGCGAGATTTGCACACAGTATCCCTGTCGGCCCTATGGCTTCCGCGGTGAACTGCCGCCGGCGCCCCTGTTCAATTCCGAACCACTCGCCCGCGAGGTGGAAGGCAATAATCTGTCGCCTGCCGCAGGCAAGCACCCTATAGAGGCTCACCGCACCGAATGCGACGCGATAGGTCCAATCACACTTCTCTCCGTCTGCGTAGATGGTCTGGCCGTTGGCGAATATCGCGATTCGAGATGCCTGCTGCTGGTCTGTTCGCCTGGTAACTGCAATTCCGGTAGTCATGTGACCTCAACACGGTTGGGTGTGATCTCGAAATGCCGCTTCGAAAATTTCACATCGCAACTGCCTTTCTGGCAGCCAGAGGTTTCTTCGGTTTAATCGATTGTCTCGTTGGCGATGATAGTACAGCCGCAGTCCCGCGAGGTGTAAGATACGCGAACATACCAAGTGTCCCCTGTTCGTTACCTCGCGCCACCTTGCGCCAGCGAAAGAAGCCATTTCCGTTTGATTGCGATCAACGAAAGAAAGGCGGATTGGCGTTATTATCGAAACCGTCTGACAACGAAGAGATGGCCGATGGTTATCATGTCGCTCGCTGAGTGGCGGGAGCCACACCTGTTTGAGCGGGGACTTTGAGCGCCGTACGCCCTGACGTGTCCGCGCGCCTCGGATGCAGAGTTTGTTCGCAGTGCATTTCATCGTTTCTTTGCCTGACTAAAGGAGTGGGAAGTCATGGACAGATCTGAGGACGACGAAGCCCTGCTGGAATCAGCGGCAAAAGGAACGAAGAAGAACAAGGGACGGAAGGACGGGCGCAAGCGATATGAAAAGGAGATGGCCCGTCTTCAAGTGGAACTCGCGCACCTTCAGGCTTGGGTGAAGAAGGCGGGTGCACGGATCGTCATCATCTTCGAGGGCCGCGACGCAGCCGGCAAGGGCGGGACCATCAAGCGCATAACCGAACGTGTCAGTCCGCGCGTTTTCCGGGTCGTTGCCCTGCCGGCGCCGACCGACCGCGAAAAGTCACAGATGTACATGCAGCGCTATATCGCTCATATGCCGGCAGCCGGCGAAATCGTCATTTTCGACCGTAGCTGGTACAACCGCCCCGGCGTTGAGCGCGTCATGGGCTATTGTTCGGACAAGCAGGCGCGACGCTTTCTTGAACTTACTCCCCGGTTCGAGGCTGCCATCGTTGAAAGCGGCGTCACGCTTCTAAAGTATTTCCTGACTGTCAGCGAGGACGAACAGGAGCGACGGTTCCGCCAGCGCATTGATGACCCGCTGCGCCAATGGAAGCTGAGCCCGATGGATCTCGAATCCTATCGTCGGTGGTGGGACTACACGCGTGCCTACGACGAGATGATCCGAATAACCGACAGTCAGCACGCGCCCTGGTGGATCGTGCCATCGGACGACAAGAAAAGGGCGAGGATCAACTGCATCAGCCACCTTCTCAAATCCATACCTTACGAGCGCGTGAAATATCAGGCGCCGGCTCTCGGCAAGAGGCAGAAGCGCCCTGACGACTATGTGGAGCCGAACGTTCCGAGAAACTTGGTTCCAGACGTTTTCTGACAAGGCTGCGACCGCACCCGTTCAGTGCGGTCGTCCCGGGTCATCTGGGGCGATCGGCACGCACCCAGACGATCAGCAAGTCGTAGAAGACACTGAGGACGATAGGACCGAGGAAAAGGCCGATCAAACCATAGGAAATCGTGCCGCCGACGACCCCCAGCAAGATGACGAGCGTGGGTGTCGACAGCCCCTTCGCCACGAGGATCGGTTTCATGACATTGTCGATGATGACGAGAGGCAGCAACGCCAGGGTCAGGGCAATCGCGGTGCCGAAGGTAAAATGCCAGAACGCCCAGATCACCACCGGCAGTATGACGAGCAGTGGCCCGATCTGAACGATGCAGGCCACCAGAACCGCAAACGCGATCGCACCTGGTGCCGGCACCCCAAAAAGACCGAGAACGAGCGCGCAAAGGATGGCCTGCAGCAACGCAATCCCGAGGACGCCACGCGCAACGTTGCGAATGGTCGCGGCGGCAAGCCGGACGAAGCCGATACCGCGCTCACCACCAATGCGATCTGCAAACGTCTGGAAATGTTCCGACAGTCGCTGGGCAGATCCGAAAAGAAACCCAGCGACAAGAACGGAAAAGACGAAGCCAACAAGGTCTGCTCCAAAGCGCGCCAGTTTTGCCAGAAACGAGGTGCCGGCTTGGAGCAGGTATGGCTCGAACCGGATCAGGGCGGCCTTGATGTTGCTGGCAGCCAACAGCCATGCTTCGTAGACACGTTCACCCACGACAGGCCAGTTCTTTACAGCCTCCGGCGGAACGGGAACAAACGAAGTGCCGGCAGACAATCGCGTCAATAGGGTGTGGGAAAGCTCGACGAAGCTGACAGCAATCCCTGCAAGCGGTCCGACGATCAACACCAGGCAAGCAAGGGTCAGAACGAACGCAGCAAGCTTTCGCCTGTTGCCAAGCCATCTGCATATCCGTTGATAGGCGGGATTAAGTGCGACCGCCAAGACGGCCGCCCACAGAATGATGATGGCAAACGGCGCTATCAAGGTCAGGGATAGATAGGCGAAAAGACCGACAACAGCCAACCGGGCAAAGATGGTGACGCGGGCCTCTATCGACATGCCGTCCGATCCCGGCGCCCGCCCATCGCCGTCCTCAGTCGGTCGATCATTCATGCCGCCTCTCCACTCCGTGCAAGGGACAACAGCCAGCTGCGTCCAGATGTGCAGTGATCATGTGTGGCCTATCCTACACGACCGGGGAATTCGCCCTAGTATAATACGAGAACCTACCTCAACGCCGCGCCAGTCAGCGTTCGTGTGGGTCGAATTGTGTCGAGATCTCCCTGGTACGGATTGACTGCGATCAATGCCTCGAACTGCGAAGCGAGTATTCTGAGACATGTCCTCCGTCGCTTCCTACATACCCCTGATTTCCGGTCTCTCAGGCTATAGGGCCGCGTGGCTCAAGAGCGATGTGTCCGCCGGCCTTGCGATCGCAGCGGTCGGCCTGCCAAGTGCCATCGCCTATCCGGCTCTGGCGGGTTTGCCCGCGGAAACGGGCCTCTATGCCAGCATCGCACCTCTCGTGGCTTACGCCCTTTTCGGGCCGTCTCGCAAACTGATCGTCGGCCCGGACGCAGGGACGATGACGGTGCTCGCTGCCGTGCTCACGACGCTCTTTGCCGATCCTGGCCTCACGGCAAGCAGGACGACCGTCGCGGCCCTGCTGGCCATGATCGTCGGCGGGCTTTGTCTTGCAGCGCGTCTGGCACGGCTCGGCATTCTCGCCACTTTTCTGTCGCGGCCGATCCTCACCGGCTTTTTCGCGGGGATATCGCTTTCCATCCTGGTCAGTCAGATCGGGCGCGTGACGGGTTTGAAGATCGCATCGGACGGCCTGATCGGACCCATCTTCGAACTGCTCGGCAAACTCGACGCCATCCATCTGCCGTCTCTTGCACTTGCCGTCTCGGCCTTCGCCCTACTGCAGGCCGCACGCATATTCCGATCGCCGATCCCAGGCCCGATCATCGTCGTCGTGCTTGCCACCGCACTCTCGGCGATGTTCGACTTCGAGGCGCTCGGCATTGCCGTCGTCGGCGACATACCCGGCAGTATGCCGCCGCTTGCCATCCCGTCCTTGGCCGGAATTTCCTTGCAGCCGCTGCTGCTCGGCGCAGCGGCGATCTTCCTTGTCAGCTTCGGATCCGGGATCATTGCCGCCAGAAGCTTTTCGGCGCAGACGGGTGAGCGCGTCGATCCCAATCGTGAACTGTCCGGGTTCGGCGCGGCGAACATTGCGGCCGGCCTGTTTGGTGCATTTCCCGTCACTGCTTCGGACTCGCGAACTGCCGTGAACTTGCTGGTGGGAGGCAAATCCCAGATTGCCGGCCTCGTTGCGGCCGCGGGCCTGTTGGCTACCATTGTCTTTCTCGGCGACTCGCTGCGGATCCTACCGATCCCGGCGCTCGGAGCCATTCTTGCCGCAACGGCGCTCAGCCTCATCGACATAGATGCTCTCAAACAAACGTGGCGCATCAGCAGAATGGAGTTCGCTTTCGCTCTCATCGCGATGTGGGGGCCGATCGGCCTCGGCGTGCTCAACGGTGTTGTCATCGCGATCGCGGCAACCTTGGTCTATCTCTTGCAGAAAAGCATGTTTCCGCGATACGCGATCCTTGGGCGGATCCCGGGCCGCGACGGTTTTTTCAAGCTTCACCGCGCTCCCGACGCGCTCGCCGTCGAGGGACTGACAGTCTGCATGATCCAGGGCAGCCTGCTCTTCTTCAATACCGACTACATCGCCGAAAAGCTGCGCGCTCTTGTGGACGATCTGCCCGAGGATACCCGCTGGTTCGTGATCGACGCGAGCGCGATTCCGCAGATCGACAGTAGCGCAGCGATCATGCTGCAAGAGGTCCGAGCCTATATGGCCGACCGCGGAATTGCGCTCGGTCTTGCCGAGCTGCACACCGATGCCCTGGAGATGCTTGAGCGATCGGGCCTGGTCGAGGAAATCGGCAGGCCGATGATCTTCGAGAGCATCGAAGATTGCTATCACGCGTTTTCTCGCGATCGCCCGCTATCCCGATAAGTGTCAGGGTGCGACAGACAAGATTGCGTCTAAGCGGCAGTGCGCACCGCCGCTTCGCTGTCCTCCGCCTGGCTGGCTATTTGATATCGTCGGGCGCCCAGTTCAGGAAGAATCCAACATCTCCAGGGACCCCACCTGGGAAGTTGATGATCATCGCCTTCAATTTATAGCCCTGGGGTTTGCCGAACTGCTGGTAGCGCTCGAAGAACTCCTTGGCCTTGCCTTGAAGCGTTTGGGGCCAGTCCTTGTCAGCGCTATTGATGGCACGACCACGATCCGAGCAGAGGTCCGAAGGGAAGCTGTAGACCAGCGCCTCCAACTTTCCGTCACGCACGGCATTTGTGACCAGCCGACGCACGACAGCGATTTCCTCAGGCGTTACGTGATCATGAAGGAACTCGTCGGTGAACTTGGAGAGCTTCTGCTCCTCAATTGACCGCAGCTTGCGCTCCTTGTCCATTTCATCCATTTCGCGTTGCAGCATCTGCATGCGCAGATCCTTGGCACTGATCGGCGCCGCGTTGGGATCGATCTCTTTCTTTTCCATGTTTTTGGCTCCATTTCCTGACTTGAGACGAAATTCAACCTTCGGGATCATCGAAGGACCGACACGGCTATGCCGCCTCACCCTGCCTAGCGAAGCCTCAGCCCGGTCGGCCCGCTTCAAGGGCCAGACCGCGGTTCGAACAAAGCGGGTTCCCGGTTATCTCCGGCCCGAGCCAAGGCGGCATCGAAGGCTCATCGTCGGGGTCCGCAAGCTCGATTTCCGCTGTCACCAGCCCGAGATATGCGCCGGTAAAGACGTCGATTTCCCAGTATGCGCCTTGGAACTCAATTTCGTATCGCGTTTTCTCGATCACGCCCAAAGCATGCGTAAGCATCTCTTCGGCCTCCCCATAAGGGATCGGATATTCGAACTATTCCCGTGTTACTTTTCCTTCAGCGCGTTGAACGTGTCCACATAACCGCGCCCGACCGCACGAACGCACATCGCCCACCTAAGAAGTCGAAACGAACGAATGCGCGATGAGCGGGCGGCATGGCCGGCAGCTGCCGCCGGCATGGCTTCAGAACTTGATCCTGGCTCCTCCAAGAACAGCGAAGCTATCCTGGAGATTTGCAGTCTCCTGCTCCAGGGAGTACGTCCGGGCACCGAGGTAGAGTTCGGTCTGCAGATAGTCGAGATTCTGGACCACCTGCGCCCCGTAGGAATCGCTCTTGCTACCCCGTCCCGCAATGTCCTTGCCGAAATAGGCATCAACCGAAAACGCCGTCTTGCCGACCTCGAAAATATCAGCCTGATAACCGACCTTCACATAACCATAGTGCCCATCGACCGTTTCCTTGTCGGAAAGGGCCGCCGCAAGGGTGAGGCTGAGACCGGTATCCAGATGCAGGACGGAAACGGACGCGTCGTAGATCGAGTTGCCGTCCCCCGGCCTGGAAAAGGCAATTGCAGCACCGACCTTGAAGGCATCGTAGGTCTCGTCGTATCGAACTGCCATATCCCACACCGTGACGTCGGTTGTTTCCGGCACGACCTGCGTGCCGACAGACGTCGCAAAGCTGAAGCCACCAAACGAAGGGGTGTCGTAGCGGACGCGCAGCTTGCGGCTGAGGCCGTCAAAGTTGGTGAACGCATCCTTGACGTGGACCGTCGAGAGCGTGCCGTCATCGTTGCGGAAGAACGGCCCACCGGCCATATCCGAGACAAGCGAATAGCCGACCACGGTGGTCCCGGACAGATCGACCTCGGCGGTCGCATCCGACGCCATACTGCCCTGACCAAACCAGAATTTGCCGTAGTCCTTCGAGTCGAGGTAAATTTCCGCCTTGCGCAGCAGGTCGGTTCCCCAATCGAAGTGATCCTCGTTCAGCTGGTTCACGTTGGTCGTCGAGTAGGGGTTCCATTCCCATTCGAGATTGGCACCGAATGACCAGCCCTTTTCCATGAGGCTGTAGATCCGGAATCCCGCGCGCGAGGACGAGTTGCCGTTGTCGACCGGAAAATAATTGTTCGTTTGTCCGCCGTCATCGTAGATCAGCAGGCCCTTGTTGATCTGGCCGTAGAATTCGAAGTAGGCATTGTCGTCGCCCAGCCGCAGCTTGGGGATCCAATGTTCCGGCGCCTTGCTGGTCTCCGTGGGCTGCGCTGCCGGCTTTGCCGGCTCTTGCGCCGCCACGGTCCCCGCGGTTGTCAGTGCAACGATGAGAAGTGCGGGCGGAACAATGTATAAGGTCTGTCGCATCAAAGGCACCTTTCAGATCATTGGTGGGTAGCATTGTCGATTCGCAGCCAGTATTTTCCTTTTTACTGTTTAAGTCTGTTGCGAAATCTAGCCGTGCAGAAGCGTTGCCCCGATCGATGAGCCTGCGGTTTTTCATCACGCAACAATACCGACGATCACAGTTCCCCACGTCGTGAGCAGGATATGGCCGATAGGGACCGCAGGCGTGTAGCCAAGGACGGCAACGGTGCTGCCGGATCTATCCTGAACGGCCGCCATCCCGGCTGTCATCGTCTGCGCCCCGGCGAGCCCGCCCAGCAGCAGGATCGGGTTCATCCCAAGCACGTAGCGCCCGAAGTAAAGGCCCACGATCATTGGAGCCATGGTGACGATCATGCCGCCGAACAGAAGCCCGATGCCCGCCTCGGCGATTGCCGAGGCAAACACAGGTCCGGCATGAAGACCGGTCATCGCAACGAAGGCGGCCAGTCCAAGCGACGTCATGAGCGAGACTGCGGCGTCCGGTATCCGGCCAAAGAGCGGGAAGCGGGTGCGCAGGTGACCCACGACCAAACCGGCGAGCAGCGTGCCCACGCTGGTGCTCAGCGAGATCCGCATGTCGCCGATCGGAAACGTGACGAGAACGCCGACGAGCCCGCCAAGGAAAATCGCGAGCCCTAGCACCAGGAAATCTGTCGCCGCCGGCGGGGCGACCACGACGCCAACGCGCTCGACGGAGCTCGACACGACGGCCTCCGGGCCCACCAGGCGCAGGATATCGCCGCGTTCGACCGTGATCCCCGGCGCAATGGGAATATCCTGGCCCCCACGCGTGAGGGAGCGCAGATAAAGGCTGCGGGTCCAGCTTTCCTTGGCGAGATCGGCGATGCTTCGCCCCTTGAGGTCGGGGCTTGTCAGCAGCACGTCGCAGATCGATACCGGGACATCGAGCAGTTCACGATCTTCGATCTCTTCGGCGCGCGGCCCAAGCACACTGACCAGTGCCTCTCTCGTCCCGGAGACAGCCACAATGTCACCGGGCTTGATCACCACATCCGGGGCCGCCTCGATGATCGTGCCGCCCCGACGCAGGCGCTGAATGAAAAGCCTGTGTTCGGGAAATGCCGCCTCGGCGGTGGCGATCGACTGCCCGGCAACCGGTGCGCCATCCGCGATCTGATAAGCGCGAATCTCGAACCTGTGCCAGGCGGACGAGACACCAGCCGCCTTGCGGGTAATGCCATACTCCTTCTCCAGCTTCAGCGCCTCGGCAACGAGATCGATGCCAAGCAGCCGGGGGCCTATGACGCTGCAGAAAAGAATGACGCCAACCGCACCGAAGACGTAGCAGACAGCGTCAGCCACGGCGATGTGCGCCACGAACCGCGTGCGATCCGCCTCGGCCAGCGGCAGCGCATTGATCGCTTCCGTTGCGGTACCCATCGCCGGGCTTTCGGTGAGGGAACCGGACAGGAGGCCTGCTGCAAAGCCCGGATCCAGGCCCAGGAATTTGGCAACGACGACAGCCGTGAGCAGGCCGGTGACACAAACGACGACGGCAAGCAGGACGGGTTTCATGCCGTCCCGCTTCAGTGCCTGCAGGAATTGTGGCCCGACCGAGTAGCCGATGCCGAAGAGGAACAGGAGGAACAGGAACGATTTCGCCATGCCGGCAATCGGGACATCCGCGAACTGTCCGATCAGGATGCCCGCAAACAGCGAGCCGGTCACCGGCCCGAGGCTGAAGCCACTGACCTTGAGGCCACCGATCAGATATCCGATGCTGATCGCAAGGAATACCGCAAGCTCGGGATATTTGATCAGAAATTGCTCGACCCAAATCATGTCCAGACTGGTCCCCCCTCGCCCAGATCAAAGGCTATGTTGCGTTCGCTCCCACCGCCAACGCTCCTGCAAAACCTAGACGACGGAGCGAACCTTCGCGACGAACGCCGCCTCGGTCGCCCCGCCTCCCTGAATCGACTACGTGCGCCAGTCCAAAGGAAGCGCAGGCATCACCATGCGTATAACCACGTCGAAGCGATCGAGCGCCGCCCGCATCCTGGCGCTACTTTGCCTTTGACGGACGCTTCGCCTTGGCGGCGACGGCGTCGGGCTTCACCAGCTTCAGTCCGCGCGCCTTCTCGTAACCATGGATCTCTTTCACATCGAGCTTGCGCATGAAGTCGATCGTCTCCTGCGTCAGCACCTGGCCCGGCACCATGATCGGAAATCCGGGCGGATAAGGAATGACGAAGTTGGCCGAGACCATTTCCGGCCCCTGCTTCAGCCTCTTGTCGCATTCGGCGCCGATAAGAGGCACGTACTCGCACACGGACGCGTCATAGGCGTGGAAGAAGGCGGCGCGCATATCGCCCTCCGGCGTCGTGCGGCCTGCATCGCTGCGGTACACCTCGTGGAAGTGACTGAAGTTGGGAAGGTCAGGCACGTCGGTCATCAACGACTTGACCCGCGCGGCGAAGGACGCCCGCTCTTCTTCCCCGCCGTCGGCCAGGCGCTTCTCGATACCGTGGCAGATCTCGACCAGCACACGGATCAGATGCGCGATATCGCTGCGGGTGTTGTTGATGTTGGACTGCAGCAGCACGCTGTTGCGCGAAGTCTTGTTCAGCTGGATATCGTACTCGTTCGCCAGCAGCCCCTTGAACTGCGTTCCGTCGAAACCGGCCGTGCCGCACACCAGCGTCATGCGCGTGGGATCGAGATAGAACTCGTCCTCCTTCATCGCCTTGACGGCGGTTGCCCAGGTGGAACCAGGTGCCAGGTAATCCTTGAAGCCTGACTGCCGATATTCGGCAGGGATCATCTGATCGGCGCCAAGGACGTGGAAGTATTTCGAGATCAGCGGATGCTCGTTGATTGCGCGGCGGATCTTCAGCGCAATCTCGATCGCATTCATCACCAGACCGTAACCGTCGAGCTCCATCTGCCGGCGCGCGACGTCGAGGCTGGCGATCAGCTGCTGGTTCGGGCTGGTCGAGGCATGGGTGAAAACCGCCTCGTGGAACTGCGCCTCGACAGTGTGGAAATCGACATCCTTGACCAGCAGCATCGAGCCCTGCCGGATTGCAGACATGGATTTGTGCGTGGAGTTGGTCTGGTAGACCCGCAGACGGACAAGACGCGGATCGGGGATCAGACGTGCGGCGAGCAGGGCTTTGTCCGAAGGATCCTTGCCGAGATCGGCGCGCTGCTTTTCATAGGCCTCGACCGAGGCCGGATCGCGCAGCCAGTCCTCGATGTCGGCCGCCGCCCCCATAGCCGTGCGCGGACGCAGGAAGGGGGAAAACCGGGCAAATCCGGACCAAGCCTCGTCCCAGAGAAAGATCAGGTCAGGTTTGATGGCGAGGCATTCCTCCATGACCCGCCGGACATTGTACATATGGCCGTCGAATGTGCAGTTGGTGAGGTCGAGCAGTTTCAAGCGGTCGAGGCGGCCTTCGGCTCTCAGCGCCAGCAACGCGCGCTTGATGGTGGCAAGCGGCACGGCGCCATACATCGAATACTCCGTCATCGGGAACGCTTCGACGTAATAGGGTTGGGCGCCCGTCAGCACCATGCCGTAGTGGTGCGACTTGTGGCAGTTGCGGTCGACCACCGCGATGTCGCCTGGCGCCAGAAGCGCCTGCACGGCCATCTTGTTGGAGGTGGACGTACCATTGGTGACGAAGAAGACGTGGTCGGCGCCGAAGGCACGGGCCGCCAACTCCTGGGAGCGCTTGATGGTGCCGGTTGGCTCCAACAGGCTGTCGAGACCGCCTGTGGTCGCACTGCTTTCCGCCAGGAACAGGTTGAGGCCATAGAATTCCCCCATGTCGCGGATCCAGTCCGACTTGAAGACGGATTTGCCGCGGGCAATCGGCAGGGCATGGAATGTGCCGATCGGCCGCCGCGCATATTTCTTCAGATTGTCGAAGAAGGGGGTTTCGTAGCGCGCCTGCACGCCTTCGAGGATGGCGAGGTGCAGTTCCAGCGGCTCCTCAACCGCGTAGAACACGCGCCTGACGGCATCGGCCGTCGGGTCGCCGGCAATCTTTTCGACCTGGCGGTCAGACAGAAGATAGACGTCGAGTTCCGGCCGGATCTGCTTCAAGCCGCGCGCCAGGCGCAGCGCCGACATATCCGGACCCTCGGCCTCCCCAAGCGGATCGAGCACCGAGCGAAGCACCGGCGCGTCGTGGCGCGAGCGGTAGGGAAATCCCTCGGCGAGAACGACGGCTATGATATCGGGGTTCAACGCGGCCGCGCAGAAGGCATCCTCGAACGAGCCCACCAGAACAGGCTCGTAGATGAAACCATCCTCCGGCCGGCGCAGCCTGCGGATCTCCGCTGCGAAAGCATCCCATCGGGCGGCCGGCTGGCTGTTGACGTAGAGGACTTCGAAATAGGGCCGACGACCGCCGGGCTCACCGGTTCCGGGCGGCATGATATCGACCACTTCGGTCGCCGACATCTCGTCGTGGACGTCCCACTCGCCTGGGCGCCCACGGTAGGAATGGGTAAGCAGTCCGTTGGAGATGCGCCGCGCAAGTTTTGCCGCCCCGCCGGCATCGTTGGTGGCGATGCGTTCTGCCATCGCCGACAGCAATCGCCCACCCGGATAGGCGTGGTACTCCTCCGCCGGCGCCACAGCTGCAATCGCCCTCTCCAGTGCTGCCCGTTCGCCGCGGTTGGCGGCCCAGGCATCGGCCAGCGTCGTGATTTCTCGCCAATTATCGGCGCGCGCCGAATGGATGAGCAGAAACTGATCTACATGTGCGGTCTCGTCTGGCATGACGTGCTCCCAACTCTGTTTCGAATGGGCTGCCCGCTGCCACCGGTCCGAGGTCCTCTTTCAGCGGCAGCTACAATTCTGGTCGCAATACGCGATTGATGCACTTTGAAAATCGGACCTTGTGCTGCCGGTCCGCGCTTCGAAAGATGGTGTGGAACGGCCGGAACAGGCCGCTCGAGCGTTGCGAAACAACACGGACAGGAGCAACGCTCTATCTCTTTGTTTTTACGCACTTCGTGACGAAGAGCTGCTTCGCAATTTTCCGGGGAACGCCCTAGGTCATCATCATCACAAGCACCATGCCCCAGATCGTCAGCAGGGTGTTGCCGACGGCATAGGTCACGGTGTAGCCGAGCCCGGGGATCTGGCTCTTGGCCCGATCATTGATCATGCCAAGAGAGGCTGTCGTCGTGCGCGCGCCCGAGCAGCACCCCAGGAGAATGGCGGGGTGGAACCGGAACACATATTTCCCGACATACATCGCCAGCACCAACGGCACGGTCGTTGCGAATATGCCCCAAAGGAACAGGCTGAAACCAAGCTGCTGCAAGCCGGCAACAAAGCCTGGGCCCGACGAAATGCCGACCACGGCGATGAAGACATTGAGGCCGACGGAATTCATGAACCAGACCGTCGATGTCGGTATGCGCCCGAACTTCGGCCGAACGGAGCGCAGCCAGCCGAAAAACAGCCCGGAGATCAGCGCGCCCCCTGAGGTGGAGAGCGTAAACGGCACATCCCCGACCTTATAGACCAGCGCACCGATCAGGGCACCGATGGCAATCGCAGCCCCGATGAAGGCGACGTCGGCAACGTCGGTCGCCCGGTCGGCCACGCCCAAAGCCTTGGCGGCAGCCGCGGTATCCTGCGTCCGCCCGACGATCGTCAGGATATCGCCGCGGTGGATCTGCGTGTTCGGCAGGATCGGAATTTCCGTCGCCGTGGCACCCCGGGCGATCCGGCGCAGGAACACGCCACGAGACGTTGGCCATTGCGCCAGTTCCGCCAGCGTCTTGCCGTTCGCTTCCTTGGTCGTGACAAGGACATCGACCCCTTCGACCGGCACGGCCAGCAATTCGCGGTCGTCCACTTCCTCGGCCGCGTGCCCGATCAGGCTGACCAGCACTTCACGCCGGCCGGCCACGGCAACGACGTCGCCCGCCTGGATCACCGTGTTTGCCGTCGCATCCTCGATCTTTCCGCCGCGGCGAATACGTTCAATGAAGATCCGCTGCTCCGGGATCATGGATTCGGCTTCATGCGCCGTCTTGCCGACGACCGGCCCGCCCTCGCGCACGCGGTAGGCACGCAACTCGTAATGGTGCCAGGCGGTCCCGGCCCCGCCCACTTCCTTCTTGCCGCCCTGCTCCGCCTCGTAGCGTTTGCATTCCGCCTCCAGATCGATACCCATCAGCGCCGGACCAATCAGGGCCAGCACGATCGCCGATCCGATCGTGCCGAAAATATAGGTGACGGCATAGGCGACCGGCATCGCATCCAGCAGACGCTTGGTTTCTTCCGGTGCCAGACCAAGACGATTGATGGCGTCCGTCCCCAGCCCCATGGAGGCGGAGATGGTCTGCGAGCCGGCGTAAAGTCCCAGTGCCGAACCGACATCATAGCCGGCTATCTTGGCGGCGATATAGGGAGCCCCAAGGCAGAAGACGCAGACGACCGCGGCGAACAACGCCTGCGGCAGGCCATCCTTGGCAATGCCACGCACGAATTGCGGCCCGACGCCGTAGCCGATCGCAAACAGAAACATCAGAAAGAACGTGGCCTTGAGCGGGGGCGATATGGTGATACCGAGCTGCCCGATGATGACGGCCGCAATCAGCGTCGCTGTGACCGCGCCAAGGCCCAAGCCTTTGTACGTGAACGACCCGAAGTAGTATCCGAGCGCCAATGAGAGAAATATTGCAATTTCAGGATAAGTGCGAAGCGTGCTTACGAACCAGTCAACCATAGAGCTTCCCCCAAATACTCGGAAATCGGGAACCAAATCTGACTAAATGCTCATCGCTATTTTGGCGAGAATACACCCTTCTTCACTCGTTTCAAGGAGCTATTTGGAATAAAATAATACTATATCTGAAGTTTTAACTGGGACCATGGAGCGCACGAGATTAGTGTATTGTTGTGTTATTCTCAGGCCCTTGAAGTACGTTCGCTGCGCTATCGCTTCCCCAGCCGGATAGGCAGACGCATTCTCTCGTTGCAGCAGCGTTCCATGCGATGCAGTCCGAAAACAAGAAGACCGAAAGCAAAAACCTGATGTCAGGCACTTTGAGCAAGGTCAGGTGGTTGCGGCACCCTCAGCGGGCTGTGACGGCGCTGCCGCGTTGCTATCCTGATGGTGACGGATCCCGGCGCGGGTGTTGGAAAACATGCGGTTCGGTCCAAGCTGGTCGGCAAAGCCCGAAGCCCTGATGTAGGCGAGCACATCCGGGTTGAGGCCCGCGAGCCAGAGCTGGATGTTCTCCCGCGCAAGGCTCCGCTCGCCGTCGATGATCATTTGAAGCGCCGAGTATTCGATGTCGACGACGCGGCTGAGGTCCAGCATCAGGACACGCGGCTTCTGCTCACTGGCAAGCGCGCGAATACGGTCGCCGACCTGCTGGGCGTTGACGAAGAACAGCCGTCCCTCCGGGCGCAGGATCAGCATGCCTTCGAATGTTTCATCGTCCGGATGCTCGGTCGAAAGCGGCCGCAGGAGGTCCTCGCCGCGTTTACGGCCAACGACGTGGACACGTGGGTTGGCTGCCTGGCCGGAGAGACCGACGAGCGAAAGGGTAATGGCAACGAGGATGCCCTGGAGCGTGCCGAACAGGAGCACGCCGAGGAAGGCGGCAAGCGCCCAGCGAAACTCCATACGGCGGACCTTGCGGATCGAGGCAAATTCGGCAGGCCTTATGAGACCAACGGAGTAGACGATGACGATTGCCGCGAGCACGGCCTGCGGCAAAAGGCCGAGTAGTGGCGCAAGAAAGAGCATCGTCGCCGCGGCGGCCGCCGCCGTGACCAACGAGGCCTTCTGCGTGCGCCCGCCGACAGCGCGCACCACCGCCGTCTGCGATGTCCCGCCGCCCGCCGGCATCGCGCCAAAGAGCCCGCCAGCGAGATTGGCAGCGCCGGTCGCCACGAGTTCGCGGTTTGGCAGGATCGGCGGCTCGCCGGCGACCGCAAAAGCCCGGCCCGCGGCGATCGTCTCGGTGAAGCTCATCAGTGCGATGCCGCATGCGCCGGGAACAAGTTGGAGGATCAGGTCGACATCCGGCAGCACCAGGGACGGCAGGGCCTGGGGAATGTGCCCCACTGTCGCAACACCTGCGGAGCCAAGGCCCGCCAACCACGAAACGGCTATGCCCGCCGCGACGATGGCAAGGGGAGCAGGGGAATGTGGCCAGCGGCGTTCCAGGAGCAGCAGGAGCACCAGTGCCGTAGCGCCAACCGTGAGTGTGACAAGCGACGTTTCGGGCAAATGGTGGATGAGGTTCAGGATATCCCGGAAGAACCCCTCCTTGGTAAAATGCAGCCCGAACAGTTTGGGCACCTGGTCGAGCACAATGACCAGGCCGATCCCGGCCTTGAAACCCGTCAGGACCGGCGACGAAATGAAGTTTGCCACGAACCCCAGACGCAGGGCTGACGCAGCGATCAGCAGCAGGCCTGTCAGCGCCGTCAGTGTCGCGGTTGCCGTGAGCAGTTTATCCGGCTCACCGCCAGGCACGACGAGCGCGAGCTGGCTTGCGGTCAGGATCGCGAGGGTGGTCGTCGAGCTGACGCTAAGCACGCGCGAGGTGCCGAGGAGCGCGTAGACGATCATCGGTACGAAGGCGGTGTAGAGCCCGACGCTGACTGGAAGGCCGGCAACGGTCGCATAGGCCATTGCCTTCGGCAGCACCACTGCCGCTGCCGTCAGGCCCGCGATCATATCCGGGCGCAGCGAGCCGGGCGTTGACTGGACGGATTGCTGGGCATGCGATAGCTGGACCATGAGTTTGCCTTCATTCGGCTATGTGCCAGTTCGTCGTAAGTACTTACCCCAACGTACAGTATCACCCGTCGCGCCGCAGATCCGTCAGAGACGACAGTCTGAACCCTGTCGTCACCTTCCAGGGTACACCGAGCCCGGTCCGGAAATCGACACCCTCCACGCGTTCGGAGAAAGTTGGGCTGCTGTCATCGGCAGCGCGCTTCGAAGCGGCGCCCATAGCGGTCACGATAGATGCAACAGCCTTCCCCCTCACGGGAACGACCCATCAGGTTGCCCATGATGCCACCGGCCACGGCACCAACAGCCGCATCACCCCAGCTATCACGCACAACTCCGGCGACGATTGCGCCGGTTCCTGCACCGATTGCAGTCCCTCGCTCTGTTTGAGTGCAGGACGCGAGGGTAGCAATCATTCCGACGTAATGACAAGCTTTCTCGTGCTGACACATCTTTGCTCGACACCAATCTGGGCATCTTGCTGCTTTGCACCCTCGGCGTCTGGCTTGATATCGATAGGATTGCTTTACGGTGCCCATCGCACTTGGGGCCAGGGGCTCCAGACCTATCGAAAGACAGCATCCTCAACCACGATGCGCAGCCGATCAGCCGCCACGACAATCCGGCCATAGCCACCGCGAGATGGCCGCATGTAGCTTCCGTACAGAGAAGCATCTAGCTTCAACGCAAAGTGATGCGCCAGATGATTAGCGGCAAAGACGAAGCCCAGAAAAACAACATCTTACATGAAGAAATGGCGGACAGAGAGGGATTCGAACCCTCGATACGCTTTCACGTATACACGCGTTCCAGGCGTGCGCCTTCAACCACTCGGCCACCTGTCCATCCGTCAACAGCCGATGGTCATGCGGCTGGATGGGAAGGGCCGCGGCCCTTCGTGTCATCCGGCGCGAACCGGCGGACGGGCGGGATATATACCGATGATTTGCGTGGGATCAACTGCTTTCTGACAGATTGTTGACATCTTGTATAACTTGGCAGTCGGCGGTTGCCATTGCGCTGGTCGCCGACCGGGCCTATCTCTTGCGGCAGAGTTGTTCGGCGCCTCCCTTTTGAGGCCGCCTGGACGCTGCGCCATATCGGATTGCAACGCTCGCCCACCTCGTCGGCTTTGCCCCCTGAAAGCCGAGCCGGTGCCGAAAGGCGGGGGCTTCCTCGGTCTGGCGTGATAACGTTTGGAGAATAAGGGATCGATGCGCTTCGTGCTGAGACTGGCGAGTTTTGTGGTGCTGCTTGGGGCCGTCCTTGCCGGTGCGGTTGATGCCATCCAGTCCGTTGCCGCATCCGAGTTGGTGACGACGTCGCTCGGTGACGATCTCGAAGTCCTCGGTGCCGACACCGCCAGCTGGGTGCAGTTCGCGCAACGCACAGATACCGGACCAACCTTCTGGCATTCGATGCTGCACTGGCTGTTGACGCAGCCGGCCTTTGCAGTGCTTGCCCTTCTCGCCCTCCTGCTTTGGATGGCCGGATACAAAAAGCGACCGGCCGCCGGCCGCTTCGCTGCCTGATCATCGCGGAGCGCAGCCACCCGCGTCGACGACATGGAGTTTCCACGATGTTCCTGATCGACATGTTCAACAAGAAGACCATCCTGCCAGACGCCGAGACGGCGCTGCGCGGGCGCGAGGACGCCATGGCGACCGCCGTCAATCATTTTGTCTCGGGACACCCGCTGAAAGGCCCCTACCCCGAAGGCACAGAGAAGATCCTGCTCGGCATGGGTTGCTTCTGGGGCGCCGAGCGGCTCTTGTGGAACATCCCTGGCGTTTACGTCACTGCGGCCGGTTATTCCGGCGGGCTGACGCCGAACCCAACCTATCAGGAAACCACCACGGGGCTGACCGGCCACACCGAAGTGGTTCTGGTCGTCTACGACCCGAAGGTGGTTGCCCTGTCGCGCCTGCTCAAGACCTTCTTCGAGCAGCACGACCCGACCCAGGGCATGCGCCAGGGCAACGACATCGGCACGACCTATCGCTCCGCCATCTATGTCTACGACGATGCCCAGCTGAAAGCGGCGAAGGACGCACGCGACGCCTTCCAGGCGGCGCTGAAAATGTCCGGCCATACCGGCAAGATTACCACCGAGATCGAAATGGCCGGCCCGTTGTACTTTGCCGAGGATTACCACCAGCAGTATCTGGCGAAGAACCCTGATGGTTATTGCGGCCTGCGCGGCACCGGCGTCAGCTGCCCGATCGGCGGCTAAGGCGCATCACGATCCCCCGGATACGCTTGCTGCGCTTCCGCTTTCATTTGGGCGGGTTGCCGTCGCAAGACAGCCGCTTACTTTTGCGCGAGCTGCGTTGAGCTTTTAAACCGGGCGCACGGCGCACGGCGTCACCCCTCGAACCCTAAAAGGTCAAGGGAACCGGCATTTTAACGATGCCTGTGAATGCCGGTCGACATTTTTACCATCTGAAAAATTTTGAGTGTTTTTTTGCCGCGACCGTGCAAGGATGCCGCCACCCTAGCCCCCGCGAGAGGGGTGGGTTCCGCAGACAGGCTCCATTCGGGGCCCGCGGGAGGACCCGATAAAGATCAATAGCGACAACAGGGCTGCACGATGAAAAAAACAATTCTCGGTCTCTTTGCCTTTTCCATGATGTCCGCGACGGCTCTGGCCGCCGACATCAAGCCGGCCATCATTTACGATCTGGGCGGCAAGTTCGACAAATCGTTCAACGAAGCGGCCTTTAACGGCGCCGAAAAATTCAAGACTGAATCGGGCGTCGAATACCGCGAGTTCGAAATCGCCAACGACGCACAGCGCGAGCAGGCGCTCCGCCGCTTCGCCAGCGACGGCAACAACCCGATCGTCATGGCCGGCTTCAACTGGGCCGCCCCGCTCGAAAAGATCGCCGCCGAATATCCCGACACCAAGTTCGCGATCATCGACATGGTGCTCGACAAGCCGAACGTGAAGTCGATCGTGTTCAAGGAACAAGAAGGCTCCTACCTCGTCGGCGTGCTCGCCGGTCTCGCTTCGAAGTCGAAGACCGTCAGCTTCATCGGCGGCATGGACGTTCCGCTCATCCACAAGTTCGCCTGCGGCTATGTCGGCGGCGCCAAGTCGACCGGCGCTGACGTCAAGGTTCTCGAAGCCTACACCGGCACGACGCCTGATGCCTGGAACGACCCGGTCAAGGGCGGCGAAATCGCCAAGTCGCAGATGGACCAGGGTTCGGACGTGGTCTACCACGCAGCCGGCGGCACCGGCGTCGGCGTCCTGCAGGCAGCGGCTGACGCTGGCAAGCTCGGCATCGGCGTCGACTCCAACCAGAACGGCCTGCAGCCGGGTAAGGTTCTGACCTCGATGCTGAAGCGCGTCGACGTCGCCGTCTACGAAGCCTTCACGGCTGCCAAGAACGACAAGTTCGAGTTCGGCATCTCCAACCTCGGCCTCAAGGAAGATGGCGTCGGCTACGCGCTCGACGACAACAACAAGGCCCTGATCACCCCGGAAATGCTCGACGCGGTCGAAAAGGTGAAGGCCGAAATCATCGCCGGCAAGGTCCAGGTTCACGACTACATGAGCGACGAAGCCTGCCCCTACTAAGGGCTTCCGCCTGATATGAAGAAAGCCGCCGTTCGCAGGAACGGCGGCCTTTTTTGTTTTCTACCCTTGGTCAATTGCGATGAGATTGCGGCTCAGTAGTGCGGCGGTCGGGTGATCGGCGGCGCGTCGAGCGATTGCTCCTCGAGGCTGAGAAAGCGTTCCGTCAGCCGGTCGAGCTTGGCCCGCGTCTGCTCGACGACCTTCCATTGCTCGGCGAGCTGATCGGAAAGCTCCTCGATCGTCTTGGCCTGGTGGGCCACCGTCTCTTCGAGACGGGTGATCCGGTCTTCGGCATGGTTCATTACAGCTGCTCCGTCCGGTCTCCGCCACCTGGGCGCACGACATCATGTGGATTTGCCGGCAGATTGGCCAGCGAATGTGCGCTGTCAAGCAGATTGCGCCTCAGGCCCCGGCCGCAGATCCACGCGCGAGCGAAAATCCCGGGTCGCTTGCCGACAGCCTCTTGTGGAGATGCACCATCATGCCGGCGGCAAAAAGCGGCGTCAGCAGGTTGAGCAGCGGCACGGCAAGGAAGGCGGCAAGGATCAGCCCGGCCAGAAACACCGTCGAGCGGTGCTTCGCGCGGAAGAGCCTGGCCTCGGCCGGCGACCGGTAGCGCATGGCGGCAAATTCGAAGAACTCCCGCCCGAGCAGGTATCCGTTGACGAGGAAGAAGGCGATCAGGTTGACGCCGGGCACGAGCAGCAGAAACAGTGCCAGTATGTTGCCGAGAATGACGACGCCAAGGAACTTGGCGGAGCCGGCAATCGCCTCGCCAAGCGGCAGGGGCCTGCCCGCCGGCTCGTTCGGATAGTCGCGCGCTTCCACCACTTCGGCGACATCATCGAGGAACAGGCCGGCGATCAGCGCCGTCACCGGAGCCAGAAGCAGGGCCAGCGCCAGTGCCAGTCCGAGGCTCGCGAAGATGCCGAGCACGAAGGTGAGCCAGCCGGCCCATGCGGGCGTACCGGGCATCAAGGCATCGAGCCAGGGCAAAGCCAGCCATATGAAGAGTTCGCGCAGGCAGAACCAGAGTGCTGCGAGCGCGAGAAGCGTCAGGCCGAGCACTTTCCAGAATACCGAGCGGGTTTCCGGCGCAAAGAGATTGGCGAGGGAAAGTCGCGCCGCGTCCAAAATCATCCGCATGTCTCCAGTGTCGGGCAGGTTCGATGAGGCATGTAGGCAGAAGCTGTCGCATCGACAAGGCAGGACAATCGGCATCGCCTTCATTCGGTAAAATTCCTGCGGCGAAGACGGGCGAGCCATGGCAAACGCCATCGGGAGCGATATGGTAAGTGATGTAGACGATAACAGCCGGCGCAAGAAACGCGCCCAAGCGATTGCAACACGCATTCAATCAGCGGCCTGACAGGTCGACAGAATAGACGAACGCCACCGATGGCAGGCGGACAAGGGGAGACTATGACCAGACAGAAAACGCTCGCCGGGCTTTCGGTCCTCGTCCAGGACGGCAAACTCGACCCGGTCACGCTTGCCGAGGAAACGCTTGCCGGCATCGAAGCACATGGCGACCAGGCGATCTTCGTCGGCCTCACCCGCGAGCGCGCACTGAAGGAAGCGGCGGCCGCCTCCAGCCGGATCCGGGCCGGCCGTTCGCTCGGCCTGCTCGACGGTCTTCCCGTCGCCTGGAAGGACCTCTTCGACGTCAAGGACAGCGTGACCACCGCCGGCTCGGCGGTTCTACGCGACACTCCGCCCGCCGGCAGCGACGCCGCAGTGGTCGCAGCTGTTGCCGGTTCCGGCATGGTCAGCGTCGGAAGAACCAATATGAGCGAGTTCGCCTTTTCCGGCCTCGGCATCAATCCGCACTACGGCACGCCGCACAATCCGGCGTCGACCGATGTCGAGCGCATTCCGGGCGGCTCCTCGTCGGGATCGGCGGCGGCAGTCGCGGCCGGCCTCGTGCCGGCGGCAATCGGCACCGACACCGGCGGGTCCGTGCGCATCCCGGCGGCAATGACCGGCATCGTCGGCTACAAGGCGACACGCGGCCGCTATTCGATGAAGGGTGTGTTTCCGCTCGCCGAAAGCCTCGATTCGCTTGGGCCTCTCTGCCATACGGTGCAGGATGCGGTCTGGCTCGACGCCGCCATGCATGGATTGACCGCACCGGTGGTGCGCCGCGGTGAGATCACCGGCCTCTCGATCGTCATCCCCGAAACCATCGTCTTCGACGAGGCCGAGAGCGAAGTCGTCGAAGCCTTCGAGGATGCGATCAAACGGCTGGAAAAGGCCGGAGCCACGGTCACGCGCCGCCCCTTCCCGACGTTCAAGGCAGTGTTCGATCTGATGGCACGCCACGGCGCTCTCGTCACCGCCGAGGCTTACGCGCTGCACCGGGAGCGCCTGGCCGGTCCCGAGGCCGAACGCATCGATCCGCGCGTCGTCGCCCGTACACGGCTCGGCGAGAAGATCACCATGCCCGACTACATCGCGCTTCTCGATGCCCGCGACCAGCTGATCCACGAAACGGTCGAAAGCCTGAAGCCGGGCGAACTGATCGTCCACCCGACATTGCCACACGTCGCGCCGCCGGTGGCGCCGCTGCTCGCCGACGACGAGCTGTTCTTCAAGACCAATGCCAGGACGCTGCGCAACACGCTCATCGGCAATTTCCTCGATTTTTGCGGCATCTCGATCCCCTGCGGCACCGGTGCCGGGGAAATGCCCGTCGGGCTGCAGCTGGCGGCGCCGCATCATCACGACGACCGGCTGCTGTCGATCGCCCTTGCCGCCGAGGCCGTGATCCGGGGAGAAGCATGATCGTCTGTTTCGATATCGGCGGATCGGCGATCAAGGGCGCGATCGTGCATTCGCGCGACCGGATCTTTCCGCTGCCGCGCCGCACGACCCCTCTCAGCAATTTTCGCCAATTCGTCCAGGTGCTCGAATCGGTGCTCGACGAGGCCGGTGGCCATCCGGAATGCGTGGCGATCTCGATCACCGGCGTCATCGACCCGGAGACGCGCCGGATCAAATGCGCCAACATCCCCTGCATCGACGGCCGCGAGCTGGTGGCCGAGCTCGAACGCGAGCTGCATCTCCCGGTCAAGATCGCCAATGATGCCGACTGTTTCGCGCTTGCAGAAGCTGGCGCTGGCGCCGGGCGCGGACATCGCATCGTCTTCGGGGCCATCCTCGGCACCGGCGTCGGCGGCGGGCTGGTGGTCGGCGGCGAGTTGATCAACGCCGATGGCGGCTTTGCCGGCGAATGGGGTCACGGGCCCGCATTGGCGGCGGAAGCGGGAGACCCACCGATCGCCATTCCGGCCTATGCCTGTGGTTGCGGACAGCGGCGCTGCGTCGATACCGTCGGCGGCGCGCGCGGGCTCGAACGCCTGCACGACACCATTCACGGCAAGACGCTGTCGAGCCACGAGATCATCGAGGCATGGCTGAAAGGCGACGCGGAGGCAAAACGGACCGTCGAAGTGCTTGTCGATCTCGTCAGTTCGCCGCTCGCCGTGGTCATCAATACGACGGGCGCGACCATCGTGCCGGTCGGCGGCGGGCTTTCCAATGTCGAGCCGTTGTTGGAGGAGATCGACAAGGCGGTTCGTAGCCGGATTCTGCGCCAGTTCAAACGGCCGCTGGTCGTGCGCGGCGAATGTCAGGTCGAGCCCGGGCTGATCGGCGCCGCTTTGCTTGGCCTTGGAGGAGAAAAAGCATGAGCGTGACTGGACTTGAGGTTTGCGTCGACGACGCCGACGGGCTTGCAGCGGCGGTGGAAGGCGGAGCGGACCGCATCGAGCTCTGCGCAGCGCTCTCCGTCGGCGGGCTGACGCCGACGGCCGGGCTGATGGCGCTCGCCGGTCCGCCCCGGGTGCCCGTCTATGTGATGATCCGACCGCGGCCGGGCGACTTCGTCTTCGGTGCCGGCGATCTCGACATGATGCGTCGCGATATCGATGCGGTGCGCGATGCCGGGCTTGCCGGTGTCGTGCTTGGCGCTTCGCTCGCCGATGGCCAGCTGGATGCTACGATGCTGCGAAAGCTGACGGGTCACGCCGCGGGCCTTGGCCTCACGCTGCACCGCGCCTTCGACCTGGTGCCAGATTTCAAGGATGCGATCGAAATGGCAGTCGAACTCGGCTTCGAGCGGATCCTGACATCCGGCGGCGCCAGAAGCGCGCCGCAGGCGATCGAAAAGCTTGCGGAGCTTGTGGCGCTCGCCGCCGGGCGTCTTTCGATCATGCCGGGCTCGGGCGTGACGCTTGAGACCGTAGACGCGCTGCTTGAAAACCTGTCGGTCAGCGAAGTGCATTCGTCTTGCTCGATCCGTGAGCCGGCTCACGATCCACGACTGGTCAGCATGGGATTTGTGGCCGAAGATCGGCGTCGCACGGACGTGGCAACCGTTCGGGCGATGAAGGCGCGCCTTTCGGCGCAGTAGGCCACATCCGCTCCGGCCCTTTCGCCGCTCTTTCGGTCCGCGCCAAAGAAAAAGCCCGACGACCATCTCTGATCGTCGGGCCACAGGTTTTGCCTGTCGATGCGATCAGGCGGCGTAGACTTTCTCGCCGCCGATCCAGGTCGATCCCATGGCCAGCTCCGGCGTCAGCAGCACGAAGTCGGCGTCCGCGCCGGGCAGCAGGCGGCCCTTGTGCGAGGAGAGGCCCATGGCGTCGGCAGGATAGGCCGATGCCATGCGCAGCGCCTCCTCGAGCGGAAGCCCAAGCCTCTCGTGCACGAAACGCACCGACGACAGCATGTCGATATCGGCGCCGGCAAGCGTGCCGTCTGCAAGCGTCAACCGGCCGCCGTGACGCAGGATCTCGCGGCCGTTAAGCTCGAAGCTCGTCATATCCGTTCCGATCGGCGACATCGCGTCGGTGACCAGGAAGATCTGGCCGGGACCCATCTTGGCGCGCAGCGCCACACCCATCGAGGCTGGATCGACATGGTAGCCGTCGGCGATCAGGCCGGCATGCAAGGTTCCGATCGCAAGCGCTGCGCCGACGATGCCGGGCTCGCGATGACCGAGGCCGCTCATGGCGTTGAAGAGATGCGTCACCGTCTTCGCCCCCGCCTTGGCGTAGGAGACCGCGGCCTCATAGCCGACATCCGTATGGCCGAGGCTGACGACGGCGCCGGCATCGGCGAGCGCGCGTACCTGTTCCTTCGTGGCGTTCTCCGGCGCGACGGTGACCATGAGCACACCGAGCGCCCTGGCACAGTCGACCATCTCCGCGAGGTCGGCATCATCCATCGGGCGGATCAGCGCCGGATCATGCGCGCCCTTGCGAGCGACCGAGAGATGCGGGCCTTCCAGATGCAGGCCGAGAAAGCCCGGCACGCCAGCCGCCTTCGCCTGGAGGCCGGCTGCGATCGTTGCCGAGCGCACTTCGCGCGTATCGGTGATCAGCGTCGGCAACAGCGCCGTGGTGCCGAATGTCGCATGGGCCGAACAGATCTGGCGAATGCCGTCCAGCGTCGGCTGCGCGTTGAGCAGTGCGCCACCGCCGCCATTGACCTGCAGATCGATGAAGCCGGGCACCAGCAGCAGACCGTGCGTGTCGATGACGGTGGCATCCGCCGGCACATCACCGGCAGCCACGATGGCCTTGACGCGGCCGGCCTCGATCAGGAGGGCGGCGCCATCGTGCCATTCGATTCCATCGAACAGGCGGGCGCCGATGATTGCCTTCTTCTCGGTCATCTCGTCTCCGTTACCTTCTTGAGGCTGGCCGGTGCATCGGGGTTGAGGCCGCGCGAGCGCGACCAGGCTTCGACGAAGCCGTAGAACGGCAGGATCAGCGTCAGCGCGTCGGTGATCGGGTGTCCCGTCTCGACGAACGGCAGGCGCTTTGCCTTGCCGGCGCGGCTCGACGTCACATGCACCACGGCGCCCTTCTCGGCCATGCCGTCGGCGATCTCGGCGACGGAGCCTTCGGCCGCATCGCGCGCTGCAAGCGTCAGCACCGGGAACTTGGCGCCGACAAGCGCGACCGGCCCGTGCAACACTTCGGCTGCCGAATAGGCTTCGGCGTGCATGCCGGAGGTTTCCTTGAACTTCAGCGCTGCTTCGCTGGCGATCGCCAGTGCCGGACCGCGGCCGAGCACGTAGAGCGATTCCGCCTCGCCGAGGTCGGCGGCAAACTCGTGCCAGTCAAGCTTCACCGCCTTGGCGAACTGATTCGGCAGATCGGCCACGGCGCGCTGCAACGCAGCGTCTCCGGTCCATTCGCCCAGTACGGCAAGGCCGGCGACGATGGAGTTGACATAGGACTTGGTCGCGGCAACGGCGATTTCCGGGCCGGCGAGAATGTCGAGCGGATGGGTGCAGGCCTTCGAGATCGGCGAGGGCAGAGTGTTGGTGAGCGCGATCGATACGGCACCGGCATCGGTTGCCGCCTGCGCCATCGCGACGATGTCGGGGCTCTTGCCCGATTGCGAAATGGCAATCGCCGCAGCGCCACCGAGCTTGAGCTTGGCACCATAGATCGAGGCGAGCGACGGCCCGAGCGAGGCGACCGGGCGACCGGCCTGCAGCTCGATCGCATATTTCAGGAACAGCGCCGCATGGTCCGAGGAGCCGCGCGCGATCGTCACCAGGAAGGCCGGGTCCTTGGCGCGGAGCGCTGCGCCGGCCTGCTTCAAGGCTTCGGACGAACGGTCGAGAAGACGGGCTGCCGCTTCGGGGATCTCGTCGATTTCTCGGCGCATGTTGGTCTGCATAGTCAATTCCTTTCTTGGCGGTTCCGTCGGTCAGGATTCCGACAGGGTCAGTTCCGCGACAAAATCATAGGCGTCGCCCCGGTAGAGCGAGCGGGTGAATTCGACGACACGTCCCGATGCGAGATAGGAGACGCGTTCGATGGAAAGGCCGGCAGAGCCCACGGCGACGCCGAGCATGGAGGCATCCGGATCCTTGATGTTGCAGGCGGAGATGCGCTGCACGGCTCGGACCGGACGCGAGCGGGTCTTGTCGAGCGCAGTATAGAGCGACGACGTGACGGACTGCGGATCCGGCAAGAACTCGGCCGAGATGCTTGCGCGCTCAATCGCCAGCGGCATGTCGTCGGCGATACGCAGACGCCCGAGCCTTGCCACCAGTGCATCGGCCGGCAGGCCCAACGCCATCATCTCGTCCGGGGATGGATGATACAGGCCGCGCTCGAGCCAGCGCGCATGGGTGTTCAAGCCACGGCGCGCCATGTCCTCGGTAAAAGAGGTCAGCCGCGACAGCGATTGCTGCACCTTGGACACCGGCTTGACGACGAAGGTGCCGGAACCGTGGCGGCGTACCAGCAAGCCGTCGCGCACGAGATCGTCGACCGCCTTACGCACGGTAACGCGGCTGATATTGGCGTAGTCTGCCAGATCGCGCTCCGGCGGCAGGGCGTCGCCATGATTGAGCTTGCCCGACTGGATCGCGTCTTCGAGGGATTGGCGCAGCTTGAGATAGAGCGGGCCGGAGCCGCCCGCCTGCAGGCCTTCGAGCGGCAGAATGGCGGCGAGATGGTCGGTCATGCGCCAACCTCCTTGCGGGAGCCGAAGCGCTGTGCGGCGAGCGCCACGGCGCCGGTAAGGGCGTCGGCCTCGGCTTCGACGAAAAGCGGCTGGTGGCGCTCTGCAAGCCATGGACGGTAGAGCGGCGCGAGACCGCCGAGCAGGCAGAGCTTCCTCCCTCCCCGAGCGACAACGACGTCGAGCGCTTCGTCGACCGTGATTGCCGCCGTCTTCAACAGGCGCACGGCGACCGGATCGCCTAGCTGCGCCGCTTCGAACACACGCGGGGCATAACGGCCGAACTCGCCTGGCTTTGCCAGGCGTGCGAAATCGACGACATTGCTCGGATCGTTTCTGAACTCGGCCATGACGCTATCCGTCACCGGCGAAGCCTCGTGAATGCCGTCAAAGGCGAGCAGGCTTTCCTGCAAGAGGGCATGGCCGATGCGTGCACCGCTGCCATGGTCGCCGATCGTGAAGCCCCAGCCGCCGACATAGCTGATCGCGTCGCCCTGGCGCAGGATATAGATGCTGCCGGTGCCCAGAATGGCAACGGCGCCGTCCTCGTCGCCGAGCGCGCCCTGCAGGGCGATCAAGCCATCCGATTCGATGTCGGCCGCGGCAAACGGCAGGCGGCGTTTCACATAGTGCACCGCATCGCCGACGTTATGTCCGGCGACACCGACAAGCGCCCGCGCCTGCGCTATACCAGCGGGATCAAGGCCGGCTTCTTCGAACGCAGCGCGCGCGGCGCCGGCGATATTGGCGAGCGCCGTTTCGGGATCCGTCAGGATATTGGCGGCACCAGCCTTGCCGCGGCCAAGAATACGGCCATCCCCCGCAGCCACAGCTGCCCGGCAGCTTGTTCCGCCGCCATCGATTCCAATCAGGTAGTTTGGCATGAGCACCTCCGCCCGTTGAAGATACCAAAAAAATACCAATAACCAAGTCCGAATTGGTCTCGACATGCGATTTTGAAATAACGCACTGAATAACAATGGATAATTTCAGCGATTGCTTTTTTCTGGCTTCAAAATGTAAATTCTCCTAGACAATTGGTATTTTTTTGGCATTAATTCGCCCAGAGGAGACACAACCTATGCCTTCAGTGAAGACCGAGGAGCGTCACGACAATGCCAAAGGCCTGGATGTCATGCATCCAGCCCTCGCGCTTCGGCTGCTCGCATCCGGGCAGCAGGCGGCAGCAAAGGTCGTAGACGCTGCGATCGAGCAGATTTCCACTGCTGCGTCCCTGGCCGCAGAAGCGCTTGGTGCCGGACACAGGCTCGCCTATGCCGGCGCCGGCAGCTCGGGCCTGATGGCCATGGCCGATGCGCTGGAACTCCCCGGCACCTATGGTATCCCGCACGACCAGATCGTCATTCTGCTTGCAGGCGGCGCCGCCAGCCTCAGCGACCTTGCCGGCGGTTACGAAGACGACATGGATCTGGCGCGCGAAGACGTACGCAAGGCTGGCATCGCTGCGGGCGACTGTCTGGTCTCGGTGTCGGCCAGCGGTTCGACACCCTATGCGCTCGCCGCAGCCGACGAGGCGCGCAAGCTCGGCGCCAAGGTGATCGCCGTCGCCAACAATCCGGGTGCGGCCCTCTTCAAGGACGCTGATGTCGCCATCCTGCTGCAGACGCCGCCGGAAGTCGTTTCCGGCTCGACGCGCATGGGTGCGGGCACGGCGCAGAAGATCGCCTTCAACATGTTCTCGACCCTGGTCGGCATCCATCTCGGCCACGTGCTCGATGGCCACATGGTCAATCTGCGCGCCGACAACATCAAGCTGCATGGCCGGGCGGTGCGCATCGTCACCGACATTACCGGCGTCAGCGCGCCTGAGGCCGGGCGGCTGATCAATGCCGCATCCGGTTCGGTCAAGATCGCCATCCTGCTCGCCTCGGGCGCGAAGGACGTTGCAGCCGCCGAGGCGGCGCTCAACCAGACCAAACAGAATCTGCGCCGGGCGATCGACATCGTCTCGGCCTGACAAAAACCTGGGATTCAAACCGCGCCAGAACGGCGCATATAAGAGGGAGAAGCTAAATGACCCGTACGACACTCAAGGGCCTGCTGCTCGCGTCGAGCATTCTCGGCTCGGCCGGCCTGGCGCACGCCGAGGACGTGACGCTGACGATCGAAAGCTGGCGCAACGACGACCTGGCGATCTGGCAGGAAAAGCTGATCCCGGCGTTTGAAGCCAAGCATCCGGGCATCAAGGTCAAGTTCGCTCCGACCGCGCCCACCGAATACAACGCGGCGCTGAACGCCAAGCTCGACGCCGGCTCGGCTGGCGACCTCATCACCTGCCGCCCGTTCGACGCCTCGCTCGAACTCTACAACAAGAAGCACCTGGCCGACCTGACAGCGCTTCCGGGCATGGAGAACTTCTCGCCGGTCGCCAAGTCCGCCTGGACGACGGACGATGGCTCGGCCACCTTCTGCGTGCCGATGGCCTCGGTCATCCACGGCTTCATCTACAACAAGGACGCCTTCGACCAGCTCGGCATCCAGATCCCGACGACGGAAGCCGAATTCTTCGCGGCTCTCGACAAGATCAAGGCCGACGGCAACTACATCCCGATGGCGATGGGCACCAAGGACCTCTGGGAAGCCGCGACCATGGGCTACCAGAACATCGGCCCGACCTACTGGAAGGGTGAAGAAGGCCGCGCCAAGCTGATCAAGGGCGAAGAAAAGCTGACCGACGCTGCCTGGGTCGAGCCCTACAAGGTTCTGGCCAAGTGGAAGGACTATCTCGGCGACGGTTTCGAAGCCCAGACCTACCCGGATAGTCAGAACCTGTTCACGCTCGGCCGCGCTGCGATCTACCCGGCCGGCTCGTGGGAAATCGGCCTGTTCAACACCCAGGCCCAGTTCAAGATGGGCGCCTTCCCGCCTCCGGTTAAGAACGCCGGCGACGCTTGCTACATCTCCGACCACAACGACATCGGCGTCGGCCTCAATGCCAAGAGCGCGCACGCCGAAGAAGCCAAGAAGCTCCTGACCTGGATCTCGTCGCCGGAATTCGCTGACATCTATGCCAACTCGCTGCCGGGCTTCTTCAGCCTGAACTCGACGGCCGTGAAGATGGCCGATCCGCTCGCCCAGGAATTCGTTTCCTGGCGCGAAAAGTGCAAGCCGACGATCCGCTCGACCTACCAGATCCTGTCGCGCGGCACGCCGAACCTCGAAAACGAGACCTGGGTCGAATCTGCAAACGTCATCAACGGCACGGATACGCCTGAGGTGGCTGCAGAAAAGCTGCAGAAGGGTCTCGACGGCTGGTACAAGCCGGCAAAGTAAGCGCAACTGGTTCCCTCCCTTCACGGGGAGGGTCGGCCCTACGGCGCCAAGCGTCTGTCAAGATGCGCTACCGTCGCCGTAGCACTATGAATTGCTGCATGTTCTCATCCTCGGATCCGCGGGACCCGAGGAAAGGTGCAGCAAGGGCCGGGCGGGAGGGCATTGCCCAAGAAGGCACTCCCCCAGCCGCAGCGTCACCGACCTCCCCGTGATGGGGAGGTCCCCGACGCAGTCGTTTGCAAAAGAACGCGATAGCCTTAACCTTCGTCATGAGCCCGGATCGGGGCAGGCGTTATGCGGCAAGACCGGCCGCGTGGCGTCGACACGCATCATGATCCCTGAGGGAACCGGTCGAACAAGCGGGTACGATCCATGAGCAACGCCACTTCACTGCAAGAGGGACAGCCGACCGTGAGACGGCCGAAACGCTGGCACATCCTCGTCTTTCTGCTGCCGGCCCTGCTGGTCTACTCCGCGGTCATGATCCTGCCGCTGATCGAGACGCTGCGCCTTTCCCTGTTCAACACGGTCGACGGCCAGCCGACCTTCGTTGGTCTGGCGAATTTCCAGGTATTGTTCGGCGAAGAACGCTGGGCACATGATTTCTGGAACGCGCTGAAGAACAACGTCATCTTCTTCATCATTCACATGTGCGTGCAGAACCCGATCGGCGTAGCGCTCGCAGCCATGCTGTCGATCCCGAAGCTGCGTTTCGTGACCTTCTACCGCACGGCGATCTTCCTGCCGACGCTGCTCTCCTTCGTTATCGTCGGCTTCATCTGGAAGCTGATCCTGTCGCCGATCTGGGGCGTGGCCCCCTGGATGCTCGATCTCGTCGGCCTGAAGTCGATGTTCGCCCCCTGGCTCGGCAAGCCCGGCTCGGCGCTCATCGCCGTGTCGCTGATCTCGGTCTGGCAATATGTCGGCATCCCGATGATGCTGATCTATGCCGCGCTGCTCAATATTCCCGATGAAGTGATCGAGGCCGCCGAATGCGACGGCGTCACCGGCTGGAGCCAGTTCTGGAAGATCAAGCTGCCGCTGATCCTGCCGGCCATCGGCATCATCTCGATCCTGACCTTCGTCGGCAACTTCAACGCCTTCGACCTGGTCTACACCGTGCAGGGCGCACTTGCCGGTCCTGATGGTTCGACCGACATTCTCGGCACGCTGCTCTACCGGACCTTCTTCGGCTTCCAGCTGCAGCTCGGCGACCGCTCGATGGGTGCGACGATCGCGACGGTGATGTTCCTGATCATCCTTGCCGGCGTGTCGCTCTACCTCTTCGTCATCCAGCGCCGCATGCGCCGCTATCAGTTCTAAGGGAGGCCGAGATGCAAGCACGCCACTCCATTTTCCGCACCGGCTTCGTCCACGCAGCATTGATCGCCTATACGCTGATCTCGCTGTTTCCGGTGTTCCTGACGTTCATCAACTCGTTCAAGGATCGCAACGCCATCTTCCGGGCGCCGTTGTCGGTTCCAACACCGCAGACCTTCAGCCTGATCGGCTACCAGACAGTGCTCGGCCAGGGCGACTTCGCCACCTACTTCCAGAACAGTTTCATCGTCACGGTCGTTTCGATCGCGCTGGTACTGCTGTTCGGTGCCATGGCCGCCTTTGCCCTCTCCGAGTATCGTTTCCGCGGCAACACGCTGATGGGGCTCTATCTCGCGATCGGCATCATGATCCCGATCCGGCTCGGCACCGTCGCCATCCTTCAGGGCATGGTCGCGGCCAACCTCGTCAACACGCTGACGGCGCTGATCCTCGTCTATACCGCGCAAGGCCTGCCGCTTGCGGTGTTCATCCTGTCGGAATTCATGCGCACGGTTTCCGATGACCTGAAGAACGCCGGTCGCATCGACGGGCTGTCGGAATACTCGATCTTCTTCCGCCTCGTCCTGCCGCTGATCCGGCCGGCAATGGCGACCGTTGCCGTGTTCACGATGATCCCGATCTGGAACGATCTGTGGTTCCCGCTGATCCTGGCGCCGGCGGAAGCGACCAAGACGGTCACGCTCGGCTCGCAGATCTTTATCGGTCAATTCGTCACCAACTGGAATGCGGTGCTTGCGGCCCTGTCGCTCGCCATTCTTCCGGTTCTCGTCCTCTATGTCATTTTCTCGCGGCAGCTGATCCGCGGCATCACCGCAGGAGCAGTCAAGTGAGTTCAGAAATGAAACCGGTTCGGGTCCTCGTCGCAGGCCTGGGCAACATGGGGCGCAGCCATGCGCTTGCCTACCACAACAATCCCGGCTTCGAGATCGTCGGCCTGGTCAATCGCTCCAAGGTCGAGCTTCCGGAAGAGCTTCGCGGTTACGAAATCCATCCGGATTTCAACAGGGCGCTCGCAGACCTGAAGCCGGAACTCTGCTCGGTCTGCACCTATTCCGACAGCCATGCCGACTATGCGGTCGCCGCCTTCGAAGCCGGCTGCGACGTGTTCGTGGAGAAGCCGCTGGCAACGACGGTCGCCGACGCCGAGCGCGTCGTTGCGGCGGCCAAGAAGCATGGCCGCAAGCTGATCATCGGCTATATCCTGCGCCATCATCCCTCGTGGATCCGGCTGATTGCCGAAGCCCGCAAGCTAGGCGGTCCCTATGTCTTCCGCATGAACCTGAACCAGCAGTCGAGCGGCCCGACCTGGGAAACCCACAAGTCGCTGATGCAGACGACCCCGCCGATCGTCGACTGCGGCGTGCATTACGTCGACGTCATGTGCCAGATCACCGATGCCAAGCCGGTGGAAGTGCGCGGCATGGGCCTGCGTCTGTCCGACGAAATCGCTGAGGACATGTACAATTACGGCCACCTGCAGGTTATCTTCGAAGACGGTTCGGCCGGCTGGTATGAAGCCGGTTGGGGCCCGATGATCTCCGAGACCGCCTTCTTCGTGAAGGACGTGATGTCGCCGAAGGGCTCGGTGTCGATCGTCATGGATCCGAATGCCAAGTCCGACGATATCGACACCCACACCAAGACCTCGGTCATTCGCGTGCACAATGCCGAGACCGGTCCGGGCGGCCGGTTCCTGAAACCGGACGAAGACCTGACCATGGACGGCGAACCGGGCCATCAGGAACTGTGCGATCGTGAGCAGGCCTATGTGCTGAAGGCCATCCGCGAAGATATCAATCTCGACCGCCACATGAACGACGCCGTCCAGTCGCTGCGCATCTGCCTTGCGGCGGATGAGAGCGTGCGTAGCGGCCAGCCGGTCAAACTTTAAGAGGGGCAATCAGGTGGGATCACTTCAACTCAAATCCATCCGCAAGGCCTATGGCAGCCATGAGGTTCTCAAGGGCATCGATCTCGAGGTAAAAGACGGCGAGTTCGTCATCTTCGTCGGCCCTTCTGGCTGCGGCAAGTCGACCTTGCTGCGCACCATCGCCGGCCTCGAGGACGCGACCTCCGGCAGCGTCCAGATCGACGGCGTCGAGGTCGGGCATGTGGCGCCGGCCAAACGCGGCATCGCCATGGTCTTCCAGTCCTATGCGCTCTATCCGCACCTGACGGTGAAGGACAATATGGGCCTCGGCCTGAAGCAGGCTGGCAAGCCGAAGGCGGAGATCGAGGACAAGGTCGGCAAGGCGGCGAGCATGCTGTCGCTCGACCCCTATCTCGCAAGGCGCCCGGCCGAGCTTTCCGGCGGCCAGCGCCAGCGCGTCGCTATCGGCCGCGCCATCGTGCGCGAACCGAAGCTGTTCCTCTTCGACGAGCCGCTGTCGAACCTCGACGCCGCGCTACGCGTCAACACCCGGCTCGAGATCGCCCGGCTGCACCGCAGCCTCAAGGCAACGATGATCTACGTGACCCACGATCAGGTCGAGGCGATGACGCTTGCCGACAAGATCGTGGTGCTGAATGCCGGCCAGATCGAGCAGATCGGCTCGCCGATGGATCTCTACAATCGACCGGCCAACGTCTTTGTCGCCGGCTTCATCGGTTCACCGCAGATGAACTTCATCGATGGCGCCCGGCTCGGCGACAAGAACGCCAAGACGATCGGCATCCGCCCGGAACATCTCGGCCTGTCGCGCGAGAGCGGCGACTGGAAGGGCAAGGTCGTCCATGTCGAGCATCTGGGTGCCGACACGATTGTCTATATCGAGTCCGAACAGGTCGGCCTGATCACCGTCCGGCTTTTCGGCGAACACCGCTACGCCCCCGACGACATCGTCTATGCGACGCCGATGGTCGGCAGCATGCACCGCTTCGGTGCCGACGACCGCGTTCTGGCCTGAGACGACAAGTCCGGCGAAATAGCCGGATCACAGCTTGGTGATATCAAGCCGCCGTGGCGCCGAAAGCGCTGCGGCGGCTGATTTTTTTCGTCGATTCAACGCGCTGCATCACGGTGTTGCACTGCGGCGCAAATTAACATACATTTGTGTTTGTATATTAGCGTTCCGGTATTTTCCGTTCCCGATGCCGGTCTTGCTTCCCTTCACTTCCGGACCGCGCAGCCCTGCGACCCACGCTGGCTGCGCACGGTCACCGAATATGGACATCGCTATGCGCATGAACCGACCGACACTGGCCGCCGCCTTGGCAACCGTGATTTTGCTTTCCGGCTGCCAGAAACAAGAAGAACAGGCCGCTCCCGCCTTCCCGCCATCGGCTGTCGCCGTCTTCACGACCGCGTCGGAGACGCTGCCGATCACCAACGAACTGCCGGGCCGCATCACAGCGACACGCGTCGCCGAGGTTCGTCCGCGCGTATCCGGCATCGTCGTCGAACGCGTCTTCCAGCAGGGCACCAAGGTGAAGGAAGGCGACGTGCTCTACCGCATCGACCCGGCTCCCTTCCAGGTGCAGGTCGAGAAGGCCGAGGCGACGCTGCGCCGCGCCGAGGCCGTGCGCCTCCAGGCCGAGCAGAAAGCCGCCCGCCAGGAAGCGTTGAAGAAGGCCAACGTCGTTGCCGCCCAGCAGTTCGACGATGCATCCGCCCTGCTCGCTGCAGCGGCTGCCGACGTCGCCATCGCGCAGGCCGGCCTCGCTGCTGCCAAGCTCGACCTGCAATATGCCAACGTGACGGCACCGATCAGCGGCCAGATCGGCCGCGCGCTGATCACCGAGGGTGCTCTGGTCAGCGCCAACAGCTCGGAAAACCTCGCCACGATCCAGCAGCTCGATCCGCTTTATGCCGACTTTACCCAGTCGGCGACCGACCTCATCCGCCTGCGCAAGGCGCTCGAGGACGGCAAGATGCTGAGCGGCGAGCAGGAAGCCGAGGTTCAGCTGATCCTCGACGACGGCACGCCCTACGAACACAAGGGCAAGCTCCTGTTCTCGGAGGCCGCGGTCGATGCGACGACCGGCCAGGTGACGCTGCGCGGCGAGTTCCCCAATCCCGAGGGTGACCTGTTGCCCGGCATGTACGTTCGCGTGCTTGTCCAGCAGGGTGTCGAGAAGGACGCGATCACCGTGCCGCAGCAGGCCGTCCAGCGCAACGTTGCCGGCCAGTCGCAGGTCTATGTCGTCACCGCCGACAAGAAGGTCGAGTTCCGCAACGTCACGCTTGGACGCACCGTCGGAACCCGCTGGCAGGTAACGGCAGGTCTGAAGCCCGGCGAAAAGGTCATCGTCGAAGGCTTCCAGAAGATCGGCCCCGGTGCGCCGGTCGAGCCAACCGATTGGGACCCGAACGCCAAGCCCGCGGCCGAAGCAGCGCAGACGACCGCGGCGGCCGAAGAAAAGCCCGCTGAAGCCACAAAGTGAGTGCTGATTAATGCCCAGTTTTTTCATCGACAGGCCGATTTTTGCCTGGGTGGTGGCGATCTTCATCATGATCGCCGGCATCATTGCGATACCGCTTCTGCCGGTATCGCAATATCCTGATGTCGCACCGCCACAGATCTCCATCAACACGAGCTATCCCGGCGCGTCGTCGCAGGACACCTATCAGAGCGTTACCCGGCTGATCGAAAACGAGCTGAACGGCGTCGAAGGCCTGCTCTATTTCGAATCGACCTCCAGCGCTTCCGGCTCGGTCGACATCAGTGCCACCTTTGCACCGGGTACAGACCCGGGACAGGCGGCCGTCGACATCCAGAACCGCGTGCGCCGCGTCGAACCGCGCCTGCCCGATTCGGTCAAGCGCCAGGGCGTGCAGGTCGATGAAGCCGGCTCCGGCTTCCTGATGATCGTCGCGCTTACCTCGACCGACGGCTCGATGGATGCCATCGGTCTCGGCGACTATCTCAGCCGCAACGTTTTGAACGAAGTGCAGCGTGTGCCCGGCGTCGGCCGTGCGCAGCTGTTTGCGACCGAACGTTCGATGCGCATCTGGCTCGACCCCGACAAGATGCTCGGCCTCAACCTGACGGCCGCCGACGTGACGAATGCCATCCAGGCACAGAACGCCCAGATCGCATCCGGCTCGATCGGCGCGCAGCCGAACCCGATCACGCAGCAGATCAGTGCTCCTGTCGTCGTCAAGGGCCAGCTGTCGAGTGCCGAGGAATTCGGAGCGATCGTGCTTCGCGCCAATCCGGACGGCTCCTCCGTCCGCCTGCGCGATGTCGCACGCGTCGAAATCGGCGGCGAAAGCTATGCGTTCTCGACCCGCCTCAACGGAAAGCCGTCCGCGGCCATCGCCGTGCAGCTGTCGCCGAGCGGCAACGCCATGTCGACGTCTGCGGCGATCAAGGAGCGCATGGAAGAACTGTCGAAGTTCTTCCCCCAGGGCCTCGAATATTCGGTGCCTTACGACACCTCGCCGTTCGTTGCCGTTTCCATCGAGAAGGTGCTTTCGACGCTGGTCGAAGCGGTCGCGCTCGTCTTCATCGTGATGTTCCTGTTCCTGCAGAACATCCGCTACACCATCATCCCGACGCTCGTCGTGCCGGTCGCCCTGCTCGGCACCTGCGCGGTGATGCTGGCAATGGGCTTCTCGATCAACGTTCTGACCATGTTCGGCATGGTGCTGGCGATCGGCATCCTCGTCGACGATGCGATCATCGTCGTCGAGAACGTCGAACGCATCATGTCCGAAGAGGGGCTGACGCCGAAGGACGCCACCCGCAAGGCGATGAAGCAGATCACCGGCGCCGTCATCGGTATCACGCTGGTTCTGGCCTCGGTGTTCATTCCGATGGCCTTCTTCCCGGGCGCCGTCGGTGTGATCTATCGCCAGTTCTCGCTGACGATGGTCGTGTCGATCCTGTTCTCGGCGCTGCTCGCGCTGTCGCTGACACCGGCGCTGTGCGCCAGCTTCCTGAAGCAGGTTCCCAAGGGCCACCACCACGCCAAGCGCGGCTTCTTCGGCTGGTTCAACCGCTCGTTCGACAAGACCTCGCATGGCTATAGCGGCATCGTGAAGCATATGGTCCACCGGACCGGCCGCTACATGATCGTCTACCTTGCGGTTCTGGCCGGTCTCGGCTGGCTGTTCATGAAGCTGCCGTCGTCGTTCCTACCGGACGAAGACCAGGGCTTCGTGATCGTCATGATGCAGCTCCCTTCTGAGGCGACGGGCAACCGTACGACCGAGGTGGTGGAGCAGGCCGAAAAAATCTTCGGCCAGGAGCCGGCTGTCGAACGCATCATTGCGATCAACGGCTTCTCCTTCTTCGGCACCGGACAGAACGCAGCGCTCGCCTTCGTGACGCTGAAGGACTGGAAGGAACGCGATGCCGACAATGCCGCCCAGTCGATCGCCATGCGGGCGACGATGGCGATGAGCCAGATCAAGGATGCGATCAGCTTTGCGCTGTCGCCGCCGGCGATCCAGGGCCTCGGCACCACGGGCGGCTTCTCCTTCCGTCTGCAGGATCGCGGCGGTCTCGGCGAAGCGGCGCTCTCGCAGGCCCGCGACCAGCTTCTCGGCCTTGCGGCTGAGAGCAAGATCGTCACCGGCGTTCGCTTCGAAGGCATGCCCGATGCGGCTCAGGTCAGCGTGACCATCGACCGCGAAAAGGCCAATACCTTCGGCGTGACGTTTGCCGACATCAACTCGACGATCTCGACCAACCTCGGCTCGTCCTATGTCAACGACTTCCCGAATGCCGGCCGCATGCAGCGTGTGACGGTGCAGGCGGACGAAGGTCAGCGCATGCAGACGGCGGATCTGTTGAACCTCAACGTCCGCAACGCCAATGGGGGCATGGTTCCGCTCTCGGCCTTTGCGACGGTGGAGTGGGTCAAGGCATCGACCCAGACGATCGGCTACAACGGCTACCCGTCGGTGCGCATCAGCGGCGAAGCGGCCCATGGCTATTCGTCCGGTGACGCGATCGCCGAGATGCAACGGCTTGCCGGGCAGTTGCCGGCGGGCTTCGGCTACGAATGGACCGGCCAGTCCCTGCAGGAAATCCAGTCCGGTACCCAGGCGCCTCTGCTGATCGCGCTGTCGTGCCTGCTCGTCTTCCTGTGCCTGGCCGCGCTCTATGAGAGCTGGTCGATCCCGGTTGCGGTCATCATGGTGGTTCCGCTTGGGGTCATCGGCTCGGTTCTGGCCGTGACGATGCGCGACATGCCGAACGACGTGTACTTCAAGGTCGGCCTGATCGCGATCATCGGGTTGTCGGCGAAGAACGCCATCCTGATCATCGAGTTTGCCAAGGAGCTGCGCGAGCAGGGCAAGTCGCTGATCGATGCGACGCTGGAGGCAGCGCACCTGCGCTTCCGCCCGATCCTGATGACGTCGCTTGCCTTTACGCTCGGCGTTCTGCCGCTGGCGATCGCCACGGGCGCAAGCTCGGGCAGCCAGCGCGCCATCGGCACCGGCGTGATGGGTGGCATGATCTCGGCAACGGTGCTGGCGATCTTCTTCGTTCCGGTGTTCTTCGTGTTCGTCACGAAGCTGTTCGGACGCAAGAAGGCCGAAGCCACACCGGCTGCAGCCGAGACCCCTACACCCGCCGAGTAACACGACAATCGACGGCCCGCCTTCTCGGCGGGCCGTTCTGCAAGGAGGAATGAATGCGCCGAACGAAAGCCGATGCGGAGGCAACCCGGCAGAAGATCCTGAGTGCTGCCGAACGTGTGTTCTACGCAAAGGGTGTGTCGAACACGACGCTGGAGGAAGTGGCCAAGGAAGCGGGCGTGACCCGCGGCGCCATCTACTGGCACTTTTCCAACAAGACCGATCTTTTCCTGGCCCTGCATGACGCAGTCCCCCTGCCCCAGGAAGACATGATCGCTCAGGAGATCGAGGCCGAGACCGCCGATACGCTGGCAATCGTCGAGGATGCGATGGGTGCCTGGATCGATATTCTGGCTGCTGATGAGCAACGCCAGCGCATCCTCACCATCATGCTGCGCACCAACTACGACGGCGACATGAGCGAGGTCCTGACGCGTCACAGGGAACTCGACGAACATCACAATTCCCTGCTCGAGCTGGCATTCGCCCGTGCCCTTGCCAGCGGCTACATGCGCGACAGCTGGACGCCGACATCGGCGACCCGCACGCTTCATTGGATGATGCTGGGCCTCTGCACGCAGTGGCTGCTCTTCGGCCGCAGCTTTGACATCGTCGCGGAAGGTCGTGATGGGTTGAGGCGACTGTTTTCCAGTTTCCGCACCCCTAGCGCCGCCCGCATCCCGCAGACCCCCGTTAGCTGAACACGACCGTCTTGTGACCGTTGAGCATGACGCGCCGCTCCAGGTGCAGCTTGACCGCACGCGCCAGCACACGGCTTTCGATGTCGCGGCCGCTGGCGACGAAATCGTCTGCCGTCAAAGCGTGGCTGACACGCTCGGTCTCCTGCTCGATGATCGGGCCCTCGTCGAGATCCGGGGTGACGTAATGGGCCGTAGCGCCGATCAGCTTGACGCCGCGCTCATGGGCCTGGTGATAGGGTTTTGCCCCCTTGAAGGACGGCAGGAACGAGTGGTGGATGTTGATCGCCTTGCCATAAAGACGCTTCGACAAGGTGTCGGAGAAGACCTGCATGTAACGCGCCAGGATCACCAAGTCCGCGCCCGTCTCCTGCACGAGATGCAGTAGCTTCTCCTCCTGCTCCGCCTTGTTGGCCTTCGACACCGGCCAATGGTGATAGGGCACTGCTTCGAGGTCCGCCGTCCGCCGACTGTCCTCGTGGTTGGAAACGATGGCGACGACTTCGGCGTTCAGCCAGCCGACGCGGATCTGGTAGAGCAGGTGCAACAGCGCGTGGTCGAACTTCGACACCAGGATGACGATCCTCGGCTTGTGCGTCGGCTCCGTCAGCGTGGTGCGCATCTGGAACCGGTCGATAGCCGGCCGCAGCGCCCGCTCGACATCGTCCCGAACCATGCCATCGGGTGCCTGGAAGGCGATGCGCATGAAGAAGCTGTTGGTGTGCCGATCCCAGAACTGGCTGCTTTCGGCAATGTTGGCGCCAAGGCCGGCCAACTCCGTCGTCACCGCGGCAACGATGCCCGGCTTGTCGTCGCAGGACAGCACAAGGATGAATGTATTGGCGGCCATGGTCCCTCCGATCGGCGGCTCTGCCGGGCGCGCTGGCGCCCTTCCCGATTGCTGCCTAGGGGGCGACGAGCAAAGCCGCAACGGCTGACGTGGCAGGCGGATGCGCTTTCTCTCATCGTGATATCGGGACAGACAAAAGGCGGCCGTGGTGGCCGCCTTCTGCAAGAATACCCGCAGCTGTCGTTGCAAGCTTTCTGATGGATTCCCTCAGAAAAGCCTCAGTGTGCCTCGTCCCAGTTCATCGCGGCGCGGGCGTCGACCTTGAGCGGCACGCGCATGTCGAGCGCCGGCATCGCGGCGTTCTCCATCACCGAGACGACGATCGGAATGGTGCGCTCGACCTCGGCATCCTCGACCTCGAAGATCAGTTCGTCATGCACCTGCAGCAGCATGCGGGCGGAAAGCTTCGCCTCGGCGAGCGCCGGCTCGATCTTGACCATGGCGCGGCGGATGATGTCGGCCGCAGAGCCCTGGATCGGCGCGTTGATCGACGCACGCTCGTTGAAGGCGCGATGCGAGGGGATCGACGAGCGGATGTCGGGATAGTGCGCGCGCCGGCCGAAGATCGTCTCGACATAGCCGTGCTCGCGGGCAAAGGCCTTGGTGTTTTCCATGTAGTCGCGAATGCCGGGGAAGCGCTCGAAGTACTTCTTGATGTAATCGCTCGCTTCCGACCGCTCGATCGACAACTGGTTGGCAAGACCGAAGGCGGAGATGCCGTAGATGATGCCGAAGTTGATGGCTTTCGCCCGCCGACGGATTTCGCTCGGCATGCCCTCGACCGGAACGCCGAACATCTCCGAGGCGGTCATCGCATGGATGTCGACGCCATCGGCAAAGGCCTGGCGCAGCTGCGGGATGTCAGCGACATGGGCCAGCACGCGCAGCTCAATCTGGCTGTAGTCGGCCGAAACCAGCTTGTGGCCGGGCGTCGCAATGAAGGCTGTGCGGATCTTGCGGCCTTCGGCGGTGCGCACCGGGATGTTCTGCAGGTTCGGGTCGGACGAGGACAGCCGTCCCGTGGTCGTCGCCGCCAGCGCATAGGAGGTGTGGACGCGCTTGGTTTCCGGATGAACGAAGCCCGGCAGCGCGTCGGTATAGGTCGACTTCAGCTTGGTCATCTGGCGCCAGTCGACGATCTTGCGCGGCAACTCGTGGCCTTCAGCCGCGAGATCTTCCAGCACCTGCGCCGAGGTCGACCATTGGCCGGTCTTGGTCTTCGACCCGCCCGGCAGCCCCATCTTGCCGAACAGGATATCGCCGAGCTGCTTGGGCGAGCCGACGGTAAAGGTTTCGCCGGCCAGCTTGTAGATCTCGTCTTCGAGGGCTGCAGCGCCTTGCGCCAGCTCGCCGGAGAGGCGCGACAGAATCTGGCGGTCGATGGTGATGCCGCGCTCTTCCATATTCGCCAGAACCGGCACGAGCGGCCGCTCCAGCCGTTCATAGACGCGCACCAGCCCCTTGGCGCTAAGCCGCGGCTTCAGCACATGCCAGAGCCGCAACGTGACGTCGGCATCCTCGGCGGCATAGGCGGTGGCGCGGTCGATATCGACATAGTCGAAGGTCACCGACGACTTGCCGCTGCCGGTCATGTCCTTGTAGGCGATCGGCTTGTGGCCGAGCCAGCGCTCCGACAGCGCGTCCATCCCGTGCGTACCGTTGCCGGCATCCACGACATAGGACATCAGCATGGTGTCGTCGAAGCCCTTCACGGTAATGCCGTGCCGCTTCATGATGAGGTAATCGTATTTCAGGTTCTGCGCGACCTTCAGCACCGACGGATCTTCAAGCAAGACCTTGAGCCGGCTCAGGGCCTCACGCACCGGGATCTGGTTTTCCGCATGGCCGCCGCCGAGAAGATCACCGACGCCGGTCTTGTGGATCAACGGCACGTAGGCCGCGCGGATCACCGTTCCCGCGGGATCCTTGGCATAGTCGGCAAGCGCCAGCGAGAAGCCGACAAGCTCGGCCTGCATGGCGTCGAGCGACGTCGTTTCGGTATCGAAGGCGACGAGGCCCGCTTCCCTGGCGTCGGCAATCCAGGCATCGAGCGTCGGCAGATCGCGGATCGCGACGTAACGCGTGTGGTCGATGGCGGCATTGGCAAAAAGGGCTGCGCGCGACTGCGCCAACGCCTCGGGCGTCGCCTCGCCGGTTTCGCCCGTGGAGACGACGTCGCCCTTGGCCGCAGGTGCGGCATCTGCGGCGCGTGCAGGCGCCGGTGCAGCCGAAGCCTTGTCGA
This sequence comes from Ensifer sp. GW823-FHT05D09, assembly GCF_058795755.1. Lineage (NCBI taxonomy): Bacteria > Pseudomonadati > Pseudomonadota > Alphaproteobacteria > Hyphomicrobiales > Rhizobiaceae > Ensifer > Ensifer sp. GW823-FHT05D09. Next base: position 70,527 of record NZ_JBXAIA010000001.1, on the reverse strand, counting down.
GATCCGGCCCGCGCGCATCCGCGCCCCACTCGACCGGCACCGTGGCCGGCTCGACAGCATCGGCGTCCGTGCCGGTGGCAGCGGCGACGCGACGAGTGAGCGTGGTAAATTCCATCGCCTTCAGGAAGGCGACGAGACGCGGTCCATCCTGCGGTTCGAGCTGAAAGTCTTCGAGCGGGACGTCGAGCGGCGTGTCGGTGCGCAGCGTCACCAGCTGGCGGGACAGGCGGGCGAGGTCAGCATTGGCGATGATGTTTTCGCGGCGCTTGGCCTGCTTGATCTCGCCGGCGCGCGCAAGCAGCGTATCGAGATCGCCGTATTCTTCCAGCAACTGCGCTGCGGTCTTCGGACCGATGCCGGGAATGCCGGGCACGTTGTCGGTGGAATCGCCGGTCATCGCCTGAAGGTCGATCATCTTTTCCGGCGGCACACCCCATTTCTCGATCACTTCCGGGATCGAGATCTGCTTGTCCTTCATGCTGTCGTACATCGACACGTTCGGCGTCACGAGCTGCATCAGGTCCTTGTCGGAGGAGATAATGGTGACGCTGGCGCCCGCCTTTTCGGCAAGGCGGGTATAGGTGGCGATCAGGTCGTCGGCCTCGAAGCCTTCCTTCTCGATGCAGGGCAGGTTGAAGGCACGCGTGGCGTGACGGATCAGCCCGAATTGCGGGATGAGATCCTCCGGCGGCGCCGAGCGATTGGCCTTGTAGAGATCGTAGAGTTCGTTGCGGAACGTCTTCGAGGAATAGTCGAAAATGACGGCGAAATGCGTCGGCGTCACGCCGACCGACGTATCGCGCGCATCGGTGAGCAACTTCCACAGCATGTTGCAGAAACCGGACACCGCGTTGACCGGAAGGCCATCGGATTTGCGGTTGAGCGGCGGGATGGCGTGGAACGCCCGGAAGATGAATCCGGAGCCGTCGACGAGGAAGAGGTGATCACCGTTTTTCATCGGCAATGGATAGCGCGGGGTGAGCCAAACGTCCATTGCGGTTTTCCGCGCTCGCGACATTCTCACCCCATTGTTGCGAGCGATCGGGCCGCGTTCGACACCGTCCACCCCTTGCACGAACCATCTGTCGCTTCGGTCGCCCTTCCGGCCGGACACGGACCGATCTACAGGCTTGCGTATTGGGCATGCGGCGCCTATCTCTGGCTGCGACAAGGCAGCAGCGCACAACGGTGCGCTGCGTGGTGGTCGTGGCAAGGATGACGATGGCGGTCACGCGTCCTGTTCGGTTTCGGCGCGCCGCGGAAAAGCCTTTGGATGCGGCCCCAAGCTTCACGGAAACGTTACGCATTTGTAATGCGCGATTCCTCGGCCCAATCCTTGAAAAGCCACATTTGACTCCTCAAATCTTACTCAACGGCACCGAGTGATGCCGTCTTCTGGTGATTGGCCTGTCCCCCGCCCGCACCAGATGAGGACAAAGGCCTTATCCCCCTCTCCGGGCCTTTGTCCCGTTTTCAGAGAACCGCCACGGCGCCGCCTCCGCGCCGTGGCGGTTTCTCGTTGTTCGGGTCAAATCGTTGTGAGACAAGGCTTTCTCAAGTCCATCGCCTGCTTTGTAACTTGTCTTCGCGACGCATCGGGCGTACCCATTGGCGTATGGCCTTCAATCGTATGGAATCTGCGACCTACCTGGCCAGCCTGCTGGCCAAAAGTTTCTCGCGTGCCCTTCAGGAGCGCGGCCAGAAGCTCGGCTTCGCGCCCGGCCAATTCCCCGTCCTCCTGGAATTATGGGCCGAGGAAGGCCTGACGCAGAAGCAACTTCTCGACAGGCTCGACATCGAACAGGCGACCATGGCCAATACGCTGGCGCGGATGGAGCGCGACGGGCTCATAGTCAGGCGCAAACACCCGCAGGATAAACGCTCGCAACAGATCTTCCTGACGCAGAGGGCGAGGGAAATCGAGGCAGCGGCCAAGGAGGCGGCACTTGCGGCCGATCAGTCCTTGCTATCAGGCCTCAGGCAATTCGAACGGGAACTCATGCTCGAATACATGCGCATGGCGCTTGCCCATGCCCCGCGCGATGGCGGCACCGCGTAACAGCGACACGCCCCTCTGATCGATCCATCAATAAATTTGGCTTAAACCCGCCCGCCCGAGGCTCTAAACAACCAGAGCGGGTTCGTTCGGACACGCCAAAGTCGCTGCCGCCCGTTGAACGGCTGCGTGATTTCGCCCACGAAATCGATTCCGATTCGCGACATCATGCAGTAGGTTCCGGCAAAACTTGAAGCAAGGATATGCATGATGGCAGATATCACCCCCATTCTCGAGCGCGCAGACGCCAACCTGCCGAAGAGCCTGGACAGGCTTTTCGACCTCGTGCGCATCAAGTCGATCTCGACCGATCCGGCCTTCAAGGCCGATTGCCGCAAGGCCGCCGAATGGCTGGTCGCGGAACTGAACGGCCTCGGCTTCACCGCCTCGGTCCGCGACACCCCCGGACATCCGATGGTGGTCGCCCATCACGCCGGCGCAACCGCCGATGCGCCGCATGTGCTGTTCTACGGACATTATGACGTGCAGCCGGTCGATCCCTTGAACCTGTGGGATACCGATCCGTTCGAACCCGGCCTCAAGGAGCTTGAGCCCGGCCGCAAGGTCATCACCGGCCGCGGCACGGCCGACGACAAGGGTCAGCTGCTGACCTTCGTCGAGGCAGCCCGCGCCTACAAGGATGTCCACGGTTCGCTGCCCTGCCGCGTCACCATCCTGTTCGAAGGGGAGGAAGAGTCCGGCTCGCCGTCGCTGAAACCCTTCCTCGAAGCCAATGCGGCCGAACTCAAAGCCGACTATGCACTTGTCTGCGACACCAGCATGTGGGACCGGGACACGCCGGCAATCTCGGCCGGCCTGCGCGGTCTCGTCGGCGAGGAAGTCGTCATCAAGGCGGCCGACCGCGACCTGCACTCGGGCTACTTCGGTGGCGCTGCTGCCAACCCGATCCGGATCCTGACCGGTATCCTCGCCGGGCTTCACGACGACGACAGCCGGGTGACGCTCGAAGGCTTTTACGAAGGCGTCGAGGAAACGCCGGCCCAGATCAAGGCCGGATGGGAGACGCTCGGCCAGACGGCCGAAAAGTTCCTCGGCGAAATCGGCCTATCGATCCCTTCGGGTGAAAAGAACCGCTCGGTTCTCGAACTGACCTGGGCGCGCCCGACGGCCGAGATCAACGGTATTATCGGCGGCTACACCGGCGAAGGCTTCAAGACTGTGATCGCCGCCGAGGCTTCCGCCAAGGTTTCGTTCCGCCTTGTCGGCAACCAGAACCCGGAAAAGATCCGCGAGGCCTTCCGCGCCTATGTGCGCTCCAAGGTGCCGGCGGATTGCACGGTCGAATTCCATGCCCATGGCGGTTCGCCGGCGATCCAGCTGCCTTACGATTCGAGCCTGCTCAACACGGCGAAGCTTGCCCTGTCCGACGAGTGGCCGAAGCCGGCCGTGGTCATCGGCATGGGTGGCTCGATCCCGATCGTCGGCGACTTCCAGAAGATGCTCGGCATGGAATCGCTGCTCGTCGGCTTCGGCCTTTCGGACGACCGCATCCATTCGCCGAACGAAAAGTATGAGCTGCAGTCCTATCACAAGGGCATTCGCTCCTGGATCCGCATCCTGAATGCGCTTGCGGCCTGATGTTACAGCGCCGCGCGCCAAACATGGCGCGCTATGGACGCTGTAATACCATGAATTTGCTGCATAATTTCTCCTTGAATCGATTCTGACTTAAGGAATTTTGCAGCAACGACGTCGTGGCGGGTCAGCCCGCCACGACGGTCACGCCACTTTGGAGATCATCTCGACAAAGTCGGCAATCAACGCGGCAAACACGCCGCTGCCGGTAACCATCACGCCGATGAAGAACACACGCGTCGCCTGCTCGTAGACCTTCGGCTGCAGCGAGCGCAGATGGAGGAAGTCCCACAGCGCACGCATCTGCAGGAGGATGCCGATCGCCAAGAGGATGACGGCGGGAAGATCGCCCATGTTCCACGGCAGCGGATTGGCCGCCCACTGGGTGAGAAATCCCAGCGAAAACGACAGCACCACGCCGACGACCGTCACGGTTCCGTTGCGAAAGACCGCTTCGATCAGTTTTTCCTCGTCGTTCTGCATCCGACCGCCTCCGCTTTACCGTGTCGTCTTCGCGATTTCTTGACCAAACTCCCGCCTCTGCCGGGGCATCGATCCTTGACCTCACCGGCCTCAGGTGCTTCCCTTTTGCAAAACAAATCAGAATGGGAAATTGGATCATTGGCAAGTGTAAGGACCGAGACGTCGCGTTCTGGGCGCGAAACTGTGACGAGCTGGAGCCACGATGGTGGCTGCTTTCATGAACAGATGCGTCCCGAGATAGTGGCGGCGCCGTCGACAGAGCCTTCGGCCAAGCATGTTGCAGCGATCGCGACCCCGCTATGAGCAGGCTGCGCGCGTACTTCTGGCCCGTCGTCGGGCTGGCAGCGATCATCTTTTCGGTGCATGCACTCTATCACGAACTGAGCGGTCTCTCGCTGGACGATTTCCTTGCCAGCTTCACGGCGATTTCCCTGAAAAGCTGGCTTCTGGCGATCGGCGCCACACTGGTCGCCTATGCCGCCCTTGCCGGCTACGACAAGCTGGCGCTCGATCATCTCGGCCACCGCATCTCGCTGTGGTTCATCACGGTCTGCTCGTTCACCACCTATGCGCTCTCGCACAATCTCGGCGCATCCGTCTTTTCCGGCGCTGTCGTGCGCTACCGGGCCTACCGATCGAAGGGGCTGACGCCGGGAGAAGTCGGCGTCCTCGTCGCCTTCTGCTCGTTCACCTTCGCGCTCGGAACCCTGATGCTGTCGGCGATCGTGCTTCTGGTGAAACCGGAAATCATCGAACGGTTTGCCGAATTCCTGCCGGTCGAAATGTCGTTGACGACAGGCGTGCTGATCCTGATCGTCATCACGCTCTATGTCGTCGGCAGCCTCGTCGGCTTCCCGTCGATCCGCACGCGCTGGTTCCAGCTGCATTATCCGAAACCCGCCATCGTCTTGCGGCAGCTGGTGATCGCGCCGGTCGAGCTGATCGGTGCGGCCGGAATCATCTATTTCGCCCTGCCGGAAGCGGGCAATCCGGGTTTCATCGTCATTCTGGGGATTTTTCTGGCATCGTTCTCGGCAGCCCTGCTTTCGCACGCGCCGGGCGGGCTTGGCGTGCTGGAGCTGGTCTTCATCGCCGCCCTTCCGGAAATGGACCCGGCCGACGTGCTGGCGGCCCTTGCGATCTTCCGGATTCTCTACCTGGTCATACCGTTCATCATGGCGCTTGCCGTTATCCTGGTGTTCGAACGCTCGCGGTTCCTTGCCGAGCGGCGCGGCCCGGTTCAGTAAGGCCGGGACGAAGGGCCGTCACGGTGCCTTGCACACGGCCGGAAGGGCCGCTTCGAGCGGTCCCTTCACTTCCTTCAGCCGTGCAGCTTCGATCTGATAGGGCGTGAACGGCGGCACCTGCAGCGACGGATTGATGATCCGCGTCACGTAGCAGCCGGCGAAGAACCGCACGCGTGAGCGTTTCTCGATCGATTTCACTGCAACCGGCACCGCTGAGTAGATGCTTCCGGCGCCCGCCTCGGTCTTCACCTTGCCGAGCTTCACTTCGACCGAAACGGTCCGCTCGTAGCCGCGCGTGAAAGCCTTGTACCCGCCGACGGGTTTCGTGTCGCCGAAATAGCCGTAGGCGCGCGCGTATTCCTTGCGATTGATGGCGTTGTAGAGCGATCGAACGACAGCGGCGCCATCAGAGCGATCGTCGACATAGGCGACACTATCCTGCGCCAGAGCTTCGGAATTCACGGTGGTAAGCGTGGAAAAGGCCAGCACAGCGGCGGACGGAAACTTCACGGCATTCCTCCTCATCGGCTTTCGGGGCAGCCAGGCGAGCACAACATCAAGGCGAAGCCATAGCAGGATTCGCGAAAACATCGATATCGCCGATCAGGCCGGCGGCAGGCCTGCCTTGCGGCGGGCAACGACGCGCTCGCGCCAGACGGTGAAGATGCCGGCCGCCACCACAAGCACCGAGCCGGCAATCATGTTGGTGGTCAGTGTCTCGCCGAAAATGCTGACACCCATGACCGACGCGAAGACCAGTTGCAGGTAAGTCAGCGGCTGGACGGCGACCGCGTCCAGCACGTCATAGGCGCGGATGAGGAAATAGTGGCTCGAGGTCCCGGTCAAACACAGGAGCAGCATCCAGCCCCAGTCCGGTGGCGACAGCGTCGTCCAGAAGAACGGACCGACAAGGCTGATCGCCAGGGCGCCGACAATGCCGGTATAGAAAAAACTCGTCATGGCCTGATCGTCGCGGCTGACCAGACGGGTGACGATGACATAGAGGGCAAAGACAAGGGCTGCCGCCAAGGGCAACAGGAATGCCGTCTCGAACAGGCCCTCGGCCGGTTTCAGGATCAGGAGAACGCCGATAAGCCCGACCGAGATCGCCAGCCACCGGCGCCAGCCGACACGCTCACCCAGGAGCGGCATCGACAGGAGGGCAACAAACAAGGGCGTCGCCGCGAGGATTGCCTGCGAATGCGCCAGCCCCACCAGCGTGAACGAGGTGATCACCATGACGATCTGCAGCGGCAACAGCAGCCCGCGCAGCACCTGCAGCAGCGGTCTTCTGGTCGCGGCCGTCACCTTGAGCCCGCCTGTTGCCCGGGTGGCGAGCACGACTGCAAACAGGGCAAAGGCCCAATAGCGGATCATTGCCACAAAGACAGGGGGATAGAGGCTGCCCAGATGTTTGGAGATGCCGTCCTGGATCGCAAAGATGACGATTGCCAGTAGCGCGTAGATATAGCCGTTTGCCTTGGAGCCCATGTCCGCGCCGATACACCCGCAAGCCTCGCAGGACCAGTCTAATCTGCGCCGAAGGTGAGTTGACTTCGTCAGGCAGGAGAGAGGCCCAGACATGAAAAGAGCCCCGCGCGGGAGGAGGTGCACGGGGCTCTCAAACTTGACCGGTGACTGGGAGGAGGAGTGCCACCGATCCGCATCGGGCGCCGCGGGAGGAGGTGCAGCGCTTCGATAAGTCGTATAATAATCATGCGCCGCAATATTTTCAAGGGCAATTTGCTGCATCGCACAATTTTAGTCCCTAACCGCATAGATAGACACCTGACGGTTGATTTCGAGAGCGAAGTTGAAGGCTATCGGCTGATCGATAGTCCGCAAGCATTCTGCAATCGCCCCCCACGCGCTTCGGCGATGTCATGGCACTACCTGGCCCGGCCTCCCGCCGGAACAAAATCGTGATTTCGAGCAGATCGCTTTGCGCGTTAGATTTGACCGGTGAGCGAGAAGGAGAAGATCATGAGGACGCTTCTAGTGACCGTAGCCGCCATCGGCCTGTCGACCTCCGCGGCATTTGCCGAATGCGCCTATCACACCAAGACCAATGCAGCGATCGACACGGAAACGACGACAGCCAGCATATCGACGGAAAGCGAGCCGGCATCCGAAGAAATGGTAGTCCTGAAAAAGACCGATCGCCTGGTGCAGGACGAAAAGACTGCTGAATAGTCCGGCATCGACACACCCCGTACCGGATCTTCATGTCTGCTGCTGCGGTCGCCATAGCGTCGGCGGTCGCCTATGTCACGCGCGCCAAGGAATGCGCTCGTCCAATGGATTCGTGTCCGCGCAAAGGCGCGGGCCTCGAGGGACCGCAGGAGCCGCTATATGGGGCGTGGTACGACTGGTCTTTGATGCCTGTTTCCAGGCGCCTCGCCCGCCCGAACGGCCCGCGGTTCTCCGGCGGGAGACATGATGCGAACGAAGCGGCAACGCTGTGCGACACCAAATCCGGCAAGCTGTTGAAGAGCATGCATATTTTACGATCCGGTTTTTAACCCCCCCTTAAATTGCCGCATTTAAAGTTCACCGCATCGCCGTGGCGGGTCGATCGATCAACTTTCCCCGCCCTTGAGATTGCGTTTGCCGCTGGGGCAAAACGACTGGGCGCCCGCGATGCGGCATGAGGGGTAAATCCAAACAGCATGGCAGCAAGCGGCAAGTCAGGACAACGGATCGAGCCCTCGTTCGGCGCAAGCACCGACGACGATGATGACGATTTTCGCATCGAGGCCAGCGATCGCGTAACCGGCGGCGGCCGCAAACCGGCCCGTGGAAAATCGGCTCCCGCGCAGAAGAAGAAGGCGAAGCGCAGCAAGCGTGGCGGATCGCGACGCGGCTCCGGCAATGGCGGCGGGTTCATCGGCCTGGTGCGCACGCTGTTTTACTGGTGCATCGTGCTCGGCATCTGGGGTGCGATGGGCGTCGGCGGCCTGGTGCTCTATTACGGCGCGCGCATGCCGAGCGCCGAAAGCTGGTCGATCCCCGAGCGGCCGCCCAACGTCAAGATTCTTTCCGTCAATGGCGACATCATCGCCAATCGCGGCACCACCGGCGGCGAAGCTTTGTCGCTCGAAAACATGTCGCCCTACATTCCCCAGGCAGTTATCGCCATCGAGGACCGCCGGTTCTATTCGCATTTCGGCGTCGATCCGCTGGGCCTGGCACGCGCCATGCTGACCAATGTCACCACCGGCCGGATGGTCCAGGGCGGCTCGACGCTGACCCAGCAGCTTGCCAAGAACCTGTTCCTGTCGCCGGAGCGCACGCTTGAACGCAAGGTGCAGGAAGTACTGCTCGCCTTCTGGCTGGAACAGAAATATTCCAAGGACCAGATCCTGGCGATGTATCTCAACCGGGTGTTCTTCGGCTCGAACGCCTATGGCGTCGAAGCGGCGTCGCGACGCTATTTCAACAAGTCGGCGCGCGACGTGAACCTCGGCGAGGCGGCCTTGCTCGCCGGCCTGCTGAAAGCGCCTTCGCGCCTGTCGCCGGCCCGCGATCCGAAGGCGGCGGAAGAGCGCGCCCAGGTCGTTCTCGGCGCCATGCGCGAGGAAGGCTTCGTCACCGACAGCGAAATCAAGACGGCGATGTCGCAGACGCCGACCAAGGCCAAGAGCTACTGGTCGGGCGCCGAGCACTATGTCGCCGACATGGTGATGGATCAGCTTCCCGGCATGATCGGCGAGATCAAGGAAGACCTGGTCATCGACACAACGATCGACCTCAACCTCGAAAAGAAGGCCGAGGAGGCGATCAGCGCCACGCTTGACGCCGACGGCAAGAAGCTCGATGCCTCGCAGGCAGCCCTCGTGTCGATCGACGGCACCGGCGCCATTCGCGCGCTCGTCGGCGGCAAGGATTATGCCGAAAGCCAGTTCGACCGCGCCTCCAAGGCCAAGCGCCAGCCCGGCTCCGCCTTCAAGCCCTTCGTCTACGCGGCAGCACTTGAGATCGGTCGCACACCGATGTCGATCCGCAACGACGGCCCGGTCCGGATCGGCAACTGGACGCCTGAAAATTACGACCAGAAGTACCGCGGCGAGGTCACGCTCGCCGACGCACTTGCCAATTCGCTGAACACCATCGCCGCGCAGCTGGTGATGGAGGTCGGTCCGCAAAATGTGGTGAAGGTCGCGCACCGCCTCGGCATCGATTCCGAGATGCAGGCCAATGCCTCGATCGCGCTCGGAACCTCGGAGGTCAGCCTCGTCGAGCTGACGTCTGCCTATGCCCCGTTCATGAACGGCGGCTTCAAGGCGACGCCGCATGTCATCCGCCGGATTTCCAAGGCCGACGGCACGGTGCTTTACGAAAATACCTACGACAACCCGCCGCGGGTGCTCGACCCGGCCATCGTCAGCGAAATGAACCAGATGATGGTGCGGGTGCTGACCAACGGCACCGGCAAGAAGGCCCAGCTGAAGGGCTGGGAAGCGGCCGGCAAGACCGGCACCACGCAATCCTTCCGCGACGCGCTTTTCGTCGGCTATACCTCGAACCTGACCACCGGCGTCTGGTTCGGCAATGACGACGGCAAGTCGATGAAGAAGGTCACCGGCGGCGGCCTGCCCGCCAAGGCCTGGCACGACTACATGCTGGCCGCGCACGAGGGGCTTTCGCCCTCGCCGCTGTTCGGCACCACCGGGGTGCAGCCGGTCTTCGACGACGGCGGCACACCGCCGGCCGCGACGGGCGACATTCTTTCAGGCGATCCGAACGCCTTTCCAGCACCGCCTGTCGGCGTCGACGGTTCGATGGCCGTCCAGCAGACCCGCCCCTTGCCCGAAGGCAACGGCGGTATGGTACCGCCGGCCGATGTCGGCGAGACCACCGGCGCCACCAAGCGCACGACACTTTTCGATATCCTGACAGGCGGTTGAGGCGGCGCAAACGGCGCCGTCCCGCCGCTTTGGGGCCGTCCCGGCCCTCGGCGAAACGCCGATTGTCCGCCGCACGCCAATCGCAGGCTTGCTTTTGCCCCCAATCGCCCCGCAGAATGCCTTGCAGTCCGAAACGCCGGTCCTTATATACGCCGCATCGGCGCAGCCAACGCTGCGAAGAAATCCAAAGACCATCCCGTTAGGGGCTGTCTCACGAATGCCTGACCGGGTTCCGACAGTCCGCTGCAAGGAGAGAACGACATGGCTAAAGTTATTGGTATTGACTTGGGAACGACCAACTCCTGCGTCGCCGTCATGGACGGAAAAGATGCGAAGGTCATTGAAAATGCCGAGGGTGCGCGCACGACCCCCTCGATGGTGGCATTCAGCGAAGACGGCGAACGTCTCGTTGGTCAGCCGGCCAAGCGCCAGGCGGTCACCAACCCGGAAAACACGCTTTTTGCGATCAAGCGCCTGATCGGCCGGACCTTCCAGGATCCGACCACGCAAAAAGACAAGGACATGGTGCCTTACAAGATCACCAAGGCCGACAATGGCGACGCCTGGGTCGAAGCGCACGGCACGAACTACTCGCCGTCGCAGATCTCCGCCATGATCCTTCAGAAGATGAAGGAAACGGCTGAATCCTACCTCGGTGAAAAGGTCGAGAAGGCCGTCATCACCGTCCCGGCCTACTTCAACGACGCTCAGCGCCAGGCAACCAAGGATGCCGGCAAGATCGCCGGTCTCGAAGTGCTGCGCATCATCAACGAGCCGACTGCTGCAGCGCTTGCCTACGGCCTCGACAAGAAGGACGGCAAGACGATCGCCGTTTATGACCTTGGCGGCGGCACGTTCGATATCTCGGTTCTCGAAATCGGCGACGGCGTCTTCGAAGTGAAGTCGACCAACGGCGACACCTTCCTCGGCGGTGAAGACTTCGACATGCGTCTGGTCCAGTACCTCGCCGGCGAGTTCAAGAAGGAACAGGGCATCGACCTGAAGAACGACAAGCTCGCTCTTCAGCGCCTGAAGGAAGCTGCCGAAAAGGCCAAGATCGAGCTGTCCTCGTCGCAGCAGACCGAAATCAACCTGCCGTTCATCACGGCGGACGCGTCCGGTCCCAAGCACCTGACGATGAAGCTGACCCGCGCCAAGTTCGAAGCGCTTGTCGACGACCTGATCCAGCGCACCGTTGCGCCGTGCAAGGCCGCCCTCAAGGATGCCGGCGTCTCGGCTGCCGAGATCGACGAAGTCGTTCTCGTCGGCGGCATGAGCCGCATGCCGAAGGTGCAGGAAACCGTCAAGCAGCTGTTCGGCAAGGAGCCGCACAAGGGCGTGAACCCGGATGAAGTCGTGGCCATGGGCGCTGCGATCCAGGCCGGCGTTCTGCAGGGCGACGTCAAGGACGTTCTCCTTCTCGACGTGACCCCGCTGTCGCTCGGCATCGAAACGCTCGGTGGCGTCTTCACCCGCCTGATCGAACGCAACACGACGATCCCGACCAAGAAGTCGCAGACCTTCTCGACCGCCGACGACAACCAGTCGGCCGTGACGATCCGCGTCTCCCAGGGCGAGCGCGAAATGGCAGCCGACAACAAGCTGCTCGGCCAGTTCGACCTCGTCGGCATTCCGCCGGCACCGCGCGGCATGCCGCAGATCGAAGTGACCTTCGACATCGACGCCAACGGCATCGTCCAGGTCTCGGCCAAGGACAAGGGTACGGGCAAGGAACACCAGATCCGCATCCAGGCATCCGGTGGCCTGTCCGACGCCGACATCGAGAAGATGGTCAAGGACGCCGAAGCCAATGCCGAAACCGACAAGAAGCGCCGCGAAGGCGTGGAAGCGAAGAACCAGGCAGAAAGCCTGATCCATTCTTCGGAAAAGTCGCTGAAGGACTATGGCGACAAGGTTTCGGAAACCGACCGCAACGCGATCTCCGACGCGATTGCCGCGCTGAAGACCGCCGTCGAGGCTTCCGAGCCTGACGCCGAAGACATCAAGGCCAAGACCAACACGCTGATGGAAGTCTCCATGAAGCTCGGTCAGGCGATCTATGAGGCCCAGCAGACGGACGCCGCCCATGCGGACGCCGCCGCTGACGCCGCCCGCGACGGCGATGTCGTCGATGCGGACTACGAAGAAGTCAACGACGAAGACGACCGCAAGCGTTCGGCCTAAGTCGCTCTCTGCTAGAGACGAAAAAGCCCGGGGTGACCCGGGCTTTTTTGTTGCTCTTTGTACCCCCGCAGGCTCGCGTCGAACGGTTTTTTCACGGGCGGGCGACACTGGACCCACGCCTCTGAGACGGCCGCCATGGGACAACGTCGTGGGCTGGAATGGCAACGAGCGGCGCCAGCGAGGCGCAAGACCGGCAGAAACGTCATTTTTCCGACAAAAAACCGCATCTGCAGCTCGATGGGCTATGGTATCGCGCTTCAAGGTTTACTAAATCCTGTGGCAAGGTAACCAGGCAGCCGCCGGGCCCCCGCGCTGGCACGCCTTGTCAACAGGACAATCTTTGAAGAATGAAACGTGATCTTTACGAAACGCTTGGCGTTGCCAAGACCGCGGATGAGAAGGAGCTGAAGAGCGCCTTCCGCAAACTGGCGATGAAGTATCATCCGGACAAGAACCCCGGCGACGCCGCCTCGGAAAAGACCTTCAAGGAAATCAACGAAGCCTACGAGACGCTCAAGGACCCGCAGAAGCGCGCGGCCTATGATCGCTATGGCCACGCAGCCTTCGAGCAGGGCGGCATGGGCAACGGCTTCGGCGGTGGTGCCGGCGGTGCCGGCGGGTTCTCCGACATCTTCGAAGACATCTTCGGCGAGATGATGGGTGGCGGACGCCAGCGGCGTTCATCGGGTGGCCGCGAGCGCGGCGCCGATCTGCGCTACAACATGGAAATCTCGCTGGAAGAGGCCTATTCCGGCAAGACCGCGCAGATCCGGGTCCCGACCTCGATCACCTGCGACGTCTGCACCGGCTCCGGCGCCAAGCCCGGCACCAGCCCGAAAACCTGCGGCACCTGTCAGGGCTCCGGCCGTGTGCGCGCCGCTCAAGGGTTCTTCTCGATCGAACGCACCTGCCCGACCTGCGGCGGCCGCGGCCAGACGATCACCGATCCCTGCACCAAGTGCCACGGCCATGGCCGCGTCACCGAAGAGCGCACGCTCTCCGTCAACATCCCGGCCGGCATCGAAGACGGCACCCGCATTCGCCTCTCCGGCGAAGGGGAAGCAGGTGTGCGTGGCGGGCCGGCGGGTGACCTCTACATCTTCCTCTCGGTCAAGCCGCATGAGTTCTACCAGCGCGATGGCGCCGATCTCTATTGCAGCGTGCCGATCTCCATGACGACGGCAGCCCTCGGCGGCAAGTTCGACGTCACCACGCTCGACGGCACCAAGTCGCGCGTGACGGTGCCGGAAGGCACCCAGGCCGGCAAGCAGTTCCGCCTGAAGGGCAAGGGCATGCCGGTGCTGCGCTCCAGCCAGACCGGCGATCTCTACATCCAGATGCAGATCGAAACCCCGCAGAAGCTGACCAAGCGCCAGCGCGAGCTGCTGCAGGAATTCGAGCAGATCTCGTCGAAGGACAACAACCCGGAATCCGCCGGCTTCTTTGCCCGGATGAAGGACTTCTTCGACACGCTGAGCGACTGACGCTCAGCGGCTGCCTCTAAAGATCACGTCATGGCCGCGAGCTGCCACAGCCCGGCCATGACGATCAGGGCGCCTGCGATGCGCGACAACAGCCGGCCGCCCGGCACGATCTTTTCGGCAAGGACGAAAATGGCGATCGCCGCGATCCACAGGACGTTCATCACCCCGCCGATGAACAAGAGCGCCATCAGCGCCCAGCAGCAACCGACACAATAAAGACCGTGCAGCAGACCGAGCCGGCAGGCACCGCCGGCATCGCGGCGAAAGCCGCCATGGTTCTGGATGAACAGGAACGGTGCCTGGCACTGCCTCAGGCAGGCGTCCTTCAGCGGCGTCCATTGAAAAAGCCCGACCGAAATCAGGATGACAGCGCTCAGACCGCGGCTGGCGCTCGCCAGCATCGGCGTCAGCAGCAGCGCTTCCTCCAGCAGCCATTGCCCTGATGTTGCGAGGGCGGCAAACAGAGTCCAGGCGGTAAGATAGCCGCCGGCAAAGAAGCCGGTGGCGGCAAATGGCTTGTTGTCGCGCGCCGCCTGCCGCCCGACACGGGCATAGAGCAGGATCATCGGCGCCGCCGAAGGCGTCATCATGCCGATCATCATCACCGCCCACATGACGAAGGCATAGCCGAATGTCGAAGCACTCCACGGGCGGAGGGTCGTATCACCCATCGACGCGATGGCATCCACCGTCATGTCCATGTCCATGATGCTCATGCCATCGCCCGAGGCGGGCATGACGGCCATGCTATCCATTCCCACTGCCAACCAGAGGATATAGAGCCAGGTAATCCCGGTTAGGGCCAGCAGCGAGAACGCGACGATCACCCGGTCGCGCCTGAGAAGCGTTTCGAGCGGGGTGTCGGCCATAACAGTCAGTGCACCACGCCGCTTTCAGTCAGATGCATGCTGGCAAAATGGGCGTGCGAATCCGGGATCGACAGCGCCAACGGCCCTTTGGTATCGGCCCAGCCGCGCCCGACTTCGCAGATATCGTATTCGAAGCCCTGCGGCAGGTTGATGCGCGCCTGATGCGGGCTCCCCGTCACCGGGTTCAGAATCGGCTCGCCGCGCGCGACGATCCAGCCGGGAACGTTCAACCGTGCTGTGCGGGCGCTCACGTCGACATCGAAATCGATTTCGGCAAAGACCGGGTCGTGAAAGGTTTCAAATGTGGTGGCAAACACCTGGAAGAAGGTCGCTCCCGGCTCGGTATCCTGGCCGCTCATGATGCGCAGCAACGACTCCCGTTGCGCCGGAGTGGCGCGGATATCGACGATCGGTACGACCGCCCCTTTGCCCTCGTGAATTGCGCCCGGCCAGGCCGCGATCAGTCCGCATCGCAAGCCGTCGAGCCGCGTTTCGCCGTGATGGCCGGTCTCGATCTCGATCCCGCCGACGGCGCAGCAATTGCCGTGGGTCGGCAGCGCGTTGAACTGGCAGGGGCAGCCATAGGCGCAATTGCAGTGAATGAATTCCCGGCCCTTTATGGTCCATCTGACACTCGACATCGTCTCCTCCCGGATCTGATCGGTGTGGAATTGCCTCATTCTCTTCCAATGCACGACGATTTATTAGAACGAAAAAATATACTCTTCTCGGCGACCGATGCCAACGCCGGAGGCGGCGCGGTCGCGGCCGGGACGGATTTCGCCGCCGCCCGGCGCCGAACGGCGGCGGCAAGCAATATCAGAGCGTGGCCATGCCACCGTCGATGATCAGCTCGGCACCGACGGTAAACGCGGCCTCGTCGGAGGCGAGGAAGACGACTGCCTTGGCGATCTCGCTTGCGTCGCCGAAACGGCCGAGTGGGATCTGTGCGGCGATCGATGCGACAATCTCCTTGTTTTCCGCCGGCGTCGCGCCGTGGCCATCATGCAACGGCGTCCTGATCGGGCCGGGGCTGACGGCATTGACGCGAATGCCGCGGCCGATCAGTTCACCGGAAAGGGTCTTGGCAAGCGAAAGCAATGCGGCCTTGCTGAGCGCATAGACGCTGGAGGTCGGCATGCCGATGTGCGCATTGATCGAGGTGTTGAGCACGATCGAGGCCGGCTTCGAAAAGAACGGCAACAGCGCCTGGATCAGGAAGAACGGACCTTTGACATTGATATCGAGCGACCGGTCGAAGCTGGCTTCATCCCAATTTTCGATCGGCTGCAGCTTGGCGATGCCGGCATTGACGAAGAGGATATCGAGATGGCCGAAGGCGGCCCTGACCTGCTCCGCAACAGCGGCCTGGCTGGCAGCGTTTCCGGCATCGGCCTCGATGACAAGAGCGCCTTCGCCGAGCACTTTGCGTGCCTCGGTGATGTTCTTCGGGTTGGTGCCGGTCACGGCGACGCGTGCGCCTTCGGCGATGAACTGCCGCGCCGTCTCGAGGCCGATGCCGCTGGTGCCACCGGTGATGAGCGCGGTCTTGTTCTGCAAGCGTGTCATGATGGATTTCCTTTTGTTGCGTTGGGTTCGGACCGATCGTCTTTGCATCGACCGCTGTCCTTCGATGCCGATAGATATGGCCGAAGATTTCCGTTCGGATTAGTCTGCCAATGATGGAACTCGAATTCGGGAAAACCGAACGATGCTGAAAATCGAAGGAATCGCCGCCTTTGTCGCGGTTGCGGAAGCCGGTTCGATCAGCGAGGCGGCGCGCCGGCTGAGGTTGTCGAAATCGGTGATCAGTGAACGAGTTTCCGACCTGGAACGCAGCCTGAACGCAACGCTCCTGCATCGCACCACGCGCAAGCTGACGCTGACCGAGGACGGCATCGCTTTTCGCGAGCGTGCCGTACGGATCGTCAGCGAGGTTCAGGCCGCCGCCAGCGATCTGGCCGAGCGCAGGGGAACACTGACGGGACCGCTCCGGATCGCCGCGCCCGTCAGCTTCGGGCATCTGCATCTCGGACCGGCGCTTTATCCGTTTCTGGCGGCACATCCCGAGATCGAACTGACGCTCGATCTCGACGACCGTCGGGTCGACGTCGCCTCGGAGGGCTTTGACGCGATCGTTCGTCACGGGGTCATCGCCGATTCACGGCTGATCGTGTGGAAACTTGCCAACAGCCGGCGCCTGCTGGTCGCCTCGCCCGAATACCTCGGCCGCCACGGCACGCCGGCCTCGCTGGCCGAACTCAACGACCATCGCGGCATCTTCTACACCAACCGCGGCGCCTCCGACTGGCGGTTCGAAGGGCCGGGCGGCTCGACCGTCATCCGCGCCCGAATGGCGCTCCGGATCAACAACGGCGACATGATCCACGATGCCGCCGTTGCCGGGCTCGGCATCGCGCTATTGCCGGCCTTCCTCTGCGGCCCCGCCGTGCGCGATGGCCGTTTGCGCGAGATCGATATCGGGTTTCTCCCCGAACCGGAGTTCATCTACATGGCCCACCCCGAGGGTCGGCGATCCTCGGCGAAACTAAAGGCAATCGCCGAGCACCTGAAAAAGGCTTTTGGCGATCCACCGCACTGGGATCCATAAGCCACCGGGCATTTCAGGCGCAACAGCTCGGCCCCGGCCCCACAGTCTGCGATACCTCGACCAAGTCTTGACCAGGTCTCGACTATCGAGGGTTGGTATGCGCCGAATGTGTCTTGCAACCGAAAATGGGATGCTTATCTCCCCTCCATGCGGCACCTCCTCCTTCTGGATCACCATCATGACGCTCGGCACAACCGCCCAGGCAGCCCCTCTCTCCGCAACCGATAACGAAATCCTGGAAATACTGACCACGCGTATCGACGAGCAGAAACAGTCGGTCGGCATCGTCGTCGGCATTATCGATGCGGCCGGACAACGGGTCGTCGCGCACGGCCGACTGGAGAAGGACCACCCGCGCCCGCTCGATGGCAACACCGTGTTCGAGATCGGCTCGGTGACCAAGGTCTTCACTGCACTCGCGCTTGCCGACATGGCCGAACGCGGCGGTGTCCAGCTCGACACACCGGTTTCGCAGCTGCTGCCGGAAAGCGTTGTCCTCAGGCAGGCAGCCGATGGCAAGCCGATCACGCTTGAACATCTGGCGATGCACATGTCCGGCCTGCCGCGATTGCCGGACAATCTGATGCCGGCCGACGATAACGATCCCTATGCCGACTATGGCGTCGCCAAGCTTTACGCCTTCCTTTCCAGTCACCAGCCGACCCGGCAACCCGGCGGTGAGCACGCGTATTCCAACCTCGGTTATGGCCTGCTTGGCCATGTGCTCGCGTTACAGTCGGGCCAGTCCTACGAGGCGCTCGTCAGGGAGCGCATCGCAATTCCGCTCGGCATGGCCGATACCGCGATCACCGCGCGTCCCGAATGGGAGGGGCGGCGCGCAACAGGGCACGATGCTGGCCTGGAGCCGACAAGCGATTGGGATCTCGGCGCGCTGCCAGGGGCAGGCGCACTGCGCTCGACCACCAACGATCTTCTGACCTTCCTGCAGGCGGCGATGGGCAAGAAGCCCTCATCCCTTGCGCCTGCGTTTGCCACGATGATTGCGACGCGGAAGCCGCTTGGCGACGGCAGCGAAGAGCAGGCACTCGGCTGGGTTATCTCCGGCGCCGGCGAAAGGCAGGTCGTCTGGCACAATGGCGGCACCGGCGGCTACCGATCGTTCGTCGGCTTCCGACCGTCGACCGGCGTCGGCGTCGTGGTCCTGTCGAACACCTCGACGGAAGTCGGCGTCGACGACATCGGCGTGCATCTGCTCGATCGCGAGAGGTCGCTCGCACCCGCCCCGGTTCAGCGGGTCGCCATCGCCGCCGACCCGGCAACCTACGACGCCTATGTCGGCACCTATCGGCTGTCGCCCGGTTTCGATCTGACGGTTTTTCGGGATGGCAACCGGTTGTTTGCGCAGGCAACGGGCCAGGGACCGATCGAAATTTTCGCCGAGGCGGAACATCGCTTCTTTGCAAGGTCGGTCGATGCGCAGATGACCTTCGAGGTCCCAGCGGGCGCGCGCGCCGCAAGCCTGACGCTGCATCAAAATGGCCAGGATAGCCCGGCCGCGCGCGTCGGGGACTGACGCGTCTCGAATTCAGAGGGGGCCGCCCCCGGCAATGTGCCGGAGGCGGATGAACTCACAGGAACAGGGCGACTGCGAAGTAGGTGAGCGCCGAGATAGCCGCAGCGGCCGGCATGGTCACGAACCAGGCGATGACAATGTTGCCGGCAAGGCCCCACCGCACCGCAGACACGCGCTTGGCGGCACCCACGCCGATGATGGCACCGGTGATGGTGTGGGTGGTCGATACCGGAATGCCGAGCCAGGTGGCGGCAAACAGCGTGATGGCACCGCCGGTTTCCGCGCAGAAGCCCTGCATCGGATTGAGCTTGGTGATCTTCGAACCCATCGTGTGCACGATGCGCCAACCGCCGAACAGCGTGCCGAGAGCGATTGCCGCCTGGCAGGTGATTACCACCCAGAACGGCACGTAGAACTCCGAACCGAGATAGCCCTGAGAGAACAGGAGCACGGCGATGATGCCCATGGTCTTCTGCGCGTCGTTGCCGCCATGGCCGAGCGAATAGAGCGAGGCCGAGATGAACTGCATCACCCGGAACTTGCGGTCGACGGCAAACGGCGTCTGGCGCACGAATATCCAGGACACGATGAGGATCAACAGGAGCGCCAGGAAGAAGCCGATCATCGGCGACATGAAGATGGCGCCAACGGTCTTGAGGAGGCCGGTCCAGACGATGGCGTCACCGCCGGTGCGCGCCAGGCCAGCACCGACGAGACCGCCGATCAGCGCATGCGAGGAGCTCGACGGGATGCCGAAGATCCAGGTCGCTATGTTCCAGAAGATCGCGCCCATCAGCGCCGCGAAGATCACCAGCGGCGTAACGATGCTGGGATCGATGATGCCCTTTCCGAGCGTCTCGGCCACGTGCAGGCCGAAAAACAGGAAGGCGATGAAATTGAAGAACGCCGCCCAAAGGACCGCGTATTGCGGCCGCAGCACCCGGGTCGAAACGATCGTCGCGATCGAGTTGGCGGCGTCATGCAGCCCGTTGAGAAAGTCGAAGAACAGCGCAATCGCGATCAGCGCGACAAGCAGCGGCAGGGCGAGCGTCGCGTCCATCAGACGTTCTCGATCACGATGCCGCTGACCTCGTTGGCAACATCCTCGAAGCGGTCGACGACCTTTTCGAGTTCGCCATAGATCTCGCTGCCAATGATGTAGGCCATCGCGTTGTTGGCGCCGTGGCGGCGGAATAGATCCTTCAGGCCCTGATCGTGCAACTCGTCGGACCGGCCTTCGATGCGCGTTATCTCTTCGGCAATTGCAATGAGCCGGCCATGGTTGGTGCCGATGCGATCGAGCAGCGGAATGGCCTCAGCGATCAGATGCGCCGCCTGAACGACGATGGCGCCCATTTCCTGCATGCCCGGATCGAAGGTCTTCTGTTCGAACAGCCGGATCGTCTTGACCGTCTTGTGCATCATGTCGATGGCATCGTCCATCGACTGGATGAGGTCCTTGATGTCGCCGCGATCGAACGGCGTGATGAAGGAGCGGCGGACGGCCAGAAGCACGTCGCGGGTGATGTTGTCAGCCTCGTCCTCGAGCGCGACGATGCGGTCACAATGTTTTTCGAGGTCGCTACCACCGGCCAGAAGCTTTTCGAGCGCTTCGGCGGCACCGACGACGGTGCGCGAATGGTGAGCGAAGAGATCAAAGAAGCGGTCTTCGCGGGGAAGGAGTTTGCGGAACCAAGCCAGCATCACACATATATCCGTTCGTGGATTGTCATGCGGCTGTCATATTGTACGCAGGCCATCAAGAAAAGCGCTGAAACACTGGGATTGCAAGGCTTTCCCCGCCGTTATCGCGCATTTTTCGCTGCAAATGGCCGAGGCTGCCTTTCGCCTTGCCTTGGCGGCCGCTTTCGTCCTACTGCATGATTTCCTATATCGGCATCGATTTAGGTCGAGAATTATGCAGTGCGCTGAAAGTGTTGGAGCGTCCTTGCGCGTCCTTTCCGGCGCGCTGTTACTGGCGCCGAAGTCGAATCCGGACCCGAAATGCCACAGAAGGTCTTTCTCAATCGTCTGAAGCTGAGCGAGTTCCGCAATTACACGGCGCTGTCGCTTTCGCTCGACCAGCGGCATATCGTGCTGACCGGCGAGAACGGCGCCGGCAAAACCAATCTGATGGAAGCGGTGTCGTTTCTATCGCCCGGCCGCGGTCTTCGGCGCGCGGCCTATGCCGATGTCGCCCGCGTCGGCGCCAGCGACGGCTTCTCGGTCTTCGCCGAAGTTGTCGGCATGGAAGGTCCGGTCGAGATCGGCACCGGAACCGCCGGCACCAACGAAGGACAATCGCGACGGCTGCGGCTGAACGGCACGGCGGCGAGCACGGTCGATGAACTGACCGACCATTTGCGCGTGCTTTGGCTGACGCCGGCCATGGACGGCCTCTTCACCGGCCCCTCGGCCGACCGCCGCCGCTTCCTTGACCGGCTGGTGCTTTCGCTCGATCCCGAACATGGCAGGCGCGCCAGCGAATTCGACCGCGCCATGCGCAGCCGCAATCGGCTCCTCAGCGAATTTCGTCCTGATCCGGCCTGGCTCACTGCCATCGAAAAGGAAATGGCCGGGCTCGGCGTGTCGATGGCGCTGGCCCGACAGGAAATGCTGGGCCTGCTGACGGCGCTGGTTGAAAGAAATACCGGCGACAGCGTCTTTCCGTCCGCGCGTCTGGCGCTCTCTGGCTTCTTCGACAATGAGAGCCACAGGCCGGCCTTCGACCTTGAAGAGCAATATCTGACCATGCTGCGCGAGGGCCGGCCGCGCGATGCGGCCGCCGGCCGGACGCTGGACGGACCCCACCGCAGCGACCTGTTGATCCGTCACCGCGAAAAGGACATGGAGGCCGAGCGCTGCTCGACCGGCGAGCAGAAGGCGCTGCTCGTCGGCCTGGTGCTCGCCCATGCACGCCTTGTCGGCGACATGACCGGCCACGCCCCGATCCTGCTGCTCGACGAGATCGCCGCGCATCTCGACATGGGCCGCCGCGCCGCCCTTTTCGATCTCGTCGACGGGCTTGGCGGCCAGGCCTTCATGACCGGAACGGACCGTGCGATGTTCGATGCGCTCGGCGAGCGCGGCCGGTTCCTGACCGTGGAACATGGGAGCGTTTCGGGATGATGGAGCCGATGATGGAAAGTGTGCGCTCATGACCAACACCAGCCTCGACCCATCGGAAATCGCGCGCTATGCGCGCCACATCATCCTGCCGGAACTCGGCGGTGCAGGGCAGCAGAAGCTGAAAGCCGCGCGCGTTCTCGTCATCGGTGCCGGCGGCCTCGGCGCTCCCGTGCTGAAATATCTGGCTGCCGCCGGCGTCGGCACACTCGGCATCGTCGACGACGACGTGGTGTCCTTGTCGAACCTGCAACGGCAGGTGATCCACCGCACCGCCGACATCGGCCTGCCAAAAGTCGACAGCGCCGCTACGGCAATCGGCGCACTCAATCCGCATGTGGCGGTCGAGCCGCATCCCTTTCGCCTTGCCCCCGACAACGCCGAGGCACTGTTTGTCCAATACGACCTGGTGATCGACGGCTCGGACAATTTCGACACGCGCTATCTCGCCGCCGATACGGCGGCAAGCACCGGCATTCCGCTCGTCACCGGCGCGGTCGGTCGCTTCGACGGGTCGCTGACGGTGCTGATGCCCTATCGCACCGGCAAGGATGGCGCGCCCAACCCGTCCTACCGCGACCTCTTTCCTGAGCCGCCTCCGCCAGGCGTGGTACCGTCTTGCGCCGAGGCCGGCATCATCGGCGCGTTGACCGGCGTCATCGGAACATTGCAGGCTATGGAAGCCATCAAGGTGATCGCCGGCATCGGCGAGCCGCTCGTCGGCCGACTGTTGATGTATGATGCGCTCTCGGCGCAGTTCAGCACCATCCGTTATCGCAGGCGCGGGACCGACAAGGCGGACTGATGCAGATCATCGAAATCGACGCGACCTTCGATCGCTACTGGGAATTACTGGATCTGATCCTGAAAGCTTTTGCCTACATGGATGGGCGGATCGACCCGCCGTCGTCAGCCCATGCGCTGACGGTCGCAGGTTTGAAGCAGAAAGCTTCGGCAGAAATCGGATTGATCGCCCTCGATGGACCGGAACTGGCGGGCTGCATCTTCTGCAAGCCGGAGACCGATTGCCTCTACGTCGGCAAGCTTGCAGTCGCTGAGGGTTATCGGGGTCAGGGCGTTGGCCGGCTGTTGCTGGCAAAGGCCGAAGACACGGCACGCAGTCGCAACCTATCCGCCCTGAGACTGCAGACGCGGATCGAACTCACCGAAAACCACCGGACGTTTGCGGCCTGGGGCTTTGTCGAAACCGGCAGGACAGCGCATCCGGGCTTTGCCCGCCCCACCACCATCGAAATGCGCAAGACACTCTGATCAGTCGCGACCGGGCAGCACCCGGTCCGGCGGCCGATGACCGTCGAAGAAGGTGCGGATGTTGATCACCACCTTGTCGCCCATGTCGATACGGCCCTCGAGCGTCGCCGAACTCATATGCGGCAAAAGCACGACCTTGCCTTCGCCAGCAAGCTTGATGAGCTTGGGATTGACCGCAGGCTCGTTCTCGAAAACGTCGAGCCCGGCCCCGGCGATCTTGCCTTCGCGCAGGCACTTGATCAGCGCCGTCTCGTCGATGATGCCGCCGCGGGCGGTGTTGACGATGTAGCTTTCCGGGCGCATCAGCGCCAGGCGGCGGGCAGAAAGAAGATGATAGGTCGCCGGCGTCGAGGGGCAATTGACCGAGACGATGTCGACGCGGGCAAGCATCTGATCGAGGCTGTCCCAATAGGTCGCCTCCAGCATCTCCTCGGTCTCGGCTTTGACCCGGTGACGGTTGTGATAGTGGATCGACAGACCGAAGGCCTTGGCACGACGGGCGACGGCGGTGCCGATGCGGCCCATTCCGACGATACCGATGCGTTTGCCGGCAATGCGGCGGCCAAGCATCCAGGTCGGCGACCAGCCGGCCCACTCGCCCTTGCGATCGGTCAGGATCTGCGCACCTTCCGCAAGCCGGCGCGGCACCGCCAGGATCAGTGCCATCGCCATGTCGGCGGTATCCTCGGTCAGGACGTTCGGCGTGTTGGTGACCGTGATGCCCTTTCGCGCGGCGGCATCGACGTCGATGTTGTCGACGCCGTTGGAGAAGCTCGCGATCAGCTTCAATTGGGGGCCTGCCTGCTCGATCAGGGCCGCGTCGATCCGGTCGGTCACGGTCGGCACGAGCACGTCGGCGCGCTTCACCGCCGCCACAAGCTCCGGCTGACTGCGGGGCGTATCGTCGATGTTGAGCTCGGCGTCGAACAGCTCGCGCATGCGGGTTTCGACGATGTCCGGCAGTTTCCGGGTGATGTAGACCTTGGGCTTCTTCTTGCTTGTCATTGCTGCGATGGGCCTCGTTGACGGGTCCTTAACCAAGTTGGGCGATACTTTCTCCCTGTAGCCGCAATTTCTACCAGACCCGGTCGGGAAGACAAACAAAACTCGCTGCGTCGTCCCCGCGATTTACGCCCCGGCCAAGCGCCCTGGGTGAACTGCGCCTGCAAGTTGCCACGGAAAATGAGCTTCGTCATGCGTCACGTCATTTCCAAACTCTCGTTCGCGTTGATCGCCGCCTTCGTCGGCGCGGTCATTACGACTTCGGGCGCCCATGCCCAGGCCGCCAAGGGAGCCAGCGGGTTGCCGCTGCCGCGATTCGTCAGCCTCAAGGCCAAGAGCGTCAATCTGCGCATCGGCCCGAGCGTCGACTATGCGGTGGCGTTCCGTTACCTCAGGCCGGGCGTGCCGGTGGAAATCATTCAGGAATACGATAACTGGCGCCGCATCCGCGACGCCGATGGCACCGAAGGCTGGGTGAATCAGGCGCTTCTGTCGGGCGACCGCACCGCCGTCACCGCGCCATGGATGCGCGGCAAGGGCGAAGGCGTGTTCGTCAACCTGCGGCGCGAGCCCCAGAGCACCGCGGCGATCGTCGCCCGCATGGAGCCCGGCGTGGTCATCCGCGTGGGTGAATGCAACGGTGACTGGTGCCACATCGAAACCCAGGGCGTCGACGGCTGGATCGTCCAGAGCGAGATCTGGGGCGCCTATCCGGGCGAAGCCTTCAAGTAAAGGCTACACCCTCTTTTCGTTTAGAGAGAAAACCCGGCTCGCCTCAGGCGAGCTCGGCCTGCTTGGCGGCAGCAGCGAGCGAGACCATCGGCCGCGGACCGATCTGGCCGATGACGATACCGGCTGCGAGATTGCCGAGCTTGCTGCAATCCTCGATAGACCGACCGGTCGTATATCCGTGGAGAAAGCCGGCTGCGTAAAGATCGCCGGCCCCTGTCGTGTCAACGACCTGCGCAAGCGGCGTCGCACCGACGCGGATGCGTTCTGCGCCGCGCACGACGACGGAGCCTTCCTCGCTCAAGGTCACGGCTGCAAGCTTGCAGTCCTTCGACAGCTTTTCCAGCGCCAGGTCGAAATCCTCTGTCTCGTAAAGTGCGAGCGCTTCCTGCTTGTTGGCAAAGACGATGTCGACGGTGCCGGAGCGCATCAGCTCGAGAAACTCGTCGCGATAGCGGTGAACGCAGAAACTGTCCGACAGGGTCATCGCGGTTTCGCGACCGTTTTCATGGGCGATCTTGGCGGCCTCGCGGATCGCATCTTTGGCGCGGGGCGGATCCCAGAGGTAGCCCTCGAAATAGGTGACCTTGGATTGCGCGACGACGTCGGCTTCCACGTCCTCCGGGCCAAGCTCGACGCAGGCGCCGAGATAGGTGTTCATCGAGCGCTCACCATCCTCGGTCACGAAGATCATCGAGCGCGCCGTCGGCGGCACGGTTTCGAGCGGCCTAGTCTGGAAGTAGACGCCCTGGGCGCGAATGTCGTGCGCGAAGATCTCGCCGAGCTGGTCGTTGGTCGTCTTGCCGAAATAGGCGGCA
The DNA here is from genome assembly GCF_058795755.1 of Ensifer sp. GW823-FHT05D09. NCBI lineage: Bacteria > Pseudomonadati > Pseudomonadota > Alphaproteobacteria > Hyphomicrobiales > Rhizobiaceae > Ensifer > Ensifer sp. GW823-FHT05D09. The sequence goes on along the minus strand of NZ_JBXAIA010000001.1, from coordinate 44,609 downwards.
CGGCCGCCAAGGCTGGCGACGCCGGCCGCCGTGTTGCCGGCGCTGCCGCCGGAAGCTTCTACGGCTGGGCCCATGCGCGAGTACAACAGCTCCGCCCGGTCAGCATCGATGAGGTTCATCGCGCCCTTGATGATGCCGTTTTCGCTCAGAAAGCCGTCATCGCAGCGCGCAATGATATCCACGATCGCATTGCCGATCGTCAGCACGTCGTATTTTGTCATGAACTCCGTCCAGTTTCCCTAATGGCCGGTGTTCGTTAATAGCGGTTTTCCAGCCATTTGGAAGACAAAACACGCGCGCACCGCGATCATTCCGCCGGAAGTGCGCTGACGTCATAGGCGGCAGCAAACTCGACACTCGGCGGAATCGGCTTGATGATGTCGATCAGGACGCCGTTCGGATCGGTGGTGATGAAATGGCGCTGACCGAAATCCTCATCGCGGATGGCCAGCAGGATCGGCAGACCAGCCGCGCGGCAGTCGGCATAAACGGCATCCGCATCCTCGACCTCGAAGTTGAGAAGCAATCCACCAACAGGCTTGCGAGCTTGTTCCGGAATGGTCTCATGACGATAGTCGAGGATGGCGAGCGCCACCGTCTCGGATTCGGAAGATTGCAGATGCACGTACCAATCGCTGGTGAACAGTGCCTTGAAGCGAAAATTGTCGACGTAGAAGGCCGCGGTTGCCGCAACGTCTGACGTCATGATGACGGGATAGTAGCTCGTCGATTTCATGGCTTTTCCTCGGGTTCGTATTATCATACAGTCTGCATGTATTTATCGAATTAACATACAGGCTGAATGTATGCAAATGGAATCGCCACGCCGCACCAACCGCGAACGCTCCGACACGACCCGCGCTGCCATCCTCGACGCGGCCCACGGACTGTTCGTCGCGCGCGGTTATGCGGAGACGTCGACTCCGGACATCGTGGCGGCCGCCGGCCTGACGCGCGGGGCGCTCTACCACCATTTCGAAGATAAGAGGGCGCTGTTTCGCGCGGTTGCCGAGCGCGAAGCCGGTGCCGTGGCGGCGCAGATCGAGCAGGCGACCGTCGATGACCTGACGTCGCGCGATGCGCTGATAGCGGGCGCAAGAGCCTTCTTCGACGCGATGGCAGAACCCGGTCGAATCCGCATCCTGCTGCTCGACGGGCCGGCCGTGCTCGGCACGCGCGAGATGGCCGCGATCGATGCAGCCAATGCCCAGAGGACGCTGGAAGACGGTTTGGCGGAAGCGATGGCGCCGAAGGTCATTGACCGGGACGCATTGGCTGCAACAGCAACTCTTCTGTCGGCGGCTTTTGATCGTGCGGCATTGGAGATTGCCGAAGGCGCTCCGACGGACCTCTACGTTGAAGCGATCAGTCAGCTCATCGACGGACTGATTTCCACCTGAGCCCGCCTCCGGCCGAAATCAGCCAGCCACCGGAAGAACCTGCTGCGGCAACTCGACCAGCGGCGCCGGAATGTCGCAGGTCTTCTCCGGCGACTTGCAGATATCGGCAATGACGCAGCGCTCGCATTCCGGCTTGCGCGCCTTGCAGCAATAACGGCCATGCAGGATCAGCCAGTGATGCGCGTGGTAGAGATATTCGTCGGGAATGATACGCGAGAGCTTCGCTTCAACCTCGTCCGGGGTCTTGCCCGGCGCCAGACAGAGCCGGTTGGCTATACGCAGGATATGGGTGTCGACGGCGATCGTCGCCTGGCCGAAGGCCATGGACAGCACGACATTGGCGGTCTTGCGTCCGACGCCCGGCAACGTCACCAGTTCCTCGCGCGTGCGCGGCACCTCGCCGCCGAAATCTGTGATCAGCTTTTCGCTGAGCGCGATGACGTTCCTCGCCTTGTTGCGGAAAAGCCCGATGGTCTTGATGTAATCGCGGACTTTCTCCTCGCCCAGCGCCAGCATCTTTTCCGGCGTGTCGGCAATGGCGAAGAGCGCGCGCGTCGCCCGGTTGACGCCGGCGTCCGTCGCCTGTGCCGACAGGGCGACGGCCACCACCAGGGTGAAAGGATTGACGTGTTCCAGCTCCCCCTTCGGCTCCGGCCGCTGGATTGAAAAGCGCCGGAAAATCTCCGCGATTTCCTCGCGACTGTAGACGCCCGTCGTTCGCGGAGCGGGGCGTTTCGACGCCGGCTTCTTTTTCGCGGGCGTGCCCGGCAATTTCGGCTTCACGTTTTTCATGATGCATCTATAGTCAATGGTCATGACTGATGGCAACGACGAGACGGCTGCCGGCGAAGAGCCGGTGTTCAGCGCCGAATTGACCCCCTACCGCTCGCTCGGCTTCAAGGGGTTCAAGGTGTTTTTTCTGATCGCCGGGTTGCTCAGCCTGGTGCATGCAGTCGTATTCATGGTGATCGGCGCCTGGCCGATCGTGTTCTTCTTCGGGTTGGATTTCGCGCTGCTGTTCGGCGCCTTCTGGCTGAACTACCGCTCGGCACGCGCCCGAGAAGAGGTGCGCGTTTCGCGAACCGACGTTTCAGTGCGCAAATTCACGCCATCAGGCCGGATGACAGAGCATCGTTTCAACCCGTTCTGGGCGCGCTTCAACATCGCGCGGCACCAGGAGATCGGCATCGTCTCGATGAGCGTCAGCGACGGCGGGAACCGGACCGATGTCGGCTCCTTCCTCAACCGCGACGACCGGGAAACCTTCGCCACCGCGTTTTCCGGGGCACTTGCAACCGTGCGCCGCCGCTGACGGAACCCGATCAAGTTTCGGGTGGCAACGGCACCGGCGCCATGATTACCTGTGTCACGACAGGAGATGACCGATGAACATAGCGACAACCCTCCCGACCGATATCACGCCCGGCGGCACCGATTACGACACGGTGAGAAGCGTGATCGAAATGCTCACCGAAGAGTATCGCGAACAGCCTTCACTCGACGCGATCGCCCAGAGGCTGAAGCAATCGCCGACGCAGTTGCAGAAGGTCTTTACGCGCTGGGCCGGGCTTTCCCCGAAGGCCTTTCTGCAGGCGGTCACGCTCGACCATGCCAAGCGGCTGTTGCGCCAGGAGGACATGCCGCTCTTGGAGACCAGCATCGAGGTCGGACTATCAGGCCCGAGCCGGTTGCACGACCTGTTCGTCACCCATGAGGCAATGTCGCCGGGTGAGTGGAAGGCCCGCGGCGCCGGCCTTGTCATCCGCTACGGCTATCACCCTTCCCCCTTTGGCACCGCGCTGGTGATGATCACCGACCGCGGCCTGGCCGGCCTTGCCTTTGCCGATGGCGGCGGTGAGCAGGAGAGTTTCGAGGACATGGCGCGTCGCTGGCCGAACGCCGCTTACGTCGAGGACAGCGCGGCGACGGCGCAATATGCCGCTCGCATTTTCGATCCGGAACGCTGGTGCGACGACCAGCCCTTGCGGATCTTCCTGATCGGCACCGACTTCCAGATCCGGGTCTGGCAGGCGCTCTTGAAGATCCCGCTTGGCCGCGCCACGACCTATTCGACGATCGCCGGAGAGATCGGTCAGCCGACCGCCTCGCGCGCCGTCGGAGCGGCTGTCGGCGCCAACCCGATCTCCTTCGTCGTTCCCTGCCACCGGGCGGTCGGCAAGAGCGGCGCTCTCACCGGCTATCACTGGGGGCTGACACGCAAGCGTGCCATCCTCGGCTGGGAGGCCGGCAAGGCTTGAAAACGAAAAAGGGGCGCGATGCGCCCCTTTTGCTTGTTGATGCATGCTCGGCTCAATGCGCGGCCGACATGTCGCCCAACACTTCCTTGGAAGCGACCGTCGAATTGGCGTTGAGCATGTAGACCATCGGCACGCCAGTCGCGAGATTGAGCTTCAGGATTTCTTCCTTGGTCAAACGGTCGAGAACCATGACCAGCGAACGCAGCGAGTTGCCGTGCGCAGCGACGAGAACCTTCTCGCCGGCCAGCACGCGCGGCAGGATTTCCGTCAGGTAATAGGGCCATACGCGGGCGCCGGTGTCGCGCAGGCTTTCGCCGCCCGGCGGCGGAATGTCGTAGGAACGGCGCCAGATATGCACCTGCTCTTCGCCCCATTTTTCGCGAGCATCATCCTTGTTGAGACCGGAGAGGTCGCCATAGTCGCGCTCGTTCAGAGCCTGATCGCGGATAGTTTCGAGCGATGGCTGGCCAACGGCATCGAGCACGAACTGGCAGGTACGCTGAGCGCGGATCAGCGACGATGTAAAGGCGATGTCGAACTTGATGCCGTAGTCGGCGAGCGCCTGGCCGCCGGCCTTGGCTTCTTCGACGCCAAGCTCGGTCAGGTCAGGATCACGCCAGCCGGTGAACAGGTTCTTCAGGTTCCAGTCGCTCTGGCCATGCCGGACGAGGACGAGGGTGCCGCTCATATGATTTCCCCTTGAGATGATAGAGATGGTGTCAGTCGAGCCCGAGAACATCGAGCATGGAGTAGAAGCCGGGTTTCTGGTCCCGCGCCCAGAGCGCTGCAGTCACCGCACCGCGTGCGAAGATCGAGCGGTCGGTGGCGCTGTGGGACAAGGTCACTTGCTCCCCTTCGCCGGCGAGAATGACCGAATGTTCGCCGATCACCGAGCCACCGCGCAGCGTCGCAAACCCGATCGTGCCCTGCGGGCGGGCGCCGGTGTGACCGTCGCGCACGCGCACGGAATTTTCAGAAAGGGCAATGCTGCGCCCCTTCGCCGCCGCTTCACCGAGGAGCAGCGCTGTACCGGAGGGGGCGTCCACCTTGTGCTTGTGGTGCATCTCGAGGATCTCGATGTCCCAGCCAGCCGAACCAAGGGCACGCGCCGCCTTCTCCGTGAGCACGCCGAGAAGGTTGACGCCGAGGCTCATATTGCCCGATTTGACGATGCGGGCATGACGCGCGGCGGCACGGATCTTCGCGACGTCGTCCGCGCCACAGCCGGTGGTGCCGATGACATGCACGATACGTGCCTGCGCGGCCAGGCCGGCAAATTCGACGGTGCCGGCAGGCGAAGTGAAATCGAGAACGCCTTCGGCTTCGACGAAGGCTTCGAGCGGCTTGTCGGTGACCGAGACGCCGATCGATCCGAGACCGGCGATTTCGCCGGCGTCGCGGCCGATGAAGGGCGAGCCTGGACGCTCCACCGCCGCATGCAAGCGGACGCCATCCATGCCATTGATCATACGGATCAGCGTCTGGCCCATGCGACCGGCCGCGCCGACGACCACAAGCTTCATGTCCGTTGTGCTCATCGGCGATTTTCCTTCCTGCTCACGTTTAGATTTCAGCGTCGACCGACGCCTGTGGGACCTTGCCCTGGAGATTGTGCAGGCGCGCGTACAGCCCGTCCTGGCGGCGCGACAGGTCCTCGTGCGTGCCTTTCTCGACAACAAGGCCATCCTTCATGACGATGATCTTGTCGGCATTGACGACCGTTGAAAGCCGGTGGGCGATGACGATCACCGTGCGTCCGCGCATCGCCTCGTCGAGCGCCTTCTGTACGGCCGCCTCAGACTCGGTATCCAGCGCCGAAGTCGCCTCGTCGAGCAGCAGGATCGGCGCATTGCGCACGAGCGCGCGGGCGATCGACAGCCGCTGCCTCTGACCGCCGGACATCGTGACCCCGTTCTCGCCGACCGCGGTGTCATAACCCTGCGGTTGGGTGAGAATGAAATCATGCGCATAGGCGAGACGCGCGGCTTCTTCGATTTCCGCATCGGTCGCATCCGGACGACCGTAACGGATGTTGTCGCGGATCGAGCCTTCGAAAAGGTAAGGCTGCTGCGAGACATAGGCGATGCCGTTACGCAACGACTGCTTGGTCACATCGGCTATGTCCTGTCCGTCGATCAGGATCTGGCCGGAGGCCGGATCGTAGAACCGTGGAACGAGGCTGATGACCGTCGACTTTCCGGCCCCGGACGGACCGACGAGAGCGGTGGTCTTGCCGCCTTCGGCGACGAAGCTGACACCCTTCAGGATTTCATCACCATTGGCGTAGCGGAAACGCACATCGCGCAGCTCGACGGTCGCGCCATCAAAGGTAAGCTGCTTTGCACCCGGCTTGTCGCGCTGATGCGGAACGGTATCGAGAATCTCGTAGACCATGCGGGCATTGACCGCGGCGCGCTCCAGCGACACCTGAAGGCGGGCCAGCCGTCGCGCCGGGTCATAAGCCATCAACAGAGCGACGACAAAAGCGAAGAAGGCACCTGGCGGAACATCGTTGTAGATTGCCCGGAATGCGGAATAGGCAAGCACGCTGGAGATGGCCAGGCCCGCAAAAGTTTCGGTCATCGGCGCCGTGCGTTCGCTCAGGCGAGCAATCCGGTTGGCGCGATTTTCAGCGCGATCGACGATCGCGTCGACCTTGCTGCGCAGTTCACCTTCCATCGTGAAGGCCTTGACGATGGAAATCCCCTGGATCGTCTCCTGCATCGCACCAAGGACACGGCTGTTGACATCGATGGCTTCGCGGGTCGCAGAGCGCAGCCGCTTGGAAACATACCGCAGGCCCAGAAGCAAAGGCGGCGCCGTCACAAAGACGATGATCGACAGCAACCAGTCCTTGACGAACATCACGCCGATCAGGCCGATCAGGGTCAACAGATCGCGGGCGATCGACGTCACCGTCAGATTGAGCACGTCGCGGATGCCGCTGACGTTCTGGCTGATCTGGGCCGCAAGCTGTGCCGACCGTTGCTCGCTGAAATAGCCGACGCTGAGCGCCATCAGATGCGCGTAGAGCCGCTTCTGGTACCTTGCGACGATATTGTTGCCGATCTTCGACAACGCGACGGCCTGGCCGTAGGTGGCAAAGCCGCGCAGCACGAAAGCGCCAAAGATCGAACCGCAGACCAGCAGCACGATGCTCGCGTTCTTGTTGGCAAAGGCCTCATTGATCACGGTCTCCATGATCGAGGCGGTAAAGCCGGTCGTCGCAGCGACGACGGCCAGGCAGCCAATGGCAAAGACATAGCCGCGGATGTGATCGCGACCGTTTTCTGCAATGACCCGCTTCAGGATTCCGGTGATGGTTTCGGAATCGACTGTATGCTGTTTTTTATCTTTCGCGCTCAAAAAGCCTGTCTTCCCTGAGCCTGTGCGGTGCGTCGGACGCCGACGCTACCTTTCCCGGGCTCTATAGTGGTTTGATGCGACTTTGGCGAGTCTTTGCGCGATCCGGCCGCTTCAGCTTCTCCAGCGCCGTCCCTCTGTTGCAACACCGAAGTCTCTCGGCGTGCGCGCGAAAGCCGCCAAACCGGAAAGTGCCGCCATCGGATGGATGACCGCGAAGGTCGGAATTGTCTTCATCAGAGCGGAGTGCGGCGCCTTGTCTTCGAAGGCGGCGCGGAATTCCGGTTTTTGCAGCGCCGGCAAGATCTTCTGCGAAATGCCTCCGGCCAGGAACACGCCGCCGCGGGCCATGAAGATCAGCGCCATGTCGCCGGCCACCCGCCCGAGATAGGTCGAGAACAGCGATATGGTCTCGACGGCAGCAGCGTCGTTGCCGGACAACGCGCTTGTCGTGACCTCGGCCGGATCCTTCATCACCGGCTCTTCACCATTGACCGCGCAAACAGCGCGATAGAGGTTCATGATACCGCGACCGCAGAGGATCTGCTCGCCGGCCATGCGCCCTTCGATCGGCTCCAGGAAAGGCCAGATCTGAAAGTCGCGCTCCGTGCGCGGACCGATATCGACGTGGCCGCCTTCGCCCGGAACCGGAAACCAGGTGTGTTGTGCACAGACCAGACCGCCCACCCCGAGCCCGGTACCTGGGCCGAGAACGACGCGAGAGGTCAGAGGGCGGACGCTGCCACCGCCGATCTGCACCAGATCTTCAGCCGCCGGAGCAGCAACGGCCAGCGCCTGCGCCTCGAAATCGTTGATGATCAGCACGTCCTCAAGGCCAAGGCTTTCGAGCATGTCCTTCGGGCGTAACACCCAGCCGGCATTGGTCAGCGGGATTTCATCGCCCTTGATCGGACCGGCGACCGCAAGGATTGCCGAACGCGGCTGGACGGAGGTCTTGTCGAGGATGCTCTTCTGCAGCGCTTCTTCGATCGTCTCGAAATCGCCTGTCTTGATCGGCTGCAGCTGCTTCGGCTCGGCAAAGGCGTCGAGCAGCAAGGCAAAGCGCGCATTTGTGCCGCCGATATCGCCGATCAGGATCGGAAAGGAAAAGCTGTTGTCACTCGCACCGGGCATCGCACTGTCCATCCTGATCGTCGCCGTGAGGTTTCGAAAAAATTCTCTATCAGTTGTGGTTGAAGTCGATCAACTGCTCGGCTGTGGCGCGATTGAGCGCCATCGGGATGTCATAGACGATCGCAAGTCGCATCAGCGCCTTGACGTCGACATCATGCGGCATCGCCGTCAGCGGATCGACGAAGAAGATCAGCAGCTGGACATCGCCGGTCGCGATCATCGCGCCGATCTGCTGATCGCCGCCGAGCGGGCCACTTTTCAGCCGCGTGACATCGAGACCAGGGCAAACATCGAGAACGCGGCCACCGGTCGTCCCGGTGGCGACGATCTTCCACTGCGCAAAGACCGCTTCGTTTGCCTTGGCAAAGGCGGCAAGATCGTCCTTCTTCTGATCGTGCGCGATCAGGGCCACGCATTTCCGATCCGCCATGCCATCTCCCCGCCATCAAATTTAAATCGATTTGATCGCCGTATACATGAGCGTAACAGGATTGAAAAGCCGCAAGCCAAGACGCCTATTGCAGCGTCGGACGCGGCACCGGCACCGGCACGTCAGATGGCGGCAAATCGCTTGCGGCATTGCCGATCACCTGCTCGATGCCTTGCTCTGCGGGTGCCGGTGAGGCAGCGCGATAGGCCACTCCAAAGGTCACATCCTGCTCAGAGGCCGGCGCTGGGCCGTTCAGCACCAACGTGCACGCCTTCGGCAGGTCGGCCATGGTTGTCAGGCGGGGCTTCACCGGCTTTTCGCCCGGCTTTTTCTTCGGCTTCGCCCAGGGCTCATCAGTAAACCACCAGGCAAGCGACTTGTCGCAGCCATCGCCGGCCGGCACCGCCGCCTGGTCCTTGCAGGTCGACGACCCCTCGGGGCATTTGATGCGGATGTGGAAATGATAGTCGTGGCCATAGATCGGCCTGACCTTGCCGAGCGCCGAGCGGTCGCCGTTCCAAGTGTCGCAGAGCTTCTTTTTGATAGCCGGATTGACGAAGACCCGCTCGACCTGAGGGTAGCTTGCCGCCAGCATGATCAACCGCGCATGCGACGGCGTCCAGATCGACGGATCGACGGTCAGAAACTTGTTCTTCTGCAGCATCGATGTCGCGGAAATGTCCTCGCGCTCGCGGCCCGTCAGGGTCCTTTGCGGCATCGGCGTCAGCCAGATATCGGCATCGAGGCCGATCTGGTGCGAAGCGTGACCGGACAGCATGGGGCCGCCGCGCGGCTGCGAGATATCGCCGAGCAGCAGACCGGGCCAGCCGACCTTTTCGGCAGCATCATGGGAGAATTGTTCGATCAGCGCGATCATCTGCGGATGGCCCCAGCGACGGTTGCGCGACAGCCGCATGGCCTGCCAGGTCGGGCCATCCGTCGGGATCGCCACGCCGCCGGCAAGGCAACCCTTGGCATAGAAACCGTAGGACGAGGGCGCCATCTGCGCCGGCAGTGATTTGGCGCCAAACAGCGCCTTGGCCGGCGTGTCGTCTGCGCTGGCAACATCGGCGATCAAGACGCTCGTTCCGAGCAAGAGCGCCAGAAGCGCCGAGCCACAGCGTCGTATTGCAGCAACCATGTCCAATTCCGTTCCGTTCATTCCCCAAGGGCGAACCGCACCGGCAATGGGTGCGAGATGCCCGATATCCCCTGATCCTAAGGTGCCGCCTTTGCCTCAGCCTTGCGGATCACCGGGATGTGACGCAAAAATTTCGCCTGATTTGCGGCGGCGCCTGTCATTTGGCCCGATTTCGCCTATTCTCTCGCAAAAGAACGTTGAAATATAAGGGGTACCGGCTGGATGCCAATTTTCTGCAGGACCGTGAAACCTGGCCTGGCGGCCACGCTTCTGACAACACTTCTTCTCCTTTCCCCTGCAGCGAATGCGCAAGAACAGCCGCCCGTCTGGCGCCATGGCACATCTTCGATCGGCAAGCTCAAATACGCTGATGGCTTTGCCCGCTTCGATTACGTCAATCCGGATGCACCGAAAGGCGGCGAACTGCGGCTGTCGGAAAACGGCACGTTCGATACTTTCAACACTATCCTTTCCAAGGGCGAGGCAGCGACCGGCGTTGCGTCGCTGGTTTTCGATACGCTGCTGAAATCCGCCGAAGACGAAATCACCACGTCCTACGGCCTGCTTGCCGAGGGCGTCTCCTATCCCGACGACATCTCATCAGCCACGTTTCGCCTGCGCGCGGAGGCCAAGTGGGCGGACGGCACGCCGGTGACGCCTGAAGACGTCATCTTCTCCCTCAACATGGTGAAGGAACACAACCCGCTTCTGTCCAACTATTATCGCCACGTGGTTGCTGCGGAAAAGACAGGCGACCGCGACGTCACCTTCCGCTTCGACGAGAAGAACAATCACGAGCTTCCGAATATTCTCGGCCAGCTCTCCATCGTTCCAAAGCACTGGTGGGAAGGGCAGGACGAAAAGGGCAACAAGCGCGATATCTCGCGAACGACGCTGGAACCCGTGATGGGCTCGGGGCCCTACAAGATCGCCTCGTTCCAGCCGGGTGGCTCGATCCGCTTCGAACTCAGGGACGACTATTGGGGCAAGAACCTCAATGTGAATGTCGGCCAGTACAATTTTCGCACGATCAACTATGCGTTTTTCAGCGACAGAAATGTGGAGTTCGAAGCCTTTCGCTCCGGCAACGTCGATTTCTACCGAGATCAGAGCGCCAGCCATTGGGCACAGGCCTATGACTTTCCCGCCATGAAGGACGGCCGCGTCATCCGCGAGGAGATCGAGAATCCGCTGCGCGCAATGGGCGTCATGCAAGCCTTCGTGCCGAACATGCGCCGCGACAAGTTCAAGGATCAGCGGGTGCGCGAGGCGCTGAACTACGCCTTCGACTTCGAGGATCTCAACCGCAATCTCGCCTATAACGCCTATCAGCGCGTCGACAGCTATTTCTGGGGCAGCGAACTTGCGTCCTCCAAACTTCCCGAAGGTCGCGAGAAGGCGATCTTGGAGGAGCTGAAGGACAAGGTTCCGCCCGAAGTCTTCACCACGCCCTATACCAACCCCATCAATGGCGACCCGCAGAAGGTGCGCACCAACTTGCGCAAAGCGCTCGACCTGTTCAAGGAGGCGGGCTACGAGCTCAAGGGGAACCGCCTGGTCAACACCAAGACCGGCGAACCCTTCGCTTTCGAGCTGCTTCTCGCCAATCCGTCCTACGAGCGCACGGTCACGCCGTTCATCAACAGTGCCAAGAAAATCGGCATCGACGCCCGCATCCGCACCGTCGACGATTCGCAATACACCAATCGCGTCAGAAGCTTCGACTATGACATGATCTACGGCATCTGGGGCCAGACACTGGTGCCCGGCAACGAACAGATCGACTACTGGGGTTCAAGCTCGGTCAACCAGACTGGATCGAGAAACTATGCGGGCATTGCCGATCCGGCGATCGACGAGCTGATCCGCAGGATCATCTTCGCGCCCAACCGCGAAGAGCTGGTTGCGACGACCCGGGCGCTCGACCGCGTCCTGCTCGCCCATCACTACGTCGTGCCGCTGTTCTACTCCAAGGCAATTCGCGTCGCCTACTGGAACCACCTCGCCCACCTTAAGGAGCTGCCCTATTACGGCACCGGTTTCCCGGACGCCTGGTGGTCGAAAAACGCCACGGCCAAATGAAGCCCTTGCACTCGGAAGCCGTCTCGATTCCAAATGCAGAAAAACGAATCACTGAAAATGAATATAGGCCCCGCTTGGGCCTGACAGCCGCAAGGAGACGTGAGGATTGAAACACCATAGGGCGCACGCCGACGCTTCGCGGGTCCGGGCCACCGGCAACACGTCGATCGAGAGGCTGGCCTGATGGGTGCCTATATCCTGCGGCGCCTGCTTTTGATGATCCCGACGATCATCGGCATCATGGCGATTTCCTTTACCGTCATCCAGTTTGCGCCCGGTGGGCCGGTCGAACAGGTGATCTCCGACCTGACGAACGCCGGCGGCTCCGACCGCTTGAGCGGCAGCAGCGGCGACCTGATGCAGGCCGGCGGCGACCAGGGCGGCCAGTATCGCGGCGCCCAGGGGCTCGACCCGGAATTCATCGCCAAGCTCGAAAAGCAGTTCGGTTTCGACAAGCCGCCGCTCGAACGCTTCGGCACGATGATGTGGAACTATATCCGCTTCGATTTCGGCGAGAGCTTCTTCCGCAACACTTCGGTGATCGACCTCATCAAGGAGAAGATGCCGGTCTCGATCTCGCTCGGCCTCTGGATCCTCCTGTTCTCCTACGCGATCTCGATCCCGCTCGGCATCAAGAAGGCGGTGTCCGACGGCTCGACCTTCGACATCTGGACTTCCGGCATCATCATCGTCGGCTATGCGGTTCCGAGCTTCCTGTTCGGCATCCTCCTGATCGTCGTCTTTGCCGGCGGTTCGTTCCTCGACTGGTTCCCGCTGCGCGGCATCGTCTCGGACAATTTCTGGGACCTGCCCTGGTGGCAGAAGATCCTCGACTACTTCTGGCACATGACGTTGCCGCTGATCACGCTTCTGCTCTCGGCCTTTGCGACGACGACGCTGCTGACCAAGAATTCGTTCATCGACGAGATCAAGAAACAATATGTCACGACGGCGCGCGCCAAGGGCCTGACCGATCGCCAGGTGCTCTACGGCCACGTTTTCCGCAACGCCATGCTGATCATCATCGCCGGCTTCCCGAGCGCCTTCATCTCGGCGTTCTTCACCGGTTCGCTTTTGATCGAATACATCTTCTCGCTCGATGGCCTCGGCCGGCTCGGCTATGATTCCGTCGTCAAGCGCGACTACCCGATCGTCTTTGCGACGCTGTTCATCTTCTCGCTGATGGGGCTGCTCGTCAGCCTGCTCTCCGACCTGATCTACACCTGGGTCGATCCGCGCATCGACTTCGAGCGGAGGGACGTGTGATGAGCACCGTTACCACCGCCCCCACACAGCTTGCAGCCCCGCCACGCGGTTTCCTTTCACCAGTGAACCAACGGCGATGGCAGAATTTCAAGGCGAACCGGCGCGGCTACTGGTCGCTCTGGATTTTCCTTCTGCTGTTCGTGCTCAGCCTGTTTGCCGAGTTCATCGCCAACGACCGGCCGATCATCGCCTCCTACAAGGGGGAGATTCTATTTCCTGCCGTGGTGGATTATCCGGAAGAGAAGTTCGGCGGCTTCCTGGCCGAGACCGACTTCCGCTCGGATTTCATCCGCGACGAGATCGAGGCCAACGGCTGGATGGTCTGGCCGCCGATCCGCTACTCCTACCAAACGGTCAACTCGAACATTCCGCACTCGGCACCGACAAAGCCCTTCTGGCTTATGAGCAAGGACGAGCGTTGCTCGGCCTATCCGGAAGGTTCGACCGACCGCAACTGTATCGCCGGTAACCTAAATTGGCTCGGCACCGACGACCAGGCGCGCGACGTGACGGCGCGCATGATCTACGGCTTCCGCATCTCGGTGCTGTTCGGCCTGGTGCTCACCATCGCCTCGGCGGTCATCGGCGTGACGGCCGGCGCGGTGCAGGGCTATTTCGGCGGTTGGACCGACCTTTTGATGCAGCGTTTCATCGAGATCTGGTCATCGATGCCGGTGCTCTACATTCTCCTGATCATCGCAGCGATCCTGCCGCCCGGCTTCTTCATCCTGCTCGGCATCATGCTGCTCTTTTCCTGGGTCGGCTTCGTCGGCGTCGTGCGCGCCGAGTTCCTGCGGGCACGCAACTTCGAATATGTGAATGCGGCGCGTGCACTTGGCGTCGGCAACGGCACGATCATGTACCGGCACCTGCTGCCGAATGCGATGGTGGCGACGCTCACCTTCCTGCCGTTCATTCTGTCAGGCTCGATCACCACGCTGACCTCGCTCGACTTCCTCGGCTTCGGCATGCCGCCGGGCTCGCCGTCCCTTGGAGAAATGATCGCCCAGGGCAAATCCAACCTGCAGGCTCCCTGGCTCGGGCTAACGGCCTTCTGCGTGATGTCGGTGATGCTGTCGCTGCTGATCTTCGTCGGCGAAGCGACCCGCGATGCCTTCGATCCGAGAAAGACATTCCGGTGAGCGCGACGATGACCGATCCCATTCTTTCCGTCCGTGATCTGTCGGTCGCCTTCCACCAAGGCGGCAACACCTCGATTGCGGTCGACAGCATTTCCTTCGACATCAAGCGCGGCGAAACGGTTGCGCTTGTCGGCGAGTCCGGCTCCGGCAAGTCCGTGTCCGCCAACTCGATCCTGAAGCTTTTGCCCTACCCTTCGGCAAGCCATCCGGGCGGTGAAATCCGCTTCAACGGCAAGGACCTTCTGAAGGCCAACGATGCGGAACTGCGCCAGGTGCGCGGCAACGACATCACGATGATCTTCCAGGAGCCGATGACGTCGCTCAATCCGCTGCACCCGATCGAGCGGCAGATCGGCGAGATCCTCGAGCTGCACCAGGGGCTCGAAGGTGCTGCTGCGCGTACGCGCATTCTCGAACTGTTGAACCAGGTCGGCATTCGCGAACCGGAGAAGCGGCTCGGAGCATACCCGCACGAATTGTCCGGCGGCCAGCGCCAGCGTGTGATGATCGCCATGGCGCTTGCCAACCGGCCGGAGCTGCTGATCGCCGACGAGCCAACGACGGCGCTCGATGTGACCGTGCAGGCGCAGATCCTCGAACTTCTCAAGAAGCTCAAGGACGAACACGGCATGTCGATGCTGTTCATCACCCATGACCTCGGCATCGTGCGCAAGATCGCCGATCGCGTCTGTGTGATGACCAAGGGCAAGATCGTCGAGACCGGACCGACCGCCGAGATCTTCGCCAATCCGCAGCATGCCTATACCCGCCATCTGCTCGCTTCCGAGCCGCGGGGCAACCCGCCTCCTTCCGACGCCTCGAAGCCGATCGTCATGGAAGCGGATGACGTGAAGGTGTGGTTTCCGATCAAGGCCGGCTTCCTGCGCAAGGTCGTCGATCATGTGAAGGCGGTCGACGGTATCGATCTCAAATTGCGCGCCGGCCAGACGCTTGGCGTCGTCGGCGAATCGGGCTCGGGCAAGACGACGCTCGGCCTGGCGCTGACGCGGCTGATCTCGTCCAAGGGGCGCATCGCCTTCGTCGGCAAGGACATCAATGCCTATAGTTTCCGCGAGATGCGGCCGCTTCGAAACCGGATGCAGGTGGTGTTCCAGGACCCCTACGGTTCGCTGAGCCCGCGCATGTCTGTTGCCGACATTATCGCCGAAGGACTGAAAATCCACGAGCGGACATTGTCGGACGACGAGCGCGATGCCCGCGTTGCTGCGGCACTGGAGGAAGTGGGTCTCGATGCCGCCACCCGCTGGCGCTATCCGCACGAATTCTCCGGCGGCCAGCGCCAACGCGTCGCGATTGCGCGTGCGATGGTGCTGAAACCGAAGTTCGTGATGTTGGACGAACCGACGTCGGCGCTCGACATGAGCGTTCAGGCGCAGGTGGTCGATCTCCTGCGCGACCTGCAGCACAAGCACGACCTCGCCTATCTCTTCATCAGCCATGACCTCAAGGTGGTGCGGGCGCTGGCCAACGAGATGATCGTCATGCGCATGGGCAAGGTCGTCGAACAGGGCCCGGCGGAGCGCATCTTCAATGCGCCGCAGGAAGATTACACCAAGGCCCTGATGGCCGCCGCCTTCAACCTCGAAGCCGTCAACCTCACCGCCATCCGCCAGTAGAGTTCCCGCCATGCCCGCAAAAAGCCCTGTCATCGTCGATCTGAAATTCATCCCGGAAGAAGTGGAAACAGCGCTCAAAGGTGCTTTTCCGGATCGGGAAGTGATCAACCGCGCCGACGCCGTCCATGACAATCGTGACCTCTCGGGTGTCGACTACGCCGTGGTCTGGAAATCCGCCCCCGACCTCTTCGACAGGGCGCCCGATCTCAAGGTGGTTTTCTCCGGCGGCGCCGGCGTCGACCATGTGCTGACGTTGCCGGGGCTGCCGGAGGTGCCGCTTGTTCGTTTCGTCGATCGCAGCCTGACGACCCGCATGAGCGAATGGGTGGTGATGCAATGCCTGATGCATCTGCGTCAGCACCGGACCTATGAAGCGCTTGCGGCAAAGCGCGAGTGGCGCGATCTATCGCAGCCGGAAGCGGCGGATGTGACCGTCGGCATCATGGGAATGGGCGTGCTTGGCCAGGATGCGGCCCGCAAGCTTTCCGTCATGGGCTTCAAGGTCGTCGGTTGGTCGCGCGGCAAGAAGGCCGTCGACGGCATCGAGACCTATGGCGGCGACGAACTGGATGCCTTCCTGGCGCGTACCGATTTCCTGGTCGGCCTGCTGCCGCTAACGCCTGAGACCCAAGGCATCTTCAACGCCGGGCTTTTTGCCAAGCTGAGCCGCAATGGCCCCTTTGGCGCCCCCGTCTTCATCAATGGCGGCCGCGGCGGCAGCCAGAACGAAGCCGATATCCTGAGTTCACTCGATGCTGGCATTCTCCACGCGGCCTCCCTCGACGTCTTCGAGCAGGAGCCGCTTTCGACGGACAGTCGGTTCTGGCAGATGCCGAACGTCTATGTGACGCCGCATGTCGCCGCGTCCTCCGACGTCAAGGCACTGTTCCGCCACGTCGAACAGCAGATCGCCCGCCTCGAAAGCGGGCAGCCGCTGCAGCACGTCGTCGACAAGTTAGCCGGCTACTGAGTCGTTGAATCGTCAAGGACGGCGATAGCCCGTCGGCTGTTCGTAGAGCCAGCCGATGCGCTCGATCGAGGCTTCCAGACCTTCGCGCGCAACGGTCATCGTATGGCCATTGGCGTGGATCAGCGTCTCGTCGTCTTCCATCAACGCGACATGTCCCTTCCAGAAGACGAGGTCGCCGCGCTTCAGCTCTTCGCGGGAGATCGGCGTGCCGAGGCCGGCCGCCTGCATGTCCGAATCGCGCGGCGCCAGCTTGCCGACCATCATCATCGACAGCTGGACGAGACCGGAACAATCGATGCCGAAACCGGAGCGGCCGCCCCAGAGATAGGGCGTTTCGACAAAACGGGCGGCAACTGAGACATAGTCGCCTTCGACAACCTTGCCGACCTCGATGCAATGGTTGGCAACCACGGCCTGGCCGCCATCAAGCAGGAAATAGCGGGTGCCGCGCGTCTCGCGCTCGTCGATGACGGTCAGTCGGCTCCCCATCGACAGCGGGTAGACGGTCGGAAAACGCAGGTCATGCCCGGAATAGACAAAGGTGCGCGGTGCCGAGACGACATGCGTCGGGCTCTTGACCACCGGCGCCAGGCAATATTCCGGAAGGTACCCGACATAGCCGTCGAGATCAGCTTTCACCCAGCACCAGCTCTCATTGGTATCGAGCACGCGAACCGATTCGCCGAGCAGCAGCTCGGTATCGGTCCCGCAGGCAAGATCGGGCTTTGCCCGAAGCGGCGTCACCGGCACGGAGACGCGCGCGACGCTTCCCTCGACGTAGCGCTCGGCATCGACGACGCCGCGAAGGCGGCTTTCGGCGAGGTCGGCTCGATAGGCATTCAGGCGGCGATCGGGAAGTGTCGACATGTCAACTCACTTAGGCTGTTTGCGGCCCTGATCAATGATCAGATCGCCGAACTTTTCAAGATAAAGAGCACCGTCAACTGTCCTTTTGATGACGACATTGCGTCGATCGCGATCATCACGGACGCGATCGACAAGCCCGAGCGCGCCCATGGTATCGAGCGCGCGTGTGATGACCGGCTTGGTGACGCCGAGCGTTGCGGCAAGGCCGCGAACGGTGTGGGGCGGTGGCACGAGATAGATCTGCAGCAAGATCGCCATCTGGCGCAGCGTCAGATCGCGACCGTCGACACGCACCTGTTCCAGCGAAACCGTGTGCCAGAGCCCAAGGGCCTGGGAAGGCGTAAGCTCGACCGGCAATGGCAACTCCTGCGCAGCCGCATGCCTCTTCGGCTGAAGTGTCATGCAGACGATTACGGCGACAGCAGCCTGTGCGCTGTAAGCAAAGCGCTGTCCCGCCCCAACATAGACACGGACCGTTACGCAAGCGTTTCTTTTTGAAGCGACCGACGCAGGGACAGCGCCGGTCGTCTTGATCTAAGCCTTACTTGGCCATCTGCCCGATATGCTGGTAGAGCGCGCGAATGGCCTGGGCCTCGCCGCCAATAGGCGAATGCGGCCGTTCGGACTGCGCCCATCCGAAGATATCGAAATGCACCCAGCTCTTGGTGTTGGTGACAAAGCGCTTGAGGAAGAGTGCTGCGGTGATCGAGCCTGCCATGCCGCCGGAAGGCGCGTTCGTCAGGTCGGCGATGCGCGCCGAGACATCCTTGTCGTACCCCATGTGCAAGGGCATGCGCCACATCGGATCGTCAACGCTGAGGCTCGCTTCCGTCAAGTCGTGCGCCAGCTCAGCGTCGTCGGTGAAGAACGGCGGCAGGTCGGGGCCGAGCGCAACGCGGGCGGCACCGGTGAGCGTTGCCATATCGACGAGAAGATCGTTCTTTTCCTCATCGGCATAGGCGAGCGCATCGGCAAGAATGAGCCGGCCTTCGGCGTCGGTGTTGTCGATCTGCACCGTCAGGCCCTTGCGGCTGCGATAGATATCGCCGGGGCGGAAGGCATTGGCCGAGATCGAGTTCTCGACGACAGGAATGATGACGCGCAGGTCGACCTTGAGCTTTGCGTCCATGATCATCAGCGCGAGGCCCATGACGTTGGCGGCACCGCCCATGTCCTTCTTCATCAGCAGCATGGAGGACGCGGGCTTGATGTCGAGGCCGCCGGTGTCGAAGCAGACGCCCTTGCCGACCAGCGTTACCTTCTTGTGGCCCTTCTTGCCCCAGCGCAGCTCAAGGAGGCGGGGTGCTTCGGCGCTGGCCCGGCCGACGGTGTGCACGAGCGGGAAGTTCTGCGTCAGCAACGCCTCGCCCGATATCACCGAGACATCGGCCTTGTAATGCGTCGCAAGCGCGCGGAATGCCCCTTCCAGCGCTTCCGGTCCCATGTCGTTGGTCGGCGTGTTGATGAGGTCGCGGGCAAGAAAGACGCCGGCGAGCTGGCGCTTGATGTCGGTCGCATCGGCATCGCTCGGAATCAACAAGGTCGGCGGCTCGCCCTTTGCCGACTTGTAGCGCTCGAAACGATAGGAGCCGAGGCCATAGCCGAGCGCCAGGCGGTTGGCTGTCAGCGGTGCGGTTTCGATATGCCATTTTCCGGCCGGCAGAGCGCGCGCGAGCTTGCCGGTCAGGAACGGCGCCTCGGACGGGTTGCTGCCCAGACCGAAGAGCGCGCCGCCGAGATGGCCATCCGAAGACGGGATCAGCAGCACGGCGCCCGATTCGGCCTTGAAGCCGGCCTTGCGCGCCCAATCAAGCGCGATCGGATCGATGGCTCCCGTTTCGATATGCGCCGGCGTGACCGCGAAGATCGGCAGCGTCTTGCCGGCGCTGGTGTTGAACGGCGACGGCCGCTCGATGAACTGATAGGGGGCCATGGAAGTCCTCGGCTGACAGAGATGGATTCGCGCAATTAACGCTCTGTTAGGGTTAACAGATTATTGCTGGAGTGAAAGTTGCGCCGATGTTGTTTGGAGTTCTGGTGCGCGAATGCATGCTGGGGACACCGCCGATGGCAAAACACAACACGATCTCATCCCGAAATGTCACCCGTCTCATACAAGGCGCCGCGATTGCGATCGTCGCCCTGTCTGTCGCCGGTTGCGCCAACCAGCCGAAGAAGGAACTGACGACCGGTTCGATCTCGCGTACGTCGAAGCCCGTCCAATCAATGACCGCATCGGAGCTGTCGCAGGCGGCCGAAAGCATCGGCCAAGCCTATGAGAAGAACCCGAGGGATCGCGAGGCGGGGCTGAATTACGCCAACCTCCTGCGTATGACCGGACGCAACGAACAGGCACTCGCCGTCATGCAGCAGGTCGCGATCAACCATCCGCAGGACCGCGAAGTTCTTGGCGCCTACGGCAAGGCGCAAGCAGCCGCAGGCCAGCTGGAACAGGCGTTGAACACGATCAGCCGCGCCCAGACACCGGACCGGCCGGACTGGAAGCTGAAATCGGCAGAAGGCGCAATCCTCGACCAGCTCGGCCGATCGCAGGAGGCACGCCTGCGCTACCGCGAGGCGCTAGAACTCAAGCCGAACGAGCCGTCGGTGCTTTCCAACCTCGGCATGTCCTATCTTCTGACCAAGGACCTGCGCACGGCCGAAACCTATTTGAAATCGGCAGCGGGCCAACCGGGCGCCGACAGCAGCGTGCGGCAGAACCTGGCACTCGCCGTGGGCCTGCAGGGACGCTTTCAAGAGGCCGAAACGATCGCCCGCCAGGAACTGTCGGGCGATCAGGCCGAGGCAAATGTGACGTATCTGCGCTCGATGCTGTCACAGCAGGGCGCATGGAAAGAGCTTGCCAAGGCGGACGACGCGAACACAAACTGAACTTTGCCAGCTGGCAACCGCCATATCGTCGGCTGACGCACTCAAAGTGCCCTCTGGCGCGCTGCACCTGCCCGCCGTTCCCTTGCGTTACCTTTGACCCGGGATGTCAGAATTTGTCGGCGACCTGGATGCCGGCCGGACCGAGGATGACGGCGACGAGAACCGGCAGGAAGAACAGGATCATCGGCACGGTGAGCTTCGGCGGCAATGCGGCCGCCTTCTTTTCCGCTGCATTCATGCGTTGGTCACGGCTTTCCTGTGCCAACACGCGCAGCGCCTGGGCGATCGGCGTTCCGTAGCGATCCGCCTGGATCAGTGCCTGCACCACCGATTTGACGTCATCTAGCCCGGTGCGCTGTCCAAGGTTCTCAAGCGCGATACGGCGTTCGGGCAGGAACGAAAGCTCGGCCGTCGTCAGCACCAGTTCTTCTGCCAAGGCCGGCGACTGGGAGGCGATCTCGTCGGCGACGCGTCGCATGCCGAGCTCCATCGACACACCGGATTCAACGCAGATCAAGAGGAGATCAAGCGCATCGGGCCAGGCGCGACGGATGGAGTGCTGTCGCTTGGCGATGGCATTGGCGACAAAGATGTTCGGCGCATAGAAACCGAGATAGGCGAATCCGATGGCGAATGCGAACCGCATCATGAAAGGTTTCTCGGCGAAATTGCCGAGCACAAAGATGTAGACGACCGCGACAACCAGAAACAGGAACGGAAGGCAGAACCGCGCGAAAAGGAACGTATTGAGCGCATTCTGCGAGCGATAGCCGGCAGTCTTGAGGCGGTTGACGGTATTGTCGTCGACAAGGGCCTTGCGCAGGTTCAACCGCTCGACGACCTGGCGAACGGACGTGTTGTTCTGCCCGCGCAGACTGGCCTTACCATTCGAGACCTCCGTGGCGAGGCGGGCGCGTTCCCGCGCGCGTATCTGCTCCCGCTCGGTGGCCACTGATTTCATCCGCTTGCCGAGATCTCCACGCTCGAAGAATGGCACCACCAGCGAATAGAAGGTCGCCAGCACCGCAAACGAGACGAGAACAGCAAGGATGATGTTGGGATCCGTGAGCGTCTTGACCAATCCTTCGCCCATAATTGTACCTCAGATGTCGAAGTTGATCATATTGCGCATCATCAGGATGCCGATGCTCATCCAGACGAGACCCGCACCGATAATCAGATGCCCGCGCTGATCGGTGAACAGGATCATCATGTAGTCAGGCGATGTCAGATAGACGAGGGTCGACACGATGAACGGCAAGGCACCGATGATCCAGGCCGAAGCCTTGGCTTCCATCGACAGAGCATTGACCTTGGCCTTCATCTTCTTGCGCTCGCGCAGGACCTTCGACAGGTTGCCAAGCGCTTCGGACAGGTTACCGCCGGCTTGAGCCTGAATGCCGATCACGATCGCAAAGAAATTGACCTCCGACAGCGGCATGTGATTGATCATGCGGGCGCAGGCTTCGGTGACACTCAGCCCGACCTGCTGCGATTCCACCACCCTGCGAAATTCGCTCTTTACCGGTTCCTGCCCATCATTGGCGATGAGGCGGAGCGCGTCGTTTAAAGGCAGGCCGGATTTGATCGACCGAACCATGACGTCGAGCGCGTTCGGGAACTCTTCAAGAAACTTCTTGCAACGGCGCTTGATCAGGAAGTTGACCAGCCAACGCGGTAAGCCTGCGGCGACAATCAGGCCTATACCCGCAGCAATGGCCAGACCGGCCCCCAGGATCAACACGACAAAAGCTGCGAAAAGCCCGAACAATCCGCTGAAAACATAAAACTTCGCCAACGAGATAGACAGATTTGCCTGCGAGAGCCGCGCCTTCATCGAGGGCGCGGCTCTCGCCGACTTTTCCTGCTGCTTCTTCTCGAGCTCCTTGAGCGAATCCTGGACCGACTTGCGCCGCTTCGACATCTCGTTGACGCGATCGCGGGCGGCCTTGACCTTGACCCGATCGGTTTCGGCCGCGCTCACTCTGCGCACACGACCTTCCGTCTTCTTCTCGCTTTCGATACGCGAATACAGCACCCCATAGGCCAGCGCCGCCGCCGATATCGCGACCAGGGCAGCCAAGGCGAGGACGGGAAGGCCTATGCCGAACATCGCGGATCCTAGCCCTTGTCCATGGCGTCGAGCGTCGCCGCCAGGCGCTTGTCTTCGTTGAAGTAGCGGGCGCGATCCCAAAAATGCGGACGCCCGATGCCGGTCGAGACGTGGCGGCCGATAATGCGGCCGTTGGCATCTTCGCCTTCGATTTCGTAACGCATCAGGTCCTGCGTGATGATGACGTCGCCTTCCATGCCGACCACTTCCGTGATGTGGGTGATACGGCGCGAGCCATCGCGCAGGCGCGCAGCCTGGATGATGACGTCGATGGATCCGGATATGATCTCGCGGACAGTCTTGGCCGGCAGCGTGAAGCCACCCATCGCGATCATCGATTCCATGCGGGCGAGGCATTCGCGCGGCGTGTTGGCGTGGATCGTTCCCATCGAGCCGTCATGGCCGGTGTTCATCGCCTGCAGAAGGTCGAACACTTCCGGTCCGCGCACTTCGCCGACGATGATGCGTTCGGGTCGCATGCGCAGGCAGTTCTTGATGAGATCCCGCATGGTGATCTCACCCTCGCCTTCGATATTCGGCGGCCGGGTTTCGAGACGAACCACATGCGGCTGCTGCAATTGCAGTTCGGCCGTGTCTTCGCAGGTGATCACCCGTTCGTCGAGATCGATGAAGCCGGTCAAGCAGTTGAGGAGCGTCGTCTTGCCCGAGCCGGTACCACCGGAAATGACGATGTTGCAGCGGACGCGGCCGATGATCTGAAGAAGGACGGACCCCTCGGGCGTGATCGCGCCGAATTTCACCAGCTGATCGAGCTTCAGCTTGTCCTTCTTGAATTTGCGGATGGTCAGCGCGGTGCCGTCGATGGCGAGCGGCGGGGCGATGACGTTGACACGCGAACCGTCGGGAAGACGCGCATCGCAGATGGGACTGGATTCGTCGACGCGCCGCCCCACTTGCCCGACGATCCGCTGGCAGATCGACAGAAGCTGGGCATTGTCGCGGAATCGAACTTCAGATTCGATGGTCTTGCCGGCGACTTCGATGAAGGTCTGGCCGGCGCCATTGACCATGATATCGGCGATGTCGTCGCGCGCTAGCAGCGGTTCCAACGGTCCATAGCCAAGCACGTCGTTGCAGATATCGTCGAGCAGCTCTTCCTGCTCGGAGATCGACATCGCGAAATTCTTGATCGTGATGATGTCGTTGACGATATCGCGAATTTCCTCGCGAGCGCTTTCCGTATCGAGCTTGGCCAGCTGCGACAGGTCGATCGTATCGATCAGAGCCGAGAAGACCTGCGATTTGGTATCGTAGTAGTCCTCGGTGCGCGCGGGTCGCTTTCTTTGTGCCGGAGCTGGAGATTGTGGGCGCGCGGCGGACGTTTGCGGGTCGGCAAGCACCGGCACCGCGGCGCGCTCGATCACCGCCGATTGCGTGATCGGGACGATCGGCGGCATCGCGGCACCTGTGGTGCCGCCCTTGCCGAAGCCTTCGTTTCCGCGTTTGCCGAACATGTTCCTGATCCGCCCGTTCTGTGCGCCGTCTATTTTCTGCCGAGCGCCGCAAGCATCTTGCCGAGACCGCCGCGCCGCGCCTTCTTCATCGACGCGCGGCCGGTGAGCAGGTGTGCAAGCTGGGAGAAGGTTTCGGCTGCTGCCGACTTCTTGTCGATCTCCGCAATCATGCGGCCGCTGTTCGATGCATTGCCAAACAGGACGGCATCGAACGGAATGATGGCTGCCGCTTCGATTTCCAGCGATTCGCAGAATTCGTTCACCGCGATCTCCGGACGTTTCGGCATGCCCACCTGGTTCAAGACGAGATGGGGTTGCTTGTCGTTCGGCCGAAGCTTCTTCAAGGCATCGAGCAGGTTCTTCGTGTTGCGAAGGCTTGCGAGATCCGGCACCGCGGTAATGACGATTTCGTCGGCTTCGCCCAGCACCGAGCGCGTCCAATCCGTCCACATATGCGGGATGTCGAGCACCGAAACCGGCGCGCTGCGTTGCAAGATCTCAAGGATCGGATGAAAGGCGCCGCCCTCGAAGTCATAGGCACGATCCAGCATCGACGGCGCCGCAAGCAGCGAAAGATGGTCGGAGCATTTGGTCAGAAGCCGATCGAGAAAGACTTCGTCGAGCCGCTCAGGCGCGAAAACCGCCTCCGATATGCCCTGCGGCGGGTCCTGGTCGAAATCGATGTTGGCCGTGCCGTAAGGCAGGTCGAGATCGGCAAGGATGGTCTCCGTCGAAAAGAGGTTCGAAATTCCCCAGGCGCAATTGTGCGCGATGGCAGACGAACCGCTGCCGCCCTTGGCGCCGATAAACGCCAGGCTGCGTCCCAATGGCTCGGCGTCGGGATCAACGAAGATCGATGCGACCGCGGACAGAACGTCCGGCATTGCCACGGGCGCGACCATGTACTCCGAAATACCGTTGCGGATGAGCTCGCGATAAAGCCCGATATCGTTGTATTTGCCGACGAGGATCACCTTGGTGCTCGGATCGCAGACCGCAGCCAGCGGCGCAAGTTCGCTCAGCAGGAACCGGGGATCGGCCGATGTTTCCAGAATGATCAGGTTCGGCGTCGACACGCTCGCAAACATGTTGGCCGCGGCATCGATGCCGCCGTTGTTGATGCGCAAGCTGACCTTCGCCATACGGCGATCCTGGCCGCAACGCTCCATCAGCCGCTGCATCGCCTCGGTTTCGCAAAACGCGTGGATCGAGATGCGCGGCAGCGGGCGGACCTGCTCGAGGTCACCCGGCTGCACGGTATCGAAGGCGAGGTCGCCGGCCGCGGCGCCCGTTTCGATCCTGTACTCAATGGTGCTCATCTGATGATCCCAACGATATCAATTGAAGACGATGACGGGTCCGTCACTCTTTTCGGTTCCGCGCCAGTCCTTGATGACCTGACCACGCTGCTCCGCATCGATCGGCGACATCTGACGCGGGCCGAGCAGATCGGTCGGATTGGCGATCTGCGCCGCCAGATTGGATTGCGATGCGCAGCCGAAATTATAGTAGTTGCGGTTCTGGATCGTATTGAGCGCAACGTCCTCGGGCCATTCACCACAGGGGGACGTCTGGGCGGTGATCGCCACATAGCTAATGCGAACAGGTGCAGCGTCACCCATCGGACCGGCCTCGTAGCCCGCCTCGATCAATCGCTTGGCCGGGACACCGGCGGCAACGAGAACGCTGCGGATCTCCTTGCGCATGGCCTGCGCTGCGTGGCTGTTTGCCGAGCCGCGCGGCAGCATGATCTGGACAACACCGGTCGACAAATTGCGATAGTCGGCCGCAAAGCCGCTGATGACGTCGCGCGTGCCCTGCGTCAACCGGCGATCGCCGGAGGCGATCGGGATATCGATCGTACGCTCACCTTCGGCAAGCACGATCGGGTGGCGGGTGCGGTAGTCATCCGGGATGGAGCCCGTTGCAAGATTGTCCTTGGTGCCGCAGCCGGCAAGCAGCCCCGCGGCAACGACGAGGATTGCAACATGCCGCAAATGACGGGCGGGCATTCCGGATCTGTTGAGGGGCATGGCACTCGGCCTTTCAGAATTCTCGTGGAAGCTGCTTCGCGTTTGCATGACCCAGCCTATTTGTAGATGAAGCCAACGTTGCCGTGGTAGCGGCCAGCCGGAGCGGATGCTTCCGGGCGCCCGTAGATCCGGTTCACGCGACCAAGGAAGAAGCTCTCCCAATCATTGGCTGCATTGAAATTGTCGTCGGGCCTGGAGATCGCGCTTCTGGCCACTGGCCGCACGAGATAGGGCGTCGCGATGATGACGAGTTCGGTCTCGTTGCGGACGAAATCCTTGCTGCGGAAGAGCGTTCCGAGGACCGGGATCTTCGAGGCGCCCGGCACGCCGGACATCGCCTGACGGATGTTGTCCTGCACCAAACCGGCGATGACGATCGAACCACCAGAAGGAAGCTCGACGCTGGTCGATGCCTCGCGCTTGCGAATGCCGAGGAAGGTGTTGCCGGGGATGGCGTTGGAGCCGTTGCCGGTAACGACACTGCCTTCGTAGGTCGGCTCCGACACTTCGGTCTCGACCTGCAGGCTGATCCTGCCAGGACCGAGAACGACAGGCTTGAAGTTCAGGCGAATGCCGTATTCGACGTCGTTGACCTCGCGTTTGACCTTACTCAGGCCGGTGGTGGGGTCCCTTTCGACCTCTTGCATGCCGGGCAGCCGAAACTCGCCGCCAACGTAGAATTTCGCCTCTTGGCCCGAAATCGCGGTCAAGCTCGGCTCGGCAAGCGTGCGCATCACGCCTGCCTGCTCCATCGCATTGATGTAGCTTGCTATCGTCGTTCCACCAATCGAGCCCTTGATGAGTGCGTTTGCGCCGAGCCCGATGGCGTCTCCGAGGTTGGCGGGGTTGCGGAATCCGATGCTGCTGTCGCCATCGGAGACGCTGCCGTTGAAGCCGAGTTGCTTGAGGACCTGGCGGCTGACCTCGGCAACCGTAACTTTCAGCGTGACCTGATCATCGCCATCGATGGTCAGCAGGTTGACGATCTGCGAGACCTGCCGATCCTCAGCAAAGATATCGGCATCACCATTGTTGCCCTGCGCGGTAATGTTGCGTGTGGTCGCTTCACCGCCCTGGAGGAAGGCCTTGGCGAGGTCGACGGCGCGTGTCGAATCGAGCGGCGTGCGCACGGTGCCTGTCAGGACGATGTTGTCGGAGATGATTTCGACATTGATGTCGGCATCGGGAATGAAACGGCGCAGGTTTGACTGCAGGTTGGCGATGTCGCGCTCGACCTCGACGTCAAGACTGACGATCTCTTCGCCGTTCGGCCCGAATACGAAAATGTTGGTCTGCCCCACGGATTTACCAAAGAGATAAATCCGTCTGGATGTGCGCGTAACGGCATCGGCGAGGGATGGGTCAGCAACGAGAATATCGTGGGCATCGGAAGGTAGATCGACGACAACGGCCTTGTTCAGCCCAAGGCTGACCTTCTTCTTCGCCCCCGGCCCGCTTTCGACGATCCTGACGACCGAGGAGGCAGCCGCATGGGCGGACGGGAGCGTTGGCAGCGCGATGCCCGAAAATGTCAGGCAAAACGACAGGCCCGCAGCAACAGACGCCCGAAACTTATTTCCGATCCGCTTCACCTTGTGCTCCACTCGATCGCTCATTGTTGCTGGCCCTGACTTGAACCGTCGCCCTTGACGATGGAGCCAGACTTGATGACCTGAATGCTGGGTTGGCCATCACCGCTCAAAAGATAATCCGCTGCGTTCGTATCGGGCTCCTGAGCATCCGCGACGCTGCGAAGGGCGAGCGAGATACGCTCGGCCATCTGCTGGGCGACGGTCATGACCTTTGATTGATCAGGGGTCAGCTCCAGGGTCGCCGTGGTGCCGACCACGGATTTGGAGCCATCGTCCTTCTCCTCGACCTGCTGGTCGATCGCCAGAACGCGGACGTTGCTGAGCACCGTTTCCGTCAGGAAAACATCGTTGTCCGACTTGCGGACCATGATGACGTCGACCCGGTCGTTCGGCAGGATGAAACCGCCGGCGCCTGTCGCAACGGTAATTTCCGTAGCAACCGCGCGCTTGCCGGCAGGCAGGAGCGACGACATGATTCGACTTGAGGAGTCGGCAACCTTCTCGTTGCGCACCGGCTCACCATTGAATATCGGCAGCCGAACGACGGCGCCGGTCAGGTCTTCAATCGCCGATGGGCGGTTTTCTTCGGTGATGAGGCCATCGACGATGCCGTCCTTGGGCCAGGCCATCCAATGGACGGCGTCTCCGCCGAGGCGAGACCCGACAGGTAAGCTCTTGCTGGCTACGAGGACATTGACAGTCGGAGCCCGCTCAATGACGGGCTCGGCCGTTAGCCGGGCAGGACCGCGGGTCAGCTTCATCGCCAACAACCCGGCCATCGCCGCCGACGCGACGGCCACCGTCAGTATGATGATGCGAACCGGTTTCATGATCGTTTCTGTGCCCCGCAGATATGCCGGGATCAGATTGATCAGGAATTGGTGTAATTATAGTTAACGACCCATCTACGGGTATGGTTAACAGTCTCCTTCCGAGCAGCTTTCCGCACCCATCAACGCTAGAGGCCAAACTGCGCGAGAGCCATTCGATACAAGGGCGAGGCCGGAATGGCCAGGAATGCGCCGGCAGCAATCGCGATTGCATAGGGAATTTTCTTTGCGGTCAGCAAAAGACCAGGGATTGGAATGCCGGCGGCAAGCAACACATGCTGGCTGGACCGCAACATCACAATGAGCACAGTCAAGACGCCGCCCATAAGCGAGACATACAGAAGGAACGCCAGAAGAGAGCCGTTCAGCCCATACCAAAGAGCGCAGGCGCTCAATAGTTTTGCGTCACCGCCCCCCATGACACCGGAGGCAAAAAGGCAAAAGCACAAAAGGAAGACCAGCAGACCGGCAGCCACATCGAAACCGATGTCAACGAAACCGGAGCCGGCGGCGACGTTCGCGAGGACCGCGCCAACAGCAAGAAGCAGCGACAGACGATTCGGTATCGTCATCGTCATCAGATCTGAGGCAGCGGCCCAAATCAGACACAGCGGAAAGATTGCAAGGAAGGCCAACAAGAGCATTTATCGAAATCCACTCCGCGAGCGAGACTTAGAGCGCCGTGCGTTCGGAAGAACGCACCAGGGAGCTCCAGCACTTTGATTCCTGAGCATCTTATCCGCCTTCAGCGATTCGTCTTAAAGGCGGGATGTTCCTGAACATATCTGCCAAGGTAACAAAAAGCCGCCAACAAGGGCGGCTTTCTGCTTTTCATTCCGTGAGGCTTAAGGTTGCCTTACGGCGCGGTCTGCGAACCGGTCACCTGATCGGCGAGGAACGTAAACTGGCCGTCGAGAACGTTGCCCAGCTGGGTCGCGCCACCGATTAGCGCAACGGAGATGAGGGCAGCAATGAGGCCGTATTCGATTGCAGTTGCGCCAGACTCGTCCTTCATCAGACGGGCAAAAATCTTCTTCATGATGATTCTCCTACTTCGCGATTGTTGTTCAGCACGTCCGCCAACTGTTGCCGTTGATCGGATGAGCCCAACCTATGCCCGCCGGATTGCTACCGACTTAAGGAAGGCGGTTACTAAAAGATGAACGTCGCATCGCTGATTTTTGGGTAAACGAACGGCAAACATTTCCAGGCCGGGCGAGATGCTTGTACCTTAATGCTTCATTCACCAAGACGCGCGAGGATGCGGCAATGTCACCTCAAGGACGCCCCATGTCTGTGCCCTCCACGACCGCCCAAGCCAGCTTATCTCTTCTCGTGCTCGTCGGGCTTTTTGCGGTGTCTCCAACCCGGCCCGCCCTTGCCCAGGATGACATCATGCGCGTCTACATGGATCACGCGCGCGTCCTCAAGCTTGATCGCCCCGTAAGCAAAGTGATCATCGGCAACGCTGATGTTGCCGACGCAACGGTCGCCGACGCAAAGACCATCGTCGTCACAGGCCGCAATTTCGGCACGACGAACCTTGTGATCCTGGACCAGGATGGCAATGCGATTGTCGACGAGCGCATTCTCGTCTCTATCGACGAGGGCAATACCGTGCGTGTCTACAAGCAGACTTCACGTACCGTGCTGTCGTGCACCCCGAACTGTGAGCGGCATGCCGAACGCAAAACGACCGGCGCCACCAATTAGAATCAGGTAAAAAACGCCGGCGATCATTAAAATGCCGATGATCATCGAGAACGAAATATCAAGAGTTACCCCTTATTTCTCACCCATCAAACGTAACATGATGGGACGACGAGATGTTGGCCGAACAGGAAGTTCAAGGCTCTAGGCAATCTTCGAGATCAAATCGCGGTCCGCTGCGGCGTCTGTTTGGGAATAGAAGTGGCGCGGCGTCGATCGAGTTCGCGATTCTGGCGATCCCGTTCCTTGTGGTCACTTTTGCCTGCTTCGAGACATTCTTTGCCTTTGCGGGCGAGCGCCTCCTGGCCAACGCGACGGAGGTGATGGCGCGCAAAGTTCGCACTGGCGAGATCACCTTCGCCAGAGGCAAGCCCACCGACATGACGGAAAAACAGTTCCGTCAGGCGTTCTGCGCCGAGATCTCGGTGATGCTGACGTGCACCGGCAACGAAGTGAACATTCCGAGCAGGTTGCTTATCGATGTCAAGAGCACGACCGACCTGGCTCAACTGCCAGTCGATATACCGCGAATGGCCAAATCCAACGACATCAATACCGGGAACTTCTCCTTCGCACCGGGAGGACCGGGCACATACAACGTGTTGCGCGCGTACTACCGATGGAGCGTGATCACGGACCTTGTCCGTCCTTTCGTGACCAATCTGCGCCCCGCCGGTGCGAGCATGCCACGAGACTATCTCATGGTCGCGACCGCGACTTTCCGCAACGAAAACGAATGAGGGCGTCCGTGACCTCTCTTACGAAGAAGACAATCGCCTTGTTTGCCCGTACTCGCGGCGCGATTACGTTGCTCGCAAAAGACCGCAGCGGTTTCGGCGCGATCGAATTCGCCATGGTGATCCCAATGTTGATCGTCGCCTATATCGGGGCGTTCGAAGTTACCCTGGGGTTCTCGGTGAAGAACAAGGTCGAACGGGCCGCAAGCTCGGTGGCGGATATGGTGGCGCAACAGTCAGAGGTTAACAAAACCTATCTCGGCAACATGTCGAGTGTCGCCAAGAGCATCCTCGCACCCTACCAGAATTCCGGATACACCCTGAAGATAACCGGAATCAAAGTCGACGCCGCCAACAAAGGCACTGTGATCTGGTCGCGCGATCAGAGTGGCGCGATACCCTACCCCGCAAACTCTGCGACAACTGTACCGGCGCAGTTCGCCACCACCGAAGCCTTCGTCGTTCGCACCGAACTCGTCGTTCCGCACGAACTTCTGCTCTTTGCCGAGGGCCTGGGGTCCAGCACACTCAAGACGATCAACCTGTCCAAGACGGCCTATTTCCGTTCGCGCCAGGCGGAAATCATAAAGTGCCCCGACTGCTGATCGCAGCATAACCGAACCCAATTGCAATGCGACTTCGCCGGCGCTATTCCTTCGGGATTGCGCTGGCGGCATCTGCTTCCGCGCTCGTTGCAGCACCGGACCGCGCGCTCCGCTCGCGCTCCGGCTTACCGGATCGTTCATGGCGCGCGCGTTTCTCTTTGTCCTCGATTCTTTCGGCATAGGCGGTGCGCCGGATGCCGAAACCTATGGCGACCTCGGCGCGGACACGCTTGGCCACATCGCCGAATTCTGCGCGACCGGAGCGGCAGATCGCGCAGGCTTGCGCGAAGGGCCGCTCAATCTTCCCAACATGTCGGCACTCGGGCTCATGCACGCGGCGAAATTGGCAACGGGGCGGGTGCCGGTGGGCATGCCGGTGCCAGGCCGGGTCTACGGCGCCTACGGCGCTGCGAGCGAAGTCTCGCGCGGCAAGGATACGCCCTCAGGCCATTGGGAGATTGCAGGTACGCCTGTCATGTTCGACTGGGGCTATTTCCCGGCCGAAGGCGACGCGTTTCCCGCCGAGCTGGTCGAGGCGATCTGCCGCGAGGGCAACATCCCCGGCATTCTCGGCAATTGCCACGCCTCCGGTACGGATATCATCGCCCGCCTCGGCGAGGAGCATATGCGCACGGGCAAACCGATCTGCTACACCTCCTCCGACAGCGTCTTTCAGATTGCCGCACACGAGCACACTTTCGGGCTGGAGCGACTGCTGGAGTTCTGCCAAGTCGTTCGCCGCCTCGTCGACGACCACAATATCGGCCGCGTCATCGCCCGCCCCTTCATCGGGCAAAGCCCACAGACCTTTGTTCGAACCGGCAACCGGCGCGACTACTCGGTTCTGCCGCCGGAGCCGACGGTTCTCGACCGGCTGGCGCACGCCGGCCGCACGGTGCACGCGATCGGCAAGATCGGCGATATCTTCGCGCACCAGGGCGTGACGAAGCTGACCAAGGCCGACGGCAACATGGCGCTGTTCGATGCGAGCCTTGCCGCAATCGATGAGGCCGAGGATGGCGACCTCGTCTTCACCAACTTCGTTGATTTCGACATGCTTTTCGGCCACCGCCGCGATGTCGCCGGTTATGCAGCAGCCCTCGAAGCCTTCGACGCACGGCTGCCCGATCTCGACCGGCGGCTGAAGCCCGGCGATATCGTCATCCTGACCGCCGATCACGGCTGCGACCCGACCTGGCGCGGAACGGACCATACACGCGAGCGCGTGCCGGTGCTGATGTTCGGGCCGGCGGTGCGCAGCCGTTCGCTCGGGATTGCCAACACCTTTGCACATATCGGCGAAACGGTCGCCAGACATCTCGGGATCGCACCGGGCCTACATGGGAGAAGCCTCATTTGACCGCACATCTGAAGAAGGCGGAACTGCACTGCCACATCGAGGGCGCGACGCCGCCGGAACTGGCGCTGTTGCAGGCGGAGAAGTACGGGCTCGATACCAGCGAGATCATCGCCGACCGCGCCTATGTCTGGGCGGACTTCACCAGCTTCGTGAAATGCTACGACGCAGTCGCCTCGCTGTTTCGCACGCAGGAGGACTATGCGCTTCTTGCTGAAACGTATCTCACGGAACTGGCGGAAGTCGGAACGATCTACAGCGAGATCATCGTTTCGCCGGATCACGGCAACACGATCGGGCTTGGCGCCGACGCCTATCTTGAGGGCCTGGCCGCTGGTATGGAGGCGGCGAAGGCAAAGACCGGGATCGAATCCCGCATGTTGATCACCGGCATCCGCCATCTCGGTCCGGAATCGGTCGTCAGAACGGCCGAGTTTGCCGCCAAAAGAGAGCACGCTCTGGTCACCGGCTTCAATCTGGCAGGCGAGGAACGCATGCACAGCGTCGCCGATTTTGCCCGGGCCTTCGATATCGCCCGCGATGCCGGCCTTGGCCTGACGATCCACGCAGGCGAGCTGTCCGGCGCCTTCAGCGTGCGCGATGCGCTCGACCATGTCAGGCCGTCGCGCATCAGCCACGGCGTGCGCGCGATCGAGGATGCGGATCTCGTCAAGAGGATCGCCGATGAGCGTGTCGTTCTGGAAGTCTGCCCCGGATCCAACATCTCGTTGCAGGTCTTCCCGGATTTCGGCTCCCATCCCTTGCCGGCCCTGCACGAGGCCGGCGTTCGGGTGACCCTCAATTCCGACGACCCGCCCTTCTTCCACACCTCGCTTGCCCAGGAATACGACATCGCCTCGGCGGTGATGGGGTTCAACGACGACGACATCAACGGCATGACCAGGACTGCGATCGAGGCGGCTTTCGTCGACGAGGCGACACGCCAGAGATTGCTGGCGCTTGTCTGATCCAAGCCCGCGCCGGGCCAAGATGGATGGCGCGGCTGGGGATGAACACAACGAGCCGCCCAACGCCCTTGCGGCCGCGGAGCAATCCATGGAAAAAGGGCGGATACAGAAACTTCCGGGAAGGTGGCCATGGACGGCGTAACAGTGATCGATCATCCGCTTGTGCAACACAAGCTGACCATCATGCGCAAGAAGGAAACCTCGACCGCGGGTTTCCGGCGACTGCTTCGGGAAATCTCGACGCTGCTCTGCTACGAGGTAACGCGCGATCTGGAATTGACGATGGAGCGCATCGAGACGCCGATGCAGGAGATCGACGCGCCGGTGCTGGAAGGCAAGAAGCTTGTCTTCGCTTCGATCCTGCGCGCTGGCAACGGCCTGCTGGAAGGCATGCTCGAACTGGTGCCGTCGGCCCGCGTCTCGCATATCGGCGTCTATCGCGACCACGATACATTGGAAGCGGTGGAATACTTCTTCAAGGCGCCTGAAAGCCTGTCCGAGCGGCTGATCATCGTCGTCGATCCGATGCTTGCGACCGGCAACTCCTCGATCGCGGCGATCGACAAACTGAAGGAACGCGGCGCGAAGAACCTGCGCTTCCTCTGCCTGCTCGCAGCGCCCGAAGGTATCCGCAACTTCCAGGCCGCGCACCCGGATGTGCCGATCTTCACTGCATCGATCGACAGCCACCTGAACGAACTCGGCTACATCATGCCCGGGCTCGGCGATGCCGGTGACCGCATGTACGGAACGAAGTAATTTTCCGTTTCTTAACCAGAGCGAAGAATTGACCAAAAACCGCCGGCAAACCGGCGGTTTTTTTGTGCCCTATTAGCCCTTCCCCTGTTCTACTGAACGCTCGATCGGGACGCATGTGTGCGGCCCAAAGCACGGGAGGCCAGGCCATTGTTCGGACGTCTGCTGACATTTGCCGGCGGCATCGCGGTTGCGGCCCTGGTCATTCCAGACCTTGCGAGTTCCTATCTCTCAAGCCCCAAGCCCGCCGATACAGGCAGGACCGCAGCAAGCGGCGCCGTTCCGGCAACGACTGCAAAATATGCAGCTGGAAAAGACGTGGTGCTTGAAGCCGACCGCTCGGGCCATTTCTTCGGCGCCTTCCGCATCAACGGCCGCACCGAGCGCGGCATGGTCGATACCGGCGCCAGCACGATCGCGATCAATGTCTCGACCGCGCGCAGGCTCGGCCTTTCACCGGCGACACTGACATTCGACGTTCGGGTTGGAACAGCCAATGGTGAGGTCGGCGCGGCACGGGCGAAACTGAACAGGGTAGAAATCGGCGGCATATCCCTGCGGGACGTCGACGCCTTCGTGCTGCCGGACAAGTCGCTTTCCGGAATGCTCGTGGGCATGAGCTTCCTCAGCCGGCTATCATCCTATCGCGTCGAAGACGGCGCTCTGCACCTGGTCAGGTGATCCTTGAAAGGACCGGCGCACACGTCTCCGGCTGGATGTCGGCGATCACGTAGAGTGACCGGATCTCTTGGCGCGCCCGCACCGCCGCATTCTCGTCCGCAGCATGGACGAACGCGAAGGGCTCCCCTTTGGCGATCGGCGTTCCCAGAGGCTTCAACGCGGAGAAGCCAACGCGATGATCGATCTGGTCGCTCGGATGTGTCCGCCCGCCGCCCAGAGCAATAACGCTCATCCCGAGATCGCGAGTCCGGCAGGACTGCAAAAAGCCGTCGCTTTCGGCTTCCACTGGCAGGATGACCGGCGCCGGCACGAGGTATTGTCCCGGCCGATCGACGAAATCCGCGGGACCGCCGAGCGCATGCACCATCCCAGCGAAACGCTCGATCGCCGCACCGTTTGCAAGCGCCGCGCGGGCTAGTGCCTCGCCGGCTGTCGGATCGACTGCAGCACCGGCTGCAACAAGCATTTCGGCGGCAAAGGCCATCACGACAGTTTCGAGACGAGTGCCACGCTTGTCGCCCTTGAGAAAGGCAAGGCAGTTCCAGATCTCGAGTGCGTTGCCGGCCGCATCGGCCAGAGGTTCATTCATGTCCGTAAGCAATGCCGACGTGCGCACGCCGGCGCCATTGGCGACATCGACCAGCGATCGGGCCAGCACCTCGGCCTCGCCGGCATCGCTCATGAACGAGCCATTGCCGACCTTGACGTCGAGCACCAGCGACTGCAGGCCGGCGGCAAGCTTCTTGGACAGGATCGAAGCCGTAATCAGCGGAACGGAATCGACGGTCGCGGTGACGTCACGGATGGCGTAGAGCCGCTTGTCGGCGGGCGCCAGATTGGCGGTCTGGCCGATGATGGCGCAGCCGACCTCGTCGACCGTCTTGCGGAACAGTGCCGCCGACGGCTGGATATCATAGCCGGGTATGGATTCGAGCTTGTCGAGCGTGCCGCCGGTGTGACCCAATCCCCGCCCGGAGATCATCGGAACGGCCAGGCCGCATGCGGCAACGATCGGGGCGAGCATCAGTGAGACGTTGTCGCCGACACCACCGGTGGAATGCTTGTCGACGATGGGGCGGCCGATGCTGCTCCAGTCGAGCGTTTCACCGGAATCGCGCATGGCCAGTGTCAGCGCCACCGTCTCGTCGCGGCTCATGCCTGAAAACCAGATGGCCATGGCGAAGGCCGCAACCTGGCCCTCCGAAATCGAGCCATCGGAGAGACCGCGGACGAAGCGTGCAATGTCTGCCGCTTCGAGGCTCCCGCCATTTCGCTTGCGACGGATGATCTCCTGGGGAAGCATGGTCAGTTGGCCGCCGCTTCGGTGGAAATCATTTCCTTGAGAATCGCGGCGAGCCGCTTGCCGCCGACGGGGGCCATGTCCTTGGTTTCATGATGGCTGAGTTCGCCACCGGTCATGCCCGCGCCGAAATTGGTGATCACCGAGGCTGCCGCGACCTTCAGGCCCATGAAGCGCGCAAGGATCACTTCCGGCACGGTCGACATGCCGACGGCATCGGCTCCGAGCACGCGCGCCATGCGAATTTCCGCCGGCGTTTCGAAGCTCGGCCCGGAAAACCACATGTAAACGCCGTCCTGCAAGGGTATCGCCAACCGCTCGGCTGCGGCCCGCATGCGGTCGCCGAGTGCGGCATCATAGGCACTGGTCATGCCGACGAAGCGATCGTCGCTTTCGACGCCGATCAGCGGATTGAAGCCGGAAAAGTTGATATGGTCCGAAATCCGCATCACCGATCCGGGCGGCAGATCGTCCCTGAGCGAGCCCGCGGAATTGGTCAGCACCAGGTTTTCGACGCCGAGGTCCTTCAGGGTTTGGAGCGGCACGCGCATCGCGTTGGCGTCACCGCTCTCGTAATAATGCACCCGGCCGGACAGCATCACGACGGGAACGTCGCCAAGCAAGCCTGCGACGAGTTCGCCGGCATGGCCAGAAACGCTGCTGACGGGAAAACCGGGAATATCCGCGTAGGAAATGCGGATCGCGCCGCCGACCGCTTCGACAAGTGTGCCAAGTCCTGACCCGAGGACAATGCCATAGCGTGGAGACAGGCCACCGAGCCTGTCCCGCAGAAATTCCGCAGCGCTGTTCATCCGAGGATCTCGGTCTCGAAGCTGTGCGGCAGCAGATCCGACAGAGCCAGCGTCTTCTTCACGCCCGTCTCGTCGCAGAGATAGATCCGGGTACTGGCGCCGGAGAATTCCGCAAGCCGCTGCCGGCAGCCGCCGCAAGGCGGGCAGAGCGCCAGCTTCTCGGCAATCACGGCAACTTCCATGATCTTGCGCTGGCCGGCCATGACCATGTGGCTGATGGCAGTGGTCTCGGCACACCATCCCTCCGGGAAGGAGAGGTTCTCGATGTTTGCGCCGGTATAGATCTGGCCGTCTTCAGCACGGATCGCGGCACCAACAGGAAACTTGGAATAAGGCGCATGCGCCTTGGCCATCGCCTCGCGGGCGGCCTCGAAGAGCTCGTTTTCCATGGTCTTACCGCTCCTTCACATAGGGGACACCGCCGGCTTTCGGCGGGATGGCCTTGCCGATGAAGCCGGCAAGCAAGATGACGGTGAGAATATAGGGCAGTGCCTGCATCAGCTGCACCGGCACCTGGCCGATCAGCGGCAGGGGATTGCCCTGCAGACGGATCGCAAATGCATCGAGGAAGCCGAAGAGCAGGCAGGCAAGCATGATGTTGAACGGCCGCCACTTGGCGAAGATCAAGGCTGCAAGAGCGATATAGCCCTTACCGGCCGTCATACCCTTGACGAAGCCGGCGGTCATCGCCAGCGACAGGTAGGCGCCGGCAAAGCCACACAGGATGCCGCAGCAGATGACGGCGCGATACCGCATCCAGATCACCGAAATGCCGGCTGTGTCGACGGCACCCGGGTTTTCGCCGACGGCGCGCAGCCTGAGGCCGAAGCGGGTGCGGTAAAGGATCCACCAGCTGAGCGGCACCATGGCGAAGGCCAGATAGGTCAGGATGAAATGGCCGGACAGCAGGTCGGCATAGATCGGTCCGATGAAGGGAACCTCGCGAATGGTGTCCGCGAAGGGGAAATTGATCGTCTGGAACCGGGCGCCTTCGGCCAGCGCCGGCGTGCGCCCACCCTGACGGAACCAGGCTTCGCCCAAGATGACGGTGGAACCGGCGACGATGAAGTTGATGGCGACGCCGGAAACGATCTGGTTGCCGCGCTGGGTGATCGATGCGTAACCATGAACCAGCGACAGGGCCACCGAGATGAGGATGGCGGCAAGCAGCCCCAGCCAGACGGATTGGGTGATGGCGGCGACCGCGCCAGCGGCAAAGGCCGCACCCAGCATTTTGCCCTCAAGGCCGATATCGAAGATACCGGCACGCTCGGTGAAGAGCCCGGCGAGGGCGGCAAAGATCAGCGGTACGGAGACGCGGATGGTGGACTCAAGGAGCACCACGATGACGTGGAAGAAATCCATGGCTCAAGCTCCCTTGGTCTGGGCAACGACCGCGGCGCGCCGGCTGGAGGTGGAAAACAGCCGGGTGATCGCCGGCCGGAACATGTTTTCAAGGGCGCCCGCAAACAGAATGACGAGGCCCTGAATGATGACGATCATGTCGCGCGAGATCGACGGCATTTCGAACGAGATCTCGGCGCCACCCTGATAGAGCACACCGAAGAGAACGGCCGCAGGGATGATGCCGGCGGGATGCGAACGGCCCATGAGGGCAACCGCGATGCCGACGAAGCCTGCACCCTGGACGAAATCGAGCTGCATGCGGCCCTGCTCACCCATGATGGGGTTGAGCGCCATCATGCCGGCAAGCGCGCCTGAGATCATCATGGTAATGACGGTGATGCGGCTCTCGCTCATGCCGGCATAACGGGCGGCCGACGGGCTGTGGCCCATGGTGCGCATCTCATAGCCGAGCTTGGTGCGCCAGATCAAAAGCCAGACGCCAAAGGCGGCGATCAGCGCCAGCAGGAACGACACGTTGAACGGCGCGGTTCCGATATCGAGCCCGAAGATCGACAGCAGCCAGTCAAGCTTGGGAAGCTGGCCGCCTTCCGCAAAGGTGCGGGTTTGTGGCGACATCGAGCCGAGCGGTTTCAACACCCGGGTCAGGAGATAGACCATCAGGCTCGACGCGATGAAGTTGAACATGATGGTGGTGATGACGATATGGCTGCCGCGCTTGGCCTGCAGCCAGCCCGGCAGGAACGCCCAGGCAGCGCCGAACAGGGCCGAACCGATAATCGCCAGCGGGAAAACCACGAACCACGGCATCGTCTGGTCGAGCCAGAGGCACGCGAGCGCGACGCCGATACCGCCGACATAGGCCTGACCTTCGCCGCCGATGTTGAAAAGCCCGGCATGGAAGGCGACTGCGACCGCAAGGCCGGTGAAGATAAAGGTCGTGGCGTAATAGAGCGTGAAGCCGATGTATTCGCCGCGGCCGAAGGCACCGTTGATCAGATGGTAGGCGGCTTCGAGCGGGTTTTCGCCGACGAGCAGAACCACGAGACCGGCAACTAGAAACGCGACGGCGAGATTGACCAGCGGGACGAGGCCGTATTCGATCCAGCCCGGAAGCTTTGCATAGGGATTGCTCATTCTGCGGCCTCCTTGCGGCCTTCGACGCCGGCCATCAACAGGCCCAGCTCGCCCTCGGTCGCATCGGGATCGCGCTCGCCGACGACACGGCCGGCAAACATGACCAGGATACGGTCCGACAGGGCGCGGATTTCATCGAGTTCGACGGAGACGAGCAGGACAGCCTTGCCCTGGTCGCGCATCTCGATGATCCGTTTGTGGATGAATTCAATGGCGCCGACGTCGACGCCGCGGGTCGGCTGGCCGATGATCAGCACATCCGGGCTCCGCTCCATCTCGCGGGCAAGAACGATCTTCTGCTGATTGCCGCCGGAGAAATTGGCGGTCTTCAGCCGGGCGTTCGGCGGGCGGATGTCGTATTCGGCGATCCGCTGTTCGGCATCCTTGCGGATGGCATCGACGTTCAGAAAGACGCCGTTAAGGTAACGCTTGTCGTGGTGATAGCCGAGGATGGCGTTTTCGCATTCCTCGAATTTCAAAACGAGCCCGACATGATGCCGGTCTTCCGGCACGTGAGCGAGACCGCGGTCGCGCAGGTCCTTGGGATCGACATGGCCGGTGACGTTGATCGGCTTGCCGTTCAGGTGGACTTCGCCGGAAACCGCGCGGCGGATACCGGAAATCGCCTCCAGCAGTTCCGACTGGCCATTGCCGGCAACGCCGGCAATGCCGACGATTTCGCCAGCCCGGAGATTGAAGGAGACATTATCGACCATGGTGACGCCGCGGCCGTCCTTGACGGTCAGACCGTTGACGGAGAGCTTGACGTCGCCGGGCTTGGCCTCACCCTTCTCCACCCGCAGCAGCACGCGGCGGCCGACCATCAGTTCGGCGAGTTCCTCGACCGAGGTCTCCGCTGTCTTTCGCGTCGCCACCATCTCGCCACGCCGCATCACCGACACTTCGTCGGTAATCGCCATGATTTCCCTGAGCTTATGGGTGATGAGAATGATGGTCTTGCCCTGGCTCTTCAGCTGTTCGAGAACGCGGAAGAGATGGTCAGCCTCGGCCGGCGTCAACACGCCGGTAGGCTCGTCCAGGATCAGGATATCGGCGCGGCGATAGAGCGCCTTCAGGATCTCGACGCGCTGCTGCAGACCGACCGGCAATTCCTCGATGACCGCATCCGGATTGACCTCCAGCGCATATTCGCGCTCAAGCCGCTTCAGCTCTTCCCGCGCCTTGGCGATGCCCTTGTTGAGGATCTGGCTTTCTTCCGCGCCGAGCATGATGTTTTCGAGAACCGTAAAGTTCTCGACCAGCATGAAGTGCTGGTGCACCATGCCGATGCCGGCGGCGATCGCGGCGTTCGGGTCGCGGATCGTCACCTGCTTGCCATCCACGTGGATCTCGCCACTGTCGGCCTGATAGAAGCCGTAGAGGATCGACATCAGGGTCGATTTACCCGCACCGTTTTCACCGATGACGCCGTGGATCGTACCCTTGCGGACCTTCAGATTGATATTCTTGTTGGCGTGAACCGGACCGAAGCTCTTGTCGATCCCACGCAGTTCGATGGCAATACTGTCCATATTGGCCTTGCGATCCCCAAACTGGCCCGCTTCGGTCTTCTTCCCAGAAACCGTGCCGGCGATTTTTTTACCATTTGGTATAGGTTTATCATCGATTTGCCGGCGCGGAAGCCCTCAAAACGAGATCTCCTTATACTCTCACCGGATCGCTGATGAGAGTCCAGCGTGAATATACACAGGCTGATCAGGCCTGCCCGCAACAAAAAACCGGCGGCAATCAATGCCGCCGGTTTCATTTTAGGTGGTTGCTTCAGGCTGCTTTGACCGGCCGCAACAGCCGGAGCGCATTCATGGTCACCAGCACAGTCGCGCCGGTGTCGGCAAGGATGGCCGGCCATAGGCCGGTAATGCCAATGATGGTCGTGACGAGGAAAA
This sequence comes from Ensifer sp. GW823-FHT05D09, assembly GCF_058795755.1. Lineage (NCBI taxonomy): Bacteria > Pseudomonadati > Pseudomonadota > Alphaproteobacteria > Hyphomicrobiales > Rhizobiaceae > Ensifer > Ensifer sp. GW823-FHT05D09. The sequence goes on along the minus strand of NZ_JBXAIA010000001.1, from coordinate 2,649 downwards.
CGGCCTTCAAGCCGAGCGCAATAGTGATATTCTGGAATATGTTTCGCATTGTAGAGCGGGAAAGCCGGACCATCGCCGCGACATCGCCGACCCTGCCATGCAGCACCGCCGCATCCGCCGTCTCCAGGGCCACGTCCGTGCCGCCGCCCATGGCGATGCCGACATCGGCCGCAGCCAGCGCCGGTGCATCGTTGATGCCGTCGCCGATCTTGGCGACATTGAAGCCGGATTTCTTCAGTTCGCCAACGATGCGCTGCTTGTCCTCGGGCAACAGTTCAGCGCGCACTTCCATGCCGAATTGCCGGCCGATCGCCTCCGCCGTGCGGCGATTGTCGCCGGTCAGCATGACGACATGGATGCCGGCGTCGGTCAGCGCCTTCACGCCGGCGGCGGCATCGGGACGCGGTTCATCGCGCATGGCGATTGCACCGACGATCGCGTTGTCGGCAATCAGCACCGAAACCGTCTTGCCCTCGTCGTTGAGTGCCGCAATGCGCGCGTTCTGCTCCGGTGACATCGGCACGCGATCGTTTGCAGCCTGCGGCGACCCGAGGAACACGTCGGCCGTGCCGACTACACCCTCAAGGCCCTTGCCGCCGATCGCCTTTACCGTCGCTATGCCTGGGATCGGCAACGTCAACTCTCCAGCACGCTGCAGGATCGCTCGTGCCAATGGATGGCTCGATCCTTGCTCGAGCGCTGCGGCAAGGCCCATCACTTCGTTTTCGGCGCGGCCGAAGCCGACGACATCCGTGACACGGGGCTTGCCTTCCGTCAGCGTGCCGGTCTTGTCGAAGGCCGCAGCGGTGATCTTGCCGACATTTTCCAGTACGGCGCCGCCCTTCAAAAGCAGGCCGCGGCGCGCACCGGCCGAAAGGCTGGCGGCGATCGCTGCCGGCGTCGAGATCACCAGGGCGCAGGGGCAACCGATCAACAGGATCGCCAGCCCCTTGTAGATCCATTCACTCCAGACGCCGCCACCCAGAAGCGGCGGCAGGATCGCGACGAGTGCTGCGACGACGACGACGCCGGGCGTATAGTAGCGCGAGAAACGATCGATGAAGCGTTCGGTCGGCGCCTTGCTTTCCTGCGCCTCCTCGACGAGCCGTACGATGCGGGCAATAGTATTGTCCGAGGCGGCAGCCGTCACGCGGACGCGCAGGGCGCCGTCGCCATTGACCGTTCCGGCAACGAGTGCGTCGTCGACAGCCTTGTGCACCGGCGTGCTTTCGCCGGTGACTGGTGCTTCGTCGACGGCGCTTTCGCCCGAGAGGATGATGCCATCGGCCGGAACACGGTCGCCGGGGCGCACGAGGATGACGGCGCCGACGTGAAGACTTTCGGCCGGCACTTCATCGACGCGGCCGTTGCGCTCGAGATAGGCCGACTTGGGCACCAGTGCCGTCAGCGATTGGATGCTCGCCCGCGCCTTGCCTGCGGCCACGCCTTCGAGCAGTTCGCCGACGAGAAAGAGCAAGACGACCATGGCCGCTTCTTCCGTCGCGCCGATGAAGACGGCTCCCACGGCGGCAATCGTCATCAACATCTCGATCGAGAACGGCGTGCCCGAGGTTGCGGCAGCGAAGGCGCGCCGCGCGATCGGCAGCAGACCGACCAGCATGGCAAGCGTGAAGATCCAGGGCTCGGTGGCCGGAACAAGGTGACCGAGGCCGTAGGCGGCGGCCAACGCCACACCGCAGGCAATCGTCAGCCGGCCTTTGCCCGATCGCCACCAGGGACCGGTCGTTGGGCCATGATCGTGTGCATGGGAATTTAGCGGCTGTGACACAGATGGCCGGGCAGCGTTGTGGCTGTTGCCATGATCATGCGTGTGATGGCCGGCGTGCGCGTGCTTGCCGCCGTCATTCCCATGCCCATGGCAATGGTCGTGGTCGTGGTCGTGGTCGTGGTCGTGGTCGTGGTCGTGAGAATGGTCGCCCGAGCAAGTGTGTGCGGCAACAATGGCCGGCTTCTGGTGGCCGGTCATCGGATGCAGCCGGTAACCGAGTTTTCCGACCTTGCTGACGATGTCAGCCGCAAGCGCGCCGTCGTCGGCGTGCTTGACCGACATCGTACCCGCGGCAACGGAAACCGAGACATCCTCGACACCCGGCATACGCCGGACGGCGGTGTCGATCTTCGAGGCGCAGGACGCACAATCCATGCCCTCGACCCGATAGCGGTTTTCACGAATATTGCCTGCCATGACGTGCTCCTTGCATATCTTGCCGCAAGGCTACGACCTCTAGCGACTAGAGCTGCAAGCCGGAATTGTGCGTCACCGTGAAGTTTTTTCGAAGGCGGCCACAAGGTCGGTTCGAGCTTCGCTTGGCTGGCTTTGTCGATGGCTCGAGAACGCCAAAAGCCCGCCGGTTTTCACCTAGCGGGCTTTTGTTTGATTTGGTTGCGGGGGCAGGATTTGAACCTGCGGCCTTCAGGTTATGAGCCTGACGAGCTACCGGGCTGCTCCACCCCGCGCCATCCGGGTTTTGCCGAAGGCAAAATCCCGTTTAATCCGGTCCGAGTTTTGCGAAGCAAAATCTCGTTGTTTGTCTCTGCCGAGCAAATTGCGAAGCGATTTGTCTCGTGTAAGGGACGCACTGCAAAGCGCAAATCCCGTTGTGTGTCTCGATTTTACCTAAGCAAAAA